>NZ_WNNK01000009.1 GCF_009724245.1 Pseudomonas spelaei | reverse complement strand
CCACTTGGCTGACGGCCAATACCGATATCAGCCCCTGCCGGGGTGATGTGGGCCACATCACTTGCGATGTTGCTGGCAATACCGATTTCGGACCCTGCCGGGGTGGTGTGGGCCACACCACTTGGCTGACGGCCAATACCGATATCAGCCCCTGCCGGGGTGTTGCGGGCCGCAACACTTGCACCGTTGCTGGCAATACCGATATCGGACCCTGCCGGGGTGTTGCGGGCCGCAACACTTGCACCGTTGCTGCCAATACCGATATCGGATCCTGTCAGGGTGGTGTGGGCCGCACCACTTGGCTGACGGCCAGCACCGATATCGGCCCCTGCCTGGGTGATTCGGGCCGAATCACTTGCACCGTTGTTGCCGGAAGGCATCATGGTTGTGCACCTCTGCTGGGGTTCAACAGGTGCAACATTCCACTGAGTGTTTGCTTGGCGGTTTGTATCGACTCAGGGCTACGTACGACAGACGCCGCCTGCGTCGGTGGACCTGTATTGGCTGGCGGATCAACAGCGCCTTGGGGCCCCGGGCTCGATTTGACCTTGCCGTCAGGGTTCCACTCGCTGTTGAAATCACCACGCACCGCCATGTTGACCAGTGTCATCAGATAACCCAGTGGGTTTCGGATTCCTCCCGAGTCACAGCGATGCATCCATTGTGTGATGAGTGCTGGTTTCAGCTCCACCGGCACTTTTTGCAAGGCCACGACCGCGTTCTGTTTTTGTTCAGCGGGAAGGCGATGCAGGGCATCGAGTAGTCCGGCGGTGATATCGGTTGAAGGGGCGGGCGGTACCTGTACAGAGCTTTTACAAACATCGTTGTGTGTATTTGTATACGTACTATATGAGTTCGGATGCCGAACTAAGGCCGTACTCAGTGTATTCCGGCTGAGTTCGGTATCCGAACTCAGCTCAAAAGTGATTCGCTCGCCTTCATTTTCACGGAGTTCGGCATCCGAACTCAGTGACGACGGCGCTATATTTTGCTGAGTTCGGATGCCGAACTCAGGCACTGTTAGAGCGATAGGTGCCTGTGATTGCGTCCAAGACTGGCTATTCAGACGGCTTTCGATGATGTCCAAACGGCTGGGTAAGCGCTGGCCAACATCGGGATCTGCTGCGAATTCTTTCCAGGCAATTTCCGCGACCTCGCGGATCACCTTCGTCTGATGCTCCATAGACTGAGCAAGTAGCTGCAAATAATCCTTGTCAAACTCCATGGCCTCGGCCGGTGTCACCGGTTCATCATGGAGTAGGTAGACGTTGCCTTGAACTTGACCGCTGAGGTCATTGCGCACCCGTCGGCCCAAGCTAAGCCATCGGGTCAAGCGAAGGGTGACTAAGGCTTTTGATACGGTTTCGCGCGAAGCTAGCCTGCCGGGTTGCATACCCAAATATGGCCGCAGTTGGTCATAGGTGGGGAACGCCGTAAGGCCGTCGTCATTGATCAACAGACGAAATACCTGCCAGGTGTTTCTCTCAAGCGGGGTCAACCTGTCATCCAGCAGCAAACGGCGAGGAACTGTTTCGTGCGGGTTGCCGCTAAAAATGATGCCGGAGTAGGACGATGATCCTGCGGTTTCAATCGGTGCTGACTCTTTTTTCAGGCGTAAGTAATCCTCAAGGTGGCCCGAAGCCGAGTCCAGAAGCGTCGACAATGGCAGCCGAGACAACTTCATAGGCTGGGTTCACCTTTCGCCGGTATCACCGCAGGTGGAATCACTCGCTGTGGCGTTGCAGACACCAACTGCAGCCTTTTGGGCAGTCCGGTAGCTGGGTAGAGCCCTTCTTTGATCCACGACTGCACTCGGTGCCAGATGATTGCCAAACTGAGGTTTTCGCAGTTTTCATCCAGTTTGGTATCTTGTGGGGCATTGAGTTCTTCGGCCACCAACATGGCGATGTCCAGCAACGCTAAACTGTCTTCAAGCTCAACTTGATGCTCCTGCATCAAATGAGTCCAGCGATACCAAAGGTGAGCGTCCATCTCTTCACTGAACTCTCTCCACCGGCCGCGGCGTGCCGTAACTCCCATCATCAGGCGTTGGGTGGCTACGTCCTGGGGAGACAACCCGAAGAACTGTTGCAGCATCTGAGTGGTTGCGCCCAGTCGCAGGGCGCGTTCGATCATGCGCACCTCTTCGTCGGAACGTTGCGCACCGATTAACAGTTTTTTCACCATGTCCCCATCGATGGTGACCCTGCACCAGGACACAGGGGTATTGAGCAACAAGCTCAACACAGAGGGCTGTTGGAGCTGAGCGAGTATCTCTGGCTCCAGACCCATCTCAATGCAGCGCCGTAGCTGGCCGTTGCGTATGTGATGCAAAACTTGAGCCAAAATGGCTTCATTGATAGGTGTCTTGGACATCGCTACTCCCCCTTGCGATTGACTTGATTTCCAAGTCAATCAAGCGTCTCGCGAGACGAATAACTCGAAACAGTTTCACCAGAGCCCCGTCGCTGAGGCGGCTCTCATTCTCCGCCACCTGATCTTGTGTGTGAGGCTGACCCAGCAGGATCGGGCCTAGCCCAGCTGCAAACTCGAAGTCGGCTAAGGCGTCAACTCGAAGCTCCGGCTTCTGTTGAATCATCTTCACCGCGATGGCCATTGAGCCGCTCAGTGATTGGAGCAACGTCAAGGTGTGTTGGGCTGTGGCAGTGACGTCCACTTCAACGTCTGGATGCCGGTAGCTAAAACCCACGCCACCGTCGATATCGAGGAATTCGCCGGGGGCTTTCACGGAGCTGGCTATTTCGCGTGCCAACTGAGCAATGTGCTGACGCAAGGTGACGGCGTTATCGATCTCACGCTCGATGTACCAAAGGTCCGAAATGGGGTTGAGACCACCGGCTTGAATGGGGATGGCCACCAACGCATTCGCTGCAAAGTCGGGCAAGACTTCACCCTCCAGCGCTGCGAGCTCCCGTTTCATCTTGTCGACTCTGGGGGAGGTTTTAACCGGGCTCGCAATATGCGCATCGATACGCGCTTGTCGCTCCTGCGGGCTCATTTGATCGTGCGGGGGAGGGGCCAACTGTTGCTGGGCCGCAGACTGGGAAGGAGGCGCAGTAGAGGCTGGTTCTACTACTGGATGCGTGCCACCTATACCAGACGCAGTAGGTTGTGGCGGAGGGCTCTGATTGGCCTGAATACCACCGTCTGCCGTATGAGGTTGGGGCAGTCTTTCAAATTGCACACCCGGGTACTGAGGCATCTCAAGTACCGGTGTTGAGCGGCGCAGTTGATCTTGGTTCTGGGTAATCTCCAGCAGTATCTTCTCGTAACCGAGATTCAACGGCTTTTTGAGTTGGTCAATCAGTTCGTCCTGGAAGCGCGGGAACAGAAACTCTTCCGCGTCCCCCTCAAACTGGGACAGCACATCCTGAAAAACAGTGTCGAAGTCTAGGGGCTGCTCCTGCTCTTGGTAATTACGCTCCCAGCATTGAAGCGCACTTTTTCTTAGCCCCAACAGTTTTACGACTCGATCAAATCCAAGTCCAGAATACAGCAAGGCGGGAATCGCCGGCAGAAGGTAACGGATGGTGTCTTGCATCCGGCTGATATGTGGCTGAGAAACTGGATATCCGTCAGAGGCCAGCCGTCTCGCAAGCTCACGTTGAGAGATTGGTTCTCCAGCCTCTGTTTCATACAGCGCCCTAGCCTTGTCGACGCCCATAGCGCGTTCGATGAACAGGAGCTGGCCCTGCAAGTCGTTTTCGGCCAAGTGCCCGGTGAGCGAGATGATTTCGCCCCGCACCGTGTCCCACGGGCGGAACAGGCAATGAAACCTGAAGAATTTTTCGTCCCCGGTTTCACGGTACAACTCGTTGAGAATGGCCAGGCGCGTATTACCGCCATTGCGGATTCGGTACTTCTCCTCACTTGGTTTACGTGTGACGGGAGGAGGCGTATCAAGTCCTCGATGCCGTATCGAATCTTTGATGTCGTCATACTTTGGGTTGCGGGTTGTTCGTGGGTTTTCGTCATATGGCAGCGTTTCATCCAACGTCAACAACATGGGGGTGTCGACGATGGGATCACTCATGCGTGCTGCTGCCGGCAAATTCGAATCAAATGCCGGCACCACCAACTTGTCTTTCATGGTCTGGACCAAAGACTGCTTCATGCGCGGGCTCCCTGATTTTCATAGGGCGGGGCGGGGACCAGAAGCAACTGGTCGATGATTTTCAATGCGCGCTCGAGCGCAGTTTCAAGTTCGGCGGTGTTCTCCAAGCGATGGATGATTTCCGAATTCATTGAGCGTGCGTTTTCGCGCGCCTGCATAGCGATACGCCCGCGCATCCCATCGGGAAGACGCAGGACAAATTTTTCTTCGATTTGGTGTTTTGGTTGATTGCTCATCACGCGTTTCCTATGAGGGCTGTTTGTTGAGTAGGCTGGCTCGGCGCAAGCGGGCAATAGCGTTGCGTTCAGCGCGGTAATCACTGGCCGTGCAGGATGTAAATATGGGTGCGTAACCCTGTTTGCTGAACTTGATGTGCCCGCCGGCCGTTCGCGTTACAGTCCAACCTTCGGACTGAGCAAATGCAGATAGCTGCTGAAGCCTGTCTTGGGCTCCTCGTAGGAACTTACTCATCGCTGTCCACCTTCTGAAACAGCCAGGCTTCGAGTTCAGTAAGGTCTGTGGGCAGCGAGCCGGTTTTCACCGCGTGTATGACTTTTCGAACAAGCTCCACAAGTTGTTGATCCAGCGCGACGCGCCTGCAGAGCTCGTGGTCATGAGAGGCACGCAGCATGTGCAGCTCTTCTCGCATCAGATCTTGAAGTTTGTCTGTGCGGTTTTCTTCAGTGAGGGGGCTTGGGGTAATACCCACCGGCTCACCAGGCATTAGTGAAAGACGGTCAATTCGTTCAATTTCAGCCAACGCCAGGGCTGCACCGATAACCAATTGCCGGCGACGGGGATGCTCGGCTTTATGTACTGCCCAGCTGTTTTTGGCGGCTAGGATTTGTGCAGGAGTCAGGAAGTCAGCGGCGGCCTGTGCAATCTCGCCGTGGATGTGTTGGTCTTCGAGCGGGACAGCGTAGCCTTTAGGACCAATTTGCTGATTGCGCTCTTGCAGAACCGCTGATAGGGCTCGGGTCATGCGCAGGGAAAGAAAATCCTGGCCCGCGCCGCAGTTGAAGCAGTCATGATCAATGCTCACTTATCACCTCCCAGGGCATTACCTATTGCGAGGGCAATAATTTCGGGGTTGGAGCCTGGATACTTTTCACCGATGTCAGTCAAAAACTGCCGGGCCGTATCGCGACCGACCGGTAGGCGAAACACCACGGTGCAGTGTTGGGTTTTGGAGGACGCGTTAAGCAATGGTCGTACGGACGCTTTCAACGAGCGATCCAGCAAATAGCGCGGTATCCATACTGACCAGAAGTAACTTAGTAAAAGTGCGCTGGGGCACAGCAGCGTGACCGTGATCTGTGATGCCTTGATGATCATTGGAGTCGTATTAGCTGGAGATGAACGCGCCAAAGCGCTTTTGAGCCAATCATATGAAACGATCATGGCACTTGCTCCTCAGCGTCTTGGGTCGTTAGATCAGATGCCTGCTCTGGCACTGGAGGGCTACCAGGGGCCTCTGCGGTATTTGATGAGGGCGCTGCATGCCCGAGAGCCGGGAAGGGGACCGTTAAGCACTCATTGAGCCAAGCCCCGAGTGCCGCTCGATTGGCGTGCTCATGACTGAAACCCTGCGCAATCTGCTGCTCATAGCATTGTTTTCTAGCTGCTTCAGCAATGGGTAGGTGAGCGTCTGTCGCTTTACCGTAGGCGATGACAAAGTCGATCACCGCACGCGAATACAGCGTTTTTGAAACACCAGGACTCAAGAGCCGCTGCAACAAAGCAGAGTGGTCTGTGGAGCAAATTAGGTCGCGTATCCTGATTTGTTCGGCGCTCAACGGTGTTCCGGTGTCGGTACTCAAGGCAGCAGAGAGTGCAGGATGCTTTTTCATAGGTGAACCCCTTGCCAGCCGGTGTTGGCACTGAGGTTTGCAAAGCGGGTTTGGTGCGGGATGAACGCCGTGCGAACGGTTCCGGTCGGACCGTTACGGGCCTTGCCGATGATGATTTCGGCGATGCCCTTGTACTCGGTCTGCGGGTGATACACCTCGTCCCGGTAGACGAACATGATGAGGTCTGCGTCCTGCTCAATGGCGCCGCTATCACGCAAGTCGGCGTTGATCGGGCGTTTATTTGGACGACGCTCCAGCTCTCGATTGAGCTGGGAAAGCGCTACCACAGGGCAGTTCATTTCCTTGGCCAGGGCTTTGAGGGCCTGAGAAATAGCGCCGATTTCATTGGCCTTATTTTCATGACCCGGGCAGCGCATAAGCTGTAGGTAATCAATCAGGATTAGGCATGGGTGGCCGAAGCGGCGAGCTGCGCGGCGGGATTTGGCCCTGATTGCAGCAGGCGTAAGATTGGACGAGTCGTCGATGACCAACCGCTCGCCGTAGCTGTTGATACGCGAAACAGCGGCGGTCAGTTTCGGCCAGTCATCGTCATCGAGCTTGCCCTTCAATAGCTTCCCAAGATCGATATGGCCAAGGATGGCCATCAATCGATAGATCAGCGCTTTAGCTGGCATCTCCATGCTGAAGACCTGAACCGTTCGATCAAGCTTTGTCTGCAGGGCTTTATCCACAAAGTTCAAGGCTAGGGAGGTCTTGCCCATAGACGGACGTGCGCCGAGGATGATCAGATCTGCCTCTTGAAAACCCGAGGTCAGATCGTCCAGATCATCAAGGCCTGATGGCACGCCCGTCACGGTTATGTTGCCGTTAAAATGCTCGTCGATTTGTTCGACGACCATCGTCAGGCACTGGTTGATGTCGACGAATTCAGATGCACTCTTGCCTTCGCCAAGCGCGAACAGTTGTTGTTCAATCGACTCCTGAACATCGGTTGCATTCGCCAGTGGATCCGTGGCTTCGCGAGAGCATTGGTAACCCAGGGACATAAGCTGCCGGAGCTGAGAGCGATTACGCACGATGGACGCGTAATGCTCTATGTTGGCTACAGACGGCGTATTCTTGGCCAGCTCGCCCAGATAGCCCAGTCCACCTGCTTCGTCTGGATCCTCCAGCGCGTTGAAGACGATGACGATATCGAATGGAATGGACTTTTCAGCAAGCCCGGCAATTGCCCGAAACAGCAAGCGGTGGTCATGCCGAAAAAAGTCGGATGCATCCAGTTTGTCCGCAATGAGATCCCAGGTGTTGTTGTCGAGCAGTAGTCCACCTAAAACACCTTGTTCAGCCTCGACGGAGTAGGGCGGTGAGAGGTCCAGGTGATTCATTTCACGGTCTCCTGGCCTATCTGCAGAAAGCCACTGCCGTTACGTGCGTCTAGTGCTTTGACCATATCCACTTCGACCTTGGCCGAATTGATCATCACCTGCGCAACATCAGCGACGGCTTTAGCGCGCTCGATGTCCATCGGCCTTTCTGGGTCGAGCAACCCCTCAATCACGACGAACAAGTGATTGCGCAGATCTTCAATTTTGTTTCTCATGTTCAGCCTCCCGAATGGTGCGCTTAAGCCTGCTAACCGTACGAATGGCGCTTTTCAGCTCTTCTGGATACCGGTGAATGGTGTTGCGACGCATGCGTTCCGCCCGTGTAATCAACTCCAGGTTGTCCAGGGAAATGTGGGCTTTGTTACCGTCCTTGAAACACACGCACATGTTGATAGGGACCGGCCCGTGGTGCTGTTCCCAAAGCAGGACATGCACGGCTTTCCAGTCCACCGGTGGATACCCGGTGTCGGTCATCTTTTGTTGCTGATAACCATCAGGGGTTGTGCGCAGGCTGCCGATGGGGAGCCAATTTCCCGGCTTATTGCCTGCCTTGAACTGTGTGTGTGCCATACGACCAGAGGAAGGAAGCCCCTTGAGGCCCTTGTTCCATGGGGTCAAGCCCTTGGAAAAGCGGTATTCAGCACCCAGCTTGCCGTCGAGCCGGCCACCGAGAGTGCTGCAAAGAAACTCAGCGCTTTTGCTCACGCCCATTCGTTTGGCTTTGGCATAGACCTGATAGACGCTCAGCCCCATTTCATCGGCCAGTAGCTGGGTCGGTTCGTCGGGATAGCGGGCAATGAGCATGCACTCTTCTGCCTCACTCCAAATGTGGTGTTTGTGAGCCGAGCCAAGCCCAAGTTGGGCACGCGCATGTTCCAACGCTGCTTTGGCCAAGGGGGATAGAGAATGAGTTCTCATTGACTACCCCCCTTGGCCTAAGGCTTCTTGTGGCTGTTGAGCAACACCTCGATGCAGTTTGGCGTTTTGGCCCTGTTGCCAGCCTGCGTGCAGGGAGCGGGTGTCATGACCTTTGGCTTCTATGGGCTCGATAGTGGCTTGCTTGAGTTTTGGGTGATGCCATTCAAGGTAAGCCTGGATTTCCTGTTCGGTGGTTTGGTCGACGCCCCCTGCAAATTGGGTCACTTTTTCAGCGACCGCACTGAGCCAGCCCTCGGCAAACAATTGGCCGCGATGGCGTTTTGTTTTCAGCTGGCAGCGCTTTTGCTGAGCAACATGAACGCGACGAGCCGCGACCAATTGGTGATGCAGGGTTGAATAGGTATGAGCCGCCAACGCGGGAGCAATTCCTTTCCCAAGGAACTTGAAAGACCAGCCTAATAGCGGATTGAAGTAGGCCAAGTGGCTGCAATCGAAGGCCTGTGAGCAAATCCAAGCCAAGGTGTGCAACCAACCCTGCGGCGCACGCCGGGTATTGGTACCGACGCTGGTTTCTTCAATGGCGTGAGCTGCCACTTCGATGTGTTCAAGGTTGTACTGCTTCATCAAGTGGCGAGCCTGGCGAAGCGCAGTTTCCACTTCGTTTGGTGTCGCACCTTGCGATTTGGCCAGCGCCATGAGTTTGGCGACTTTGCTGAGAACTTTTTGTTTATCCATCACCGGCCACTCCCCAGTTCCGAGGGGGCGAGGGCTTGCGACCAGAGGCGCAGTGTTTCTTCCTCGTCAGCGCAGAGGTAAACCGAGGACTGGCAGTTGGCTACTTTTTGCTCCACTGCATAGAGTCTCTCAAGAATGCTTGAGCCATCGTCGTAGCTGATCTCATGTTCCATGGTCAGCAAAAATTCATTGCGCAATGAATAGGCTGTGCTTTTCCAGAACGCTTGTGGACTGGGCCATCCAATGAGTTTTCGGATGTACGAGGGGGAGAGGTATTCCCGAAGCCTGACGTTGAACCCTTGAGGGGAGTAACCGTTATTGAGGACGCCTGCACGATTGAACGTCAGTAGTGTTTTGAGGACGTCCAGTAGCTGAGCCAGTGTCTCGCACGGCAGAGGGTATGTTTCAGCGACGACACGCTTAGCTTCGGCGTATCGAGCCTGCTGACGGCGTTTAGCGTGCTCCTCAGTACGGCTGCGCTTTTCCTTTGCATGTTTGATATTGGTGTTGACTGACTCAATGAGCTTGGCGGCATCTTGCAAAAGCTGGCGCTGCTCCAGGTTCAATTGGGCACCGATTCGGCCAGGCAATGTGTTACCGCCGGTCAAATACCGGATTTCCCGTACGGCGCCGCTTAGCTTGGCCTGCACAGTGCGCAACTGTTGAGCGCTGTAATATTTGCCAACATCCAGAATGACATTGGCGGTGATGCTGCTGGCATCGGTAATGGAGGGATGCGCCATGTCAACGACCCTCCTTCACAAGCGACGCGACAACGCTTTCGGTCAAACCTTCGAAACGATCTCTCCATTCAGGGAAGAGCTCAATGGCCAATTGGCGGATAATGGCGAGCGCTGCGGGGGATTTTCGGTTGGATGGTTGCCGGTATTCCAGGCGATGGGCGGGTACGCCGAGGGACGCGGCGTTACGAAACACCACCGCTGCCGGTATGGTGCAGTTCAGAACGCTAATTTCGCGGTTGTCCTGAAAGATTTCCCGCACTGACTGCTCGATCATTTGGGCGTCGACGGTGAGATCGAGGTTGTTGATAACGATCTGTACGGGGGGGATTTTCATGCCCAGGCGCCCGTAGGCGCGCAGGCCATCCAACATCTGCATGGTCCCACGGCTAAATTCGCGTGCGGCGAGCATGTTGGGGAGCAAAGGGGATATGACCAGGTCAGAGGCGAGGACGACCATTTCCAACATGGCCGAGCGGGCACCTTGAGTGTCGATCAGTATCAGGTCGAAGTGATCTTCGAACGCCGGCATCAGGTTGGCCAGACGCAGCCGTCCGTCGGGTGCTTGCAGGAGCAGACTGTTCAGTTGGTTATTGATGTCGTTGGAGATAACCAGCGACAGGTTAGGAATGGTGGTGCTGGATATGATTCTGACGGATTCGGTGATGTTGAATGCGAGCAGGTCGTAGATGCCGCCTTGAGCTTCATCGACCAATTGGTAATACGAGGAGAGGGACGGTTGGGCGGGATCCAGGTCGATCAGGAGGGTTCGCAGGCCGGCATCAGCGCAGAACGCGCCAAGATTGGCCTCTACAGTGGTTTTACCTACGCCGCCTTTGGTCGATACGACCGCAGTAATTTTCATGGTTTTGAGCCTCTAATGTAAATTCATTAGAGGCTGCATAGAAAATGGAGTAGATTTTGAGGCGTTCGGCCCTTGGTTCAGAAACCTTAAAATCAGTTGGCTTTTAACCAATTGGTCGTAGGTTCGAATCCCACACGACCCACCATTTTTGAGACCAGTTAACGCTGGAATCGAATCTTAAGATCAGAGGCCAAAAGTCCTGATCGAAGAAGGCGACTGAAAGGTCGCCTTTTTTTTACCGGGGTATAGCGCAGTCCGGTAGCGCGCCTGCTTTGGGAGCAGGATGTCAGGAGTTCGAATCCCCTTACCCCGACCATATTGAAAATCCTCGTATCGTAAGATACGAGGATTTTTTTTGCCTGCAAAAATCTTGAGCCGTCCACAAAACAACTGTGGGAGCTGGCAAGCCAGCTCCCACATGAATCAGTTGTCAGTGCAATTTGAGTCTAGGCTCTGTCCCGCGCCCGATCTTGCTTCCGAGCATCAACATCATTGTGCGGAAGAAACCATACAGCGCCATCTGGTGCATGCGATACAGCGACACATAGAACATTCGCGCGAGCCAACCTTCCAGCATCACGCTGCCTGTCAGGTTGCCCATCAAGTTACCTACCGCCGAAAAGCGTGACAGCGAAATCAATGAGCCGTAATCGGTGTACTTGTAGGTCGGCAGTTCCTTGCCTTCGATCCGCAGCTTCAACGACTTGGCCAGTAGCGACGCTTGCTGGTGAGCCGCCTGGGCCCGTGGCGGTACGTTGCGGTCAGTGCCCGCTTGCGGGCAGGCCGCGCAGTCACCAAAGGCGAAGATGTTTTCGTCGCGGGTGGTTTGCAGTGTTGGCAGTACCTGCAACTGGTTGATGCGGTTGGTTTCCAGGCCGTCGATGTCCTTGAGAAAGCCTGGCGCGCGAATCCCGGCCGCCCATACCTTCAGGCTGGCTGGAATGACCTGGCCGCTGCGGGTGATCAGCGCGTCAGCTGTCACTTGGCTGACCGCCGAGTTGGTCAGCACGGTCACCCCGAGTATTTCCAGGGTTTTATGCACAGGTCCACCAATACGCTCCGGCAGGGCGGGCAGCACACGTGGGCCGGCTTCGATCAAGGTGATGTGCATGTTTTCCGGTTTGATCCGGTCCAGGCCATAGGCCGCCAGTTCATGAGCGGCGTTATGCAGCTCGGCGGCGAGTTCGACGCCAGTGGCACCAGCGCCAACGATGGCGACGCTGATCTGTTCCACCGCATCCGTCTGCCCGGCATGGGCGCGCAGATAGTGGTTGAGCAGTTGCTGATGGAAGCGTTCGGCTTGTTTACGGGTGTCGAGGAACAGGCAGTGTTGCGCCGCACCCTCGGTGCCAAAGTCATTGGTGGTGCTGCCGACAGCGATGACCAGACTGTCATAGCCCAGCACGCGTGCGGGAACCAGCTCTCGGCCCTCCTCATCGAGGGTCGCGGCCAACTGGATCTTCTTCTGTTCACGGTCGAGCCCGCTCATGCGCCCCAGTTGGAACTCGAAGTGGTTCCATTTCGCCTGGGCGACATAATTGAGTTCGTCCTCTGAAGAGTTCAGCGAACCGGCGGCGACTTCGTGAAGCAACGGTTTCCAGATATGGGTCAGGTTGGCGTCCACCAGCGTGATGCTGGCGGTGCCGCGCTTGCCCAGAGTCTTACCCAGGCGGGTAGCCAACTCCAGGCCGCCGGCGCCGCCGCCGACGATAATAATACGATGGGTCATGGGGATATCTCGCAAGGCTAAAAGAAATCAGTGCAGTTACCCGAGCGAGCGCAAGGCAGCTCATAGCGTCAGGTAACTCAAAAGTCGGCTCAGCAGGCCCATCCCGATCACGGCCACCAGTACCACACCAAGGAGCAACCACGGCCGGAAAGGCCTGCGCTCAACTCGATTCTGGGACAGTTGCAGGTACTCTTCGACATGTTTTTGGTCGTCGGGGTTCAGGCGGCTGGTCATAAAGGCCTCGTCAGGTAGACGTTGCGAAAGGAGTGAACGTTACAGTTGCGCGTTCTGCGGCATTGCCAGAAGCATAGTCGCTGAACCGCACAGCCTTCAGTCACAGGCCGTCGACAGGCAAATATTGATTGCTCTTTGTATCACCCGATCCGGGATTTCGCCATGCCGGCGGTCGACCTTTAGAGGCTGATGCCGACATCAAAGACAATGCTGCGCCCCAGGTTGTTGCGCAGAAAGTCTGGAGCGTCAGGGTGGGCGAACAGCACCCTGGCAAAGGTCGGGCCCACCAGCGACAGCGAGCGCCATCCCTGGCGCAGGTATTCGGTGGGCGGTGGGAAGTGACTATTGAGGTCCAGTACTTCACGCTTGAGGCTGGCGAAAGCAATGATGTCCAACTCGCCAAGGTCCATCCCGCGTTCTTTGTAGTTGTGGGCTTTCTTGCGCAGGGTCGGCGCCAGACGCAGAAGGAACTCATGGGCGGGAATGCGCTTGGGCTTGGCTTCGCGTCGCACTAATTGGCTCAGGGAAAAGGCGCTACGGCGGCGCAGCAGCTCGTCGCGCCATTCGTCATTCAAGCGTCGGCCTTCATCCAGCACGAAAAAAACCTCGAAGCTGGCGTCGCGAAACAACACGTCCGGAGGCTCTTGCCCGGCGGCGTGAAATTCTTCGGCGCGATAGGGCACATTCAAGCCTTGCAGCAGGCGCTGGCAGACCCAACGCTCACGCTCCCATTTGCGGGCATTGGACAGGAACGCGTTGGCTTGTTCGGCCGCTATGGTGAGCAGGCGCAAATAATCAGAGTCATCCATGGTTCCAGCTTAGCGCCCAAATGATGACCGCAGGAAGTCCTGGTGTGGTTGTGGGTCACTGGAGTCGCCGGGAGGTCGGTGTAGACTGGCCATTCGACAAGTACCCCTGGCACGAGGAGTGTGTGGTGAAGTTCTTTGCAGTGCTGTTTTTGAGCCTTTTACCCCTGTGGGCCCAGGCGATCGAGGTGGGTGAGCCGGTGGCTCCCTGGACCTTGCTGGATCAATTCGATCAGGCCTACACCCTGGACGGTCAGGCGAAAATCTTGCTGGTTGCACGCAGCATGGATGCCGCCAAGCGGGTGGACGTTGCGCTACAAGGCCAGCCCAAAGGCTATCTGGAAGCGCGGCATGCGGTATTTGTCGCCGATATCCAGCGCATGCCCCGGCTGGTCGCCAAGCTATTCGCCGTACCGGCCATGCAGGCTTACAACTACCGAGTGATGCTCGACCGTGATGCCCGGATCGCCCCGCGTTATTCAGCACCTGTGGATAACGTTCTATGGCTGCAACTGGACAACGGTAAGCTGGTAGCTCGTCATGAATATGACTCTGTGACGCAACTGCGCCAAGCCCTGGAGCAGGTGCAGCCGTGATCAGCGCGGCGGTGCTGGCGCCGGAAACCCTCAGCATCGGCTGGCTGCTCTACGCCCCGGTGGCGATGTGGGCAATCTTGCGTTCGCCCTGGGTTGAGCTGTTTGCTGACCGACGGCGTCAGCATTTGCTGTTTGGTACGGTGTTCGCGCTGTTCATGTTGTGGTTGGTGCGCCGGGATTTCGATACGGGTGTGTCCTATCACTTTATCGGCATGACCGCCGTGACCCTCCTGCTCGACTGGCCTCTGGCAATTGTCGGGGGGCTGGTTGCTCAACTTGGTCTGGTGTTGCTAGGTCGTCAGGACTTGGCGGCGGTGGGTGTCAACGGCATGCTTCTGGTCCTGCTGCCGGTGCTGATCACTGAAGTCTGCGCACTGCTGGTGGAGCGGGCACAACCGCGTAACCCCTTCGTGTATATCTTCTGCTCAGGTTTTTTTGCGGCGGCACTGTCGGCATTCCTGTGCCTGCTGGCGGGACTGGGGTTGCTGTGGTTCGACGGCCGTTTCGTGATGCCGGAGTGGCTGGAGGATTTCGTTGGATACTTGTGGCTGATCATCTTTCCCGAAGCCTTCATCAACGGCATGGTCATCAGTGCGCTGGTGGTGTTTTGCCCGGAGTGGCTGGAAACGTTCAACCGCACCCGCTACCTTTCGGCGCCCTGGAAGGACGACGATTCGCGGCCTTGATTCAGGTCAAGTCCCGCACGGCCAAGGGGGCCCATGCTCTGGGAAATCTCCAGGAGCACAGGTCATGAGTGTGTACGAATGGGCAAGGCAGGAAATGCGCAGAAGTCAGGAGGCGGCGCAGGAAATCGGCTTTGATCCGGGCCTGAGCCTGCGCGCCCTGCTCAGTGCGGTGGTGCAGCAGAGCAAGGGCGTGCGCAGTGTTGAAGACTTGGCCGACGAGTTGCAATTTCTCGCGGAGAACCTCGACGACCAGCAGGACTACGGTTTTATGCGCCCTTAATGCTTTGGTTGAAACTCTTCGGAGAACAGCTCGTCCTCGGCGTCCGGACTGACCGGGATCTTGTGTTCTTCCGACGCCCAGGCGCCCAGATCGATCAATTTGCAACGGTCCGAACAGAATGGCCGGTTGGGATTGGTTGCGCTCCATTCCACGGGTGCGCCGCAGGTTGGGCATTCAACGGTCAAAGGTTGGCTCATGATCGGCCTCCACACAAAGTAAGGTAAAAGTGGTGCAGTCGCTCGACCTCGCCGTGCAACCAGGTGAGGTCTTGGTCATTGACCAGCACATCGTCGGCCTGGCGCAAGCGATCTTCTCGGGTGGCCTGGGCCTTGAGGATTGCCTGCACCTGCTCTTCACTGATGCCGTCGCGCTGCAGGGTACGCTGAATCTGCAGCGACTGAGGCACGTCGATCACCAGGATGCGCTGGGTCATGGTGTATTGGCCGGACTCGATCAGCAACGGTGACACGAGGATCGCGTAGGGCGATTGAGCCCGGGCCAGGTGACTGCGGATTTCCTCGGCGATCAACGGGTGCAGCAGAGCCTCGAGCCAGCGGCGCTCCTCGGGGACTTCGAAGATCAGTTTGCGCAACGCGGCGCGGTCCAGCTGGCCATCGGGCAACAGCACTCCGGCACCGAAATGCTCGGCAATACTTGCCAATGCCGGGCGGCCCGGTTCAACCACCCAGCGAGCCGCGTGGTCGGCGTCCACCAGGTCGACGCCAAGGTCGATAAAGTGTTGGGCCGCTGCACTTTTGCCACTGCCGATGCCGCCGGTGAGGCCAAGAATCCAGGGTGTTGAGACACAAGTCATCATTTGAAACCGACAGACTGCAAATAGAAGTCGGTTATTTGACCACCCCAGAGCAATGCAATCCAGCCGGCAATCGCCAGATAGGGTCCAAAAGGCATGGGCATCGACGTCTGGGCGTTACGCACACGCAAAAGCACCAGCCCCGATATCGCTCCCACCAATGAGGACAGCAACAGGGTCATTGGCAGAATTTGCCAGCCGCCCCAGGCGCCGAGCATCGCCAGCAGCTTGAAGTCGCCGTATCCCATGCCGTCCTTGCCGGTAATCAGCTTGAACAGCCAGAACACCGACCACAAGCTCAAATAGCCCGCGACCGCGCCCCAGAACGCATCCGCCGGTGTGACGAACAGGCCAAACTGATTGAGGATCAGCCCCAGCCAGAGCAAGGGCAGAACCAGTACATCCGGCAACAACTGGTGATCGACATCGATCAGGCTCATCGCCAACAGGCCCCAACTCAATAACATGACCCAGCCGGCCTGCCAGCCAAAGCCGAAATGCCAGGCGACGTATGCGCTGAGCAGTCCGCACGCCAGCTCGGTAAGTGGGTAGCGCAGGCTGATGGGCTCATGGCAATGGGAGCAGCGTCCCTTGAGCAGCAGGTAACTGAGCAGTGGGATGTTTTCCCATGGTCGAATCGGCTGCGCGCAGTGAGGGCAGCAAGAGTGAGGCAGCAGCAGGTTGTAGGTCGGGCCTTTCGGCTCCGCAGGGAGTCCGAGGATGTCATGGGCCTGGGCGCGCCATTCCCTCGCCAGTATTTTTGGCAGGCGCCATATCAGGACATTGAGAAAACTGCCGACAATCAGGCCAAGCAGTAGCGCCCCCCATACGAACAGCCATGGCTGATTGAGCAACACTTCGCTCAATGACAGGCTCAAAACGCTGCACCGAGCTGGAAGATCGGCAGGTACATGGCGACCACCAGTGCCCCGACAATGCCCCCAAGTATCACCATGATCAGTGGCTCCATCAGGCTGGTGAGGTTATCGACCTGATTGTCGACGTCCGCTTCATAGTGGCTGGCGACCTTTTCCAGCATGCTGTCCAGGGTGCCCGACTCTTCGCCAATTGCGGTCATCTGAATGGCCATGCCCGGAAAGAGGCCGCTGAAGGCCATGGTTTGATTCAGTTGCATGCCTGTTGATATGTCCTGACGCATACGATTGATCGCCTGTTTGAAAAGCCCATTGCCGGCAGCACCGGCCACCGAATCCAGCGCCTGAACCAACGGCACCCCAGCTGCGAAAGTGGTCGAGAGCGTGCGGGCATAGCGGGCGACAGCCGACTTTTTCAGGAGTGTGCCTGCCAGCGGGATTTTCAACAAACCCGTATCGATCTGATGACGAAAACCCGGTGAGCGTCGGTAAGCCTCGCGCAGCCCTAGAGCAAAGGCGCCCAGACCTATGACCAACGCCCACCACGCTTGCTGTATGAAGGCCGACAGGGCGATGACCATCAAGGTAAATCCTGGAAGTTCTGCATCGACCCCGGCAAATAATCCCTGGAACTGCGGCACAACGTGAATCAGCAGGATTGCGCTGACGATGGCGGCAACCATCAGCACCGCCAGTGGATAGGTCATGGCTTTCTTGATCCTGGTTTTGAGCCGTTCACTCTTTTCAAGGTGAATGGCCACGCGCTCCAACAGCGTTTCGAGTGCGCCGGCCTGTTCGCCTGCTGCGATCAGGTGGCAGTACAAGTCGTCGAAGTAGTGCGGTTGTTTCTGTAGGGCTGCGGCCAGGCTGCTGCCTGCCGCGATCTCCTGCTTCAAGCTCTGTACCAGTGCTTGCATGTGTCGGTTGTCAAAGCCCTCAGTGATGATGTCGAACGCTTGCAGCAAGGGGATTCCAGCCTTCAGGAGGGTCGCCAGCTGGCGGGTGAACAAGGCGATATCGCCCGGCTTGACTGGTCGGCGCAAGCTCGACAAGGTGCGGGACTTTTTCCATACCCGACCAGGGGTTATCCCCTGCTGGCGCAACTGGACCTTGATCAGCGCCGGTGTGTGCCCGCGTGTTTCTCCGGACACCTTGCGACCTTTGCGGTTGGTGCCTTCCCAGGCATAGATCACTGAAGCGGCGGTCATCCCATGGCCTCATCGTGGGCTGCAACACTCAAGAGCATATTGTTCATTTCGCAGTACCGTACACGGCCAGTTGAAGATTTAGAGCTTAGTCAGGGGAAGGCGTCGGAAAGGACAGAGACGAACGAAAAAATGTCAGATTGTGCGACTTGTACAGGATTGAGCCAGTCGGGGTGAGTACACTGGCGCGGTTGCTGAGGACAGGGCGCAGGACGCGCCTTGCTGTGGGGGGCTGAGCCCCGTCTTATTCTGGAGAGTGAGCGTGATACGTCAGAAAGGCTTTACCTTGATTGAATTGTTGATCGTCGTGGCGATCATCGGCATTTTGGCCACTATCGGCCTGCCCATCTATACCAAGCACCAGGCCAAAGCCAAGTTTACG
Source organism: Pseudomonas spelaei (assembly GCF_009724245.1). Lineage (GTDB taxonomy): Bacteria > Pseudomonadota > Gammaproteobacteria > Pseudomonadales > Pseudomonadaceae > Aquipseudomonas > Aquipseudomonas spelaei. Next base: position 210,606 of record NZ_WNNK01000009.1, on the reverse strand, counting down.
GCAGGGCTGGCAGAAGTTTCCGCGTTGAAGGCCGGGTTTGAAGACACGCTCAACCAGGGCACTGTGCCAACCGTCGCCTTGATCGGCGGGACCAGCCCGACCGCCAACTGCAAGATCGATGCGACCGGCGATGTCGCTACAGGCGCGGGTACGATTACCTGTGAAATCCTCGACGCCCCTGCGCCGGTGTTGGGCAAGACCATTACTCTGACCCGCAGTGCTACCAGCGGCTGGAGCTGCGCGACCAACGCTGAAGAACAGTACGTCGCGAAAGGTTGTGCTGCTGGCGGGGCATGAGCAGGTTCTTCCGGGGGCGGGTTCGCCCCAGGTTTGCTTAACTGAGCTGCATCCGGTCAAGCTCTATACCTATGACCCACACGGAAGTTGAAGTCACCTATGGCGTTATCTGTACAGCAGCGAGGACGCATATTCCTGGTGGTGGCAGTCTGTCTGTTGGCATTGGGGATTTGTGCACCTTTCAGCAACCACGACTGGCAGCGTACGGTCCAGATTGCCGTGGGTGTGTGTGCGGTGATCTATGGGCTATCGGTTTCATCGGGTGTGTGCACCACGCCGCTTGTCGACAGGCCAACCACCATAGGGTTGGCAGTGATTATCCTGTGGGGCCTGCTCTCTTCGTCGCTGGCCCATCAGCCCGTATGGGCGTTGACCGAGCTGGCGCTGTTCATCACCTGTGGTGCCATTGCGTTTGCCTTTGCCTTGCTCAGGCGTAACGGCGGCGAGTCCGTGGATCAGGCCTTGATCCTGTGCGTGATACTGCTGTGCCTGATCAAAAGTATTCAGTATCTGCACGCCGGCGTGCTTGCCTTTACCAGCGGTGAGTCGGTATTGAACACTGACCTGCTGCTGTCAGGCTTCTCCAACAAGCGCTTCTACGGTCAGTTCCAGACATTCACTTTGCCCCTGTTGGCGCTTCCACTCCTGCTTCCCACGAGCAAGCGCACAGTGCGTGGGTTGGTATTCGCCTTGCTGTGTGTCTGGTGGCTGATTGCAATCGCTGGTGGGACGCGCGGCACATGGCTCGGCATGGGCGTCGCCGGTTTGTTTCTGGTTTTCCTGGGACCATCAGGTCGTCGCTGGCTGGGCTGGCAACTGGCGGCACTGCTCTGCGGCCTGGTGTTGTATTGGCTGTTGTTCATGGTGTTGGCAGGGTACCTGGGGCTTGAGTTGGCCCAGGCAGCCAGTGATCGCTTGACCACCTCTCTTTCAGGGCGTGGGCTGATCTGGTGGCAGGCCTGGGACATGATTCGTGAGCGGCCTTGGCTGGGCTTTGGGCCAATGCATTTTGCTGATATCGCCAACGATATCGCAGCCCATCCACACCAGGCGATTTTGCAATGGGCCTGTGAATGGGGCGTCCCGTCGGCCTTGTGTGTAGTGGTACTGGCGACGCGGGCGGGTTGGGCAACCTTGGGCGTGCTGCGTGAACGTGTCCTGTCCATGGCGGCTGTCGACTTGCTGCGCCTGTGCCTGTTCGCCGCACTGGTGGGGGCAATGACCCAGGCCATGGTGGATGGTGTAATCGTGATGCCTAACTCGCAATTATGGTTGGCGCTGGTGGTGGGTTGGCTGATGGCCCTGCATGTGTGGAAGGCCCCCTCAAGCGCCTCGCGACCATTGCTGCGTTGGGCGTGGACGGCGACGAGCATCCTGGCGGTCGGTGTGTTGATATTTGTGGCTATTCGCGACGTACCTCACCTCGGCGAGCGTCAGCGTCACTATGTCGGTAGCAGCAAAGTATTCCTGCAGCCACGCTTCTGGACCCAGGGGGTCATTGCCCTTGAAAAGCAGTGAGTTGCCGGACGCCCAAGGCAGTGCTAGCTTTAGCCCACCGCCCGTGTAGCTCAGCCGGTAGAGCAGCGCACTCGTAACGCGAAGGTCGCAGGTTCGATTCCTGTCTCGGGCACAAAGGCAACACAGTTTTCAGATGATCCCAGAATGGTTCTGAAGGCCAGACGAACCGGTATTCATGCCTGTTCTTTTGTATCTGCGCGACCTTGATGACCCAGATGCATCCCCATTCCCAGATCAAAGAGAACGACATGACCAAACAAGAAATGACCCAGGAAGCTCGGCACGAAGCGGCCCTCAAAAAGTATGTCTCGGAGTCGCCGGAACTCCTGGACGAGATCAAGGACCTCAGCGCCGACGATCAAAGGGACCAGATCCAGTGGGCATTTGAGGATGAGGCTGACTCTCAGGGGCTCCAGCCGTGGGAACTGACCCTCAAGTACACATCCACCCCAGAGGAGTACGAGGTAGCACGCCTGGCCTTGCACAAAGAGGCCGCCGAGGTGCTTGGCGTCGACTGGAACGAGTACTGCGGGATGAATAACCTCGCGATTTGACCGGGCAACTGCAGGAGCGAGCGTACTCGCTCCTGCACCCTCCCTCAGATACTGAGGCGCATCGACAAATCCACCGCTTTCACATCCTTGGTCATCGCCCCGATGGAGATGTAGTCCACCCCGGTTTCGGCGATAGGCAGCAGGGTACTTTCGTTAATTCCACCGCTGGCTTCCAGCTTGGCTTTGCCGCCATTCAGGCGCACGGCTTCGCGCATGTCATCCAGGCTCAACTCATCGAGCATGATGATATCGGCCCCTGCCGCGAGTGCTTCGCGCAACTCCTCCAGACTTTCCACTTCGATCTCCACCGGCTTTCCCGGGGCGATCTTGTGGGCGGCGGTAATGGCTTGGGCAATGCCGCCGCAGGCCGCGATATGGTTTTCCTTGATCAGGAAGGCGTCATACAAACCGATGCGATGGTTATGGCAACCGCCGCAGGTCACTGCGTACTTTTGTGCGAGCCGCAGGCCCGGCAGGGTCTTGCGGGTATCCAGCAGCTTGGCTTGGGTGCTGGCGACAAAGTCCGCCAGGTATTGGGCCCGGGTCGCAACGCCTGACAGCAACTGCAGAAAGTTCAACGCGCAGCGTTCGCCACTCAACAGTGAGCGCGCTGGGCCTTCGAGATGAAACAGCACCTGATTGGGGCTCACGCGCTCACCGTCGCGCACCTGCCAGTGCACGGCGACCCGAGGGTCCAGTTGACGAAACACCGCATCTACCCAAGCCGTACCACTGATCACAGCGGCATCGCGGGTAATGATGGTGGCTTTGGCCAGCCGTTCGGCAGGGATCAGTTGTGCAGTGATGTCGCCGCTGCCGATGTCTTCCAGCAACGCGCGACGTACGTTGGCTTCGATTTCGGCGGTCAGGTCGGCGAGACGTAGATTCGGCATATCGGGCTCCACTAACAAAGTGCCTCGATTATAGGGGCAGGGCGCGCCGCAACCCAAGGCGCGAAGCGCTGCCAATGCAGGATCGAGTGTCCTTTTACAAAGCCGCTACAGAGTTTGCTGGCGCAATTGCCCCTATTTGCAAGATAATCTCGCGCCTTGCAATTGGCGTCATAGCTTTGACGTCTCGGTGATGCCCCGATAATCGTCGCTCCCATGAATGTTTCGCCCAGGGCTGCTCCGATTTTTCACAAAACCGAACATCGCTGTTTCAGGAGAGCCAGGATGCACAATGACGGGAAGGTGGTGCCGATCAATAAGGCACAGGCGATGCCGTCGCCGCTCGCCCGCCTGCCAGTGATTCTGCTTCAGGTCCGGGACAAGGCGGCCCAACAGCTCAAGCAGGGGTTGCAGGAGCTGTTCGACAATGCCGACGACACCTTGTTTGAAATGGCCGACAAAGCCCGTAACAGTGTCGACCACAACATCTTCTTCGAAGCCATGCGTGACTTGCGCCTCAAGCGCAAGAACTTCGAGCGTGGCTTTATAGAGCAGTTATTTGAGGCCTTCGCCAACGTCGGCCAGATGGGATGTGGTGAGCAGCAGTTGCTACCGGTGGTTTCCTACGAGGCATTGCCTGGCGCGTCCAGTGACGAGCTGGAAAAAGGCGTGGCCCTGGAAGCCATGCTTGGCAAGGTGCAGCATCGAGATGGTTTGGCCCTGGGGCAACTGACTGCACGCTTGGGCGAGTTGCTCGGCAAGCGCCTGGATGACCGGGAAAACCCTCTCGGCCCGGCGATGCTCTGTGAGTTCTTCCTGCAGGCCGGCCGCAGCCTGGGGATGGAGATCCGGGTCAAGCTGATCATCCTCAAACTGTTTGAGAAGTACGTCCTCAGTGACGCCGACCAGTTGTATGGCGAAGCCAATCAACTGCTGATTGCCACCGGCGTCTTGCCCGAGCTCAAGGCTGTTCCGTCCCGGCGTCCTGATGCGCGAGACGTTCGGGCCCGCCCGCCAGCAGACACCGGGCACCCTGCTGATTATCAAGCTGACGAAGGCTCACTGGTTGCCTTTGCCGCCTTGCAAAAGCTGCTGTTCGCCGTGCGTGGCAGTGTTTGTCCCACCCTTGAAGCCAGCGCCCAGACCCAACCGATTTCTACCCGTGACTTGTTGCGCCTGCTCTCCCACTTGCAGCAATACGTTCCAGAGCCCGAGGTCGAGGACGATTTCGACCTGCGCAACCAACTTGAACAACTGCTGACCCGAGTCAGCGTCAAGAGTGGCAGGTCGCGGGTGGTCGACGACGCCGACGAGGACGTGATCAACCTGATCGCCATGTTATTTGAGTTCATCCTTGACGATCGTTCCTTGCCGGATTCCCTCAAGGCGTTGATCGCCCGCTTGCAGATCCCCATGCTGAAAGTGGCGGTGCTGGACAAGAGTTTCTTCAGCCGTGGTAGTCATCCAGCGCGACGCCTGCTCAATGAAATTGCTTCGGCCGCCATGGGCTGGGGCAAGTGTGATGATTACCAGCGCGATAGCCTGTACCTGCGCATTGAACAGGTCGTGCAGCGCCTACTGAACGACTTTGTCGACGATCCGGCGATTTTCTCCCAACTGCTGGCGGAGTTCAGCGTTTTTACCAACGACGAGCGGCGCCGCTGCGAGTTGCTTGAGCAGCGCACCCGCGACGCGGAAGAAGGGCGAGCGCGGACCGAAATTGCCCGTCAGCGCGTGGCTGACACGCTCAATCTGAGGTTATTGGGCAAAGTCCTGCCCGAAGTGGTCGTGCAGTTTCTGCAGCAAGCCTGGAGCCAGGTGCTGTTGCTGGCCTGTCTCAAGCACGGCGAGCAATCAGCGCAATGGCAGAGCCGTTTGCAGACCATGGACGATTTGATCTGGAGCGTCGGCCTGAGCGAGGGCACCGAAGCCGGGAGGCATTTGCTGGAACAGTTGCCTGGCTTGCTCAAGGCTTTGCGCGAGGGGTTGAGCGATGCTGCCTTTGATCCATTTATCACCCGTGAGTTTTTCATCCAGCTGCAAGCCCTGCATGTTCAGCCGTTCCAGGGTAATGCAGGTGGCCGGCCGTCGCTGTCGAAGGTCGGTGCCTTGATCGAGGTGCGTGAGGCGTTCGTACTCAGTCCTGCTGCCCCCACCGAGAGTGTGAGCTTGCCAGACGATGATCCGGACGTGCTCAAGGTCCTTCAACTGCGGGTCGGTTGCTGGGTTGAGTTCCAGGAAGATGAAGAAAATACCCTGCGTTGCAAGCTGACGGCGATCATCCCGCCGGCCAATAGTTATATTTTCGTCAACCGTACGGGCCTCAAGGTGCTGGAGAAAACTGGCAGCGAGCTGGCGCTGGAGTTCAAGCGCGGCGGGGTTCGGACCCTGGATGATGCACTGCTGTTCGACCGGGCGCTGGCGTCTGTGATTGGTAACCTGCGCCAACTCAATCACGCCAAGTGATCGCAACCAACGGGCTGAACGCGGCATACTGGGGCATCTCAGCCTCGCTCAAGGAACCGGTATGCAGTTGGACCCCGCCAGTGGTTGGTGCCAGGGCATTCGTCATTGCCCATCGCCTAACTTCAATGAGCGCCCCGGCGGCGAGATTTCTCTGTTGGTGGTGCATAACATCAGTCTGCCCCCAGCGCAGTTCGCCACCGGCAAGGTGCAGGAGTTCTTCCAGAATCGCCTGGACGTCACGGAACATCCCTACTTTGAAGGTATTGCCAACCTACGGGTCTCTGCGCATTTCCTGATTGAGCGTGATGGCGTTGTGACGCAATTTGTTTCCTGCCTGGATCGGGCCTGGCACGCAGGGGTATCGAGTTTCGAAGGGCGTGAGGTCTGCAATGATTTTTCCTTGGGAATCGAACTGGAAGGCACGGATGACTTGCCCTTTACTGATGCCCAGTATCAGTCCTTGACCGAGCTGACCCGTCAGTTGTTGGCCGCTTATAAGGACATTACTCGCCAGCGCATTTGTGGCCACAGTGACATCGCCCCGGGACGCAAGACGGATCCCGGACCGGCTTTTGATTGGGTGCGCTTTCGCGACGCCTTGCAGGATGGAGGACAGGCACAATGAGTTTTCTGGTGTTGGTGTTGGCGGTATGGGTCGAGAAGTTTTCGGCCTTGCGCCATCGAGTGCAGCGTGACGGCGCCTGGTTGCGTGAGCTGGCCAAGCTCGAGTCCAGTGAACGAATGGGCAAGCAGCCCTGGTTGATCCTGGTGTTGTTGGTGCTGTTGCCCGTCGCGCTGTTGGGGCTGTTGTTACTCGTACTGGAACCTGTGGCCTATGGCTTGCTGGCGTTGCCGGTGCATCTGCTGGTGGTGATTTATGCCCTGGGGCGTGGCGATCTATTGGCCGGACTCGGCCCGTTTCGTGATGCCTGGCGTCGTGGCGACCTGCAAGCCGCCGAGCATGTGGCCGAACGCGACCTGAACATCGGTGCCGACAGCGGCGAACAACTGCTGGAGCGGGTCCAGGGCCACTTGTTGTGGCAGGCCTATCAAAGCTTCTTCGCGGTGATTTTCTGGTATTTCCTGCTGGGCCCCGTGGCCGCGCTGGCTTACCGCCTGCTGGCGCTGGCCAGTGAGCATGGCAAGAACCCGTTGGTGGTGGAGCGTGCGACGCAACTGCGCCATGCCTTCGATTGGTTGCCGGTGCGCTTGCTGGCAGCGAGTTTTGCCTTGGTGGGCAACTTTGTCGGGGTCAGCCGCGTGATGCTCCACGAACTGCTCAGTTGGGACATCAGCGCTGCACAACTGGTGGAAAAGGTTGGCCTGGTGGCCGGTGAAATCCCGCCGCCGGTGGTGGGGGCCGATGGCATCAACAGCCTGGATCGTATCTGGGAACTGCTGCTGCGGGCTGCCGTGCTGTGGTACGCCGGGTTTGCCATCTGGACCGTCCTGCCTTGATGAAATAACGGTAGGAGCCCGGCTTCTACCGTTAACCTTAAGTTACAAAACTCCTTTTCGAATTGAGCTATACAGACAGAGCGCCAAATACTGGCTATCTGCCTTACCTCCTGCGCTCAATAAAAATAAAAGAAAAGGGAGTCCACCTGTGAAGAGCTTGCTCTATCCCGCTATTGCGTTGATGAATCGTCTGAGTTTCGGCATGAAGTTCAGCTTGATCAGCGTGCTGTTTCTCCTGCCGATGCTAGTGACCAACTACTACCTGGTGCGCGATTCCTGGCGTGAATTCCAGGGCACGCAAACCGAGCTGCAAAGCCTGGATCTGTTGGACAGCAGCTTGATCCTGCGGCGTGATCTGGAAACCCTGAACAACCAGGTACAGATCAATGCGACCTTGGGGCAATCGGGTAAGGCCGGTGATCTTGAAGGCAAGATCAGCGCCCTGGAGCAGAGTTTGCTGGAGCGTCTGCAAGGTTTTCAGGCAATGGTCACCGACCCGGAACAGGTCGAGGTGTTTGAAGGTAAGCGCGACGAAATGATCGCCGCCTTCAAGGCGCAACAAAACGAATCCTCGCTGCTCAGCAAAAGTGCGCTGATCGGTAAGCTGCTCAATAAGGCTCAAATACTCAGCCAGATCATCGCCAGCCAATCGGGTTTGAGCCGCGACCCGCAAAGTGATCTGCGTCAGTTGAGCGAGTTGATCACCAGCAGCACCCCGCAAGTCACCCAGGCCTTGGGCGAAGGCCGGGCGATGGGCGCTTATTCCCTTGGCCAGGGTTTTCTCAATTCCGCTTCCAGCACTCGGTTTGATGAATTGCTACAGCAGTTGGAAAAACTACAGGCTGAATATGGCCTGAAATTGCAGGACGCGTTGGGCTCCAGCAAGGCCGCCCATGCCGCGCTGGATACCCTGACTGATGCCAGCAAGGCCAGCCTCAAGCAGGGCAGCGAGTTGTTCGAAGAACACGTGGTGATGGCCGAAACCCTGGACGCGCCGTGGCAGGGTTTTTACGACGAGGTCAGTGGCCTGATGGCCAAGACCTATCAGTTGGATGAGGCAACGTTGACCTTCCTTGAGCAGCAGTTGCAGCAGCGTCTGTCGCAGAATCGCACGCACATGGTGGTACTGGTCACGGCCCTGGCCACCGTATTTTTGCTGATCTTCTATTTGTATGGAGGTTTCTACGCCTCCACCCGTACCACTCTGCGGCGCCTGGGCGCGATGATGGACAAGGTCGCGGCCGGTGATATGACTGTCAGTATCAAGGCCCACAGCCGTGACGAATTGGGCGACCTGGGCCAGGTCTTCAACGGCACGGTGGCGAAAATTCATGACCTGATCGAGCGAGTAGGGCGCACCGTCAGTGAGGTAGAGCGCCAGGCTGGCCAAGTGGAGTCGGTCTCGGCCCGCAGCCATCAGGCGGTATCGGACCAACGCGGCCAGATCGAACAGGTGGCCACGGCCATGAACCAGATGTCAGCCACCGCCCAGGAAGTGGCGCGCAGCGCAGCCGCTGCCGTCAGCAGCGCCCACAGCGTTAATGATGAAACCGTCAGCGGCCGTGGCCTGGTGCAATCCCAACAGGGCAGCATTGCGTTGCTGGCGTCGGAAATTGATCAGTCGGTACGGGTGATTAACCAATTGGCCCTCGACAGCCAGTCCATCAGCCGCGTCTTGGAAGTGATCAAGAGCATCGCTGAACAAACCAACCTACTGGCGCTCAATGCGGCCATCGAGGCGGCCCGGGCGGGCGAGCAGGGCCGCGGATTTGCCGTAGTCGCCGACGAAGTGCGCACCCTGGCCCGACGCACGCAGCATTCCACCGAAGAAATCGAGCAGATGATCGCCAAGCTGCACAGCGGTGTTGGCGCGGCGGTGAAAGCCATGGGTAGCAGCCATCAAATGGCGAATGGCACGGTCGGGCAGTCGGAAAAGGTCCAGCAGGCCTTGGAAAATATCCTCGGAGCTGTGGGCATGATCGTCGATCAGAACCAGCAAATTGCGGCAGCCGTGGAGCAGCAGACTGCCGTGGCCCATGACATCGACCAGAACATTGTGGCGATCAATCGTGCAGGAGAGCATGCCGCGCAGGGTGCGCATCAGACTGAAGAGGCCAGTCGGCAATTGTCACAGCAGGTTGTTGAGTTGAAGCAACTGATCGGCGCGTTTCGGGTGTAGGGAAAAGCTGTAGGGTTGATTCCCAAGGTGTGTGGCGTATGTCCTGTTTCGTCCGTTGACCTTTTTTCTCCGGCAGAATGGGTGAGAATTTGTTTCACCATATTCACTGCGTCTCGGAGGCTCAACCATGACGGCGGTAATCGTCGGTGTCAGAGGGCATTGCGCCCACTGCGACATTACTTTTGAACTCAAGCCCTGGCAGCTTAACGCCATTGCCATCAATGAGCCTTTTGATTGCCAGTATTGCCACAAGGTCTTGCAACTGTGTTGCCCCAAACAGCTCAAGCAGTTCAAGTCTCTGGATAACCTGGCGCTGTTGCGGCCGAGCATGATTGTGTTGACCTGCGCGGCCCTGCTGGTGGCGTTGGTGGCGGAATGGATAGGCCTGATCAGTGTGATCGGGCAACTCAATGTGTCGCTGGTGGCGGTGCTGATTTACTTCCTGACGTTGCGTTATGCCCGCCACCGTCAACACATGACATTGACGCTGCAGGCGATCAATCCGGTCAGGGATTTACCAGTTGAACAGCTCACACCCGTTGCGCGTGCTCGCCTCGGCCAGGGCTGATGGGCTGATGCCCATTCGTTCGGCCAGCGCGATGCAAATCTGCGGTAGATGTTCGGGGCTGTTGCGCTGACCGGGGTACATGACGGGCGCCATGTCCGGTGAGTCGGTTTCCAGCACCACCGAGTCCAGTGGCAGTTGGGCTATCACCTTGTGCATGCGCAGGGCCTGAGGCCAGGTGGCTGCGCCCCCCAAACCCAGTTTGAAACCAAGCTTGATGTATTCACGGGCTTCTTCCTGGCTGCCGGCAAAGGCGTGGATGATGCCGCCTCGTGGCAGGCGAATACGCTTGAGGGTTGCGATGACGGCGGCATGGCTGCGTCGAACGTGCAGCAGCGCCGGTAACTGGAAGTCCACCGCCAGTTTCAGTTGGGCTTCAAACAAGGCTTGTTGACGTTCACGGTCCAGATGTTCGAGGAAGTAATCCAGGCCAATCTCACCCACCGCACACAGCTGTCGATGCCCTTTTAAGCGGGTCAGCCAGTCCCCCAGTTCAGTGAGGTCGGCCGGTCGATGGTCATCGAGATACACCGGATGCAGCCCGAAGGCCGCGTACAAATCCGCGTCTTGCTGCACCAGATCCCACAGGCGCTGCCAGTTCTGCTGATAAACCCCCAGCACCACCATTCGCCGTACGCCCAACTGGCGACTGTGGTTCAGGACTTCATTGCGATCGGCATCGAAGTCCGCAAAGTCCAGGTGAGTGTGGCTGTCGATCAGCTCCACGCTCAGGCCTCGTGAATCCGCTGCTTGAACGTGCGGCTGATAGCATGCACGCCCGGCTGGTACTGCTCTTCTTCAATGGCCGCCAATGCCAGGCGCAGCGCCGTCTCGGCGATCAACGAGTGCTGCTGGGCCATGGCGTTGACCGGCAACGGCAGGAAGTCCAGCAACTGGGTATCGCCGAAGGTCCCCAGGCGCAGCGGCCGGGACTTGAGCGGGAAGTCGTGCAGCGCGTCGAAGACGCCTTGCAGCAGTACGTAGGAGGTGGTCACCAGCGCGTCAGGTAAATGCCCAAGGCGTTGCAGCAATTCTTCCATCAACTGTCGGCCACAGTCGCGACTGAAGGCCTCGCCGTGTTCGATCAGCACCTCACCGGTGAAACCGTTCAGGGCTTCCTTGAAGCCTGCAGCACGCTCCTGGCTGATGCTCAGTTCTGGCCGGGCGCCGATCAGCACAATCTGCCGGGGCACGGGTTGCAGCAAGCTGCTGGTCAATTGTTGGCATGCCTGGTGGTCGTCGCTGACCACCGAGCAGAACTGGGTAGGCGCCATCACCCGGTCGATGGCAATCACCGGCAGGCCCTTGGCTTGCAGCTCGCGGTAGCTGTCGTCGCTGGCCGGCAGGCAACTAGCGACGAACAACGCATCGCAGCGCCGGGCGCGGAACAGCTTCAGCAACTGGCGCTCGCTGTCGGCGTCGTCGTCGGAGCTGGCGATCAGCAATTGATAGCCACGCGCCCGTGCGCCTTGTTCCAAAAGCTTGGCGATCCGTGCGTAACTGGGGTTTTCCAGATCCGGAAGAATAAAGCCCAGGGTACGGGTGTGCCGGCTGCGCAGCCCGGCGGCCTGGGGGTTTGGCGTAAAGCCATGTTCTTCAACCACCGCACGCACCCGTTCGACGGTTGCGCTGCTGATGCGTTGCTGTTCGGCCTTGCCATTGATGACATAGCTGGCGGTGGTGACTGACACACCGGCTATGCGCGCGATATCACTGAGTTTCAAACCGGGATTTCCTTGTTTTTTGGAGCTTGCCCCGACATTTTGTCCAATCGTAACCGATTCCAGCAGACGACCATTGTCTCAGCTCAAGCGCCGAGTGGCGCTTCAAGCATGCTTAATTAACGCGTAACCTGCCATAAATTCTAGATTAAACGTTTCAGCAAGCGTATTTTTACGATTATCGCGACGGGGTTGATCCTGCCAACTGACCACCCAGTCAATTTTTTCGAACGCATTTGCACTGATTTATTCAAAATAATACCTAGTGCGCCCGGCGCACTCACTAGGAGAACGGCATGCTTGAGCTCACCATAGAGCAGATATCCATGGGCCAGACGGCTGTGGATAAGTCTGCTGCCTTGCACCTGCTCGCAGACAAACTGGTGGCCGACGGCCTGGTCGCCGATGGCTACCTCAGTGGTTTGCAAGCCCGTGAAGCCCAAGGCTCGACCTTTCTTGGCCAAGGCATCGCCATCCCCCACGGTACCCCCGAAACCCGCGACCAGGTGTTCGCCACCGGCGTGCGGCTGCTGCAATTCCCTGGCGGCGTGGATTGGGGTGATGGCCAGATCGTTTACCTGGCGATCGGCATTGCCGCCAAATCCGACGAACACCTGCGTCTGCTGCAACTGCTGACCCGTGCCCTTGGTGAAACCGACCTGGGCCAGGCGTTGTGTCGTGCCAGTTCCGCCGAAGCCCTGTTGAAGTTGCTGCAAGGCGCGCCGCAAGAACTGGCGCTGGATGCACAGATGATTGGCTTGGGTGTGTCCGCCGATGATTTTGAAGAGCTGGTGTGGCGCGGCGCCCGGCTGTTGCGCCAGGCCGATTGCGTGAGCAATGGCTTTGCCGCCGTGCTGCAACAGGTTGATGCACTGCCGCTGGGCGATGGCCTGTGGTGGCTGCACAGCGAGCAAACGGTCAAGCGTCCTGGCTTGGCCTTCGTCACCCCGGACAAGCCCATGCGTTACCTGGGCCAGCCCCTGAGCGGCCTGTTCTGCCTGGCCAGCCTCGGCGAAGCTCATCAAGCCTTGCTCGAACGCCTGTGTGCCTTGCTGATAGAGGGCCGTGGCCAGGAACTGGGCCGTGCCACCAGCAGCCGTGCAGTGCTGGAAGTGCTTGGCGGTGAACTGCCGGCCGACTGGCCAAGCGTACGCATCGCCCTGGCCAACGCTCACGGTCTGCACGCACGGCCAGCGAAGGTCCTCGCGCAACTGGCGAAGCGTTTTGACGGTGAAATCCGCGTTCGCATCGTTGATGGCGACGTCAGCGCAGTGTCGGTGAAAAGCCTGAGCAAGCTGCTGAGCCTCGGCGCACGCCGTGGCCAGGTGCTGGAGTTTGTCGCTGAACCGGGCATTGCCGGTGATGCGTTGCCGGCCCTGTTGACTGCAGTGGAAGAAGGGCTCGGAGAAGAAGTCGAGCCGCTGCCTGTAGGTAACGCCGTACACCCAACCGTCGACATCGAACCGCAGATCAGCGCGCCGTTATCCGGCAGCCTGATCCAGGCCATCGCCGCTGCGCCTGGTATTGCTATTGGTCCGGCGCATATTCAGGTGCTGCAACCCTTCGAGTACCCGCTGCGTGGTGAAACGACCGCTATTGAACGCCAGCGCCTGCATGCTGCGCTGACGGATGTGCGCCAGGATATCCAGGGCCTGATCGAGCGCAGTAAATCCAAGGCCATTCGCGAAATCTTCATCACCCATCAGGAAATGCTCGACGACCCGGAGCTCACCGACGAAGTCGACACCCGACTCAAGCAGGGCGAAAGTGCCGAAGCCGCCTGGATGAGCGTGATCGAAGCTGCCGCCAAACAGCAGGAATCACTGCAGGACGCCTTGCTCGCCGAGCGCGCCGCCGATCTGCGTGACATTGGCCGCCGAGTCCTGGCGCAATTGTGCGGTGTCGAAACCGCGCAAGAACCGGACGAACCCTACATCCTGGTGATGGACGAAGTCGGCCCATCGGACGTCGCGCGCCTGGACCCTGTACGAGTCGCCGGCATCCTCACCGCCCGTGGCGGCGCCACAGCTCACAGCGCCATCGTCGCCCGTGCCTTGGGCATTCCCGCATTGGTGGGCGCAGGCCCTGCGGTTTTGCTGCTGGCCTCGGGCACACCGCTGCTGCTGGATGGCCAGCGCGGTCGCCTGCATGTGGACGCCGACGCGGCCACCTTGCAACGCGCCACTCAGGAGCGCGATACCCGCGAACAACGCCTGCAAGCTGCTGCCGCCCAGCGCCACGAGCCAGCCTTGACGCGCGACGGCCATGCCGTGGAAGTGTTCGCCAATATCGGTGAAAGCGCCGGTGTTGCCAGCGCGGTGGAGCAGGGCGCCGAAGGCATTGGTTTGCTGCGCACCGAACTGATTTTCATGGCCCATAAACAGGCGCCGGACGAAGCCACCCAGGAAGCCGAATACCGCCGTGTGCTCGACGGCCTCGGCGGGCGTCCGCTGGTGGTGCGGACCCTGGATGTCGGTGGCGACAAACCGCTGCCATATTGGCCGATTGCCAAGGAAGAAAATCCCTTCCTCGGCGTGCGCGGTATTCGCCTGACCCTGCAACGTCCACAGATCATGGAAGCGCAACTGCGCGCACTGCTGCGCTCGGCGGATAACCGGCCGCTGCGGATCATGTTCCCCATGGTCGGCAGCGTCGATGAGTGGCGTCAGGCCCGGGACATGACCGAGCGCCTGCGCCTGGAAATCCCGGTGGCTGACTTACAGTTGGGCATCATGATCGAAGTCCCGTCGGCTGCCTTGCTGGCGCCAGTGCTGGCCAAGGAAGTGGACTTTTTCAGCGTCGGTACCAACGACCTGACCCAGTACACCCTGGCCATCGACCGTGGCCATCCGACGCTCTCGGCCCAGGCCGATGGCCTGCACCCGGCGGTGCTGCAACTGATCGATATCACCGTGCGTGCGGCCCATGCCCATGGCAAATGGGTCGGTGTGTGTGGAGAGTTGGCGGCAGACCCGTTGGCCGTTCCGGTGCTGGTTGGCCTGGGTGTGGATGAGCTGAGCGTCTCGGCCCGCAGCATCCCCGAGGTCAAGGCGCGGGTGCGTGAATTTACCTTGAACCAGGCCCAAGGCCTGGCGCAGCAAGCGCTGGCGATGGGCACTCCCGCGCAAGTGCGTGCCCTTGTGGAGGCCGTGTAAATGGCAAGGATTTTAAGCCTGACGCTGAACCCGGCGTTAGACCTGACAGTGCCATTGACGCGCCTGGAACCAGGCGCAGTCAATCGCAGTGGAGCCATGCTCACCCACGCGGCCGGCAAGGGCGTCAATGTCGCCCAAGTGCTGGCGGACCTGGGCCATCAGGTGACCGTGAGCGGCTTTCTCGGCGAAGACAATCCACAAGCGTTCGACGCGTTGATCGCTCGCCGTGGTTTTGTCGATGCCTTCATCCGCGTCCCCGGAGAAACCCGCAGCAATATCAAGATCGCCGAGCAGGACGGTCGTGTCACTGACATCAACGGACCCGGCCCGGTGGTCAGTGAGCAGGCGCAACAGGCATTGCTCGATCAGTTGACGCGGATTGCTCCTGGGCATGACGCGGTGGTGGTCGCCGGTAGTCTGCCCCGTGGCGTCAGCCCGCAGTGGTTACAAGGCCTGCTGGAGCAACTGAAAAGCCTGGGCTTGAAAGTCGCGCTGGATACCAGTGGCGAGGCCTTGCGTGCCGGGCTCAGGGCAGGCCCTTGGTTGATCAAACCCAATACTGAAGAACTGGCTGAAGCTCTGGATTGCCCGGCGGACTCGGTCGCGCAACAGGCCCTGGCCGCCGTACGGTTGCATGCCCAAGGTGTCGAACACGTGGTGATTTCCCACGGTGCCGACGGCGTTAACTGGTTCAGTCCGGGTACGGCGCTGCACGCTACGCCGCCCAAGGTCACGGTTGCCAGCACCGTAGGGGCAGGGGACTCACTGCTGGCGGGAATGCTCCACGGTTTGCTCAGTTTCGATGTGCCAGAAACCACCTTGCGCCGGGCCACGGCCATTGCCGCAATGGCCGTGACGCAGATCGGTTTTGGTATCAGCGATGACGCGCAGTTGGCGCGTCTCGAAAGCGGCGTCCACGTGCGCACGCTGACAGAACAATAAGAGGGTTTGTCATGAAGTTAGCCATTGTTACTGCCTGCCCCAACGGCATGGTCACCAGTGTGCTGTGCGCCCGCTTATTGGACGCCGCTGCCCAGCGCCAGGGGTGGAGCACCAGTGTCGAAGTGGTCGACACGCAGCACCCGGAGCGTCAATTGTCGGCGGCGACGATTGAGGCGGCTGAGTGGGTGTTGCTGGTCAGCAGCACACCCGTGGATAAGCAGCGGTTTGTCGGTAAGCGCGTGTTCCAGAGTACGCCGGCGCAAGCGTTGCAAGATGTCGAGGCCGTGTTGCGCAGGGGGGCCGAAGAGGCCCAGGTGTATGTCGCGAGCGAGGCTGTGGTCGCACCCAAAAGCGCGCCGCGTATTGTCGCGATCACCGCATGCCCAACCGGCGTTGCCCACACCTTCATGGCTGCCGAAGCCTTGCAACAAACGGCCAAGCGCTTGGGTTATGACTTGCAGGTGGAAACCCAGGGCTCGGTGGGCGCTCGTACCCCGCTGAGTCCGGAAGCGATTCGTGACGCCGACGTGGTACTGCTGGCAGCGGATATCGAAGTCGCCACCGAGCGTTTCGCCGGTAAGAAAATCTACCGCTGCGGCACTGGCATTGCCCTCAAACAATCGGAAGCCACCCTCAATAAAGCACTGGCCGAAGGTAAGCAGGAAAGCGCCGCCAGCGGTGCAGCAGCCAAGACCGAGAAGACCGGGGTCTACAAACATCTGCTGACCGGTGTGTCATTCATGCTGCCGATGGTGGTGGCTGGCGGTTTGTTGATCGCGTTGTCCTTCGTCTTTGGTATCCATGCGTTTGAAGAAAAAGGCACGTTGGCCGCAGCCCTGAAAACCGTCGGTGACCAGGCGTTCATGCTGATGGTGCCGCTGCTGGCGGGTTACATTGCCTACTCCATCGCTGACCGTCCCGGCCTTGCGCCGGGGATGATCGGCGGCCTGCTGGCGAGTACTCTGGGTGCAGGGTTTATCGGCGGGATCCTGGCGGGTTTCCTCGCCGGTTACTGCGTAAAGTTGATCAGCCGCGCGGTACGTTTGCCGCAAAGCCTTGAAGCCCTCAAACCGATCCTGATCATCCCGTTGCTGGCGAGCCTGTTCACCGGCCTGGTGATGATCTACCTGGTAGGTCCGCCGGTGGCGCATATGCTCACCGGGCTGACGGACTTCCTCAGCAATATGGGCACAGCTAACGCGGTGCTGCTGGGTATCCTGCTGGGCGGGATGATGTGCGTCGACCTGGGTGGGCCGATCAACAAGGCGGCCTATGCGTTTTCCGTCGGGTTGCTGGCGGCGCAGAGCGGCGCACCGATGGCAGCGACCATGGCCGCCGGCATGGTGCCGCCGATTGGCATGGGCATCGCCACGCTCCTGGCGCGACGCAAGTTTGCCCAGACCGAGCGCGAAGCGGGCAAGGCGGCGTTGATCCTCGGTATGTGCTTTATCTCCGAAGGGGCGATCCCGTTTGCGGCCAAGGACCCATTGCGGGTGATTCCGGCGAGCATCGCCGGTGGTGCATTGACGGGTGCGCTGTCGATGTATTTCGGCTGCAAGCTGATGGCGCCCCATGGCGGGTTGTTTGTGATGCTGATCCCGAATGCGATCAACCATGCGCTGTTGTATTTGCTGGCGATTATCGCCGGGAGTGTGTTGACGGCGGTGGTGTATGCGTTGATCAAGCGTCCCGAGGTGGTCGAGCTGACAGTCGCCCCCGCTAAGACCTGACACGGTCAATGTAGGAGCTGTCGAGCCCCTGCGAGGCTGCGATGGGATCACCTCGGTATACCAGACAGACCGAGGTGCTCGCCTCGCTGCCTCGCTAAAGCTCGAGAGCTCCCACCGTCGATCTGTCACATCCCTTTCATCCTGGCGTGCTTAAGTTTCTCTTTTGATCCAGCAAAGGGGAACCCTCCATGAGCCACTTTGACCTCGGCCGTCGCCGTGTGATGCAAGTCGTCGGGGCCGGTCTGTTGTTGCCTGGCCTTGCGCCGGCGGTGATTGCGTCGGTCAAGGACCGGCCGCAACTCACCGATGGTGTGCAGTCCGGCGACTTGCTGGGCGACCGGGCGATGATCTGGAGCCGCAGTGACCGTCCCGCGCGGATGGTGGTGGAGTGGGACACCCGCAGCGTGTTCAGCAACCCGCGCCGATTCGTCTCGCCCCTGGCTGACGGGCGTACCGATTTTACCGCCCGCGTCGAGCTGACCGGGCTGCCCGCCGACCAGGCGATTTTCTACCGCGTGCAGTTTGAAGACGCCCAGACCGGCGTCGCCAGCGAGCCGTGGTTCGGCCACTTGCGCAGCGTGCCGCAACAGCGCCGGGACATCCGTTTTGTGTGGAGCGGCGACACCGTCGGGCAAGGCTTTGGCATCAACCCGGACATCGGCGGCATGCGCATCTACGAAGCCATGCGCCTGCGCCTGCCGGACTTCTTTATCCACAGTGGCGACACCATCTACGCTGACGGCCCGGTACCGGCGCAGTTGCCCACCGAAGGCGGGCGTATCTGGCGCAACATCACCACTGAAGCCAAAAGCAAAGTCGCTGAAACCCTGGATGAATATCGCGGCAACTATCGCTACAACCTGATGGACGAAAACATCCGCCGCTTCAACGCCGAAGTGCCGCAGATCTGGCAGTGGGACGACCACGAGGTGATCAACAACTGGTCGCCGAGCAAGCAACTGGATGACCGTTACCAGACCAAAGACATCAACACCCTGGTCGGTCGCGCGCGCCAAGCCTGGCTCGAATATGCACCAATGCGCCTGCAGAGTGCCGATCAGGGTGGGCGCATCTATCGCAAGCTCAGCTACGGGCCGCTGCTGGATGTGTTCGTGCTCGACATGCGCAGCTATCGCGGGCCCAACGATGACAACCTGGGCGCAGAAAAACCCTTTCTAGGGCGTGAGCAGTTGGACTGGCTCAAGCGCGAACTCAAGGCCTCCAAGGCCCAGTGGAAAGTCATTGCTGCCGACATGCCCATCGGCCTCGGCGTGCCCGACGGTGAAGTCAGCCCAGGCGTGCCGCGCTGGGAAGCCATCGCCAACGGCGACCCGGGGCCGGCCCAGGGCCGTGAGTTGGAAATCGCTGAACTGCTGGCGTTCCTGCGGGCGCAAAACGTGCGCAACCATGTGTGGCTGACCGCCGATGTGCACTACTGTGCGGCCCATCACTATCACCCTGATCGGGCGGCGTTTCAGGATTTTGAGCCGTTCTGGGAGTTTGTTGCGGGGCCGCTGAATGCGGGGAGTTTTGGGCCCAATGTGCTGGACAAGACCTTCGGGCCGCAGGTGGTGTTCGAGAAGGCACCGCCGGCGCAGAACACGTCGCCGTTTGCCGGGTTTCAATTTTTTGGGGAAGTGCAGATTGATGGGCAGACGGCGGAGCTGACGGTCATTTTGCGGGACCTGGATGGGGTGTCGGTGTTTGAGCAGAAACTGCAACCGGTGTGAGGGACATGCCTTTCAAGGCCTTTGAAAAACAGTCTTACGGCTAACACCGAACCTGTGGCTGCTTTCTGTAGCCGCTGCCGAGGTACGAGGCTGCGATGGGCTGAGTAGCGGCCCCAAGGCGGCGGTCCTGCGGCCCGCATCGCAGCCTCGTACCTCGGCAGCGGCTACAGGGACAGTACTTGCTCTTGATGGACCTGTTTTTTCAAAGACCTTGAAGGGGCTGGCCCTAAAGCCCACCTCCTGCCACGCGTAGTGACACCCGTTACCAAATGAAATATATTCGCATTCATGCAGGTTCACCCCCTTCAGGATGCCGCAGTGCCAGCCCATCACCCCCTCATGCAGCCCGATTCGCCGCGCAATCGCCTGGTCGGTCTGCTCTATAGTGACCACCACGGCTGGCTGCACAACTGGCTACGCAAAAAACTCGGATGCTCCCAACGTGCGGCGGATCTCGCGCAGGACACCTTCATTCGCCTGCTGACCCTGGCCGAACCCGAGCGCCTGCAAGAGCCGCGCGCCTTCCTCACCACCACGGCGATTCGCCTGCTGATCGATGGCGAACGCCGACGCAAGCTGGAACGCGCCTACCTCGCGGTGCTGGCCCATGAAAGCGCCGACGCGGCGGCTATCAGCCCTGAAGAACTGCATCAAATGCTTGAACTGCTGGAGTCGGTCGCCCGCCTGCTGGACGGCCTGGCGGAAAAACCCCGGCAAGCCTTTCTGCTCAACCGCCTGGACGGTTGGACCCACGCGGAAATCGCCGAGTACCTCGGCGTTTCGAAAAGCATGATCAAACAGTACATCGCCCAGGTCATGGTGCATTGCTACACGCTGCTGTACGTACCAACGCCGTGAACCGATCCGAACCCACGCCCGAGCAAGTCGCCGCCGCCGCCCAATGGTTGTCGGTGCTGCATTCCGGTGAGGCCGATGAAAGCCAGCGTCAGGCCTGTGCGGTTTGGCGTGATGCCGATCCGGGGCACGCGCTCGCGTTGTCGCGGCTGGAGATTCTCTGGGGACGTTTCGACGGCTTGCCCGCTTCCCATTCGCGCAAAATCCTGGAACGTGCCTTCGCCGCCCAGCGCAAGCCGGCTCTGCGGCGAGCCGGTACGGCGTTGGTCTTGCTGGTTGCGGCAACCGTGGCCTGGCAGGGCGTACGCCAGGCGCCTGTGTGGCTGGCGGACCAGCGTACTGGCGTGGGCGAACGTCGCTCAATGATGTTGGAAGACCACAGCCAATTGCAGCTCAACAGCGATTCAGCGGTGGATATTGAGTTTGACGGCCAGCGCCGGCTGATCGACCTGCGGCGCGGAGAGCTGTGGGTCGAAGTGGCCAAAGACCCGAAACGTCCTTTTGTCGTGCGTACCGAACAAGGCACAGTCACAGCGCTGGGGACGCGCTTTTTGGTACGGCGCGAAGACGGCCAGACCCGCGTGACTGTGCTTGAATCAGCCATCGCTGCCCAGCCATCCAAAAAGTCGAGCCCGCCAGCGCGGGTGGCCGCCGGACAGCAAGCGCTGCTGTACGCCGATCACGTTGATGGCCTTACCACCATAGGCATCGCTGACCCTGCCAGTTGGACCCGTGGCGTGCTCAAAGTCGATGACCGCCCGCTGCTGGAAGTGCTCGATGAGCTGGCACGCTATCGCCGTGGTGTTCTGCATTACGACCGCCAGGCATTGGCCGGGTTGCGGGTGTCGGGCTCGTTCCCGCTGGACAACAGCGACGCCGCCCTTGCTGCGTTGCAGACCAGCCTGCCGATTCGCCTGCAACGCTTTACCGACTGGCTCGTAGTGATCAAGTCCGACAAATAAATTCAGCGCGCACTGTCCCTTTGCCCATCTCGCCCGTCATGGCCTGAGAAACCTAAATAAAACTTCCAGGAATCGCCCCCCATGACCCGCCCTGTTGTCCGGCTGCATCCCCTTGCGGCTGCACTGTTTCCGATTTTCCTTGCTGGCAGCGTGTTGCCGGCGGCTGCCGATCAATCGGCGTCGCAGCAAAGTCGCGTGCAAAGTTTCCGCATCCCAGCCGGTGAATTGGGCGTCGCCCTCAGCACCCTGGCCGAGCAGGCCGGTGTGGCCCAGGCGTTCGACCCGGCGCTGACTCGTGGCAAGCAGACGACAGGCCTGAGCGGTAGCTACAGCCTGGAGATCGCCCTCGCACGTTTGTTGGCCGGCAGCGGTCTGGAAGCCGTGCAGGTCGGCGCCACCTATCGTTTACAGGCGGTGCCGCAAGGGGATGGCAAGCTGCAGCTGGACAGCCTGTCGATCACGGCGCCCGAGGTTGATCAAACGCTGCTGGGCGAAGTCGACGGCTATGTCGCCCAGCGCAGCATCAGCGCCACCAAGACCGGCACACCGATCCACGAAACCCCGCAATCGATCTCGGTGATCACCCGCGAGCGCATGGATGCCCAGGGCGTGCAATCGGTGAACGAGGCGCTGCGCTACACGCCGGGGGTTTCCAGCTACGGCGCCAACAATCGCTCCGACTGGTACACGGTGATTCGCGGGTTCACCCCGACCACTTACCTGGACAGCCTGCAACTGCCAACCACCACCAACCTCGCCAGTTGGATGGTGGACCCGTACATGTTGGAGCGGGTCGAAGTGCTGCGCGGCCCGGCCGGTGTGCTGTATGGCCAGGGCGACCCTGGTGGTGTGATCAATCAGGTGTCCAAGCGCCCGAGCGCGATTGCCGCCAACGAAGTGCAGGTGCAATACGGCACCGATGCGCGCAAGCAGGTCAGCTTCGACAGCACCGGACCGCTGGATGAGCAGGGTGTGTGGTCGTACCGCATGATCGGTGTGCTGCGTGACCAGAACATCAAGGACACGCCGTGGCAGGACAAGCGTCAGTCCCTGGCACCGTCCCTGACGTTCCAGCCGGACGAGGACACGCGCCTGACCGTGTTGGCGTCCTGGCTTTACGATGACAGTAATGGCGGCGATGGTTTTTACCCCGCTGCGGGGACCATCAACTTCAACCCCAACGGCCACATCCGCCGCGATGTATTCCCTGCCGACAAGGCGTTCCAGAAGTACGAGAAAAAGCAGTTTTCGCTGGGCTATGAATTCTCCAAACGCCTGAACGATACCTGGCAAGTCCGTCAGAACCTGCGTTACTCACGGCTGGATCTGGACGACAACATGATCTACGGCACCGGCTTTGAACCGGGCTCGCTGACCACCATTTCCCGGACGGCCGAGATCGATGACTTCACCTACAAACGCTGGACTGTCGACAACCAGGCCCAGGCTGATTTCACCGCCGGCGGTATCGATCAAACGCTCTTGATCGGCCTGGATTACCAGCACCAGAACAGCAGCGAACGGGATGTTTATACGGCGGCGCCGTCACTGAATCTCTACAACCCGGTGTTTGTGCCGTTCGATCCATCAGTGTTCAACGACCCGCAGAAAAGCTCGCGCTACCGGCCTGATTCGACCCTGAACCAGACGGGCTTGTACCTGCAGGACCAACTCAAGCTGGATGATCACTGGCGCCTGACCTTGAGCGGTCGCTATGACTGGGCCCGTTCTGAAACCAACGAGCAGGTGGCCGGCACCCACGTCGAGCAAAAGGACGAGGCCCTCAGCGGTCGGGTGGGCGTGGTGTACCTGGCGGATAACGGTCTGGCGCCTTACGCCAGTTATTCGACGGGGTTCACACCGAACTCAGGCATCGATGCCAACGGCAAACCCTTCGATCCCACCGAAGCCGAGCAGTACGAAGTCGGGATCAAGTTCAGTCCCAAGGACAGCAATGCCTCGGTGACGGCAGCGGTGTTTCAGATCACCCAAAGCAATGTGACGACACCGAGTCCACTGAACCCCAATTTCAGTGTGCAAACCGGCGAGATCCGTTCCCGTGGCTTTGAGCTCGAAGGTACTGCCAGCCTGAGCCGTGAACTGGACCTGATCGCCAGCTACACCTATCAGGATGTGAAGATCACCAAGGCCAACGATGTCAGCCAGGGCAAGACCCCGACCTTCATTCCGATCCCGCGCAACATGGCTTCGCTGTGGGCGGACTACACCTTGCGGGACGGCTTGTTGAAGGACTTCGGCGTGGGAGCGGGTGTGCGCTATGTCGGCGCCAATCCGGGTGGTGCGGACAACTCGCTGGAGGTACCGTCGTACACCGTGTTCGATGCCTCGGCGCACTACCAGACAGGGCCGTGGAAGTTGGCGCTCAATGTCACCAACCTGACTAACGATCAGTACATCTCCGGCTGCTATGACGCCACGCGCTGCCTGTTTGGCAACCCGCGTACGGCAGTGGCCTCCGCCACCTATCGCTGGTAATCCCGGTCAGTGTGGGAGCTGCCGAGCTTTAGCGAGGCTGCGATAGCGGTGGGTCAGGCAACATCTGTGTTGGCTGGTCTGACGCCATCGCAGCCTCGCTAAAGCTCGACAGCTCCCACATTTGATCCACGGTGGTATGGGATCAGTAAACATCCCGGCGATAACGGCCTTGCTCGATCAGGCGTTCAACGGCCTCACTGCCCAAGACCTCCACCAACACCTGATCCACGCCTGCCGCCATGCCCTGCAAACTGCCACAGACATAAATCGCCGCACCGTTGGCCAGCCATTTACGCAGCACATCGGCGGATTCGCGCAGGCGATCCTGAACGTAGATCTTTTCCTCTTGATCCCGGCTGAATGCCAGGTCCAGCAGGGCCAGATCACCGCTGGCCAGCCAGCCTTGCAACTCGTCCTGGCAGTGGTAGTCGTGGGCGATATTGCGTTCACCGAACAGCAGCCAGTTACGTTGCTGGCCGTCGACAATCCGCGCCTTGAGCAGGCTGCGCAGCCCGGCGAGGCCGGTGCCGTTGCCCAGCAGAATCAGCGGCACCGGCTCGCTCGGCAAATGGAAACCGCTGTTGCGCCGCAGGCGCAGGCTGATGCCTGAGCCGATGCTCGCGTGTTCGGTCAACCAGCCGGAGGCCAGGCCGAGGCTGCCGTCGGGGTGGCGTTCCTGGCGCACGATCAGTTCCAGCACGCCGTCACTGGCAATCGAGGCGATGGAGTATTCGCGCATGGCCAACGGCACCAGCGCATCCACCAACGCCTGGGCGTGCAGGCCCACCAGATGGGTGCGATTGTCTGGAAGTTGGCGGCCGGCCAACGCTTGATCAAGGGTTTGGGCCAGGCCGTCGACGTGTACGCCGTCGCTGCCGGCTATGCCGAGGCCAGCAAGGAAGTGTTCGATGGCCCAAGGGCCATTGCGCGGCAGTACTTCGACCAGATCGCCGGCCAGCCAGGTCCGTGGACCCGGTGGCGTCAGCCCCAGCAAGTAGACGCCAGAACCGCTGCTGTCCGGGTTGAGCAGGGCGCGCTGGCTCAAGGTCCAGTTTTCGTAGCTGGGGCTGGCCCATGCGGCGGTCGGTGCGTGGCCGGTGAGTTGGCCCAGTTGTTGTTGCCAGTGCAGCAAGGCGTCGCTGTCGCCGCTGTCGACTTCAACCGGGGCGAACAACGGGTTGCCACCCTGGTTGGTCAGCCAGAAATGCAGGCGTCGGGCAAAGCCGCAGAAGTGCTGATATTGCCGATCGCCCAGGGCCAGCACCGAGTAGTTCAAGCCGTTGAGGGACAAGTCTCGACCCAATACGCTGCGCTCGAAACCGCGAGCGCTGTCCGGTGCCTCGCCGTCGCCGAAGGTACTGACTACGAACAGTGCATTTTCTGACTGGCGCAAGTCGTCTTCGCTGACGGTGCCCAGGGATTGCACCTTTACCGGCAAGCCGGCGGCCTGCAATTGTCCTGCGGTCTGCCAGGCCAGTTGTTCGGCAAAACCGCTCTGGCTGGCAAAGCCGATCAGCCAGGCTGGCGCATCGCTGGGGTTTTCACTCAGGCCTTTACGGGCGTCTCGGACCTGGCGTTTTTTGCGGCGACGGTCCAGGTACAGCAGCCAGCCGGTGATAAAGAACAGCGGCATGCACAGGGCGGTGATGGTCAGGATAATGCGTCCCACCAGGCCGAAATAACTGCCGACGTGCAGCGCGTAAATGCTGGTCAGCAACTGTGCCTTGAGGCTTTTGCTCGCGTATTGATCATGGCGTTTGACCTCGCCCGTGGCCGGATCCAGGCTGATCTGGTTCAGTGCCCGGTCATGGGGAGAATCCTGCAACAGATAGAACACGGTGGCCGGTTGGCCTGCGACCGCTGGCATGCGGATGTTGTAGGCGCTTAACTTCGGTCCGGCATTGCTGTAGATGCTGCTCCACATCGCCTCGTAATTGGCAATTGGCGCCGGGCCTTCAGGGGGCGGACCGCGCTTGCGCATCCGCTCGTTTTGCGGAGCGTCCGAGAGCAATTTATTGAGGCCCTGGCTGTACCACTCGTAGGACCAGGACAGGCCGGTCAACGCCGCCAACAGGTAGAACAGCAGGCACCAGGTGCCGAATACCGAGTGCAGGTCCCAGTTGAAACTGCGGCCCTTTTTGCGCCAGTCCAGGGTCAGCCAGGCACGCCAGCTCGCCACTTGGCGCGGCCAACGCAGGTACAGGCCGGACAGGCAGAAGAACACCAGGATCAGCGTACAGGCCCCGGTGATTTGCCGGCCGGTGTCACCCATGGCCAGGAAGCGGTGCAGTTGCAGCATGAGGCCGAAGAAATCCTGGCCGACGGCGTCGCCCATATAGTCGCCGGTGTACGGGTCGAAGTAGCGCATCTGGCCGCGACGCTCACCGGGTGGCGGGGTGAAGAACACCCGGGCGGCGTTGCCGCTTTCGCTCTCTACCCAAAGCATCGAGACGACCTTGCCTTCAGTGGCTTCCAGTTTGCGCACCAACTCGGCGGGCGGCAGCACCCCGGCCGGGCGCTTTTCGACGGTGAGCACTGTTGGGTTGAGTGCCCGAAGGATTTCATCCTGGAACGAGACCGTGGCGCCGGTGATCCCCATCAAGGCCAACACCAGCCCGGCCGTAATGCCGAAGAACCAATGCAACTGGAACAGGGTTTTCTTCAACACGTCGGACTGCCTCGTTCATCTGAATATATTCGTCACGGCGCGCATTATGCCGTGGGTTGTCGAGAAACATTCTGTTTTACACACAAAAACCCCACGCATCCGATGCGTGGGGTTTTACCGGCTATCGCCGCCGTTGTAGCCGCTGCCGAGGCACGAGGCTGCGATGCGTGTCCGCAGGACCGCCTTTCGGGGTCTGCTACGCAGCCCATCGCAGCCTCGTGCCTCGGCAGCGGCTACAGCGGTTACATCAGAAGTGGAAGCTGGTGGTCAACAGCGCCGTACGACCGGCCGCCTGGTTGGCGAAGTGCGCCGCGTAGGCTTTGTCGTAGTAGGTCTTGTCGGTCAGGTTCTGCACGTTCAATTGCAGGTCGACGTTCTTGGTCAGCTTGTAGCTGGCCATGGCGTCGTAGCGGGTGTAGGACGGTACGTAAACGGTATTGCCCGCGTCGCCGTAGACTTCGTCGACATAGAACGCGCCGCCGCCGATGGTCAGCTTCGGGGTCACGTCGTAGGTGGTCCAGAGGCTGAAGGTGTTCTTCGGCGTGTTGGGCATTTCGTTGCCTTTGTTGGAGCCGGCACTGACCACACCGTTACGACCGTTGAGGCCTGCGTCTACCAGTTCGCTTTTCAGGTAGCTGTAGCCGGCGAACATCTGCCATTTGTCGGTGATCTTGCCGCTGGCCGACAGTTCCAGACCATCAACGCGGGACTCACCGGCGTTTTGGTAGGTCATGGAATCCACCAGGATTCGGGTGTTTTTCTTCTCGGTACGGAATACGGCAGCCGTCAGGGACAGGCGATCGTGGAACACGTCCCACTTGGTACCCAGCTCGTAGTTGACGGTTTCTTCTGGTTTCAGGTCGCTGGTGGAGGCGCCAGCAGACAGGGGATTACCATCGGCGCCTTCGCCTACAAGGCCACCGGCTGGAGAGGCCGAGGTGGCGTAAGACGCGTACACGCTACCGTTTTCCATCGGCTTCCAGACCAGGCCGGCCTGCCAGTTGAAGAACTGGCTGTCGTCCTTGATCTTGCTTCTTCCGGCCGCCGCGTTGGTGTTGGCCACGGTGTCGAAGGTGTCGTAGCGCAGGCCAACGTTCAGCAGCCATTTCGGATCGAGTTCGATGGTGTCGAACACGTACGCGGCGCGGCTGGTGGCCTTGGTGTTGGTGCCGTAGTAGTTGCGTACGGCACTGCCGGTCCAGTTGTCGTCCGGAGTCGGGTTGCTCAGTGAGGTACAGCTGCCGCCCAGGCTACCCTTGCTCGGATTACAGGTCGGGTTGGCGTTGGGTGTGACGGTATAACCGCTGGCGCGGGTTTCTTCGCCAGTGAATTCCAGGCCAGTGGAGTAGGAGTTCTTGAAGCCCAGCGCCTGGAACGTACCAAACAGGTCAGTCTGGTTGGTCGTGGTTTCAGTTGTGGTCACGCGGGTGTTGGCGCGACGCCAAACGGTACCGAACTGGTTGACGTTGTGCTGGCTGTCGTCCGGCTGGGTGAGGATGTAGTCCTGACCTGTGTTGCCATGACGCAGGGTGTTTTTCAGCGTCATGTTGTCGTTCAGGTCGTGCTCGATGGCGAACGTGGCGATATCGGCGCGGGTCTTGCGGAAATCGCGGTCTTTCAGGCCGTAGAAGTTGTTGCTGTTGCCGCCATCGGTAGGCTTGTCATGCACGTGGACAGCCTTTGGACCGCTGTTGCTGTAACCATACGGAATCCCCGAATCCGGCAGATCGTTACTTTCCATATGGTAGTAGCTGAAGTTGACGCGGGTCGGTGTGCCCAGGCCAAAGGTCAGCGACGGGGCGACGCCCCAGCGGTCGTAGTTGATGGTGTCGCGACCGGCCACGTTCTGTTCGTGGCTCATCAGGTTCAGGCGGAACGCGGCGTTGTCGAGGAACTGACGGTTGACGTCGAGCACATAGCGACGGGTCTGGTCGGAGCCGTAGGTGAAGCCGCCATTGGTGAAGTCTCGCGCCTGTGGCGTCTTGCTCACCAGGTTGAGGCTGCCACCGGCCGAGCCGCGGCCGCCGAAGGAAGAGTTCGGGCCTTTGCTGACCTCGATGGACTCAATGTCGAAAATTTCCCGGCTCTGGCCGCCGGTGTCGCGCACGCCGTCGAGGTAGGTATCGCCCTGGGCATCAAAGCCGCGAATGAACGGACGGTCGCCCTGCGGGTTGCCACCTTCACCGGCGCCAAAGGTAATCCCCGGTACAGTGCGCAAGGCATCCTGCAACGAGGTGGCGGCGGTGTCCTTGAGGACTTGCTGTGGCACCACGGTGACCGAACGCGGGGTATCCACCAGCGGCGCCGTGTACTTTTGCGAAGAGGCTTTTTCTACCTGATAGGACGTCGCGTCCTGTTCTTGCCCGGTGATACTGGTCGCACCCAGGGAAATGCTGTTGCGCTCGCTTTTTTGTTCGGTGTCTTCGGCCGCT
The DNA here is from genome assembly GCF_009724245.1 of Pseudomonas spelaei. Classification (GTDB taxonomy): domain Bacteria; phylum Pseudomonadota; class Gammaproteobacteria; order Pseudomonadales; family Pseudomonadaceae; genus Aquipseudomonas; species Aquipseudomonas spelaei. The sequence continues at coordinate 181,988 of NZ_WNNK01000009.1, read as the reverse complement.
TGAGCCAGGTGGGCTGCTGAGCTGGCGCTGATGGCAACGCCGATGGCCGAGGCCAGCAAGCGAGGTGAATTGACCGGTGTTTTTATAGAAGTGCGCGACATGACGTGTCCTTTCCCCAAGGATGTGAAGCCGCGGAATATAGTGTTAACAAGTATTTCTATCAATTGCGATACATTACTATTCGCATTGAATTTACATTCTTTACACTTTTTGCTTACGGTTTTTACGATCTCGCTCGTCTATGGGGTCGTGGTGGGGTTGTGCATGGCCAATAAGAATCACTACCATTGGCATCCCTCTGCCCCCAGGTATTGCCCCATGTTGCTGCACATTCCCGGCCTGTTCTCTCGCGAGGAAGTGCTGCGCATCCGCGAAGCCCTGGAGCAAGCCGATTGGGCCGACGGAAAAATCACCGCTGGGCATCAGTCGGCCAAGGCCAAGCACAATCTGCAATTGCCGGAAGGCCACCCGCTGGCGCAGGAAATCGGTGCGGCGATGCTCGACCGCCTGTGGAAAAATCTGTTGTTTATGTCCGCGGCGTTACCGCACAAAGTCTTTCCGCCTCTGCTCAATTGCTACACCGCGGGCGGCAGTTTCGACTTTCATATCGACAACGCCGTGCGTCAGCCCAAGGGCAGCCACGAACGAGTGCGCACCGACCTTTCATCCACGCTGTTTTTCAGCGACCCGGATGACTATGACGGCGGCGAACTGGAAATCCAGGACACTTTCGGCCTGCAGCGGGTCAAGTTGCCGGCCGGGGACATGGTGTTGTACCCAGGTTCCAGCTTGCACAAGGTCAACGCCGTGACCCGTGGTACCCGCTACGCCTCGTTTTTCTGGACCCAGAGCCTGGTGCGCGAAGACAGCCAGCGCACCCTGCTGTTTGAAATGGATGGCGCGATCCAGCAACTGACCACGGATGTGCCGGACCACCCGGCGCTGATCCAGCTCACCGGCACCTACCACAACTTGTTGCGCCGCTGGGTCGAGGTCTGACCATGGGCTTTCATCTGCGCCGTGAAGAAGTGCTGGACGGTGAGCAACTGCGCGCGATGCTCGACGAATCCCCGGTGCGCGCCGCCCAGGCAATCCTGATCGCCGCGAAAGAGGGCGTGACCGATGCCCAGGCGCTGCTCGGGCAGATCCTGCTGGAAGGTCGCGGGATTGAGCGCGACGAGGCACTGGCATTGCGCTGGTTTCAGATTGCGGCCCAAGGCGGGCACCTGATGGCGCGCAATATGGCGGGTCGGTGTTTTGAGCATGGCTGGGGTTGCGACGCCAACGCGGGTGCGGCTGCTCGGGAATATCGTCTGGCAGCAGACGCCGGGTTGGACTGGGGTTTGTACAACTACGCGAACCTGCTGGCGACCGGTCGGGGTGTGGCCTGCGATCAGCCCCAAGCGCTGAGGTGCTACCGAGAGGCGGCAGAGTTGGGGCACGCCAAGTCGATGAACCTGCTGGGGCGTTATCTGGAAGAGGGCCAATTCTGCCCACAGGATTTAAACGCAGCGGTTGAGTGGTATCGGCGGTCAGCCGTCGGCGGGGATTTTCGCGGGCAGTTCAGCTATGCGGCGGTATTGGCGGGCCAAGGCCAGACCGAGGCTGCCCTGGAATGGCTGCGCAAGGCGCTGGTGGGCGGGAATCTGAAGTTTTTGCGGGTGGCCCACATAGCGCTGTTGCGATCTGAGCAGCAGCAGGTTCGCGATTTGGCCGAAGACTACCGGTTACGTGCCGCACAGTTGGCTGAAGAGTCGACTCCAGTCGGTTTTTCTTAGACGAACCGCAATCAGTTGCCTACCTATGGCGTTGCCTATTCTCTTCGGTGTTTAGGAGTGCTTGACCTTTTTCTCTGAAGTATTTGTGGCAAATATCTGGGGCTTGTCGCAAAGCCGCAGAGGGATGCTTTGCGCCAAGTATCCAACGTCCATGTGTGCAAGGAGCAAATTGTCATGAATGTCAGAAGCCCAGGTTGTGGTTTGAGTTCAGCCAACCAACAGATTCAAGAGGCGCTAAGCAGCAATCGTCGAGGAGGTGATCCGAAACCGGGTGAGCCTCCTTCTTTGACCAGCAACCAGGTTGCAGATCGGATCAACAGCGCCGGCCATTACTGGCGTGACAGCAATGCTAACGGTGTCACTGAGCTTACCTTCGAGTTCCCCAGGACGGCCCCAAGCGACTTTGAGCAAATGAAGGCAACGGAGGGCGTTCCCAGGATCAACACGTTCTTTGAATTCAGTTCGGCCAGCAAGGCCCAGGCCAGGATCAGTCAGCAAGCCTGGGCGGACGTGGCCAATCTGAAGTTTACCGAGAAGCCTGCCGGCGGTGAGGGGCATCTGACCTACGCCAGCTACGATACCGGTGCAGAAGAGGAGCCGGTATTGGGTTTTGCGTTCAAGCCTGACCCGCAGGACCCCGAGTTCCAGGGATCAATCTGGTTGAGGAAAATGGAGGTGGCTGACGAGAAAACCAATCCATCCGGGCTTAACACGCAAACACGCACGACACTGGTGCATGAACTGGGTCATGCACTGGGACTGGATCATCCCACGGACTTTTCTGAAGAGCAGGAGTATCAGGAGCACTGGGTGAGTCATAGCCTCATGACTTACAACTATCCGCTTTTCTCCGAGAATGAGAGCGAGTATGTGCATCCCGGCGCGCCGATGATTGACGATATCCAGGCTGTACAAAAACGCTATGGTGCCAACTATGAGACACGCAAGGACGATACTACCTACGGCTTCAACTCGAATACCAACCGCGACCACTACAGCCTGGCGTCGGCGACAGACAAACCCTTGTTCTCTGTCTGGGACGGCGGAGGCCGGGACACCCTGGACTTCTCTGGTTTCAACCAGGCGCAGACCATCAACCTCAACGCGGGCTCGTTTTCCTCGGTGGGCGGATTGAAGGGCAATGTGAGCATCGCCCATGGCGTGACGATTGAGGAAGCCAATGGCGGCTCCGGCCCGGACCTGCTGATCGGCAACGCGGCCTCCAATATATTGCGAGGCGGTTCGGGCAAGGACATCCTTTACGGTGGCGCTGGCGGCGATGATCTATGGGGGGGCGCCGATGCTGACACCTTCGTCTTTGATATAAATGCCAGCGGCCAGCCGAACTGGGTGATGGATTTTGTCAGTGGCCAGGACAAACTCGATCTTTCGGCGCTGCGCCAACAAATCGGTCGACTCAACTTTGTACGCGAACTCAGGCTCGACAAAAGCAAACCTCAGGATCCACAGTATCCGACCTACATCACCAGGGCTGGAGATGCGCGCGTGAGTTTTGACCCGCAGTTTCAGCGTACGCTCATTGACGTTGACACCCGCGGAGATGGCAAGCTGGACTTGCAGATCAATATCTTTGGGAAAGTCCGTCGCAGCGATGTCATTTGTTGAAAGCTCGTCGACAAAAAAGCCCATGACGCGTCATGGGCTTTTGCTTGTTGCGGCCTGCGTTACAGGTAGAACGACTTCAACGGTGGGAAGCCGTTGAATTCAACAGCACTGTAGCTGGTGGTGTAGGCACCGGTGGACAACCAGTACAAGCGATCACCAATCGCCAGGTTCAGCGGCAGCCCGTACTTGTAGTTCTCATACATGATATCGGCGCTGTCGCAGGTTGGGCCGGCGATGACCACTTCTTCCATCTCGCCTTTTTTCTCGGTCCAGATCGGGAACTTGATGGCTTCGTCCATGGTTTCGATCAGGCCGGAGAATTTGCCCACATCCGTGTACACCCAACGCTCGACGGCGGTCCGCGATTTACGTGCGACCAATACCACTTCACTGACCAGGATCCCGGCGTTGGCGATCAACGAACGGCCCGGCTCCAGGATGATCTCCGGCAGGTCATCACCGAAGTCTTCCTTGAGGAAACGGATGATTTCCTCGGCGTAGGTTTCCAGGCTGTTGGTGCGGGTGATGTAGTTGGCCGGGAAGCCGCCGCCCATGTTGATCAGCTTCAGATGGATGCCGTCTTCTTCCTTAAGGCGCTCGAAGATCACTTTGACCTTGGCAATCGCCGCGTCCCACACGCTGATATCACGCTGTTGCGAGCCCACGTGGAACGAGATGCCGTACGGCACCAGGCCGAGGTCGCGGGCGAGGATCAGCAGGTCCATGGCCATGTCGGTCTGGCAGCCGAATTTACGCGACAGAGGCCAGTCAGCTGTGGTCGAGCCTTCGGTGAGGATCCGCACATAGACTTTCGAGCCCGGCGCAGCCTTGGCGATGTTGCGCAGGTCGGCTTCGGAGTCGGTGGAGAACAGGCGCACGCCCTTCTCGTAGAAGTAGCGGATGTCCTTGGATTTCTTGATGGTGTTGCCGTAGCTGATACGGTCGGCGCTGACGCCACGGTCCATCACCTTGTCCAGCTCGTAGATCGAGGCGATGTCGAAGCTCGAGCCTTTGTCTTTCAGCAGGTCGATGATTTCGACGGCCGGGTTGGCCTTGACCGCGTAATACACCTTGGCGAATTCGAAACCGGCGCGCAGGTCATCGTAGGCCTGGCTGATCATCGCGGTGTCGATCACCACGAACGGGGTTTCTTGCGTGTCGGCGAACGCCTTCATTTTCTGGAAGGTTTCGCGCGCGTAATAGTCTTCGACCTGGATCGACATGCTGGGAACTCCTACTGGCAAACTAGATTGATCAATGGGTGCAAATGAACGTCCTCCGTATCCCCACTTTGGTTCGCCTACTTCCCAAGGCATGTCGCCGAAAGCAAAAAGGCCATGGGATCAACCGCTTCCCTTGGCCTTGCTGTCTCGTCGTCAGTACTTGAGCCGGATGGATCGTTTCCAGCATGGACGTTCGGCGCGAACTTTAGGACGTGAGGGGCTATAGATCAACTAAAAATGTCGCGTTTTTGCACGCGTTCGTCGTGTGGTGCCGTGCAGCTACTTATGTAACCGACGGGGATGACGGATTGATGTTCCCCGAGTGGGGCAATTCAGGAGGATTTGCGGTGCCTTCATCGCGGGCAAGCCCGGCTCCCACAGGAGAATGCATTTCAATAGATGAATGCAATTCAATGTGGGAGCTGGCTTGCCTGCGATAGCGTTCTATCAGGCCAACGCAGTCTCGGCGGGTGACACAATACTGGTCTTGCCACCACGCGACTTGCCGGAACTCAGGTACTCGGCAATCGACTCCTGCGTCACTTCCCCCAGGAACACCCGCTCCGCATCCATCACCGGCAGCCACGAGCGGTTGAATTCGTACATCCGCGACAACAGGATGCGCAAATGTTCGTCATACGCCGCCGTGGCGTTGAATTCCCGCAGGTATTGCCCGCAGGTCCCGGTCTGACGGTGCAGGTCGCGACGTCGCACATAACCCAGCGCCTTGTTCTCGGCGCAGGTGACCACCACGTAGCGACGGTCATGTTCGTCCATCAGTTCCAGGGCATCTGCCACGGGGGTTTCCGGGCTGACGGACGGTGCGTTGTCCGCCGCATCTTCGGCCTTCACCAATAGCAGGCGCTTGAGGGTGCTGTCCTGGCCAACAAAGTTGCTGACGAACTCGTCGGCAGGGTGCGCCAGCAAGGTGTCCGGGTGGTCGATCTGCAACAGTTTGCCGGCGCGGAAGATAGCGATCTTGTCACCCAGCTTGATGGCTTCGTCGATGTCGTGGCTGACCATGATCACGGTCTTGTTCAGCGCACGCTGCATCTCGAAGAACTCGTTCTGGATCATCTCGCGGTTGATCGGGTCGACCGCGCCGAATGGCTCATCCATCAACAGCAATGGTGCATCCGCCGCCAGGGCGCGGATCACGCCGATTCGCTGTTGTTGGCCACCCGACAACTCACGTGGATAACGGTGCAGATACTGCTTGGGTTCGAGCTTGATCATGCTCATCAATTCGCGGGCGCGGTCGTGGCATCGCTGTTTGTCCCAGCCCAGCAGCTTGGGCACGACCACGATGTTTTCCTCGATGGTCATGTTGGGGAACAGGCCGATCTGCTGGATCACGTAGCCGATGTTGCGGCGCAGGGTCACTTCGTCGAGGTCGGTGGTGTCTTCGCCGTTGATCAGGATCTTGCCCGAGGTGGGTTTGATCAGGCGGTTGATCATCTTCAGCGTGGTGCTTTTACCGCAGCCCGATGGGCCGAGGAATACACAAATTTCGCCTTCGTTGACGGTCAGGCTCACGGAATCAACGGCGGTGATGGTCTTGCCGTTGCTTTGAAAGGTCTTGGTCAGGTTTTGAAGTTCGATCATTTGAGCAGTCCTTTTGGAGTCAGCGTGCGTTGCAGCCATTGCAGAAGCAGGTCGGCGAAGATGGCCAGGAGACTGACCAGCACGGCGCCGACGATCAGCATCGACATGTCGCTGCGGCTGATGGAAGCCAGAATAAGTACACCCAGGCCACCGGCGCCGATGGTGGCGGCGATGGTCATGACGCCAATGTTCATCACCACGGCGGTGCGCACACCGGCGAGGATCACCGGCACGGCGATGGGCAGCTCGACCATGCGCAGGCGCTGGCCGAAGGTCATGCCGATACCTCGGGCGGCTTCGCGAATACCCGGTTCTACGCCGGTCAGGGCCAGGTAGGTGTTACGCATGATGGGCAACAGGGAGTAGAGGAACACCGCGGTGATCGCCGGCATCGGTCCCAGGCCCTGGCCGAACTTGGAATAGAACGGCAGCAGCAGGCCGAACAGAGCGATGGACGGTACGGTGAGCAGCACCGTGGCGCTGGCTTGCAGTGGGCCGGCGAGTGTCGGGAAGCGGGTCATCAACACGCCCAGCGGCACGCCAACAACGATGGCCAGGATGACTGCGATACCGACCAGGGTGATGTGCTGCCAGGTCAGGTGCAGGACTTGTGCCCAATCAAGATGGGAAAAGGCGTTCAGGAATTCCATGTCTTCTCCTTAGTTGAGTGGGTGTTGGCGCAGGAAGTCTGCGGCAACGGCGGATGGGCTTTCATGGTCGACATCGACCCGCGCGTTGAGTTGGCGCATGGTTTCGTCGTCGAACAACGCGGCCAGCGGCGCAAGCTCTGCGGCCAGTTGCGGATGGGCGTCGAGATAAACCTGGCGCACCACCGGTGCTGCGGTGTAGTCCGGGAAGTAGTGCTTGTCGTCTTCCAGCAGTTTCAACTTGAAGGCGTTGAGGCGACCGTCGGTGGTGTAGACCAAGCCGGCAAATACCTGGCCATTACGCAGAGCGGTGTAGACCAGGCCTGCGTCCATCTGCCGGGTGTTTTTGCGGGTCAGGTTCATGCCGTACAGCTTGACCATGCCCGCCATACCGTCGGAACGGTTGGCGAACTCGGTGTCCAGGGCCACCAGGCGGTTTTCCTTAGTGTCCTCGGCCAGGGCCTTGGTCAGGTCGCTGATGGTGTTGATCTGTGGGTATTCCTTGGCCACGTTCTCCGGCAGGGACAGGGCGTAGGTGTTGCTGAACTTCGACGGCGACAGCCAGACCAGGCCTTTCTTCGCGTCGAGTTCCTTGACCCGTGCGTAGGACTGTTCGCTGTCGAGCTTCTCGTCGACATGGTTGTAGGCCACCAGCGATACGCCGGTGTATTCCCAGATCAGGTCCAGTTGCCCGCTCTCCTGGGCACTGCGCGCCAGGTTGCTGCCCAGGCCGCCGGTCACTCGGGTGTCGTAGCCCTTGGTGCGTAGGTACTGGGAGGTGATTTCGGCGAGCAGGGTTTGTTCGGTGAACACCCGGGCGCCGATGCGGATGACCGGTTTTTCAGCGGCTTGCGCAATGCCTGCGAACAGCAGGATGCAACTCAATATCACAGTCAGTTTTTTCATGTTGGTTCCTTTGCCAAGCCTTAAGACGGACGCAACCCGCGTTCCAGCCAGAGGCGGCTGGCCATGGTCACCAGACCGTCGAGCAGCAAGGCCAGCAGCGCGGTACACGCGGCGCCGAGCAGCAGTTGCGGCTGATTGTTCAGGGCGATGCCAGGGAAGATCAGGCTGCCCAGGCTGTTGGCGCCGATCAGGAACGCCAGGGGCGCGGTACCGACGTTGATCGCCAGGGCCACGCGCACACCACCGATGATGATCGGCACGGCGTTGGGCAATTCCACGCGAAACAACACCTGGCGCGGGGTCATGCCGATGCCGACGGCGGCTTCTTTCAGGGAACCCTGGACGTTTTTCAGGCCTTCATAGGTGTTGCGTACGATGGGCAGCAAGGAGGCGAGGAACAGCGCGAAGATCGCAGGGCCGCTGCCGATGCCGAGGACGCCGAGGGCGATGGCCAGGACGGCCAGGGGAGGGACGGTGTTGCCGATGTTGAAGATCTGCATGAAGCGTTCTGCGCGCCCGACCATGTTGGGTCGGCTGAGCAGGATACCGGCGGGAATGCCCACAATCAGGGCGGCAAGCATGGAGACAAGAACAAGAATCAGGTGAGCTTGCAGGTAAAACAACAAATCGTCGCGGTACAGTTCGATCGTGTTGATGCCAATCCAGTGGACCAGCAGGGCCAGGAGCGCGACGACAACCGCACCTCCTATCAGCCCTTTGCCATAGCGAATAGCCACAGGCGGACTCCTTTATTTCAGTCGGCGAGCACATTCCCGAGCGGCAATGCCATTCCTGGCTGTCGGCAAATGTGGTCGCGAAAAGCAGCTCGCCAATGCCGGCAAAACGGCATGAGGTCGAGCCATGAGCGCAGCCTCGTCAGGCTAACTTGCTGATTTTTCAGCCCCTGGTACGAATGCTGTAACAGGGGAGTGGACGTCTCTACCTTTTAAAAGGTTCCACACTTGGGAGCATTTAGCCACCCCCAACCGGGTGAACGGTGGTCCGCCACCCCGGGTTTACGCTATACTCGCCGCCCTTTTTTGACTCACCTGCCAGGCGATTTCCCATGACCCACCAGGCCGCCGAAGTCGCGAAACGCCGCACTTTCGCCATTATTTCCCACCCCGATGCCGGTAAAACCACCATCACCGAAAAGCTGTTGCTGATGGGCAAGGCGATCGCAGTGGCCGGCACGGTGAAATCCCGTAAATCCGACCGTCATGCCACCTCCGACTGGATGGAGATGGAGAAGCAACGGGGTATTTCCATTACCACGTCGGTCATGCAGTTCCCGTATCGCGAACACATGATCAACCTGCTCGACACCCCGGGCCACGAAGACTTCTCCGAAGATACCTACCGCACCCTGACTGCGGTCGACTCGGCACTGATGGTGCTCGACGGCGGCAAGGGTGTTGAGCCACGGACCATCGCGCTGATGGACGTCTGCCGTTTGCGGGACACGCCGATTGTCAGCTTCATCAACAAGCTCGACCGCGACATCCGTGACCCGATCGAATTGCTCGACGAGATCGAAGCCGTCCTGAAGATCAAGGCCGCGCCGATCACCTGGCCGATTGGTTGCTACCGCGACTTCAAGGGCGTGTACCACCTGGCCGACGACTACATCATTGTCTACACCGCCGGCCATGGTCACGAACGCACCGATGTGAAAATCATCGAGAAGCTCGATTCCGACGAAGCCCGCGCCCACCTGGGTGACGAGTACGACCGTTTTGTCGACCAGCTGGAACTGGTGCAGGGCGCCTGCCACGAGTTCAACCAGCAGGAATTCCTCGACGGCCAACTGACGCCGGTGTTCTTCGGCACCGCCTTGGGCAACTTCGGTGTCGACCACGTGCTTGACGCGGTCGTGAACTGGGCGCCGAAACCACTGGCCCGTGTCGCCAACGAACGCACCGTAGAGCCGGTAGAGGAGAAATTCGCAGGCTTCGTGTTCAAGATCCAGGCGAACATGGACCCCAAACACCGCGACCGTATCGCCTTCATGCGTATCTGCTCCGGCAAATACGAAAAAGGCATGAAGATGCGCCACGTGCGTACCGGCAAGGACGTGCGTATCGGCGATGCCCTGACGTTCTTCTCCTCCGAGCGTGAGCAACTGGAAGAGGCGTTTGCCGGTGACATCATCGGTTTGCACAACCACGGCACCATCCAGATCGGTGACACCTTCACCGAAGGCGAAGTGCTGGGCTTCACCGGTATCCCGCACTTCGCACCGGAACTGTTCCGCCGCGTACGCCTGCGTGACCCGCTCAAGTCCAAGCAACTGCGCCAAGGCTTGCAGCAACTGGCGGAAGAGGGCGCGACCCAGGTGTTCTTCCCTGAGCGCAGCAACGACATCATCCTCGGCGCTGTCGGTGTACTGCAGTTCGATGTGGTCGCCAGCCGCTTGAAAGAGGAATACAAGGTCGAGTGCTCCTACGAGCCGATCACCGTGTATTCGGCCCGCTGGATCGATTGCAGTGATAAGAAGAAGTTGGAAGAGTTCTCCAACAAGGCCGTGGAAAACCTTGCGATCGATGGCGGCGGTCACCTGACCTACCTGGCCCCGACCCGGGTCAACCTGGCGCTGATGGAAGAGCGCTGGCCGGATGTGAAGTTCCGCGCGACCCGTGAGCATCACTAAGGTCTGGCGGTAATAGAAAGGGCGAAGCTGTAATGGCTTCGCCCTTTTTTGTGGCTGATAACTATTGTATTAAAGGCTGTTCGGCCCTACCCGAAGTTGCTTTAACGAAAGTTCTGCTCCCACGCGCACGGCTTCAACTTGCGCAACAATGGCATCTTTGACGATGGCTTCGCCCAAGTCAGTCAGCTCCTGGTTCTTGATATGAATCACGCTCAAGTGCAACAAGTGCAGGGCTACGTCCATGGCGCTTTGAAATGTCAGCAACGTGTTGTTTGGCCCCAGCTCGCGGACCACGGCTTCCCAGCGGCGATCTGACTCGGCCTGCAGGGATTTAAACTCTTCCATCGACACGTCGCCATCTTCATAAATGTCCGACAGTAACGTTTCCAGGGATTTGGAAATGGCTCTCATAGATAACACTAACCTGTAAGTACTAGTTGAAGAGGGCGGACTTTAGTCTTCAAACTTTGAATTGTGCAATTGCCGAAACACGCTTGTTACAAGTTCCAGATAATGTCTACATGGGGTGAACGTTAATGTGGTTTTCTGTGTAAGAGCGCTCGGTTTTTATAGCAGGTGTCATGAGGGACAGCAGCAGGGCGAGTTTTGATATTGGAATAATAGTTATTCCAAACAGCTCTATAAGCGAAGTGCTAATTCCTCCGGCAACGGTGATCGAGATGGCGAAAACCCCATAACGCTACTAGCTTGAGAAAGGGCGACAGTCGGCGTAAGCCGAAGACACAGGTCGTGCGGGATTCACCAACTGACTGGACGGAAATCGACCATGAGTATCTTTCAACGTTTGGTGCTGTTGATCAAAGTGCTGGTGATGTTATCGCTGGGCATGTCGGCAGCGTGGGCTAATACGGCCGTGCAACGTCATGACTCGGGGTTTGTGGCGGCGCAGGGGGGGCAGGGCAGTGTTCTGCAACTGGCCAAGAGCGAGTCTGAAGGCGGTGATGAAGGCCAGGGCGGCTCCAAGGACGATGATGACGGCACCACCGGCGGACCCGATAACAACGATGACCCGGATGATGGCGGTGACAGCGATACATAAGTAGTACAGGTAAAAAAGCCCCTCCCGCCAGGCTGATGCGCAACCTGATGGGAGGGGCTGTAGAACTCAAGCAATGCTCCGGGCTTATCCCCGGAGTATTTTTTTGCGTGTCAGCCGACAAACTGCTCCGCAAAGTGGCAAGCCACCTGACGGTTATCGAGTGGCCGCAAGGCCGGCTCTTCGGTGCTGCACAGTTCGGTGGCGTACGGGCAGCGCTTGTGGAACGCGCAGCCAGGCGGCGGGTTCAGCGGGTTGGGCAACTCGCCGACGATCTTGATCTTCGGCTTGTTCGGGTCCGGGTGAATGGTCGGGGTAGCCGACAGCAACGCCTGGGTGTACGGGTGCAGGGGGCGCGCGTAGATGTCCTCTTTCGGGCCGACTTCCACTGGGCGACCGAGGTACATCACCATCACGTCATCGGCAACGTGTTGCACCACCGCCAGGTTGTGGGAGATGAACACGTAGGCGGTGTTGAATTCCTGCTGCAGGTCCATGAACAGGTTGAGCACCTGGGCCTGGATCGACACGTCCAGTGCCGAGGTCGGTTCATCCGCCACCAGCACTTTGGGTTGCAGCATCATCGCCCGGGCCAAGGCGATCCGCTGGCGCTGGCCACCGGAGAACATGTGGGGGTAGCGTTGATAATGCTCAGGGCGCAGGCCCACTTGCTTCATCATCGCCTGCACTTTCTCGCGGCGTTCGGCGGCGGACAGGTTGGTATTGATCAACAGCGGCTCGCCCAGTTGATCACCGACCTTTTGCCGTGGGTTCAACGAGGCATAAGGGCTTTGGAACACCATCTGCACGTCTTTACGCAGTTGCTTGCGCTGGGCCTTGTCGGCACCGGTGACTTCCTGGCCGGCGATTTTCAGCGAGCCGGAGGACGGTTCTTCAATCAGCGTCAGGGCACGGGCCAGGGTGGACTTGCCGCAACCCGACTCGCCTACCACGGCGAGGGTCTTGCCGGCTTCCAGCTCGAACGACACACCATTAAGTGCGCGCACGGTGGCATGGCCCTTGAACAGGCCACGGGACACTTCGTAGTGACGGGTCAGGTCGCGGGCGGTAAGAACGACGGCCATTACGCCACCTCCTGGTTCAAGGGGTAGAAGCAGCGCGCAAGGCTGTGGGCTTTAGGGTCCAGGCCCGGGCGGGTCTGGCGGCAGCTGTCCTGGACATACGGGCAGCGTGGCGACAGCAGGCAACCCTGTGGACGGTCATAACGACCGGGGACGATGCCCGGCAAGGTCGACAGACGGGCCGCGCCCATGCTGTGTTCCGGAATCGCCGCCAGCAATGCTTCGCTGTACGGATGCCCCGGAACGTCGAACAGGCCAGGCACCTGGCCAACTTCCACGGCTTGGCCGGCGTACATCACACACACACGCTGGGCCGTTTCCGCCACGACCGCCAGGTCGTGGGTGATCAGCACCAGGCCCATGTTCTGTTCTTTCTGCAGGGCCAGCAGCAACTCCATGATCTGCGCCTGAATCGTCACGTCCAACGCAGTGGTCGGTTCATCGGCGATCAGCAGTTTCGGCTCGCCGGCAATCGCCATGGCAATTGCCACACGCTGGCTCATACCACCGGACAACTGGTGGGGGTAGGCGTCCATCCGGCTGGCAGCGCCTGGGATTTCTACTTTTTCCAGCAGTTCGATCGCACGCTTGCGCGCTTGCTTGCTGGACATCTTCAGGTGCAGACGCAGCACTTCTTCGATCTGGAAACCCACGGTGTAGCTGGGGTTCAGCGCGGTCATCGGGTCCTGGAACACCATCGCCAGGTCTTTACCGACGATCTGCCGACGCTGGCGGTTGCTCAGCTTGAGCATGTCCTTGCCGTCGAAGTTCAGGGCGTCGGCGGTGACGATGCCGGGGTGTTCGATCAGGCCCATCAGCGCCATCATGGTCACGGATTTACCCGAGCCAGACTCGCCAACGATTGCCAGTACTTCGCCTTTGTCGACGGAAATGTCGAGGCCATCGACCACCGGCACGGCGGTCTTGTCGCCGAAGCGGACATTGAGATTCTTGATTTCTAGCAGTGACATGGGAATCTCCTCAGGCGGCGTTCTTGAGTTTCGGGTCCAGCGCATCGCGCAGACCGTCGCCCATCAGGTTGATTGCCAGCACGCTGAGCAAAATGGTCAAGCCAGGCAGACTCACCACCCACCAGGCGCGTTCGATGTAGTCGCGAGCCGAAGCCAGCATGGTGCCCCACTCAGGGGTTGGCGGTTGTACGCCAAGACCGAGGAAGCCCAGGGCTGCGGCATCGAGAATCGCCGAGGAGAAGCTCAAGGTTGCCTGCACGATCAACGGTGCCATGCAGTTAGGCAGCACGGTGACGAACATCAGGCGGGGCAGGCCGGCGCCGGCGAGGCGGGCGGCAGTCACGTAGTCGCGGTTCAGTTCGCCCATCACCGCAGCGCGGGTCAAGCGGACATAGGACGGCAGGGACACGATGGCGATGGCGATCACGGTGTTGATCAGGCCAGGGCCGAGGATGGCGACAATCGCCACCGCCAGCAGCAGCGATGGCAGGGCCAGCATGATATCCATCAAACGCATGATGGTCGGGCCGAGCAGGCGCGGGAAGAAACCGGCGAACAGGCCCAGCAGAATCCCCGGGATCAGCGACATGACGACCGAAGACAAGCCGATCAGCAACGACAGGCGCGAACCCTGAATCAGGCGCGACAGCAAGTCACGGCCCAGTTCGTCGGTGCCCAGCAGGAATTGCATCTGCCCACCTTCCAGCCAGGCTGGCGGGGTCAGCAGGAAGTCACGGTACTGTTCGCTCGGGTTATGCGGTGCTACCCACGGGGCAAACAGTGCGCAAAATATCACCAGCAACATGAACAACAGGCCGGCAACCGCGCCCTTGTTCTTGGAAAAGGCTTGCCAGAATTCTTTGTACGGGGACGGATAAAGCAGGCTTTGATCGACTGCTACCGAAGTAGTTGGAGTGGTCATGGTCATGATCTCAGCGCTGGTGACGGATGCGTGGGTTGGCGAAGCCGTAGAGGATATCCACCACGAAGTTCACCAGAATCACCAGGCAGGCGATTAACAGGATGCCGTTTTGCACCACGGGATAGTCCCGTGCGCCAATGGCTTCGATCAGCCATTTGCCGATGCCGGGCCAGGAGAAGATGGTTTCAGTCAGGACCGCACCGGCCAGCAGGGTGCCGACTTGCAGGCCGACCACCGTCAGTACCGGGATCAGCGCGTTGCGCAGGCCGTGGACGAACACCACGCGTGCCGGCGACAGGCCTTTGGCCTTGGCGGTACGAATGTAGTCTTCACGCAGCACTTCGAGCATCGAGGAGCGGGTCATCCGCGCGATCACCGCCAGCGGAATGGTGCCGAGTACGATGGCCGGCAGGATCAGGTGGTGCAGGGCGTCGAAGAACGCGTCGGGTTCATTGGCCAGCAGGGTGTCGATCAGCATGAAGCCGGTACGCGGCTCGATGTCGTAGAGCAGGTCGATACGTCCGGACACCGGGGTCCAGCCCAGGCTCACGGAGAAGAACATGATCAGGATCAGGCCCCACCAGAAGATCGGCATCGAATATCCCGCGAGGGAGATGCCCATCACCCCATGGTCGAACAGGGATCCTCGCTTCAAGGCGGCGATCACCCCGGCCAACAGGCCCAGGACGCCAGCGAACAACAGGGCGGCCATGGACAGTTCCAGGGTCGCAGGGAAAAGGGCGGTGAATTCAGTCCACACGCTGGTACGGGTACGCAGGGATTCGCCAAGGTCGCCGTGGGCAAGCTTGCCGACGTAGTCAAAGTATTGTGCATACAAGGGTTTATTCAGACCAAGGCGTTCCATTGCCTGAGCGTGCATTTCGGGGTCGACTCGTCGTTCGCCCATCATGACTTCCACGGGATCGCCAGGGATCATGCGAATCAACGCGAACGTCAGCAAGGTGATGCCGAAAAACGTGGGGATCAATAACCCCAATCGGCGGGCAATAAAACTAAACATCTTGTTGTGTACCTCAATCAGCCGGTTAGGCAGGTCCGGCACCGTCCAGGTCGACGGTGCCGGGCGTCTCTTATCTACTTCACCTGGGTGGTGGCGAAGTTATTTGTCGTCAGAGGGCTTTGGGTATAACCCTCGACGTTCTTGCGCATGGCCGTGAACATTTTCGGGTAAGCCATGGGAATCCATGGTTGGTCTTTTTCGAAAACGTCCTGGGCTTGTTCATAGAGCACAGCCCGTGCCGCTGGTTCAGTGCCAGCGCGGGCCTTGTCGATCAAGTCTTGAAACTCTTTGTTACACCAGCGGGCGTAGTTTTCGCCGTTTTTCGCTGCGTCGCAACTCAGGTTTGGTGTGAGGAAGTTATCCGGGTCCCCGTTATCCCCCGCCCAGCCGGCAGAAACCATGTCATGTTCGCCATTCTTGGCGCGCTTGAGCATTTCGCCCCATTCCATGACCTTGATGTTCACTTTGAGGCCGATCTGGGCCAGGTCCGACTGCATGCGCTGTGCGCCGAGCATCGGGTTGGGGTTGGTCGGGCCGCCGCCGTTGCGGGTGAACAGGGTGAACTCGGTGCCTTCGGGCACGCCGGCTTCCTTGAGCAGCGCGCGGGCTTTGTCCAGGTCGCGGGGTGGGTTCTTCAGCTTGTCGTTGAAGCCCAGCAGTGTCGGCGGATACGGTCCGGTGCCGACCATGGCGTTACCTTTGCCATACAGGGCGTCGGTGTAGCCTGCCTTGTCGAACGCAATGTTGATGGCGTGACGCACACGGGCGTCGCTCATGTACTTGCGAGTGGTGTTCAAGGCCGTGTAACTGGTGGTCATGGCCGCCAGCTCATCGACTTTCAGGTTTGGATCTTTCTTGATGCTCGGGATGTCATCCGGTTTTGGATACAGCGCGATCTGGCACTCGTTGGCCTTGAGTTTTTGCAGGCGCACGTTGTTGTCGACGGTGATCGCCAGGATCAGCGGATCCGCCGGAGGCTTGCCACGGAAATAGTCCGGGTTGGCCTTGAAACGTACCTGGGCGTCCTTGGCATAGCGGGTGAAGATGAACGGACCGGTGCCGATGGGTTTGCTGTTCAGATCGCCGGTCTTGTCGGCTTTGAGCAACTGATCTGCGTATTCAGCGGAGAAGATCGAAGAGAACGCCATGGCAATATCGGCCAGGAACGGTGCTTCACGACGGGTCAGGGTGAAGACCACGGTCTTGTCGTCGGTTTTCTCGACGCTCTGGAGCAGTTCCTTGAAGCCCATACTTTCAAAGTACGGGAAGCCCACGCTGGACTTGTTGTGCCACGGGTGTTTCGGGTCCAACTGACGCTGGAAACTCCAGAGCACGTCGTCGGCATTCATGTTGCGCGTGGGTTTGAAGTAGTCGGTGGTGTGGAACTTGATGTCTTGGCGCAGGTGGAAGGTGTACTTCAGTCCGTCTTCGCTGATATCCCAGGATTCTGCGAGTGCCGGGACCACTTCGGTGGTTCCAGGCTTGAAGTCCACCAGGCGGTTGAAAATGGTTTCTGCCACGGCGTCAGCGGTGACTGCGGTCGTGTATTGGACCATGTCGAAACCTTCCGGGCTCGCCTCGGTGCAGACCACCAGCGGTTTGGCCGAAACGCCAATCGCCACGCTCAACAGCGCAGCGGCAATGGCAGCTTGTAACGGGAGCATTTTCATTGAGAGCCCTCTGCAATCGATTGAACCAGACAAGCGTGTACGGGGGCTCGTCCTGAGCCCGCCGTACACCTGGCGCTAATTAAAGGATGTTGAACGGGATGGTGGTGACCAGACGGAACTCACGGATGTTGCCGTCAGCCTGGTTGGCAGTGGCACGGTGAGTGACGTAGGTCGCACGAATGGCAGTGGCCTTGAGCGGGCCGCTCTGCACGGCGTAGGAGGTACCGATACCGTATTCCTGGTGCTTCTCGCCGTCCTGGGCCTGAATGCCGTTGTAGGCGAAGCCTGCTCTGCCGCCGTCGCCGGTGTAGTGAGTGCCGTCGATGCCCCAGCCGCGAGCCGAGTAGATGTTGAACTTCAGGCCTGGCACGCCGTATTCAGCCATGTTGAGGCCGTAGGCGATCTGGAAGGACTTCTCGTTCGGACCGTTAAAGTCGGACGTCAGGGAGTTGGCCAGGTAGATACCGTTGGTTTCGTGCAGGTAGTCGAAGTACTCGTTACCGTTCACAGCCTGGTAGGAGAAGGTCAGGCTGTGAGCCTGGTGGGTCAGGCCCAGCGACAACGAGTAGGTATCGTTGTCGATCGTGCCCATCAACTTTTTGCCGGTATCGACGGTTTTGTAGTAGTTCAGGCCAGTGGTCAGTGCCAGTGTCTGGCTGTCACCCAACTCGTGGGTTGCACCGAAGTAGTACTGGTTCCAGAAGTCTTCCACGTTAGCGGCGAACAGGCTGGTTTTCAGGCTTTTGAACGGCTGGTAGTTCACACCGAGGGTGTTGACCTTGTCGGTTTCAGCGCCATTGCCGTATTCGGTACGGAATTTCGACAGGCTTTGCTCGGTCCGTGGGGAGACGCGGTCAAACACGCCGCCCTGGAATGACAGGTTGCTGAACTCTTCGCTGTTGAAGCTCACACCTTCAAAGCTCGAAGGCAGCGCACGGTTGCCGATGGTGTCGACGATGCCGCTGCTGAAGTTCTGGCGACCGGCGGTCAAGGTGGTGTTCGATACACGGAACTTGACGTTGGCCAGGCCCAATTTGCTCCACTGGTCCACGGCGTCGCCGTTGGAGTCAGCCAGGGTACGGTTGGAACCGCCCTTGATATCGCGCTTGCTGCGGTCCAGGACCACGGCGTTGTAGGCCGCGACTTCGGTAGCGACCCCTACGGTGCCTTGGGTAAAGCCCGAGCTGTAGTTGAGGATCGTGCCTTGTACCCAGTTGGTACGGTACGCATCGGTACGGGCTTCGCCGTGTTTTTGGTAGGTGAATTTGCCACCCCGGAACTTCTGCTCGTTGGAGAACCAGTTACGGGTGGTACCGCCCAGGCTTTGTCCATCGATAAAGCCTTTGGCCTCGCTTTGGGCGCTGGAGCCGGCCAGAGTGGTAGGAACGAAGTCCTGACTTGCAGGGTCAGCATAGGCGTTAGCCGTGATGCTGCTGATGGCCAAGGCCAGTAGCGCGGTGCTGCTCAGTTTCATGGGTGAAGCTCCTTTGGTTCTCTTTTTTAATGCCGGTCTTTTTAGGTGAACCGGCTATTGGGTGTGTAACTCGCTCAAGCCTTTGCAAACGGTGCCGTAGGAAGATTCCTGAATTGAGGCTGCACGTTTGCCACAGAGCGAACTTCGCCCTGTGCAATCCGGTTATTTTCTTATGGGTTGATGCTGACGCCCGAGAACACGTTGCGGCCGAAGGGGCTCACTTTGAAACCTTCGACTTTGGCGCTTAACGGCTGGTTGACCGTCGAGTGGGCGACTGGTGTGATCGGCACCTGTGCTTTAAGCAGTTGCTGTGCCTGTTTGTACAGAACCGTCCTTTGTTCGCGGTCGGTGACGACCTTGGCTTGCTTGATCAGCTTGTCGTACGCCGGGTCACACCACATGGAGTAGTTGTTCCCGCCGATGGCGTCGCAGCTGTACAGGGTGCCCAGCCAGTTGTCCGGGTCACCGTTGTCGCCGGTCCAGCCGATCAGGCTGATGTCGTGCTCGCCATTTTTGGTGCGCTTGATGTACTCGCCCCATTCGTAGCTGACGATCTTGACCTTGAGGCCGATCTTGGCCCAATCGCTTTGCAGCATTTCAGCCATCAGCTTGGCATTGGGGTTGTACGGCCGTTGCACCGGCATCGCCCACAGGGTGATTTCGGTGCCTTCCTTGACGCCGGCGGCCTTGAGCAATTGCTTGGCCTTTTCCGGGTTGTAGGCGGCGTCCTTGATGGTGTCGTCGTAGGACCACTGGGTCGGCGGCATAGCGTTGACCGCCAGTTGCCCCGCGCCCTGGTAAACCGCATTGAGAATGCTCTGCTTGTTCACCGCCATGTCCAGGGCCTGGCGCACTTCGAGCTGGTCGAACGGCTTGTGCCGCACGTTATAAGCGATGTAGCCAAGGTTGAAGCCCGGCTTGGTCAGCAGTTGCAATTTCGGGTCGGCCTTGAGGGCTTCGACGTCGGCAGGCCGCGGATGCAAGGTGATCTGGCATTCGTTGGCCTTGAGCTTCTGCACCCGCACCGAGGCGTCGGTGTTGATGGCAAAGATCAGTTGATCAAGCTTGACCCGGTCCGGTGCCCAGTAGTGTTTGTTGGCGGTGTAGCGAATCTGCGAGTCTTTCTGGTAACGCTGGAACACGAACGGCCCAGTGCCGATCGGCTTTTGGTTGATCTCGCTCGGCTTGCCGATCTTGAGCAAGTGCTCGGCGTATTCGGCCGACAGGATCGAGGCGAAGCTCATGGCGATGTTCTGGATAAACGCGGCGTCTACCGTGTTTAAGGTCATCACCACGGTGTACGGGTCGGTTTTCTCGACCTTGGCGATGTTCTTGTTCAGGCTCATCCCGGTGAAGTATGGAAACTCAGTGGGGTAGGCCTTGCGGAAGGGATGATCGGGGTCAAGCATGCGGTTGAAGGTGAACAGCACGTCGTCGGCGTCAAAGTCGCGCGTCGGTTTGAAGTCCTTGTTGCTGTGGAATTTCACCCCTTCGCGCAGGTGGAAGGTATACGTCAGACCGTCCGGCGAAATATCCCATGAGGTTGCAAGGCCGGGGACGACCGTGGTGGCGCCTTTCTCGAACTCAGCCAGACGGTTGTAGAGCGGCTCGGCGACATCGTTGTCCGTGGCGGTGGTGTATTGCGCGGTGTCGAAACCAGCGGGGCTGCCTTCGGAGCAAAACACCAGGCTTTTCTTGTCAGCCGCTTGGCTCAGTGACGCACTGACTAACAGGCCGGTGCCCAAAATCGCGGATAGAACGGTGGTATGGCGCATGACAGTCCCCAATCCTTGTTTGTTGTTGTCGTCAGTGAACAATCGCCAGGCCGCTCAGGGCATGGAAACAACACTGACCCCACATTCAGCAAGTGCCCTACAGGTGCGGTGCCTCTGCCGTGCACGACGTTAAGAGTCGGGAGCCGGGCAGTAAATGCAACGAATCTGACAGACCTTGTAGGTAACGGACGAGTGATTCGCAGGTTGTTGCCGTAGGGTGGCAACAGGTGCGGATGTAGTCTGATTCCTATGGTCTTGGCGGATGCAATAACGGCGACGTTTTTACACGTCGCCGCCAGGGATCCTTACTTGCCGCTTACGCTCACGCCGTAGAAGGAGTTCAAGCCAAATGGGCTGATCTTGAAGTCCTGCACGTTGTTGCGCATGGGTTGATACACCGTCGAGTGCGCGATAGGTGTCATCGGGACTGCATCTTTGAGGATATGTTGCGCCTGCTTGTACAGCTCGGTGCGTTTGGCTACGTCGGAAGTCGCCTTGGCTTCTTTGACGATGCCGTCGAATTTCTTGTCGCACCACTTGGAGAAGTTGTTGCCGGCCAGGGAATCGCAGCCGAACAGCACGTTCAGCCAGTTGTCCGGGTCACCATTGTCGCCGCTCCAGCCAATGATCATGGCCTGGTTCTCGCCGCCTTTGGAACGCTTGATGTACTCGCCCCACTCGTAGCTGACGATGTTGACCTTCAGGCCGATCTGCTTCCAGTCGTTCTGCAGCATCTCAGCCATCAGCTTGGCGTTCGGGTTGTACGGACGCTGAACCGGCATCGCCCACAGGGTGATTTCGGTGCCTTCCTTGACGCCTGCTTCCTTGAGCAATGCCTTGGCTTTGGTCAGGTCGTGCGGGGCATCCTTGATGGTGGTGTCATAGGACCATTGGGTTGGCGGCATGGCGTTGACGGCCAGTTGGCCTGCACCCTGATAAACCGAGTCGATGATCTGCTGCTTGTTCACCGACATGTCCAGGGCCTCGCGTACTCGCAGGTCGGACAGTGGGTTAGGCGCAGTTTGGCCTTTGAGCACCGGCATCACGTTGTAGGCGATGTAGCCCAGGTTGAAACCGGCCTGGTGCGGCAGTTTCAGGTCCTTGTCGTCGCCCAGGGCCTTGAGGTCGGCCGGACGTGGGAACAGGGTGACCTGGCATTCATTCTTCTTGAGCTTCTGGATACGTACCGACGGGTCGGTGGTGATGGCGAAGATCAGGTTGTCGATCTTCACGTCTTCAGGCTTCCAGTAATCCTTGTTGCCGGTGTAACGGATGTTGGAGTCTTTCTGGTAGCTCTTGAACACGAACGGACCAGTGCCGATCGGCTTCTGGTTGATGTCCTGTGCCTTGCCTTCCTTCAACAGTTGGGCTGCGTATTCAGCTGACTGGACGGAAGCGAAGCTCATGGCCAGGTTCTGGATGAAAGCAGCGTCCACGGTGCCAAGGGTGAACTTGACGGTGTGGTCATCGACTTTCTCGATGTTCTTGATGTTGGTGTCCATCCCCATGTCCGTGAAGTACGGGAATTCGGTGGGGTAGGCTTTGCGGAATGGATCGTCTTTATTGATCATCCGGTTGAAGGTGAACAGTACGTCGTCAGCCGTGAACTCACGAGTTGGCTTGAAGTACGGGGTGGTGTGGAACTTGACGCCTTCACGAAGGTGGAAGGTATACGTCAGGCCATCCGGGGAAACGTCCCAGCTGGTGGCCAGCCCAGGAATCACGGCGGTGCCGCCGCGCTCGAACTGGGTCAGGCGGTTGAACATGGTTTCGGCCGAAGCATCGAAGTCTGTTC
Source organism: Pseudomonas spelaei (assembly GCF_009724245.1). GTDB lineage: Bacteria > Pseudomonadota > Gammaproteobacteria > Pseudomonadales > Pseudomonadaceae > Aquipseudomonas > Aquipseudomonas spelaei. The sequence goes on along the minus strand of NZ_WNNK01000009.1, from coordinate 159,786 downwards.
CGGTGGTGTACTGGCCTGGGTCGAAACCGGCCGGGCTCCCTTCGGAGCAGAACACCAGATTAGTCGCCGCTTGGGCGAAGGGTGCAGCAGCCATTAAACCGGCGCTGACTAATAACGGAATGACTGCGTGTTTAAGCATGTTGGCCTCATGATTTGTTGTCATTTTTGGTAGTGAGGGCGACCTCGTGAGTCGACCTGCGGATACTTATGCAGGGCCCATACCCAATGCAAGATGTTGAGAGGCTGCAAGCGCTAAACAGTGGTACGGACGTACAGGAATGTCGCATTGATGTAAGTTTTGACATAAATCGACATTTTCGAGGTTTTTTTCGGTGCATCAGGCGCACCAAAAATGACCAACCGGAGCGTCTGGCGCACCCGGTTGGCGCAGGGCTGTTACTTATGGAGACTCACGCCATAGAAGGGTGTCAGCCCAAATGGACTGATCTTGAAGTCCTGGACTTCCTTTCGAAGTGGCTGGAAAACCGTCGAGTTCGCAATAGGTGTTATAGGTACTTGTTCTTTAAGTATTTTTTGTGCCTGTTGATACCACTTGATGCGTTGCTCACGGTCACTGCTGACCTTGGCTTGCTGCACCAGTTTGTCGTACTCGGGGTTACACCATTTTGCGTAGTTGCTGCCCTTGACCGCAGCACAACTGTAGAGCACACCCAGCCAGTTATCCGGGTCGCCGTTGTCGCCGGTCCAGCCGTAGATCATCACGTCGTGCTCGCCGTTTTTCGCCCGTTTGATGTACTCACCCCATTCGTAGCTCACGATATTGGCGGTTATCCCGACTTTCGCCCAATCCTGCTGAATCATTTGCGCCGACATCCGCGCATTGGGATTGGATGCCCGTTGTACCGTCATGGCCCAAAGGTTGATGGTGGTACCTGGTGCAACCCCTGCTTCTTTTAGTAGCGCCCGAGCCTTGGCCGGATCGTACGGTGCGTCTTTGATGCTTGGGTCATAAGACCACTGGGCTGGCGGCAATGCGTTTTGCGCCAATTGTCCGGCGCTCTGGTACACCGCCTTGATAATGGCCGGTTTGTCGATGGCCATGTCGAGGGCCTGGCGTACCTTGAGTTGATCCAGGGGTTTGTGGGTCACGTTGTAGGCGAGGAAGCCCAGGTTGAAACCGGCTTGCTTGAGCACCCGCAGGTTCGGGTCTTGCTCCATCACTTCGATGTCCGAAGGGCGTGGGTAGCCGCTGACCTGGCATTCACCGCTCTTGAGCTTTTGCAGGCGCACCGCTGCGTCCGGAGTAATGGAGAACACCAGGTTGTCGAGTTTCACATCCTCGGGCTTCCAGTACTGTTTATTGGCGCTGTAGCGGATCTGCGAATCCTTCTGGTAGCGCTTGAACACGAACGGCCCGGTGCCGACGGGCTTCTGGTTGATGTCGGCGGCCTTGCCTTCCTTGAGCAACTGCGCGGCGTATTCGGCGGACTGCACCGAGGCAAAACTCATGGCCAGGTTTTGCACGAACGAGGCATCGACGTTATTCAGGCTGAACCGCACGGTGTGGTCGTCGATTTTGTCGACGCTCTTGATGGTGGTGTTCAGGCCCATGTCGGTGAAGTACGGCGACTCGGAGGGGTAGGCCTTGCGAAACGGGCTGTCGGCATCCAGCAGGCGCTGGAAGGTGAACAGCACATCGTCGGCGTTGAAGTCACGGGTGGGGGTGAAGTAGTCGGTGGTGTGGAACTTGACGCCCTCTCGCAGGTGGAAGGTATACGTCAGGCCGTCCTTCGACACATCCCAGCTCGTTGCAAGGCCGGGTTCGACTTCCGTGCCGCCGCGCTTGAACTGGGTCAGGCGGTTGAACACGGTTTCGGCGGAGGCATCGAAATCAGTGCCGCTGGTGTACTGGCTGGGGTCGAAGCCGGCAGGACTGGCTTCGGAGCAGTAGACCAGGGTACTGGCCGCCTGGGCCAGCGGCATAAAGGCCAGCAGGCTGGCGGCGAGGAACAGCGGTTTAAAGGTGATTCTTTCCATGGAAACCCCTGAAGTGGCAGGTGAAGGCTGCCCAAACGAAAACGGCGGTCACCGAGGTTACCGCCGTTGGGGTCTGTCAGGTAAGGGTTACTGCATCTGGACTTCGATCACGCCATCGGCCGTCATATTAACCTGGCTGGTACCTGCCTCGACTTCAGGCGTGGGTGCCGAGTCCATCGCCGCCGCCTTCATCATCATGCCGCCACGAGCATAAGGCTGTGGATAACCGTTGGTGTTGAAGTTCAGGTTGACGATCTTGTAGCCCTTGCCTCCCAACGCATCGGTAGCCAGTTGGGCACGGGCCTTGAACGCGGTGACGGCTTCCTTGAGCAGGGCATCTTCGCTGGCCTTGCGGGTCGGGTTGGCGATGGCGAAGTCCATGCTGTCCATTTTCAGGTTGGTCAGCATTTCACCGGTGAGCTTGGACAGGGCGGCGAAGTCCGAGCTTTCCATGCGTATCTCGGCACGTTCACGCCAGCCGGTGATTTTCTGGTTCTTGTTGTCGTAGATCGGGTAGCTGTTGCGGCTGCCCTGACGCAAGGTCACACCTTTGACTTCGCGAGCCTGGGCCAGCGCCTTGTTCATGGTCGTGGTGATTTCAGCGGCGAGCTTGGCTGGGTCGCTGTTCTGGGATTCGGTGTAAAGGGTGACGATCATCTGGTCACGGGCGACTTCCTGGCTGACTTCGGCGCGCAGGGAGATTTGGTTGTAGTGCAGCTCAGCGGCGGCCAGGGCCGGCAGGCTGGCAAGAGTGCCGACACCGAGGGTGATAACGGCTGCGCTGCGAATGAAACGTGACATAGAAGCTCCTTGGGATAATCGTAATCGGTATGACTGTAGACGGGATGGTCTGGTTCGGCGGGTTACACATTCTCTACAAATAGCCGGAGTGCCGACGAGCGGTCGTGCGTGGTGCCTGCGTCAAAGAGCCACACACGCCGTGCCAGCGTCGTTGCTTCGTTTATACTCGGTGCGATCCGCCTGGAGCGCTCATCAGGAGAGCTCATGCTCGCCCCCGTACAACTGACTTCCGCCACTCGCCAGAACCTGTGGCGATTGACCTTCATCCGTACTCTGGTCCTGGCCGCACAGGCCGGCTCCGTAGGGCTGGCCTATTGGCTCGACCTGCTGCCGCTGCCTTGGCTGCAACTGGCCGTGACCCTCGGGTTTTCCACGGTGCTGTGTGCCTTTACCGCCATCCGCCTGCGCACTACATGGCCGGTGACCGAGCTGGAATATGCCCTGCAACTGGCCTGCGACCTGTTTATCCACAGTGTGTTGCTGTATTTCTCCGGCGGTTCCACTAATCCTTTCGTTTCTTATTATTTAGTGCCGCTGACCATCGCTGCCGTGACGTTGCCTTGGCGTTATTCGGTGATTCTGTCCGGCATCGCCCTGACCCTGTACACCCTGCTGCTGGCTCAGTTCTATCCGCTGAAAACCTTCCCCATCGCTCGGGAAAACCTGCAGATCTATGGCATGTGGCTGAGCTTTGCGCTGTCCGCCGCCGTGATCACGTTCTTTGCTGCGCGCATGGCTGAAGAGCTGCGCCGTCAGGAAGAGTTGCGGGCGATCCGCCGTGAAGAAGGCCTGCGGGACCAGCAACTGTTGGCCGTTGCCACCCAGGCGGCCGGCGCGGCTCATGAGTTGGGCACGCCGTTGGCCACCATGAGCGTGCTGCTCAAGGAAATGCGCCAAGACCATCATCATCCAGACTTGCAGGACGACTTGAGCGTGCTGCAGGATCAAGTCCAGGCGTGCAAGCAAACCTTGCAGCAGTTGGTACGCGCCGCCGAAGCCAACCGCCGCCTGGCGATAGAGATGCAAGACGTCACCCAGTGGCTGGACGAAGCCCTGAACCGCTGGCACCTGATGCGCCCCGAAGCCAGTTACCGCTTCCATTTGCTGGGGCAGGGCACAGTACCGCGCATGGCGCCACCGCCGGATTTGACCCAGGCGCTGCTGAACTTGCTGAACAACGCCGCCGATGCTTGCCCGGAAGGGCTGGAAGTGCAGTTGGACTGGGACCAGGAAAACCTCACCATCAGCATTCGCGACCACGGCGCCGGTGTGCCGCTGGCCATTGCCGAACAGATCGGCAAACCATTTTTTACCACCAAGGGCAAAGGTTTTGGCCTGGGCCTGTTTTTGAGCAAGGCCAGCGTGACACGCGCTGGCGGCTCAGTGAAACTCTACAGTCATGAGGAAGGTGGCACGCTCACCGAGCTGCGCCTGCCCCGTGTCGCACGAGGAGACATCGATGAGTGACGAGATCCAAGTCGAAGGCGAAGAACTGCCGCACCTGCTGCTGGTAGATGATGACGCCACCTTTACCCGCGTCATGGCGCGGGCCATGAGCCGTCGCGGTTTTCGCGTCAGCACGGCGGGCTCCGCCGAAGAAGGCTTGACCATCGCCCAGGCCGATCTGCCGGACTACGCGGCACTGGACCTGAAGATGGACGGCGACTCAGGCCTGGTGCTGTTGCCCAAGCTGTTGGAGCTGGACCCGGAAATGCGCGTGCTGATCCTTACCGGGTATTCCAGCATCGCCACCGCCGTCGAGGCCATCAAGCGGGGTGCCTGCAACTACCTGTGCAAGCCGGCGGATGCCGACGATGTACTGGCCGCGTTGCTCTCCGAGCACGCCGACCTCGACACTCTGGTGCCGGAAAACCCGATGTCTGTCGACCGCCTGCAGTGGGAGCACATCCAACGGGTGCTGACCGAGCACGAAGGCAATATCTCCGCCACCGCCCGCGCCCTGGGCATGCACCGCCGGACCTTGCAGCGCAAGCTGCAAAAGCGTCCGGTTCGGCGCTGAACCCGCGCTGAACAAATATCAGCGCCGCTCTCGACCGCACGAGCCGATCCTCTATGATCGGCTTGTGTGTGTTCTTTTCCCTATCGAGCCTTATCCATGAATCAGAACGCTGAATATTCCGCGGTCAACGATGCTGTGCGCGGGCAGTTTTTCCGCCGAGTCTGGCAAATGGTCACGCCGTATTGGCGCAGTGAAGAGAAGGGCAAGGCCTGGTTGTTGCTGATCGCGGTGATCGGTTTATCGCTGTTCAGCGTGGCCATTTCCGTGTGGATCAACCACTGGTACAAGGATTTCTACAACGCTCTGGAGAAGAAGGACACCGCCGCCTTCTGGCAATTGATCGGCTATTTCGGCGCGATTGCCGCCGTGGCGATCCTGGGTGCGGTGTATCGCCTGTACCTGACTCAGATGCTGACGATTCGCTGGCGGGCCTGGCTTACCGAAAAGCACTTCGCCCGCTGGCTTGCCGACAAGAACTACTACCAGTTGGAACAGGGCGGTTACACCGATAACCCGGACCAGCGGATTTCCGAAGACCTTAACAGTTTTACTACCAGTACCCTGGGCCTCGGCTTGGGGCTGCTGCGCAACGTCGTCAGCCTGGTGTCGTTCTCCATCATTCTGTGGGGCGTTTCCGGCAGCATCGAAGTATTCGGCATCACGATTCCGGGCTACATGTTCTGGTGTGCCTTGGTGTATGCCGGTGTCGGCAGCTGGTTGACTCACTTGATCGGCCGCCGGTTGATCGGGCTGAACAACCAACAACAACGCTTCGAAGCTGACTTGCGTTTCTCCATGGTACGGGTGCGAGAGAACGCCGAGAGCATTGCTCTGTATAACGGTGAACCCAACGAGAATCAGCGTCTGAGCACACGGTTCGGCAAGGTCTGGCTCAACTTCTGGGACATCATGAAAGTGTCCAAGCGCCTGACCTTCTTTACCGCCGGTTACGGCCAGATTGCAATTATCTTCCCGTTCATCGTCGCGGCGCCGCGCTATTTCACCGGCAAGATCGAGCTGGGCGAGCTGATGCAAATCAACTCGGCGTTCGGCAATGTGCAGGAGAACTTCAGCTGGTTTATCAGTGCTTACTCCGAGCTGGCTTCGTGGCGCGCTACCAGTGATCGTCTGCTGAGCTTCCACCAGGCCATGAGCGACAACGAAGCACGCACACCGGCGATCGAGGTGCAGAACCTAGGTGCCGAGTTGGCATTGACAGGACTCGGGCTGGACCTGGCCGATGGCCGTCACTTGCTGAGCAATGCCGACATGGTGGTAGAGCCGGGCCAGCGGGTGATGTTGAGTGGCCGTTCGGGCAGTGGCAAAAGTACGTTGCTGCGAGCGATGGGGCACCTTTGGCCCAACGGTCATGGTGCGATTCGCCTGCCGGCGGCACGTTATCTGTTCTTGCCGCAGAAGCCGTATCTGCCGATTGGTGCCTTGAAGGCGGTGCTGAGTTATCCACAGGAGGACTCGGTCTATAGCGCTGAACGTTATGCACAGGTCCTGGAAACCTGCCGCTTGCCGCATCTGGTCAGCCGTCTGGAGGAGGCCAATCACTGGCAACGCATGCTCTCGCCGGGTGAGCAGCAACGTTTGGCCTTTGCCCGTGCGCTGTTATTCGCGCCGCAATGGCTGTACATGGACGAGGCGACTTCGGCCATGGACGAGGAGGATGAGGCGACGTTGTACCAGGCGCTGATTGATGAACTGCCGGGCTTGAGCATCGTCAGCGTTGGTCACCGCAGCAGCCTCAAGCGCTTCCATGGGCGGCATGTGCGGATCGAGCAGGGGCAGTTGCAGGAACAACCGGTGTCCTGAGACCGGACACGGTCAGTGTGGGAGCTGGCTTGCCTGCGATAGCGGTATGTCAGGCAGCAGAGATGTAATCTGATATGCCGCTATCGCGGGCAAGCCCGGCTCCCACATGTTTGTGCTATTTGGCAGACGGTACACCCAACAAAAAGCCCGGCTGATCATCGATCAGCCGGGCTTTTTATGTCGCTTGAAAGCCTATTACTTCTTCAAGCCGTAATGCTCATCCAGCATGCCTGGCGCGTTCGGCGTTTTTGGCGCGTAGTCCCTAGGTGGTTCCTGATGTTCCCGTGGAGGGGTCAGGCGTTCCCGTGGAGCTTGCGGCACATCGGAATGCAGCGCGGCCAGCAGACGCTGACGGGTGATGTCGTCCAGGGCCAGACGGTTGGCGCCCTCGGCGAGGTGATCCTGTACTTCCTGATAGCTCTGAGTGAGTTTTTTCACCAGGGTCGCGGTGCTGTTGAAGTGGGTAACAACCTCGTTCTGATAACTGTCAAAACGTTCCTGAATGTCATCCAACTGACGCTGCGTGCGGTTAGGCGCCGCATTCGGCAGCAGGCGAGCAACCAGGAATCCAATGGCGACACCGGCAACCAAGGCGAGAGTCGGCAACAACCAAACTAAGAGCGAGTGTTCCACGAGTCCTTCCTCTATAAACGGCTTTGCTTTACGTTAACGGCTCGGACCTGCGCTGTATACCGCGATTAAGCTCGCAATGATGCCATGCACAGACTTTTAGCTAGACGAGTCGACCCCTTGAGAGGTCACGGAGTTCCTTCCTTGCTGATGCGTGAAACCCCTGTTTTGATCGATGGCCCGGTAGGCCAACTGGAAGCCCTGTATCTGGATCACCCCGAGCCACGTGGCCTGGCGCTGATCTGTCACCCTAACCCGGTGCAGGGTGGAACCATGCTCAATAAAGTGATTTCGACCCTGCAACGCACCGCCCGCGATGCGGGTTTGATCACGTTGCGTTTTAATTATCGTGGCGTTGGCGCCAGCGCCGGAACTCACGACATGTCGACCGGTGAAGTGGATGACGCCGAAGCGGCGGCCACCTGGCTGCGTGAAAAACATCCCGACCTGCCCATTACCCTGCTGGGGTTTTCCTTCGGCGGGTATGTTGCAGCAAGTCTCGGCGGTCGCCTGGAGGCCAAGGGTGAAAAGCTTGCGCACCTGTTCATGGTGGCGGCTGCGGTCATGCGCTTGCGTGATCAAGACGTGCTGCCGCAGAACTGCCCACTGACCCTGATCCAGCCGGAAACCGACGAAGTGGTTGATCCCCAGACCGTCTACGACTGGTCTGCGGCCTTGAATCGCCCCCATGAGCTGCTGAAAGTGGCAGAATGCGGACACTTTTTTCATGGCAAGCTGACCGATCTCAAGGATCTGGTGCTGCCGCGCCTTTCGAATTGATAGCAGTCTGATAAGCGATTACCCATGACGACTCGTACCCGTATCCTCACCGGCATTACCACCACCGGCACGCCGCACCTGGGCAACTACGCGGGCGCCATCCGCCCGGCGATCCTTGCCAGCCAGGACTCCAATGCCGACTCCTTCTACTTCCTGGCCGACTACCACGCCCTGATCAAATGCGATGACCCGCAGCGCATCCAGCGCTCGCGTATGGAAATCGCTGCGACCTGGCTGGCCGGCGGCCTGGACGTGAACCGGGTGACCTTCTACCGCCAGTCCGACATCCCGGAAATTCCCGAGCTGACCTGGCTGCTGACCTGTGTGGCGGCCAAGGGCCTGCTCAACCGTGCGCATGCCTACAAGGCCTCGGTAGACAAGAACCTGGAAAACGCTGAAGACCCGGATGCAGGCATCACCATGGGCCTGTACAGCTACCCGGTGCTGATGGCGGCGGACATCCTGATGTTCAACGCCCACAAGGTGCCCGTCGGTCGCGACCAGATCCAGCACGTGGAAATGGCCCGGGATATCGGCCAGCGCTTCAATCACCTGTTCGGCAACGGTAAAGAATTCTTCACCATGCCTGAAGCGCTGATCGAAGAAAGCGTCGCTACCTTGCCGGGCCTGGATGGCCGCAAGATGTCGAAGAGCTACGACAACACCATTCCGTTGTTCACCAGCGCCAAAGACATGAAAGACGCCATCTCGCGGATCGTCACCGACTCCCGTGCGCCAGGCGAAGCCAAGGATCCGGATAACTCCCACCTGTTCACCTTGTTCCAGGCGTTTGCCTCGAAGGCTCAGGAAGAAGAATTCCGTGGCGAACTGCTGCAAGGCCTGGGCTGGGGTGAGGCGAAGAACCGTCTGTTCCAATTGTTGGACGGTCAACTGGGCGAAGCCCGTGAGCGTTACCACCAGTTGATGTCGCGTCCTTCGGACATGGAAGACCTGCTGTTGATCGGTGCCAAGAAAGCCCGTGCCGTGGCTGCTCCGTTCCTCAGTGAGTTGCGTGAAGCAGTTGGCCTGCGTTCGTTCGTCAACCAGACCACGGTTGCCGCCAGTACCAAGAAGAAAGCCGCGAAAGCTGCACGCTTCGTCAGTTTCCGTGAAGACGACGGCAGCTTCCGCTTCCGCCTGTTGGCCGCCGAAGGTGAGCAACTGCTGCTGTCGCGCAATTTTGCCGATGGTAAAACCGCGGGCGCCGTGACCAAGCAACTGCAGTCGGGTCAGGACCTGGACGTACGCAGCGAAGCGTTGAGCTTCAGCGTTTGGCTGGAAGGTGCGGCCGTGGCCGACAGTCCGGCCTTCACCGACAGCGCATCGCGCGATGCTGCCATCGACGCCTTGCGCGTGGCGTTGACACCAATCGAGGATTAACCCGACCAAGGGTTGATTGCCATTCTTCAGGGCCGTCGTTACAGTGGCGGCCCGTTTTTGTTGCCTTGCTAACGAATTATGACGCCCCTAGAACGATATCAAGCTGATCTGAAGCGCCCCGAATTCTTCCATGACGCCGCCCAGGAAACTGCGGTGCGTCATTTGCAGCGCCTGTACGACGATCTGGTCCAGGCCTCGCAGAACAAGCCAGGGATGTTCAGCAAACTGTTTGGCAAGAAAGACCAAGCGCCGGTCAAGGGCCTGTATTTCTGGGGCGGCGTGGGCCGGGGCAAGACATACCTGGTGGACACGTTCTTTGAAGCGCTGCCGTTCAAGGAAAAGGTCCGCACTCACTTCCACCGCTTTATGAAGCGTGTGCATGAAGAGATGAAGACCCTTCCTGGCGAGAAAAACCCGCTGACCATCATCGCCAAGCGTTTCTCCGATGAGGCGCGGGTGATCTGTTTCGATGAATTTTTCGTCTCCGACATCACCGACGCCATGATCCTCGGCACGCTGATGGAAGAACTGTTCAAGAACGGCGTGACCCTGGTCGCCACCTCGAACATCGTGCCAGACGGCCTGTACAAGGACGGCCTGCAACGCGCGCGCTTCCTGCCGGCTATCGCCTTGATCAAGCAGAACACCGACATCGTTAACGTCGACAGCGGCGTCGACTACCGCCTGCGCCACCTCGAACAAGCGGAATTGTTCCACTTCCCGCTCGACGAAGCCGCCCAGGAAAGCCTGCGCAAAAGCTTCCGTGCCCTGACGCCGGAATGCACCCAGGCCGTGGAAAACGATAAGTTGATTATTGAAAACCGCGAAATCATCGCCCTGCGCACCTGCGACGACGTCGCCTGGTTCGACTTTCGTGAACTGTGCGACGGCCCTCGCAGCCAGAACGACTACATCGAACTGGGCAAGATCTTCCACGCCGTTATCTTGAGCGGCGTCGAGCAAATGACTGTCACCACCGACGACATCGCCCGACGCTTTATCAACATGGTCGATGAATTCTACGACCGTAACGTCAAGTTGATTATCTCGGCCGAAGTTGAACTCAAGGACCTCTATACCGGCGGTCGCTTGAACTTCGAGTTCCAGCGGACCTTGAGCCGCTTGCTGGAAATGCAATCCCACGAGTTCCTGTCGCGGGCGCACAAGCCTTAAGTGGTGTGATCGAAATGAAAAAGGCCTGCAGCGATGCAGGCCTTTTTTATGGTTTGGAATGGGGGCAAGTGTGGGAGCTGGCTTGCCTGCGATGACGGCCTGTCAGTTGACACTTGTATGGCTGACCCACCGTTATCGCAGGCAAGCCAGCTCCCACATGTGAAGGTGCGTTTGGCCTTGGCTAGGCGGCTTGCTGGAATTGCTGCCGGTACTGGTTCGGTGACAACTCCGTGTGCTGCCTGAACAGCCGCGCAAAGAAGCTCGCATCGTCATAGCCCACCTCATAACTGATGGTCTTGATGCTTTTGCGGCTGCCCGACAGCAAACCCTTGGCGGTTTCGATCCGTAGGCGCTGCAAGTAGTGCAGGGGCTTGTCGCCGGTGGCGGTCTGGAAGCGGCGCATGAAGTTGCGGATGCTCATGCCGTGTTCCCGGGCAACGTCTTCGAAGCGGAATTTGTCGGCGAAGTGTTCTTCGAGCCAGTGCTGGATCTGCAGGATGATCACGTCTTGATGCAGTTTCTGGCCGCCGAAGCCGATGCGACCGGGGGCGTAGCTGCGTTGCACTTCATAAAGAATGTCGCGGGCCACGGCTTGGGCGATGTTGGCGCCGCAAAAGCGCTCGATCAAATAGATGTAGAGGTCGCAGGCCGAGGTGGTACCACCGGCGCAATACAGGTTGTCGGCGTCGGTCAGGTGTTTGTCCTGATTGAGTTGCACCTTGGGGAACCGTTCGCTGAACGCGTTGAAGAAGCGCCAATAGGTGGTTGCCTCCTTGCCATCGAGCAGGCCCGCCTCAGCGAGCCAGAATACCCCGGTGGCTTCGCCGCACAGCACGGCACCACGGGCGTGTTGCTCCCGTAGCCAGGGCAGGATTTGCGGATAGCGGCCGCACAGGGAGTCGAAATCGTCCCAGAAGGCTGGCAGGACAATGATGTCGGCGTTTTCCAGACCACCGTCCACCGGCATGATTACATCACTGAAGCTGCGCACCGATTGCCCATCGGGGCTGACCAGGCGGGTTTCAAAGGCGGGAGTAAGGCCCTGGCCCAGCTGTTTGCCGTAGCGCAGGCTGGCGAGATGGAAGAAATCCTTGGCTTGCATGAGGGTGGAAGCAAACACCCGATCAATGGCCAAAATGCTGACGCGCCGCAAGGGCGTGGAGATTTGGTTAGACATAATTTCATTTGTTCTTATAGGGGAAAGTGGTCACCAGACGGCTGGATCGTCTTATTTTTTGTCGCATGTGTCCAGTGTCCTGTGACGTCTCGGGGGCTTAGGCTCTGTGATCTTGTTCTCGTCTGATAATCCTCACAGGTGACCCATGATCCCCAGAACCTTGTTCAGCTCGGAGCACGAACTCTTCCGTCAGAGTGTGCGCACCTTCCTAGAAAAAGAAGCTGCGCCGTTCCACGGGCAATGGGAAAAGCAGGGGCATATCGATCGCAACCTGTGGAACAAGGCGGGGGAGGCGGGGATGCTCTGTTCTCACCTGCCGGAAGAATATGGCGGCCTGGGGGCGGATTTTCTCTATAGCGCGGTGGTGATCGAGGAGGTCAGTCGGCTGGGGTTGACCGGGATCGGTTTTTCCCTGCATTCGGACATTGTGGCGCCGTACATCCTGCATTACGGCAGCGAAGCGCTGAAGCAAAAGTACCTGCCCAAGCTGATCTCCGGGGAGATGGTCACGGCCATCGCGATGACCGAGCCGGGCGCCGGCTCCGACCTGCAGGGGGTCAAGACCACCGCAGTGCTGGACGGCGATGAATACGTGATCAACGGCTCGAAGACGTTTATTACCAACGGATTTCTCGCGGACCTGGTCATCGTTGTGGCCAAGACCGATCCGAAGGCTGGCGCGAAGGGCACCAGCCTGTTTCTGGTGGAAGCGGATACACCGGGCTTCGACAAGGGCAAGCGTCTGGAAAAGGTCGGCATGAAGGCCCAGGACACCTCGGAGCTGTTCTTCCAGGATGTGCGGGTGCCTAAGGAAAACCTGCTGGGGCAGGCGGGGATGGGCTTTGCCTATTTGATGCAGGAGTTGCCTCAAGAACGGTTGACCGTGGCAATTGGCGCCTTGTCCTCAGCAGAGGCGGCGCTGCAATGGACGTTGGAATACACCCGCGAGCGCAAGGCGTTTGGCAAGCCGATTGCTGACTTTCAGAACACTCGCTTCAAGTTGGCGGAGATTGCCACTGAAACGCAGATTGGCCGCGTATTTGTCGATAAATGCATGGAGTTGCACCTGGAGGGCAAGCTCGACGTGCCCACGGCGGCGATGGCCAAGTATTGGGCGACGGATTTGCAGTGCAAGGTACTCGACGAATGCGTGCAGTTGCACGGCGGCTACGGCTACATGTGGGAATACCCGATTGCCCGGGCCTGGGCGGATGCGCGAGTGCAGCGGATTTATGCAGGGACCAATGAAATCATGAAGGAGATTATTGCGCGGGCGCTTTGAGTCCTTGATGTTGCTGATGGCGCCATCGCGGGCAAGCCCGGCTCCCACATTTTGGTTTGTGAATACAGTCAAATGTGGGAGCTGGCTTGCCTGCGATAGCGGTCTAGAGATCAATCAAGGCGCAGGATTCGGATGATCCTTCTGAATCGCCTCAATCCCCGCCAGCACTTCATCTGACAGTTTCAGGTCGGCGCTGGCGATATTGCTGTCCAACTGCTCCAGCGTCGTGGCACCAATGATGTTGCTGGTCACGAACGGCTGTTGCGTTACAAAGGCCAGCGCCATCTGCGCCGGGTCCAGGCCGTGTTCACGGGCCAAGGCCACGTAACGGCTGCATGCTGCTTCCGATTGCGCGTTGAAGTAGCGGCTGAAGCGGCTATAGAGGCTCAGGCGCCCTTTGGGTGGGCGTGCGCCACCTTCGTATTTGCCACTCAACATGCCGAACGCCAGCGGCGAATAGGCCAGCAGCCCACACTGTTCGCGAATCGCGATTTCCGCCAAACCCACTTCAAAGCTGCGGTTGAGCAGGTTGTAGGGGTTCTGGATCGACACCGCGCGGGTCCAGCCACGGGCTTCGGCCAGGGCCAGGAACTTCATGGTGCCCCATGGGGTTTCGTTGGACAGGCCAATATGACGAATCTTGCCGGCCTTGACCTGCTCGTCCAGCGCTTCGAGCGTTTCCTCCAGCGGCGTCAGGTTTTCTTCGGCCTTGTGTTTGTAGGCCAATTGTCCGAAGAAGTTGGTGCTGCGCTCCGGCCAATGCAGTTGGTAGAGGTCGATCCAGTCGGTCTGCAGGCGCTTGAGGCTGGCGTCCAGGGCGTCGACGATGTGCTTGCGGTTGTGCTTGAGGTGGCCATCACGGATGTAGTCGATGGTGTTGCCGGGGCCGGCGATCTTGCTGGCGAGGATCCAGTCGGCACGGTCGCCGCGGCTTTTGAAGTAGTTACCGATATAACGCTCGGTGGTGGCGTAGGTATCGGCCTTGGGTGGTACCGGGTACATTTCCGCCGTGTCGAGGAAGTTGATCCCCGCGGCCTTGGCCCGTTCGATCTGTGCGAAGGCCTCTGTCTCGCTGTTCTGCTCGCCCCAGGTCATGGTCCCCAAGGCTATCGCGCTCACGTTCAGATCGGTTCGGCCCAGCTGTCGATAATCCATCGGGTGCTCCTTCAGGGAAAACAATCATAAAAGCAGGTTGAATTTTTTTTGGCAATCTGCATAATTGCCCACCTCTTTCTGCAGTGGAAGTGATGCGCCGCCTGCCGAAGAATCTTGCCGTTGAACGGACGCGCTGACCCGAGCCCCCGATAGCGTCTGTATCCGGCTGCCTTTGACTTGTCAAAGTACGCACTATTCAGTAAGATCCGCCGTCTAATTTACAGGGCGGCCCCTGAGGCTATTAAAGAATGACAACTTTTACTGCAAAACCGGAAACAGTTCAGCGCGACTGGTTTGTCGTCGATGCCGCTGGTCAGACCCTGGGTCGTCTGGCCACTGAAGTCGCCAGCCGTCTGCGTGGCAAGCACAAGCCTGAATACACCCCTCACGTTGATACCGGTGACTACATCGTGATCATCAACGCTGAGCAGGTACGTGTTACCGGCAACAAAGCGCAAGACAAAATGTACTACCGTCACTCCGGTTTCCCAGGCGGTATCAAGTCTTCGAACTTCGAAGGCCTGATTTCCAAGAAGCCTGAAGCCCCGATCGAAATCGCGGTCAAAGGTATGCTGCCTAAGGGCCCACTGGGTCGCGATATGTTTCGCAAGCTGAAAGTCTATGCGGGCGCTGCTCACCCTCATGCTGCTCAGCAGCCCCAAGAACTGAAGTTTTAACGGAATAGTTCATTATGTCGGCGACTCAAAATTACGGCACTGGCCGTCGCAAAACCGCAACCGCACGCGTTTTCCTGCGTCCGGGCACTGGTAACATCTCGATCAACAACCGCACTCTGGAAAACTTCTTCGGTCGCGAAACTGCCCGTATGGTAGTTCGTCAGCCGCTGGAATTGACCGAGACCGTTGAAAAGTTCGACATCTACGTCACCGTTATCGGTGGCGGTGTAAGTGGTCAAGCTGGCGCAATCCGCCACGGTATCACTCGCGCTCTGATGCAGTACGACGAAACCCTGCGTGGCGCTCTGCGCAAAGCTGGCTTCGTTACTCGCGATGCTCGTGAAGTTGAACGTAAGAAAGTCGGTCTGCGTAAAGCGCGTAAGCGTCCGCAGTACTCGAAGCGTTAATTCGCTTTTACGTTCCAGAAAACGCCCAGCCTCCTCACGGAGCTGGGCGTTTTTTATTGCCTGCGATTTATAGGCAACTTTTTTACTGTGACAACTTGCCACATCCGTAGACCCCCTATACTCAAAGGCTTGGAGCTGGGGCCGGGGGTAATTACCTTGTCAGAGGTGGGGCTTTTCATTACCATTCGGCAAAATTTTTATAAGTTCAGATTTAACACTTAGTAGACGCCTGATTTAACAGGCCACAAAGCTGATGGGAGAGGACTGAATGAGCAATGACGGCGTGAATGCAGGCCGGCGTCGCTTCTTGGTAGCAGCCACATCCGTGGTGGGTGCTGCAGGAGCGGTGGGGGCTGCGGTCCCGTTCGTGGGGTCATGGTTTCCCAGTGCCAAGGCGAAAGCCGCAGGTGCACCGGTGAAGGTGAATGTCAGCAAGATCGATCCAGGCCAGCAGATGATTGCTGAGTGGCGCGGTCAGCCAGTGTTCATCGTTCGTCGTACCGAGGAAATCCTGGGAAATCTGAAGAAGATCGAAGGCCAGCTGTCTGACCCCGACTCGAAGAATTCCGACCAACCCGCTTACGTCGATAAGGAAATTCGCTCGATCAAGCCAGAGATTCTGCTGCTGATCGGTATCTGCACCCATTTGGGTTGCTCTCCCACCTTCCGCCCGGAAGTGGCGCCAGCGGACTTGGGCAAGGACTGGGTCGGCGGCTACTTCTGCCCATGCCACGGTTCCCACTACGACCTGGCCGGCCGCGTCTACAAGTCACAACCCGCGCCTTTGAACCTGCCAGTTCCGCCACATCACTACGAGACTGACAGTGTCATTGTCATTGGCGTCGACGAGGGGGAGAAAGTCTGATGAGCAAGTTCATGGATTGGGTTGATGCGCGCTTCCCTGCCACCAAGATGTGGGAAGACCATCTCAGCAAGTATTACGCCCCGAAGAACTTCAACTTCTTCTACTTCTTTGGCTCCCTGGCACTGCTGGTGCTGGTCAACCAGATCGTTACCGGTGTCTGGCTGACCATGAGCTACACCCCTTCGGCGGAAGAGGCCTTCGCCTCCGTCGAATACATCATGCGCGACGTCGAATACGGTTCGATCCTGCGTCTGTTGCACTCCACCGGCGCTTCGGCGTTCTTTATCGTGGTCTATCTGCACATGTTCCGTGGCTTGCTCTACGGCTCGTACCAGAAGCCTCGTGAGCTGGTGTGGGTGTTCGGCATGCTGATCTACCTGGCGCTGATGGCAGAGGCCTTCATGGGCTACCTGCTGCCGTGGGGCCAGATGTCCTACTGGGGCGCCCAGGTGATTATCTCGCTGTTCGGTGCGATTCCGGTTATCGGCAATGACCTGACCCAGTGGATCCGCGGTGACTACCTGATTTCCGGTATCACCCTGAACCGCTTCTTCGCCTTGCACGTGGTGGCCTTGCCGATCGTGATTCTCGGCCTGGTGGTGTTGCACGTCCTGGCGCTGCACGAAGTTGGCTCCAACAACCCGGACGGCGTGGACATCAAGAAGCACAAGGACGAGAACGGCGTACCGCTGGACGGCATTGCCTTCCACCCGTACTACACCGTGAAAGATATCGTCGGCGTGGTGGTGTTCCTGTTCATCTTCTGCTCGATCGTGTTCTTTTTCCCGGAGATGGGTGGTTATTTCCTCGAGAAGCCGAACTTCGAACAGGCGAACGCCTTCAAGACCCCGGAACACATTGCCCCGGTCTGGTACTTCACCCCGTTCTACGCCATTTTGCGGGCGATTCCCGACAAGCTCATGGGTGTTATCGCCATGGGCGCAGCCATCGCCGTGCTGTTCGTCCTGCCATGGCTTGACCGTAGCCCGGTCAAATCCATGCGCTACAAGGGCTGGATGAGCAAGATCTGGTTGTGGGTGTTCTGCATTTCGTTCGTGACCCTGGGCGTACTGGGCGTATTGGCGCCGACCCCTGAGCGTACGTTGCTGTCGCAGGTCTGCACCTTCCTGTACTTCGCCTACTTCATTCTGATGCCGTTCTACACCAGGCTCGAGAAGACCAAACCGGTTCCGGAAAGGGTGACTGGCTGATGAAAAAATTATTCGTTGCATTGATTCTTGCGGCCCTGCCGATACTGTCCTTCGCGGCCGAGCATGGCCCGGACCTGGAAAAAGTTGATATCGACGTATCTGACAAGGCTGCGATGCAAGATGGCGCACGTACGTTCGCCAACTACTGCATGGGCTGCCACAGCGCCAAGTTCCAGCGTTACGAGCGGGTTGCCGATGACTTGGGCATTCCCCATGACGTGATGCTCAAGAACCTGGTGTTCACCGGCGCGAAGATCGGCGACCACATGAACATCGGCATGCAACCTGCTGATGCCAAGACCTGGTTCGGGGCGGCACCGCCTGACCTGACCCTGGTGGCGCGCGTTCGTGGTACCGACTGGCTCTACGGCTACCTGAGATCCTTCTACGAAGACCCGTCGCGCCCGTACGGCGTGAACAACAAGGTGTTCCCGAATGTCGGTATGCCTAACGTTCTGGTCGGCCTGCAGGGTCGCCAAGTGGTAGGATGCAAGCAGGTTCAGGTCGTTGAAGATGGCAAGAAGCAATATGACCCGTTGACCGGTACGCCGCTGACTCATGAAGCGTGCGATCAACTGACCATAATGCCGAAAACCGGTGCGCTGAACGAAGAGCAGTTCGATGAGAAGGTCAAGAACCTGGTGACCTTCCTGGCCTATTCGGCCAACCCAGTGAAGCTGCAGCATCAGCGCATTGGTACCTATGTGTTGCTGTACCTGGCCTTCTTCTTCGTGTTCGCTTATCTGCTGAAACGCGAATACTGGAAGGACGTGCATTGATCCAACCGTAAGCAATTGCTGTTAATCTTGCGCGCCCAGCGGCATCTCTGAACAGGTAACGGTCTGGTTGAACCAGGCGTTACGGAGATGCTCTCTGGGCGCGCTCGTTTTTGAGCGTTTCAATAATTTCAACAAGCGAGGAGGACCGCCATGGGCGTGACCAATCGGTTGGCCTGTTACTCCGACCCCGCCGACCACTATTCCCACCGAGTACGCATCGTGCTCGCAGAGAAGGGTGTCAGCGCAGAGATCATCAGTGTGGAGGCCGGTCGTCACCCGCCGAAACTGATCGAAGTGAACCCTTACGGCAGCTTGCCCACCCTGGTCGATCGTGACTTGGCGTTGTGGGAGTCAACCGTGGTGATGGAATATCTGGATGAGCGTTACCCGCATCCGCCTTTGTTGCCGGTGTATCCGGTGGCACGTGCCAACAGCCGTCTGCTGATCCATCGGATTCAGCGTGACTGGTGTGGCCTGGTCGATTTGATCCTGGATTCGCGCAGCAAAGAAGCGGCTCGCGTTCAGGCGCGCAAGGAATTGCGTGAGAGCCTGACGGGTGTTTCGCCGTTATTTGCCGACAAACCTTTTTTCCTCAGCGAGGAACAAAGTCTGGTGGATTGCTGCCTATTACCCATACTCTGGCGCTTGCCGATTCTGGGCATTGAACTGCCGCGGCCTGCCAAGCCGCTGCTTGATTACATGGAGCGCCAGTTTGCGCGTGAGGCTTTCCAGGCGAGTCTGTCTGGTGTCGAACGCGATATGCGCTAAGGCTTAAGGAGCCGCTGATGAACTCCAGTCGACCTTACCTGGTCCGCGCGCTCTATGAGTGGATTGTGGACAACGATTGCACCCCGCACATGCTGGTCAATTCCGAGTTTCCTGCCGTGCAGGTACCGCAAGGTTTTGCCAGTGACGGACAGATCGTCCTGAACGTTTCACCCAGTGCCGTGAGACACCTGCACATGGACAATGAAGCGGTCAGTTTCGAAGGGCGTTTCGGCGGTGTGCCGCATACGCTGTACGTGCCCATCGGCGCCATCCTGGGGATTTATGCCCGGGAGAACGGCCAGGGCATGGTGTTTGATCTGGAGTCTCCTCTTGAGGACGACGATACGATCGAGCTCGAAGATGACAACGATGTGCCGCCGCCTGATTCCGAGCCGCCGCGTCCCAGCGGTCGTCCGAGTCTGAAAGTGGTGAAGTGACAAGGCACAAGCCTTCGGGCAAGTGTTGAAAAATGCCTCGGCTTTGCCGGGGTATTTTTTTGCGCACAGTAAAAGCCTGCAGGTTGCAGATGAAAGTGCTGACAGAACGGTGATCGTACAACCGGCTTGGGCTATGATGCCCCTTTAGTTCGCCGAGATAGATGATTCATCATGGAAAACTCCAGCGCCGCTCCTCGTCTTCCCCGCAAGCGTCGCAGCCTTGCCCAGGAATTGGTCACGGTGCTGTCCGAGCAGATCCGCGACGGCCAGCTCAAGCGTGGTGATAAATTGCCGACCGAGTCGGCGATCATGGATGCCCATGGTGTCAGCCGCACTGTAGTGCGTGAGGCTATCTCGCGGTTGCAGGCGGCAGGGCAGGTGGAAACCCGTCACGGCATCGGCACCTTTGTGTTGGATACGCCAAGCCCCAGCGGTTTTCGGATCGACCCGGCCACGGTGGTGACATTGCGTGATGTGCTGGCGATTCTGGAGCTGCGCATCAGCCTTGAAGTGGAGTCCGCCGGCCTGGCAGCCCAGCGGCGCAGTGACGAGCAGTTGGCGGCCATGCGCGCCGCCCTGGATGCGTTGAACGAAAGCGCTGCCCACGCCGGTGATGCGGTAGCGTCGGACTTTCAGTTTCACCTGCAGATTGCCTTGTCCACCGGCAACCGATACTTCACCGACATCATGACCCACCTGGGCACCAGCATTATCCCGCGCACTCGCCTGAACTCCGCGCGTTTGGCCCATGATGACCAACAACACTACATGAGCCGCCTGAGCCGCGAACACGAAGAAATCTACGACGCGATTGCCCGTCAGGATTCGGATGCGGCACGGGCGGCAATGCGGTTGCACCTGACCAACAGTCGTGAGCGGTTGCGTCATGCCCATGAAGAGGCACAGGCGCAGCGCGGCTGAATGTCATTGTGTAGGCGCTGTCGAGCTTTAGCGAGGCTGCGAATGCATCGCTGCGGTGTAGCTGAAACTGCACGGTGTCCGCATCGTATGGGTTCGACAGCTCCTACCGCTTAATCAGGCTGATTCGGCTTGTAGTCCTTGAGCAACAGATACGTGCTCCAGCCCCACCAGTCGTTGGTCCAGTGCTTGTCGTTGAGGTTATTGACGTCCTGGCGGCGCAGCACCTTGTCGCCTTCAGCCTTGAACAGCGGCGAGAAGTTATTGTTCGGGTTGTTCGCCGCATTCAAATCCGGCACATACAGCGGTGCCTTGAAGTTGGCCGGGGAGGGCGCGATACCGCTGATAAACGTCTCGAAGATCTCGTCCGCCGAAGCCTGCACCGCGCGTTTAACCTGGGCCCGATTGGCCGCGTCATTGGTGTCGAAATAGCGTTTATCACCGTAGGCGTGCCACTGATCACCCAAGGCATTGCGTACGTTGAGTCCGAACTTACTGTCTTCGTCATGCATAAAACGGCTGATCAGCGACCCCAGCTCGCCCGGTGTCACCACCGCGGCCAGTTGCTTGCGCGGCACGCGCAGATGGCCGGCGGAAAACAGGTCGGTCAAAAAGTGGTCCGCAAAGCTGTTCATGGCATAAGCCAGTTCCAACGCCTGGTCGGTACCACTTTGATGCGCCACGACGGCTTGTTGCAGTGCCGCCGTATGGCCTGCCAAATAAGCTGACAACGCCCATTCGCCGAAATGGTCAGCGTTGTCCGCCGCCAGTTTCAGGTAGCGCCCCAGCGGAACCATCGCCGACACGGCACTGCCGCCACCGGTAATCCGGTTCCACTCTTCGGACAAGGTATCGCCGAGCGCATCGTAAGCCTCGTGGGGCTGCTTGCCGTCCTTGATCGCCTGGTTGACCGCATTGATCTCCTTTTGCATGACCGCCAGGATCTTGCCGGCTTCCTCTCGCGCAGCCGGCAGGACTGCCAGCGAGTTGAACGCCGCAGTAAACCGTTGCACACGGTCGGTTGCCGATGCGCCATCGCTGATGGCCTGGCCAGGGATACCGTAGAAATCACCGCCCAGGGAAATGATCTGGCCATACCGTAGGGCGAGACCATTGGGCAGGTGCAACTCAACCTCTCGACCGGGGATCGCCGGTGCGTCCTTGGCGAAACGCAGCAGGGTGTCGTCGCCGATGGCGGTGTGTTCGCCACCTTCAAAACGGAGGGAGGGGTTTTTCGAGCGTGTTACCGATTCAAGTACTGACATGTTAGCTCCTTGCTATGTCGTAGGACTCTTCCTTAATAACTGTATGTATATACAGTTATTTGGATAATAGAGGAATAAATTCCTACGTCAAGAAGCCCGTTTTAGACGCCGCCAAAACCCTGGCTGCCCGTGGACCTGATGAATTGCTGTTGACGAATACTTTTATAGTTGTACGATGACGTACGACATCAACAAATAACCATCAGCAATCTCTCAACAGATAGTCTTTGCCCAGGGTGTTCGAATAATGAATCCACAAGAACTGAAGTCCATCCTCTCCTCCGGTCTGCTGTCTTTCCCTGTGACCGATTTCAACGCCCAAGGTGATTTCCATCAGGCGGGTTACATCAAGCGCCTGGAATGGCTGGCCCCTTATGGCGCCACTGCCTTATTTGCCGCCGGCGGCACCGGTGAGTTCTTCTCCCTGGCGGCCAGTGAATATTCCCAGGTGGTGAAAACCGCCGTAGATACCTGCGCCACCAGCGTGCCAATCCTCGCCGGTGTCGGCGGTTCGACCCGCCAGGCCATTGAGTACGCCCAGGAAGCCGAGCGCCTTGGCGCCAAGGGCCTGTTGCTGCTGCCGCACTACCTGACCGAAGCTAGCCAGGACGGCGTCGCCGCCCACGTTGAAGCCGTGTGCAAATCGGTAAAAATCGGCGTGGTGGTCTACAACCGCAACGTTTGCCGCCTGACCGCGCCGCTGTTGGAGCGCCTGGCCGAGCGTTGCCCAAACCTGATCGGTTACAAGGACGGCTTGGGTGACATCGAGTTGATGGTGTCGATCCGCCGTCGCCTTGGTGACCGTTTCAGCTACCTGGGTGGCTTGCCGACTGCAGAGGTTTACGCCGCTGCCTACAAGGCTTTGGGCGTACCGGTGTACTCCTCGGCGGTGTTCAACTTCATCCCGAAAACCGCGATGGATTTTTATCACGCCATTGCCCGTGAGGATCACGCCACCGTCGGCAAGATCATCGATGACTTCTTCCTGCCGTACCTGGACATCCGTAATCGCAAGGCCGGTTACGCGGTGAGCATCGTCAAGGCCGGGGCGAAAATTGTCGGGTACGACGCCGGTCCCGTGCGCACGCCGTTGACCGATCTGCTGCCGGAAGAATACGAAGCCCTGGCCGCGCTGATCGACAAGCAAGGCGCGCAATAACCCATCACCAAAGCCGCTGAGCAATCAGCGGCTTTTTGCGTCAGGAGAAGATTCGTGTCTCAAGCCAAACGTTTTGACAACTACATCGGCGGCCAATGGGTCGCTGGCGCCGACTATTCGGCCAATATCAACCCGTCTGAGTTGTCTGATGTCATTGGCGATTACGCCAAGGCTGACCTCGCTCAAGTCCACGCCGCCATTGACGCCGCCCGCGCTGCGTTCCCGGCCTGGTCGACCTCGGGTATCCAGGCGCGTCATGACGCCCTGGACAAAGTCGGCAGTGAAATCCTCGCCCGCCGCGAAGAGCTTGGCACCTTGCTGGCCCGGGAGGAGGGCAAGACCCTGCCCGAAGCCATCGGCGAAGTGACCCGCGCCGGTAATATCTTCAAGTTCTTCGCCGGTGAATGCCTGCGTCTGTCCGGCGACTACCTGCCGTCGGTTCGTCCAGGCGTCAATGTTGAAGTCACCCGTGAAGCCCTCGGTGTGGTTGGCCTGATCACCCCGTGGAACTTCCCGATTGCCATCCCTGCCTGGAAGATTGCCCCGGCGTTGGCCTATGGCAACTGCGTCGTGCTCAAACCCGCCGAGTTGGTTCCGGGTTGTGCCTGGGCCCTGGCGGAAATTATCTCCCGCGCCGGCTTCCCGGCCGGTGTGTTCAATCTGGTGATGGGCAGCGGTCGTACCGTTGGCGATGCCATGGTTAATAGCCCGAAAGTTGATGGCATCAGCTTTACCGGTTCGGTTGGCGTCGGACGGCAAATCGCTGTCAGCTGTGTGTCGCGCCAGGCCAAAGTGCAGTTGGAAATGGGCGGCAAGAACCCGCAGATCATTCTGGATGACGCCGACCTCAAACAGGCTGTAGAGCTGTCGGTACAGAGCGCGTTCTATTCCACAGGCCAGCGTTGCACTGCTTCCAGCCGTTTGATTGTCACCGCCGGAATTCACGACCAGTTCGTTGCCGCCATGGCTGAACGGATGAAGTCGATCAAGGTCGGCCACGCCCTGAAAACCGGCACCGACATCGGCCCGGTGGTGTCCCAGGCGCAATTGGATCAGGACCTGAAATACATAGACATTGGCCAAAGCGAAGGTGCGCGGCTGGTGAGCGGTGGCGGCTTGGTGACCTGCGATACCGAAGGTTACTACTTGGCCCCGACGCTGTTTGCCGACAGCGAAGCCGCCATGCGCATCAGCCGAGAAGAGATCTTTGGCCCGGTGGCCAACGTGGTTCGCGTGGCGGATTACGAGGCGGCGCTGGCGATGGCCAATGACACCGAGTTCGGTCTGTCGGCGGGCATTGCCACCACGTCGTTGAAGTACGCCAACCACTTCAAGCGTCACTCCCAGGCCGGGATGGTGATGGTTAACCTGCCGACCGCCGGTGTGGATTACCACGTTCCGTTCGGTGGCCGTAAAGGTTCATCCTACGGTTCGCGTGAGCAGGGTCGCTATGCGCAAGAGTTCTACACAGTGGTGAAAACCAGCTACATCGGTTCGTAACAGCAGCACCTTTGTAGAGGCTGGCTGATAGGGGCGGCTTTATGTGGGAGCTGGCTTGCCTGCGATTGCATCACCAAGGTGTTCCTGACACGCCGAGGTGCCCGCATCGCGGGCAAGCCCGACTCCCGCATAAAGCGGCTCTCACAAAACAACGAAATTACCCGCAAAAAAAATAATTAGTGGGAGTACATCTACATGCAAGCGACCAAGCCGACCCATGTCCGCTATTTGATCCTGCTCATGCTGTTCCTGGTGACCACGATCAACTACGCCGACCGGGCCACCATCGCCATCGCCGGCTCCAGCCTGCAAAAAGACCTCGGCATCGACGCGGTCACCCTCGGTTATATCTTCTCCGCATTCGGTTGGGCCTACGTGGCCGGGCAAATTCCCGGCGGCTGGCTGCTGGACCGTTTTGGTTCGAAAAAAATCTATGCACTGAGCATCTTCACCTGGTCACTGTTCACGGTGTTGCAGGGTTATGTCGGTGAGTTTGGCCTTTCAACCGCCATTGTCGCGCTGTTCATGCTGCGCTTCCTGGTGGGCCTGGCCGAAGCGCCATCCTTTCCCGGCAATGCGCGGATCGTCGCCGCCTGGTTTCCGACCGCCGAGCGCGGCACAGCGTCGGCGATCTTCAACTCGGCGCAGTACTTCGCGACGGTGCTGTTCGCGCCGTTGATGGGCTGGATCGTCTACACCTTTGGCTGGCAGCACGTGTTTATCGTCATGGGCGGCATCGGCATTGTGTTCTCGCTGATCTGGCTGAAAGTTATCCACAGCCCGCGCCAGCACCCGATGATCAATGACGCCGAGCTCCAGCACATCGCTGACAACGGCGGCATGGTCGATATGGATCAGGACAAGGGCAAAGGTAAGGCAGTTGATGGACCGAAGTGGGATTACATCCGCCAGTTGCTGACCAACCGCATGATGCTCGGCGTGTACCTGGGCCAGTACTGCATCAACGGTATTACCTATTTCTTCCTGACCTGGTTCCCGGTGTACCTGGTGCAGGAGCGCGGCATGACGATCCTCAAGGCGGGGTTCATTGCGTCGTTGCCGGCCATCTGCGGCTTTATCGGTGGCGTCTTGGGCGGGGTGATTTCCGACTACCTGCTGCGCAAAGGCCATTCGCTGACCTTCGCCCGCAAGGCGCCGATCATTGGCGGGCTGCTGATTTCCAGCAGCATCGTGGCGTGCAACTACGTCGACATCGAATGGATGGTGGTGGGATTCATGGCGCTGGCCTTCTTTGGCAAAGGCGTTGGCGCACTCGGTTGGGCGGTGGTGTCCGACACCTCGCCGAAACAAATCGCCGGGTTGAGCGGCGGCTTGTTCAACATGTTCGGCAACATCGCCTCGATCACCACACCGATTGTGATCGGCTACATCATCAGCACCACCGGCTCGTTCAAGTGGGCGCTGGTCTTCGTCGGTGCGAATGCCTTGGTGGCGGTGTTCAGTTACCTGGTGATTGTCGGCCCGATCAAGCGCGTGGTGCTCAAGGAGCCACCGGCCAAAGGCCCCGAGCTGACTAAACTTTCCCAAGCGCATTCCTGAAGGGGCCCGCGTCATGCACTTGATTGAACATGCCGACTCACCGCGCTCTATCCGTTTGCACGAGCGGGATAACGTGGTGATTGTGGTCAATGACCAGGGCGTACCGGCCGGAACCGAATTCCCGGATGGCCTGGTGACGGTGGATTTCATCCCCCAGAGCCACAAGGTCACGCTGGAAGATATTCCCGAAGGCGGGCAGATCATTCGTTATGGGCAAACCATTGGTTATGCCTTGCAGCCGATTCCCCGGGGCAGTTGGGTCAAGGAAGATCAACTGCGCATGCCTACCGCGCCGCCCCTGGATAGCTTGCCGCTGTCCACTGAGGTGCCAGAAGTTCAGACGCCGTTGGAGGGCTTCACCTTCGAGGGCTATCGCAATGCTGACGGCACCGTCGGCACGCGCAACATTCTGGGTATCACCACCACCGTGCAGTGTGTGACCGGGGTGCTGGACCATGCGCTCCAGCGCATCAAGAACGAGTTGTTGCCCAAGTACCCGAACGTCGACGACGTGGTGGCGCTGACCCACAGCTACGGCTGCGGCGTGGCGATTACCGCCACTGACGCTTACATTCCGATCCGCACGGTGCGCAACCTGGCGCGTAATCCGAATCTGGGGGGCGAGGCGCTGGTCATCAGCCTGGGCTGCGAGAAGTTGCAGGCCGGGCAGGTGATGCATGACAACGACAGCTCCGTGGACCTGAGTGAGCCCTGGCTGTATCGCCTTCAGGATGCCAGCCACGGGTTTACCGAGATGATCGAACAGATCATGGGCCTGGCAGAAACCCGACTGAAGAAGCTCGACCTGCGGCGGCGCGAAACGGTGCCAGCGTCGGAGCTGATCCTGGGCATGCAATGCGGTGGCAGCGATGCGTTTTCCGGTATCACCGCCAACCCGGCGTTGGGCTATGCGTCAGACCTGTTGTTGCGGGCGGGTGCGACGGTGATGTTTTCCGAGGTGACTGAAGTCCGTGATGCCATCTACCTGCTGACTGCTCGCGCGCAGAGCAAGGAAGTCGCTCAGGAGCTGGTACGGGAAATGGACTGGTACGACCGCTACCTGGCCAAGGGTGAGGCGGACCGCAGC
The DNA here is from genome assembly GCF_009724245.1 of Pseudomonas spelaei. Classification (GTDB taxonomy): domain Bacteria; phylum Pseudomonadota; class Gammaproteobacteria; order Pseudomonadales; family Pseudomonadaceae; genus Aquipseudomonas; species Aquipseudomonas spelaei. The sequence goes on along the minus strand of NZ_WNNK01000009.1, from coordinate 132,936 downwards.
GCCAACACCACGCCGGGGAACAAGAAGGGCGGGTTGTCGAACATTGTCGAGAAGTCCCTGGGCTCCATCGTCAAGTCGGGTAGCAGCGCAATCAATGGCGTACTCGGTCCGGGTGAGCGGTTCAAGCACAAGGGCCTGATCTTCTGCGCGACGCCCGCCAGTGATTTTGTCTGCGGCACCTTGCAACTGGCGGCCGGGATGAACCTGCATGTGTTCACCACCGGGCGCGGTACGCCCTATGGGTTGGCGATGGCGCCGGTGGTGAAAGTCTCGACACGGACCGAACTGGCCCAGCGCTGGCCGGATCTGATCGATATCGATGCGGGGCGGATCGCTACGGGGCGGGCGACGATCGAAGAACTGGGCTGGGAGTTGTTCCACTTCTATCTGGACGTGGCCAGCGGCAAGAAGCAGACCTGGGCTGAGCGGCACAAACTGCACAATGACATCACGTTGTTCAACCCGGCGCCGATTACCTGAGACCGATTACTCAGTGTGGGAGCTGGCTTGCCTGCGATAGCGGTGGGCCGGTTAACCACGGCGTTTGCTGCGCCGACGCCATCGCAGGCAAGCCAGCTCCCACTTTTGATTTGTGGACTCCAGACGAAGCTGCCTATGCTGGCTTATCATTGTCACCTACCGACGCTCACCCAAGGCTCTTCCCGGCATGCTGGCAATCTTCCTCGCGACCCTGAACATCACCGCGCCAGTGTTTGCCATGCTGTTTCTCGGTGTGCTGCTCAAGCGCATCAACTGGATCAACGACAACTTCATTCATGTCGCGTCGGCCCTGGTGTTCAACGTCACCATGCCGGCATTGCTGTTCCTCGGGATTCTCCATGCGGACTTGCACTCGGCGCTCAAGCCCGGGTTGTTGATCTACTTCGCCGTCGCCACGCTGCTGAGCTTCGCCCTGGCCTGGGGCTGGGCGATCTGGCGCTGCCCACGGGAAGACCGTGGCATCTATGCCCAGGGCGCATTTCGCGGTAATAACGGGGTGATCGGCCTGGCACTGGCGGCCAGCATGTATGGCGATTACGGGATTTCCCTCGGGGCGATCCTCGCGGCGCTGGTGATCCTGTTCTACAACACGCTGTCGACCATTGTGCTGGCGGTGTACAGCCCGGTGATCAAGTCCGACCCATGGAGCATCTTCAAAAGTGTGATCAGCAACCCGCTGATTATCAGCGTGATCGCGGCGACGCCTTTCGCTTACTTCCAGATCGGCTTGCCCAACTGGCTGCAAGCTTCGGGGCAGTACCTGGCGGACATGACCTTGCCGCTGGCCTTGATTTGCATTGGTGGAACCTTGTCATTGGCCGCCTTGCGCAAGAGCGGCGATATGGCCTTGAGCGCCAGCCTGGTGAAGATGATCGGCCTGCCGGTACTGGCTACCCTCGGTGCGTGGTTGTGTGGGTTCCGTGGGCCTGAGCTGGGGATTCTGTTTCTGTACTTTGGGGCTCCGACAGCAGCAGCCAGTTTCGTCATGGCCCGGGCAGCGCAAGGCAATCATGAGTTGGCGGCGGCGATCATCGTGATCACTACGCTGATGGCCGCGGTGACCACGAATATCGGGATCTTTGTGTTGCAGGCGGGCGGCTGGATCTAGGCTTCTTTCTGGTAGCTGTCGATGACTTCCTGGGCGGCGCGGAATGCATCAATCGCCGCCGGCACGCCGGCATACACCGCGCAATGCAACAGCGCTTCGCGAATCTCCTCCACTGTGCAGCCATTGTTCAATGCGCCGCGCACATGCCCTTTGAGCTCCTGCGGGCACTTGAGCGCAGTCAAGGCTGCGAGGGTGATCAGGCTGCGGGTTTTCAGCGGCAAGCCGTCACGATTCCAAACGCTGCCCCAGGCATGCTCATTGACGAAATCCTGCAGCGGCTGGGTGAATTCGGTGGCATTACCCAGGGCGCGATCGACGAACACATCGCCCATGACCTGGCGACGCATTTCAACCCCGGGCTTCTTTTGATCGGTCATTGCGATTCCCTCTTGTGTTGGCGGCGCCAGGCTCGCAGCGAGGTGAACAACAGGAAAGCCACCAGTGCTGGCAGGACGTAATACAGCATCAGTTGTTCCAGCCTGTTGGCCAGGGGCATACCGGTGGTGAACGAAATCACATGCAGCCCGTAGGCCAGGTACAGTCCCAGCAACAGCAAGCCTTCGGCCCGGGTAATCCGGTAACCGGAATAGAACACCGGCAGGCACAGGACTGCGACACCGAGCATCACCGGCAGGTCGAAGTCCAGGGCGTTGGGCGATACCGACAGCGGCGACGGCGCCACCAGGGCGGTAAAACCCAGCACGCCCAGCAGATTGAACAGGTTGCTGCCGATCACGTTGCCCACGGCAATCTCGCGTTCTCCACGCAGGGCGGCGATCAGCGAGGTCGCCAGGCAAGGCAATGAGGTGCTGACACCGACAATGGTCAGGCCGATGACGCGTTCGGACAGGCCCAGATCACTGGCGACTTCTACCGCCGCCCCCAGCAACAGGTGCCCGGCAAACACCAGCAACAGCAGGCCGGCAATCATGCAGAGTACGCTGCTCAGCCATGGCGCCTGCACCACCGTGTCACGGGTGCGAGGGCGACGGGAATGGCGCGTCTGGTAGAGCAGCAAGCCAAGATAAGCCACCAGTGCGGTCAGCAAGAGCAGGCCATCCACAGGGGTCAGTATTTCGTTGGCGGAGAGCGCAAACACCAGCAGGCTGGCGAGGATCATCACCGGGATATCCAGGCGCACCAGTTGGCGTGAGACCCGCAACGGAATGATCAACGCTGACAGGCCGAGGGTGACGAGGATATTGAAGATACTGCTACCGATCACGCTGCCCACGGCGATGTCGGTGTTGTCCGCCAGGGTGGCTTGCAAGCTGACGGCCATCTGCGGCGCGCTGCTGCCGAAGGCGACGATGCTCAAGCCGATGATCAGCGGCCGCACCTTGAGGCTGGCAGCCAGGCGGACGGCGGCGCGCACCAGCACTTCGGCACCGAGAATCAGCAACACCAGGCCACTGATCAGTTCGATCAGGCTGAAGGGCGATAGGGCGGTTAATCCGAAAATGGTCAGGGCTCCCGTCGGTCAGTTGCTCAGGGCTTGCACACGAACGCGCGCGGTCCCGCTGCGCAGCATACCCAATTGCTCGGCGGCCTTGCGCGAAAGATCGATCAGGCGCCCACGGGTGTGAGGGCCACGGTCATTGATACGGACCACGACGCTTTTGTCGTTATTGAGGTTGGTGACTTTGACCCGCGTGCCAAAGGGCAGGCGGCGGTGAGCGGCGGTCAGGCCGTTCTGATTGAAGGCTTCACCGCTGGCGGTACGTTTGCCGTGGTGCTTGGCGCCGTAGTAGGACGCGGTGCCGGTTTCGTCGTAGCCGTTGGGGTCAATGAGCCCGCTGGCGCAGCCGGTGAGCAGGGAAAACAGGGCCAGGAGGCCGAGTAGACGCTTCATTAAAGGTGTCCCCGAAATTAATGCGCGAGCCCACTCCTGCGGGAGCCGGGCTTGCCCGCGATGCAAGTGCCTCGGTCTTTCAGATGCACCGAGGTGATGCTATCGCAGGCAAGCCAGCTCCCACACAAGCAGGTTCCTACAGAGAGGCAACCGCTATCAGCCCTCGAGTTTGCTTTTCAGCAATTCGTTGACCTGTTGCGGGTTGGCTTTGCCCTTGGAGGCCTTCATCGCCTGACCGACAAAGAAGCCGAACATCTTGCCGCGCTTGGCTTCATCCGCCGCGCGGTATTGTTCGACCTGTTCGGCATTGGCTGCGAGCATCTCGTCGAGCACCGCCGAAATGGCGCCGCTGTCAGTGACTTGCTTGAGGCCGCGCTTCTCGATGATCTCGTCGCTGCTGCCTTCGCCTGCGGCCATGGCTTCAAACACGGTCTTGGCGATCTTGCCGGAGATGGTGTTGTCCTTGATCCGCAGCAACATGCCGCCCAACTGCTCGGCCGACACCGGTGCCTCGTCGATTTCCAGGCCCTGTTTGTTCAGCAGGCTGCCCAGCTCGACCATCACCCAGTTGGCCGCCAGTTTGGCGTCGCCGGCGATGCTCACGACTTTTTCGAAGTAGTCGGCTTGCTCGCGGCTCGAGGCCAAAACGCTGGCATCGTAGACCGACAGGCCGAACTGCTCCTGGAAACGCTCGCGTTTTTGCGGCGGCAATTCCGGCAGGGTAGCGCGTACATCATTGAGGAACGAATCCTCGATGACCACCGGCAACAGGTCCGGGTCGGGGAAGTAACGGTAGTCGTTGGCTTCCTCTTTGCTGCGCATGGCGCGGGTTTCGTCTTTGTTCGGGTCGTACAGGCGCGTCTGCTGGATCACCTTGCCACCGTCTTCGATCAGCTCGATCTGGCGACGCACTTCGGTGTTGATCGCCTTCTCGATGAAACGGAACGAGTTGACGTTCTTGATCTCGCAGCGGGTGCCGTACTCGGCCTGGCCTTTTGGCCGCACCGACACGTTGCAGTCGCAACGCAGGGAGCCTTCGGCCATGTTGCCGTCGCAGATGCCCAGGTAACGCACCAGCGCGTGGATCGTCTTGACGTAAGCCACCGCTTCCTTGGCGCTGCGCATGTCCGGCTCGGACACGATTTCCAGCAACGGGGTGCCGGCGCGGTTCAGGTCGATGCCGGTGGCACCGTTGAATTCTTCATGCAGGCTCTTGCCGGCATCTTCTTCCAGGTGCGCACGGGTTACGCCGACTCGTTTGATGGTGCCGTCTTCCAGCGGGATGTCCAGGTAGCCCTTGCCGACGATTGGCAATTCCATCTGGCTGATCTGGTAGCCCTTGGGCAAATCCGGGTAGAAGTAGTTCTTGCGGGCGAACACGTTGTGTTGGCCGATCTCGGCGTCAATTGCCAGGCCGAACATCACCGCCATGCGCACCGCTTCCTGGTTCAGCACCGGCAATACGCCGGGCATGCCCAGGTCTACCAGGCTGGCCTGGGTGTTCGGTTCGGAGCCGAAGGTGGTGGCGCTGCCGGAGAAAATCTTCGATTGGGTGGCGAGCTGGGTATGAATCTCCAGCCCGATCACAACTTCCCATTGCATAGTGTTCTCCTCAGAAGCCGGTAGGGGTGCGAGTGTGCCAGTCAGTGTTCAACTGGTACTGGTGCGCCACATTGAGCAGGCGGCCTTCCTGGAAATACGGAGCGAGCAGTTGCACGCCCACCGGCAGGCCATCGACGAAACCTGCGGGCATGGACAAGCCCGGCAAGCCCGCGAGGTTGGCGGTGATGGTGTACAGGTCTTCCAGGTACTCGGCGATCGGGTCGCCGGTCTTGGCGCCAATCTTCCAGGCCGGGTTCGGCGTGGTTGGGCCGAGGATCACGTCGACTTCATTAAAGGCGGCCATGAAGTCGTTCTTGATCAGGCGACGGATCTTTTGCGCCTTGAGGTAGTACGCGTCGTAGTAACCGGCTGACAGGGCGTAGGCGCCGACCATGATGCGGCGTTGCACTTCCACGCCGAAGCCTTCGCCACGGGAACGCTTATAAAGGTCGGTCAGGTCTTTCGGGTCTTCGCAACGGTAGCCGAAGCGCACGCCGTCGAACCGCGACAGGTTGGAGGACGCTTCTGCCGGGGCGATCACGTAGTAGGCCGGAATCGCGTGCTGGTTGTTCGGCAGGCTGATTTCCTTGATCACCGCGCCGAGCTTTTCCAGCTCCTTGACGCTGTTGTGCACCAGTTCAGCAATTCGCGGGTCGAGGCCGGCGCTGAAATACTCTTTTGGCACGCCAATGCGCAGGCCTTTGAGTGAGGTATTGAGGCTGGCGCTGTAGTCTGGCACTGGCTCATCAATGCTGGTGGAATCCTGCGAGTCGAAGCCTGCCATGCCTTGTAACAATATTGCGCAGTCTTCAGCCGTACGCGCCAAAGGGCCGCCCTGATCGAGACTGGAAGCGTAGGCAATCATGCCCCAACGGGAAACACGACCGTACGTCGGTTTCAGACCGGTGAGGTTGGTGAAGGCGGCCGGTTGGCGGATCGAGCCGCCGGTGTCGGTTGCGGTGGCGGCTGGCAGGAAGCGTGCGGCCACGGCAGCGGCCGAACCACCGGACGAACCACCTGGCACGTGCGCAAGGTTCCACGGGTTTTTCACCGCGCCGTAGTAGCTCGACTCGTTGGCCGAACCCATGGCGAACTCGTCCATGTTGGTCTTGCCCAGGGTCACGGCGCCAGCAGCGGCCAGCTTGGCGACCACGGTGGCGTCGTAAGGCGCCTTGAAGTTGTCGAGCATCTTCGAGCCGCAACTGGTGCGAATGCCCTGGGTGCAGAACAGGTCTTTGTGGGCAATCGGCGCACCCAACAGGGCGCCGTTCTCACCGTTGGCGCGACGGGCGTCGGCGGCCTTGGCCTGGCTCAGGGCCAGCTCTTCGGTGAGGCTGATGAAGCTGTTGACCTTGGGGTCCAGCGCGGCGATACGCGCCAGCAGGGTCTTGGTCAGTTCTTCGGAAGAAAACTTTTTATCGGCGAGACCGCGGGCGATCTCGGCCAGAGTCAATTGATGCATTGCAGGCTCTTTCCCTTTAGTCGATGACTTTCGGAACCAGGTACAGGCCGTTTTCGACCGCTGGTGCGATGGACTGGTAGGCCTCGCGATGATTGCGTTCGGTCACGACGTCTGCGCGCAGGCGCTGGCTGGCTTCCAGTGGGTGAGCCAGGGGCTCGATACCGTCGGTATTCACGGCCTGCATTTGGTCGACCAGCCCGAGAATGCTGTTCAGGGCTGCGGTGGTCTGTGGAAGATCGGCTTCATTGAGGCCAAGGCAGGCCAAATGAGCGATTTTTTCCACGTCGGAGCGTTCAAGCGCCATGGGATTCTCCAGTGGAAAACAGAACGGAAGCTATCCGTGTGTTAGATTGTCGGAACACTACCGCATTTCTACGGTCATAAGGCCGCGATTGTGGGGGTTGGTGCACAGAAAGTCGGTCAATTTAACATATTGGCGCCTTGCCCAAAATCCCTGTCGTTGTTAGAGTTTGCCGCACTTTTTTACCCACGCGTTGCCTAGGGTCCCTTTCCCATGTTCAAGAAACTGCGTGGCATGTTTTCCAGCGATCTTTCCATCGACCTGGGCACTGCCAACACCCTTATTTACGTGCGCGAGCGCGGTATCGTCCTGAATGAGCCATCGGTTGTGGCTATTCGGACCCATGGTAATCAGAAAAGTGTCGTTGCCGTTGGCACCGAGGCCAAACGTATGCTTGGCCGAACGCCGGGCAACATTGCTGCCATTCGTCCGATGAAGGATGGCGTGATTGCCGACTTCAGCGTCTGCGAGAAGATGCTGCAGTACTTTATCAACAAGGTTCACGAAAACAGCTTTCTGCAGCCCAGCCCTCGTGTGCTGATCTGTGTTCCGTGCAAGTCCACCCAGGTGGAGCGTCGTGCCATCCGTGAATCGGCCCTTGGTGCCGGTGCCCGTGAAGTGTTCCTGATCGAAGAGCCGATGGCTGCTGCGATCGGTGCCGGCCTGCCGGTTGAAGAGGCGCGCGGTTCGATGGTGGTGGATATCGGTGGCGGTACCACTGAAATCGCCCTGATCTCCCTGAACGGTGTGGTGTATGCCGAATCCGTGCGTGTGGGCGGCGACCGCTTCGACGAAGCGATCATCACTTATGTGCGTCGTAACTACGGCAGCTTGATCGGCGAATCTACCGCCGAGCGCATCAAGCAGGAAATCGGCACCGCTTACCCGGGCGGCGAAGTTCGCGAAGTCGATGTTCGCGGTCGCAACCTGGCCGAAGGCGTTCCACGTGCGTTCACCCTGAACTCCAACGAAGTGCTGGAAGCTCTGCAAGAGTCCCTGGCCACCATCGTTCAGGCTGTGAAGAGCGCCCTGGAGCAATCGCCACCGGAGCTGGCTTCCGATATCGCCGAGCGTGGCCTGGTACTGACCGGTGGTGGCGCCTTGCTGCGTGACCTCGACAAGTTGCTGGCCCAGGAAACCGGTCTGCCGGTAATCGTCGCCGAAGACCCGCTGACCTGCGTTGCCCGTGGCGGTGGTCGTGCACTGGAAATGATGGATAAACACACCATGGACCTGCTTTCCAGCGAATAAGATGTTGCTGGTTCGCCCATGTTTCGCTCGCAGGCAGCACTTTGCAGTGCTGCCTGTTGGCGTTTATCTTCTTCAATCTGCATCCAGGCCGGTTTGATGCCGTATGAATAAAGAAAACATTTGCCTGGGAGGAGCGGCTTATTAAACCGCTTTTCGCCAAAGGCCCCTCATTGGGCGTGCGCCTGTTGGTGCTGGTCGTGCTATCGGTCGCGCTGATGGTGGTCGATGCCCGCTTCACACTGCTCAAGCCAGTGCGTAGCCAGATGTCGCTGGTGCTGATGCAGTCCTACTGGATCACTGACCTGCCGCAACGGCTATGGCAAGGTGTGGCCAGCCAGTTTGGCAGCCGTACCGAGCTGGTCGCCGAAAACGAAAAACTCAAGACCGAAAACCTGCTGTTGCAGGGGCGTATGCAAAAGCTGGCGGCCCTGACCGAGCAGAACGTTCGGCTACGCGAGTTGCTCAATTCTTCCGCGTTGGTCAACGAGAAGGTCGAAGTGGCCGAGTTGATCGGCATGGACCCGAACCCCTTCACGCATCGCATCATCATCAACAAGGGTGAGCGCGACGGTGTGGTCCTTGGCCAGCCGGTGCTCGATGCCCGTGGCCTGATGGGCCAAGTGGTGGAGTTGATGCCGTATACCTCCCGCGTCCTGTTGCTCACCGACACCACCCACAGCATTCCGGTGCAGGTCAACCGTAATGGTTTGCGGGCGATTGCCAGCGGCACCGGTAACCCTGAACGCCTGGAACTGCGTCATGTAGCGGACACCGCTGATATCAAGGAAGGCGACCTGTTGGTCAGCTCCGGCCTGGGTCAGCGCTTCCCGGCAGGTTACCCAGTGGCGACGGTCAAGGAGGTGATTCACGATTCCGGCCAGCCATTCGCCATTGTCCGTGCCGTGCCGACCGCCGCCTTGAACCGCAGTCGTTATCTGCTGCTAGTGTTCAGCGACAACCGCACCCCGGAAGAACGCGCTAACGAAGCCGCCCAGGCCCAGGAAGCGGAAGACAAGCAAAACGGCACCACACCGATTATTCCGGCAACCGTGCCGAAACCGGCTCCAGCCGCTGCACCCGCTGCGGTACCGGCAGCGCCTGCCGCACCTGCCGCACCGGTTGCCACACCTGCCAAGCCTGTTGCCCACAGTGCGCGCCCCGTCAAGCCTGCAACTCCGGCTGCCGCCAAGCCACCTGTGGCTCCTGCCGCCACCAAACCACCGGCGGCGGCGCCGGCAACCACTCGGCAGAGGGAGGAATAATGGCCGGTACTCATTCGCGTAATGGCTGGATCGTCTGGCTGACCTTCGCCATCGGCTTGCTGCTCAGCGTTTCGCCGTTGCCGCAGTTCATGGAAATCCTGCGCCCGCTGTGGCTGGCGTTGTTGCTGGCATTCTGGTCCCTGACGCTGCCTCACAAGGTCGGTATGGTCACGGCCATGTGTCTGGGGTTGGCCGAAGATGTGTTGTACGGCACCTTGCTCGGTCAGAACGCCTTGATCCTGACGTTGATTACCTTTCTGGTACTGTCGCTGCAGCAGCGTTTACGCATGTTCCCGATGTGGCAACAGTGCCTGGTGATCCTGGTGATATTCGGCCTGGCCCAGTTGGTACAGCTGTGGCTCAGCGCCTTGACCGGTAATCGCCAGCCGACGTTGGCGCTGGTTCTGCCGGCGCTGGTCAGTGCGTTGCTGTGGCCCTGGATCAGTTTTGGCCTGCGTGGGTTGCGTCGCCGCTACAAAATCAACTGAATGGATCTCGAGGCTCTGCCTGGTTATCAAACCCCACAGGGAGAGTCTGGAATGAACTCGCTTTATCTGGCCTCCGGATCCCCCCGGCGGCGTGAGCTCCTGACCCAGATCGGTGTGCCTTTCACCGTGGTCAGCGCAGCTATTGATGAAACTCCCCTGGCCGATGAATCAGCGGTGTCCTACGTCGAACGCCTTGCCCGTGGCAAGGCAGCGGCTGGCCGTGCAGCGTTGGCTGATACGTTGGGCGCCTGTGTATTGGGCGCCGATACCGCAGTGATCCTCGACGGTCAGATCCTCGGCAAGCCGCTGGACCAGGCCGACGCCCTGGCCATGTTGCTGGCTCTTTCTGATCGTGAACACGAAGTCCTTACTGCCATCTCCCTGCTTGACGGCCAGCATTGCGAAACGCGGCTGGTGAGCAGTCGCGTACGGTTTCGCAAGATATCGGCAGACGAAGCCACCACTTACTGGCACAGCGGCGAACCCCAAGACAAGGCGGGCGGCTATGCTATCCAAGGGCTGGGCGCGGTGTTTGTGGCCGGGCTCAATGGCAGCTACTCCGCCGTTGTAGGACTGCCTGTGTGCGAAACCGCGGAACTGCTGGGCCAATTCGGCATACCCTGTTGGCAAAACCTTACCGTGCGCTAAACGCCGTATTTGCGCGCCAAGCCTTAAGCGATCGGTCACTATTGTGAAAACGCCTGAACGAGACCCAGCCATGAGTGAAGAGATTCTGATCAATATCACGCCGATGGAATCACGCGTGGCGGTGGTAGAAAACGGTGTTTTGCAAGAAGTGCATGTGGAGCGCACCCAGAAGCGCGGGATCGTCGGCAATATCTATAAAGGCAAGGTGGTGCGGGTGTTGCCGGGCATGCAGGCGGCGTTTGTCGACATCGGCCTGGACCGCGCCGCGTTTATCCATGCCTCGGAAATCTCCCTGCGCGAGGGCCCTGCCGTCGAAAGCATCAGTGCTCTGGTGCATGAAGGGCAAAGCCTGGTGGTGCAAGTCACCAAGGACCCGATTGGTTCCAAGGGCGCGCGACTGACGACCCAGCTGTCGATTCCTTCCCGCTATCTGGTGTACATGCCGCGTACGGCTCACGTCGGTATTTCCCTGAAGATCGAAGATGAAGCCGAACGTGAGCGCCTGAAAAAGGTGGTCAGCGATTGCGTGGCCCAGGAAGGCATCAAGGAAGCGGGCGGCTTTATTTTGCGCACCGCCGCCGAAGGTGCCGGGGCGGATGAAATCCTCATGGATATCCGCTACCTGCGCCGCTTGTGGGATCAGATCGACGCGCAGATCAAAACCATTGGTGCACCGAGCGTCATTTATGAAGACCTGGGCCTGGCCTTGCGCACGCTGCGCGACCTGGTCAGCCCAAAAATCGAGAAAATTCGCATCGACTCGCGGGAAACCTTCCAGCGCACCACGCAATTTGTTGCCGAGCTGATGCCGGAAATTGCCGATCGCCTGGAACATTACCCTGGAGAGCGTCCGATCTTCGACCTGTATGGCGTCGAAGACGAAATCCAGAAGGCCCTGGAGCGCAAAGTGCCGCTCAAGTCTGGCGGCTACCTGGTGGTGGACCCGGCGGAAGCCATGAGCACCATCGACGTCAACACGGGGGCCTTTGTCGGCCATCGCAACCTCGAAGAAACCATCTTCAAGACCAACCTCGAAGCCGCCACGGCGATTGCTCGCCAACTGCGCCTGCGCAACCTGGGCGGGATCATCATCATCGACTTCATCGACATGGAAGATGAAGAGCACCAGCGCCAGGTGTTGCGTACCCTCGAGAAACAACTGGAGCGGGATCACGCGAAGACCAACATTATCGGGATCACTGAGTTGGGCCTGGTGCAGATGACCCGCAAGCGCACCCGCGAGAGTCTCGAGCAAGTGTTGTGCGAACCCTGCAGCAGTTGCCAGGGACGCGGAAAACTGAAAACCCCGGAAACGGTGTGCTACGAGATTTTCCGGGAAATTCTCCGAGAGGCACGCGCCTATCAGGCTGAGGGCTACAGGGTGCTGGCCAATCAGAAAGTGGTCGACCGACTGCTGGATGAAGAGTCAGGCAATGTGGCAGAGCTGGAAGGGTTCATTGGTCGCACGATTCGCTTCCAGGTTGAAACCATGTATTCGCAGGAACAATACGACGTGGTGCTGCTCTGATTCGCGTATGTTTTTTTCAACGAGACCGGCAGACCTTGATCTGCCGTCCGATTACCGTCTTGAGGGTCGCCTGACATGGAGCGTCTGATACGCTTTTTTGCCGCATTGACCCGCTGGGGCCTTGGCCTGTGCGCCTTGCTGCTGGTTCTGGCAGCGGTCTACGTCAGCCTGGGCCGTGAGTTGACGCCGTTGGTGGCGCAATACCGGGGTGAAATCGAAGCCAAGGCACGGGCCGCGGTGGATATGCCCTTGAGCATTGGCAGCCTGGAAGGGCGCTGGAGTGGCTTGGCGCCGGTGTTGCTGGCTCACGATGTGATGGTCGGAGAAGGCAGCAGTGCACTGCGCCTGGACCAGGTGCAAGTGGTGCCGGATGTCTGGGCCAGCCTGCTGGCGTGGGAAGTGCGTATTGCGCACTTGGAAGTCAGTGGCCTGCAGGTCAGCGTCAAAGAGGACAAGGACGGCCATTGGGCGCTGCAAGGCCTGCCGGTGCAGGATGACCAACCGCTGGATCCGCAGCAGTTGTTCACACGCATGCAAATGGTGTCGGAGCTGTCGCTGCTTGATAGCCAGGTGACCTTGCAACCGTTCGGCCAGGAGCCAGTCACACTCACCTATGTTGGTGTGAACCTGCAAGTGGGTGCCTCCCGTCAACGCCTCGACGCACGGTTGACCCTGCCGGATGGCCAGCCCCTGGCGCTGAACCTGCGCACCCGGATCAGGGCTGACCAATTGAAGTACGCAGAGGTCCAGGCTTACCTGAGCCTGCCACAAAGTGACTGGGCCCGCTGGATCCCGGCAAAACTGACCCAGCAATGGAAGCTCAGTGAATTCAAGGCCGGTGGCGAGTTCTGGCTGAACTGGGGCCAAGGCACCGTGCAAAGCGCTGTCGTGCGCCTCAACGCTCCGCAATTGCGCCTCAGCTATGCCGACCGCAAACCGGCGCACATCGAGAACCTGGCACTGACGGCTTATGTACAGCGCAGTGACAGCGACCTCAAGGTGCTCTTCGACTCCCTGGCGATGAACCTGGGGGAGACTCGCTGGGAGTCACGCCTGCAATTGCAGCAGACGTTGGCCACGGGCAATGCGCAGGAAGTCTGGAATCTGCAGGCTGATCATCTGGACCTGACCCCCATCACGCCTTTGCTCAATGCCCTGGCACCTCTGCCGGAAGGCGTAGCCAAGGCGGTCGAGCATCTGAAAGCGACCGGGACCTTGCGCAATGTACTGGCGGATTATCGTCCCCAGGACACCACCGACCAGAAAGTGAGCTTTACCGCCAACCTCGATCGGATCGGCTTCGATGCCTATTTCGGTGCGCCGGCGGCCCGCAATGTCACCGGCAGCATCAGCGGTGATTTGGGGCATGGCGAACTGCGCATGGACAGCAAGGATTTTTCGCTGCATCTGTTCCCGATCTTCGCCAAGCCCTGGCAGTACATCCAGGCCAACGCCCGGCTGACCTGGAAGCTGGATAAAGAAGGTTTCACCCTGATCGCGCCGTATATCAAGGTGCTGGGAGAAGAGGGCAAGGTCGCTGCCGACTTCCTCATTCGCCTGCATTTTGACCATAGCCAGGAAGACTACATGGACCTGCGGGTCGGTATGGTCGACGGCGACGGGCGTTTTACTTCCAAATACCTGCCGGCGGTCCTGAGCCCGGCGTTGGACGAATGGCTGCGTACGGCGGTTCTCAAGGGGGCTGTGGATCAAGGTTTCTTCCAGTATCAGGGCTCGCTGAACCACGATGCAGCGACGGCTGCGCGCAATATCAGCCTGTTTTTCAAGGTGCATGACGCCGAGTTGGCGTTCCAGCCTGGTTGGCCTCATGTCAGCAAGGTCGCAGGTGAAGTGTTTGTCGAAGAGACCGGTGTACGCATCCTGGCCAGCAAGGGGCAGTTACTCGACACCAAGGTCAAGGACATCTACGTCAACATTCCCCACGCTCCCAGCGGGCAGGACAGTCACCTGTTGCTGACCGGTGGTTTTGCCGGCGGCTTGGGGGATGGTCTGAAAATTCTCCAGGAAGCGCCGATTGGTACGGCATCGACCTTTGCCGGCTGGAAAGGCGAGGGCGATTTGCAGGGGAATCTGGACCTGGATGTTCCGCTGGCCAAGAACACCGAGCCAAAGATCGTAGTGGACTTCAAGACGGACAAGGCACGGCTGCAGTTGGCCGAGCCTGCGCTGGACCTGAGTCAACTCAAGGGTGACTTCCGCTTCGACAGCGCCAAGGGCCTCAGCGGCCAGAATATTAGTGCCCAGGCGTTTGACCGGCCGATCACCGCGCAGATCTTTGCCGATGGCAAGCCTGGCAATCTCAGTACCCGGGTCACAGCCAAGGGGCAGGTGGCGGTCAAGAAACTGACCGACTGGCTCAAGGTCAGCCAGCCATTGCCGGTCTCAGGCGATATCCCTTACCAGTTGCAATTGAACCTGGACGGCGCTGACAGTCAGTTGATGGTCAGCTCCAACCTCAAGGGCACGCTGGTCGATCTGCCAGCACCCTTCGGTATGCCCGCCAGCCAGGGGCGCGACACGGTGTTCCGCATGACCTTGCAAGGCAAGGAGCGGCGCTACTGGTTTGATTATGGCGAGTTAGCGAACTTTACCTTTGCTGCGCCGGCGGACAATTTTGCTGACGGTCGCGGTGAACTGTTTCTGGGTGACGGTGATGCGCTGTTGCCAGGCGCTAAAGGCCTGCGCATTCGTGGCGTGTTGTCGGAGCTGGATATCGACCCTTGGAAAAAGCTGGCGGATCGTTATGCCGGCAATGACCCGGGCGGCAGTGCCAAGCAACTGTTGAGCGGTGCGAACTTCAAGGTCGGCAAGCTGACCGGTTTTGGCACTCAGTTCGATCAGGTCACGTTGCTGTTGGATCGCAAGCCGGCTGCCTGGGCTTTGCAACTCGACAGCCTGCAAGCCAAAGGCACTGTAGGGTTGCCGGATGCCAAAGGCGCACCGATTGCGGTCAACTTGCAGTACGTGAAGTTGCCGGCGGTCGACCCCTCGGTGCAGGCCGATGAAAATGCGCCAGACCCGCTGGCGGATGTAGATCCCAAGCAGATCCCGGCACTGGATATCGCCATTGACCAACTGTTCCAGGGGCCAGATTTGATTGGTGCCTGGTCGCTGAAGGTTCGGCCGACCGCCAAGGGCATGGCTTTCAATAACCTCGACCTGGGTCTCAAGGGCATGCAACTCAAAGGCGCCGGTGGCTGGGAAGGTGCGCCGGGCGTCAGCAGCAGCTGGTACAAAGGGCGCCTGGATGGCAAGAACATCGCTGATGTGCTCAAGGGCTGGGGTTTTGCCCCGACCGTGACCAGCGAGGATTTCCATCTGGATGTGGACGGGCGCTGGCCGGGTTCGCCGGCCTGGGTCGGGCCCAAGCGCTTCTCCGGCAGCCTGGACGCCAGTTTCCGCAAAGGTCAGTTCGTTGAAGTAGAAGGTGGAGCTCAGGCCCTGCGGGTGTTTGGTCTGCTGAACTTCAACTCCATTGGTCGACGTTTGCGCCTGGACTTTTCCGACTTGCTCGGCAAGGGTTTGAGTTATGACCGGGTCAAGGGTTTGCTGGCGGCCAGTAACGGCGTGTTTGTCACTCGTGAGCCGATCACCATGACTGGTCCATCCACCAACCTGGAGATTAACGGCACCCTGGACCTGGTGGCTGACCGGGTCGATGCCAAGCTGCTGGTGACCTTGCCGGTGACCAACAACCTGCCGATCGCGGCGTTGATCGTTGGGGCGCCGGCCATTGGTGGTGCATTGTTTTTGATCGACAAGCTGATTGGTGACCGGGTTTCTCGTTTTGCCAGCGTGCAATACAAGGTTCAAGGCCCTTGGAAGGACCCGAAAATCAGCTTCGACAAACCATTTGAAAAGCCACAATAACGTCCGGTAGCCGCTGCCGAGGCACGAGGCTGCGATGCGGTCCGCAGGGCCGCCTTTACAGTGTCATGATCCATCCGTCTCGAATGCAGGAGCCCGTCATGTCCATCTCAGTCATTCAAATGGTCAGCCAAAGCGACGTGCTGGCCAATCTCGCCCAGGCACGTCGTCTGCTTGAGCAGGCGGCTGCCGGCGGTGCTCGGCTGGCGGTCCTGCCGGAGAACTTCGCTGCCATGGGTCGTCGTGACGTCGCCGAGATCGGCCGTGCCGAGGCCTTGGGTGAAGGCCCAATCTTGCCCTGGTTGAAACAGACCGCCCGCGACCTCACCTTATGGATAGTGGCCGGCACTTTGCCGCTACCGCCCGAAGGACAGCCGACGGCCAAGTCCAATGCCTGCTCGTTGCTGATCAATGAACACGGTGAGATCGTCGCCCGTTACGACAAGCTGCATTTGTTTGATGTCGATGTGGCCGACACCCGAGGTCGTTATCGAGAATCCGATGACTATGCTTACGGTAGTCAGGTGGTGGTAGCGGATACCCCCGTGGGCCGTCTGGGGCTGACGGTTTGTTACGACTTGCGTTTCCCGGAGCTGTACAGCGAGTTACGGGCTGCCGGGGCTGAACTGATTACCGCACCTTCGGCGTTTACGGCGGTGACCGGGGCTGCACATTGGGACGTGTTGATTCGTGCCAGGGCCATCGAAACCCAGTGTTACCTGCTGGCAGCCGCTCAAGGCGGCGTGCATCCGGGGCCACGGGAAACCTTCGGCCATGCAGCGATTGTCGACCCCTGGGGGCGAGTGCTGACACAACAGGATCAAGGCGAAGCGGTGTTGCTGGCCGAACGCGATAGCAGTGAACAGGCGTCGATACGGGCGCGCATGCCGGTGGTGAACCATCGGCGCTTTTTCTCGCAGGGCGCGCAGCGACCTGCTTCAGAACGATGAATTTAAGGCCAAACCTATGAGCGAGTTGTTGTCCTCAGTCAGTGAACACCTCCTGGCGCCCGGTGGCGTGACCATCGAAAGCTTGCAAACCGTGCTGGGCGATCTGGCCGGGCCGGGTATCGACGCCGCCGATTTGTATTTCCAGGGGCAGATCTCCGAGTCCTGGGCGCTGGAAGACGGCATCGTCAAGGAAGGCAGTTTCAACCTGGACCAAGGGGTGGGTGTGCGAGCGCAATCCGGTGAAAAAACCGGTTTTGCCTACAGCAATGCCATCACCCTCGAAGCGCTGGGTTTGGCCGCCCGCGCGGCTCGTTCGATCTCCCGTGCCGGGCAAAACGGTACGGTGCAGGCGTTCAGCACCCAGGATGTGGCTCAGTTGTATGCGCCGGATAACCCACTGGAAGTGATCAGCCGGGCCGAAAAGGTCGAGCTGCTCAAGCGTGTGGATGCGGCAACTCGTGCTTTGGACCCGCGTATCCAGCAAGTCACCGTGAGCATGGCCGGCGTCTGGGAGCGAATCCTGGTGGCCTCCACCGACGGCGGTCTGGCCGCAGACGTACGGCCATTGGTGCGTTTTAACGTCAGTGTGATCGTTGAGCAAAACGGTCGTCGTGAGCGTGGTGGCCATGGCGGTGGCGGACGTACGGATTACCGTTATTTCCTGACCGAAGACCGCGCCATGGGGTATGCCCGTGAAGCGCTGCGCCAGGCGCTGGTTAACCTGGAAGCGATTCCGGCCCCGGCGGGTACCTTGCCGGTCGTGCTGGGCTCGGGCTGGTCCGGAGTTCTGCTGCATGAAGCGGTAGGTCACGGTCTTGAAGGCGACTTCAACCGTAAGGGCAGTTCGGCCTACAGCGGTCGCATGGGTGAAATGGTTGCCTCCAAACTCTGCACCATCGTCGATGACGGCACCCTGGCCGGGCGTCGTGGCTCGTTGAGCGTCGATGACGAAGGCACGCCGACCGAATGCACCACGCTGATCGAAAACGGTGTGCTCAAGGGTTACATGCAAGACAAGCTCAACGCCCGCCTGATGGGCGTAGCCCGTACGGGTAACGGTCGCCGTGAGTCCTACGCGCACCTGCCGATGCCGCGCATGACCAACACTTACATGTTGGGTGGCGAAAGCGATCCCGCCGAAATCATCGCTTCGGTGAAACGCGGTATCTACTGCGCCAACCTCGGTGGCGGGCAGGTGGACATCACCAGCGGCAAGTTCGTGTTCTCCACCAGCGAGGCGTATTTGATCGAAGACGGCAAGATTACCGCGCCGGTCAAAGGGGCAACACTGATCGGTAACGGCCCGGAAGCCATGAGCAAGGTGTCGATGGTCGGTAACGACCTGGCGTTGGACAGCGGTGTGGGGACGTGCGGGAAGGATGGGCAGTCGGTGCCGGTGGGTGTTGGTCAGCCGACCTTGAAAATTGACGCGATCACCGTGGGTGGCACGGGGTCATAAGCACGGGAGCTTCGGGTGGCGAAGGTCGCCACCCGGGGAAGAGGATCAGCGCAGGCCGCGTTGAGTCTCGTCCAGCTCACGGATGTACTTGAAGATTTTACGGCTGGTGGCCGGTGGCTTGTTCTGCGCCAGTTCGTGCTGGGCCTGACGGATCAGGGAGCGCAGTTGCTGGCGGTCGGCATCCGGGTAGTCCAGGACGAACTTTTCCAGGACGGCGTCGTCGCCCGCGATCAAGCGGTCACGCCAGCGTTCCAGATTGTGAAAACGTTCGTTGTACTGGCGAGTGGAGGCATCCATTTGGTCGAGCAAAGTCAGAATGGCGTCAGTGTCCTGGTCGCGCATCAGCTTGCCGATAAACATGATGTGCCGTTTACGCGCGATATTCGCGGTGTGCTTGGGCGCATCGGCCAAGGCCCGGCGCATGGCGTCGGTCAAGGGCAGTTTTGCCAGCAAGTCAGGCTTGAGCGTTGTAAGGCGCTCGCCAAGGTCAACCAGAGCATGCAGCTCGCGTTTGACCTGGGTTTTGCTTTTCTCCCCATCGAGGGAGTCGTCGTAAGAATCAACCATGGTGGCAGTCCGCAAAGAAACGCCGCCATGATAACCAGTCGGGGGCCGCTTGTCCGGCCCGGTCGCTCGAAGGCCTTAACCGAAAGCAGAATTTGAGTGGAGAAAACCATGAGTGCAGCCCAAAGCGTCGGTCCGCAAGCGTTACCGGCACTGCAGGAACAAGTCGAGCAGATCCTTGCCGAGGCCAAGCGCCAGGGGGCCAGTGCCTGTGAAGTGGCGGTGTCCCTGGAGCAAGGGTTGTCGACGTCGGTGCGTCAGCGGGAAGTGGAAACCGTTGAATTCAACCGCGACCAAGGGTTTGGCATCACCTTGTACGTCGGCCAGCGCAAAGGTTCGGCAAGCACGTCCGCCAGTGGCCCGGAAGCGATTCGCGAGACCGTTGCTGCGGCGCTGGCCATTGCCAAGCACACCTCTGAAGACGAAAGTTCGGGGCTGGCTGATAAAGCCTTGATGGCCAAGGACTTGAAGGACTTTGATCTGTTTCATGCCTGGGATATCACCCCGGAGCAGGCCATCGAACAGGCGCTGACCTGTGAAGCGGCAGCGTTTGATGCTGACAGCCGGATCAAGAATGCCGATGGCACCACCTTGAGTACCCATCAGGGTTGCCGCGTGTATGGCAACAGTCATGGTTTCATTGGGGGTTATGCTTCCAC
The DNA here is from genome assembly GCF_009724245.1 of Pseudomonas spelaei. Classification (GTDB taxonomy): domain Bacteria; phylum Pseudomonadota; class Gammaproteobacteria; order Pseudomonadales; family Pseudomonadaceae; genus Aquipseudomonas; species Aquipseudomonas spelaei. Next base: position 113,413 of record NZ_WNNK01000009.1, on the reverse strand, counting down.
TCGCCATAGCTTGAGCTGCGTGATGATTGCCGAGGCCGATGGCCAGATGCAGCGCGATTACTGGTATGACGTGAACCGCCAGGGCGAATTGCTGGCTGATCCGGTCAGCATTGGCCAGCGTGCCGCGCAACGAGCGGCGAGCCGCCTTGGCGCGCGCCCGGTGCCAACCTGCGAAGTGCCGGTGCTGTTTTCGGCGGAGCTGGCCGGTGGATTGTTCGGCAGTTTTCTGGGGGCGATTTCCGGCGGTAACCTGTACCGCAAATCCTCGTTCCTGGAAGGGTCGATCGGTCAGAAGCTGTTCCCTGAGTGGCTGACCATTGATGAGCGGCCGCATCTGATGCGTGCCATGGGCAGTTCGGCATTCGACGGCGATGGCTTGGCGACCTATGCCAAGCCGTTTGTCGAGAGTGGTGAGTTGGTGTCTTATGTGTTGGGCACCTACGCAGGGCGCAAACTCGGCCTGCCGAGCACTGCCAACTCCGGTGGCGTGCATAACCTGTTCGTGACCCATGGTGATGAAGACCAGGCAGCGCTGTTGCGGCGTATGGGGCGTGGTTTGCTGGTTACCGAATTAATGGGGCATGGCCTGAACATGGTCACGGGTGATTACTCTCGTGGTGCGGCGGGTTTCTGGGTCGAAAATGGCGAAATTCAGTTCGCCGTCCAGGAAGTGACCATCGCCGGCAATATGCGCGACATGTTCAAGCAGATTGTTGCGGTGGGTAATGACCTGGAGCTTCGCAGCAATATCCGCACGGGTTCGGTGCTGATCGAGAGGATGACGGTCGCCGGTAGCTAACGCTCCGACGGTTTGAAAAGGCGCGCCACCCATTGGGTGGCGCGCCTTTTTTGTGCCTGGAGATCACGTTGCGCGGCAGACGATTGGTGGGATGCTATTGTTTTGATTCTCAATATCATTTAATAATAAGTATCATTACCGAATGAGTGTGGATCATGAGTTCTGTCCTGCATGAGGATCCCTACCTGGAAAGCTGGCGCTGGATGAGTCGTCAGATTCGCTGCGGCCTCGATCCTGATGAGCCTCGTCTGATCGAACATTACCTGAATGAAGGCCGGTATCTGGCGTGCTGCACGGCGACTCACCCCTGGACCATCGCCGAAACCTCGTTCCGCCTGCTGATCGACACCGCAAGCGATACCGCCTTGCCTTGGCACTGGCGCTCCGTGTGCCTCGATCAAGCCTGGCGTCCCCTGCGCGACCTGGAAAATTTGTCCCACTGTGCCTGCCGCCTCAAACGTTGGCAGACCTTTGCCTGGCAACTGGCGACCTGTGAGTTGCTGCCTTCCATTTCCTTTTCTGACCTGGTGCAAGGATCCTCCGATGAGTAACTCCCGTATCGAACGCGACAGCATGGGCGAGCTGCAAGTACCGGCCGAAGCCTTGTATGGCGCGCAAACCCAGCGTGCGGTGAATAATTTTCCCATCAGCCACCAACGCATGCCGGCGCCATTCATTCGTGCCCTGATTCTCGCCAAGGCGGCCGCCGCCAAGGCCAACGTCGAGCTGAAACAACTGAGCGAAGCCCAAGGCAAAGCCATCGTCGATGCCGCTCAGGGTTTGCTGGAAGGCGACTTCATGCAGCACTTCCCGGTGGATATCTTCCAGACCGGTTCCGGCACCAGCTCCAACATGAACGCCAACGAAGTCATCGCGACGCTCGCCAGCCGTCTGTTGGGCGAACCGGTCAATCCCAATGACCATGTCAACTGCGGGCAAAGCAGCAACGACATCATCCCGACCACGATCCACGTCAGTGCGGCGTTGGTGCTGCATGAGCAAACACTGCCGGCACTGCTGCATCTGGTGCAGGTGATCGAACGCAAAGCGCAGGAGGTTCATCCGTTCATCAAGACGGGTCGTACTCACCTGATGGACGCCATGCCCGTACGCATGAGCCAAGTGCTCAATGGCTGGGCGCAGCAACTCAGGGCCAATATCGGCCACCTGCAAGACTTGCTGCCGAGCCTGCAAGCCCTGGCCCAGGGTGGCACGGCGGTAGGCACCGGGATCAACGCGCATCCGGAGTTCGCTGCGCGTTTCAGCCAGCAGCTCAGCCGTTTGACCGAGGTGAAGTTCACCCCTGGCAAAAACCTGTTCGCGCTGATTGGTTCTCAGGACACCGCTGTCGCTGTTTCCGGTCAACTGAAAGCCACCGCCGTGTCCTTGATGAAGATCGCCAACGACCTGCGATGGATGAACTCTGGCCCGTTGGCCGGCCTCGGTGAAATCGAGCTGGAAGGCCTGCAACCCGGCTCTTCGATCATGCCGGGCAAGGTCAATCCGGTGATTCCGGAGGCCACGGCGATGGTCGCGGCGCAAGTGATTGGCAATGACACGGTGATCACCATCGCCGGTCAATCCGGCAACTTCGAACTGAACGTCATGCTGCCGATCATTGCCCAGAACCTGCTCAGTAGCCTGGAGTTGCTGGCCAATTCCAGCCGCCTGCTGGCGGACAAGGCAATCGCCAGCTTCAAGGTCAACGAAGCCAAGCTCAAGGAGGCGCTGTCGCGCAACCCGATCCTGGTCACCGCACTCAACCCGATCATTGGTTATCAAAAGGCCGCTGAAATCGCCAAGAAGGCCTATCAGCAAGGCCGGCCGGTGATCGATGTTGCGCTTGAACACACTGACTTGTCCCGCAGCCAACTGGAAATCCTCCTGGATCCGGAAAAGCTCACGGCGGGCGGCGTGTAATCACCGACCCTGCTTTGGAGGCTCACCATGGAGCACTGGAAACGCACGATCGAAAGGGCTAATCGCTGCTTTATGCGAGGCGAGTTGGTGGATGCTCGCGAGCACTACCTGCAGGCCCTGGCCTTGGCCCAAGTGTTGTTTGAGCGCTGGGCGGATGCCGATGAAGCAGTGGCGGCTTGCGTCATCTCCCATCACAACCTCGCAGACCTGCACCTGCGCCTGAATCAGCCGGAAGAAAGCGCGGAATACCTCTGCGCCATTCACCAGCGCCTGTTGCAGACCATGCAGGACACCCGCCTGAACCCGCTACTGCGGGAGGCGGCTCTGCGTCAGAGCAGCAAAACCTACGTTGAACTGTTGAATTTCATCAGCGATCACGGCGAATACCCCCGTACCTATCGCTTGTTGGGCAGCCACGCGGCGCAACCGGATGCGTCGACCCGCAACAGTCCTCACTATGGAGCACATTGATATGACCTACACCTTGCCTGCCTTGCCCTACGCCTATGACGCCCTGGAACCGCATATCGATGCGCAAACCATGGAGATTCACTACACCAAGCACCATCAGACCTACATCAATAACCTGAACGCGGCTGTTGAAGGCACCGAGTGGGCGGGGTGGCCGGTGGAGAAGCTGGTGTCCAGCGTCCAGCAACTGCCGGAGAAACTGCGGGCCGCGGTGATCAACCAAGGCGGAGGCCATGCCAACCACTCGTTGTTCTGGGCCGTCATGTCGCCTAAAGGCGGAGGCAAACCGGATGGTGCGCTGGGCAAGGCTATTGATGAACAGTTGGGCGGTTTCGACAGTTTCAAGGAAGCGTTCACTAAAGCCGCATTGACCCGTTTTGGCAGTGGCTGGGCCTGGTTGAGTGTGACTCCGCAAAAGACCCTGGTGGTGGAAAGCAGCGGCAATCAGGACAGCCCGCTAATGGGCGGCAATACACCGATTCTCGGTCTGGACGTTTGGGAACATGCCTATTACCTGCTGTACCAGAACCGTCGTCCGGAATACATCAACGCGTTTTACAGCGTCATCAATTGGCCAGAAGTCGCCGAGCGCTACCACGCTGCGCTCGCCTGACACCCTCTCTATAACAAGATCTAAGGCCGACTATGGGCACTGAAACACTGGCGATCAGCAGCGTGCGGATGTTTCGTTATGCATTTGGCTCGCTGTTGCTGTTGGCAGGAACTGCATTGCTGGTAGCCCAAGGGCTGGCCTGGCTGGACCTGGAGCCGCGCATCTTGCGTGCCCTGCAAGGTGGGGCCATCTGTGCCCTCGGTACGGCCTTGGGCGCGGTCCCTGTGCTGGTTATTCGCCGGATGCCCTTGGCGGTGAGTGATACGTTGCTCGGTTTTGGTGCTGGGGTGATGTTGGCGGCGACAGCGTTTTCGCTGATCGTGCCCGGTATCGCTGCAGCCGAAAGTCTTGGCTTATCGTCTTGGTCGGCCAGCGGGCTGATCAGTTTCGGCATCATGCTGGGGGCGTTCGGGCTGTTTCTGGTGGATCGAAAAGTCTCTGGTGCCAGTCCGGAAATGCTGGTGGGTACGCCGGAGCACCCGGTTATCCCGCCGCGTATCTGGTTGTTTGTGTTTGCCATCATTGCCCATAACATTCCCGAAGGCATGGCAGTTGGCGTGTCGGCGGGTGGCGGCATGCCTGACGCAGATAGCCTGGCCATGGGCATCGCGCTGCAGGATGTGCCGGAAGGGTTGGTGATTGCGTTGGTACTGGCGGGTGCGGGGATGTCGCGGGTCAAGGCGTTCCTGATCGGCGCCGCGTCTGGATTGGTCGAACCGGTGTTCGCCGTATTGTGCGCCTGGCTGGTAAGTCTGGCCGAGTTACTGTTGCCCTTGGGGTTGGCACTGGCGGCCGGTGCAATGCTGTTGGTCGTGACTCACGAAGTGATACCCGAGTCGCGGCGCAATGGTCACGACAAGCTGGCCAGCCTGGGGTTGTGTGTCGGGTTTTGCTTGATGATGGTGATGGATACGGCGCTGGGGTAGGGCGCTTCTATTGATCGTTCCCGTCGGTGGGAACGATCAGAGGTCAAGAGAGGGCTTATTCACCCTCGTCAAAGTAGTTGTTGATCAGCTTTACCAGAGCCGCCATCGCTTCATTCTCTTGCTCGCCTTCCGTTTTCAAGTGGATCTTGGTGCCCTTGCCCGCAGCCAGCATCATCATGGCCATGATGCTTTTGCCATCAACCATGGATTCCGGGGTGCGCCCGGCTCGGATCTGACAGGGAAACTGCCCCGCAACGCCGACAAACTTGGCTGAGGCCCGGGCATGCAAACCCAGCTTGTTGATGATTTCAATTTCCAGAGCGGGCATCGCGGGGGTGTTCCTTTCAGCTAAGGTCGCGGTGGCGAACCTGGACGTTCTTGAGGGTTTGCTGCAACACCTGGCCCAGGCGTTCTGTCAGGTAGACAGAGCGATGGTGCCCACCGGTGCAGCCAATGGCGATGGTGACATAGGCTCGATTGCTGGCAGCAAAACGTGGCAGCCATTTGAGCAGGTAGCTGGAGATGTCCTGGAACATTTCCTCGACATCCGGTTGTGCCGCCAGATACTCGGCCACCGGTTGGTCCAGGCCCGACTGGTCGCGCAGTTCCGGCTTCCAGTACGGGTTGGGCAGGCAACGCACATCAAATACCAGGTCGGCGTCCACCGGCATGCCGCGTTTGAAGCCGAACGACTCCACCAGGAACGCTGTGCCGGGCTCCGGCTGGTTCAACAGGCGCAGCTTGATGGCATCGCGCAGTTGATACAGGTTCAGGTTCGTGGTGTTGATCTTCAGGTCGGCCAAATCAATGATCGGGCCCAGCAGCTTGGTCTCGTCCTCGATGGCTTCGGCCAGCGAACGGTGTGGACTGCTTAGTGGGTGGCGTCGACGGGTTTCGGAGAAACGCTTTAACAAGGTTTCTTCGTCGGCATCCAGGTACAACACATCGCAATGAATATGCTTGCTACGCACTTCTTCGAGCAGTTCCGGGAAGCGCGTGAGGTGGCTGGGCAGGTTGCGGGCGTCGATGGACACGGCCACCAGCGGTTGCGCCAGTTCAGTGTGGATCAGGGCGCGCTCCGCCAGCTCGGGCAGTAAACCGGCGGGCAAGTTATCGATGCAATAGAAGCCGTTGTCCTCAAGAACATTGAGGGCAGTACTTTTACCTGAGCCGGAGCGTCCGCTGACGATGATCAAACGCATGATTACCGCCCGTTCTGTTCATCCAGGACAACCTGATACAGCGCCTCATTGCTGTTGGCGCTGCGCAGTTTGTCGCGTACTTCTTTGCGGTCGAGCATGCTGGCGATCTGCTTGAGCAGTTCCAGGTGCGCATCGGTGGCGGCATCCGGTACCAGCAGGACAAACAGCAGGTCGACCGGCGCGCCATCAATGGCGTCGAAATCAATAGGGGCGTCCAGGTGCAGCAGTGCACTTACCGGCGACTCGCAGCCCTTAAGGCGGCAATGGGGAATCGCGATGCCGTTGCCAAAGCCGGTCGAGCCGAGCTTTTCACGGGCGATCAGAGCCTCGTACACAGCTTGCGTATCCAATTCGGGCACTTCGCGGCCGATCAGGTTGGCAATTTGTTCGAGGGCGCGCTTTTTACTGCCGCCCGGCACGTTCACGAGGGAACGGCCGGGGGTCAGGATGGTTTCAAGTCGGATCATGGGGGGAGAGTTAGCGACCTGTACCTTGCATCAGGTGCAGGTTCTTTTCCTTATGCTTTTTAAGTTGGCGGTCAAGCTTGTCAGTCAAGGCATCGATTGATGCATACATGTCTTCATGCTCGGCATTGGCGACCACTTCGCCACCGGGTATCTGAAGGGTTGCTTCGATTTTCTGCTGAAGCTTATCGACCTTCATGATGACCTGCACATTGGTGATCTTGTCGAAATGACCCTCAAGTCGCTTCAGCTTCTGCTCGACGTATTCGCGCAATGGAGGGGTGACTTCTACATGGTGTCCACTGATGTTGACTTGCATACAGCTTCTCCTTCGTTGCCAGTGCATAAAGCGGCAGGCAAATGCCTGCCACTGGAACGCTATGGCCCGCCCGTCACATCAAACGCTTGCGCTCGCTGGAAGGCGCGATCCCTAGGGACTCGCGGTACTTGGCGACGGTTCGACGGGCGACCTGAATGCCTTGTGCCTCCAGTAAACCAGCGATCTTGCTGTCACTCAACGGCTTTTTCTGATTTTCCGCAGCAACCAGTTTTTTGATGATCGCGCGGATTGCCGTGGACGAGCATTCGCCGCCTTCGGAGGTACTGACGTGGCTGGAGAAAAAGTATTTCAGCTCATAAATACCCCGTGGGGTATGCATGAATTTTTGCGTGGTGACCCGGGAAATCGTCGACTCGTGCATGCCGACCGCCTCGGCAATGTCATGCAGCACCAGCGGTTTCATTGCTTCGTCGCCATACTCCAGGAAGCCGCGCTGATGCTCGACGATCTGGGTGGCTACTTTCATCAGGGTTTCGTTACGGCTCTGCAGGCTCTTGATGAACCAGCGAGCTTCCTGCAGCTGGTTGCGCATGAAGGTGTTGTCGGCGCTGGTGTCGGCGCGACGAACGAAGCCGGCATATTGTGGATTGACCCGCAGGCGTGGCACTGACTCCTGGTTCAGTTCCACCAGCCAGCGTTCGTTATCTTTGCGCACGATCACGTCGGGGACGACATATTCGGCTTCACTGGACTCGATTTGCGAACCGGGGCGCGGGTTTAGGCTCTGAACCAGTTCGATGATCTGGCGCAGATCGTCTTCCTTGAGCTTCATCCGGCGCATCAGTTGGCTGTAGTCGCGGCTGCCCAGCAAGTCGATGAAGTCGGTGACCAGGCGTTGTGCTTCTGTCAGCCACGGCGTCTTGACCGGCAGTTGCCGCAGTTGCAGTTGCAGGCACTCACTGAGGTTGCGGGCGCCGATGCCGGCGGGTTCAAACTGCTGGATGCGGTGCAGGACGGCTTCAATTTCGTCCAGCTCGATGTCCAGTTCCGGATCGAAGGCTTCGAGGATCTCCTCGAGTGTTTCGTCCAGATAGCCCTGATTGTTGATGCAGTCGATCAGGGTGACGGCGATCAGTCGATCGGTGTCGGACATCGGGGCCAGGTTCAGTTGCCACAGCAGGTGACTTTGCAGGCTTTCGCCGGCAGACGTGCGGGTGGTGAAGTCCCACTCGTCATCGTCGTTGCTGGGCAGGCTGCTGGCACTGGTCTGATACACGTCTTCCCAGGCGGTGTCGACCGGCAGTTCATTGGGAATCCGTTCGTTCCACTCGCCTTCCTCGAGGTTATCTACCGTCGGGGCGGTTTCCTGGTAGGAGGGTTCCTGGGTGTCAGTATTGGGTTTTTGCTCGACGTTATCGGCCAGCGGGTCGGCGTTATCGAAGTCTTCGCCTTCTTCCTGGCGTTCGAGCATCGGATTGGACTCCAGGGCCTCCTGGATTTCCTGTTGCAGGTCCAGGGTCGACAATTGGAGCAGGCGGATGGCCTGTTGCAGCTGAGGTGTCATCGTCAGCTGCTGGCCCATTCTCAGGACTAGCGATGGTTTCATGGCAGGGGCTTAACACCTTATTCGCCGGCGCAGTGCGCCATCCACGACAGGGCGCGTGAGCGCCAAACATAAGCAAATTATATGCCTGATATCGGGGGCTTTGCCTAGAGCGCGGTAACAATAAAAATTCTAAGGTTTTTATTGCTGTTCACGCTCCTTGGCGAAGGGCCAGACACCACGCTGCTTGCAGGATGATGCTTACAGGCGGAACTCGTGGCCCAGATAAACTTCCTTGACCAGTTCATTGGCCAGGATGGTGGCGGAATCACCTTCGGCGATCAGTTGCCCATCGTTGACGATATAGGCTGTTTCGCAGATATCGAGGGTTTCGCGGACGTTGTGGTCGGTGATCAATACACCGATACCCTTGGCCTTGAGGTGATGGATGATCTGTTTGATATCGCCGACCGAGATCGGGTCGACACCCGCGAAGGGTTCATCCAGCAGGATGAACTTCGGTGCAGTAGCCAGGGCGCGGGCGATTTCTACGCGACGACGCTCGCCGCCGGAGAGGCTCATGCCGAGGTTGTCGCGAATGTGGTTGATGTGGAACTCCTGCAACAGGCTTTCCAGCTCTTTCTTGCGCCCGGCGCGGTCGAGTTCCTTGCGGGTCTCGAGGATTGCCATGATGTTGTCGGATACCGACAGTTTGCGGAAGATCGATGCTTCCTGAGGAAGATAGCCGATACCGGCCCGTGCACGACCGTGCATGGGCTGGTGGCTGACGTCCAGGTCGTCGATCAGTACGCGACCCTGATCGGCCTGTACCAGGCCGACGATCATGTAGAAACAGGTGGTCTTGCCGGCACCGTTGGGGCCGAGCAAGCCGACGATCTGGCCGCTGTCGATCGACAGGCTGACGTCGCGCACGACCTGACGGCTTTTATAGGCCTTGGCCAGATGCTGGGCTTTCAGGGTTGCCATTACGGAGTCTTCTTCTCTTTCGGCTGGATAACCATGTCGATACGTGGACGCTTCTGGGTGACCGTGGCGCCATTGGCGCGACCGGCTTGGGCAATCTGCTTCACCGTGTCGTAGACGATTTTCTCGCCTTCGGTGGTGTTGCCGTCGTTGATGACCTTGGCCCTGTCGATCAGCACGATGCGGTTTTGCTGAGCATGATACTGAATAGTCACGCCATAGCCCTGGACGGGTTTCGGGTCGCCAACTTTTTGCAGTTGCTCGAAGTACGCCAGGTTGCCAACCGAGGTCACGACATCGATATCGCCAGCCTTGGTGCGGGTGAGCGTGACGGTGTTGCCTTTAACGATCATCGAACCTTGAGTGATGATCACGTCACCTTTGTAGGTCGCAACACCTTGCTTGTCATCCAGCTGAGCATCGTCAGCCTGAATGTGGATCGGCTGCTGGCTATCGTTCGGCAGAGCCCAGGCGCTCACGCTTCCCAGTGCTGCGCCCAGGCCGAGCAAAATAGGGAGGGTTTTAACGAGCCTCATACTGTCCTCTTACGTTCGATAGCAGGTGTATCCTGCTTTCTTTCAAATACGCTTTCATTCCCTTGCCAGTCGATACACCGCCAGCGCCGTCGATTCTAACGTCTTGCTCGGTCTGCGCATATTGCTTCTGTGGGAATACGGTCATGCGACTGCTGGTAATGATGGTGTCGCGGTTCTGTGCGTCGGTACGAGCGATGCGAACCGAGTCGATCAGCTCGACCTCAGTGCCGTCGGGGTTGACTTCGCCCCGTTCGCTGGTGACGTGCCAAGGGAACTCTGCGCCGCGATACAGTTGCATGTCCGGTTTGGTCAGCATCGTGATCTGCGAGGCCTTCATGTGATCGACCTTTTCCGAGGTCATCTCATACTGAACCTTGCCATCGGGCAGGAACTGGATGCTGTAGGCATTGGTGGCGTAATAGTCGATAGCGCTCTGGTCGACTTGCGCAACAGGCTGGTCGAGGAAGCGCTCCGGGCTGATATTCCAGTAGCCAACCGCTGCGAACAACGCGGCGATGACAGTGAATAACAGGAAATTGCGAATCTTTTTACTCAGCATACAAAGCTCTATAGGTAGGCGGCGTGGGCCGCTTCAAGGCTGCCCTGGGCGCGCAGGATCAACTCGCAGAACTCGCGGGCGGCGCCTTCACCGCCACGGGCTGTCGTAACGCCATGGGCGTGCTCGCGGACAAAGGCCGCGGCATTGGCCACCGCCATGCCCAAGCCGACCCGACGAATCACCGGCAAGTCAGGTAAGTCATCACCCAGGTAGGCAACCTGCTCATAGCTTAGGTTGAGTTGGCCAAGAAGCTCGTCCAGAACCACCAGTTTATCCTCGCGGCCCTGATAGAGGTGAGGAATCCCCAGGTTTTGTGCGCGACGTTCCACAACAGGGGTCTTGCGACCGCTGATAATGGCTGTTTGCACGCCCGTCGCCATCAACATCTTGATGCCTTGGCCGTCGAGGGTGTTGAACGTCTTGAATTCGCTGCCGTCTTCGAGGAAATACAGGCGGCCATCGGTCAGCACGCCGTCGACGTCGAAAATCGCCAGCTTGATGTGCTTGCCACGTTGCAACAGGTCGGTGGTCATTTACATCACTCCCGCACGCAGCAAGTCGTGCATGTTCAGGGCACCAATCGGGTGATCATTGCTATCGACCACCACCAGGGCGCCGATCTTGTGGTCTTCCATGATCTTCAGTGCTTCGGCGGCGAGCATCTCGGCGCGGGCGGTCTTGCCATGAGGAGTCATGACATCGTCGATGGTGGCGGTGTGGATATCAATGGTGCGGTCCAGGGTGCGGCGCAGGTCGCCGTCGGTGAAAACCCCGGCCAGGCGACCATCGGCCTCCAGGATGACCGTCATGCCCAGCCCCTTGCGCGTCATTTCCATCAGCGCGTCCTTGAGCAGCGTGCCGCGCTGGACCTGTGGTAATTCGTCGCCGGTGTGCATGACGTTTTCCACTTTCAACAGTAACCGGCGGCCCAGTGCGCCTCCCGGATGGGAGAACGCGAAATCTTCGGCGGTAAAACCGCGGGCTTCCAGCAGGGCTACCGCCAGTGCATCGCCCATGACCAGGGCGGCGGTGGTCGAGGAAGTCGGGGCCAGGTTCAGTGGGCAGGCTTCATGGGCCACATGCACATTCAAATTCACTTCTGCGGCCTTGGCCAGGGTTGAATCCGGGTTGCCGGTGAGGCTGATCAGCTTGATGCCCAGGCGCTTGATCAAGGGCAGCAGGGTGACGATTTCGTTGGTGGTACCGGAGTTGGAGAGTGCCAGGATGATGTCATCCCGGGTAATCATGCCCATGTCGCCATGGCTGGCCTCGGCCGGGTGCACGAAAAACGCAGTGGTCCCCGTGCTCGCCAAGGTGGCGGCAATCTTGTTGCCAACATGGCCGGATTTGCCCATGCCAACCACGACAACGCGGCCTTTGCTGGCCAGAATCATTTCGCATGCGCGTACGAAATCTGCGTCGATATGGGCCAGTAAGCCTTCTACGGCTTCAAGCTCGAGGCGGATGGTGCGTTGTGCGGATTGAATAAGGTCGCTGGATTGGCTCATGTCTGAAATCGTATAGCCTGACGAAAAGTCGGCGATTATAGCGGTTATGATCAATTCCCTCACGCAAGTTCGTCAGCCTTTAGTTCAGGCGGCGTTGCGGGAACCCTCTTCATTACAATTTTTTACCTGTCCTGATTCTGAACAAGCTCTGTTCCGGCCTTGGGCGCGCTGTATCGACAGTGATATAGTTCGCCGCCAGTTCGGTCCGCGCAGCCTTTGTTGTTATTTGCCGTAAGCATTTATCCAAAACAAGGTGTCTGAGCGAAAGGCTGCATCCCAAGGAGTTTAGATGAGTGCCGATAACGCCTACGCGGTCGAGCTGAAGGGTCTTTCCTTCAAGCGCGGTACGCGCAGCATCTTCAATAATGTGGATATTCGCATTCCCCGCGGCAAGGTCACGGGCATCATGGGGCCTTCCGGTTGCGGCAAGACCACGTTGCTGCGCCTGATGGGCATGCAATTGCGTCCAAGTGCCGGCGAAGTCTGGGTCAATGGCCAGAACCTGCCGACGCTGTCGCGCAGTGATCTGTTCGATGCTCGCAAGCACATGGGTGTGCTGTTCCAGAGCGGCGCGCTGTTCACCGACCTGGATGTGTTCGAGAACGTGGCGTTTCCGCTGCGGGTACACACTCAGCTGTCCGATGAAATGATTCGTGACATTGTGTTGCTGAAACTGCAGGCCGTAGGGCTGCGCGGTGCCATCGACCTGATGCCCGACGAATTGTCCGGCGGCATGAAGCGTCGAGTGGCCCTGGCTCGGGCCATTGCCCTGGATCCGCAGATTCTCATGTACGACGAACCTTTCGTCGGCCAGGACCCGATTGCCATGGGGGTGCTGGTGCGCTTGATCCGCCTGCTCAATGATGCCCTGGGCATCACCAGTATCGTGGTCTCTCACGACCTGGCCGAAACCGCGAGCATTGCCGACTACCTCTATGTGGTGGGCGATGGCCAGGTATTGGGTCAGGGCACGCCTGAAGAGCTGATGAACGCGGATAACCCGCGGATTCGCCAATTCATGACCGGCGATCCCGATGGCCCGGTGCCTTTTCATTTTCCGGCAGCGGACTACCGCTCAGATCTTCTGGGGAAGCGCTGATGCGCAAGACATCTTTAATCGAGAAGGTTCGCCTTTTCGGCCGTTCGGGCATCGACATTGTCGAAGTGCTCGGCCGTTCGACGATTTTCCTGTTTCACGCCTTGCTTGGCCGCGGCGGCATCGGTGGCGGTTTTGGCCTGCTGCTCAAGCAACTGCACTCGGTGGGCGTGATGTCCCTGGTGATCATTGTGGTCTCCGGGGTGTTCATCGGCATGGTGCTGGCGTTGCAGGGCTTCAATATCCTCTCCAGCTATGGTTCCGAGCAGGCGGTAGGGCAGATGGTCGCCCTGACGTTGTTACGTGAGCTGGGGCCGGTGGTCACCGCGTTGCTGTTTGCCGGACGTGCCGGTTCGGCGCTGACGGCGGAAATCGGCAATATGAAGTCCACCGAGCAGTTGTCCAGCCTGGAAATGATCGGCGTGGACCCGCTCAAATACATTGTTGCCCCGCGCCTGTGGGCCGGTTTCATCTCTCTGCCATTGCTGGCGATGATTTTCAGCGTGGTCGGGATTTGGGGTGGTTCGTGGGTGGCGGTGGACTGGCTGGGGGTCTACGACGGCTCCTACTGGGCCAACATGCAAAACAGTGTGACCTTCACCGGTGACGTGCTCAACGGCATCATCAAGAGCATTGTCTTTGCCTTTGTAGTGACCTGGATCGCCGTATTCCAAGGCTACGACTGTGAGCCCACCTCAGAAGGGATCAGTCGCGCCACCACCAAGACCGTTGTGTACGCCTCGTTGGCAGTACTGGGCCTTGACTTCATTTTGACCGCCTTGATGTTTGGAGATTTCTGATGCAAAACCGCACTGTGGAAATCGGTGTCGGCCTTTTCTTGCTGGCTGGCATCCTGGCTTTACTGTTGCTCGCCCTGCGAGTCAGCGGCCTCTCGGCCAGCCCTACGGCCGACACGTATAAACTTTACGCCTACTTCGACAATATCGCCGGTTTGACTGTCAGAGCTAAAGTGACCATGGCGGGTGTAACCATCGGCAAGGTCACGGCTATCGATCTGGATCGCGACAGCTTCACCGGCCGGGTGACCATGCAAGTGGACAAGAAGGTAGATAATCTGCCGACTGATTCCACGGCGTCTATTCTCACGGCGGGTTTGCTGGGCGAGAAGTACATCGGTATCAGCGTGGGCGGGGAATCAGCCTTGCTCAAGGATGGCTCGACCATCCATGACACTCAGTCGTCGCTGGTGCTGGAGGACCTGATCGGAAAGTTCCTGCTCAATACCGTTAATAAAGACGCCAAATGAGGAATGTGTTCATGATCTCTACCTTGCGACGTGGCCTGCTGGTACTGCTTGCAGCGCTGCCGTTGATGGCAAATGCGGTTGCTGCAGGTTCTGCGCATGATCTGGTGCAGGACACGACCAACAAGATGTTGGCCGATTTGAAGGCTAACAAGGAAAAGTACAAGCAGGACCCGAGCGACTTTTATCAAGCGCTGAACACTATTGTCGGCCCGGTGGTGGATGCCGAAGGTATCTCCAAAAGCATCATGACCGTCAAGTACTCGCGCAAGGCTACCCCGGCGCAGATGCAAACGTTCCAGGAAAACTTCAAGAGGGGCCTGTTCCAGTTCTACGGCAATGCCCTGCTCGAGTACAACAACCAGGGTATTACTGTCGCCCCGGCCGGGGATGAGTCCGGTGATCGCACCAGTGTCAACATGAGCGTCAAGGGCAACAATGGCGCGGTGTACCCTGTGCAGTACACGCTGGAGAAGGTCAACGGCGAGTGGAAACTGCGTAACGTGATCATCAACGGCATCAACATCGGCAAGCTGTTCCGTGATCAGTTTGCGGACGCGATGCAGCGCAATGGCAATGACCTGGACAAAACCATCAATGGTTGGGCCGGTGAAGTCGCCAAGGCCAAGGCACAGTCCGAAGACGCTGCACAGAAGCCTGCCCAATGAGTGAGTCGGCTATCCGTCTCGGCGAGGCCGGTGAATTGTTGCTCAGTGGCGTGCTGGACTACAGCACCGGGCCAGCCCTGCGCAAGCAGGGCCAGGCGCTGATCAATGCCAGTACCGCGCCCGCGCTGGTGCTGGATTGCTCGGCGGTGGTGAAGTCCAGCAGTGTCGGCCTGTCGTTGCTGCTGTGTTTCATGCGTGATGCGCAGGCTGTCAAAAAGCCGGTGAGCGTCCGTGCATTGCCCGAAGACATGCGTGAAATCGCTCAGGTTTCCGGTTTGACCGAGCTGTTGGCGCATCCTTAATACACATTATTAAAGAAGCCCCCCGTCAGAGTCCTGCTATGCGGGGTTCGCAGGCGCGGGGCTTTTTTGTATGATGTGCGACCCGCGCGCACTGGGCGCCGATAGAGGTTGAGCATGCAGGCCCTAGAAGTTAAGAGCTTCCTTGAAGGAAAGCTGCCGGAAACGAACGTAGAAGTTGAAGGCGAAGGCTGCAACTTCCAGCTGAACGTGATTAGCGATGAACTGGCGGCATTGAGCCCGGTCAAGCGTCAACAGCAGATCTATGCTCATTTGAACCCGTGGATCACCGATGGCAGCATCCATGCGGTCACTATGAAATTTTTCAGCCGCGCGGCCTGGGCCGAGCGCACCTGAGCCCCCAAGGCGTCGAGATTCTTATGGATAAATTGATTATTACCGGCGGTGCCCGCCTTGATGGCGAGATCCGCATTTCCGGTGCGAAAAACTCCGCCTTGCCGATCCTGGCAGCGACCCTGCTGTGCGATGGTCCGGTGACCGTGGCCAACCTGCCGCACCTGCACGACATCACCACCATGATCGAATTGTTCGGTCGCATGGGTATTGAGCCGGTGATCGACGAGAAACTCAGCGTCGAGATCGACCCGCGCACCATCAAGACCCTGATCGCTCCGTACGAACTGGTGAAAACCATGCGTGCCTCGATCCTGGTGCTGGGTCCGATGGTTGCCCGTTTCGGCGAAGCCGAAGTGGCGTTGCCTGGCGGTTGCGCCATCGGCTCGCGTCCGGTGGACCTGCACATCCGTGGCCTGGAAGCCATGGGCGCAACCATCGACGTCGAAGGTGGCTACATCAAGGCCAAGGCGCCGGAAGGCGGCCTGCGTGGTGCCAACTTCTTCTTTGATACCGTCAGCGTGACCGGTACCGAGAACATCATGATGGCGGCTGCACTGGCCAACGGTCGTAGCGTCCTGCAAAACGCCGCGCGCGAGCCGGAAGTGGTCGACCTGGCGAACTTCCTGATCGCCATGGGTGCCAACATCACTGGCGCGGGTACCGACACCATCACCATCGAAGGTGTGAAGCGTCTGCACTCGGCGACCTACAAGGTGATGCCGGACCGCATCGAGACCGGTACCTACCTGGTCGCCGCTGCCGTGACCGGCGGTCGCGTCAAGGTCAAGGACACTGATCCGACCATCCTTGAAGCCGTCCTGGAAAAACTCAAGGAATCCGGCGCTGAAATCACTACCGGTGAAGATTGGATCGAGCTGAACATGCACGGCAAGCGGCCAAAAGCCGTTAATGTGCGTACCGCTCCGTACCCGGCGTTTCCGACCGACATGCAAGCGCAGTTCATTTCCCTGAACGCGATTGCCGAAGGCACCGGTGCCGTGATTGAGACCATCTTTGAAAACCGTTTCATGCACGTGTATGAGTTGCACCGCATGGGCGCGAAGATCCAGGTTGAAGGCAACACCGCCATCGTCACCGGTATCGAAAAGCTCAAGGGTGCGCCAGTGATGGCCACTGACTTGCGAGCTTCGGCGAGCCTGGTGATCTCGGCACTGTGCGCCGATGGCGACACTCTGATCGATCGCATCTACCACATAGACCGTGGCTACGAGTGCATCGAAGAGAAACTGCAGATGCTCGGCGCGAAAATTCGCCGCGTACCGGGCTAGTTCTCGACATGGGCACAAGGACGTGCCCAACGATTTGGTTTCAAGTCGAGGTCCGTGAAGGCCTTGATCTGTGTCCGGCGCCGATTGCGACCGGGCAGCAATAGCCTGATGAAGGACTGACGTTTCCCATGTTGACCATCGCACTGTCCAAGGGCCGCATCCTTGACGACACCTTGCCGCTTCTGGCTGAAGCGGGCATCGTGCCGACCGAGAATCCGGACAAGAGCCGCAAGCTGATCATCCCCACGACCCAGGACGACGTACGCCTGTTGATCGTGCGCGCCACCGACGTGCCGACCTATGTCGAGCATGGCGCGGCGGACCTCGGCGTCGCGGGTAAGGACGTGCTGATGGAGTACGGTGGCCAAGGCCTGTATGAGCCGCTGGACCTGCGTATCGCCCTGTGCAAACTGATGACCGCCGGCCGTGTCGGTGACGTCGAGCCTAAGGGCCGCCTGCGCGTGGCCACCAAGTTCGTCAACGTTGCCAAGCGTTACTACGCCGAGCAGGGTCGTCAGGTCGACATCATCAAGCTCTACGGTTCGATGGAGCTGGCGCCGTTGATCGGCCTGGCCGACAAGATCATCGACGTGGTCGACACCGGCAACACCCTGCGCGCCAATGGCCTGGAACCCCAGGATTTCATTGCCGACATCAGCTCCCGGCTGATCGTCAACAAAGCTTCGATGAAAATGCAGCACGCCCGTATCCAGGCGTTGATCGACACCCTGCGCAAGGCAGTGGAGTCTCGACACCGCGGTTGACTCACCCGCGCGGCCTTAGGTCGCGCCCGTCTATCCGCCTCATAGCCAGAATTCTCAGGTGCCCAAGCGGAACGACTGCTAGTTTAGGGCGCCTGAGTTTTTGCCAATTCTATTGAGGCCCTCGCTATGACCACGTCCACTGCAATTGCCCGACTCAACGCTGCCGATCCTGATTTCGCTCATCATCTGGATCATCTGCTGAGCTGGGAAAGTGTGTCCGACGATTCGGTCAACCAGCGGGTGCTCGACATTATCAAGGCCGTGCGCGAGCGCGGTGACGCGGCGCTGGTGGATTTCACCCGGCAATTCGATGGCCTGGACGTTGCCTCCATGGCTGACCTGATCCTGCCTCGCGAACGCCTGGAACTGGCGCTGACCCGCATCACCGCTCCCCAGCGCGAAGCGTTGGAGGTCGCGGCAACGCGAGTGCGCAGCTACCACGAAAAGCAAAAGCAGGACTCCTGGAGCTACACCGAAGCCGACGGCACGGTGCTGGGCCAGAAGGTGACGCCGCTGGACCGTGCCGGTCTTTACGTACCGGGCGGTAAAGCGTCCTACCCGTCCTCGGTGCTGATGAACGCGATTCCGGCCAAAGTGGCTGGCGTGACCGAAGTAGTCATGGTGGTACCCACCCCGCGCGGCGAGATCAACGAGCTGGTACTGGCGGCTGCCTGCATCGCCGGTGTCGATCGGGTGTTCACCATCGGCGGTGCCCAAGCCGTGGCTGCTCTGGCCTACGGCACTGAAAGCGTGCCTAAAGTCGACAAGGTAGTCGGCCCCGGCAACATCTACGTCGCCACCGCCAAGCGCCATGTATTTGGCCAGGTCGGCATCGACATGATTGCCGGCCCTTCGGAAATCCTCGTGGTATGCGATGGCCAGACCGATCCGGACTGGATCGCCATGGACCTGTTTTCCCAGGCCGAACACGACGAAGACGCTCAAGCGATCCTGGTCAGTCCCGACGCCGAGTTCCTCGACAAGGTTGCCGCCAGCATCGCCAAGTTGATGCCGACCATGGAGCGTGCCGAGATCATCGAGAAATCGATCAATGGTCGTGGTGCACTGATCCAGGTCTGCGACATGGAGCAGGCCATCGAAGTGGCCAACCGCATTGCGCCGGAGCACCTGGAGCTGTCCGTGGCCGATCCACAAGCCTGGCTGCCGCTGATTCGTCACGCAGGCGCGATCTTTATGGGCCGCCACACCAGCGAAGCCCTGGGCGACTACTGCGCCGGTCCCAACCACGTGTTGCCGACCTCCGGTACCGCACGCTTTTCGTCGCCGCTGGGGGTTTACGACTTTCAGAAGCGTTCGTCGATCATCTTCTGCTCGCCACAAGGCGCCTCGCAGCTGGGCAAGACCGCTTCGGTGCTGGCGCGCGGCGAATCGCTGACTGCCCACGCCCGTAGCGCGGAATACCGCATTCTTGACGACAAGCAGGGGAACTGAGACATGAGCAAATTCTGGAGCCCGTTCGTCAAGAACCTGGTGCCCTACGTGCCTGGCGAACAACCGAAACTGGCCAAGCTGGTCAAGCTCAACACCAACGAAAATCCTTATGGTCCGTCGCCCAAGGCGCTGGCGGCCATGCAAGGCGAGTTGAACGACAACCTGCGTTTGTACCCGGATCCCAATGGCGATCTGCTCAAGCAAGCCGTGGCGCAGTATTACGGTGTGCAAACGGCACAGGTGTTCCTCGGTAATGGGTCTGACGAAGTGCTGGCCCATATCTTCCACGGGTTGTTCCAGCACGATCAGCCGCTGCTGTTCCCGGATATCAGCTACAGCTTTTACCCGGTCTACTGCGGCCTCTACGGCATCGCCTTCGACGCGGTACCGCTGGATGAGCATTTCCAGGTTCGTGCCTCGGACTACGCCAAGCCCAACGGTGGGATCATCTTCCCCAACCCGAACGCACCCACCGGTTGCGTGATGGCGCTGGACGCGGTGGAGCAGATCCTCAAGGCCAGCCCGGACTCAGTGGTGGTGGTCGATGAAGCCTATATCGACTTCGGTGGCGAAACCGCCATCAGCCTGGTGGACCGTTACCCGAACCTGCTGGTGACTCAGACCCTGTCCAAGTCGCGCTCCCTGGCGGGGCTGCGGGTGGGCCTGGCGGTGGGGCATCCGGACCTGATCGAAGCGCTGGAGCGGATCAAGAACAGCTTTAACTCCTACCCGCTGGATCGCCTGGCGATTGTGGGGGCGGCAGCGGCGTTCGAGGATCGAGAGTACTTCGAGAAGACGTGCGCATTGGTGATCGACAGCCGTGAAAAGGTCGTCGGGCAGTTGCAGGCCAAGGGTTTTGAGGTGTTGCCGTCAGCGGCCAACTTCATCTTTGCCCGTCACCCGCAGCATGATGCGGCGGCGCTGGCGGCGAAGGTGCGAGAGCAAGGGGTGATCGTGCGGCACTTCAAGCAGGAGCGGATTGCCCAGTTCCTGCGTATCAGCATTGGTACGCCTGAGCAGAATCAGGCGTTGATCGACGCGTTGGGCGAGCTGTAAGGCTTCAGTTCTTTATTGGCTGGGCCGGCCTCATCGCGGGCAAGCCCGGCTCCCACAGGGAAATGCATTCCAAATGTGGGAGTCGGGCTTGCCCGCGATGAGGTCATCAGCAACACAAAGCTGTTGGCCTAGAGCAACGGCTCATCCGGCTTCTTGTGCTTCCAGCCGTCATTGCCCGGCAGCAGCAGATTCAACGCAATCGCTACCACCGCACACAGGGCGATGCCCTTCAGGCCGAAGTCGTCCGGCCCCGTCCCGGTGCCGACCAGCACACCACCAATCCCGAACACCAGGGTCACCGACACAATCACCAGATTGCGTGCCTCCCCCAGGTCGATCTTGTGACGGATCAGCGTGTTCATCCCCACTGCGGCAATCGAACCGAACAGCAGGCATAGAATCCCGCCCATTACCGGTACCGGGATGCTTTGCAGCAGTGCGCCGAACTTGCCGATAAACGCGAGCGTGATGGCAAACACTGCCGCCCAGGTCATGATCTTCGGGTTGTAGTTCTTGGTCAGCATCACGGCGCCAGTCACTTCGGCGTAGGTGGTGTTGGGTGGGCCGCCGAACATGCCCGCAGCGGTGGTGGCGATACCGTCACCCAGCAGCGTGCGATGCAGGCCGGGCTTTTTCAGGTAGTCGCGACCGGTCACGCTGCCGACGGCAATCACGCCACCGATGTGTTCGATGGCCGGCGCCAGGGCCACCGGGACGATAAACAGAATCGCCTGCCAGTTGAACTCCGGTGCGGTGAAGTGGGGCAGGGCGAACCACGGTGCCGCCGCAATCTTTGCCGTGTCGACCACGCCAAAGTAGAACGACATGGCAAAACCCACCAGCACGCCCGAGATGATTGGCACCAGACGGAAAATACCTTTGCCGAACACCGCCACGATCAACGTGGTCAAAAGCGCCGGCATCGAGATCAGCATGGCCGTCTGGTAGTGGATCAACTCGGAGCCATCACCGGCTTTACCCATCGCCATGTTGGCGGCAATGGGCGCCATGGCCAGGCCGATGGAGATAATCACCGGGCCGATGACCACCG
The DNA here is from genome assembly GCF_009724245.1 of Pseudomonas spelaei. Lineage (GTDB taxonomy): Bacteria > Pseudomonadota > Gammaproteobacteria > Pseudomonadales > Pseudomonadaceae > Aquipseudomonas > Aquipseudomonas spelaei. The sequence continues at coordinate 92,312 of NZ_WNNK01000009.1, read as the reverse complement.
GCGGCAGCAGACGGTCGATGAAACCGGTGCCCTTGACCTTAACCGCCAGGCCCAGAAAGGTATAAACGAAGCCGGCTGCCATCACGCCGCCCATGGTCGCAGCGAGGCCGAACTGGCCTTTGGCGAGAATGATCGGGGTGATAAAGGCAAAGCTCGAGGCCAGGAAAACCGGCACCTGACGCCCGGTGACTATCTGGAACAACAGCGTGCCCAGGCCTGCGGTAAACAGTGCGACGTTCGGATCCAGACCTGTGATCAGCGGCATCAACACCAACGCGCCAAATGCCACGAAGAGCATCTGTGCGCCAGACAGGATCTGGCGCCAAAGCGGGTCGTTGAATTCATCCTGCATGGTCACGCGTCCTTCTGCTTGGTGCCGAAGATCTTGTCACCGGCATCGCCCAGGCCGGGGATGATGTAGCCGTGTTCGTTCAGGCGCTCATCGATGGAGGCGGTGTAGATCAATACGTCCGGGTGAGCTTTCTCGACGGCGGCGATACCTTCGGGTGCGGCTACCAGCACCATGGCGCGAATGTCCTTGCAGCCGGCTTTCTTCAGCAGGTCGATGGTCGCGACCATGGAACTGCCGGTGGCGAGCATCGGGTCGATGATCATGGCCAGGCGCTCATTGATTTCCGGGACCAGTTTTTCCAGGTAGGTGTGGGCCTGCAGGGTTTCTTCATTGCGGGCTACACCCACGGCGCTGACCTTGGCGCCCGGGATCAGGCTCAGCACGCCTTCGAGCATGCCGATGCCGGCGCGCAGGATTGGCACCACGGTAATTTTCTTGCCGGCGATTTTCTCGACCTGGACAGGTCCGGCCCAGCCCGGGATCTCATAGGTTTCCAGGGGCAAGTCTTTTGTGGCTTCGTAGGTCAGCAACGCTCCGACTTCCTGAGCAAGCTCACGGAAGTTCTTCGTGCTAATGTCGGCGCGGCGCATAAGGCCGAGCTTGTGTCGGATCAGCGGATGGCGGATCTCACGGATGGGCATGGGGAAAGGCTCCGGCGGCGGGCAAAAAAACCGGCCTAGATTAATCTATCCGACGGTGTTGTCCTATAGACATCTAGTACGTTAGTCCATTAAGGCTTGATCGTTGCGTCCCAGAAGCGTACCTTCGCCCGCTTTTCTTGCCACAAGCACCCTTGGAGAGCGCCATGTCCGCTGATCTCGAGCATATCCGTCAAATCATGCGAGAGGCTGACTGCCTGTACACCGAATCGCAAGTCGAAGAGGCCATCGCCAAGGTCGGCGCTCACATCACTCGCGAAATGGCCGACACCAACCCGGTGGTCTTTTGTGTGATGAACGGTGGCCTGATTTTCGCCGGAAAATTGCTGACTCATCTGCAATTCCCTTTGGAAGCGTCCTACCTGCACGCCACCCGCTATCGCAACGAAACCAGCGGCGGCGACCTGTTCTGGAAGGCCAAGCCGGAAGTGTCGTTCATCGACCGCGACGTGCTGATCATCGACGACATCCTCGATGAAGGTCATACCCTGGGGGCGATCATCGACTTCTGCAAACACGCGGGCGCCCGTAAAGTGCACACCGCCGTGTTGATCGACAAGGACCATGACCGCAAAGCCCGTCCGGACCTGAAGGCCGACTATGTTGGCTTGCCGTGCATCGATCGCTACATCTTCGGTTATGGCATGGACTACAAGGGTTACTGGCGCAACGCCAACGGCATTTATGCCGTCAAGGGGATGTAGTCAATGGCCAGCTTTCTTGATCAGTCGCTGTTTGCCGAGTTGGCCGAGAAAGCGGCCAACAGCCCGCGTGGCCGGCATCACCATAACTTCCATCAGATGGAAGAACCGTGCCATCGCATGGCGGTGGGCCTGCAAACCTCGACTTATGTGCCGCCGCATCGCCACCTGAGTGCCGACAAGGCGGAAACCTTGTTGGTGCTCAAGGGCTGCCTGGGTCTGTTGATTTTCAGTGAGACCGGTGAAGTACTGGCCAAGCGCGTGATGCAGGCCGGTGGTGAATGCCAGGGTGTCGATTTGCCGCCGGGGGTGTTCCACGGCCTGGTGGTGCTGGAGCCAAATACCGTGATGTTCGAATGCAAGGCGGGGCCTTATCGGCCAGTCGGCGAGGGCGAACTGGCGAGTTGGGCGCCTCGAGAAGGTGATGCCGAAGTGGCTGAGTATCAGCGCTGGATGCTTGCCCAGTTCGATTGAGCTAGAGTGCTGGGCCATCTTCCACGGACCTGCTCATGAGCCTGTTGATACGCACTTGCGCCGCCTTGGTGCTGACCCTCAGTTTGTCTGTGGCGGCGGCACCCGCGCCGCTGCACAGCCAATTCCTGCCGCCTGATGAGCTGGCCCTGCGGGCCGAAAGCCCCGAACAGCAGCAATTGCTGCAAGTCACCGAGTATTCGGTGGTGGTGGGCAATCAGCGTCAATCCAGCCAGCAGCCGATTCCAGTGACTTCGTCGCTGATGATTCGCCTCAAGGGCAAGGCCCTGAACAAAGGCGCAACTATCGGACAGGTGATCCTCAGCTTTGATGCCGAAAGCAAAAGTCTGAAAAAACCGGTGTTCGACGACAAAAGCAAAACCCTGACTCTGTCTTACCCCGTGACGCAGTACCGAGTGATCGTCGATCTGTTGCGCAACGACACGGTGTATGTGCAGTACTTGAGCTATGCCAATGGCCATATCTGGGCGGATTTACACACCGGGGCGGTGCGTTCGAAGTAGCAGCGGAGTTAAACTGCCCGCCCCGTGTAAATGTCTGCAGGCTGGAGTCGGTAATGCGTAAAGATAAGAAACAGGTGATTGGTGATGAAATCGGTGATGAGCAGATCAAGCTGTTCCTGGATTTCGAGCCGGTAGACGCCACGTCGCCGTCCCTGCACAAACTGATCAAGGCCTATCGTGGCCTGCGCATCGACGACTTCGAGCGCTTTCTGGGGTTCTTCAAGGAAGCCGGTCTGGACCTGGACGGCAAGGATGAGCATGGCCTGACCTTCGTTGAAGTGATCAAGGACCAGCGCAACGCCGCCGAGTACATCGAGCTGATCGAAAAAGCCCGCGGCTGATTTCCTCTGACAAAAAAACGCCCCGCTTTCTTTTGGAGAGCGGGGCGTTTTTCATGGCAAGGAGGCCTCAAGCGTAGCTTTCGGTCTCGTTGCTTTGCTCAACCAGTTCCAGGCTGATGTTGTTCTGCGTATTGATCTTGCGATACAGCGCCGCATCGGTCTCCAGGATCTTTTCCCGGGCCGGGAAAATTTCCTGCAGTTTGGCGGCCCACTCGCCAGCAGCCTTGGCCGGGAAACAGCGTTCGATCAGTTCCAGCATGATCGAGACGGTCACCGAAGCGCCAGGGGAGGCGCCCAGCAGTGCCGCCAGCGAACCGTCCTTGGCGGCCACCAGTTCGGTACCGAATTGCAGCACGCCGCCTTTCTTCGGGTCTTTCTTGATGATCTGCACCCGTTGGCCGGCCACTTCCAGGCGCCAGTCTTCGGCTTTCGCCTCAGGGTAGAAGCGACGCAGGGATTCCAGGCGCTGCTCCATGGACTGCATGACTTCGCTGACCAGGTACTTGGTCAGGTCCATGTTGTCTCGGGCCACGGCCAGCATTGGGCCGATGTTGCCGGCGCGAACCGACATCGGCAGGTCGAGGAACGAGCCATGCTTGAGGAACTTGGTGGTGAAACCGGCGTATGGCCCGAACAGCAGGGACTTGTTGCCGTCGACCACGCGGGTATCGAGGTGTGGCACGGACATCGGTGGCGAACCCACTGCGGCCTGGCTGTAGACCTTGGCCTGGTGGTGCTTGACCACTTCCGGGTTGTCGCAACGCAACCACTGGCCACTGACCGGGAAGCCGCCGAAGCCTTTGCTTTCTTCGATGCCCGAGGCTTGCAGCAGCGGCAGCGCCGCGCCACCGGCGCCGAGGAACACGAATTTGGCGTCGACATCACGGGAGTTGCCGCTGTTGACGTCCTTGATGCTCACGGTCCAGCCGGCGCCGTTGCGCTTGAGGCCGGTGACGCGCTTGCTGTACTTGACCTGGGCATCCGCCGAACTGGTCAGGTGCGACAGCAACTGGTTGGTCAGGGCGCCAAAGTTGACGTCGGTGCCATTCATCACGCGGGTGGCGGCGTTTTTTTCGTCCAGCGGGCGGCCGGGCATCATCAGCGGCATCCACTCGGCCATCTCGCTACGGTCTTCGGTGTAGTGCATGTCCGCGAAGGCGTGGTGCTGGCTGAGGGTTTCAAAGCGCTTCTTGAGGAACGACACGCCTTTTTCGCCCTGCACGAAGCTCAGGTGCGGCACCGGACTGATAAAGGATCTGGACGAGCCAAAGGTGCCTTTCTTGGTCAGGTACGCCCAGAACTGCTTCGACACCTCGAACTGGGTGTTGATGTGCACGGCCTTCTTGATGTCGATGGAACCATCGGCAGCTTCAGGCGTGTAGTTCAGCTCACACAGCCCGGCGTGGCCGGTACCGGCGTTGTTCCACGGGTTGGAACTTTCCGCGGCACCCGAATCCATCAGCTCAACGACTTCCAGCTTGAGGCCGGGGTCGAGCTCTTTGAGCAGTACGGCAAGGGTGGCACTCATGATGCCCGCACCTACCAGTACTACGTCGACTGCTTCGTTATGCGCCATTAACGCGTCTCCAAAATCTGCAGCACCAAATTGACGGCATGGCTGCCAGGAGTGACGGGGCGGTTCACGTGATGCCCCAGGTTACCCATGGCCAGGATCGCCATGTCCGATTCTTCGCAATTTTTTTGCAACTTCAGCGGACGCTGCCGACCGGGCCTGATCTGCGTATGAACGCATTTAAGGGCTCCTGTGGCAATTCGACTTATGGTCAAGTACGTCCGATTGTGCAACCAAATCCGTAGCGGACAGGCTTCAAGCTCCGGTTCTTGAGGAGTACTCGGTCCTGTGTGGTTGGGCAGTGCCAGACGCTGATGGTGCTTGTACAAACGCAAAACTATTCATTTGCTCGCCACACTCTTGTGAAGTTGTGAAAACCCGTTTTTTCACGCTCTTTTGAAGACGTGAACCTCAAAAAAGGGCTGCCCCAGCCTGGCACCTGGCCCGAAACCACTGCCGACACGCGGCATAACGGGCAAACAACTCAAGTGGCCGAGCGCATGGCAGCTCTGGCAGATTCGGTAAAGGCGGTGGTTTTGCAGACAAAACAGCAAGCTCGCCAGCTTCACTCGATCTGTGTGGGCGGCTCTCTGTGGGCGGTGCGGGGGAGCTAATACCAGAGCATTAGCGATGCTGCGAGGCCCGATCAGGAGACGTCCTTATAATCGGGGGGAGATTGTAGCGAAGAAATGCGCGCAAATGGTCCTGTTTAATGACTTTTATTAAGCATCTGGTCAGGAGGCCAACGCTTGCCGGGCATGTGCGTGCGAAACCCGTGGGCTGATCCGGGCATTGGCGGGCAATGGACGGTGCATCCAGCTCAGGCGAATCTCCTCGACTTCCACCCAGCCCTCGCCGACGGGCGGCAGGCTGCACTGTTTGAACGCCAGGCAGCAGCCTTGTGCGTCAAGCCGCGCATAGTAGCGATGAGTGGGGTGGGACATGAACAGTGATTTGAGAAGGCGCATGGCTGTGTACCTGATCCGTTACATGCTCGAAGATTGCCAGTCTGGCATGACACTGGAGTGACGATTCTATGCAAAATTGTAATTTTGCTGTCAGTTCAGCCATTGTTCAGGATCTCTGGTGAGTGACGCCCACGCGCCGTTATACTGGCGCCCTGTTTGCATCTAGTCCTGGAGAAATGAGTATGTTGCAACGCCTGTTGTTCGGTTTGATCACTGTGACCAGTTTGACCCTGGTTGGCTGCGCCCACAGCCCGCAACAACTCAGCCCGCAACCGAAGATCACCACCCCGTTGGCAGCCGTCGGCCATGGCCAGCCGGTGTCGGTGCGTGTGGTTGATGGCCGTCCGTCGCCGACCCTCGGTACCCGTGGTGGCCTGTACCCGGAAACCAGCGCTATCACGGTGACCGGTGCCGACGTGCTGCCCAAGCTGCAAGCCCAGGCCGAAGCGGCTGTGCGCCTGCTGGGGTTCACTCCGAGCAGTAATTCCCCGGGTGCCCCGCAGTTAACTGTGACCCTGGCCGAATTGAAGTATCAGTCGCCCAAAGAAGGCTTGTACGTGACTGAAGCCACCATCGGCGCAACCTTCAAGTCCGATGTGTCTGCTGGTACCCGTCGCTACAGCGGCCGCTACGCGGCGTCCCTGGATCAGCGCTTCGGCATGGCGCCGAACCAGGAAACCAACACCAAGTTGGTCGGTGATGTCCTGAGTGACGCCCTGACTCGCCTGTTCAAGGATCCGAGCATCAGCCAACTCCTCAGTTCGCAATAAACGCGGATAAAAAAACCGGGTTCAGTAATGAGCCCGGTTTTTTTGTGCCTGCAGTCTTCATGCGGCCGATTCGACATAAAAGTCCAGCACACTCACTCCAGTCAGTAAATCCAGTTCCGGAAGGTCGGCGTGCTGGTGTCCGCCGAGGGCGCAATACACCAGCCAATGGCGATCCTGGACATTGAACGCCAGGCCACCGACGAGCGCTTCTTGCTCCTCGCTTTGGGTCATCAGGTACAGGCGGTCCTGGTTTTGTGCGTGCAGCATGACAAGCTCCCGGGCTTTGGAAGGGCAACAGAGTGGCTTGTTAAGGTGACGTTCAGGTGACGGCGTAAATTACTGGCTACATTAGCCGTTAATGGGGGAGGGAGCAGTTACGTAAGCGCAGGCAGCGCATATCGGGCAGGTTTGTAACCTGTTTGATACCAAGGCCACTGTTACACCGAGGTTCATGATGTCGTTGCCACTTTCCGTGCTCGGCGTTAACGCTGCAACACTACTCAACGCATTCGCATTGCTGGCCGCTTGCCCCGGCGCCTGGCTGCTGTCCATCACGCGCCTGCGTGAACAACGGGCCCTGGCTCATTTGGCCGCACTTAGCGAAGAGCGCGCAGTTGATCAGCCAATGCTTTTCCTGGACATACGAACCCTGCGTGCCCAGCGCCTTGCTTACCGACTGGGGTTTGCCTGCCTCGGGTTGGCGCTGATAGCGTCCTGGTTCAGTACCCGCCTGTAAGAACACCACTGATCAAATGTGGGAACGTGCTTGCTCGCGAATGCGGCTACAACCGCCTTCGCGAGCAAGTCGCACCGCCGCTCCCGCATGAGTGAGTCGTTACAGTGCAATTCCTGCCTTGACCCGATACTGGTTCTTTACCGGTGTCGCATATTGCTGCACCAGATATGGCCGATGTTCCGCCGGGCAGGCATTCAGCCGCCGCTCCCATTCTGCTTTTGCCTTGGCCAACTCGTCGGCCGGGAACAGCTCGGCTGCGGTGGGCACCTGCAGTTGCGGGTCGGCGTCGCTCCACTGGGCATACGCCAGATAGTGCACGGGAAACAGGCGATACCCACCAAGAATCTGCCGGTCCATCTCAATGGCTAACAGCTTGGTATCTTCAAAGCGCTCGGTGATCGGCAGTGCGAAGTTGATGTGGACCCGGCCCTTGTAGCCGGTGATGCCCAGGGCAATGCTCACATCGTCTTCGCCGGGTGCCTTGCTGTAGGTGCCGGTAGTCGCGCGGATGTACAGCTCACGGGCCTTGGCTGCATCGCACGGATCGTATTCGTAGCTGATGGACACCGGCGTCAGGTTCAACGACTGGATGACTTCGGCAAACGCCTCGTCCTTGCGACTCATGTGGAACATCTTGAGGATCGCCGATTCAGTGCGATCATCCCCATCCTTGGCGCGACCTTCAGCCTGGGCGATCCAGATCGACTGGCTATCGTTGCGAATCGAATGGTTGATGTAGGCCGAGAGCAACTGATACGCCGCCATCTTCTCGCGCCGCCCGGTGATGGAGCGATGCACGATAAAACTTTTGTTCAAGCGCATCAGGTCGCTGACGAAGGGCTTTTGCAGCAGGTTGTCGCCAATGGCAATGCGCGGCGTCGGCAGGCCGGCGTGGTAAACCGCATAGTTGACGAAGGCTGGGTCCATCACGATGTCGCGATGGTTGGCCAGGAACAGGTAGGCCATGCCGGACTTGAGTTGTTCGACGCCGGTATAGGTCACGCCGTCGGTGGCCCGGTCAATGGTATGGTCGACGTAGAACTCGACTTTGTCTTGCAAGGTGGCCACGGTGGTGACGCCGGCAAACTCACGGCGCAGGCGGTGACTGATCAGGGGCTTGAGCAGCCAGCCAAAAGCGCCGGCAAAGCGCGGGAAGCGAAAGTGGGTCAGGATGTCCAGAAAGGCCTTGTCACTGAACAGCCTGGCCAGCACTGCCGGGACTTCGCTGTCGTTGTAAGGTCGGATGGTATCGAATTCGCCCATCATGCTCTCTTGTTAGAAACGGCTAGGGTAAGTAAAGGTTTGGATCGATAAGTGACAGGGCGCAGTCTGAGCAAATGGCATCAAACGAAAATAGCCCTGCAAATAGACCGGCGATTATACGCACAAGTCACTTGGGAGACCGCGATGGAAGAGGAGTCGTACGAATGTCCTTATTGTGGAGAGCTGGTCACGGCGTTACTGGATCTGTCCGGAGGCGATCAGCAATATATAGAAGACTGCCCGGTGTGCTGCCGGCCCATTATTTTCGACCTGCAGGTTCATGATGGCGAATGGATGCTCAACGTGCGCAGTGAGAACGAATAAAAGGTACGCCCATGCAGCGAATCTACGAGCCGGAAAATCTGATGGAAGGCGAACTGCTCCAGCACATGCTCGCCAGTGAGGGAGTCAAGGCGCACCTGGTAGGTCGCGACTTACTCGGTGGCGTGGGGGAGTTGCCGGTGTTTGGCTTGCTGGCGTTGTCGGTCGAGGACGAACACGCTGACTACGCCCGTGAGCTGATCACTGCCTACAACGGTGCGTTGCCCGTGCCTGGAGAGGAACCCGACAGCTTCCCCGACGTGCTGGTCTGTTAGGCTGTCAGCCAGTTTCTCCAAGAGTCGTGTTGCCCCATGTGTGGACGTTATGCCCTGTTTCGCTGGAACCCCTCATTTGCTGCCTTGCCGGGCTTTCCGGCGGATCAGCAGGCTCAGTGGAACATTTCTCCTAATGATTCGGTGCTGATTCAGCGCGCCACCGACGGCCAGCGCACCCTGGCGCGAGCGCGTTGGGGTCTCACGCCGCCATGGCTCACCGATTTGTCCCGTACCCCAGCCCATGCCCGGGCGGAGACCCTGGCCGAGCAGCCGATGTTTCGCGAAGCATTCCGTCAACGGCGCTGCCTGTTGCCAGCCAATGGTTTCTACGAATGGCGTGGCACCCAGCGCAAGCGGCCGTACTGGCTGACACCGGGGGAGGGTTCGACGCTGTTCTTTGCTGCGATCTGGGAGGCTTACCCGGTGCAGGAGCAGGTGTGGCTGAGTACGGCGGTGGTGACTCAGGCCGCGCAGAGTCAGCGGCGGCCCTTGATTCTCGATGCGGCCGGGCAAGAGGCGTGGCTGGATCCCGAGACGCCACTGCATACCTTGCAGGCGCTATTGGCCAGTGAGCCTGGCGCGTTGCGCGAGCGGGTGCTGGCCAACATGGTGAATGATCCGAAGCTCAACGGGCCGGAGTGTTTGACGCCGGGCTAAACCTCGAGCCGAGTTGTGGGATGTGTCCTAAATTTACGAGTTAAACGTCTGGTGTATCTAGCGCCGATACAATTGACCGCCTACGATACGCGCCATGTTTTCAGGGAGCGTGTCATGAAGAAATCATTAGCGGTATGTGCATTGGGCGCAGCGGTGCTGCTGGCCGGTTGTCAGTCGGTCAACACCACCAGCGGCGGTGCCGTGGGCGTTGAGCGCAAGCAATACATGTTCAGCATGTTGTCGAGCCAGGAAGTCGACCAAATGTACGCGCAGTCCTACCAGCAAACGTTGGGGGACGCCAGCGGCAAGGGCCTGGTGGACAAGACCAGCGCCAACGCCAAGCGCGTGCAGGCGATAGCCAATCGGCTGATTGCCCAGGCTCCGACCTTCCGTCCGGACGCGGCCCAGTGGAAGTGGGAAGTGAACCTGATCAAAAGCGATGAGATGAACGCCAACTGTGGGCCCGGCGGCAAGATCTTTGTCTACAGTGCGTTGATTGATAACCTCAAACTGACGGACGACGAACTGGCCGCGGTGATGGGTCATGAAATTGCCCACGCCTTGCGTGAGCATGGCCGCGAAGCCATGTCCAAAGCCTACGGTATCCAGATGGCCAAGCAGGGCGCCGGTGCGTTGTTCGGCCTGGGCCAGGACAGCATGGCGCTGGCCGATACCGTGGCCAACTACGGCATGACCTTGCCCAACAGCCGCAGCAATGAAAACGAAGCAGACCTGATCGGCCTGGAGTTGTCAGCGCGGGCCGGTTACAACCCGAACGCGGCGATCACCCTGTGGAACAAAATGGCCAAGGCCTCCGAAGGGGCGCCACCTGAGTTCATGAGCACCCACCCGGCCTCCGAGAGCCGGATCGCCTCGTTGCAGGCGGCGATTCCGAAGGTGATGCCGTTGTATCAGCAGGCCAGGAAGTCCTGAGTTTACTCCGGTAACCCTGGACAGCCAGGCCTGTGTGGGAGCTGGCTTGCCTGCGATAGCATCGACTCGGTATGGCTGACAGACCGAGGCGTCTACATCGCGGGCAAGCCCGGCTCCCACATGTGATCGGCCTAGATCCAGCCGCTGCTCTGCATGGCCTTGTAGACGGCAACGATTGCCAGAATGAAAAACGCCGTGGCCGCCAACCGACGAATCAACGTCAACGGCAATTTATCCGCTGCAAAATTCCCCGCCAGTACCACCGGCACGTTGGCAATCAGCATGCCCAGCGTCGTACCGATAATCACCAGCCACAGCTCCGGGTATTGCGCCGCCAGCATGACGGTGGCGATCTGCGTCTTGTCACCGATCTCCGCAAGGAAGAACGCAATCAGCGTGGTCAGGAACGGCCCGAACTTGCGAGTGGTACTGGCTTCGTCATCGTCGAGCTTGTCCGGCACCAGGGTCCACAGGGCCGTGGCGCAAAAGCTCGCGGCGAGAATCCAGTGCAGCATCGCATCTGAGAAGAAGCTGCCAAACCAGGCGCCTACGGCACCGGCGGCCGCATGGTTGGCCAGGGTCGCAGCAATGATGCCGGCAATGATCGGCCAGGGTTTGCGAAAGCGTGCAGCGAGAACGAGGGCGAGCAGTTGCGTCTTGTCGCCAATTTCGGCCAAGGCAACGATTGCGGTGGGGACGAGCAGAGAATCCAGCATCAGGTAAGTTCCAGGGGCGGGTCGACACGGCTATGACACGTACAGCCTTCCCGCCCCGGGTAAGGTGTTCGTGTCATAGGTCTTGTCAAACCCCGGTCCGTCTGTGCGGACTCCTGGGTCGCATACGCCATGGTCTGTTGACCAAGTATGTTGACGTATGCCGGACGAGCATGGCGCTCGTGGGAGACTACTCCCCTAGGACGGAGCGGATTCTGCCTAGGCAAAATCCATTCGGCAAGCCTTCTTTTTCAAAAAGCCATCAAGGGCGTTTGGCACGGTAAATACGGAAACCCTGGCCTTCAGCCTTGATTGCGCACACGCCCAAGTGCTCTTCGATCAGCGGTTGATACTTCAGGAAGCTGTTGGCTACAAGTCGTAGTTCGCCACCTTTTGCCAGATGTTTTGCCGCTTTTCGCAGCAAGTTCTCCGTGGCGTGATAATCGGTATGCACCCCGACATGGAACGGCGGATTACTCAAAATCGTGTTCAAACCCATCGGTGCGGCGTCTATGCCATCACCGGTCAATACCTCGGCTTCCAGCCCATTGGCAGCCAGCGTCAAGCGACTGCTGGCGGCTGCGAAGGCGTCCACGTCCAGCAAGGTGACCGTGTTGTGGGGGTAACGCCGTTTGACTGCCGCGCCCAGCACGCCAGCACCGCAGCCGAAGTCCAGTAAATGCCCGCTGGGCAATTTATCCAGATGCTCCAGCAGCAGTTCGGTGCCGCGATCAAGACGGCCGTGGCTGAATACGCCTGGCAGGCTCACGACCTTGAGTGGCCCGTCGGCCAGTGGCACTTCGAAAACCTCGGCCAGGCTTTCCAGCTCTACAGCTTGCGAGGCGTTCACCACGGTGACTTGCCACAGCTGGCAGTGCCGTGCGTTGTCAAGCTTGCGCGGTTTACCAAAGGGGATCAGTTGTTTGGCGGCGCTTTCGATGCCACCCTTTTTCTCCCCTACCAGATACAGCTCTTTACCGGGCAGGCGTGCGGCCACGGCATTGAGCAGGTAGTCGGCCAGGTCCTTGGACTTGGGCAGGAACACGACGGCCGAGTCGAACGAACGCTCGGGCACGTTCACGCCAAAATGGCTGCGCTCGGCGAAACGCGCGTCCAGTGCCGCCTGGTCGCCGGCATGCCAGCACCAGCCATGGGCATTGGGCAGACGGCCCAGCAGGTCGTCGGCGGGCAGGCCGACCAGCAGCAAGTCACCTTGAAAAAGTTCGGCCTGACGAAGCAGTACTTCACTGCGCGGATCCATGGTCTGCTCCTTGAAAAGGGGCGCAGTTTATCAACTGACGACGCGCTGTGGGGCGCCGCTGAAAAAGCCCCGGGCGTTTTCCGTCAGTTGGCCGACGATCCGCTGCCGGGCTTCGCGGCTGGCCCAGGCGATATGAGGTGTGACGATCAGGCGCGGGATGTCGGCGGCCAGTAATGGGTTGCCGGCGGTCGGTGGTTCAACGCTCAACACATCGGTGGCCGCGCCGCCCAAATGACCGCTGCGCAAGGCGTCGGCCAGGGCCTGTTCGTCGATCAGGCCGCCACGGGCAGTGTTGACCACAAACGCTCCAGGCTTGAGTAGCGCCAGCTCGCGGGCACCGATGAAGTGGTGTGTGTGTTCGTTGAGCGGACAGTGCAGGGTCAGCGCGTCAATCTGCGGCAGCAGTTCATTCAACGGCACTCGATCGGCGCGGGCCGGGCGTCCTGGTATCGCCCCCAGCACAACGCGCATGCCAAAGGCTTCGGCCAGGCGTGCCACCGCGCCGCCCAATTCGCCATGCCCCAGCAGGCCGAGGGTTTTGCCTTCCAGTTCGACGATGGGGTAGTCCAGCAGGCAGAACTGCTTGGCCTGCTGCCAACGTCCGGTATCAACATCCCGTTGATAGTCCTTCAAGCGCGTCGCCAGATTGAGCAGCAGCATGAGGGTGTGCTGGGCCACCGACGGTGTGCCGTAACCCTGGCAATTGCTCACGGTAATGCCCTGGGCGCGGGCGGCAGCCAGGTCGACGTTGTTGGTGCCGGTGGCGGCGATCAGGATCAGCTTCAACTCGGGGCAGGCCGCCAGGGTTTCGGCGTTGAGCAGGATCTTGTTACTGATCGCTACTTGAGCGCCTTGCAGGCGTTCGACCACGTTTTGCGGGGTGGTTTGCTCCCACAACTGCAAGTCGCTGAAATGCTCCCGCAACCCGCTCAGGTCGAGGTCTCCCAGGTCCAGGGAAGGGTGATCGAGGAAGACGGCGCGGCGATTGTTCGTCATCAACTGTACCTTTTGCGACAGGGTTCGAAGGCGTAATCTGCCGAGCCTATCAGATGAAATAATCAGTAGAGTGTGATCGGTGTAAAGCTGGCGTTCACCAGCATGAAATAACCTGGATGCTGGCGCAAAGCTAGCATCCGTCGGGGGCTGCAAATCATTCCTTTGGCTGATTTGGCTGGCGCGCAAGGGCTCTAAAGTGCAAATCTTTCAGCCAGACCGTGCAGACAGATAAGGGATTAGTATGTTGCAGACTCGTGTTATCCCGCCCGCCGAAGGCGCCTACCAGTACCCGTTGTTGATCAAACGCCTGTTGATGTCCGGTACCCGCTATGAGAAGACCCGGGAAATCGTCTACCGCGACAAACTGCGTTACACCTATCCCACCCTGATCGAGCGCGTTGCCCGCTTGGCCAACGTGCTGACGGCTGCCGGGGTCAAGGCCGGTGACACCGTCGCGGTCATGGACTGGGACAGTCACCGTTACCTGGAATGCATGTTCGCCATCCCGATGATCGGCGCGGTGATCCACACCATCAATGTGCGCCTGTCGCCGGAACAGATTCTCTACACCATGAACCACGCCGAGGACCGCTTCGTGCTGGTCAACAGTGAGTTTGTGGGGCTGTATCAAGCCATCGCCGGGCACCTGACCACCGTCGACAAAACCCTGTTGTTGACCGACGCAGAGGAAAAAACTGCCGAGCTGCCGAACCTGGTAGGCGAGTACGAAAGTCTGCTGGCAGCGGCCAGTCCCAAATATGACTTCCAGGATTTTAATGAACACTCGGTGGCCACCACCTTCTACACCACCGGCACCACCGGCAATCCCAAGGGCGTGTACTTCACCCATCGCCAGTTGGTACTGCACACCATCGGCGTGGCGACCATCATGGGCAGTGTCGACAGCGTGCGACTGCTGGGCACCAATGACGTCTACATGCCCATCACGCCGATGTTCCATGTGCACGCCTGGGGCCTCCCGTATGTCGCCACGATGCTTGGCCTGAAACAGGTCTACCCCGGCCGTTACGATCCCGAGTACCTGGTGGAGTTGTGGCGCAAGGAGAACGTCACGTTCTCTCACTGCGTGCCGACCATCCTGCAAATGGTGCTCAACGCCAAGGCCGGCCAGGGTGTGGATTTTGGCGGCTGGAAAATTGTCATTGGCGGCAGCGCCCTCAACCGGTCGCTGTATGAGGCGTCCAAGGCACGAGGCATTCAACTGACCGCTGCCTACGGCATGTCCGAGACCGGCCCGTTGGTATCCTGTGCCCACCTCAACGAAGAGTTGATGGCCGGCAGCGAAGACGAACGCACCACTTACCGCATCAAGGCCGGTGTGCCCGGGCCGTTGGTGGAAGCGGCGATCATCGACGCTGACGGTAATTTCCTGCCCGCCGACGGTGAATCCCAGGGCGAACTGGTGCTGCGCGCGCCGTGGCTCAGCGAAGGTTATTTCAACGAGCCGCAAAAGGGCGCCGAGCTGTGGGCCGGTGGCTGGATGCACACCGGTGATGTGGCAACGCTCGATGCCTTTGGCGTGATCGACATTCGCGACCGCATCAAGGACGTGATCAAGACGGGCGGCGAGTGGATCTCCTCCCTGGCCCTCGAAGACTTGATCAGCCGGCATCCGGCGGTACGCGAAGTAGCGGTGGTGGGGGTTGCTGATCCGCAGTGGGGCGAGCGCCCGTTTGCCTTGCTGGTGGTGCGTGATGGCCATGTGATAGGGGCCAGGGAACTCAAAGAGCACCTCAAGCCGTTTGTCGAGCTGGGCCATCTGAGCAAGTGGGCGATTCCGAGCCAGATTGCCATTGTTACGGAAATTCCCAAGACCAGTGTCGGAAAACTCGACAAAAAACGTATCCGTGTCGACATCATTGAATGGCAGGCCAACAGCAGCACCTTCCTTTCTACCCTCTGAGGCATTTCGCCGTGCCTTCACGGGCACGGCGGCGCTCTAACACAAGCCTTCAGCTTGTTTATTCGAATTTTTCAGCCATCCTTGCCGCGTCGGCGTGCGCGGGCATGGCGAAACGACTGTGGCAGACGGGTTGGTGATGCAAATCACACTTTAGAGGGATCAAGCGGTACCCCCTGCTGGCTATAGTCCATCCCAGAGCTTTCACGGATGCGGTGCGGCGGACCTGCGCAGGTTCGGTTGTCGCCCGGCTTTGGAATCGTTGTATTCCCGCCGTTACAAGCGCCCAGGAAAAAGCTCACTGCCATAACAATAATGCACATGGAGTAGCGTCGATGACCTCAGTAAACCAGTTCTGGCGCCGGGCGAAACTGCCCCTGGCCGTCGGTCTTGCTTCTACGCTCGCCGGGCCGGCATTCGGCGTCAGTTTTAACATTGGTGAAATCGAAGGCAGCTTCGATTCGTCCCTGTCGCTGGGAGCCAGCTGGTCCACTCAGAATCCCAACAAGGACCTGATCGGTGCCAACAACGGCGGCAAAGGGTTGTCGCAGACTTCCGATGACGGCCACTTGAACTTCAAGGCCGGGCAGACCTTTTCAAAGATCTTCAAGGGCATTCACGATCTTGAACTGAAGTACGGCGATACCGGCGTGTTTGTGCGTGGCAAGTACTGGTACGACTTCAAGTTGCAAGACGAAGACCTGGACTTCAAGAACGTCAGCAACAGCAACCGCAAAGAGGGCGCCAAGTCCTCCGGCGGGCAGATTCTCGATGCCTTCGTTTATCACAACTACTCCATTGCCGATCAGCCGGGTAACGTGCGGTTCGGTAAGCAAGTGGTGAGCTGGGGTGAAAGTACCTTCATTGGTGGCGGCATCAACTCCATCAACCCGATCGACGTGTCCGCGTTCCGTCGTCCGGGGGCTGAAATCAAGGAAGGCTTGATTCCGGTCAACATGTTCTATGTGTCGCAGACTCTGACCGATAACTTGTCGGCAGAAGCGTTTTACCAGTTGGAGTGGGACCAGACCGTGGTGGATAACTGCGGTACGTTCTTCTCCCAACCTGATGTTATTGCCGATGGTTGCAGCAACAACCTGCGGGTCCTGAACAAACGCTCGACCATTCCCGGTGCTGCAATGCCGACCCTCAACGCCCTGGGTGTGGACGTGAACAACGAAGGGGTTCTGGTGCGTCGTGGCCCGGACCGCGATGCGCGGGACAGCGGCCAGTTCGGCGTGGCCATGCACTACAACTTCGAACCGCTGGATACCGAATTCGGCGCGTACTTCATGAACTACCACAGCCGTGCACCGATCTTCAGTGCCCAAGGCGCACCTAACTCGGCTTACACCCGGCCTCTGGGGCCTTTGGCTGCACTGCGGCCGTTGATCGTGGCGGGCAGCTCCAACTACTTCGTCGAGTATCCGGAAGATATTCGCCTCTACGGCTTGAGCTTCTCCACCACGCTGCCTACCGGCACCGCCTGGAGTGGCGAGTTGAGCTATCGGCCAAACGCGCCGGTACAGCTGAGCACCACCGACATCCTCTATGCGGGCGTCACGCCGATTCCGGGGTATGGCAACGCCTCGGTGTTGAAAGGCTCTCCAGGCCAGGATCTGCATGGCTACAACCGCAAGGAAATCACCCAGTTCCAGACGACGTTCACGCATTTCTTTGATCAGGTCATGGGTGCGAGCCGCCTGACCACGGTCGGTGAAATTGGGATTACCCACGTCGGCGGGCTGGAAAGCAAAAACGAGGCGCGTTATGGCCGTGACCCGGTCTTCGGCCCTGGCACGCTGCCGGGTGGGTTCTGTGCCGCTCTCAACAATTCGACAGGCACGGGTGCCGGTCTGCCCAACGCTGCTGGCCTGAACACCAACTGCAACAACGACGGTTACACCACCGCAACCTCCTGGGGCTATCGCGCCAGGGCGATCTGGGAATACCCGGATGTGTTTGCCGGCGTCAACCTCAAGCCTAACGTGGCGTGGTCCCATGACGTGAAGGGTTACTCGCCAGGCCCTGGCGGCAACTTCGAAGAAGGCCGCAAGGCGGTCAGCCTGGGTGTGGATGCCGAATACCAGAACACCTACACCGCCAGCCTGAACTACACCAACTTCTTTGGTGGCAAATTCAGCACAGTGGATGACCGCGATTTCGTAGCCCTTAGTGTCGGCGTGAACTTCTAAGCACATGCATTTCAGGAAGACCAGAATATGAAAATAACTAAAAGTCTGTTGCACGTGGGTGTGCTTGGACTGTCGATCATGGCCTCCAGCGTTGTTATGGCGGCCGTGTCGGCGGATGAAGCGTCAAAGCTGGGCACGACCCTGACCCCGATGGGCGCGGAAATGGCCGGTAACGCGGCTGGCACCATCCCTAAATGGTCACCGCTGCCAACCAATGCCGGTGCCGTGGATGCGCGGGGTTTCCTGGCTAACCCTTATGCCAGTGAGCAGCCACAGTTCATCATCACCGCGCAGAACGTCGAGCAGTACAAAGACAAGTTGGCCCCGGGGCAGTACGCGATGTTCAAGCGCTACCCGGACACCTTCAAGATGCCGGTCTATCCGACCCATCGCGGCGCCACCGTGCCGGCTGAAGTATTTGCCGCCATCAAGAGAAACGCCACCAGCACCAACCTGGTGTCCGGCGGCAACGGTCTGGAAAACTTCGAAACCGCTATTCCATTCCCGATTCCGAAAAGTGGTGTCGAAGTCATCTGGAACCACATCACCCGTTATCGCGGTGGCAGCGTGACCCGTCTGGTGACCCAGGCCACGCCGCAAACCAACGGCTCGTTCAGCCTGGTGTATTTCCGCGATCAGTTCGTGTTCCGCGACAAGATGAAGGACTACGATCCGAAAAACCCGGGCAACATCCTGTTCTACTTCAAGCAGCAAGTGACCGCGCCGGCACGTCTGGCCGGTGGTGTGCTGCTGGTGCATGAAACCCTGGACCAGGTGAAGGAACCGCGTTCGGCGTGGGTCTACAACGCCGGCCAGCGTCGTGTCCGCCGGGCGCCGCAAGTGTCCTATGACGGTCCGGGTACTGCTGCCGATGGTTTGCGTACCTCCGACAACCTCGACATGTACAACGGCGCACCGGATCGTTACGACTGGAAACTGGAAGGCAAGAAAGAAATCTACATTGCCGAGAACAGCTACAAGCTCGACGATCCGAAGCTCAAGTACGTCGAGATCATCAAGGCTGGCCATATCAACCAGGACCTGGCTCGCTACGAGCTGCGTCGGGTCTGGCATGTGGTCGCGACCTTGAAGGAAGGCCAGCGTCACATCTACGCCAAGCGTGACTTCTACATCGATGAAGACACCTGGCAAGCAGCGGTCATTGACCACTACGACGGTCGCGGCCAACTGTGGCGCGTGGCGGAAGCGCATGCCGAGAACTACTACGACAAGCAAGTGCCATGGTACGCCCTGGAAACCCTCTACGACTTGCAGTCCGGCCGCTACTTGGCGCTGGGCATGAAGAATGAAGAGAAGCAGGCCTATGACTTCGGTTTCACCGCCACCACCAGCGACTTTACCCCGGCCGCCTTGCGTCAGGATGGGGTTCGCTAACCTGCTGTAACAGAGGCCGCATCCTCGGGTGTGGGAACTGGCTTGTCGGGTCGCCGCATCGCTGCGATAGCATCACCTCGGTGTATCTGACACACCGAGGTGCCTGTATCGCGGGCAAGCCCGGCTCCCACATTTTATTTGTGGTTTTTGAAATGCTGAGCCCAGCCGAGTAATGGAAACGCCCTGTTAATTTTTGTTGTAGTCTTTTTCAGACAATTGTTGCAAAGATCTACAAAGCTGCCGCTTTTACCGCTAGTCTGCGGACATCTGCAATGCCGACAACAGCCTTCTACAAGAGCCCGGCGATGACTGATCTGTCCCGAATCCAAGGGCCTGCCAGTGCGGTGATCCCCACCCTGGAAGGTCGCTTCTATCGACCCCCGTTGCCTGACGGCCATGTGTTGCGACCACGCCTGTGCGAACGCCTGAGCGATGGGTTGGGCGGGCGTTTGTTGCTGGTCAGTGCGCCGGCGGGCTTCGGCAAGAGCTCGTTAGCGGTGGAGTTCTGCCAAGGCCTGCCGGCCCATTGGCAAAGTTTGTGGTTGGGTTTGAGCCCCAGGGATAACGATCCTGGGCGTTTTCTCGAGCGCCTGCTTGATGGCCTGCAGCAATATTTCCCTCAGTTGGGTGCCCAGTCATTGGGCCTCCTGAAAATGCGTCAGCGGCATCAGCCGTTCGCCTTTGAAGAGTGGCTTGACGGGCTGCTTGATGAATTGACGGTGCACCTGTCCACCCGCGCGCCCTTGCTGCTGGTGCTGGATGACTACCATCTGGCCCAGGGCCCGGTACTCGACCGATGCCTGCAGTTTTTCCTCAATCACCTGCCTGATGGGCTACTGGTAATGGTGACCAGCCGCCAGCGCCCCGACTGGCATCTGGCACGGTTACGACTGTCCCGGCACTTGCTGGAACTGCATGAGCAGGACCTGCGCCTGACCAACGATGAATCCCTGGCGTTGCTCGATCGCCACAGCAGTTCATTGCGCGGCGAAGCCCTGGATAACCTTATCCGCCGCAGCGAAGGCTGGGTTGCCGGCCTGCGTTTCTGGTTGTTGGCCGCCTCTGAAGCCGGCAACGACGGCGCCTTGCCTCAGGGGGTGCACGGTGGAGAGGGGCTGATCCGTGATTACCTGCTCGAAGAGGTGATCGATTGCCTGCCTGCGGAGGTGCAGTCATTCCTCTACGACACCGCGCCTCAGGAGCGCTTTTGCAGCGAACTGTGCGACGCCGTGCGTGAGGCTCACGACAGCGCGGAGATCTTGCGTTACCTGCAAGCTCACCAAGTTTTTCTGGTGCCGCTGGACGAGCAGGGCCGCTGGTTTCGCTATCACCATTTGTTTTCCGACTTGCTGCGTACCCGGCGCGCTGCCAGTGCGATGCTGCCCATTGCCAGTCTGCATCTGCGGGCTTGTCGTTGGTTCAATGCACAGGGGCTGATCGATGAGGCGGTGGAGCAGGCGTTGCGTGCAGGCCATTTGGATGTGGCGGCGAACCTGGTGCAAAACCTTTCGGAAGAGCAACTGTTGGCCGAGCAAAACGTCGGCATGCTCCTGCGCTGGAAGATGGATTTGCCCGACAGCCTATTGATCAGTACGCCGCGCTTGATCGTGCTCTACAGCTGGGCTCTGGGCTTGGCCTGCCAGCTGGATGCGGCGGAAGAGTTATCCAGTCACCTCAGCCGTTTCCTTCCGGCCCCGTCGGCTACCGCCCAGAAGTCGATGCTGGCCCAGTGGCTGGCCCTTAGCGGGATTATTGCCCGCGGGCGCGGCAACCGTGAGTTGACCCAGCTGTATTGCACCGAGGCCTTGGAGAGCCTGCCGCAGAAACGTTATGGGCAACGGCTGATGTGCTTGTCCACACTGTCCAATCTGGCCATTGTTGATGCCGACCTGTGGCGTGCCCGTGGTTTGAACCGCGATTCGCTGGAGTTGGCGCAAAGGGTCGGCAATCCGCTGTTCGAGGCCCTGGCCCATTACGACCGTGCGCGGGTGTTGCAGGCGCGGGGTGAAATCCTGCGTTCCCTGGACGAAGTCCGTCAGGGTTTGCAGCGTTTGCACGGGTTGGCGCCTCAACGGTTGTACGCGGTGCGTGCCCGCCTGGCGTTGTATGAAGGCTACTTGCTGCTGGTGCGCTGTCAGCCAGAGGCCGGTATTGCCCGCTTGCGCGCCGGTTTGAGCGAGGCCCGTGCCTGTCGGGATATTAGCGTCTTGATCGGTCATTGCGTGATCGCTAACTTTGAAGGCCGCCGCGGGGATTTCCCTCTGGCGTTTGCCGAATTGGCTGAAGCCGAACGATTGATGCACATCTGGGACGTGCCACCGATTTACTACCTGGCGATGATTACCCTGATCAAATGCGAACTGTGGTTGGCTCAGGGGCGTACCGACCTGGCCGACGCCTGGCTGACGCGACTGGGGCAAACCTATAACGGTGAACAGGCGGCGGCTGCGCCGGAGTTTCACCCACACCTGCCGCAACATATCGAACTGCAACAGGCCGCGCTGGATGCCATTCGTCATCAACCTTTTGCCGCGCTGCAACGACTCGAGGCGCTGGCGCGACAGGCCCACAACAATGGGCGGCAGATGATCGGCCTGATGGCATTGACCCAGCAGACGCAGCTGTTGCTGGAGGGTGGCCAGGAACCTCAGGCACGCCAGGCATTTGCCCAGGCACTTGAAGCCGCTGCGGGTGGGGCGTTGCAGCCGTTTGAACGCCTACTGGAACGTTATCCCGACTGGACGCGGGAACAGCTGGGTCGCGACGCCGGCCTACTGAACCAAAACCTGCTGGCACTCTTGCCGGCCATGGCGTGTGTCGAGACTGCGCCTACCCATGAAGCCTTGAGCGTGCGGGAACTGGCGGTGCTGCATCTGATTGCCCAGGGCTGCTCGAACCAGGAAATCAGCAACCAGTTGTTTATCTCGCTGCACACGGTCAAGACTCACGCCAGCCATATCAACGGCAAGCTTGGGGTGGAACGTCGCACCCAGGCGGTAGCCCGGGCGCAGGAGATGGGATTGTTGGGGTAGGCTTCGGGCATAATTGGCATCATCACAGAATACCGAGCCAGCCCGATGTCCCAGCCTCCCGTCCTGATTCGCGAAACCTTCCCTGTCGGCCCTTTGCAGTGCAACTGCACCATCATTGGTGACCCCATCAGCAAGAAAGCCATTGTGGTCGATCCAGGCGGCAATCATGAGCTGATCCTGGCGCGGCTGGATGCGCTGGGCTTGAAAGTGGTGAGCATCATTCACACCCATGCCCATCTCGATCACTTCCTGGCTTCCGGCCAGTTAAAGGAAAAGACCGGCGCCACGTTGCACTTGCACAAGGAGGATCAATTTCTCTGGGACAACCTGGAAATGCAGTGCCAGATGTTCCGTGTGCCGTACACACCGGTGCCGTCGCCGGATCGCTGGTTGGAGGATGAGGAAGAACTCGCCTGTGGCTGCGGGGTGGCCTTGCACACACCGGGACACACACCGGGGTCGATGAGTTTCTGGTTTGCCGACGCCAAATTGCTGATTGCCGGAGACACGTTGTTCCGCCGTGGGGTGGGGCGTACCGATTTATGGGGTGGGGACCAGGCGACCATTGTGCGTTCGATCAAGCAGCGGCTGTACACGCTGGATGAGGGCGCGACGGTGGTGACCGGCCACGGTCCGGATACGCGGTTAGGAGATGAGATGCGTGAGAACCCCTTCGTCAGGGCTTGAGGAGCAGGTGGGTATTTTTCCTGACACCAAGTGACGACCATCTGGCGATATTTATAGCAAAAATGACAATTCCCATTCAGGAGGCGTCTGCTAGGGTTTCACCATGTTCATCTGTTGTAACGCTGTTGAATCAGTTTTATGTGGGCCTGGTCGGGGACGGAATTTTTACCGTTTGTCGTGTTCCAACGTCGGCACAGGTCCATTGCCAATGTCCTCTGCATCACAGAATGCAAAAGTAGGAGCTTCCTTCATGTTCACTTCGCGTCGTTTGCTTGTTGTTGCTACGGCTGTTGCCTTGTTGTCCGGCTGTGCCTCGCCCAATCCTTATGATGGTAGCCAAGGGCAGGCAGATGGCGGCTCGCAAGGCATGAGCAAAACTGCCAAATACGGCGGCCTCGGCGCGCTGGCGGGGGCCTTGGCCGGTGCGGCCATTGACCATAACAACCGTGGTAAGGGCGCATTGATTGGCGCTGCTGTCGCCGGTATTGGTGCGGCAGGCTACGGCTACTACGCTGACAAGCAGGAAGCCGAGTTGCGGGCCAAGATGGCCAACACCGGCGTCGAGGTACAGCGTCAGGGCGATACGATCAAGTTGATCATGCCGGGCAATATCACCTTCGCCACGGATTCTGCCGCGATCGCCAGCAGCTTCTACACGCCACTGAACAACCTGGCGGGCTCCCTCAAGCAGTTCAACCAGAACACCATCCAGATCGTCGGTTATACCGACAGCACCGGCAGTCGCCAGCACAACATGGACCTGTCCCAGCGTCGTGCGCAGAGCGTTGCCACTTACCTGACTTCCCAGGGCGTCAGCCCGACCAACCTGAGTGCCCGCGGCGCCGGTCCGGATAACCCGATTGCCAGCAACGCTGACGTCAATGGTCGTGCCCAGAACCGTCGCGTAGAGGTCAATCTCGGCCCGATCCCTGGCCAGCAGTATCAGCAGCAAGGGCAGCAACAAGCGCCTCAGCAGAACAACGAGTTCCAAGGCAACCCGTACCAGCAGTACCAGTAAACACACGCCATAACGAAAAAGGGCGCCATGCATTGCATGGCGCCCTTTTTCGTTATGGCCGGCTACATCAGTCGATGTATTCGAACACTTTCACGATCTTCTGCACCCCGGACACACCCTGTACCAGGTTGGCCGCGCGGGTAGCTTCCGCCTGGGTCAGCAGGCCCATCATATAGACGATACCGTTATCGGTGACGACCTTGATCCGTGAGCTGGGAACAGCGCTGTCGGTCAGCATCTGCGTCTTGATCTTGGTGGTCAGCAAGGCATCGTTGCTGATTGCCAGCAGTGTGATGGGGTCCATTACCTGCAATTCGTTGTGGACTTTCTTGACCCGTTGAACGGTCGAGGCGGCCTGTTCAGCCTGGGCCTTCAGGTCGGCGCGCGGAGTTTGCCCGGCGAGCAGCACAACACCGTTAAAGCTGACGACCACGATGCGCGAGGCACCATTGCCCAGGTCCGGAGCGGCCTTGGAAACGTTGACGGAAACCTTGGTTTCGATCAGCGAGTCATCGATTTTGCTGCCGAAAGTACGGGTGCCTTTATCGTCCTGGATAGGCGTGTCGCGGCTCGCTTCGATCACCGAGCTGCAGCCGCTGATGCCGAGGCACAGCGTGAGGGCCAATAGGCTGAGGCGGTTAACGGTCATTCTTCACTCCCGAACAGTTGGCTGTCGATCAGATCGCACAGGCAGTGGATCGCCAGCAGGTGGACTTCCTGAATACGTGCGGTGACATTGGCCGGGACGCGAATCTCCACATCTTCGGGCAAGAGCAGCGAGGCCATGCCGCCGCCATCGCGTCCGGTCAATGCTACGACAATCATTTCCCGATCATGTGCGGCCTGGATCGCTTGAATAATGTTCGCCGAGTTGCCGCTGGTGGAAATCGCCAGCAGTACGTCACCCGGTTGACCAAGGGCGCGAATCTGTTTGGAGAAGATTTCGTTGTAGCTGTAGTCGTTGGCGATCGAAGTGATCGTTGACGAATCGGTGGTCAGGGCGATGGCCGGCAGGCTCGGGCGCTCACGCTCGAAGCGGTTGAGCAGCTCGGAGGAGAAGTGCTGGGCGTCACCGGCCGAACCGCCGTTGCCGCACGAAAGCATTTTGCCTTCGTTGAGCAGGGCGTTGACCATGACTTGGCTGGCTTGCTCGATGTGCGGTGCAAGTACGTCCATCGCCTGTTGCTTGGTATCAATGCTGGCCTGGAAAAGCTGGCGAATTCGGGATTGCATGTCCATCTGTGTGACCTTAAGTAGCGCGGCTGTTTGGCACAGGAATGTGCAGCCCGCAAAGCAAAGAGCAAAAGTGTGCGGTGAAGATGTCTGGCGAATCAGCTGTCAAAGGCATCTTTCAGCCAATTCAGATCAACTGTTCCAGACGGTGTGCTTTCCATGGCAACGACATCGAAACGGCAGGGGGAATCGGCCCAGCGACGATCGCTTTGCAGGAAAAACTGCGCGGCGAGTATCAGCTTTTGACGCTTGCGCCCGTCGATACTGGCGAGCGCGCCACCCCATTGTGCGTGTTTTCTGTAGCGGACTTCGACAAATACTACTGTATCGCCGTCAAGCATGACCAGATCAAGCTCGCCGCGTTTACATAACCAGTTCTGCGCCAAGAGGCGCAGACCTTGTTGTTGCAAGTGCTGGAGTGCTTGAAGTTCGGCATCCTTGCCGCTTTGTGCGCTTGACCGCTGGGGCATCAGCGCGGGGTATCAGGCAGGCGCTGGACCTGGCCACTGACAAACTGGGCCCATGGCAACTGGCGGTCGACCCGTTGGCTTGGGCTGATGCCCAGGCTGCCGGAGAGTCCGTCGATACGCGTGTCCGGCAGGGCCTTGAGTTGCCCCAGGCGCGGCGCCAGGCGGTAGGCATCAACGCCCATCGCGTACAGGCGACCCAGGCTGCCATTGGCTTGTGGCCACTGTGCAGCAACCTGGTTGCGCAGTGGATCAGTGGTGTTGAGCAGCCATGGTGTTTCGCAGAACAGAATGTTGTTCATGTCCAGGTACTGGTTCTTGTCGCCACTGGCGCTGAACACATGGGACGTCGCATACACCGGTACATCACCGGCGTATTGGAAGTTCAGCGTCGGCTTGATCTGCTGAGCCAGTTGCGGCGGTACAGCGAGGAAGATGAACTCAATGTCCTGGCGACGCGAAGGCTGCGCGGCGACATCCGTTCCCACGGTGCTTTGCAGGCTCTTGGCGCGACCTTCGCTCTGGCGTAGATGGAATAGATCGGCGATCTGTTGGGCCAGGGCTACCGGCTGGTCAACGTATTCAACGCCGACCACGGTGCCGCCATTGGCTTCCCAATCCTGGCGGAAGGCCTTGAATACACGCTCGCCCCATTCGCCTTTCGGCACCATGGCAGCTGCGCGGTGCAGGCCGTCGGCGCGCGCACGGCGCGACACCTCCCGCGCCTCGTCCTCGGCCGCGAGGCCGAACTGGAACAGTTGGGCCGGGCTCTGATCGGTCTCGCTGTAGTTCAGGGCCAGGGTGGTGATTGGCAATTGTGGGCGAGCGCTGAGTTGCTTGACCAGCGGCTTCTCCAGGGGACCGACCACCAGTTGCACACCGGCGGCTTGAGCCTTGGCGTAGAAGTCGTCAATAGAGGTCAGGCGCGAGCTGTCATAAAACTCGACCACTGGCGGTTTCTGCCCGGCTTGTTCAGCCTGGTAGTGAGCAGCCATGAAGCCTTCACGCAAGGCTTTGGCGACGTTGGCCAACGGGCCTTCCTGGGGCAGCAGCAGTGCGATCTTGTTCAAAGGCTGGCTGGCCAGCTCCTTGAGCTTGGTCAGGGGCACTGGCAGTTGCGAGGCGGCAGGGTGACCAGGGTTTTGCGCGCGCCAGGTGTCGATGGCAGCTTGCTGTTGTTCCAAGGTACCTGCGCTCTTGACCGCCAGGGCCAAGGTGATCCAGCCGTCGAGCGCCGGGTTGCCGGTAGCTTGCAGCTGTTCGGCAGGCAGTGCAGCAATCAACGCCCAGATGGCTTCATGGTTGCTGTTATAGGCGTCGCCGCTGAGCAGTGGGGCCATGGCGACGCGTTCGCGAGCAGCGGCCAGGGTCTGGCCGTCGGCCTCATAGGCACGGGCATGCACGGTGCCGGTACGGACCTGCTGTTCGGGCGGCAGCTCCTTCAGGCTTTGCAGGCTTGGATGATTCAGCGCCGCCAAGGCTGCCTTGGGCTGGTTGCGGGTCATCGCCAGTTCGGCCGCCAGGGTGCTGGCGAAAACCTGTGCCGCTGGCTTGAGGGTGTCCAGCGGGACTTGCGCAAGGATTTGCGCCGAACGTCCTGGATTTTTCTGATGGTAAGCCAGGTCTGCTGCGCTCAGGCGCAGCAAGGCAGCTTTTTCCGGCGTTTTAGCCGTGGTGGCCTGTTCGAGCAGTTGCTCGATACTGGCATCTGGAGTCCGTGGGAGGTCGCCAAGGCTGGACGAGGGCGAGCTGGCACAAGCCGCCAAAAGGGCAGCGAGGCAGAGGGCGGAGAGCAGCCGCAGGCAAGCGATCATGTAAGTGTTCCTGATACCGATCAAATTAGCGTGGAATTGTACCCAAGCACTGGCCGGGGCGCGATGTTGCTGGCGTAAAACCGTCTATTTAGGTCGTGCAAATGTTGCAATACCTGATAGATGACTGAAAAAGGTCTCAGCCCCAATGTCCTGTCTTCGAGGCGTCTACACGCTACAATGCGGCTTTTGCCAATCACCGAGGTGTGCGCTTTGACTGCTCCAGGTCCTTTGAATTCCACTGCAGGCTCGCTTTTTGTCGTGGCGACGCCCATTGGCAACCTGGACGATATCAGCGCGAGGGCGTTGAAGGTGTTGCGTGAGGCTAAATTGATCGCGGCTGAAGACACTCGGCACTCCCTGCGTTTATTGCAGCACTTTGGCATCACCACGCCATTGGCGGCTTGTCACGAGCACAACGAGCGTGAGGAGGGTAGCCGCTTTATTACGCGGTTACTCGCTGGCGACGATGTGGCACTGATCTCCGACGCCGGCACGCCACTGATTTCCGATCCTGGCTATCATTTGGTCCGTCAGGCGCGGGCCGCTGGTATCAATGTAGTGCCTGTTCCGGGGGCGTGCGCGCTGATTGCAGCGTTATCCGCTGCCGGCTTGCCGTCAGACCGCTTTATCTTCGAAGGCTTTCTGCCGGCCAAGGCTGTCGGGCGCCGTGCGCGCCTTGAGTTATTGAAAGAAGAGCCGCGCACGCTGATTTTCTACGAGGCGCCGCACCGTATCCTGGAGTGTTTGCAAGATATGGAGCTGGTATTTGGTGGTGAGCGCCTGGCGTTGCTGGCGCGCGAGCTGACTAAAACCTTCGAAACCCTCAAGGGCCTGCCGCTGGAAGAGCTACGGGCCTTCGTCGAAGGTGACAGCAATCAGCAGCGCGGCGAGTGCGTAGTGTTGGTGGCGGGCTGGTCGGCACCGGAGAGTGAGGATGCCGTGGGCAGCGAAGCCATGCGCGTCCTCGATTTGCTGCTCAAGGAAATGCCCCTCAAGCGGGCGGCTGCCTTGGCGGCGGAAATTACCGGTGTGCGTAAGAATGTGTTGTATCAGGCCGCACTGGATAAACAAAAGAGTGAATAGTTCCGCGCTTTAACCTGCGTCACGTCGGAACATGATGGCATTGTTGGCTTTTAAAGCTTGTCCTGAAAGCCACGTGCCGTTAATCTTCGCGGCGGAGAGTCGATTGGACAGTCGCTGCCCTCTATGAAAATTAGAGGGGGGAGGAAAGTCCGGGCTCCATAGGGCGAAGTGCCAGGTAATGCCTGGGGGGCGTGAGCCTACGGAAAGTGCCACAGAAAATAACCGCCTAAGCACTTCGGTGCCGGTAAGGGTGAAAAGGTGCGGTAAGAGCGCACCGCACGACTGGCAACAGTTCGTGGCTAGGTAAACCCCACTTGGAGCAAGACCAAATAGGGTTCCAAGGCGTGGCCCGCGCTGGAACCGGGTAGGTTGCTAAAGATGTCCAGTGATGGCCATCGTAGACGAATGACTGTTCAAGACAGAACCCGGCTTATAGATCGACTCTCCACCTTTTTCCTTCTGTCCGAATCTCGAGCAGAAACCAGGTAGTAACGCAAGAATCCCTCCCTGCCGAATCATTGGCAGATGTGTCTTCGTAATACCAAAAAAATCTTACTCTTAATAAATTACTTTAACTTTCAGCCCTAGCTCTTTGAGCTGGCTGTAGTTATTGAGTCAAAAATATCGCAAAACTGTCGTTTCTCCTCTGTTTACCTTCCTAAATCTCCGTTCTGTAAGGCTTTTCCTTTAATCCGCGCCTTGACGGTGTGGTGGGCGCATTCCTATAGTGTGCGCAAGTGGCGGAAAGTGGCATAAAGTGGGTTTTTTGAACGTAAAACGCTAAAATTTGGAGAAACGCACCTGTGTTTCGCGGAGCTAACGCTATCAGTCTCGATGCAAAAGGCCGTCTCGCCATGCCGAGCCGGTATCGTGACGAGCTGATTTCGCGAAGTTCCGGGCAGTTAATCATCACGATTGACGCCGTTGATCCTTGTTTATGTGTTTACCCGCTCGATGAATGGGAACTGATTGAAACCAAGTTGCGAGCCTTGCCTTCGTTGCGTGAAGAAAACCGTCGTTTGCAGCGTTTGCTGATTGGTAATGCCGTCGACCTCGAGCTCGATGGCAGTGGTCGTTTCCTGGTTCCGCCGCGTCTGCGCGAATACGCCAAGTTGGATAAGCGCGCGATGCTGGTAGGCCAACTGAACAAGTTCCAATTGTGGGACGAAGATGCCTGGGATGCTGTTTCTGCAGCGGACCTGGCTGCTATTCAACAACCGGGCGCCATGCCTGATGAACTGCGTGATTTGATCCTGTGACTATTGATAGCGGCTTTAACCACATCACCGTACTGCTTGACGAAGCCGTCGAGGCTCTCGCCGTACGCCCTGATGGCTGCTATTTGGATGGCACGTTCGGGCGCGGTGGGCACAGCCGGTTGATCCTCAGCCAACTCGGTTCCGACGGTAAACTCCTCGGGTTCGACAAAGACCCTCAAGCGATTGCCACCGGGCAAGCGCTGGCGGCCGAAGACGGCCGCTTTGTCGTTGTGCAGCGCAGCTTTGCCGAGCTGGGTGCTGAAGTCGCCGAGCGCGGTATGGCAGGCAAGGTGGCCGGGGTCTTGCTGGACCTGGGCGTGTCTTCGCCACAGCTGGACGATCCGGAGCGTGGCTTCAGTTTCATGAACGATGGCCCACTCGATATGCGCATGGACCCGAGCCGCGGCATCAGTGCCGCGCAGTTCATCGCCACCGCTCCCCATGAAGAAATTACCCGTGTATTCAAGGAATACGGCGAAGAGCGTTTCGCTGGCCGCATGGCGCGTGCCGTGGTCGAACGCCGGGAAATCCAGCCGTTCGAACGTACATCCGACCTGGCTGAAGTGCTGAAAGTCGCCAACCCGGCGTGGGAAAAGGGCAAGAACCCAGCTACCCGCGCATTCCAGGGCCTGCGTATTCACGTCAACAACGAATTGGGCGATCTGGAGGCTGGCCTCGAAGCCGCCCTGGAAGCGTTGGAAGTGGGCGGTCGCCTGGTAGTGATCAGCTTCCACTCCCTGGAAGACCGTATCGTCAAATTGTTCATGCGTCGTCTGGTCAAGGGTGAGTCCGACAATTTGCCGCGCAACCTGCCGGTACGTTTCGAAGCCTTTGTGCCAAAAATCAAAATCCATGGCAAAGCGCAGTTCGCCTCCGAGGCAGAGCTCAAGGCCAACCCGCGTGCCCGTAGTGCTGTCATGCGTGTTGCGGAGAAGTTGCGGTGAGTAAGCTCTTCGCCAAGCCCCTTCCGGGCGGTAGCTTCTTCATGATGCTGCTGTTTATCGGCGTTCTGGTGTCCGCGATTGGGGTGTCCTATAGCGCCCACTGGAACCGCCAGTTGCTCAATACCCTGTACGGGGAGCTGAGTGTGCGTGACAAGGCGCAGGCAGAGTGGGGCCGGTTGATCCTGGAGCAAAGCACCTGGACAGCCCACAGCCGTATCGAAATCCTGGCCACTGAACAGCTTAAAATGCACATTCCGGGCGCGGCCGAAGTCCGCATGGTGGCGCCATGATGAAACTCGAAGGGGCACTCTACCCATGGCGTTTCCGTGTGGTGCTGGGCTTGTTGGCACTGATGGTTGGCGCGATTGCCTGGCGGATTATTGACCTGCAAGTGGTCGACCGTGACTTCCTGATCGGCCAGGGCGATGCCCGCAGCCTGCGTCATATTCCGATTCCTGCGCACCGCGGCCTGATCACCGACCGCAACGGCGAGCCCCTGGCCGTCAGTACGCCGGTGACCACCCTGTGGGCCAACGCCAAGGAATTGCAGACCGCCAAGGACAAATGGCCGGAGCTTGCTGCCGCCTTGGGCCAGGATCCCAAAGCCCTGAGTGAACGTCTGGAAGCCCAGGCCAATAAAGAATTCATCTATCTGGTTCGCGGCCTGACCCCCGAGCAAGGCCAGATCGTGCTCGACCTTAAAGTCCCCGGTGTCTACGGCATCGAGGAGTTTCGGCGTTTCTATCCTGCAGGCGAAACCACTGCTCATATGGTGGGGTTCACCGACATCGACGATCACGGTCGCGAAGGTGTGGAACTGGCCTACGACGAGTGGCTGGCCGGTGTCCCAGGCAAACGGCAGGTCATCAAGGATCGGCGCGGCAGATTGATCAAGGATGTCCAGGTCACCAAAAACGCCAAGGCCGGCAAGCCCTTGGCGTTGTCGATTGACCTGCGCCTGCAATACCTGGCCAACCGCGAGCTGCGCAACGCGATCATCGAGAACGGCGCTAAAGCCGGCAGCCTGGTGATCATGGACGTGAAGACCGGTGAGATTCTTGCCATGGTCAACCAGCCAACCTACAACCCCAACAACCGCCGCAACTTGCAGCCGGCGATGATGCGCAACCGCGCCATGATCGACGTGTTCGAGCCGGGCTCGACCATGAAAGCTGTCTCCATGAGTGCAGCCCTGGAAACGGGGCGCTGGAAGCCCAGCGACAAGGTCGAGGTCTACCCGGGCACTCTGCAGTTGGGCAAGTACACCATTCGTGACGTATCCCGCAGCGAAGGCCCGGTGCTGGATTTGACCGGCATCCTGATCAACTCCAGTAACGTCGGCATGAGTAAGGTCGCCTTCGATATTGGCGGCGAAACCATTTACCGCCTGGCACAGAAAATCGGCCTGGGCCAACCCACCGGCCTGGACTTCCCGGGCGAGCGTGTTGGCAATCTGCCGAACTACCGCGATTGGAAAAAAGCCGAGACGGCGACCCTGTCCTACGGCTACGGCCTGTCGGTGACCGCGATCCAGTTGGTCCATGCATTTTCGGTGCTGGCCAACAACGGCAAGATGGTTCCGCTGAGTCTGATTCATGTTGACGAACCGCCGAAGGCCACCCAAGTCATTCCGGAAAACGTCGCCAAGACCATGCAGGGCATGTTGCAACAAGTGATTGAAGCGCCACGTGGTGTATTCCGTGCCCAGGTGCCGGCGTATCACGTGGCAGGCAAGTCTGGTACTGCACGTAAAACCGCCGTGGGTACTAAAGGCTACGCCGAGAACTCCTACCGTTCATTGTTCGCCGGCTTCGGCCCCATGAGTGATCCGCGCTACGCCATCGTCGTGGTCATTGACGAGCCGAGCAAGGCTGGCTACTTCGGTGGTCTGGTTTCGGCGCCGGTGTTCAGTAAAGTGATGTCGGGGACCTTGCGCCTGATGAACATCACGCCGGACAATCTGCCGCCTACCCAACAAGCGAACGCCGGACCGCCGGCCGCTGCTGTAAAAGCCAATGGAGGGCGCGGCTGATGTCTCTTAGCCTGAACAAGATTTTTGCCCACGCTGGCCGCGATCTGCTGATTCGCGAGTTGACCCTGGACAGCCGCAATGTGCGTGCCGGTGACCTGTTCCTGGCGGTGCCGGGCGGCAAGTTCGATGGTCGTGCCCATATCGCTGACGCTCTGCAACGTGGGGCGGCAGCCGTCGCCTATGAAGTCGAAGGCGCCACCGTACTGCCGATCACCGATGTACCGTTGATTCCGGTCAAGGGCTTGGCGGCGCAGCTGTCGGATATCGCCGGGCGCTTTTATGGTGACCCGAGCCGTACCCTGAACCTGATTGGCGTTACCGGTACCAACGGCAAGACCAGCGTGACCCAATTGGTCGCGCAGGCCCTTGACCTGCTGGGCCAGCACTGCGGCATCGTCGGTACCCTGGGCACTGGTTTCTACGGCGCGCTGCAAAGCGGCCTGCACACCACGCCCAACCCGATCGCCGTGCAGGCAACCCTGGCCGACCTGAAAAAGGCCGGTGCCAAGGCGGTTGCCATGGAGGTTTCCTCCCACGGTCTTGATCAAGGTCGCGTGACCGCCCTGGCATTCGACGTGGCGGTGATGACCAACCTGTCTCGCGATCACCTGGATTACCACGGCACCATGGAGGCCTACGCTGCCGCCAAGGCCAAGCTGTTTGCCTGGAATGACCTGAGCTGCCGGGTGGTGAACCTGGATGACGAATTCGGTCGGCAATTGGCTGCCCAGGAAAGCGAAGCGCGACTGATCAGCTACAGCCTGGAAGACGCCAGCGCGTACTTGTATTGCCGTAACGCCCAGTTTGATGATGAAGGCGTGCGCGCCACGCTGGTTACGCCTCAGGGCGAACACCACTTGCGCAGCACCTTGCTCGGTCGCTTCAACCTGAGCAACGTTCTCGCCGCCATCGGCGCGTTGCTCGGTCTGGATTACGCCCTGGACGAAATCCTCCGGGTCCTGCCAAAGCTTGAAGGCCCGGCCGGGCGGATGCAGCGCCTCGGTGGTGGCACACAGCCGTTGGTGGTGGTTGATTACGCCCACACTCCGGATGCCCTGGAAAAAGTCCTGCTGGCCCTGCGTCCTCACGCCAAAGGCAAGTTGCTGTGCCTGTTCGGCTGTGGCGGTGACCGCGACCGCGGCAAACGCCCCCTGATGGCAGAAATTGTCGAGCGCTTGGCGGACGGCGTGCTCGTGACTGACGATAACCCTCGTAGCGAAGCGCCGAGCCAGATTTTCGATGACATCCGCGCAGGTTTTGTCGACGCTTCGAAGGTGACCTTTGTTGCCGGTCGTGGCGCCGCCATTGCTCAACTGATCGCCAGCGCCAGTGCTGACGACGTGGTGGTATTGGCTGGTAAAGGTCACGAGGACTATCAGGAAATCAACGGCGAGCGCCATGACTTCTCCGATCTGGTCGAGGCTGATCACGCCTTGACCGCGTGGGAGGTGGCCCATGCTTAAGGCCCTGAAATTCAGCGAACTGACCGAAGCTTTGTCGGCACGCCTGTTGTCGAGCGATTGCAGCTTCAACGGCGTCAGCATCGACAGCCGGGCCATCAAGCCAGGGCAATTGTTCGTCGCGCTGGCCGGTCCGCGCTTCGACGGTCATGACTATCTCAATGATGTCGCCGCCAAAGGCGCGGTCGGTGCCTTGGTCCAGCGCGAAGTCGCGGATTCGGCATTGCCGCAATTGCTGGTGGCCGATACCCGTCTGGCCCTCGGCCAGTTGGGTGCCCTGAACCGTGCTGCCTACAGCAAGCCTGTTGCTGCGGTGACCGGTTCCAGCGGCAAAACCACGGTCAAGGAACTGCTTGCCGGTATCTTGCGCACGCGCGGGCCGGTGCTGGCTACCCGTGGCAACCTGAACAACGATTTCGGCGTCCCGCTGACCCTGCTGGAGCTGGCGCTTGAACACACGGCTGCCGTGATCGAACTGGGTGCGTCGCGTATCGGTGAAATTGCCTACACCGTGGCCATGACCAAACCCCACGTTACCGTGATCACCAACGCTGGCACCGCCCACGTTGGTGAGTTCGGCGGCCCGGAAAAAATCGTCGAAGCCAAGGGTGAAATCCTCGAAGGCCTCGACGCTTCCGGTACGGCGGTGCTGAACCTCGACGACAAGGCCTTCGAAACCTGGCGTGTACGCGCCGCCGGTCGCAAGGTCTTGAGCTTCTCGGTACATAACGCGGCAGCTGATTTCCACGCCTCGGCTATTGCCGTCGACGCCCGTGGCTGCCCGGCGTTCACCCTGCACACCCCACAAGGTGACGAGCGCGTTCAACTGAATTTGCTGGGTAACCATAACGTCGCCAATGCGCTGGCTGCCGCTGCCGCCGCTCATGTTCTGGGTGTGTCGCTGTTCGGCATCGCCACCGGCCTGGGCGCGGTGCAACCGGTCAAGGGCCGCACCGTGGCGCAGTTGGCGACCAATGGCATGCGCGTCATCGACGACACCTACAACGCCAACCAGTCCTCGATCTGTGCCGCCGTCGACCTGCTGACCGGTTTTACCGGTCGCAAGGTGCTGGTGCTGGGCGATATCGCCGAACTGGGTGACTGGGCCGAACAAGCTCACCGTGAAGTCGGTAGCTATGCCGTCGGCAAGGTCGATGCGCTTTACGCCGTGGGCTCGAACATGGTCCACGCGGTGAAAGCGTTCGGCCCCGGCGCGCAGCACTTCGCCAGCCAGGCCGAGCTGATCCAGGCGCTGGGCGCGGCTGAACAAGACAAACACACCACTATTTTGATCAAGGGATCGCGCAGCGCGGTGATGGAAAACGTCGTCGCGGCCTTGTGTGGCTCAAGTACGGAGAAACATTAATGCTGCTGCTGCTGGCTGAGTATCTGCAACAGTTCTACAAAGGCTTCGCGGTCTTTCAGTACCTGACCCTGCGCGGGATTCTGGGTGTGCTGACCGCGCTGTCGTTGTCGCTGTTTCTGGGGCCATGGATGATCCGTACTCTGCAAAACCTGCAGATTGGCCAGTCTGTGCGTAATGACGGCCCGCAGTCGCACCTGTCCAAGTCCGGCACCCCGACCATGGGCGGTGCGCTGATCCTGTCGTCCATCGGCATCAGCACCTTGCTCTGGGCGGACCTGCATAACCGCTATGTCTGGACCGTGCTGCTGGTGACTCTGCTGTTCGGTGCCATCGGCTGGGTCGACGATTACCGCAAAGTGATCGAGAAGAACTCCAAGGGGCTGCCAAGCCGCTGGAAGTATTTCTGGCAATCGGTGTTCGGCCTCGGCGCAGCGATCTTCCTTTATATGACTGCGCCAAGTGCGGTGGAAACCACCCTGATCCTGCCAATGCTCAAGGATGCCAGCATCCCGTTGGGCGTTGGCTTTGTGGTGCTGACCTACTTCGTGATCGTCGGCTCCAGCAACGCGGTCAACCTGACCGATGGCCTCGACGGCCTGGCGATCATGCCAACGGTGATGGTAGGCGGTGCACTGGGCATCTTCTGCTACCTGTCGGGTAACGTGAAGTTCGCGGAATACCTGTTGATCCCATACGTACCGGGCGCAGGTGAGCTGATCGTGTTCTGCGGCGCGCTGATCGGTGCCGGCCTCGGCTTCCTGTGGTTCAACACGTATCCAGCACAAGTTTTCATGGGCGACGTCGGCGCACTGGCGCTCGGCGCGGCTCTGGGCACCATCGCGGTAATCGTCCGTCAGGAAATCGTCCTGTTCATCATGGGCGGTGTGTTCGTGATGGAGACCCTGTCGGTGGTCATCCAAGTGGCCTCCTTCAAGTTGACCGGTCGCCGTGTGTTTCGCATGGCGCCGATTCACCACCACTTTGAACTCAAGGGCTGGCCCGAGCCGCGCGTGATTGTCCGTTTCTGGATCATCACCGTGATTCTGGTCCTGGTCGGCCTTGCCACCCTGAAACTGAGGTAGAAACGAGTGTCCTTGATCGCTTCTGACCACTTCCGCATCGTTGTCGGCCTCGGCAAGAGCGGCATGTCCCTGGTTCGCTTCCTGGCGAACCGGGGCACGTCGTTCGCTGTGGCTGATACGCGGGAAAATCCACCGGAGCTGGTCACGCTGCGCCGTGACTACCCGCATGTGGAAGTGCGTTGTGGCGAGCTGGATGTCGACTTCCTCTGCCGTGCCGATGAGCTCTACGTGAGTCCCGGCCTGGCGTTGGCAACACCGGCCCTGCAAGCCGCGGCTGCTCGTGGTGTGAAACTCTCCGGTGATATCGATCTGTTCGCGCGTAACGCGAAAGCGCCGATTGTGGCTATCAGCGGCTCCAACGCGAAAAGCACCGTCACCACGCTCGTTGGCGAGATGGCGGCGGCTGCCGGCAAACGTGTGGCGGTGGGCGGTAACCTCGGTACCCCGGCGTTGGATCTGCTTCGCGACGACGTCGATCTGTACGTGATGGAGTTGTCGAGCTTCCAGCTGGAAACCACCAACCAACTCAACGCCGAAGTGGCCACCGTATTGAATGTCAGCGAAGACCATATGGATCGCTACAGCGGCCTGCCGGCTTATCACCTGGCCAAGCACCGGATCTTCCGTGGTGCGCGGCAAGTGGTGGTCAATCGCCAGGATGCCCTGAGCCGTCCGCTGATGGGCGAAGGCCTGCCGTGCTGGACCTTCGGCTTGAGCAAGCCAGACTTCAAGGCCTTCGGTATTCGTGAAGAGAACGGCGAGAAATACCTGGCCTTCGAATTCCAGAACCTGATGCCGGTGCGTGAACTGAAAATCCGTGGCGCCCATAACCAGTCCAATGCCCTGGCGGCACTGGCCCTCGGTCATGCTGCGGGCTTGCCGTTCGACGCGATGCTCTCGAGCCTGCGCACTTTTGCCGGCCTTGAACACCGCTGCCAGTGGGTACGTGACCTGGATGGCGTCAGCTATTACAACGACTCCAAGGCCACTAACGTGGGTGCCGCATTGGCTGCTATTGAAGGTCTCGGTGCCGACATCGAAGGCAAGGTAGTGCTGATCGCCGGTGGCGACGGCAAGGGTGCTGACTTCAAGGACCTTAAAGGTCCAGTCGCGGCCAACTGCCGTGCCGTGGTGCTGATGGGGCGTGATTCCGGTTTGATCGCCGATGCCCTGGGCGACTCGGTGCAACAGGTTCGTGCGCAATCGTTGGATGAAGCCATTGCTCAATGCCGGGCCGTGGCCCAGCCAGGTGATGCAGTGCTGCTGTCGCCAGCGTGCGCCAGCTTCGACATGTTCAAGAACTACGAAGAGCGCGGCCAGCTGTTCGCTCGCGCCGTGGAGGCCTTGGCATGAGTATCGACTTCAAAAATATCATCAAGCCTTACCCGTCGCCGATCATTACCGGGCGCGGTATCGACCTCGATTTCCCGATGCTCGCCGGTTGCCTCGCGCTGCTGGGCCTGGGCCTGGTGATGATTACCTCGGCGTCCTCGGAAGTGGCCGCCGTGCAGTCGGGCAACACGCTGTACATGATGATCCGTCACCTGGTTTACCTGGTAATCGGCTTGGGCGCGTGCATCGTCACCATGATGATTCCGATCGCCACCTGGCAGCGCCTGGGTTGGCTGATGCTGATCGGTGCCTTTGGCTTGCTGATCATGGTGATCCTGCCGGGCATCGGCCGTGAGGTGAACGGTTCGATGCGCTGGATTGGCTTCGGTGCATTCAACGTGCAGCCATCGGAAATCGCCAAGGTGTTTGTGGTGATCTACCTCGCGGGTTACCTGGTGCGTCGGCAGAAAGAAGTACGTGAAAGCTGGATGGGCTTCTTCAAGCCGTTCATCGTGCTGCTGCCGATGGCTGGCCTGTTGCTCATGGAACCGGACTTCGGTGCCACCGTTGTGATGATGGGCGCCGCCGCGGCAATGCTATTCCTCGGTGGTGTGGGCTTGTTCCGCTTTGCCTTGATGGTGGGGCTGGCAGTGGCGGCCGTGACGATCCTGGTCCAGGCGCAACCCTACCGGATGGCCCGTCTGATCACCTTTACCGACCCCTGGTCCGACCAGTTCGGTTCCGGCTACCAGTTGACCCAGGCCTTGATCGCCTTCGGTCGTGGTGAGTGGTTGGGTGTGGGCCTGGGCAACAGCGTGCAGAAGCAGTTCTACCTGCCGGAAGCCCACACGGACTTCGTGTTCTCGGTGCTCGCCGAAGAGCTGGGCGTGGTCGGCTCCCTGTGCACCGTCGCACTGTTCGTGTTTGTCTGCGTGCGGGCCATGTATATCGGTTTGTGGGCCGAGAAGGCCAAACAGTTCTTCGCCGCTTATGTGGCTTATGGCTTGGCGTTCCTGTGGATCGGCCAGTTCCTGATCAACATCGGGGTGAACGTCGGCCTGTTGCCGACCAAGGGCCTGACTTTGCCGTTCCTCAGTTACGGCGGCAGTTCGTTGGTGATTTGCTGCGCCTGTCTCGGGTTGCTGCTGCGTATCGAGTGGGAGAGTCGCACCCACCTGGGCAGTGAAGAGATGGAGTTCAGCGAAAGCGACTTCGCCGAGGAGCCGAACCATGGGCGCTAACGTGCTGATCATGGCGGGCGGCACCGGTGGCCACGTGTTCCCGGCGCTGGCCTGTGCCCGTGAATTCCAGGCCCGTGGCTACACGGTGCATTGGTTGGGTACGCCCCGCGGTATTGAAAATGAATTGGTACCGAATGCCGGCTTGCCGCTGCATTTGATCAACGTCACTGGCCTGCGGGGCAAGAGCAAGTTGTCTCTGCTCAAGGCGCCGTTCGTGCTGGTCAAGGCTGTGTTGCAGGCGCGCAAAGTCATTCGTGAACTGAAGCCGGTCTGTGTGTTGGGCTTTGGTGGTTATGTGACAGGTCCCGGTGGTGTCGCCGCCAGGCTCGCGGGCGTGCCGGTGATTGTCCACGAACAGAATGCCGTTGCCGGAACCGCCAATCGCCTGCTGGTACCGTTGGCTGCCCGGGTGTGCGAAGCGTTCCCCAACACGTTTGGCCCGTCGGACAAACTCCGTACCACCGGCAACCCGGTGCGTACCGAACTGTTCATGGCCATCGCGCGCCAGGCGCTGATCGGTCGCAAGCCACACTTGCTGATCCTCGGTGGAAGCCTCGGTGCTGAACCGTTGAACAAGTTGCTGCCTGAAGCCCTGTCGCAGCTTCCTCTGGAACTGCGTCCCGAGGTGTTCCATCAAGCCGGTAAGAACCACGATGAAGTGACCGCCGAACGCTATCGCGCCGCCGGGGTTGAAGCCAACGTGCAGCCCTTCATCAAAGACATGGCCCATGCCTATGGCTGGGCCGACCTGGTGGTCTGTCGCGCAGGTGCGTTGACCGTCAGTGAACTGGCCGCCGCCGGTCTGCCGTCCTTGCTGGTGCCTTTGCCCCACGCCATCGACGATCACCAGACCCGCAACGCCGAATATTTGGCCGGGGAGGGCGCTGCCTTCCTGCTGCCGCAAAGAACGACTGGCGCCGCCGATTTGGCCGCACGCCTGACTGAGGTTTTGATGCAACCGGAACGACTGAACAGCATGGCGAGCACCGCAAGCCGCCTGGCCAAACCTGACGCCACCCGCACCGTGGTCGATATCTGCCTGGAGGTGGCCCATGGTTGAGAATCAGAAAGCCATGCCGCAACCGGAAATGCGCCGCATCCGTCGCATCCACTTTGTCGGGATCGGCGGTGTGGGGATGTGCGGGATTGCCGAAGTGCTGCTGAACCTGGGTTACCAGGTGTCTGGCTCCGACCTGAAAATGTCGCCGGTCACCGAGCGCCTGGAGTCTTTCGGTGCGCAGATCTTTATCGGTCACCGTGCCGAGAACGCCGCTCAGGCCGATGTGCTGGTAGTTTCCAGCGCCGTGAACACGTCCAACCCGGAAGTGGCCACTGCCCTTGAGCGCCGTATTCCTGTGGTACCTCGCGCCGAGATGCTGGCCGAGCTGATGCGCTACCGCCATGGCATTGCCGTCGCCGGTACCCACGGCAAGACCACCACCACCAGCCTGATCGCCTCGGTGTTCGCCGCCGGCGGCCTGGACCCGACGTTCGTGATCGGTGGCCGGCTGAATGCAGCAGGCACCAATGCACAGTTGGGCACCAGCCGCTACCTGATCGCCGAAGCCGATGAAAGCGACGCCAGCTTCCTGCACCTGCAGCCGCTGGTGGCCGTGGTCACCAACATCGACGCCGATCACATGGCGACCTACGACGGTGACTTCAATAAGTTGAAGAAAACCTTCGTCGAATTCCTCCACAACCTGCCGTTCTACGGTCTGGCGGTGGTGTGCCTGGACGATCCGGTGGTGCGTGAGATCCTGCCACTGGTCAAGCGTCCGACCGTGACCTACGGCTTCAGCGAAGACGCCGACGTGCGCGCCATCAATGTTCGCCAGCAAGGCATGCAGACCTTCTTCACCGTGCTGCGCCCTGACCGTGAACCGCTGGACGTCTCGGTGAACATGCCGGGCAACCACAACGTGCTCAACTCCCTGGCGACCATTTGCATTGCCACCGATGAGGGCGTCAGTGATGAAGCCATCGTTGAAGGCCTGTCGGGCTTTGCCGGCGTGGGCCGGCGCTTCCAGGTCTACGGCGAACTGCCGGTGGACGGCGGCAACGTGATGCTGGTGGATGACTACGGTCATCACCCGACTGAAGTCGCCGCCGTGATCAAGGCCGTACGCGGTGGCTGGCCGGAGCGCCGCCTGGTGATGGTTTACCAGCCGCACCGCTACAGCCGCACCCGCGACCTGTACGACGATTTCGTCAATGTACTGGCCGATGCCAACGTCTTGCTGCTGATGGAAGTCTACCCGGCCGGTGAGGAGCCGATCCCGGGCGCCGACAGCCGCAAGCTGTGCAACAGCATCCGTCAGCGCGGTCAATTGGACCCGATCTACATCGAGCGTGGTGTCGACCTCGCGCCCGTGGTCAAGCCATTGCTGCGCGCCGGTGACATCCTGCTGTGCCAGGGCGCCGGCGATATCGGTGGCCTTGCCCCAAAACTGCTGGCAAGCCCGTTGTTTGCCGCACCACAGGGGAAGTCGAAATGACCACTGACTACGGCTCCCTGTTTTCCACGATCAAGCCTGCCGATTTCGGTCGCGTTGCGGTGCTGTTCGGCGGCAAGAGTGCCGAGCGTGAAGTGTCGCTAAAGTCCGGCAATGCCGTGCTGGATGCGCTGCTCAGCGGTGGCGTGAATGCATTCGGCATCGACGTGGGCGATGACTTCCTGTCGCGCTTGCAGGCCGAAAAAATCGATCGTGCCTTCGTCATTCTTCACGGCCGTGGCGGTGAAGACGGCAGCATGCAGGGCCTGCTGGAGTGCCTGGGCATTCCTTATACCGGCAGTGGCATCCTGGCCTCGGCGCTGGCGATGGACAAGCTGCGTACCAAGCAGGTCTGGCACAGCCTGGGCATTCCGACCCCGCGTCATGCCGTGCTGTGCAGCGAAGACGATTGTATTTCTGCAGCCAAGGAACTGGGCTTGCCTTTGATCGTCAAACCAGCCCATGAAGGCTCCAGTATCGGCATGGCCAAAGTGAACTCGGCCGCCGAATTGATTGACGCATGGAAAGCGGCCAGTACCTACGATTCGCAAGTGTTGGTGGAACAGTGGATTTCCGGTCCCGAGTACACCATCGCAACCCTGCGTGGTCAGGTATTACCGCCTATCGCTTTGGGCACGCCCCATACCTTTTATGACTACGACGCCAAGTACCTGGCTTCTGATACCCAGTATCGGATCCCGTGCGGCCTCGACAGTGCCAAGGAACAGGAATTGATGGACCTCACGGCGAAAGCCTGTGAGGCGCTGGGTATCGCCGGTTGGGCGCGGGCAGACGTGATGCAGGATGACCAAGGGAATTTCTGGTTCCTTGAAGTCAACACCGCACCGGGGATGACCGATCACAGCCTGGTACCTATGGCTGCACGCGCAGCCGGATTGGATTTCCAGCAGTTGGTGCTGGCCATTCTGGCAGCCAGTATTGAGCCTCGAGGTTAAGACCATGCAAGGCGCATCGCTTCGTCATCAGCAAACCCCGCCACCCGGCCGCAAGCCGGTGCCACGGGGTGCCAGCCGAATGGTGGCTAAAGAGCCGATGTCGGCGCGCCTGCCGAAAGCCAATTTTGGTTTTCTCAAAGCGTTGTTCTGGCCGGTGTTGTTGGTGGCCTTGGGTTTTGGCACCTACGAAGGTGCCCAGCGTCTGCTGCCTTACGCTGATCGCCCGATTACCAAGATCAGTGTGCAGGGTGATTTGAGCTACATCAGCCAGCAAGCGGTGCAACAGCGAATCAGCCCGTACCTGGCGGCGAGCTTCTTCACCATCGACCTGGCCGGCATGCGTTCCGAACTGGAACAGATGCCGTGGATTGCCCACGCCGAAGTGCGCCGGGTTTGGCCGGATCAGGTGACGATCCGCCTGGAAGAACAGCTGCCCGTAGCCCGCTGGGGTGATGGCGCGTTGTTGAACAACCAGGGCCAGGCATTCGCGCCTCGCGAAGTGGCGAACTACGAACACCTGCCGCAGTTGTTCGGACCACAACGGGCGCAACAGCAAGTGATGCAGCAGTACCAGGCCTTGAGCCAGATGCTGCGGCCACTGGGCTTCTCTATCGCGCGACTGGAATTGCGCGAGCGGGGCAGCTGGTTTTTGACCACCGGGGCCGGCAGTTCTGGGCCGGGCATTGAGTTGTTGCTGGGACGCGGCAACTTGGTGGAGAAGATGCGCCGTTTTATCGCCATCTATGAAAAGACCTTGAAAGAACAGATTACGAACATTGCGAGCATCGACCTGCGTTACGCCAACGGCCTGGCCGTCGGCTGGCGGGCCGCTGCGGCGCCCACGGCAGCGCAGCCCGCTGTCGCGAAGAATTAAGAAGAGGCAGGACCCATGGCAAACGTGCAAAGCGGCAAAATGATCGTCGGTCTCGATATCGGCACCTCCAAGGTGGTGGCGCTGGTAGGTGAGGTCGCGGACGACGGCACGCTGGAAATCGTCGGAATCGGCACGCATCCGTCCCGGGGCCTGAAGAAGGGCGTGGTGGTCAACATCGAATCCACCGTGCAGTCGATCCAGCGCGCGATTGAAGAAGCGCAGCTGATGGCCGGTTGCCGGATTCACTCGGCGTTTGTCGGTGTTGCCGGCAATCACATCCGCAGTCTGAACTCCCACGGCATCGTGGCGATTCGTGACCGTGAAGTCAGCTCGGCTGATCTGGAACGAGTACTGGACGCCGCGCAAGCCGTAGCGATCCCGGCTGACCAGCGGGTGCTGC
Organism: Pseudomonas spelaei; assembly: GCF_009724245.1. Classification (GTDB taxonomy): domain Bacteria; phylum Pseudomonadota; class Gammaproteobacteria; order Pseudomonadales; family Pseudomonadaceae; genus Aquipseudomonas; species Aquipseudomonas spelaei. The sequence continues at coordinate 48,512 of NZ_WNNK01000009.1, read as the reverse complement.
ACACCCTGCCACAGGATTACGTGATCGATAACCAGGAAGGCGTTCGGGAACCTTTGGGCATGTCGGGTGTACGCCTGGAAGCCAAGGTCCACGTGGTGACGTGCGCCGTCAACGCCGCACAGAACATTGAAAAATGCGTGCGCCGCTGTGGCCTGGAAATCGACGACATCATTCTTGAGCAGCTTGCGTCTGCGTATTCGGTACTGACCGACGACGAAAAAGAGCTGGGCGTGTGCCTGGTGGACATCGGCGGCGGCACCACCGACATCGCGATCTTCACTGAAGGTGCGATCCGTCACACCGCCGTGATTCCGATTGCCGGCGACCAGGTAACCAACGACATCGCGATGGCGTTGCGCACACCGACCCAGTACGCCGAAGAAATCAAGATCCGTTACGCCTGCGCCCTGGCCAAGCTGGCCGGTGCCGGTGAAACCATCAAGGTGCCAAGCGTGGGCGACCGTCCACCGCGCGAGCTGTCCCGCCAGGCGTTGGCCGAAGTGGTCGAGCCGCGTTACGACGAGCTGTTCACCCTGATCCAGGCTGAATTGCGCCGCAGCGGCTACGAAGATTTGATCCCGGCCGGCATCGTGCTGACCGGTGGCACCTCGAAGATGGAAGGCGCGGTCGAACTGGCCGAGGAAATCTTCCACATGCCGGTCCGCCTAGGCGTGCCCCATGGTGTCAAAGGCCTGGGCGATGTGGTGCGTAACCCGATTTATTCCACCGGTGTGGGCTTGCTGTTGTACGGGCTGCAAAAGCAGACCGACGGCATTTCCCTGTCGGGCATTGGCAACCGCGAAAGCTACAGAAGCGACGACGAAGCGAAAGCGCCGTTGTTGGAGCGGTTGCAGGCCTGGGTGAAAGGCAATTTCTAAAGATTTACCGCAACACCGTTTCACTGTTGTAGATGCATGTAGTAGGCGAAAAAACTAGAGAAATGAAAGGAGAGGGAAAATGTTCGAACTCGTAGACAACATCCCCGCAAGCCCGGTTATTAAAGTGATCGGTGTCGGCGGTGGCGGCGGCAACGCTGTCAACCATATGGTCAAGAGCAACATTGAAGGCGTTGAGTTCATCTGCGCCAACACTGACGCCCAGGCCCTCAAAAGCATCGGTGCACGCACCATCCTGCAATTGGGCACAGCCGTGACCAAGGGCCTGGGTGCTGGCGCCAATCCGGAAGTCGGCCGTCAAGCCGCGCTGGAAGACCGCGAGCGTATTGCCGAAGTGCTGCAGGGCACCAATATGGTGTTCATCACCACGGGCATGGGCGGTGGTACCGGTACCGGTGCTGCGCCGATCATTGCCGAAGTGGCGAAGGAAATGGGCATTCTCACCGTAGCAGTGGTGACCCGTCCGTTCCCGTTCGAAGGCCGCAAGCGCATGCAGATCGCCGATGAAGGCATCCGTCTGCTGTCGGAAAGCGTCGACTCGTTGATCACCATCCCCAACGAGAAGCTGCTGACCATCCTCGGTAAGGACGCCAGCTTGCTGTCGGCTTTCGCCAAGGCTGACGATGTACTGGCCGGTGCCGTTCGCGGTATCTCCGACATCATCAAGCGTCCGGGCATGATCAACGTCGACTTTGCCGACGTGCGTACCGTGATGAGCGAAATGGGCATGGCAATGATGGGCACTGGCTGCGCCAGCGGTCCGAACCGTGCGCGTGAAGCGACTGAAGCGGCGATCCGCAATCCATTGCTGGAAGACGTGAACCTGCAAGGTGCACGCGGCATCCTGGTGAACATCACCGCCGGTCCTGACCTGTCCCTGGGTGAGTACTCCGACGTGGGTAGCATCATCGAAGCCTTTGCTTCCGAGCACGCGATGGTCAAGGTCGGTACGGTTATCGATCCGGACATGCGTGACGAGCTGCACGTTACGGTCGTGGCTACCGGTCTGGGCGCTAAAATCGAGAAGCCTGTGAAGGTTATCGACAATACCGTTCACACCAGCCAAGTGGCTGCTGCTCCAGCGCCTTCGCGCCAGGAACTGCCGTCGGTGAACTACCGTGACCTGGATCGTCCGACCGTGATGCGCAACCAGGCTCAGGCCGGTGCTGCTGCGTCGACTCGCTTGAATCCGCAAGATGATCTGGACTACCTGGACATCCCGGCTTTCCTGCGTCGTCAGGCCGATTAATGGAATGTATCAGGGCTATGAAGGTGATTGGTGTTCAGCAAAGGTCTGGTCTGCTATTATCGCCAGCCTTTGTTGATACCAGTTCGCAATTTGCGCTGAAGCGGTCCAAGCCATGATTAAACAACGCACCCTGAAGAATATTATCCGTGCCACAGGTGTAGGTCTGCACTCCGGGGAGAAGGTATACCTGACTCTCAAACCTGCACCTGTCGACACCGGCATCGTGTTTGTTCGTGCCGACCTGGACCCTGTGGTGCAGATTCCTGCTCGCGCGGAAAATGTTGGCGAAACCACGATGTCGACCACGTTGGTCAACGGTGACGTCAAAGTGGACACGGTGGAGCACTTGCTCTCGGCCATGGCCGGTCTGGGCATCGATAACGCCTACGTCGAGCTCTCCGCGTCCGAAGTCCCTATCATGGATGGCAGCGCTGGACCCTTCGTATTCTTGATTCAATCTGCCGGCCTGGAAGAACAGGACGCAGCCAAGAAGTTCATTCGCATTCTGCGGGAAGTGACAGTAGAAGACGGCGACAAGCGCGCCACCTTCGTCCCGTTTGAAGGCTTCAAAGTGAGCTTTGAGATCGATTTCGATCACCCGGTATTCCGTGACCGCACCCAAAGTGCAAGCGTGGATTTTTCCAGCACTTCGTTCGTAAAAGAAGTCAGCCGCGCCCGTACCTTTGGTTTCATGAGTGACATCGAGTACCTGCGCAAGCACAACCTCGCACTCGGCGGCAGCGTTGAAAACGCCATTGTGGTCGACGCGGATGGTGTACTGAACGAAGACGGCCTTCGCTATGAAGACGAATTCGTGAAGCACAAGATCCTCGATGCAATCGGTGACCTCTACCTGCTGGGCAATAGCCTGATAGGCGAGTTCAAAGGCTTCAAGTCGGGCCACGCCCTGAACAACCAGCTGCTGCGCAAGTTGATTGCCCAGACAGATGCTTGGGAAGTCGTGACCTTCGAAGATGCCAGCACCGCACCGATCTCTTACATGCGTCCCGTCGCGGCGGTGTAAGTAACAACTCTCTTTCCTTTTGTTTTTAAAGGCTGCCTTCGGGTGGCCTTTTTTTATGCCAGGGATTTAGCGTCAACAATACGATTACGCCCACTGTGTTTGGCCTCATACAGCGCCCGGTCTGCACTGAGCAGCAACTCCTCCAAGGGCGTGCGATTGTTCTTGTCCCAAGTACTCAGACCGATGCTCACCGTAACCGGCATTGTGTCCCCGGCCACCCGTGGCAGGTACTCGACGCTGCTGCGGATGTGCTCAGCGATGACCCAAGCCCCTTTGCTGTCGGTATGGGGCAGCACCACCGCAAACTCTTCTCCACCGTAGCGCGCCGCCAGGTCGGCGGGGCGGCGGATGTTACTGTCGATAACGTTTGCTACGGTGCGCAAGGCCTCATCGCCGCCCTGATGGCCATGTCGGTCGTTGAACGCCTTGAAATGGTCCACGTCGATCATCAGCAGCGTCAGGGGTTCGCTTGAGCGTTGCGCGCGATCCCATTCCAGGCGCAGGCGCTCGTCCAGGGTGCGGCGATTGGCGACGCCGGTCAGGGCATCGGTGGCTGCCAGATCTGACAGCACTTGCTCGGCACGATGACGTCGGCGCAGTTCCATGCAGAGCATCCAGGTCAGCCACAGCAAGCCGATGCACAGGATCCCGGTGGCACCGCTGATCAGCAGGGCGGCGCGCTTCCAGGGTGCGAAGATTTCGTTGGTGGACAAAGCCACGGCGACCATCAGTGGTAATTCACCGACCGTGGAGAAGCTGTAGAGGCGCTCCCGGTTATCCACACTGGAAATTCCTCGGAAGCTACCGTCGCGCTCACGCAACATGCGCGAGACGTTCGGGCGCAGGCTCAGGTCCTTGTCGATCATGTCTCGTTCCAGCAACGGCTGCTGGGCCAGCAGAATGCCTTGTTGGTTGAGCAGGTTGATGGTGCTGTCACTGCCGATGTTCAGGCTTCTGAACAACTGTTGGAAATACGACAGGCGCATGGAGGCGACTGCTACCCCGAGGAACCGTCCGTCTGGCCCGCTCACTCTTCGGCTGAATGCGATGCGCCATTGGTCGTCGCAGATGCAGCGGGCCATGAATGGCCGGCTGATGAAGAGCCCGACGTCAGGGTTTTGCTGATGGGCCAGGAAATAGTCCCGGTCGGCGAAGTTGCCGGGTTTGGGGGTCAGCAGTGATGAGTCGGCAATCACATCGCCAGCCTTGTCCAGCAGCAGGATATCGCCCTTGTACGGGGCTGCCGTGGCGCGGTCGAACAGTATCAGGTGGCGGATGTTGGCCGAGACGTCCTCCAGGTCACTGCGCTCGGCGGCGGCGATCAGGCCCTTGAGGGACAAGTCGTACAGTTCGACGTTACGCAGTACGTCGGCGTCGATCAGTTGGGTGATGTTGTTTGCCGTACGTTTGGCCGCCTCATAGGCGTTGGCATGTTCACGAATCAGCAGCACCGTGACGATCGCCATGATCAACAGAACCGTGAGGCAACTGCCCAGGACCAGCAGGAACTCCGGGCGTCGGGTCGGACGGTGCAGGCGAGCGGGGTTTGGGCTCATCGGGTGTACTTCTGCTTCGAGGATGCCATTAGCGTAGTTCCTGACACCGAGTTATTGCACGCCTTTGGCGTCGACGATACGGTTTCGCCCGCTGCGCTTGGCCTCATACAGCGCCCGGTCGGCGTTGAGCAGCAGTTCTTCCAGGGATCCACGGTTGTTTTTATCCCAAGTGGCGATCCCGATGCTCACCGTGATGGGTGTCGTGTCCCCGACCACAGGTGGCAAGTGCTCGACAGCGCTGCGGATATGCTCGGCAATCAGTCCGGCGCCGTTGCCGTCGGTCTGGGGCAACACCACCGCAAACTCTTCCCCACCGTAGCGTGCCGCCAGGTCGGCAGGGCGGCGGATATTGCTGTCGATAACGTGTGCCACGCTACGCAAGGCTTCATCACCAGACTGATGACCATGACGGTCGTTGAAGTCCTTGAAGTGATCGACATCGATCATCAGCAAGGCCAGCGGCTCACCTGAACGTTGGGTGCGGTCCCACTCCAGGTGCAAGCGTTGATCCAGGGTGCGGCGGTTGGCAAGGCTGGTCAGGGCATCTGTGGCGGCAAGCTCCGACAACACTGCTTCGGCTCGGTAGCGTCGGCGCAACTCCAGGCGCAGCAGCCAGGTCAGCCACAGCAGGCCGATGCACAGCACGCCGGTGGCGCCGCTGATCAGCAGGGCTGCACGTTTCCAGGCAGCGAACACGTTGTCACTGGACAGCGCCACGACGACGATCAGGGGCAGCGTGCCGACGTTGGTGAACGTATACAGACGAGGCATGCCGTCGACGCTGGAGACGCCTCTGAAACTACCGTTGCCTTCGCGTAGCATTCTTTTAAAGTTCGGCCGCGTGCTCAGATCCTTGTCGATCATGTCCCGTTCGAGCAAGGGCTGCTGGGCCAGCAGAATGCCGTTGCTGTTAAGCAGGTTGATGCTGCCACTACCGATCGTGAGACTGTTGAACAACTGGTCGAAATACGCCAGGCGCATAGTCGCTACCGCGACCCCTGCGAACTCGGCATCAGGCCCGCTCACCCTTCGACTGAACGCGATGCGCCATACCTGATCGCAGTCGCAGCGGACCTTGAAGGGACGGCTGATGAACAGCCCGGCATCGGTGTTCTGTTGGTGCACCTGGAAAAAGTCGCGGTTGGCAAAGTTGCGGGGTATTGGCGCCAGCGTCGATGAATCAGCAGTGACCGCGCCTGTCTTGTCCAGCAGCAGGACTTCACCCTTGTAAGGCGCTGCGGTTGCTTGATCGAACTGCACCAGATGCCGAATGTCCGCCGGCACCTGCGGCAAGTCCTTGCGAGTCGCCGCAGCGGTCAGGCCGTGCAGGGCCAAGTCATACAGTTCGACGTTACGCAGCACATCGGCGTTGATCAGTTGGGTGATATTGGTGGTCGAGCGCTTGGCAGCCAGCAGAGCGCTGGCGTGTTCACGGGTCAGCAACACGGTGACGATACCAACGATGAGGATGACGGTGAGGCCACTGCCCAGAATCAGCAAAAACTCTGGGCGTGCAGGGCGGATAAAAGCGGAGCGTGGGCTCATCGGACTGACTTCAGCGTGGGGATGCTGGCAGTTTAGTTCGATGCCGTGTGAATTAAGTGCTTACCTGTAAAAGAAAGATCAGGCTCAAAACACATCAATGGGGTAATCCACAATCACCCGGTATTCATCCACGTCGCGATCCACCGCCGAGTAACCATTCCCACCCCGGTTGGTTGCCCACTGCAGGCGCACGGCCAGGTTCTTGGCTTGCCCACCCTGGACCACGTATTTCAAATCGATATCCCGCTCCCAGTGCTTGGCATTCTTGCCATCGGCGCTGTACCAGGACGAGTAGCCACGGCTGTCGGGATCGACGCTGGTCAGGTCGGTCTTGCCGCTGATATAGGACACGGCCGAGGTCAGTCCCGGCAGGCCGAGGCCGACGAAGTCGTAGGCATACTTGAGCTTCCACGAGCGCTCGTTCGGGCCGTTGAAGTCCGAGTATTGCTGAGAGTTATCCAGGTAGATGCTGTCGCCCTGGGTGATGTAGTCAAACGGTGTGTTGCCGTTCACCCGCTGGTAGGCGGCGGTGACGCTGTGATTGCCGATGCCAACAGTGAAATGCAGGCTGTAGGTGTTGTTGTCGATGTTACCCAGCAGGGCGTTGCCGGTGTCTTGGGTATGGTAGAAGTGCAGGCCCGGATTGAGGCTGATCAGATCGTTGACCGCGTAGGTGTAGTCCAGGTCGTAGTAGTACTGGTTCCAGATGTCCTTGAGTTCGGACGCGTACAGGCTGCTGGTCAACCCCGGGACGCCGCTCCAGGCCACGCCGGCCCAGTTCAAGTGTTGGCTGTTCTCTGAATTGGGCAGGGTGCCGTAGCTGGTGCCGATGCGGCGGTGACCGCTCTGGTTGTACAGCTTGGTGAAACTGGCCTGGCCACCTTCTAGCATCCAGCCGTCAACGCTGTGGTTGGTCAGGCTTACACCACGAAAGGTCTGGGGCAGCATGCGGGTCATGCCACCCGCGATGACCGGGTTGTTGAGAAACAGGTCGCCGGCTTTGAACTCGGTGTCGAAGGCGCGCATTTTCAGAGTGCCGCCTGCGGTGGAAAAAGAACCCGGCGCTTTGCCGTTGCCGGAGCCTACGGGCAGGATGCTGGAACCGTCGGTGCCGCCACCGCCGTCAAGTTTAAGGCCGAGCATGGCGTGGGCGTCGAGGCCGAAACCGACAGGGCCCTCGGTGTAGCCGGATTCAAAAATCCCGAGGAAGCCCTGGCCCCATTCCTTGCTGTCATCAGTGTGGATGTTGCGGCGATCGCGGTTCATGTAGTAGTTGCGGGTGTTGATCTTGAAGCTTGAGCCTTCGACGAAGCCGTCGGTGGGCGCGGGGTCTGCCGCTTGGGCAAGAGGGATGATAGTTGCAGTAATCGCGAGGAATAACGGGGTGAATGTCAGCGAGGTTTTCACCGGGTGGAGCTCCTTTGGAGGGATCGAAACTGGCCAGTGTCGTTAGGTTTGCCTGGCCTTTTTTGGGTCAAAAAAAAGCCGCTGAAGTCAGCGGCTTTAAGACAGATTCCCAGTGTAGAGCCCTGGAAATAAGTCGAGGGAAATAGGGGGAGCGGGTCAGCTGTCTTCGCCGTCACGCTCAACACTGCGACAAATTAGCGCAGGTTAGCGGTGCGATACAGAGTGTAACAAGATAATGACTATTGCCCAAATCGCAACAGTAAGTCAGCTGTAGGGCTCAAATGTGGGAGCGGGCTTGCCCGCGATGGCGGTTTATCAGTTACAGATGTATCAACTGACACATTGTCATCGCGGGCAAGCCCGCTCCCACAGTTTGGGTTTTTTGTGGTTTAAGAGTTGTATTCCTACATCGGCAGGGTAATGCCGAACGTATTGCCACCGGCCTCACTGCGTACAAACACATCGCCGCCGTGCATCAACGCAATCGCCTTGACGATCGCCAACCCCAGCCCGTGGTTGGCGCCGCTGTTGCTGCGGGACGCGTCTACCCGATAGAAGCGTTCAAACAACCGAGGCAAGTGCTCGCCGGCAATCACCTCACCAGGGTTTGTCACACCAATTGCCACGTGATGCTCCAGCACTTCGATCTTCACTTTGATGATTTGCCCCGGCGCTGTGTGTTGCACGGCATTGCTCAGCAAATTGATCAGCGCCCGGCGCAAATGGGCTTTTTCGATCTGCACTTGGGCATCGCCAATGACGTTTACTTGTACCTGAGCGTCTTCGAGGATGAAGTCCAGGTAATCGAGGGTCGTGGCCACTTCATCGGCCAGCGAGCATTCAATCAGCTTGGTGGCCTTGCTGCCCTGGTCGGCGCTGGCCAGGAACAGCATGTCATTGATGATCGAGCGCAGCCGCTCCAACTCTTCCAGATTCGATTGCAGCACCTCGAAGTAGTGCTCTGCCGAACGGCCGCGGGTCAGGGCGACTTGAGTCTGGCCAATCAGGTTGGTCAGGGGCGAGCGCAGTTCATGGGCAACGTCGGCGTTGAATGATTCCAGACGGGAGTAGGCCTGTTCCACTCGGTCCAGGGTGGAGTTGAAGGAGTTGACGAACTGCTTGAGTTCCGGCGGCAACGGCGACAGGTGCAGGCGCCCGGAGAGTTTCGGTGGCGCGAGTTTCTGTGCTTCATCCGACAGCGTGATCAGTGGCTTGAGGCCAATGCGCGCCACCCAGAAACCCAGCAAGGATGCCAGCACCACACCCACCAGCGCGAGACTGATCAGTGCCACCAGCAGATGATGCTGGGTGGTGCGGAAGTTTTCGGTATCGATGGCAATCATGAAGCGCAGTGGCGGGCGCTGATCCTGGGCCGGGAACTGGCTCACCAGCACTTTGAACGGATAGTCGTGGCCGGGCAGGTGTAAGTCGCGCTTGCCGACGGGCCCTTCGGCAAAGGCGCGAATCTGTGCATCGGGATTGCCATATTCGTAGGTGGGGTCACTGCTCACCACCCAGAAACGGATGCGCTTGTCTTCTTCTCCCAGTAATTTGAGTTTGTTGGTGATCTTTGCCCAATGATCCGGCGTACCAAAACGCGTTACCGAAGACTCCAGCACGCTATAGCGCGCATCCAGCTCGGCGCCCGGCAACAAGCCCAGGCCACGGTCCACCTGTTGGTACAACGCACCGCCGATCAACAGGAAGATCAGCATCGCCACCAGAGTGAACATGCCGCTCAGGCGCAGTGCAATGGAATTAGCCGACACTGCGATTCTCCAGCACATAACCCATGCCGCGAATGGTGTGCAGCAGTTTCTGTTCGAACGGCCCATCCAGCTTGGCCCGCAGGCGTTTGATCGCCACTTCCACGACATTGGCGTCGCTGTCGAAATTGATGTCCCAGACCATTTCCGCAATAGAGGTCTTGGACAGAATCTCGCCCTGGCGCCGGGCCAATACGCTGAGCAACGAGAACTCCTTGGCGGTCAGGTCCAGGCGCACGCCGTTGCGACTGGCCTTGCGGCTGATCAAATCGATCCACAGGTCGGCGACGGTCACTTGCACCGGCTCGTGGCCGCCGCTGCGCCGGGTCAGGGCCTGCAGGCGCGCCACCAGTTCGAGGAACGAAAAGGGTTTGCCCAGGTAATCATCGGCGCCTTCACGCAGGCCGCGAATGCGGTCTTCCACCCGCTCCCGTGCGGTGAGCATGATCACCGGCGTCTGTTTGCGGGCTCGCAGCGCCCGCAGCACGCCAAAGCCGTCCAGCCCGGGAAGCATCACATCCAACACGATGACCGCGTAATCGTTTTCGAGGGCCAGGTGTAAACCCTCAACGCCTTCGCGCGCCACGTCGACGGTGTAGCCTTGCTCCGTCAGGCCGCGGTGCAGGTAGTCGGCCGTTTTTTCTTCGTCTTCAATAATCAGAACGCGCATGACCCCGCCTCAGTGTGTGGTCGCCAGCCCAAGGGCCGGTTTGGGTCTATGGAAAAGTTTCTCAAGGTACAAGTATATGACCGGTGTGGTGAACAGCGTCAGCGCCTGGCTCACCAGCAACCCGCCGACCACCGCGATCCCCAGCGGCTGGCGCAGTTCCGCACCGGGGCCGGCGCCCAACATCAGCGGCACGGCACCGAGCAAGGCGGCGAGGGTGGTCATGATAATCGGCCGGAACCGTGTGACGCAGGCTTCATAAATCGCCTCATGGGGCGGTAATCCGCGAACGCGCTGGGCCTCCAGGGCGAAGTCGATCATCAGGATGCCGTTCTTCTTGACGATACCGATCAGCAGCACCAGGCCGATCAACGCCATGATCGAAAAGTCCTGGCCCAATAGCCACAGCATGATCAACGCCCCCAGTCCCGCCGAGGGCAGGGTGGAAATGATGGTCAACGGATGTACAAAGCTCTCATACAACACACCCAGAATAATGTAGACCGCCACCAGCGCCGCGAGAATCAGCCATGGCTGGCTGGCCAGCGAACTCTGGAATGCCTGGGCCGCACCCTGGAAGTTGCCGATGATGGAGGCCGGCATGCCGATCTCGTTCTTCGCCTGGTTGAGCATGATCACCGCATCACCCAGCGCTACGCCCGGCGCCAGGTTGAACGACAGGTTGGCCGCCGGGAACATCCCGTCATGGCTGATGGACAACGGCCCGACGGTGGGCGGATCGACCTTGGCCACCGCCGACAGCGGCACCATCTCGCCACTCAGTGGTGAGCGCAGGTAGAAGTAATTGAGACTTTCGGCCTTGCCGCGCTGTTGGGTATCGAGTTCCAGCACCACCTGGTACTGGTTGATCTCGGTCTGGAACTCGTTGACCTGGCGCTGGCCGAAGGCGTCGTAGAGCGCCTGGTCGACATCGGTGGCGGTCAGGCCAAAGCGGGCGGCGGCCTGTCGGTCGATGCTGATATGGGTGATGCTGCCCCCCAGTTGCAGGTCGTTGGACAGGTCACGGAACGCCGGGTTGGCCCGCAGTTTTTCCGTCAGGCGCTGGGTCCAGGTGTTCAGCGTCGGGCCGTCGTTGCTCTTGAGTACATACTGATACTGGCTGCGGCTGGGGCCGGAACTGAGGTTGATGTCCTGGCCGGCCCGCAGGTAGAGAACGATCCCCGGCACTTTGGCCAGCTTCGGCCGCAGGCGGTCGATAAACTGGCTCGCGGACACATCGCGGTCACCACGATCTTTCAAGGCAATCCAGAATCGGCCGTTGGCGATGGTCTGGTTGCTGCCGGTCACGCCGACGGAATGCGAGAACGCCTCCACCGCCGGGTCGGCCTTGATGATCTCGGCGAGCGCCTGGTGTTTGGCGATCATGTCCGGATAGGACACGTCAGCCGCCGCCTCGCTGGTACCGAGGACAAAACCGGTGTCTTGTACCGGGAAGAACCCCTTGGGAATAAACACGTAACCGGCGATCGCCAGCCCCAGGGTCACGATGAAGACACTCAGCATCAATCGCGGATGAGCCAGGGCCCGGCGCAGGTTTCTGGCGTAGCCAGCCAGCAAGCGTTCGCTGAAACCGGGTTTGTCATGGGGATGATGGGTCGGCGCACGCATGAACAGTGCGGCCAGTGTGGGCGCCAGGGTCAGGGACACTACCACTGAAATCAGAATGGTCGAGGTGGCGGTCAGGGCGAACTCTTTGAACAGCCGTCCTACCACACCGCCCATGAACAACAGCGGAATAAATGCTGCCACCAGCGAGAAGCTGATGGACACCACGGTAAAGCCAATCTCGCCGGCGCCCTTGATCGCCGCGTCGCGCATGCTTTCGCCGGCCTCCAGATGGCGGTGGATGTTCTCCACCACCACGATGGCATCGTCCACCACAAAGCCCACGGCGATCACGATGGCCACCAGGGTCAGGTTGTTCAGGCTGAAGCCCATCACGTACATCAAGGCAAAGCTGGCGATCAGCGACACCCCGAGCACGCTGGACACAATCATCGTCGCCGACCATTGGCGCAGGAACAGCGCCATCACGGCTACCACCAGCAACACGGCGATCAACAGGGTGATTTCCACTTCATGCAGGGAGGCGCGAATGGTCTTGGTCCGGTCAGACAGCACGCTGACATCCACCGAGGCTGGCAGCATGGCCTCCAGGCGCGGTAGCTCGGCCTGGATACGGTCCACGGTCTCGACGATATTGGCGCCGGGCTGGCGGGAAATCACCAGGTTGACCCCAGGCGTATCGCCGGACCAGGCCTGGACGTAGGCGTTTTCCGAGCCATTGACCACGCGGGCCACATCCCGTAGTTGTACGGGCGCGCCATCCTTATAGGAGACGATCAGCTCGCCGTATTCCTCGGGGTGAAACAGCTGGTCGTTGGTCGACAGGGTGGACACGCTGTTCTGCCCGTAGAGCGCACCCTTGGCCAGGTTCAAGCTTGATTGCTGGATGGCCAGGCGAATGTCCGCCAGGGTCAAGCCGATGGCTGCGAGTTTGTCCGGCGAGGCTTGCACGCGAATGGCCGGGCGTTGCTGACCGGTGATGTTGATCTGGCCGACGCCGTCGATCTGGCTGATCTGCCGGGCCAACAGGGTTTCCACATAGTCGCTCAATTCGGTGCCGGGCATGCTGGTGGAACTGACGCTGAGGATCAGTACCGGGCTGTCCGCAGGGTTGACCTTTTTCCAGGTCGGCAGGCTCGGCATATCGCTGGGCAGCTTGCCAGAGGCGGTGTTGATCGCTGCCTGCACTTCTTGGGCGGCGGTGTCGATGCTCTTGTTGAGGGTGAATTGCAGGGTCAACAGGCTGGAGCCCAGCGCACTGCTGGAAGTCATCTGGGTCATGCCGGGGATGGCACTGAATTGCACTTCCAGGGGCGTGGCGACCGACGAAGCCATGGTGTCGGGGCTGGCACCGGGCAGTTGCGCGGTGACCTGGATGGTCGGGAATTCCGCTTCCGGCAACGGGGCGATGGGCAAGCGCGGGAAGGCAATCAGCCCCAGCAGCACCAGGGCGAAGGTCAACAGCAGCGTGGCGACCGGGTGGTCGACACACCAGGCAGACGGTGAGCGACTGCCCTTCATGGTTGCACCTGCGCGTTGGCGGTCTGGATCACTTGCGGCGGTTGCTTGAGGACCTCCACCTGAGCCCCGGCCTTGAGCCGCGACTGGCCATCACTGACCAGAACGTCACCGGCCTGCACGCCCTTGACGATATTCAGGTCGCTGTCCTGATAGACCACCTGCACCGGCACAATGTCCACTTTGTCACCGTTGACCCGGTACACGAAGTGCGAGTCCAGGCCGCGCTGGACTACCGTCGGCGGCACCACCAGGGCGTTTTTATCGAGGGCGGTCTGGATCTTGATGGTCACCAGTTGCCCCGGCCACAATTTCTGCGCGGTATTGCTGAATTCGGCCTTGGCGCGAATGGTGCCGGTGGTGGCGCTGATCTGGTTATCGATCAGGCTCAGTCGGCCTTCGCCGAGCAGGTCACCGGTCTGGCCATCGGTGTTGGCGCCCATGTAGGCGTTGACGTCAGCGGGGTGCTGGGCGGCGATCAAGCCCTGCAAGGTCGGAAGCATTTGCTGCGGCAGGGAGAATTCGACGGCGATCGGATCGATCTGGGTGACCGAGAACAAGCCTTGGGTGTCGCTCATACGCAGGAAGTTGCCTTCATCCACCGTACGAATACCGACGCGCCCGGTGACCGGCGAGCGAATCTGTGTGTACGACAACTGCACCTGCGCCGAATCAATGGCGGCCTGGTTACCCTGGGCCGTCGCCTTGAGTTGGTTGACCAGGGCTTGTTGCTGGTCGTAGGTCTGCTTGGACACGCCGTCGTCGACACTCAATTCCTTGTAGCGCTTGAGGTTGACCTGAGCCACTTGCAGTTGCGCCTGGCTTTCCCCCAGTTGCGCCCGGGCCTGGTCCAGGCTGGCACGGATCGAGCGGTCGTCGATGGTCGCCAGCAGGTCACCGGCCTTGACCAGTTGGCCTTCCTTGACCAGCAACTGGGTGAGGATGCCGTCGATCTGCGGCCGGATGATCACGCTGTGCAACGACAACACCGAACCGATACCACTGACGAAACGCGGAATGTCCTGCTCGGAAACACTGACCACCCGCACCGGAATTGCCGTCGATGCAGCCAGTTTGGTCTTGGCCGGTCGGGTCAATGCCCAGGCGGCAATGGCCAGTAGCAGCAGGACGCCGACGATCACGGCGGATTTTCGTGGAATGTGCATGGGGTGACGGCGCCCGGACAGAGAAGCGGAAGAATGAGGGTTCTTTATAGACTGTGAACCGGGTCAGCAAAGTGACTGCTAACTGACGGCGCTGTCAGCAAACACCGACCATTCGTACGGGCAGAGGTTAAAGATCCGAGGCGCGCAGGTATACTGCGCGCCAGTGTGGTCCGCAAGGCGGTCCCGCGTCATTTTTTGCACTCCCCGGAGCTCCCATGAATTCCCCGACACAACCCCCTGTTGAAGCTGTCGAGATTGACGAACAGGTCAACCCTGAAGGCGTCGAAAGCGCAGCCAAAACCGAGATCCCGGCGTTCAAGTTTCCATTCAAACCGGGCGAACTGGCCGGGGAAAAAAATGCCAGCCAACCCTGGTACAAAAACGGCGCCAGGAACGGCCACACCAAGAGCCCGGGCATGGCTCCTCCAGGCACCCGCCGCTCGATGGGCAAGCGCTGACCGCTCTGGCGTATACCGGTAATAAATCGCCTGTACGGGTTAGTTGTGCCTACAGCAACTACTGACCTTTCGCCTTGCCCGCCAACGACCATTTCTTGAAAGCTTGCATGCCATCCGCTCCCTGATTCTGCCTGACAGAGTCGGGAACTGATGAAGCTGATCTTTCAGGAAAAGGACGTCCCCATGGCTGTGACACAGATTTGCGCTGCGCTCATCTTCTTGATGGTAATGGGTGGCTTTTTCACTGTCGCTGCAGATGATCAGGCACGCAGCGAGATCCGCTTCGCCGTCGCCGCCCAGTTTCCCCCCTATGAAAGCCGCAATGAGAAAGGCCAACTGGTGGGCCTGAATATTGAGCTGGGCAACGCCTTGTGCGCGCAACTCAAGGTCCGCTGCACCTGGGTCGATCAAGTGTTTGCCGGCAGTATCGTGGCCCTTGAGCAGCGGCGTTTCGACGCGATCATGGGCATGGCATCGACCCCGCAACGACGGCAGTTGATCGACTTTACCGAGGATCTTTACCCGCTCACCACCCATCTGGTGGCGCGCAAGGATTCGGGCCTGGTGCCCACGGTGCGGTCATTGAGGGGCAAGCGTATCGGCGTCTTGGCCGGCAGCAATCGCGAGGCGTTTGCGCAAGCCCAATGGGCGCCGGCGGGGGTGATCGTCAAGAGTTTCTGGCTTAATGACCAACTGATCCGCAGCTTGGTGGAGGGAGATATCGATGCAACATTGCAAGGTACGATCGAGATTCGTGAGGCATTGCTTGATACTCCCTACGGGCAGGATTTCAAATTCTCCGGGCCTGCTGTGGTAGGTGAGCAACTGGGCAACGGCGTGGCTATTGGCTTGCGCAAGTCTGGCGCGGCCTTGCGCGATGAACTCAACCGCGCGCTTGAGCAGCTCAAGCAAAACGGTGAGTACCTGCGGATTACCCAACGTTATCTGATGGAAGAGAAGCCTTCTGCAATGTCGGGCAGAGGCGATGGCCCGCAGTTCCATTCGGGTGCTTCAGGGTTATCATTTTCCGAGGTCGTCAGGGTCGGCAACACCCTTTACCTATCGGATGTCCTGGGACTTGATGAGCGCCGAAATCCGGTGAAAGGCGGTGCGCCGGCGCAGATGAAGCAAGCGATGAGCATCTTGCGTGAAACACTTGAGCGTCATCAGTCTTCCTTGGCGCATGTCGTCAAATGCACACTGTTGCTGACTGACCTGGATGACCTGAGCCAGGTCAACGAAGTGTACCTGAGCTACTTTCTGTCGGATCGTTTGCCCGCCCGCAGTGTTCTTTCGGTGCGGCGGCTGCCACGCAGAGCCTTGGTCGCGATTGAATGCATCGCGGTGACCCATGATCAGGAAGAGCCCCGCAGTCAGGCCATCAGCCTTGAAGAAAGCACTAAGCCGCCCGCAACGAAATAAACGCGTAGTTGGCCGGCACCTCGGTCGCAATCCTCGCTCCGGCATCCAGCAATTGCTCGGCAATATCCAGCCCGGACACATGAAACACCCACTCATTGGCAATCGACGGCTGCTCCGTGGCCTGTTCGATCGCCGCCGCAAAGGCGTTCATGTCCGGCAGGTACGCCGTAAACCCATCCCCCTTGAGGGCGGTGGTATGAATCCCCAACAGCCCGCATACCGCTTCCTTGGTCTGGATATCATCGCGGTCGGCTTGCCGTGAACGGCGAATCAGCTCGGCCAGCTCCTGGTCTACACACTCACCACCGACAATCAGCGCCGGGCCCTGCTCCCAGGATTCCGGCGGGCAGTCTTTGGCGGCGGGGTTCAGCGGGATATGTGGATTGATCTCCATGGGGTAGATCCGGCACACCAAGGGGCGGCGCTCATAGATGCGGCATAACTGGTCTTCGTCAAGATTCCGGCAGGGCCCGGCGTTGTAGGCGGCAAAGGTGATTGCCACATAGGCCTCGGTATTGCCGCTAGGCACGATGGCGGAGCGCCGCTCGGCGTGTTCACGTTGCAACGCAGGCAGGCCGATCCCGTTGCCCAGGAAACCCTCCACCAGAACGATGACGTTACCGCCGTCCGCTGCCCACTGCCGGGCTTCGTCAAGGGTCAGGGGCACATGATGGTCGGAGCAGCATTTGCCGCAACCCACGCAGGAAAATTGGGTATTCATGGAGGATCTGTCACCAGGCAAGGTCAGAGGGCTCACACGTGCGGTGACGGATTTACACCTCTTTGCACCGCGCAGGCTTTGTGCAAAGCAAGTTATGCGCCAGTGCTTATTCCTCGGGAACAAGGTCCCTGAGTACAAACACCATCCCGGTACTTTCATACAACTGGCGGGCGCGCAGATTGGACTCGCGCACCTTGAGGTCGACAAATGCCTCGCCGCGCTGCTGGAACACCTGGAAAGTGTGTAGCAACAACGCCCGTCCCAAACCCTGGCCCTGGGCAGCGGGGTGGATGGCGAGGTTCTTGATGAAGGCACTGGTCCAGCATTGAGCGACGCCGAGGATACCGTCGGCATTGCTGGCGACCAGGCACAGGGTCGGGTCGAACTCAGCGTCGGTGACGAACTGTTGGCGCCACTGATCAAGGGCGCCCACACGACCGCCGCCTTGGTTCTGGGCCAGGCGCAACACCGCGTGAATCGCCGGGGCGAGTTCGTCGCGATAGTGATCCAGGCGAACATCTGTCGGCCATTGCGGTGCGGGCAGGGTGCGGGTGAGGTCGCGGCGCAGCAGTTGAAAATACTCGCCCACGCGTTAGAGGCCTTGTTGAGCCACAGTTTGGGCGGCAACCACCAGGCACTTGGTCAGTTCCGGTGAGGAGAACTTGGTCAGCACCGCGTTGGCACCGGCCAGGCGGGCCTTTTCGCTGTTCATCGCACTGTCCAGAGAGGTGTGCAGCAGCACGTACAGATCCTGGAAGTCCGGGGTTTCCCGCAGGGTGCGGGTGAAGGCGTAACCGTCCATTTCGGACATTTCGATGTCCGAGACCACCACATTGATCTGCTCGACGGTGCCTTGCAGCTCCAGCAGGCGGTCGATGGCTTCCTTGGCGCTGCGTGCGGTGTGGCATTGCAGGCCAAGGTTACGCAGGGTGTGCACCGATTGCTGCAAGGCAACCTGGCTGTCGTCCACTACCAGGATGCGCGCGTTACCCAGGACTTCGGCTTCTTCCATGGTCAAGTCGGTAGGCGCTGCTTCAACTTGTGCCGGGGCGATACCGTGGATGACTTTTTCTATATCCAGCACTTGCACCAACACGCCGTCGACCTGGGTCACACCGGTAATAAACGAACGGTTACCCCCCGAACCAAAAGGCGGTGGGCGGATGTCGGTGGTCAGGCAGTGGACGATCTTGCTCACCGCTTGCACATGCAAGCCCTGCTTGGACCGGCTGACATCGGTGACAATCAGGCAGCCACCATCCGGGTCCTGCAGCGGCATTTCCCCCAGTGCCCGGCTCAGGTCGATCACCGATAACGCCGCACCGCGCAGGGTGGCGATGCCTTTGACGTGAGGGTGGGACTCCGGCAGCTTGGTCAGCGGCGGGCAGGGGATGATTTCACTGACTTTCAGCAGGTTGATCGCCATCAGCTTACCGCTGCGCAAGGTAAAGAGCAGGAGCGAGAGCGAGTCTGCGCGGGCTTTGTTGACGGACATAAAAACCTTCTGTGGATCACGGATGACAATCTATAGAGGGTTATCGACTTGCACGCCCCAGGCTTTAGCGTCAATCAGCGCCGAAGGTCGGGTTTCTGTAGCCGCTGACGAGGTACGAGGCTGGGATGGGCTGCGTCGCGGGCCCCTACGGCGGTCCTGCGGACCGCATCGCAGCCTCGTACCTCGGCAGCGGCTACAGGGATTTCGGCGAGTCATGCCCTGGGAGTCTAGCCTTTCCACACCTGCGGGTTGACCAGATCCTGCGGCCGCTCGCCCAACAACGCGCTGCGCAGGTTGTCCAGGGCGCGGTTGGCCATGGCTTCGCGAGTTTCATGGGTGGCCGAGCCGATGTGCGGCAAGGTCACCGCATTGCTCAGTTGGAACAAAGGCGATTCGGCCAGTGGCTCCTGCTCGTACACATCCAATCCTGCGCCACGAATCCGTTGGTTTTGCAGGGCTTGGATCAGGGCGGGTTCGTCCACCACCGGGCCTCGGGAGATATTCACCAGGATGGCGCTGGATTTCATCAAACCCAGCTCGCGGTGGCTGATCAGGTGTTTGGTCTTCTCGCTCAACGGCACCACCAGGCAGACGAAATCCGCCTCGGCCAGCAATTGGTCCAGGCTGCGAAATTGTGCGCCCAGCTCTTGTTCCAACGCGGTCTTGCGACTGTTGCCGCTGTAGAGGATCGGCATATTGAAGCCCAACCGGCCCCGACGAGCGATGGCCGCGCCGATATTGCCCATGCCGACGATGCCGAGAGTCTTGCCGTGCACGTCACCGCCAAACAACGGCGCGCCAACGCTGGCTTTCCATTGGCCGGCCTTGGTCCAGGCGTCCAGTTCGGCGACGCGGCGAGCGCTGCTCATCAGCAGGGCGAAGGCCAGGTCGGCGGTGCTCTCGGTCAGTACATCCGGGGTGTTGGTGAGCATGATCCCGCGTTCGTTGAAGTACGCCAGGTCATAGTTGTCGTAGCCCACCGAGACGCTGGAGACCACTTCCAGCTTGCTCGCGCCTTCCAGTTGTGCCCGGCCCAGCTTGCGCCCGACCCCAATCAGCCCGTGGGCGTGGGGCAGGGCTTCATTGAACTGGGCGTTGATATCGCCGAGCTTGGGGTTGGGGGCAATGACGTCGAAATCCTGTTGCAGGCGTTCGATCATTTCCGGGGTGACGCGGCTGAAGGCAAGGACGGTCTTTTTCATCGCAGGGAAGGCTCATCGACACGGCTGGGAATGCCAAGCAAGCTAACATTCCTGGTGGCGCTTGTCAGTTGCCTGGCCGTGCCACACCCAGGCTGCTGCTCAACTCATACGCCGCCAGTTCCGCCTGATGGGCCGCCAGAATCTCCGGCAATGAGCCACGCAAGTACTCCACCCATGTCTTGATCTTCGCGTCCAGGTACTGGCGCGACGGGTAAATGGCGTACAGGTTCAGTTCCTGGGAGCGATAAGTAGGCATGAGCCGCACCAGAGAACCATTGCGCAGGCCTTCGATGGCCGCGTACACCGGCAACAGGCCGACGCCCATGCCGCTGATGATCGCGGTTTTCATTGCATCAGCCGAGTTCACCAGGAACGGTGAGGTGTTGATCGCCACGCTTTCCTGGCCTTCCGGGCCGTTGAACGACCATTTGTCCAGCTGAATCACCGGGCTTACCAGACGCAGGCAGGCATGGTTGAGCAAGTCACTGGGCCGTTGCGCGCAGCCGTTGGCTTTGACGTAGGCCGGCGAGGCACAAACGATGCTGTAGGTGATTCCCAGGCGTTGGGACACAAACCCTGAATCCGGCAGTTCGCTGGCGAGCACGATGGACACGTCGTAGCCTTCGTCGAGCAAATCCGGCACGCGGTTGGCGAGGGTCAGGTCGAAGGTCACGTCCGGGTGGGTGCGGCGATAGCGGGCAATGGCGTCGATCACAAAATGCTGACCGATACCGGTCATGGTATGCACTTTTAGCTGCCCGGCAGGCCGCGCATGGGCGTCGCTGGCCTCGGCTTCGGCCTCTTCGACATAGGCCAGGATCTGCTCGCAGCGCAATAAATAGCGCTTTCCGGCTTCGGTCAAGGCGATACGGCGGGTGGTGCGGTTGAGCAAGCGGGTTTGCAGATGGGCTTCCAGATTGGAGACCGCGCGCGAGACGTTGGCGGTGGTGGTATCCAGTTGCACGGCGGCGGCGGTGAAGCTGCCGGCTTCGGCGACGCAACTGAAGGCGCGCATGTTTTGCAAAGTGTCCATGGGGTGCTCTCAAGGGAGATGGCAAATTGTGACACGAAGTTGCAGGATCCAGTGATCCCTACTAACGGATTATCGCCTGAACGGTAATAAAGATTCACAGGAATCCCACCTTATCGCCGCTTGAGCGGCCCCCTAGAATTGCGCCACCTTCCCCGCAAGACCACCTCAGGAATTCGCAGCAGTGCCGCGTCGCATCAGCAGAGAGCTGAAGACTCTCAGTGTTTGGGCCTTATCGTTAGCAATCAGCGGCTGCATCGGAACCGGAGGAATCGCCCCTCAAGGCAAGACGCTCGCCGTCAATACTCTGGCCACCGACGCCGCGATAAAAAGCGCCGCCCAGGACGCCCATTGGCCCACCGCAAAATGGTGGCAAGCCTATGGCGATCCGCAACTCAACCGGTGGATCGACCTCGCCCTGCAAGGCAGCCCGAGCATGGCGATGGCCGCCGCACGGGTTCGCGAAGCGCGGGCGATGGCCGGTGTTGCCGAGTCTGCCGAATCGGTGCAGATCAATGGCGATGCGAGCCTCAAGCGCCACAACTGGCCCAGCGACCAGTTCTATGGCCCCGGCAAACTGGATAACTCCACCACTTGGGACAATAACGCCTCCCTGGGCTTCAGCTATGCCCTCGACCTGTGGGGTCGAGAAAGCAACGCCACCGAACGCGCCGTGGACCTGGCCCATATGAGCGCTGCTGAAGCACGTCAGGCTGAGCTGGAGTTGCAGAACAACATGGTGCGCGCCTATATCCAGCTGTCCTTGCACTACGCCCAGCGCGATATCGTCGCCGCGACCCTGGCCCAGCAACAGCAGATCCTCGACCTGGCGCAAAAGCGCCTGGCCGGTGGCATCGGCACCCACTTTGAAGTCAGCCAGGCCGAGACGCCGTTGCCGGAAACCCATCGGCAACTGGACGCCCTCGATGAAGAGATCGCCCTGAGCCGCAACCAGCTTGCGGCTTTAGCGGGCAAAGGTCCGGGGGAGGGCGCAACCTTGCAGCGCCCGACGTTGTCCCTCGGCGCGCCCTTGAAGTTGCCCTCGACCTTGCCTGCCGAACTGCTCGGCCAGCGTCCTGACGTGGTCGCCAGTCGCTGGCGCGTGGCGGCCCAGGCTCGTGGCATCGACGTGGCTCACGCAGGGTTTTACCCCAACGTCGATCTGGTGGGCAGCCTTGGCTACGTCGCTACCGGCGGCGGGATGCTGGAGTTCCTGACCGGTAAAAAACTCAACTACACCGCCGGCCCGGCCATCTCCTTGCCGATCTTTGACGGTGGTCGCTTGCGCTCGCAACTGGGCGAGGCCAGCGCCGGTTATGACATTGCCGTTGCCCAGTACAACCAGACATTGGTCAACGCGCTCAAGGGCATCAGTGACCAATTGATTCGCCGTGAGTCGATGAACAAACAACAGGCCTTCGCCGCTGAATCGGTGGCCTCGGCACAGAAAACCTATGACATCGCCATGATCGCCTACCAGCGCGGCCTCACCGATTACCTCAACGTGCTGAACGCCCAGAGTTTGTTATTCCGCCAGCAGCAGGTCGAGCAACAGGTCCAGGCGGCGCGTCTGAGTGCCCATGCTGAACTGGTGACCGCTTTGGGCGGCGGTCTGGGCGCCGGCAATGATGTGCCTGCCGTCGGCGAGACGTTACCGAGCAAGACCCCGGCGGCCCTGGCCGTCTTCGATCACTGAGTAGGACGTCATGACTCCCTTGCCTGCACCCCTGCGCTGGTTGCATTCCCTTGAGTGGCGCCGTGGTTTCTTCGACTGGGCGCGCAGTGATGGCGTGACCTGGGTTTACATCTTCAAGGTGCTGATCGCTGCATTCCTGACCCTGTGGTTGGCGATGCGCCTGGAGTTGCCGCAACCGCGAACGGCGATGATCACGGTCTTTATCGTCATGCAGCCACAAAGTGGCCAGGTGTTTGCCAAGAGCTTCTATCGCTTCCTCGGCACCTTGGCGGGCTCGGCGGTGATGGTGTTGCTGATCGCCTTGTTTGCGCAGAACACTGAACTGTTCCTCGGCTCTCTGGCGATCTGGGTCGGCCTGTGCACGGCGGGCGCTGCGCGCTATCGCAACTTTCGCGCCTATGGGTTTGTGCTGGCCGGTTATACGGCGGCGATGGTTGGCTTGCCGGCCCTGGCCCACCCGGACGGTGCCTTTATGGCGGCGGTGTGGCGGGTGCTGGAAATCTCCCTGGGGATTGTGTGCGCCACGGTGGTCAGCGCCGCGATCTTGCCGCAAACCGCCAGCGCCGCTATGCGCAATGCCTTGTACCAGCGCTTCGGCACCTTTGCGCTGTTTGTCACCGACGGCCTGCGGGGGCGCAGCCAGCGCGAAGGTTTTGAAAGCAGCAACGTGCGCTTTATCGCCCAAGCTGTGGGCCTGGAAGGGCTGCGCAGCGTCACCGTGTTTGAAGACCCGCACATGCGTCGACGCAACGGTCGCCTGAGTCGGTTGAACAGTGAGTTCATGGGCATCACCACGCGCTTCAACGCGCTGCATCAGTTACTCGAGCGCCTGCGCGGCCACGAGGCTGATCATGTGGTAGACGCCATCAAGCCGGGCCTGCAAGACCTGGCCGAGTTGCTCGATGGCTTCAGTAGTCGCGCCCTTACCAGCCCGGATGCCGCGCGCCTTGTGACTCAACTGACGGCCTACAAGCAAGACTTGCCCGCCAGGGTGCGCAGCCTGCGAGCGCAGTTCCAGGAAAGTGACCCGAGTGATACCGAGCAGCTGGATTTTCATACGGCCTATGAGTTGCTGTACCGCTTCGTCGATGACCTGCACAGTTATGCACAGACCCACGCGTCCCTGGCCGACCATAGCCATGAACGCGAACATTGGGACGAACCGTTCACCCCCAAAACCAACGGGCTGGCCTGCGCTGCCTCGGGCATTCGTGCTGCCTTCATTCTAGTGATTCTGGGCAGCTACTGGGTTGCCACCGCGTGGCCCAGCGGCGCCACCATGACCCTGATCGCAGCTGCCACGGTGGGTTTATCTGCCGCCACGCCGAACCCGAAACGCATGGCGTTCCAGATGGCCTGCGGCACCCTGATCGGTGCGCTGGTAGGGTTTGTCGAGATGTTCTTCGTGTTCCCGTGGATCGACGGTTTCCCGCTGCTGTGCGTGATGCTCGCGCCGGTGATCGTACTGGGCGCGTTCCTCACCTCGCGGCCGCAATACGCCGGAGTCGGTCTGGGATTGCTGATCTTCTTCAGTACCGGCTCGGTGCCGGATAACCTGACGATCTACAACCCCTACACCTTCATCAATGACTACCTCGCGATGATCATCGGCATGCTGGTGTGTGCGGCGGCGGGCGCGATCATTCTGCCGCCCAACAGCCGCTGGTTGTGGCGCCGGCTGGAGCAGGACCTGCGTGAGCAAGTGGTGTACGCCATCAGCGGCAAACTCAAAGGCCTGGCTTCACGGTTTGAAAGTCGCACCCGTGACTTGCTGCACCAAGCGTACGGCCTGGCTGCCGGCCAACCGCACGTGCAACGGGACTTGTTGCGCTGGATGTTCGTGGTGCTGGAAGTCGGTCACGCCATCATCGAGTTACGCAAGGAACAGGCGATCTTGCCGGTGCATCCGGCGTACGCCGAATCCCAGCCGTGGCGCCAGGCCATCCGGGTGATGGGGCGTTCGTTGGTGCGGTTATTCCTGCAACCCAGCGCGAGCAATCTGGAGCGTGGCCTGATCGCGGTGGACCACGCCATCAGCCGGGTCCAGGCCACCGATGAACCGTTCGCCCCGCACTTCGATACCTCGGCCCTGCGCCGGGTGAAAAGCTACCTGCACTTTATCCGTACGTCCTTGCTGGACCCGCAATCGCCCCTGGCTGCTCTTACGCTTGAAGGACCCGCCCATGCCACGTGAAATCGCCTTCCACGGCATCTATATGCCGACCATGACCCTGATGTTTTTCATCGCAGCGGGACTGGCCTGGGCCCTGGATCGCTTCCTGGCCGGCTTTGATCTGTACCGCTTTTTCTGGCACCCGGCGTTGCTGCGCCTGAGCCTGTTCACTTGTCTTTTCGGCGCCTTGTCGCTGACCGTCTACCGTTGAGAATGCCCTGATGAAAAAGTTTTTCAGCCTGCTCGCGACCCTGCTGGTATTGGCCCTGGCGATCTGGATGGGTCGCACGTTGTGGGTCCACTACATGGAAACCCCATGGACCCGGGACGGCCGGGTGCGCGCCGACATCATCAACGTGGCCGCCGACGTCACCGGAGAGGTGGTCAACGTCCCGGTGCGCGACAACCAGTTGGTGAAAAAGGGCGACCTGCTGATGCAGATCGACCCTGAGCATTACCAGATCGCGGTGAAACAGGCGCAGTCCCTGGTAGCGTCACGCAAGGCCACGTGGGAGATGCGCAAGGTCAACGCCCACCGACGTGCGGATCTCGATGCGCTGGTGATCTCCAAGGAAAACCGCGACGACGCCAGCAACATCGCCGACTCGGCCCTGGCCGACTATCAACAGGCCTTGGCCCAGCTGGAGGCTGCCGAGCTGAACCTCAAGCGCACCCAAGTAGTGGCTGCGGTGGACGGCTATGTCACCAACCTCAACGTTCATCGCGGCGACTATGCGCGTATTGGCGAGGCGAAGATGGCGGTGGTGGATATGCACTCGTTCTGGGTCTATGGCTTCTTCGAAGAAACCAAGCTGCCCCATGTGAAAGTCGGTGATAAAGCCGATATGCAACTGA
Source organism: Pseudomonas spelaei (assembly GCF_009724245.1). Classification (GTDB taxonomy): domain Bacteria; phylum Pseudomonadota; class Gammaproteobacteria; order Pseudomonadales; family Pseudomonadaceae; genus Aquipseudomonas; species Aquipseudomonas spelaei. The sequence goes on along the minus strand of NZ_WNNK01000009.1, from coordinate 23,079 downwards.
TGAGCGGCGAAACCCTCAAGGGCCACGTGGAAAGTATTTCCCGGGGGATCTACGACCGCGACAACCCTGAGAGTCGGGAGCTGATCGCCGATGTGAACCCGACCTTCAACTGGGTGCGCCTGGCACAGCGGGTGCCGGTGCGGATTCACATTGATGAAGTGCCTGAGGGCGTACTGCTGGCGGCGGGGATTACCTGCACGGTGATCGTTAACGACTCTTTCTGAATGACCAAAAATGCTGGGTAGGAACCGGGTCAATGTGGGAGCTGGCTTGCCTGCGATTGAGGAGTGTCAAACGACACCTCTCTAGCTGAGCCACCGCTATCGCAGGCAAGCCAGCTCCCACATTTGATTGTGTTGTACCTGAGATCAGGCTTGGCAATAGGTCTCGTGCAAGTGCCGCCACAGCAGCGCACCGCTGGCCTGCTTTTCAAACACCACCGTAGCGCGCCGATCGGTCTGGGTGCCGCTGTTATCAACCTGGTGTTCGCGGTAGCTCACCGTGGCGCCACGCGCATGACGGTCGATGCCGGTGAGCTCGCTCAAGGTGATTTTCAGCCCCGGGCGCATGCCGCCCAGGCGAGTGAACAGAGCATTGACCCCGGCGGCATTCACCCTTGCACCGGTAGCCGGTGCGATCATGCTGAACTCCGGCGAGAAGCGCGCCAGCAGACTCTCCAGCGTCCCTTCAGGCGCGACGCCGGCAAACCATTGTTCGATCTCGACGTGGGTCTGGATCACTTCTTCGAAAAAATCGCTGTAGTCGATCATCAGCTGTACTCGGGTTGAGGGTGGAGAAGCGCCCGCACCCTGGACGCATCCAGGCGCAGTACGGCAAACAGGGGAAACAAGGTCAGCGCGGCAGCTATCACAAAGGTCACGGTAAAGGAGTCCAGCGCCGCCAGCAATGCACTGAGCAACGCGGCCCCCAGGCAAAAACTCAATTGCCGATTGATATTCCACAAAGCGCTGGCATGGCCCATGCGGTCGGCCGGAATGTCGAGAAACGCCAACGTCTGCGCGGTGCTGCTGCACAGGCTGCCACCCAGGCCCATCAAGGCATAAGCGAGGATCGCGAGCAGCGGTTGCGCCGGTTGGACGGTGATCAGCAGCAGGATACCGATGCACTGCAACGTCATACCCGCCAGCAACAATGGCCTGGGCCCACAGCGGTTGAACAGTTTTTTGCTTAAGGCAATCGCCAGCGCCGAGGCGAGTGCCCAAGGTAGCATCAGGGCTCCCGTATGGGCGGCGTCAAACCCCAAGTCTCGCAGGTACAAAATGGCGATCAGGCTGGTGCCGATAAACACCCCGGGGATGAACAGGTACACCAACATCGCGATCCGCAGCATCGGGCTGCCAATCTGTCCGAACACGCCATGCAGATCCAACGGAGGGCGAACGGAGGAGGGCGTGTCTGCGTGTAACCACACCAGGGTCAACAGCAAAGTGATCAGCGCCAACGGCACATTGGCGTAAAAGATCCAGCGCCAGGAAACGCTGTCGACCACCAGGCCGCCCAATGCCGGCGACAGCGCCGGAACCAGCAGCGCCACCGACATGACCTTGGCCGTCAGTTGGCTGCGCTCGGCTGGCGGAAAGTGCCGATAAGCCAAGGCTTGCCCCACCGGAATCAGTAATCCGCCGCCGAGCCCTTGCAGCAGGCGCCAGCCGATCAGCGCCTCAATCGACCCCGCCTGGCCTACCAGCACCGAGGCGATACCGAACAGCAACAGACTCGCGGCAATCAAACGCCGTTCACCCAGCGCCGCCGCCAACCACACACTCAACGGAATAATCAGCGTCAGGCCGAGCATATAGGCATTGCTGATCCACGCCAGTTGGGTGACCGAGGCGTGCAACTCCCGGGCGATATCCGGGTAGGCGATGGTGGCGACAAACATGTTCACCAGATCCAGGGCGAAGCCCAGTAAGAAGATCCAGGTGACTTTCGAACGGTAGGTCATCGGGGCGTTCCTGCGTTAAGTCCCGGCAGGGTAGACCCCTGGAAGCACTTGGGAAACGCCGCTTTGACTGTTAGTTTGTCAAAATTATTTTGACAAATGAGTACGCTGCCCATGGTCAGCCTGGACCGATTCGAGACCTTCAAGGCTGTGGTGGAAGCCGGTTCCCTGACGGCGGCGGCCGATAGAATGGGGCAGACTCGAGCCGTGGTCAGCTTCAACCTCAAGCGCCTGGAAGCTGAACTGGGCGTCACTTTGCTGACCCGCAGCACCCGGCAATTGGCCCTGACCGATGCCGGTGAACGCTTCTACCTGCGCTGTACGCGGATGCTGGAAGAGGCGCGGTTGGCGGTGGAGGAGGCACGTTCCGAACACGCGCAGCTCAAGGGCACGTTACGTGTCACCACCACAGTGGAATATGCCCTGGCCGTGGTCGCTCCGGCGCTGGAAGCCTTCCGGCGCCTGCATCCGGAGCTGAATATCCACTTATCCACATCCTCGACCCATGCGGACCTGATTTCCGAGCGCTTCGACGTGGCCATCCGCCTCGGGCGTATCCTCGATTCCAATCATCGCGCCGTGCAATTATCGAGCTTCCAGGTGTTTGCTGTGGCAGCGCCGGAGTTTGCCAAGGTCAGCACGCTGGATGAGTTGGAGCAGTTGCCGAAGTTGGGGCACGGCCGGTTGACCGATTTGTCCGTAATGGACCCTTCAGGAACCGAACACCTTTATCGACCGGGCCCCGGCAAAACTTCCCTGGTCGCCGACAGCGCCGCCATTCTCCAGGCCTTTGCCGTGCGCGGACATGGCGTGGCGATTCTGCCGCAGTGGTTGGTGCAAGAGGATCTTGAGGCGGGGCGCCTGGTGAGGCTATTGGCGGATCATCGCTTTGCGCCGCAGGGGGTGTATGCCTTGTACCCGGATACAAGGCATTTACCGCTGAAGGTGCGGGCGTTTATTGATTTTATGAAGGGGTAGTGCGTTGCCTGGGCAGGCCCTTTCGCGAGCAAGCCCGCTCCCACATTTTGACCGTGTTTCAACGGGGGTACTCGGTCAAAGTGTGGGAGCGGGCTTGCTCGCGAAGCAGGCTCCTCGGTCCATCAGAAAAACTACAATACCCCACTCAACCCAAACCGTTTCATCAACCCCTTCTCCAACAACCCCTTGGGCAATAGCGCCGCCATCCACGGCAACGCCCGACTACCATTGCCCGAGCGCAACAGGCGTGGTGGCGTGCGCTGCTGCACCGCCTTGAGCACATCCGCCGCAAAGGCACTGGCGGGTGTTGGCCGGTCCTGAGACGCCTTGGCGCGTGCGCGAATGCTGTCGCGCAACGGCCACCAAGGCGACTGCTCGTTGATCAACAGCTCAGCCTGAGTTCCGGCATTTTTCGCAAAGCTGGTATCGATGGCGCCGGGCTGGACTTCCATGATCCGCACACCGAACGGCGCCAGTTCCATGCGCAGTGCATCACTCAAGGCATGCACGGCCGCTTTCGACGCGCAGTAAGCACCGGCAAATGGCGTCACCAGCACACCGGAAACGCTGCCGATATTCACCACCAGCCCTTTGCTGCGGCGAATCGCCGGGAAAAACGCCTGGGTCACGCCCACTATGGCAAATACGTTGGTCTCGAATTGGTGCTGCATCGCTTCGGTGCCGCCGTCGAGCAGCGGGCCCATGGCGCCGTAGCCGGCATTGTTGATCAGCACATCCAATTCGCCCACGTTCTCGGCCAACGCTTTGAGCGCAGCCCCGTCGTTGACGTCCAGTTGCACGGCGGTAAAGCCGGCTGCGGCCAGCGCCGTAACGTCTTCGGTGCGACGAGCCGTGGCCCACACGTTATAGCCGGCCGTTTTGAAAGCATCGGCCAGGGCACGGCCAATGCCGCTGGAGCAACCGGTGATGAGCACGTTGGGCATGGATGAATCCTTTGTCGTTATTAGTCGGAGAAGCTGCCTTGCAGGTGCTCGGCACGGAACTCCAGGGTTTGCGGGCGATAACCGGGGCGCAGTGGCGGGACTGGCAGGCAATCGTCCCACGTGGCGCCGGCCTGTAGTTCGCCTGGGCCGCGATAGCGTGGTGCGGCGTAGACGTTATCGGCCAGGTTGACCGTGTCGCCCGGCGCATAGGCAGCGACGCGCCAGCGCAGTTCGGTCAGCGGTACGTTGTTGCCGTTGTTCAAGGTCAGCTTCAGCGGACGATCCGCCGGGCAGGTTTTCGGTTCATAGCTGATCCGCAGCTCCAGCCGCGCCAGTTGCTGGGCTTCGCGGTTATCCAGCCAGACCACCCACACCGCCACCAATCCCAGGCCGACTGCGGCCGCCAGGGATACCGGCAACGCCTTCGCCGGGTAGCGCAGTAGCAGGATCAGCCAGGTGATGATCAGTAAAACGCCGAAGAACATGATGGCAACCTCGTGAGCGGATAAACCATCCTACTGTGGGGGAGCCGGATTGACTATCCGAGGTTCTGTGGTGTGTTTTCGGGCGCCATCGCAGGCAAGCCAGCTCCCACATTTTGAGCGCATGCCAAATGATGTACGCGGTCGAAGGTGGGAGCTGGCTTGCCTGCGATGAGGGTTTCACATTCACCAAAGAATCCCAAGAAAAAGCCCCCGCCCAACCGGCTGCGGATAGGGGACGCAGTCGGCTGGACGAGGGCTTCTTTTTTTACCGGTTACTGGGCGATGGTTTTCACCGAAACCCCACGCTCAATCGGCGTGGAGCGCCCGTAGATATCTTCAAACCGCTCGATATCGTCTTCACCCAGATAGCTGCCCGACTGCACTTCGATGATCTCCAACGGGATCTTGCCGGGGTTACGCAGACGGTGTACCGAGGCAATCGGGATGTAGGTGGACTGGTTTTCCGTGAGCAGGAACACGTTCTCGTCACAGGTGACTTCGGCGGTGCCGCTGACCACGATCCAGTGTTCGGCGCGGTGGTGGTGCATCTGCAACGACAGGCACGCCCCCGGCTTGACCGAGATGTGCTTGACCTGGAACCGGCCGCCCATGTCCACCGAGTCGTAGGAACCCCACGGACGGTAGACCTCGCAGTGATTCTGGGTTTCGCTGCGACCCTGGTCGTTGAGGGTGTTGACCATCTGCTTGACGCCCTGGACCTTGTCCTTGTGGGCAATCATCATCGCGTCCTTGGTTTCCACCACCACGATATTGTCCAGGCCGATCACCGACACCAGTTTGCCGTTGCCGTGGATCATGCAGTTGCGGCTGTCCTGAATCACGACGTCACCCTTGCTGACGTTGCCGTTGGCGTCTTTTTCATTGACGCTCCACAGCGATGCCCAGCAACCCACGTCACTCCAGCCGGCACTCAGCGGCACCACGCAGGCGCGTTGGGTTTTTTCCATCACCGCGTAGTCGATGGAGTTGTCCGGGCAGCAGGCAAACGTGGCTTCGTCGAAGGTTACGGTGTCGGCGGTTTGTTCGCTGCGTTCCAGGGTCAGCAGGCAGGTGTCGTAGATGTCCGGGTCGTGTTTTTTCAACTCTTCGAGGAAGCGGCTGGCACGGAACAGAAACATGCCGCTGTTCCAGAAATAGCCACCGCTTTTGACGAACTCGGTGGCGCGTTTCTCATCGGGTTTCTCGACGAACTGCGACACGCGGCTGACGCCTTCGGGCAGCAGCGAATCATTGGTCGACTTGATGTAGCCGTAGCCGGTTTCCGGACGGGTGGCCGGTACGCCGAACAGCACCATCTCGCCGCGCTCGGCTGCCACGGTGGCCAGGGCCAGGGCGCGTTGCAGGGCTTTCTGGTCGTCCAGTACGTGGTCAGCCGGCAGCACCAGCATCAACTCGTCACGGCCTTCATTGACCAGCATCATCGCGGTCAGGGCCACGGCTGGCGCGGTGTTACGGCCGAAGGGCTCCATCAGGATGCGCTGGGTTTCCAGTTTTCGAGCGCTCAGTTGCTCGTTGACGATAAAACGGTGGTCTTTGTTGCAGACCACGATGGGCGCGTCCATGCCTTCGAATACCAGGCGCTCCAGGGTTTGCTGGAACAGCGTGTGTTCGCCGGTCAAGGCGAGGAATTGCTTGGGAAACTGTTTACGGGAAAGCGGCCAAAGACGTGAGCCGCTACCACCGGAAAGGATGACTGGAATCATGGTGTTTCTCCTTGAATCGATATGGGTTAGAGCTACTGCGTTCTGTCGTTTCACTCTTGTTTTTGTCTCGGTTCGAATTGACGCCTCGGTCCTTGTGGGAACTGGCTTATGTGGGAGCCGGGCTTGCCCGCGATAGCATCACCTCGGTATGTCTGAAATACCCAGTCGCCTGCATCGCAGGCAAGCCAGCTCCCACAGGGGAACGCGTCAATTTGAAAATTGGATCAGCGAGTCGATACCGGGCGTTTTACCCACACTGGCGACAGGCTCGAACCGGAACCGGTGACATACAGCACTGCCGCTTCACCACGCTCCAGCGCAACCGGCTTCACGTCGCCGACTTTCTGGTCGCCGTCATACAGCGCCAGGGTGACCTTCACCGGGTTGATCTCGCGTTCGCCACGGCTTTTCGCGGCCACGGTGTCGACGACCTTGGTCTTGCCGTCAGCGGTTTTCAGGGTCAGGGCCTTGTCGCTGAGGTTCTGTACCCGCACCAGGGATTTCTGCTTGTTCTTGAACGGCGGTTCTTCGATCAGCTGCGGTTGGCCGCTGCCGCTGTTGACCAGGGTGTAGTAGTGATCGGCGGCCAGCTTGACCGGCAACGACTGGCTGCCGACCTTGGCGCTGTAGTCGCCGCCCGGCATGAAGCTGAAGTCACTGCTGGCCAGCGGTGCGACGTCGCTCAAGTTGGTGCTGCCAACGGTGGCGCTGACTTCCTGGTTGCTGGCGTTGTAGACCCGCACAAAGCTGGAGCCTTTCGGGGCGACAGGGCCGTAGAGGGCGGCGTCGCCACCGGCGAAGGCGGACATTGATACAACGCTCATGCCGGCAACCAGTGCAAAGGTCTTGGCGAGATGGCGCGCATTCGTAGTGAAAGTCATGTGAGTTACCTCTCTTTCAGTTTTGCGCCCGGTTGGGCGTCTCGGGTGTTTGGGCATTAAGTGCCATGTTCTGTTGGCGCGTACCGGCTTGTTTAAGCTGCGCGACCCACTGCGGGTCGGCATCGCCGATTTCGTTGTTTACGGGCAGATAACGTTCAGGGAACTCCCAGATCAGCACCTGGGGCGGGCTGTTCTTGAAGTCGTCGCTTTTCAGGTAGCTGAGCATCGGCAGGATCGGGCCGTGGCCGTCTTCGGAGTAGTTGATGACGTCACTGCCCAGGGCTTGCTTGAGGGCCCCGACAAAGTTCCAGTTGGGGTTGGCGCTGTAGCTGGTGCCCACCAACGCGACCGGTACTTCGCTGTCGGCGAACAAGGCGTCATCCCCTTTGTTTTCCGCTGCATGGGTGACGCGTTTTTGCAGTGGTTCCTTGGGCGGCATCAGGTCTTCGAACAGCGGGTCCAGAGGCAAGAACAGGCGCAGGTCGCCGTTGTGCGGCGAGGTGGTCTCGGCCTCGGTGATAAAGCGCTGGGGCTCACCACTGAGCGGGGTCTTGTCAGCAATGAACTTGGCCAACTGCTGGGCGGCCACTTCGGCGCCATCCGGAGTCCAGTGGGTATCGGTGCGCAGGAACACTTGCTGGCCGTGAAGCTTGGCCTGTTGCAGCGGGCCCATCAGGTCCGGGGCGAGGATCTTGTCGGCGGCCATGTGCGCATGGAAGTCCTGGTAGAGGCCGGCATGGATACTCGCCGGTTGCACTTCACCCAAGTGTTCCGGATACAGGCGCACCTTGGCCGGCACAATCGCCATCACCAACTGAATGCCCTGGGCCTGGAGCTTCTGGCGCACACCTTCCACCAGCGCGTAGTTGCCTTGCAGGTTCTGGTCTTCGTTGGCGGCGGGGTTGAACTCCTCGTCGCTGTACAACCAGTGATCGCGGCCCAGCACCACACCGGGGCGGCCCTCATTGAACAGCTTGTAGTCCAGCGCCGCCCAGAGGTTGGTGCCCAGGCGCTTGATCGGGAACTGGTCGTCGTAGTGGGTCTCGATGGCCTTGGTCCAGCGACCGTTGAGCACCGTGGCATCGGCGTTGGTGCTGAAGCCGAAGAAACTGCGCATCGACCATAGGCCCAGTACCAGCAGCAAGGCCAGGAACAGGGCGATATAGAGCACGCGGAATGAACGGGTCATGTCGGCTCCCTCAAAATTGGAAGTAAAGGAACGGCGAGAAACTCTGCGCCGACAGTTTGAGAATCGAGGCGGCAAACAACAGCAGCACAGAAGCCCGCATGGCGTAGCCCGGTACGGACTTGACCAGGCCAGGGGCGCTTGGGTGATCGCGGTAGAAATCCCGCAACCCGAAGAACGCCAACGTTGCATACGCCACCACCAGGGTTGCCACTTGCAGGCCGGTAAGGCTGGCGCGGTTGAGTTCCGACAGCGACCAGTCGCCAAAGCTGAACATCGCGCCGTACATACGGCCGGCGACGTGCAGGTTTTCGGCGCGGAAGATCACCCAGCCCATCACCACCAGCAAGAACGTCAGGGCCCAGCGGATCGGGTTGAAGCGGCGTGGCGAGGTGTTGAGGCCGATGGCTTTTTCAATCGCCAGCCACATGCCGTGCCAGGCACCCCAGACGATGTAGGTGATGTTCGCGCCGTGCCACAGACCGCCCAGCAACATGGTCAGGAACAGATTGCGGTAAGTGGTGAGTGTGCCTTTGCGGTTGCCGCCCAACGTGATGTACAGGTAATCGCGCAACCAGGTGGACAGGCTGATGTGCCAGCGCCGCCAGAACTCGGTGATCGACTGGCTGATGTAGGGCTGCTTGAAGTTTTCCATGAAACGGAAACCCATCATCAGGCCCAAACCGATTGCCATGTCGCTGTAGCCGGAGAAGTCGAAGTACAGCTGCGCGGTGTAGGCCAGCGCACCGAGCCAGGCATCGCCGGTGGTGGGGTTTTGCAGGGCGAAGCAATGGTCGGCAACCACCGCCAGGGTGTCGGCGATGAACACCTTCTTGATGAAACCCTGCATGAAGCGCGTGCAGCCCTCGGAGAATTTGTCGAGGGTGTGGGTGCGGTTATTGAACTGGTCCGCCAGGTCACGAAAGCGCAGCACCGGGCCTGCGATCAGGTGCGGGAAGATCGCCACGAACGCCGCAAAGTCGATGAGGTTGCGGGTGGCCGGGGTGTCGCCGCGATACACGTCGATGATGTAGCTGATGGACTCGAAGATGTAGAACGAAATCCCGATCGGCAACAGCACATGGGTGAGGATGAACGGCTCCAGGCCCGCTGACTTCATCATCAGGTTGATGCTGTCGACCCCGAAGTTGGCGTACTTGAAGTAGCCGAGGATGCACAGGTCGACGGCCACGCCTAACAACAGCCAGCGCTGGGCCGGCTTGGTGCGCACGCCTGCCGCACCGACCTTGAGGCCGATCCAGTAATTCCACAGGGTGACGGCGGCGAACAGCGCCAGGAAGTCCACCCGCCACCAGGCGTAGAACACGTAGCTGGCAATCAGCAGCAGCAGATTGCGATAGCGTTGCCCGCTCAAGTAGTACAAGCCGAGAAAGATCGGCAAGAACAGAAACAGGAACACATTGGACGAGAAAACCATCCCGATCTCTCCATGTTTAACCAACAGTCAAGGGCCAACGGCCCCCCCCAAACCCCCCACGGAAATGCGTGGGGGGCGGTATTACATTTCACGGTTAGAACCGAATCAGTGTGGGAGCTGGCTTGCCTGCGATGGCGGTGTATCTGCCGACATCAATGCTGAATGTCGTATCGTTATCGCAGGCAAGCCAGCTCCCACATTTGGACCGAGTCCAACCGCAAGTTTTGTATCAGATACCCTTGTTACCTTTCTCATGCGCCGGGTCGTAGACCTTGGTCAGGTCACCCCCAAGCCGGAACGTCTTGAACGGCTGCATCTGATGCTTGCGCTCGATCACCTCCGGTGCACAGGTGTAGAGGGTGCAGAAGGGTTCGAGCCAGGCGAATTTCATGTCTTCCTTCAGGTCTTTCATGTCCTGTTCTTTGCCGTTCTTCTGCTCGAAGATGTTCGGGTCCTTGACCCCGGCCAGTACCTTGTCGCCCAGGCGCTTGAGCGCGCTGTTGTTTTCCTGGCGCAGGTCCACACCGTTGACCAGGGCAAAGCTGGCGATCATCGCCAGCGGCGGCAGGGCGTAGTTGTGGTACGACAAGGCGCGTTGCTGGCGCTTCAATTCGTTAGGCAAAAAGCCCTGGTCGTCGACCTGATTGGCGCCGACCTTGTATTCCTTCACCGCCCAATCAAACAGGTCACGACGGTTGGTGGCGATGGAGGTTGCCATCACCGACCAGGCGGCCCAGTAAGAGTGGTTGTTGGTTTTTTCCAGCGGCAGGTTGTCCCAGTCGCTGACGACCTGATCAGCCAACTGGTTGAACCAGGCCTCGATCACCTGCGACTCCTGCTGATGGTTGGCCAGCGGGTGGGAGTCGGAGAACTTCAAGCGGATGTAGGCCGACGCCATGCTGCCCAGCGCCCATTTGCGCATGGACTTGCCGGTGTGGTTGAAGTCCTTGGACATCAATGCGTCGGCCTTGGCCCAGCCGGTGAGCCAGTTCAGGGTGCATTCCAACTGTTCCGGGCGACCGTCACGCATGAACTGCATCACCCGTTTGCTGGTGTCTTTTTCCAGGGTGGTGATGTCGGCAGTGGTGTCGCGAAAGGCTTTTTCCGACTGCACATTCAGCGTCGAACGGGCCTTGTCGGAACCTTCGTATTTGCTGCGAAATTGCAGTGGGCCGGTGTAAGGCGTCGGCATTGAATCGCAGCCGTCCTTGGCGTCACCGCTCTTGAACTTTTCCACTGGTGCGAAGTAACCCTGGGGCGGACGCAGTGGCGCGGCGGCGTTGACCGAACCGGCGAAAATCGCCAGGCCGAGTAACGTAGGTATCAATAACTTCTGCATAAGTAACCTCATTGCCCAAGCTGAGCGGTCTGTTGACCACCGCGTGGGAATACGTTGCGTGTGCAAATTTTCGCTTCGACTTTTTGCGCGGCAGTGCCCGCCTCGGGGCCCTGCACTTCCACGGCCAGCAGGTTTTGCGAGGCCCAGTCTTCATCGGTGCGCAGTTCAAAGGCGAAACGCCCGTCTGTATCGGATGTTGAGGGTTTGTCGATCTTGATGTCCTCGTGGCGACCGTTCATGTACCAGAGGGTGGCTTGCAAGGTTTTCACCGAAGGGTCGGCGAAGCGAATGTCGACCTGATGACTGCTGTTGCGCAGGTCCATGTTCTTGCTGTTGACCATCAACTCATTCTTGCCGGGTTTCAACGTGGTGCTGGCGCTCATCTGTGCAGGTTTGCCTTCACAGCCGTTGTCCAGCAACGCCATCATCTGGCGGTAGATGGTTTCCTGGTCCAGGCGATACAGCGGCGAGAACTCCCAGATCAGGATCTTCGGTGGGGTCTTCTGGAATTCGTCACTGCCCAGGTACTGCAGCATCGAACCTTCCAGACCACCGCCGGGGAACGCGACGTTGAGGATGTCGGCACCGATTTCCTGCTCGAGGAAGCCGGCGAAGTTGTAGTTCTTGCCGCTGTGGCTGGTGCCCACCAGGGTGATCTGCGGGTTGCCGGTGTCACCAAACAGGTCGCCGTCGGCTGCCTCACCCTTGGGCTCGGTGGTGAACTGGTCCATGTACTGGATCGCGTAGCTGGTGCCGCACAGTTGCCCGGCCATGTTGTGCAGGGTGCCGGTCTTGCCCATGCGTCCGGAGCGTTTGGTCTCGAATTCGCGCTTGGGAATGTCGGCAAATTCCGGCATTTGCTTGACCTTGGCGGCGACGATTTTCGCCGTGCGTTGGGCGCCATACGGCGTCCAGTGCTGGTCGCCACGGAAGTAGAAATCATGGGCCGGTAGCTCTTCCGGCAATTGCTCATTGGTCAACGGCGACAGGTCCGGCACCACATAGCCCATCTTGGCGAAGCGGCCGAGCATGCTCTTGTAGTTGCCCAGCGCCTTGTCGAAATCGAACCTGGCTTTCTCCTCGGGGTTGAGCTTGTTGCGGTTCACCAGGCCACGGGTCGGCTGGTACACCACCACCAGTTCCACGCCCTTGCTCTTGAACGCATCGTGCAGTTGTTGCATGCGCTTGTAGCCGGCGGGAGATGTGTCGAATTCGGTGCGCAGGTCTTCCTGGGTGCGGAACAGCCAGTCGCCCTGGGCTTGCACCAGGGTGGTGAAGTTCTGCTGGTAGCGCGTGGTGTAGTTCTTCGCGTCATGCGCCTCGGGGCACAGGTTGCAGCACGGGGCGGCGGTGAACGTCGGGGCCTGCGCTTCATCGGCACGTACGCCGCTGCTGGCCGCCAGAATGCCGAGGGTCAAACCCGAGAGGCTGAGCAGTTTGATCATGTGTGGGTGCATAAAGGTCATCCTCAGTCCTGCATTTGGGTCTGGCGTTCGACAGGGTCGATCAGCACGGCTTTCTGCTGGCGTACCAGCAAGTCGAGAATTTCATCCTGGCGATCGCCGAGAATTCCCGAGAAGCTGATGCCGCTGGATTTGGTCGGGGCAAGCATCGACACGCGATACAGTTCGATGCTCAACGGCGAGTCGATGGACAGCGGCCCGCTGCCATTGGCCGCCAATTCACCACCGACCACGATCAGCGACACCTGGGCGTCGAACGGGTCGAGGGCGATGTCACGGTCGGTGTCGGTCAGGTCCTTGATGTGGCCGTAGACCCCGGTCAAGCCGTTGGCCATGGCGACGTTCTCGTACAGGCGAATGTTCACGCTGTTACGCACGCGGATGCCGTGGCGACGGTTGCTGATCACCTTGTTGCCCCACAACAGGTTGTCGCCGCTCTCATAGAGGGTGATGCCGTCGGTGTGGTTGCGGTAGATCTCGTTGTCGGCGATCAGGTTGTTGACGCTGTTACGGTCGATCACCAGGCCCGAAAGCTTGTTGTCGTAGCTGCGGTTGTTGAAGATGAAGCTGTCGTTCACTTCCCGGGAAATGATGATGCCGTGCTTCTTCTTCGTCCCGTAGACGGTGTTGTCGGTGATGATCAAACCATGTGAACGGTCGTGGGGGTCAATGCCGTAGACGATGTTGTCTTTGTAGGTGTTGCCCTTGATCACAAAGCCGGTGGTCTCGTAGCAGTAGAAGCCGTACCACATGTCCGAGAACTCGGAACCGATGATCCAGCCGGTGGGTTCCGGGCGCTTGAGGACCTTGGCCATGTTCGGCGTGTACTGGGAAATACTCACCCCGTAGGACTTACTGTTGGCGTAGCCGAAGCTGGCCATCTGGCTGTTGACGATGTAAGTCTCGGTGCCGCCCCAGGCCAGCAGGAACGGGCGGAATTCCTTGGGCGACTGGAAGGTCGCCGGGCCGTTGGTCTTCTCGCGCCAGCCGGTGATCTTGGTGTCGCGCACAAACAGCTGGCCGTCGTTGATCAGGAACGAACCGGCTTCCTGGGACAGGCGCAGCTCTTGAGTCTGCTTGTCGATTTCCAGGATGCCCTTGCGTCCGACCACGATCGGCAACTTGGCCAGGAACACACCCGGCGAGGTTTCGCTCAGGTACTGCTGGGGCACTTTTTTCAGCAGGTCCTTGAGGTTCATATAACCGTCGTCGACAAAGATCGCCTGGGGAATCCCGTGTTGGCGTACCACCCATTCGGCCATCTTGTTGTCGCCGCCGATAAAGTCCTTGAGGGCGTCTTCCTGCATCATCCGGCGGATGCTGACTTTGCCGGCCTTGGTGCGGACAATCTTTTTCGCGGCAGCCTCGGCGGTGTAGCCCGAGACATCCGGCAGCGTAGGCTTGGTCAGTTCCAGCGGCGCGGTGGGCGGGCTGCTGATGGTGTAGGTCTTGGCCTGTTGCAGTTCCTTGGCGATGGTGGGCGCCTTGACCGCCGCCGCGCCATCGGCCATGGCCGCAGTGCTGGCCAGCAGCATGGCTGCGACCAGCAGGCTGACCGGGCCTTTGAGGGCTTGAGGATTCATTGCGCAGGCTCCCATCAGAATCGCCAGATCACGTCGACAAAGGCGCGGTGCATGTACGAGTCGACTTGTTTGCCATAGGCATCGCCCGGTTTGAACACGCCGCCACGAAAGCGCACCAGGGCCGACGGTTCGTCGATCGACTGGCTGAGCGCGGCCGGCAGCAGGCCTTTCTTGAAGTACTTGGTGACCACCAGGTCCATCTCCTGGCCGAGGTCTTTCTTGCCGTCTGCCAGGGGCAGGGAAGTACTGGAAAGCACGGCGCCGGTGACGTCATCGGTATTGTTCTGCACGGCATCGATGCCGTTGCTGCCCACCGGCTTGTTGCCGTCGACGCGCCAGAACTTGTGGTACACAAGGCTTGCGTCGTAGTCCTCGCGCAACTGCCAGGAACCGAACAGGCTGATGGATTGCATGTTGTTCATCTCGCCGCGAAACGCTTCGCCGAAACGATGGACCCGCGATTGGGTGCCGGTCCAGTTCGAGCGGTTGCTTTGCAGGCCGTTCTGCTCGTAGTCGGCGCTGGCGCGGGCATAAGCCGCACCCACTTGCCACTGCGGGTCGAGGCGCAGGCGTACGCCGAGGTCGGTGGCCCAGCCGTCGACGTCGTCGCTGCGCTTGGCGTTGGCCGGGCGGGTGCCATCGGCGTTCAGGGCATTGACGGTGTCACGGTCGCCCTTCATGCCGGTGATGCTCGCCCAGTAGTTGACGGTGTTGGTGTTGCGCCAGTTATAGGCGTCGCTGTTGGCTTCGATACCGAGCCAGGTCAGGTCGCCGTTTTCGCGCTTGTCCAGGGAGTCGGCGGGTACACCCGGCTGCGGGTAGTCGAGCTTGCCGTCGTCATGGGTGTGATGACCGCGCAGGCCGATCCACTGCCCCGGCGTCCACTGGTAGGCCACGTCACCGTAGAAGTGCTGGCGGTCTTTGTCCTTGGGCGCCAGTTCCTTGAGGTCGGTGCGGTATTCGCTGAAGCGTTCGGCGGCGCCGATATTGGCCTTGAGCAGGGTGGTGTCGAAGGTCCAGTTCAGCGCTTCGATATTGGTGTCGCGCCATTGGCCGTCGTCGTTGTGCAGGCGTTGGCGACCAAACTTCAATTGCTCGCCGGGGTAGGGCGTGAAGCCGCTGTAGCCAATCCAGAACTCGCGCAGGGCCAGGTAGTTTTTCTTGGTCTTGCGGTCGTCGTTGCTCGATTGCTCGGTGCCGTCGGACTGTTGCAGGGTGTCGGTTTCGATGATGTCGCTGGCAGCCACCGCCTGGCCCATGGCGTAGGCGCTCCAGTTGCCGCTTTCACCGTAGATCCACGGGCGCAGGTCGAGACCGATGCCGTTGACGTCGCCGCCCGATTTGGTGCCCAGGTCGCGGTCGTCTTCGGACTGGCCGGTGACTTTGACTTCCAGGCCGAAGTTCTTTTCTTCGGTCAGGGCCGCCAGGGTCGGGCACGACCACAACAGCGCGAAGGTCAGGCCAATACCGGCCTTGACGAATGGATTGAGTTTCATAGGGATTCCTCGCCGTCTTCTTCTTGCAGGGCGTGCAGTTGCAGCGTGCTTTGGCTCAAGGCGCCACGGGTGGCCAGCTCTTGTTGCACCAGGCGTTGGCCTTCGGCACGTTGGGCGGGCGGTAACTGTTCTTCAATCTGCGTGGCCAGCTCGGTGGCTTCTGGCGTGTCCTGCGCCTTGGCCAGTTGGCTGAAGACATAGGCGTTCAGTGGGTTGGGCTGGGTGCCCTTGCCTTGGGAAAACAGCTGGGCGATGGCGAAGTCGGCGCTGTTCTGGCCGTTGCGCGCAGCGGTCAGCAAGTGGTCCAGGGCTTTTTGCGGGTAGACCTTGCCCAGGTAGCCACGGCGGTAGATCTGGCCGAGGTAGTAATCGGCGGCCACTTCGCGGCCTTGGGCTTTCTGGAAGTGTGCTTCGGCCGCCTTGGCATCGGCCGGCACCCACTTGCCTTCGTAGTAGAGCTTGCCCAGCAGCAGTTCGGCGCGGGGCTGGTCGGCGGCACGACCGTTGTCCAGGTACTTCATCATCTGGTCGACATCGCCCAGTTCGGGGAAGTCGTAGAGCAATTGCGCCAGGCTGACCCAGGAGGCCGGGTAGCCGGGAGCGATTTTTTCCAGCAACGCCTGGGCGGTTTTTTCGTCAGGTTTGCCCAGGCTCGCATCGCCCAGCACACGGGCCACGCTGTCGACCCGTTGGGCGGTGACGGTGCCACGACTGTAGCCTGCCTCCAGTTGCTTGAGCAGCTCGGCTTGTTGCTCTGGTTGACCGCGTTTCTGGTACACGGTGGCCAGCTCGACGTAGCAGATATCAGTGGTGTTCAGCGCGGCCTTGCAGATGCTTTCGACTTCACCCAGGTGTTGGTCGTAAGTGTCCTGGGTGCGGTACAGCAACACCTGGGCCAGGCCGGCTTCCGGGTAACCGGCGGTGCGCCATTTGCTGATCTGCTGCTGGGCGTTGATGTTCGGGAAGTCGTGCGGGTATTGCAGGTACAGCATCGCCAGCGGGATCAGGGTGTTGCCTTCGCCATTGGCAAAGGCTTTTTTCAACAGGCCTTCGGCTTCGTGGTGCTCGGCTTCGGTTGCGCCGGGCTTGGCCACCAGCAAGCGGCCCAGGCGAGCCTGGGCGCGCGGCGAGGTGTCAGCGGCCGCGCGGTAAGTCGCTTCGGCTTGTTTGATTTGCTCAGGATCGCGGGTGCCGACCTGGATGTCTGCCAGGCCTACTTGGGCCTCGCTGTAACCCAGGTCCGCCAGTTGCTGATAGTTCTGCGCAGCTGTCGCCGTGTCGCCGCGCTTGAGGGCTTCGTTGGCCAGGCGCTGGTCTGGCAGGCCGGCACAGCCCGAAAGGCTGATGGCCAGGGCCAGTGCACAGTATGAGGCGGCATGCGAACGGCTTTGTGTGGGAGCTGGCTTGCCTGCGATGCGGGCGATTCGGTCTGACTGAAGCACCGAGTCGATGCAATCGCGGGCAAGCCCGGCTCCCACAGAAGCCCGTCCCCATAGAGAAAGCGTTGTTTTAGGCGTGTTCACAGGCATGTCCTCCGCTTAAAGACCGGCAGCCATGGCTTTGTCGATCAGCCAGTTCAGGGACGGGCCACGATCGCTGGTCACTTCCACCGGGCGACCGGCATAGGTGCTGTCCAGCGGTGCATCGGGTTTGATCTGCACACGGATGTCGGAAGACAGGTCGGTGCTGTTGAGGCTGGTGCTGCTGACGATGGTGCCGGTGCGGACTTGTTCTTCATCGGCGACCTGGAAGTTCACAGGCGTACCCGGACGCACATCGGCGAACTGGCGATAGGAGAAGCGTGCTTCGACATTAGCCTGGCTGCCGCGCGGCACCAGTTCGAAGATCACATCGCCTTTGCTGGCGTACTGGCCGTCAGCGACCATTTGCCGGGCTACCACACAGTCGCACGGCGAGGTCAGGGTGCCGGTCATTTGCTTGCCGAACAGCTCTTCGACCTTGGCCGGTTGCAGCTGGTCTTCGTCCAGATGGCCCTTGAGCACATCAAGCATGCTGGTGCTGAAGGTCGCCAGTGGCGCGCCCTTGGCGGCGACTGCATTGTCTTTGATCAGACTCTGCACGGTGCCATCGCGAGGCATGGTGACGTTCATCCCCGGTACGCTGACCACGCCAGCCTGGGCATGGCTGACGAAGTACATGCCGTACACCGATTTGAAAATGAAGCCGAAAGCCGCGAGACCCACGAGGAAAATCGCCAGGCTGAAGGTCACCGCTTTTAGGCGACCGAACGCGCTCATGCCGCTGCCGCCGTCCTTGACCTTGCGCGCCTTGGTGAAGTTGTCGCGTTGCAGAGTCGCCAGCACGTCGCCCATGGTCACGATATCGCCAGACAGGTGCGAGGTGATCAGGTGGCGCAGGGTGGAGATGTCCTGGGCGTCGAGGTTCTGGAATTGGCAACCGGTACGGCCGGTCTGGCGGTCGTAGGAGCGGACCAACAGCTCAACGTCCATCGCCAGGCCGAGGTTGTCGATGACGAACTGCAGGCGGCCTTTGTGCACATCGCCAACTTTCAGCGGCTGTTGGGGTGCATTGAACGCCAGGCCCCCGGCGGACAGGTCGATGACCCGTACTTCCATGGGCGTGCGGTCGGTACCGAAGAAGCGCAATTTGGCCGGAATTTTTACACGGGCGTGTTGGCGCTGGGCTTCGGATTCATGGACGACGTTGGCGTTGACGGGGGCATTCATTGGGCTATTCATGTGTGCAATTCCTAGTTAATTCAGGCGAGGTGAGTCAGACCATCATCAGCAACACGGCGACGAAAATGCTGCCGGCGGAGAAGGTCATGGTCCGAGACGACCAGGTGTTGAACCAACGTTGAAAGCTGGCCAAATCGCGGGTCAGTTTGGTGTCCTGGCGGGTCCAGGACTGTTGATCGAGGCGGAAGAACACGTAGATTTTCACCAGCGCGCCGACGATCTGGTTGTAATAGAGAATCACGGGGTAGGCCGGGCCGATCTTGTGGCCAGAGCACGACAACAGCAGGGTCAAGATCAGGCGGGTGATACCGATCCACAACAGGTAGGCGAGGATGAACGCACCGCCGTATTTGAAGCTGGCGATGATCGCTACGGTCAGGCCCAGCAACGAGGTCCACATCGACACGCGCTGGTCGAACAGCACCACGCTGGTGAACGCACCCAGGCGTTTTACCCCCAGGCCCAGGGCCCGGGAGTTCTGCCGCAGGTTGTTGCCATACCAGCGGAACATCAGCTTGCGGCTGGCCTTGATAAAGCTCTTTTCCGGTGGATGCTCCACGGTGTTGATCGCCGCATCCGGCACGTAGAAGGTGTCGTAGCCCAGGCGCATCAGGCTGAACCAGCTGGACTTGTCGTCGCCGGTAAGGAATTTGAAACGACCCAGGCGCCAGTGTTGCAGCGAGTCACTTTCCACGTCGGCGATAAAGCCCGGGTCGGTAACGACACTGGCGCGGAACACCGACATGCGCCCGGTCATGGTCAGTACGCGCTTGGACAGAGCCATGGAGCACATGTTGATGTGGCGCTGGGCGAAGCGCAGCTTGTGCCACTCGCTCATGATGTAGCCGCCGCGCACTTCGCAGAATTCGTTGGTGGTCAGGCCGCCGACATTGCCGAACAGCTGGAACCACGGCACGGTTTTGCGCACGACGCCCTCTGCGAGCACGGTGTCGCCGTCGATCACCGCCACCACGGCACGGTCGTCCGGCAGGTGGCGGGAGATGGCGCGAAAACCGAAGGCCAGGCCGTCACGCTTGCCGGTACCGGCGATGCGCACGAAGTCCAGTTTGACGTGGGCGGGCGGGTTCATTTTGGTCCACAGGCTCTTGACCAGCAGCTCATCGGACATCTCCACCAGGGAGCAGACCACGGTGGTGGGGAAGCCACATTCGATGGCCTCGCGGATCACCGAGCTGTACACCTGGGCGGTGGTCAGCGCGTCGATGCGGAAGCTGGTGACCATCAGGAACACGTGGGACGGATCCGCAGCCTTGCCCAGCTTGCGCACTTTGCGCCGCAGGTGCGGATAGACCACATAGAGAAACAGCATGCCGCGAATAAAATGCGTGGCACCCATCGAGTAACGCCAGATGCCTACGGCGCCAATCAGGAATATGAAGTCCTTGGACTGGGAGTCGAAGATGGTCGCCGGCAATGCCAGGGCGAGACACATCAGCAGGCTTAAAAACAACAGCCAACCGGAGGCCTGAAGAAGGCCGTTCTTTAGCCTGTGCATAATCTGCATCCGTAAGTGAAGAAAACGTGTAGCCGCTGCCGAGGTACGAGGCTGCGATGCGTGTCCGCAGGACCGCCCTCGGGGGGCAAACCCATCGCAGCCTCGTGCCTCGGCAGCGGCTACACGGGCAGGGTTACCAGCAAATACCTTCGGTACGGCCACTCACGCTGGTGGCCTTGGACATGAAGCCCACCAGGTCCACCACTTGCTTGCCGTGAGGGGCAACCTGGGCCAGGGCGCGGAACTTCTCGTCGCGGTTGCCGAGGATGATCACGTCGCAGTTGTTGATCACCGCGTCGAAGTCCGAGTTGAGCAGGGACGACACGTGCGGGATTTTCGACTCGATGTAGTCCTTGTTGGCGCCGTGGACACGGGCGTACTCGACGTTGCTGTCGTAGATACTCAGGTCGAAGCCCTTGCCGATCAGCATCTCCGCCAGTTCCACCAACGGGCTTTCACGCAGGTCATCGGTGCCGGCCTTGAAGCTCAGGCCCAACAGGGCGACTTTGCGTTTGTCGTGGCCGGAGATGATGTCGAAGGCGTTCTGCACCTGGGACTCGTTGCTGCGCATCAGCGAATTGAGCAGCGGTGCTTCCACGTCCAGGGAGCCGGCGCGGTAGGTCAGGGCACGCACATCCTTGGGCAGGCAGGAACCGCCGAAGGCGAAGCCCGGGCGCATGTAGTACTGGGACAGGTTGAGGGTCTTGTCCTGGCAGACCACTTCCATCACTTCACGGCCATCGACACCCACCGCCTTGGCGATGTTGCCGATCTCGTTGGCGAAGGTCACTTTGGTCGCATGCCAGACGTTGCAGGTGTACTTGATCATTTCGGCGACGGCGATGTCCTTGCGGATAATCGGTGCGTCGAGCTCTTCGTACAGCGACTGCAGGACATCGCCGGAAGCGGTGTCGAACTCACCGATGACGGTCATCGGTGGCAAGTCGTAGTCGGCGATGGCGGTACTTTCCCGCAGGAATTCCGGGTTCACCGCAACGCCGAAGTCGACCCCGGCTTTCTTGCCCGAGCAGTCTTCGAGAATCGGGATTACCACGTTGGCCACGGTGCCGGGCAACACGGTACTGCGCACCACGATGGTGTGGCGGGTGGTCTTGTCACGCAGCACAAAACCGATCTCGCGGCACACCGATTCGATGTAATTGAGTTCCAGGTCACCGTTCTTCTTGCTCGGCGTACCCACGCAAATCATCGACAGGTCGGTGTCGCGGATGGCTTCGGCGAAGTTGGTGGTGCCACGCAGTCGGCCGGTGTGAATGCCCTGACTCAACAGTTCGCCCAGACCCGGTTCAACGATGGGAGATTTACCCGCGTTGATCAGGTCGATCTTTTCCTTGGAGATGTCTACGCCAACCACTTCGTGGCCCCGTGCAGACAGGCAACCGGCACAGACTGCGCCAACGTAACCCAAACCGAATATGCTGATGCGCATCGCATTTACCTCTGTGTTTAATCATGCCATTAGATGGCCGGAGTTCATGTTTTAGGCGTCACTCATGCACTAGCAAGTGCGGCGAATAGACGCCGAGCTGCCATGTACAGGCATACTAAAAGTCGAGTGAATAACTAATGCACTCAAGTTGTGCGCAACTTGGCCTTGTTGTTGGGGCTTGCCCTGAAATGCAGCCAGCCTTCCTTTTGGAAGGGCTTGGCGCCAGTGCCGCAAGGGCTTGATATTCGCCATAGTGTTAGCAATATCAATAACTTGGGATATGTCACTGGCCCATATAGGGGCGCTCAGCCTTGGCCTTATAGGAGATAGCAATGAAGCGTTATCACCTGTCCTCAACTAAACAGCTGGTTATTCGACCGTTGAGTCAAAGTTGATATGACAACTTTGTTGCTGTTCTTCGGTCGCCGTGTAAGTCATCTCGTACAAGAACAGAGATAATCGTTACCGGTGGTATGAGCGGCACTTGGGAACATAGTTCCTGGCCGCTCATCCTGTTTCCTGAAATTTCTTGAAATATTGGGAAAGATGGCACTGGTACTATATTGATAGCACTTGCTATTTGAGTGAGTAGTTATGGGGAGTTGAGCGAGGGGTATAGTTTTGTGCCACTACCGTTTGAAAAAAGTGGTGCCACTACGAAAAAAAACGACGAATGTCGAGTGAAAGAATAGTCATGAATTCTGAAGAATAATTTTTGGCGTCAAATAAATGACTTTTTTGCGGGTGGATGCGGAATAAAATGTGGGAGCGCCGGTGCGACGATTCGACCTGCTCGCGAATGCAGTCGTAGCCGCTGCCGAGGTACGAGGCTGCGATGGGCTGCGTAGCGGCCCCAAAGCGGCGGTCCTGCGGACACGCATCGCAGCCTCGTACCTCGGCAGCGGCTACAGCCTTATTCCGGTGCGTGATCGCGCAAAAAAACCAGGTTATCCGGCTTGGACTGCTCAGCATTGAAGCGGTAGCCCTGCACATCAAATTGCTTGAGCTGGGCCGGATCGTTGATGCGTTCATCAATCACGAAGCGGCTCATCATGCCCCGGGCCTTTTTGGCGTAGAAGCTGATGATCTTGTACTGGCCGTTTTTCAGGTCCTTGAACTCTGTATTGATGATCCGAGCGTTCAGGGCTGGGCGCTTGACCGCCGAGAAGTACTCGTTGGACGCCAGGTTGAGCAGTACGTCATCGCCTTGTTCGGCCAGGGCTTCATTGAGCCACTCGCTGATACGGGTGCCCCAGAAGGCGTATAGGTCCTTGCCACGGGCGTTGGCCAACTTGGTGCCCATCTCCAGACGGTACGGCATCATCAGGTCCAGCGGGCGCAGCAGGCCATAAAGGCCGGAGAGCATGCGCAGGTGTTCCTGGGCGTAGGTGAAGTCGGCGTCCTTGAGGGTCTGGGCATTGAGCCCGGTGTAGACGTCGCCCTTGAAGGCCAGCAGCGCTTGCTTGGCATTGGCCTGTGTGAAGGCAGGGGTCCAGCTGCCGAAGCGTGCTGCGTTGAGGCCGCCGATCTTGTCGGAGACATGCATCAGCTCGCTGATCTGCGCCGGGCTTAGGTCGCGCAGTTGTTCGATCAGTTCCTGGGAGTGGTCCAGGTATTGGGGCTGGGTGAAGCGCTGGGTCACCGGCGGGGTGTCGAAATCGAGGGTTTTGGCTGGGGAAATCACCATCAGCATGAAGTCGTCTCCTGTAATCGTGGGGGGATTCTAGGGGGTAGGGCGGTTTGACTCCACCTATGATGGTGATAGATGGTTGTGTACATATCCGTTATTTCGGTTATGGCGGCTTATGGTTCCGCCCTTACGGCGGGTCACTTTTGAAAAGAGCCCAAAAGTAACCAAAAGGCTCTTGCCCCACCACTCGGTGCCTCGCCTAGGCTCGGCATGCCCTCACTCC
>NZ_WNNK01000097.1 GCF_009724245.1 Pseudomonas spelaei | reverse complement strand
TTGGTTGGTTGGTTGAGTACATATCCGTTGCTGCGGTTACGGCTGCTATGGGTTCCGCCCTTACGGCGGGTCACTTTGGAAAAGAGCCCCAAAGTAACCAAAGGGCTCTTGCCCCACCACTCGGCACCTCGCTCAGGCTCGGTGTGCCCGAACGCAGGCATTACTCCGTGGGCCGCCGCGACGGGCCATCCATGGCCCAACGCGGCTAAACCGGCGTCCTGCCGGTTTAGCCACTGCGTAATACCTGCGTTCGGCCAGCGTGGTTTAACGGGGCGCCTAAGATCAAAATCAAA
>NZ_WNNK01000096.1 GCF_009724245.1 Pseudomonas spelaei | reverse complement strand
GGAAAGTCGAGCAGGTCCAAACCGGTCTTTACCAGCTCCGGATTGGTGATCAGCACGTCAATCCCTCTGTCCACCTGGTCGAGGATCCAATCCTCGCGCCTGGCGGTGTCCACCGATGCCCTCAATACCGCCACCTTCAAACCGGCGTGTTCCAGCAACCGTTTCAGGCGAGCGGTGGTGTCGCGAGTACCGCTGTACACCGTGTAAGCCAGGACCTTGCGACCTTTGGCTTTCTCCGTGAGGCAGAGGTCGAGCAGTGCTTGCTCTTTGGGCATCAGTGCTTCACTCCCAAAGATCGATGGCA
>NZ_WNNK01000095.1 GCF_009724245.1 Pseudomonas spelaei | reverse complement strand
AGGTACTCCGAGATATCGCATCCCACTATGATTATGAAACTCGAGGGCTGGAACATAAAATCAACGCTGAGCTCCAGGCCGCAGGTGTTTCTGCGGCGTCAGTGGAGGATATCAACCGGTCTCTTTCTATCATCCAAGACGAAATCTCAAAACGAGAAGCTAAGCTCAGTACGAGCTTTGATAAAGTTGCAAATAACCCAGAACGTGCTTTCGGAACACGGAGTATCGACGCAGTTATGTCAGAGCTGAGAGCTTTGAGTGAGGATGAAGTACCTGCAGCGATCGACAATGAGATTAACGGTACAAAAGCCGCTTTTGAGGTGAGCACAGAC
>NZ_WNNK01000094.1 GCF_009724245.1 Pseudomonas spelaei | reverse complement strand
TGGTACTCCGAGATATCGCATCCCACTATGATTATGAAACTCGAGGGCTGGAACATAAAATCAACGCTGAGCTCCAGGCCGCAGGTGTTTCTGCGGCATCAGTGGAGGATATCAACCGGTCTCTTTCTATCATCCAAGACGAAATCTCAAAACGAGAAGCTAAGCTCAGTACGAGCTTTGATAAAGTTGCAAATAACCCGGAACGTGCTTTCGGAATACGGAGTATCGACGCAGTTATGTCAGAGCTGAGAGCTTTGAGTGAGGAGGAAGTTCCTGCAGCGATTGACAATGAGATTAACGGTACAAAAGCCGCTTTTGAGGTGAGCACAGAG
>NZ_WNNK01000093.1 GCF_009724245.1 Pseudomonas spelaei | reverse complement strand
CTGCTTTTCTGTGGGAGCTGGCTTGCCTGCGATGGGCATAGGTATCTACACCATTGCGCAGGAGCCTGATTTTTGTAGCCGCTGCCGAGGTACGAGGCTGCGATGCGGTCCGCAGGACCGCCCTAGGGGCCGCTACGCAGCCCATCGCAGCCTCGTGCCTCGGCAGCGGTTACAGGTTTTTTGCAGGATTCAAAAATGTGTAGATACCTATGCTGCGATGACATCACCTCGGAGTTCCTGAAAGACCGAGGTGATGCCATCGCAGGCAAGCCAGCTCCCACAGAAAAGCAGCTCTGCTTTCGCTCTGGCCCTTGCCTTTGCTTCTACCACTCAAGCCGGCCC
>NZ_WNNK01000092.1 GCF_009724245.1 Pseudomonas spelaei | reverse complement strand
TAGAGCGAAAGCAGGGCTGCTTTTCTGTGGGAGCTGGCTTGCCTGCGATGGCATCACCTCGGTCTTTCAGGAACACCGAGGTGATGTCATCGCAGCATAGGTATCTACACATTTTTGAATCCTGCAAAAAACCTGTAGCCGCTGCCGAGGCACGAGGCTGCGATGGGCTGCGTAGCGGCCCCTGGGGCGGTCCTGCGGACCGCATCGCAGCCTCGTGCCTCGGCAGCGGCTACAAAAATCCGGCTCCTGCGCAATGGTGTAGATACCTATGCCCATCGCAGACAAGCCAGCTCCCACAGAAAAGCAGCTCTGCTTTCGCTCTGGCCCTTGCTGGCCCTTGCCTTTGCTTCTACCAC
>NZ_WNNK01000091.1 GCF_009724245.1 Pseudomonas spelaei | reverse complement strand
ACCCTCTGTAAGGAGGGCCCCATTACAGATATTCAAGACTGGCGTTGAAAGGTAGCTGTCAATTCATGATGAAAAAGGCCACCCGAAGGTGGCCGTCACGCTATGAAGCAATAAGCTGCCTTTCTAGTGCCACACCAACCGAGCCCCCATCCTGATTCAACGAGTCAAGGCCAGAATCAGTTCTGTTGATGAGTGACTGTCAGCTATAGAAAGCAGCCTGTCTCGAGAGCAGCATAGCCCGCAAGGTTCTCCACGGCAACGATCGAGGGCCAGCTCGTAGGTTTCTCGCGGTTCGCGCCACCCATGCTTGTCGAGCAGGTCTTAAATCGTCACCAACTATAAATGGTAATTATTATCGTTGACGCGGC
>NZ_WNNK01000090.1 GCF_009724245.1 Pseudomonas spelaei | reverse complement strand
GCCCTCTGTAAGGAGGGCCCCATTACAGATATTCAAGACTGGCGTTGAAAGGCCGCTGTCAATGCATGATGAAAAAGGCCACCCGAAGGTGGCCGTCACGCTATGAAGCAATAAGCTGCCTTTCTAGTGCCATCTCAACCGAGCCCCCATCCTGATTCAACGAGTCAACACCAGAATCTGTCCTGTGATGAGCGACTGTCGGCTATAGAGAGCAGCCTGTCTCGGAGGCAGAGACCTAGCTGGCAAGATTCTCCACGGCAAAGCTCGAGGGCAAACTCGTAGGTTTTTCACGGCCCGCACCACCCATGCTTGTCGAGCAGGTCTTAAATCGTCACCAGCCATAAATGGTAATTATTATCGTTGACGTGGA
>NZ_WNNK01000008.1 GCF_009724245.1 Pseudomonas spelaei | reverse complement strand
TTGGGTCGTGCTGGGCGGCAAGCGCCTGCGCCAGAGCCGGCCGATTGAAGAGCGGGATTTGAAGGGACTTTAAGGCCAATCCTGGCACGGTCCTTGTGGGTGCTGGCTTGCCTGCGATAGCGGTGTATCAGCACCAGAAATGCCTGCTGACCCACCGCTATCGCAGGCAAGCCAGCTCCCACAGTTAATCCGGTTTCGTCAGTCGGTCAGGTGCCAGTCGAAGGTTTGCTGAGCACCATCAGTTCCTCACCCACTTCCAACGCATACCGGGCCACGACCGTCTGGCACAGCCCGACAATCTCTTCCACCAGTTCCACGCCAACCCGCCACGACACCACCACCTGCAAGTTCGGCGGCCGTTGCTCCATGGGCAGCATCACCAACTCACCTCGTGCCAGTTCCTCGCTGACCAGCACTGGTGGCAATGCGCCAATACCGAAACCATCGCGCAGTAAACGGGTAATCGCCGACACCGAGTTCACGCAGTTCATCCGCGGCGCGGCCACCCCGTTGGCTTGCATCAGGCTCAGTACATCCTGATGGGGATGGGAGTTTTTCGAGTAGGTGATGATGCGCTCCTGGGCCAGGTCGGCGAGGGAGGCATAGTCGCGGTTGTAGATCGACTGGCTGGCGACAATCCAGCCCATGGGGTGGCTGGCCAGTTCCAGGCTGCGCAGGGTTTCCTGGCGCAGCAGGTCGGTTTGCAGGATCAGGTCGAGAAAGCCCTTTTGCAACTGATCGCTGAGGTTCAATGCGGTATCGGCGACCAGTTCGATTTCCACCAGCGGGAAATGGTCCATCAGCTCTGCCACCAACGGGCTGAGCCAGGTGTGGATCACGGTGTCCATGGCGCCGATGCGGATCCGTCCAACCTTGCTGCTGGTGGTTTCCAGGGATTGCTTGAGCCCCTGCATGGTGAGCATCATCTGCTCGGCATAGTCGAGCACCTTCAAGCCTTCCGGCGTCAGGCTTACACCACGGGAGTCGCGCAGGAACAGCTTCACCCCCAACTCGCTTTCCAGCACGGCAATGCGGCTGGAGATCGAGGCCTGGGTGGTGAAGAGTTTCTCTGCCGTGAGGCGAAAACTCTTGAGCTTGGCCACCCAGACGAAGGTTTCAAGGAACTTCAAATTCATGGGATCAACTTTTTCTTATGCATGGATCGGTTTTTATTAGTTGGACGCCGCCTGAGGCAAACGCCAAAAATCGAGCCGTCTCACGATAAGCGTCGTGGGGGTTCAGGACAACATCGTTGCGAGATCTTGGTAAAAGATCCCACACTACAAAAAAATAATGCCTACAGGAGTCCTTACCGTGAGCCGCCTGCTATTGAACTGCGACATCGGCGAAAGCTTTGGCAACTGGACCTTGGGTCTGGATGCCGAAGTCATGCCGTTCATTGACTGCGCTAATGTGGCGTGCGGCTTTCACGCCGGTGACCCGAGCATCATGCGCAAGACCGTCAGCCTGGCGTTCCAGCATGGTGTGCAGGTCGGTGCGCATCCTGCGTATCAGGATCTGGCGGGCTTCGGCCGCCGCTCCATTGCTTATACGCCCCAGGAAATCCAGGACCTGCTGCACTACCAGATAGGCGCCCTTGAAGGTATTTGCCGGGCCCAGGGGGGCCGGGTCAGTTACGTCAAACCCCATGGTGCGATGTACAACGACATGATGGCCAAGCCCGAGCAATTGCGCGCGGTGATCAAGGCCGTGGCGGCGTATGGTGAGTTGCCGCTGATGCTGATGGCCACCCGCGACAACAGCGCCGCTCAGGCCTTGGGTGACGAATATGGCGTGACGTTATGGTTCGAGGCATTTGCCGACCGGGCGTATGACAGCGCCGGGCATCTGGTTTCCCGCTTGTTGCCTGGTGCGGTGCATCGCGACCCGGATCAAATCGTCGAGCAGGCCTTGATCATTTCCCGTGGTGAACCACTCACTGCCAGTGACGGCAGTGCCTTGTACTTACAGGCCAACACGCTGTGCGTGCACGGCGACAATGTCAGTTCGGTGGCGGCGGTCCAGCGCATCCGCGAGGCCTTGACCCTACGATGAAACCGCGGATTGAAGTGGTGGCCATCGATTGCCTGATGGTGCGTCTGTTTGATGTGATTGCTGAAGACAATATGCCCTGGATGCTGGCAGCCACTCGTCGCCTGCGGGAAGGCTTTGGTGCGGCGCTGGTGGACCTGGTGCCGTCTTACACCACCCTGATGGTGCATTACGACCTGCTTGCGTTGAGCCCGGCCCAGGCTCGGGAGTTGATTAGCCTGGCGCTGAATGGGTTGCAACCTGAGCCCAAGGGCAGCGGACAGTGCCATGTGCTGCCGGTCTGGTATGACCTCACTGTCGGGCCAGAACTGACAGTGTTGGCCCAGCGTAGCGGCCTGTCGGTGGAGGAGGTGATTCGTCGTCACAGCCAACATGAATATCAGGTGTTTGCCCTGGGTTTTGCCCCAGGTTTTGCTTTTATGGGGCTGGTGGATGAGGTGCTCGCCACTCCCCGGCTGAACACCCCGCGCAAGCGGATAGCAGCCGGCAGCGTGGGCATCGCCGAACGACAAACCGCCGCTTATCCGGTGGTGTCGCCGGGCGGCTGGAACCTGATCGGCCGCACCCCGGCCAAACTGTTCGATCGAGCGCGCGATGGCTATAGCCTGATGCAGCCGGGAGATACTGTGCGGTTCGAGCCCGTCGATCATGCCGAATTCATCCACCTGGATGGCGATGACACGCCGTTGGAGGCGCAGGCATGAGCCGCTTGTTGATCGAGGCCAGCACCCCACTGTGCCTGCTGCAGGATGCCGGACGTTTTGGTGTCAGGCACCTGGGCGTGACTCAGGGGGGGGCGCTGGATTGGGTGTCGATGTCCTGGGCTAACTGGTTGCTGGGTAATGCACTGGATGCGCCTGTGGTGGAAATCACCTTGGGCGGGTTCACCGTGCAGGCTGAGGAATATTGCCTGTTGGCGTTGGCCGGGGCGGACCTTGGGGCTTATGTGGATGAGCGAGCGATCAGCCCCGGACGCAGTTTTATCCTGCAAAAAGGCCAGCGCTTGCGGTTCACTCAGCCATTCAGCGGTGCCCGAGCCTATTTGGCGGCACCGGGAGGCTTTGATGCGCCGAAGGTACTTGGCAGTTGCGCCAGTGTCGGACGTGAAGAGTTGGGCGGGTTGGACGGCTTGGGTCGGGCGCTGTCCGAGGGGGCATATCTGAGGTACTCCGGCACAGGCGGCGATATGCGCGTGTTGTCTGCCGAGCAGTTGCCGAACCTGCAATCAAAGGCGCCTCTGGCGTTGATCGTTGGGGCGCAGATCGGTCAGTTCAGAGGGCAGAGCCTGTTTGATGCGTTCAATACCGAGTGGACCCTGGACAGCCGTGCCGACCGCATGGGTATGCGTTTGCTGGGGACGCCGTTGGAGTATCAGGGACGGTCACTGATTTCCGAAGGTATCCCGTTGGGGGGCATCCAGGTGCCGCCGGATGGGCAGCCGATTGTGTTGCTTAACGACCGGCAGACCATTGGCGGTTATCCGCGATTGGGGGCATTGACGCCGTTGGCGCTGGCGCGGCTGGCGCAGTGTTTGCCGGGGGAGAAGGTGCGGTTGGCGCCGGTGGTGCAGGAGACGGCGCATCAGCAGCACGTCGAATATTTGCGACGATTTGCCAGAGACTGAAGAGCGCCGCAGAACTAAATGTGGGAGCGGGCTTGCTCGCGAAGAGGCCGTGTCAGTCAACCATGTATTAACTGACCCACCGCCTTCGCGAGCAAGCCCGCCCCCACATTTGAGCGTCGTGATTTTGAGAATTGGTTATTTGGACAAGAAGCGCATCCCTTCCTCAAGCCCGCGCAACGTCAGCGGATACATCTGGTCCTCGATCAGATCCCGCACGATGCCGGTCGACGCCGTATAACCCCAGGTGTCTTTCGGATACGGGTTAATCCAGATCAGTTTCTTGTACTTCTCCATGAACCGCTGCATCCACACATAGCCCGGCTCTTCGTTCCAGTGCTCGACACTGCCGCCCGCCTGGGTGATCTCATAAGGCGCCATGGCTGCATCGCCGATAAAGATCACTTTGTAGTCGGCGCCGTACTTGTGCAGTAAGTCCTGGGTCGAGGTGCGTTCCGAGCCCCGGCGCATGTTGTTCTTCCACACCGATTCATAAATGAAGTTGTGGAAGTAGAAGTACTCCAGGTGCTTGAACTCGGTCTTGCAGGCCGAGAACAGTTCTTCACAGGTCTTCACATGGGCGTCCATCGAGCCGCCGATATCGAACAGCAACAGCAGCTTGATGGTATTGCGCCGTTCCGGGCGCATCTGGATATTCAGCAAGCCGGCATCGCGGGCGGTGTGGTCGATAGTACCGTCGATGTCCAGTTCTTCCGCCGCGCCTTGACGGGCGAATTTACGCAGGCGGCGCAGGGCGATCTTGATGTTGCGGGTGCCCAGTTCTACCTGATCGTCGAGGTTTTTGTACTCGCGCTGGTCCCATACCTTGACCGCTTTGCCCTGGCGATTGCCGGCGTCGCCGACACGAATGCCTTCCGGGTTGAAGCCGCCGGAGCCAAACGGGCTAGTACCGCCGGTGCCAATCCACCTGTTACCGCCGGCGTGGCGTTCTTTCTGTTCTTCCAGACGTTTCTTGAATTCTTCGATCAACTTGTCGAGGCCGCCCAGGGACTGGATCTGCGCACGTTCTTCGTCAGTCAACGAACGCTCGAACTCCTTGCGCAGCCAGTCTTCGGGAATCAGTGCCTGCAGGTGGTCGTCGAGTTTTTCCAGACCGTTGAAATAGGCACTGAAGGCCCGGTCGAACTTGTCGAAATGCCGTTCGTCCTTCACCAGGATCGCCCGGGCCAAGTAATAAAACTCGTCCATGTCGGCGAAGGTCACGCGCTGTTTCAGCGCGTTGATCAGGTCCAGCAGTTCACGCACCGAGACCGGCACCTTGGCTGCACGCATTTCATTGAACAGGTTGAGCAGCATGGCGATTGCCCTTATCGAGTGCCGCGACGGCTCATGAACGCCAGGCGCTCGAGCAGTTGCACGTCTTGCTCGTTTTTCACCAGGGCACCGGCCAGGGGCGGGATGGCCTTGGTCGGATCACGCTCGCGCAACACCGCTTCACCGATGTTGTCGGCCATCAGCAGCTTCAGCCAGTCCACCAGTTCGGAGGTGGAAGGTTTCTTCTTCAGGCCGGGCACCTTGCGCACGTCGAAGAACACGTCGAGGGCTTCGCTGACCAGGTCTTTCTTGATGTCCGGGTAATGCACGTCGACGATTTTCTGCAGCGTGGTGCGGTCGGGGAAGGCAATGTAGTGGAAGAAGCAGCGGCGCAGGAACGCATCCGGCAGCTCTTTTTCGTTGTTGGAGGTAATGATGATGATCGGACGCTTCTTGGCCTTGATGGTCTCGTCGATTTCGTAGACGTAGAACTCCATCTTGTCGAGTTCTTGCAGCAGGTCGTTGGGGAACTCAATGTCAGCCTTGTCGATTTCATCGATCAGCAGGATTACCCGCTCCTCGGACTCGAAGGCTTCCCAGAGCTTGCCCTTTTTCAGGTAGTTGCGCACGTCGTGGACCTTGTCCACACCCAGCTGCGAGTCCCGCAGGCGGCTGACCGCGTCGTACTCGTACAGGCCCTGATGGGCTTTGGTGGTGGACTTGATGTGCCAGGTGATCAGGCGGGCGCCAAAGGATTCGGCCAGTTGCTCGGCGAGCATGGTCTTGCCGGTGCCCGGTTCGCCCTTGACCAGCAATGGTCGCTCCAGGGTGATGGCGGCGTTGACGGCCAGTTTCAGGTCATCGGTGGCAACGTAGGCCTGGGTGCCTTCGAACTTCATCGGTCATTCCTCGAGCGTGACGCCCACAGGCGGCGGGCCTGGGGACGAATCATCAGTAATGGGCCGACTATACCGCGCAGGCCCGGCGACTGTGAACGCAGACGGGCTATTCAGTCTCTGAATGGGCAGTCACATTGCGTTCAGTCCGCGCTGGGCGTTCGCCTTGACTGGACGCCTCGGGACACGAGGCATACCCTTGGGACCTCTCCAAATGGTGCAATGAGGACCCGTCATGAGCCGCATTTTTGCAGACAACGCGCACTCCATCGGTAACACGCCCCTGGTTCAGATCAACCGTATCGCGCCCCGTGGCGTGACGATCCTGGCCAAGACCGAAGGGCGTAACCCGGGGTATTCGGTGAAGTGCCGGATTGGCGCGAACATGATCTGGGACGCTGAAAGCCGCGGAAAACTCAAACCGGGGATGACCATTGTCGAGCCCACGTCGGGCAATACCGGGATCGGCCTGGCGTTTGTCGCCGCCGCCCGGGGCTACAAGTTGCTGTTGACCATGCCGTCGTCCATGAGCATTGAACGGCGCAAGGTGCTCAAGGCCCTGGGGGCCGAGTTGGTGTTGACCGAACCGGCCAAGGGCATGAAGGGCGCGATTGAAAAGGCCGGGGAAATCCTCGCCAGTGATCCGGCCCAATACTTTATGCCGGCCCAGTTCGATAACCCGGCCAACCCGGCGATCCACGAGAAAACCACCGGTCCGGAAATCTGGAACGATACCGATGGCGCGGTGGACGTGTTGGTGGCGGGCGTGGGGACGGGAGGTACCATCACCGGGGTGTCCCGCTATATCAAGAACACCCAGGGCAAGCCGATCCTGTCGGTGGCGGTGGAGCCCATCACTTCTCCGGTGATTACCCAAACGTTGGCCGGCGAGGAGGTCAAGCCCAGCCCTCACAAGATTCAGGGTATTGGTGCCGGGTTTGTGCCGAAAAACCTCGATCTGTCGATGGTCGACCGGGTTGAGCTGGTCAGTGATGACGAATCCAAGGCCATGGCCCTGCGGTTGATGCAAGAGGAAGGGATTCTCTGCGGTATTTCCTGTGGCGCCGCGATGGCCGTGGCGGTACGCCTGGCCCAGAAGCCGGAAATGCAGGGCAAGACCATCGTCGTTGTACTGCCGGACTCCGGTGAGCGATACCTGTCGAGCATGTTGTTCAGCGATTTGTTTACCGATCAGGAAAACCAGGCTTGACCCAAATCAGCCCGATTGCGTGGGCCTTATGCATAATTGGCCCATCATCGCGCAGTGCTTAACACCGATTGTTGGATTGCGCGGGTTTTTCCCGAGGCCCGGAGTGTTTATCATGGCCGGCTGCTACGTCTGGTTTCCCTTCAGTGGGAGGTTGTTGGCCAGGCGCCTATTTCCAGGAGTTGCTGCATGACCTTTTCTTTGGCCGCCAAGTTGTCGGTGTTGCTGTTGTTTATCGGCAGTACGCTTTATGTGCATTTGCGTGGCAAGGCGCGCCTTCCGATGTTGCGCCAGTTCGTCAACCACTCGGCGCTGTTCGCGCCCTACAACGCCTTGATGTACATCTTTTCTGCGGTACCGTCCAAGCCTTACCTGGATCGCAGCAAGTTCCCGGAACTGGATGTGCTCAAGAACAACTGGGAAGTGATCCGCGAAGAGGCCATGCACCTGTTTGACGAGGGCTACATTCGCGCCGCCGAGAAGAACAACGACGCCGGTTTTGGCTCGTTCTTCAAGAAAGGCTGGAAGCGTTTCTACCTCAAGTGGTACGACAAACCGCTGCCGTCGGCTGAGCTGTTGTGCCCGAAAACCGTGGCCCTGGTCAGCAGCATTCCTAACGTCAAGGGCGCGATGTTCGCCTTGTTGCCGGGTGGCAGCCACCTCAATCCGCATCGCGATCCGTTTGCCGGGTCCCTGCGTTATCACCTGGGGTTGTCGACCCCCAACTCCGACGACTGCCGCATCTTTGTCGACGGTCAGGTCTATGCCTGGCGTGACGGTGAAGACGTGATGTTCGACGAGACCTACGTGCACTGGGTAAAGAACGAAACCGAGAAAACCCGTGTGATCCTGTTCTGCGACATCGAACGCCCGTTGAGCAGCCGGTTGATGACCCGTATCAACCGCTGGGTCAGCGCCCAATTGGGCCGCGCTACGGCGCCGCAGAACCTGGATGACGAGCGCGTCGGCGGGATTAACCAGGCCTACGCCTGGAGCAAGCGTTTCAGCGACAGCTTCAGCGGTGGGGTCAAGCAGTGGAAGCGCAAGTATCCGAAGGCGTACCGCATCTTGCGGCCAGTGTTGGCGGTAGTGGTGCTGGGGGCATTGGGGTATTGGCTGTTTGGTTGAGGCCTTTGCAGGCATAAAAAAACCGCTCGGATGAGCGGTTTTTTTATGTTTTTGGCTTGTCTGGGCAGCCTGCCAAAAGACAGGGTTCCTCAACGTCACTTGTCATGGCCGCATTCAGAAAGCGACGCTGATTGGCGCTAAGTGGGGCAGTCTTGGGGTCTCTGACTGCCTTGGAAGATGCATTTCGGGTGCCGGGCTTTTCAAAAAGTGCTCCCATATTGCCTCCAATGCTGATCATTAATTGAACATATTTATGATGCTATTCGTTCTCTACCGCTATCACAAGCCTGCCTCGTGAGTCGAACTCAAAGCCGAGATCACGGTAGATGGAAATAGCGCCAGGTGCGGGTTCCTGGATTTCTATCCATTGACTACCAATGATCCGGGCATAGTGATCAACGGCAATCATCGTCAATGAGGCTATGCGGCTTTTCAGGGGGTGTAGCTTTCCAGGTTTTCCTTCCAGCCGGATGATCTTGATCCTTAGCCGGCTCTGGTTTGGATTGGCGAAGCACAGTCCACAGAGTTCGTTTCCGTACCAGATGGATAAATCGAACGCCATCGGCTCACTTGCCTTCCAGCCTGTGACCTCGTCCCATGAAAAGTGTGAGTCTTCTCGCCAGTCTTGATAGGCGGCCAGTGCATGGGCATTGATTGTTTCGAATCGGACGTTTGTTAAGTCAATTTCCTCGTTTCCAGTCTGTTTCAGGCTTTCGTACCACTGATGAGTGGAGGCGCTCGCAAGGCGTAGCGCTTTGGATCGGTAGAGCTGGTATCGCAGAGAGTCGCGTTTTTTTGGCATTGGCGGTCATTGGGGAGAGATCCTCCTGAGGTGGAGTGCATTGGTTTTCCCAAGGCTAGGTGCGGTGCCTCCATATGTCCTTACTGGCCTTTTGGCGAAGTCGTTGCAAAGCATGTCGCCAGCTGGTTATAGTCAGCCTCAGGTGTTTCACAGCACCTTTTTATCCCTTCAAAAAAGATCAGCACATGCCAGCTTCCCTGTGCATAGCGGTAGTCGATTCAGCGGTCAGCGCTGTGGTCGTGCCGTGCGGGAACCAGCAGCCTGCGCAGATCAGTCATTACCCCCCACCTGTCAGTAGCACGCCGGTGTACGCAGTCGTATCACCGCCGGGCGTTGGCATTTCGGGCTGATCAGCTGATTGCTGTTACCCCGTGCCCGCCTGAAGAAAACCTACTGAGTTTCAGCCTCGGCTGAGTTGGCTTTTTGCCTGATGACAGGTGGTACCTATGTCTGTTCTTTCGAAACAATCCGTGGCCGCGGCGGCCTCGACGAGTCTGTTTGTCTTGCTGTGGAGCAGTGGGGCGATTTTCTCCAAATTGGGCCTGGCCCATGCATCGCCCTTTGCTTTTCTGCTGATCCGTTTTGCCATTGCCCTTGTGGGCCTGGTGGTCCTGGTGCCGATCCTCAAGCTCAAGTTACCGCGCCCCGGCAAACCGCTGCGGTACGCGGTGGCCACCGGCCTGGTGCTGTTGGGGGCTTATCAGATTTTCTATCTGCTGGCCCTGGACCTCAAAGTCACGCCGGGCGTCATGGCGACCATCATGGGCGTGCAACCGATCCTGACCGTGGTGCTGATGGAGCGCCAGCGCTCCTGGAGCCGGATGTTCGGTCTGGCGTTGGGGCTGGCGGGGTTGATCATGGTGGTTTACCAGGGCATCGGCTTGTCCGGCATGTCTATGGCGGGGATGCTGTTCGGCTTGCTGGCCCTGGCAAGCATGACCTTCGGTTCCATCATGCAGAAGCGCATCACCGATAACCCGTTGGGCACGCTACCCGTGCAGTACCTGGCAGGCCTGCTGCTGTGCGCGGTATTCGTACCGTTCCAGCCGTTTCACTTTGAGCACGACACGGGCTTTTACTTGCCTGTGTTGTGGATGGGGTTGGTGGTGTCACTGCTGGCAACCTTGCTGCTGTACCGGCTGATCGCCAGGGGCAATCTGGTGAATGTCACCAGTCTGTTTTACCTGGTACCGGCCGTGACGGCGGTGATGGATTACCTGATCTTTGGCAACAGGCTGGCGATGTTGAGCCTGCTGGGGATGGGGCTGATCATCATCGGATTGGCTTTTGTGTTTCGTAAAAGCTGATCAATAAACACCCTGTAGGGGCGAGTAGGCTCCTACAGGGGCTTGGCCAGTTTTCCCGGTCTGAGCACCAACCACAACGCCCCTGCAATCAACACCCCGCCATACAGATGGGCCATTGATAAAGGCTCATCCAGCAGCAGCGCCCCCCACAATACGCCGAACGGCGGAATCATGAAGGTGACGGTCATCGACTTCACCGGCCCAATGGCCGTCAGCAAGCGGAAGTACAGAATGTAGGCGAACGCCGTGCAGACCAGCCCCAGGCCCAGCAATGACAGCCACACATGCCAACCGCCCCAACTGGCCGGGGGATGACTGATTGCGCTCCAGGCAAACCAGGGCAACAGGAACAACGTCGCGCCGAGCATGCTGCCGAGGGCTGACAAGCGACTATCAAGGCCACCTTGTTGATCGAGCCAACGCCTGGCCAGAAACCCGGCGAAACCGTAGCACGTCGTTGCCAACAAGCAGGCGAGGGCGCCCATCAGCAGTTCCATGTCGAATGCCACGGGGCCGGCGCGGGTCAGAATGCCAACACCGAACAACCCCAGGCAGACGCCGGTGATCTTGGATGGAGTCAGGCGCTCGCTGAAGAACAGGCCGCCAATCAACACCCCCATCAGCGGCGTGGTGGCATTGAAAATCGCCGAGTAACCAGCCGGCAGCACTTGGGCGGCCACTGAATACATGGTCGCAGGAATCCCCGAGTTGATGACCCCCAGCAGCAGGACAGTCTTGAACTTGCCTTGAAAGTCCCAGCGCACCCGCATCATCGCCAGGATCACCAGCAGGCCGGTGGCGGCAATCGACACGCGAAAGAACGCCGTAGGAATCGTGCCGATTTCGGGCGCGATAATCCGCATGAACAAAAAACTCGCGCCCCAGATAGCGGCCAGCACCAGCAGGTGCAGGGTGTCGACAGGTCTCACGGAAAATTCCTACTTGATGAGGGTGGAAGTGTTGCCCAACGGCCTGCCTGACACAATTGCTAATCCACTATTTACAGAACAAATCGGGTCATGGGGGCTGCCGGAAAAATGACCCTTCTCCTGTCCCCCGACACTGGCTAAGCTCAGGTCTTCCAAATGCCCGCAGAGGTTTCCCTTATGCCGCAGCAAACGCCCGCCCTCGACATTGCGCAAATGATCCTCGACGGCTTTGACGATTACCGCGAGCATTTTCGCCAGATCACTGACGGCGCCCGGGAACGTTTCGAAAAGGCCCAGTGGCAGTTGGGGCAAGCGGCCTCGACAGCCCGTATCAACCTCTACGAAGAAAAAGTCAGCGAAGTGATCGCGCGCCTGAGGGCCGGTTTCGACGAGGCATCGTTGCTCGACATTGCAGCCTGGCCGCTGGTGAAAAGCGCCTACATCAACCTGATTGATCTGCGCTTTGACGATGAGTTGTCCGAGACCTGGTACAACTCGACCTTTTGCGGGCTGTTCAGCCATGACCTGATCAGCGACGGCTGCATGTTCATTCACACCACCCGCCCGAGCCTGCGTCGGGCCCGGGCCGCGCAAACCCGCACCTACAAGCCGCAAGGCAAGCTGTCAGGCATGCTTGAGCAGATCTTTGCCGATTACAGCTTCAGCGAACCCTACGCCGATTTGCCGGCGGATCTGAGCCGACTGGAAGCGCAGTTGCGGGAAAATTTGCCGGACTGGGTCTGCAAGGATCCGGAGCTCAACGTCGAGCTGTTTTCTTCGGTGCTGTACCGCAACAAAGGCGCCTACCTGGTAGGGCGTATCTACACCCGCGACGAGCAATGGCCATTGGTGATTCCGCTGTTGCACCGGGAGGGGCGCGGCATCCAGATCGACGCGCTGATCACCGATGAAGCGGATGTGTCGATCATCTTCTCCTTCACCCGTTCCTATTTCATGGTGGATGT
Source organism: Pseudomonas spelaei (assembly GCF_009724245.1). Lineage (GTDB taxonomy): Bacteria > Pseudomonadota > Gammaproteobacteria > Pseudomonadales > Pseudomonadaceae > Aquipseudomonas > Aquipseudomonas spelaei. The sequence goes on along the minus strand of NZ_WNNK01000008.1, from coordinate 219,044 downwards.
ACCGGTGCCGGCGGAATTCATCGGCTTTCTCAAGCGCATCCTGCCGGGCAAACACATCGCCGAGCTTTATACCTCCATCGGCTTCTACAAACACGGCAAGTCCGAGTTCTACCGGGCGCTGATCAACCACCTGGCCACCACCGACGACCAATTCATCATGGCGCCGGGCGTGCGTGGCATGGTCATGAGCGTGTTTACCCTGCCGGGCTTCAACACGGTATTCAAGATCATCAAGGACCGTTTCTCTCCGTCGAAAAACGTCAACCGCGCCACGGTGATCGAGAAGTATCGCCTGGTGAAAAGCGTCGATCGCGTCGGACGCATGGCTGATACTCAGGAGTTCGCCGACTTCCGTTTCCCCTTGAGCAAATTCGAGCCTGAATGCCTGGCCGAACTGCTTGAAGTGGCGGCCGGCACGGTCGAAGTCGAAGGCGATACCGTGCTGATCCGCCACTGTTGGACCGAGCGACGCATGACCCCGCTCAACCTCTACCTGGACAACGCCAACGAGGCCCAGGTGCGCGAAGCGCTGGAAGACTACGGTTTGGCGATCAAGCAACTGGCAGCGGCGAATATCTTCCCCGGCGACATGTTACTGAAGAACTTCGGTGTCACCCGTCACGGGCGCGTGGTGTTTTACGACTATGACGAAATCTGCTTTCTGACCGAAGCCAACTTCCGCCACATCCCGGCACCGCGTACCCCGGAAGATGAAATGGCCTCGGAGCCCTGGTACTCCATCGGGCCGCTGGACGTATTTCCCGAAGAGTTTCCACCTTTCCTGTTTGCCGATGCCGGCCAGCGCAAGTTGTTCGATGAACTGCATGGCGAGTTGTACAACGCGGACTATTGGAAGGGACTGCAGGAGGCGATTCGCGCGGGGAAGGTGATTGATGTGTTTCCGTATCGGCGCAAGGAGTTGGATAATGAATAGAAACCGGCCCAGCCCGTTCTCTGGGCGGGCCAGCGTTTGCTCAGTTCATCACGCTGAATTCAAGCGCCTTTTTCAGGCGGCACTGACAGATTTAGAAATGATGGGAGTGGTATGACTATTTGTGCTCGTTGAATGCAATTTTCAGTTGTGCGGATTGAAGGGCTCCGAATGTAGTCAGGCGATTGTGCATTGCCCTTTTGTCGAATCTACACCCATGTTTCTCAAGTGTTCTTGGGTCGGCCGTAAGTCCCGAACCGTGGGCTGATAATGCCCTGATGTATTGGAAAGACGTGTTTGGCCAGTAAAGTCTTTTTTGATATATCCGGCGCTGACGACGTTACTTGACTGACCACTGCCAGCTCCGATTTCAGCGATTGTGGGGTGTGATAGCCATTTTGGAGGGACATCTTTATCAATGTTTCCAATGATCATTTGGTTATCTTTTGTGAGTACGAACTTATTTACTGTGTTGGGTTTTGACAGGATTTTCAGGCTGCCAGGTGTATCCACGGTTACCAGCTCTGCACGGGGATTTCTGAGATTCAGTGCTGCAATTGCGAGATGTTTCTCTGCATTAAGATCCCGTGCTTTTTTATTGGTCAAAACATCGTAGGAGGTCTGCGGTGGCGTAGAGGTTTGCCAACTGCTGGAATTGGAGAATGAATTCGAAGAGCCCTGTGGGGGGTGTGATGAGGGCGCCGATGAAGTTGCAGACTGAGGTTTGGGATCTGAATTTGATAACCAGGAATTGATTTCGTAGGTAGGATTGTCAGGAAAACGCATATAGCAAAACTCCGGCATGGTTTTAATCAGTGAGATGTTGAGGCGTATTGGAGGGCTTTTTTGTTGGTTTTACCTTCGGACAAATCTGGGTATTTGTAGGGTTGAATCTATGTGTTACGTATGAAACTTCTTCAATTTAGCCTCTGCTACGACTCGTCCTGATGGGCTGAAATCTGCGACAATCCACTGCTGAATTTGTCAACTAAGTCACCCAAGGCTTACCTGCCTCCCAAAGAAGACCTTTGCCCACCTGATGACTGACCAAGCGCCCGCTATCGACCAACTGCTGAAAAGCCTCGATCACGCCATGCTCGCCGACCGCCACCGCTTGCGTCGGCAACTGCTTGAGCTACGCAAGAAACCTGATGAGGAGAAACTTGCGCAGTGGGTGACGAAGGTGCAGGCCTCCTGCGCCCAGGTGACAGTGCGGCGTGCCAGCCTGCCGCTGATTCGTTATGACGATAGCCTGCCGATTGCCGCCAAGCGCGATGAAATCAAGGACGCGCTGCTCAAGCATCAGGTGTTGATCATCGCCGGTGAGACCGGCTCGGGTAAGACCACACAGTTGCCGAAGATCTGCCTGGAGATCGGTCGTGGTCAATATGGCTTGATCGGCCACACCCAGCCTCGGCGGATTGCTGCGCGCAGCGTGGCGAGCCGGGTTGCCGAGGAGTTGGCCACGCCGCTTGGGTCGTTGGTGGGCTATCAGGTGCGCTTCGAAGACCAAAGCGACTCCAACACCCTGATCAAACTGATGACCGACGGTATCTTGCTGGCGGAAACCCAGAACGACCGTTACCTGGAGCGCTACGACACGATCATCGTCGACGAAGCTCACGAACGCAGCTTGAACATCGACTTCCTGCTGGGTTACCTGAAAACCCTGCTGCCGCGTCGTCCGGACCTGAAAGTCATCATCACTTCGGCCACCATCGACCTGGAGCGCTTTTCCAAGCATTTCGATGATGCACCGATAGTCGAGGTGTCCGGTCGTACGTTCCCGGTGGAAACCTGGTACCGCCCGCTGACGCTGGAGCAGGACGAGGAGGGCAATCGCGTCGAGGATGACTTGACCGTGGATCAGGCGATCCTGGCTACCCTCGATGAAATCGCTGCGTTTGAACGCAGCGAGCGCAAGAGCCCCGGTGATGTGCTGGTGTTTTTGCCGGGTGAGCGTGAGATTCGTGATGCTGCCGATATGCTGCGCAAGGCCCAGCTCAAGCACACGGAAATCCTGCCGCTGTACGCACGGCTGTCACCGGCCGAACAGCAGCGGATTTTCCAGTCCCACCCGGGCCGCCGCGTGGTGTTGGCGACTAACGTCGCCGAAACTTCGCTGACCGTGCCGGGCATTCGCTATGTGATTGACAGTGGCACCGCTCGCATCAGTCGCTACAGCTACCGTGCCAAGGTTCAGCGCCTGCCGATCGAGGCGATTTCCCAGGCCAGTGCCAACCAGCGTAAAGGTCGTTGCGGGCGGGTCGAGCCGGGCATCTGCGTGCGCCTGTTCAGCGAGGAAGACTTTGTTGGACGGCCGGAGTTTACCGATCCGGAAATCCTGCGCACCAACCTGGCCGCAGTGATCCTGCAGATGCTGCACCTACGGCTGGGTGAAATCACCGACTTCCCGTTTATCGAACCACCGGATGGCAAGGCCATCAGCGATGGTTTCAATCTGCTGCAAGAGTTGTCGGCGGTGGACCGCAACAGCCAGTTGACCCCAATGGGCCGGCAGTTGGCGCGTTTGCCAGTGGACCCGCGCATGGGTCGCATGTTGCTGGAAGCCGCCAAGCTCGGCAGTTTGCAGGAAGTGTTGATCGTCGCCAGTGCCATGTCGATCCAGGACCCGCGCGAGCGTCCGCCGGAGCGTCAGCAAGCCGCCGACCAGGCTCACGCGCAATGGAAAGACCCCGATTCGGACTTCGCCGGGCTGGTCAATCTGTGGCGTGGCTTTGAAGAGCAGCGCCAGGAGCTGACTGCGAGTCCACTGCGTAACTGGTGCCGCAAGAATTTCCTTAACTACCTGCGTTTGCGCGAGTGGCGTGATTCCCATCGTCAGTTGAGCCTGATCTGCCGTGATATGCAGCTAACGTTGAATAAAGAGCCGGCGGATTTCCCGAAACTGCACAAGGCAGTGCTCTCGGGCTTGCTGAGCCAGATCGGCCAGAAAACCGAAGACGGTGACTACCTTGGCGCTCGCCAGCGACGCTTCTGGATTCATCCTTCGTCGGGCATCGGCAAGAAGCGTCCGCAATGGCTGATGACCGCCGAGCTGGTGGAAACCACCAAGCTCTATGCGCGGATGGTGGCCAAGATCGACGCCGACTGGATCGAGCCGTTGGCCGGGCACCTGATCAAGAAAAACCACTTTGAGCCCCATTGGGAGAAGAAACGCGGACAGGTCGTGGCGTTTGAGCAGATCACGTTGTTCGGGCTGATCGTGGTCGGTCGTCGGCCGGTGCATTACGGACCGATTGATCCGGTGACCTCTCGCGAGTTGTTTATCCGCGAGGGTTTGGTGCGCGGCGAGATTCAGTCGCGGGCCAAGTGCCTGACGGCCAATCAGCAACTGCTGGAGCAGCTCGACGAACTGGAAGCCAAGGCTCGCCGTCGTGACATCCTGGCGGACGAAGAAACCCTGTTCGCGTTCTATGATGCGCGCTTGCCGGCGGAGATTCACCAGACCGCGACTTTTGACAGTTGGTACAAGGTCAACAGCCAGAAAGACCCGCAACTGTTGATCATGCGCGAAGAAGACGTGCTGGCTCGCGAGGCCAGTGAGGTCACCGCTGCGCATTACCCCGACACCTTGCACCTGGGCGACCTGGCCTTGGCCTTGAGTTATCACTTCGAACCTAACCATCCTCGCGATGGCGTGACCTTGCGCGTGCCGGCACCGCTGTTGCCGGCGCTGCCTGCCGAGCGCCTGGAATGGCTGGTGCCGGGTGTAATTGAGGCCAAATGCGTCGCCCTGGTGCGCAACTTGCCCAAGGCCCTGCGCAAGAACTTTGTGCCGGTGCCGGACTTCGTCAAGGCGGCGCTGCAACGCATCGAGTTTGCCCAGGGTTCGCTGCCTCAGGCCTTGGGGCGCGAGTTGTTGCGCATGACGGGGGCACGGGTCAGCGATGAAGCCTGGGCTGAAGCTGCCCAGCAGGTGGAAAACCACCTGAAGATGAACCTGGAAGTGGTCGACGGCCAGGGCAAGTTCCTCGGCGAAGGTCGTGACCTGGCCGAACTGACGGCGCGCTTCGCCGAAGCCAGCCAGGCGGCCTTGGCCGTGCCTCAGTCCGCAAAAAGCCAGCAGCCGGTGGAAGCCAAAGTGTTTGCGGCGGTGGCCGAGAAGACTCAGCAGAAGATCGCCGGGCTGTCGATGACGGTCTATCCGGCGTTGGTGGAGGAGAACGGCACGGTCAAGGAAGGACGTTTCTCCACCGCTGCTGAAGCCGAATTCCAGCACCGCCGGGCTTTGCAGCGGCTGTTGATGCAGCAATTGGCGGAACCGGCCAAATTCCTGCGGGGTAAATTGCCCGGTCTGACCGAGTTGGGGTTGATGTACCGCGAACTGGGGCGCATCGATGCCTTGGTGGAAGACATTCTGCTGGCCAGCCTCGACAGCTGCGTGCTGGAAGGAGAAGCCAGCCTGCCTCGTGATGGTGCTGGTCTGGCTGCCTTGGCCGAGCGAAAACGCGGCAGTTGGACCGAACATGCCGAACGCCTGGCACGCTTGACCCTTGAGGTACTGAAGCTGTGGCACGGTCTGCAAAAACGCTTCAAAGGCAAGATTGACCTGGCCCAGGCTGTGGCCCTCAATGACATCAAGCAGCAACTGAGCAACCTGGTGTACCCGGGCTTTGTGCGGGAAACCCCAGCCCAGTGGTTCAAGGAATTGCCGCGCTTTCTCAAGGCCATCGAGTTACGCCTGGAGAAATTGCCGAGCCAGGTGCAGAAGGATCGGGTCTGGAGTACCGAGTTGGGTGGGCTATGGAGCCAGTATCAGTCGCGCCTGAACAAACACACCCAGGAAGGCAAGCGCGATCCTCAGCTAGAGTTATACCGCTGGTGGCTGGAAGAGTACCGGGTCTCGTTGTTTGCCCAGCAGTTGGGGACCAAAGTGCCCATTTCCGACAAGCGTTTGAGCAAACAATGGAGCCTGGTGGAAGCCTGATCGTACGCCCGGGGGGCAGGTGTACGTTGCAACTGGCGCCAAACCCCCCGCTTTATGGCAAACTTCGCTGTTATAAATGCCGGGATCGTCGAGAAGGGCTGGTGCAGCCGCGACGCGATGGAATAAAGCGTTTCCGGTTTGATGTCCGCTGGGCGCAATAGAACTACTTACGGTTTGGTACGACGGTACCAATGCCATCTGCCTGAATAGATTTAGAGGAACGACCGTGCATAACGTCGTCATCAGCGGCACAGGCCTGTACACCCCGGCCAACAGCATCTCCAACGAAGAGCTGGTGCAGTCTTTCAATGCTTACGTACAACAGTTCAACCTGGATAACGCAGCGGCCATCGAGCGCGGTGAAGTGCAGGCACTGACTGAATCCAGCGCCGCCTTTATCGAAAAGGCTTCGGGCATCAAGAGCCGCTTTGTCATGGACAAGGCCGGTATTCTTGACCCCCAGCGCATGGCGCCACGCCTGCCCGAGCGCTCCAACGACGAGTGGTCGGTCCTTTGCCAGATGGCTGTCGGCGCTGCCGAGCAAGCCTTGCAGCGTGCCGGCAAGACCGCAGCCGATATCGACGGTGTGATCGTTGCCTGCTCCAACCTGCAACGGGCTTACCCGGCCATCGCCATCGAAGTCCAGGAAGCCTTGGGCATCGAGGGTTTTGGCTTCGACATGAACGTGGCCTGTTCTTCCGCTACTTTCGGCATCCAGAACGCGTGCAACAGCATCCAGTTGGGCCAGGCGCGAGCGATCCTGGTGGTCAACCCCGAAGTTTGTACCGGCCACCTGAACTTTCGCGACCGTGACAGCCATTTCATCTTCGGTGATGCAGCGACGGCGGTGATCCTTGAGCGGGCCGACCTGGCTACCTCCAAGCACCAGTTCGATGTGGTCAGCACCAAGCTGCTGACCAAGTTCTCCAATAACATCCGCAACAACTTCGGGTTCCTCAACCGCGCAGCGGAAGAGGGCATCGGAGCAGCGGACAAGCTGTTCGTGCAGGAAGGCCGCAAAGTCTTCCGTGATGTCTGCCCGATGGTCGCCGAGTTGATCGGCAAGCACCTGGCCGAAAACCTGTTGAATGTGGATGACGTGAAGCGCTTCTGGCTGCACCAGGCCAACCTGAGCATGAACCACTTGATCGTCAAGAAACTGCTGGGTCGCGAAGCCACGGTGGAAGAGGCGCCGGTGATCCTCGATACTTACGCCAATACCAGTTCGGCGGGTTCCGTGATTGCGTTTCACACCTACCAGGACGACTTGCCCAAGGGCGCTGTAGCGGTACTCAGCTCCTTTGGCGCGGGCTATTCGATTGGCAGCGTGATTCTGCGCAAGCGCTGATTAACGAAGCGACGCAGTCAGTGTGGGAGCGGGCTTGCTCGCTCCCACACAAGCCCGGCTCCCACACTGACTGTGTTCTTATCTTGAAATGTGTTTGTACCGAGGTCTGAATGGCAGCAGCGGACGACTCGCACCTGCTCGAACGACTGCTCAAGGGTGAGCAGCGTGCCTACAAGGAATTGGTCGCGACCTACCAGAGCGCCATGCGCGCCGTTGCCTATGCCATTGTTGGGCAGCGTCATGCCGATGAAGTGGTGCAGGACGCGTGGCTCTCGGTGGTGCGCAACCTGGGCAAATTCGAGGGGCGTTCCAGCCTCAAAACCTGGCTACTGACTATTACCGCTAACGCTGCCAAAGGCCGTTACAAACAAAATCGCCGGGAGGTCCTGCTGGATGACCTGCCGTCGCCCCACGGTACCATCGGTGATGATCGCTTCGTACCGGAGGATGGCCACTGGTTGGTCGCACCGTTTGCCTGGCATCAGGACACGCCTGAAGCGTTGCTCACCGAGAATGAGCTGCGCGAATGCCTGGAGCACACGCTGCTGAGCCTTTCCGAGCTGCAAAGCAGTGTGTTGCTGTTACGCGAACGCCAGGGGCTGGAGTTGGAGGAGATTTGTAATCTTCTGGAGATCTCGCTCTCCAATGTTCGTGTGCTGCTGCATCGGGCACGGCTTAAAGTCTTCGCCACTGTGGAGCATTTTGAGGAAACCGGCGAATGTTGACCTGTAAAGAACAAGTGGCACGTTCCAGTGACTATCTCGATGGGCAACTGACCTTTCGCGAGCGCTTGCTGGTGCGCCATCACCTGATGTTCTGCCCCAAATGCCGACGTTTTATCCGCCAGATGCGCTTGATGCAAGCGACCTTGCGCATCATGCCCGAGCCACCTGTGCCGGATGTCGACGAATTGGCTGAACGCTTGGCCGCCGAGCGTTCTCGCGACCCGCAGTAATCTGACAGTTTTCACAGTAGCACCCCAACCCGCGTCGGCTTCAGACGCGGGTTTTTTTTCGCTTGAAAAATCACCTGATTAAAAAAGATTTCATTTTTGTCAGTGTTTTTACATTTTGTTTCATTTGGCATTTTTGCCAATTTTGTCCGCGAAACGCTTGCAGGGCGTGGCGTTGCGCTTATTTCTATTGGCTATAAAAAAGTTCCCATGTAACAAAATCTTTATGTTGCAGCAACCCGGCTGAAATATCCCCTCGCCAAGATCCCCACCCAACACAAGCGGCTCTAGTCCGCGTGTTTTGCCAATGCACAAGACCATCAATTAGGGGAAATCTTCGATGATCCGTAAGCACTTCGCCGGTTTTGCGGCCAGCGCTCTGGCCCTGGCGGTTACCGCCCAGGCTTTCGCAGGTACTGTCACTACTGACGGCGCCGATATCGTGGTCAAAACCAAGGGCGGCCTTGAGATTGCGACTACCGACCAGAATTTCAGCTTCAAGCTGGGCGGTCGTCTGCAGGCCGATTACGGCACGTTTGATGGCTTTTACACCAAGAACGGCGACTCGGCGGATGCCACTTACTTCCGTCGTGCCTACCTGGAGCTGGGCGGTACCCTGTACAAGGATTTCAAATACCAGGTCAACTACGACTTCTCCCATAACTCGGGTAATTCCGACGACGGCTACTTCGACGAAGCGTCGATGTCTTACGTGGGCTTCAAGCCGGTCACCATTCGTGTGGGGCGCTTCGACGCAGATTTCGGCCTGGAAAAAGCCACCAGCTCCAAGTGGGTCACGGGTATCGAGCGTAACTCGGCCTACGAATTGGCTGACTGGATCAACTCCCACGAAAACGGCATGGGCATTCAGGTCAGTTCGGTAGTGGCCGACATGGCTTACCTGTCCGCCAGCGTTGCGTCCAAGGACATCAACGACAAGGACGGCAAGGGCGTGAAGCAATTTAACGGCCGTGCGGTGTTTGCGCCGATGCATGAAACCGGCAATGTCTTGCACGTGGGCCTGGATGTCGCGGTACGTGATTTGAAAGACACCGCATTCGACTCTCGTATCCGTCCTCGCCTCGGTGCACGTGGTGTGTCTACCTCCGGCGGCAACGATGCTGGCACCAACGGTAACCGCGCCACCTTTGGCGGCGGTGTGGGTCTGGACTCCGGCAACTTGACCAGCACTGATGCCTACGACACTGACACCGTGTTTGGCGGCGAATTCGCTTTTGCCACCGGCCCGTTGTCCCTGCAGGCGGAATACCTGAATCGCAAAATGAAGGCCGACAGCAGCGCCTACCAGGATGTGAAAGCCACCGGTTTCTACGGCCAAGTGGCTTACACCCTGACCGGCGAAGCCCGTGTCTACAAACTCGACGGTGCCAAGTTCGACACCATCAAGCCCGAGAACAAGCAGTATGGCGCGTGGGAAGTGTTCTATCGCTACGACAACATCAGTGTTGATGACAAGAACGTCGTTCGCAACAGCGCCACCCGTGAAACCGGCGACGCCAAGGCCAACTTGAACACCATTGGGGTTAACTGGTATGCCAACGAGTCCGTCAAGGTCTCGGCCAACTACGTCAAAGTCAGCACCGACAGGATCAAGAACGCCAATGGCGATGACAGCGGTGACAACTTTGTAGCTCGCGTGCAGTACGTGTTTTAAGCAACCTGCAACACCGCTTCAAAGCGCTCTTCCTTCATCCGTTAAAGCGCTCCTCGTTTGTTTGCCCCGCCGTTTGGCGGGGTTTTTTTATGGCCGTGAAAGTGCAGGAGCTGCGATACTCGCCCCGTCTACCAGCAGTGATCATCGGGGAAGCGGATGCCGTTACAACGTTTGAATAGCCTGTCCGAAATTGCCCCCGAAGCGTGGAATGCGTTGGTCCCCTCCGACCAGCCTTTTTTGCGCCACGCCTTCCTCAGCGCTCTGGAAGACAGTGCCAGCCTCGGCCCACACTCCGGCTGGCAGCCCGAGCACCTGCTGCATTATGAAAGCGGACGCCTGATCGCCGCGCTGCCCAGCTATCGCAAGTGGCATTCTTATGGTGAGTATGTCTTCGACCATGGTTGGGCCGATGCTTGCGAGCGTGCCGGTATCGACTACTACCCCAAACTCCTGACGGCCGTTCCTTTCAGTCCGGTCAGCGGCCCACGGCTGCTGGCGGCGAGTGTCGAGGACGGTTTTGAACTGCTCAAAAGCCTGCCGGGCTATCTGGAAATCGAAGGTCTTTCCAGTGCCCATATCAACTTCACCGATGCGTTGGCCGATAGCGCCCTGGCCCAGCAGACGGGCTGGTTGCAGCGATTGGGGTGTCAGTTTCATTGGCAGAACCGTGGTTATCGAGACTTTCAGGACTTTCTCGACGCGTTGAGTTCGCGCAAGCGCAAGCAGATGCGCAAGGAGCGCGAACAGGTCGCGGGGCAGGGCATCGAGTTCGAGTGGTTGCAAGGTCATGAGCTGAGCGAGGCGCAATGGGATTTTGTCTATGCCTGCTACGCGAACACGTACGCCGTGCGCCGACAATCGCCTTACCTGACCCGAGACTTTTTCAGTCTATTGGCCGAACGCATGCCCGAAGCGATTCGCGTGGTGCTGGCCAAACAAGGATCACGGCCCGTAGCGATGGCGTTCAGCCTGATCGGCGGCGGCAGTTTTTATGGGCGTTACTGGGGATGCCTGGCGGAGTTCGACCGCCTGCATTTCGAGACTTGCTTCTATCAAGGTATGGATTACGCGATTGCCCACGGTTTGCAGCGGTTCGACGCCGGTGCCCAGGGTGAGCACAAACTGATTCGTGGGTTTGAGCCGGTCATCACCCATTCCTGGCACTACCTGCGCCATCCCGGTTTGAAGACGGCAGTGGCAGACTTTCTGGAGCGGGAGCGGGTGGGGATTTTGGCGTATGCCGAAGAGGCGAGAACAGCCCTGCCTTATCGGCAGGGCTGAACCCGTTTGCTTCAGGCTTTCTCTTCTTTGCCCAACCAGCGATAAACCACACCGCCGACCACTGCACCGAGGATCGGTGCGATCCAGAACATCCACAACTGCTGGAGTGCCAAACCGCCGACAATCAGCGCCGGGCCAGTGCTGCGAGCCGGGTTGACCGAGGTGTTGGTGACGGGGATCGAGATCAGGTGGATCAGCGTCAGCCCCAGGCCAATGGCAATCGGCGCCAAGCCAGCTGGAGCACGACGGTCGGTGGCGCCGAGGATGATCAGCACAAACATCGCCGTCATCACCAACTCAGTGACAAAGCCCGCTGCCATCGAGTAACCACCCGGTGAATGCTCGCCATAGCCATTGGATGCCAGGCCGCCGGCCAGTTCAAAGCCCGGTTTGCCGCTGGCAATGAAGTACAACAGCGCGGCTGCGACGATGGCGCCGATAACCTGAGAGACGATGTACGCCGGTAACTCCTTGGCCGGGAACCTCCCGCCCACTACCAGCCCCACGGATACTGCCGGGTTTAGGTGACAACCGCTGATATGTCCGATGGCATAGGCCATGGTCAGCACGGTGAGCCCGAATGCCAGGGCCACACCGAGTAGACCGATCCCGACGTTGGGGAACGATGCGGCCAATACCGCACTCCCGCAGCCGCCCAACACCAGCCAAAACGTACCTAATCCTTCCGTAACGGAACGTTTGAACAGAGAAGACATGAACACGTCCTTAATAGATTGCTCTATCTGATTAACTGGTCGGTGAAGCTTCCTTGCCGCTTATGTCAGGATCCTCCTGAATCCTGATTGCAGTACAGCAGGATTATGGCGTATGACCAGTTTGATAGAGAAAAACTGTCAGAATTGTTCGGATTTTGAGACAGTTGGCGTCAGTCGATTCCTACAAAGCCTCCCGTCTGGTGCTGCCACAACCGCGCATACAACCCGCGATGAGCCAGCAGTTCGGCATGGCTGCCGCTTTCGGCGATCTGCCCCTTTTCCAGCACCACCAACCGGTCCATCCGGGCAATGGTCGAGAGCCGGTGGGCGATGGCGATTACGGTCTTGCCTTGCATCAGGGTTTCCAGGCTTTCCTGGATCGCCGCCTCCACCTCCGAGTCGAGGGCCGAGGTGGCTTCGTCCATGATCAGGATCGGCGCATCCTTGAGCAGTACCCGGGCAATCGCAATCCGCTGGCGCTGGCCGCCGGAGAGTTTCACACCTCGTTCGCCGACATGGGCATCCAGGCCGGTGCGGCCTTCGGAGTCCGACAACAGCGGGATGAACTCATCGGCGCGGGCCTTGTGCACGGCGGCCCAAAGCTCTTCGTCGGTGGCGTCGGGCTTGCCGTACAACAGGTTGTCGCGGATCGAACGGTGCAGCAATGAGGTGTCTTGGGTGATCATGCCGATCTGTTCGCGCAAGCTTTCCTGGGCAACCTCGGCGATGTTCTGGCCGTCGATCAGGATGCGCCCGCCTTGCAGGTCATACAGGCGCAGCAGCAAGTTCACCAACGTGGACTTGCCCGCACCGGACGGGCCGATCAGGCCGATTTTTTCCCCGGCTTTGATCTCCAGGTTCAGACCGCCGATGATTCCGCTTTTCTTGCCGTAGTGAAAATCCACCTGCTCAAAACGCACTTCGCCGTGGGGCACGCTCAGGGGCTGGGCATTTTCCACGTCGGTGACGGCGACCGGTTGGGCGATGGTTTTCAGGCCGTCCTGGACCATGCCGATGTTCTCGAAAATGCCGTTGACCACCCACATGATCCAGCCGGACATGTTGACGATCCGAATCACCAGGCCAGTCGCCAGGGCAATGGCGCCGACGGAGATCAGCGACTGGGTCCACAGCCACAAGGCCAGGCCCGTGGTGGTGACGATCAGCAGGCCGTTCATGGTGGTGATCGCCACGTCCATGCTGGTGACGACGCGGCTGGCCAGTTGGGTTTTCTCGGTTTGCTCGATGATGGCTTCCTTGGCGTAGTTCTGCTCGAAATGGGTGTGAGCGAACAGCTTCAAGGTGGTGATGTTGGTGTAGCCATCAACGATCCGGCCCATCAGTTTGGAGCGCGCTTCAGAGGAGATCACCGAGCGCTCCTTGACCCGAGGCACGAAGTAACGCAAAGCCAGGCTGTAGCAGACGATCCAGGTGACCAATGGAATCATCAGGCGCCAGTCGGCCTCGGCGAACAGCACCAGGGCGCTGATGGCGTAGATTGCCACGTGCCAGATGGCATCCACGGCCGCTACTGCGGAGTCCCGCAGGGAGTTGCCGGTTTGCATGATGCGTTGGGCAATACGCCCGGCAAAATCGTTCTGGAAGAAGTTCAGGCTCTGCTTGAGTACATAGCTGTGGTTCTGCCAGCGGATCAGGCTGGTCATGTTGGGGCTGATGGTCTGGTGCACCAGCAAGTCATGCAGGGCGCCGAAGATCGGGCGCAGCAGCAAGGCGACCACGGCCATCCAGATCAACTCGGTGGCGTGAATCTGGAAGAAATCGGGCGGCGGCGTGCCCTGGGCCAGGTCAATGATGCGGCTCAGGTAGCTGAACAGCGCCACTTCGATCAGCGCGCCGATCAGGCCCACTACCAGCAGCGCGGCAAAGCATGGCCACACCTGACGCAGGTAATAGAGATAGAACGGCAGGACTGTATCGGGAGGAGACGCAGTGGGGGCGTCGCGGAAAATATCGATCAGTTGTTCAAAACGACGATAGAGCATTAGGTCTGACGCCCGCCGGGCGGGCTCTCCTGTTCAAATACGCGCGGGGCCTTGTGAGCGCCGCGCGAAACTCCCTGTAGACCTCAGTCGATGCGCTTGGCCGACTTGATCAGGACAGGATCGATTGGCACGTTTTGCATGCCCTGTTTGGTGGTGGTTTGCGAATTGACGATGATGTCGACCACGTCCATGCCTTTGACGACTTTGGCGAAGACTGCGTACCCGGCATCGCGGCCTGGATCAAGGAATGCATTGTCCGCAACGTTGATGAAGAACTGGCTGGTGGCCGAGTTCGGGTCGTTGGTACGGGCCATGGACAAGGTGCCACGCACGTTATGCAGGCCATTGCTGGCTTCGTTCTTGATCGGTGCTTCGGTTGGTTTTTGCGACATTTGCGTAGTGAACCCGCCACCCTGGACCATGAAACCCGGGATCACCCGGTGGAAAATGGTGTTGGTGTAGAAGCCCTTGTCGACATAGGCCAGGAAGTTCTTGGTGCTGATCGGAGCCTTGACCGGGTCCAGTTCGATTTCGATATCGCCATTGGTGGTGGTGATCAATACGTGGGGCGCCTTGGCAGGTTCAGCAGCCATCAGGTTGGCGGCAAACAGAACGGAGCCTGCAAAGAATGCGATTTTTTTCAGCATGGGTCAGTGATCCTGGGTAGTGGTTTCGACTGTATTCAGAAAATCGAGCAAGGTGGTATTGAAGACGTCGGGTTGATCCAAGGGCGTTGCATGGCGGGAATCGTTGATCACCACCAGCCGCGCATCAGGCAGCAGTTTTACATAGATTTCTTTCTGCGCCACCGGGGTGTAGTCGTGGTCGGCGCTGACGACGAGGGTTGGACAGGTGATCCTGGAAAGTCGTTCCTGTACACCCCAGCCGACAATCGCATCGAAGCTGGCGAGGTAAGCACGTTTGTCGTTTTTTGCCCAGCGTTCGGTCATCTTGCGCCGCAGTTCGGCCTGCTCAGGTTTGGGAAAAAGCATCGTGCCCAAGGCTTTGCCGATGGTGTTCAAGCTCAGGATTCGCGCCAGGCTCCAGCGCTTGGCCCATTGCCAATAATCGCTGGCGGTGCGGACCTTGACCTGAGGCGCGCTGTTGACGATGCACAGGCTCTTGACCAACTGAGGCTCATCCACCGCCAGTTGGAAGGCGATCATGCCGCCCATGGACAGGCCCACTACGTGGGCAGGCGTCAGATGCAGATGTTCGACCAGCGCCACCAGGTCGGCGGTAAACCCAGGGATGCTGTAGCGCTCCCGGGGCTTGTCGGAGCGGCCGTGACCACGGATATCCACGACCACCAGTCGATAATGTTGTGCCAGCACCGGCACCTGCAACTCCCAATCCAGGCAACTGGAGCCCAGGCCGTGGATCAGGATCAGCGGTGTGCCATGACCATATTCCTCGTAATGCAGGGTGCAACCTTCATGTTCGAAATAGGCCATCGATGAACTCCTGTTCAGGCTTGCTGCGGTGCGGCAAAGGGGGCGTCCAGCGGTGCGGTGTCAAAGGTACGCAGCAACTCGACGAGAATCTGCGTGGCCGGGCCCAAGGGTTTGTCCTTGTTTGAATACAGGTAAAACGTCGGGTTGCGGCTGGCGCCTTTCTCCAAGGGTAGCTGCTTGAGCAGCCCTTCCTTGAGTTCGCGTTCGATCATGTGCCTCGGCAGCCAGGCAAAGCCCAGGCCGCTGCTGACGAAGGTGGCAGCGGTGGGCAGGCTGCCGACGGTCCAGCGTTGTTCGGCGCCGAGCCATCCGACGTCTCGCGGCTGCTGGCGGCCGGAATCGCGGATTACCACCTGCATCTGGCTTTCCAGGTCGTGGAAGCTCAATTCACGGTTCAGTCGATGCAACGGATGCTCTGGATGGGCCACGGCGATAAATTCCACGTCGCTCATTTCGGTGCCCAGGTAGCCAGGAATGATGAAGCCGCTGATGGCCAGGTCTGCCATGCCGTCGATCAGCAGTTCCTCGACGCCGGACAGCACTTCTTCGCGCAGGCGCACACGGCAGCCACGGCTTTGCGGCATAAAGGCGGTCAGGGCGCGCACCAGCCGGGCATTGGGGTAGGCGGCGTCGACCACCAGTCGTACTTCGGCTTCCCAGCCCTGCTCCATATGATGAGCCAGGTCTTCCAACTGGCTGGCGTTTTTCACCAGTTGCCGCGAGCGGCGCAACAGCACTTCGCCGGCTTCGGTCAGCACGGCCTTGCGCCCGTCGATGCGCAGCAGCGGCACGCCCAATTGGTCCTGCATACGGGCCACGGTGTAGCTCACCGAGGATTGCGAACGGTGCAGTACTTCGGCCGCCTGGGCAAAGCCGCCATGGTCGACCACGGCCTGCAGCGTGCGCCATTGATCAAGGGTAACGCGGGGCGCTTTCAAGATGAGCTCCTCTTGTCCTAAGCTGACAGTCCTTACTGGAGACTGCCGAATGAGAAAATTCTGTTGTGTGCTGCTGACGCTGCTGCCGTTAAGTGCGTTTGCCTATCCCATCGACGTGACGAAAAAAATCGAGGGCGTCAGTGTCGACTACAAAGCGTCTGACGTTGACGGTGATATCAGTTCGATCCAACTCAATAACTACGGCACCAACGACGCGGTGTGCAAGGTAGTCTTCACCAACGGCCCGGAATCCCCTCGCACTCGCCAAGTCACGGTCCCGGCGGGGAAGAGCACCAACACCACGGCCAAGTTCACCCGCGACATTATCAAGATGCGCATCGCCCTGACCTGCGCACCGAAATAACGCATAAGCGGAGCACGCCTACAGCAATACTCCGCTTATAAACAAATTTATAGATGGGTTATAGCAGTTTTTTACGCTTTTTTATCGAATGAGCTCTGTTTAACCTTCACTCCATCGACTTACAGCATTTACCGATGGAGCCTACATAGCCATGTCCCGTGTTCTGATCATCGAAAGCAGTGCCCGCCAGCAGGATTCAATCTCCCGCCAACTGACCCAGCAGTTCATCAGCCAGTGGCAGGTCGCCCATCCGGCCGATCAGATCACCGTGCGTGACCTGGCCATCAACCCGGTGCCGCACCTGGACGCCAACTTGCTGGGTGGCTGGATGAAGCCGGTCGAACAACGCAACGATATCGAACAGTCCTCCCTGGACCGCTCCAATGAGTTGACCGATGAGTTACTGGCCGCCGACGTTCTGGTGATGGCCGCTCCGATGTACAACTTCGCCATTCCCAGCACCCTCAAGGCCTGGCTGGATCACGTGCTGCGGGCCGGTGTGACCTTCAAGTACACCGCCACCGGTCCCCAGGGTTTGCTCAATGGCAAGCGCGCCTTTGTCCTGACCGCACGGGGTGGCATTCATGCCGGTGGCGCCAGCGACCATCAGGAACCTTACCTGCGCCAGGTCATGGGCTTTGTCGGGATCCACGATGTCACCTTCATTCACGCCGAAGGGGTGAACATGGGCGGCGACTTCCAGGAAAAGGGCCTGAACCAGGCCAAGGCATTGCTGGCCCAAGTGGCCTGATTGTTAATCGTCAGATAATCGCCCGCTGTTTATATAAGGCCACGCAACCCTTCAAGTACGCGTATCGAACCTCCCTTTGCACTTGTAGCTCCTGAGTGCTCCTGCCCGATTGACGCTTTAGCGAGATCGGGTTTTTTTTGCCTTGAGTTTCGCAAGTGTTCGAAAACCGCTAAGGTCCCGCCCATTCGATATGAGGCGAACATGGGCTACCTACTGATTGTCACCCTGATCCAGGCATTTTCCTTCAGCTTGATCGGCGAGTACCTGGCGGGGCACGTCGACAGTTACTTCGCGGTATTGGTGCGCGTACTGCTGGCGGGCCTGGTGTTTATTCCGTTGACCCGCTGGCGCTCGGTGGAGCCCGCGTTCATGCGCGGTATGTTGCTGATCGGCGCCCTGCAATTTGGCGTGACGTACGTCTGCCTGTACTTGAGCTTTCGTGTGCTGACGGTACCGGAAGTGTTGCTGTTTACCATCCTGACACCGCTGCATGTGACCCTGATCGAAGATGCCTTGAATCGGCGTTTCAACCCTTGGGCACTGATTGCGGCCTTGGTGGCGGTAGCGGGAGCGGCAGTGATTCGCTTTGACCAGATCACCCCTAACTTCTTTATGGGCTTTCTGCTGCTGCAACTGGCCAACTTCACCTATGCCGCCGGGCAGGTGCTTTATAAGCATCTGGTGGCCCGTCATCCCAGCGATCTGCCGCACTATCGGCGGTTTGGCTACTTCTACCTGGGGGCATTGGCGGTGGCGTTGCCGGCGTTCCTGCTATTCGGCAAGGCCAATTTCTTGCCGGAGGCGCCATTGCAATGGGGCGTTCTGGTGTTCCTCGGCCTGGTCAGCACTGCGTTGGGGTTGTACTGGTGGAACAAAGGCGCCTGCCTGGTCAACGGCGGCACCCTGGCGGTGATGAACAATCTGCATGTGCCGGTAGGCTTGCTGCTCAACCTGCTGATCTGGAACCAGCATGAGCCTTTGGGGCGTTTGTTCCTTGGCGGGATGGTGATTCTGGCGGCGGTGTGGATCAGCCGGTTGGGTATGAAGTCCGGGCCAGGCATACAGTCGGCGACGTAATCAGTCTTACTGGTTTTCTAAAAGGAAGCAGAAATATGACAGTTGGAGTTTTGATCTTGCCGGGCCTGTTCAATTCGGGTGAAGCCCATTGGCAGTCGCAGTGGGAGCGGCAGTTTTCAGGTCTGCACAGGGTTGAGCAACAGGACTGGGAAACCCCGGTCGCGGCCGATTGGGTAGAGCGCCTGAATCAGGCAATAGTGGCGGCCGAGGGTGAAGTCGTGCTGGTCGGCCACAGTTTGGCCTGCACCTTGATTACCCTCTGGGCTCAGCAGTATCCCGAGGCGCGCAAGGTGCGAGGCGCGTTGCTGGTGGCGCCGAGTGATACCGAGGCGGACAGCTATCCGCCGGGGACCACGGGGTTTGTGCCGATGTCGACGCAGCGCCTGCCGTTTCCCACGATCGTGGTGGCGAGCACCGACGATCCGTATGTCACCCAGGAGCGGGCCAAGATCTTCGCTCACGCCTGGGGCAGTGAGCTGGTCTGGTTGGACGATGCTGGCCATATCAACGGCCAAAGCGGTTACGGCGCCTGGCCTGAGGGCGCTCAATGGCTGTTCAAACTGACGGGCGATCCGCAGTTCCAGCTTTCGTAGCGCCCCTCGCAGTTGTCGATATCAGTTTTCCAGGGCTTCCATAGCCCTGGTGTTCTGTTTTACCGGAAACAGGCTGGCCCGCAAGTCATTGCCGCTGGGTTGCTGGTACAGGCTCAGGCCAAACTCCGGCAGCACCGCCAGCAAATAATCGAAGATATCGCCCTGGATCCGTTCGTAGTCAGCCCACGCCGTGGTGCGGGTGAAGCAGTAGATTTCCAGAGGTACGCCCTGGGCGGTGGTCTGCATCTGGCGGACCATGCAGGTCATGTTCGGCTGGATGTCCGGATGACTTTTCAAATAGGCCAGGGCATAGGCACGAAAGGTTCCCAGGTTGGTCATTCGCCGGCGGTTGGTGGTCAATTGCGCGCTGTGCCCCTGGGCTTCGTTCCAGGCTTTCAATTCTGCCTGCTTGCGGCTGATGTAATCGCTCAGCAGGTGCACCTGGGTCATGCTTACCTCTTCATCGTCCCGCAGGAACCGCACACCGCTGGCGTCGATAAACAGGCTGCGCTTGATCCGCCGCCCGCCCGAGGCCTGCATACCGCGCCAGTTCTTGAACGACTCGGACATCAGGCGCCAGGTGGGGATGGAGACGATGGTCTTGTCGAAGTTCTGCACCTTGACCGTGTGCAGCGTGATGTCCACCACATCGCCGTCGGCGCCGACCTGAGGCATTTCGATCCAGTCGCCGACCCGCAGCATGTCATTGCTGGTCAGTTGCACGCTGGCGACGAACGACAGCAGGGTGTCCTTATAGACCAACAGAATCACCGCAGACATGGCGCCCAGGCCCGAGAGCAGTAACAGCGGCGAGCGATCGATCAAGGTCGCGACGATGATGATGGCGCCAAATACGAACAGCACCATTTTTGCCAGTTGCACATAGCCCTTGATGGAGCGGGTGCGGGCGTGTTCGGTGCGGGCATAGATGTCCAGGAGGGCATTGAGCAGGGCGCTCAGGGCCAGGACCTGGAACAGAATGGTGAACGCCAGGGCGACGTTGCCGATGAACAGCGTGCTGGTCTTGCTCAGCTCCGGCACCAGGTACAGGCCGAACTGAATCACCAGGGATGGGGTCATCTGCGCCAGGCGATGGAAGACCTTGTTGTGCCGCAGGTCGTTGAGCCAGTGCAGGGCAGGTTGGCGCCCCAGCAGTTTGACGGCGTGGAGGATGAGATAACGTGCCACCCGTCCGAGCAGCAGGGCCACCACCAGCAACACCACCAGTGCCAGGCTTGAATGCAGCAGCGGGTGTTGGTCGAGGGCGCCCCAGAGGTCTTGGACGTTGAGCCAGAGCTGTTTGATATCCATGGGTTAACGCGATTCTTCTGTAGGACTGACGGGGCGATTAGAGCATTGAAGTGCTTCAAAGTTAGTGTTGCGGACAAATCCCCTGACAAAAAAGCACCTGATTAGCGTTGTTCGCGTAAAGAAACTCGGCCTGAGCGCCCGAAACCGTTACCCTATGCAGCTGTTTTTTTGTATTTCTTCGAGGTAGCACCCGTGTTTTCCCAATTCGCCCTGCACGAACGCCTGCTCAAAGCCGTGGCCGAGCTTAAATTTGTCGAGCCAACGCCTGTGCAAGCAGCGGCCATCCCGCTCGCGCTCGAAGGGCGTGACCTGCGGGTGACGGCACAAACCGGTAGCGGCAAGACCGCTGCTTTCGTTTTGCCGATCCTCAACCGTCTGATTGGCCCGGCGAAAGTCCGTGTCAGCATCAAGACCCTGATCCTGCTGCCGACCCGCGAGCTGGCCCAGCAGACCTTGAAGGAAGTTGAACGCTTCTCCCAGTTCACGTTCATCAAGTCCGGCCTGATCACCGGCGGGGAAGATTTCAAGGTCCAGGCCGCCATGTTGCGCAAGGTGCCGGACATTCTGATCGGCACGCCGGGCCGGATGATCGAGCAACTGAACGCCGGCAACCTGGACCTCAAGGAAGTTGAAGTGCTGGTCCTCGACGAAGCCGACCGCATGCTCGACATGGGCTTTGCCGACGATGTTCAGCGCCTGGTGGAAGAGTGCACCAATCGCCAGCAGACCATGCTGTTCTCTGCCACCACCGGTGGCTCGACCCTGCGCGAGATGGTCGCCAAGGTCCTGAACAACCCTGAGCACCTGCAGGTCAACAACGTCAGTGACCTGAATTCGACCACCCGGCAGCAGATCATCACCGCTGACCATAACGTACACAAAGAACAGATCCTCAACTGGTTGCTGGCTAACGAGACCTACCAGAAGGCCATCGTCTTTACCAACACCCGGGCCATGGCTGACCGTATCTACGGTCGCCTGGTGGCGCAGGAGTACAAGACGTTTGTCCTGCACGGTGAAAAAGACCAGAAGGACCGCAAGCTGGCCATCGACCGCCTCAAGCAAGGGGGCGTGAAGATCCTGGTTGCCACCGACGTGGCCGCCCGCGGCCTGGACGTGGAAGGTCTGGACATGGTGATCAACTTCGACATGCCTCGCAGCGGCGACGAATACGTGCACCGTATCGGTCGTACTGGTCGCGCCGGCAACGATGGCCTGGCCATCTCGCTGATCTGCCACGGTGACTGGAACTTGATGTCGAGCATCGAGCGCTATTTGAAGCAGTCCTTCGAGCGCCGCACGATCAAGGAAGTCAAAGGCACCTACGGTGGACCGAAAAAGGTCAAGGCGTCGGGCAAGGCTGTTGGCGTGAAGAAGAAAAAGGTCGATGCCAAGGGCGACAAGAAGAAAACCGGCGCCAAGTCGCCGACCAAGCGCAAGATCGCCAACCGGCCGAAGACCGACAACCTGTCGTTGGTCAGCAAGGACGGTATGGCCCCGCTCAAGCGCCGCAAGCCAGAGGCGCCTGCTGCTGAGTAAGGCTTGACCCATAAAAGAACCGGACGATGTCCGGTTTTTTTTCGCCCTCAGCTTTTGGTTTTGGCGGCGCTTACTGCTGGGTTTGCGCCGTTGAAGCTGACCAATCGGTAATGTAGCGCTCAGTCAGCTGACAGCTGCCGAACTCTAACCTTCAAGCACTCGACTGACAGGGCTTGAATCGGTATGCACTCCAACACTTCTCGGCGAACGTTCGTCAAAGGCTTGGCTGCTGGCGGTCTTCTGGGCGGGCTCGGGCTGTGGCCGGCGCCTGTCTGGGCCGTCGCCAGCCCCGGACAACCCACGGTGCTGGCGGGCACCGAATTCGACCTGTTCATTGGCCAGACGCCCGTCAATATCACCGGTACTGTGCGCACTGCGCTGACCATCAACGGCGGTTTGCCGGGGCCGCTTTTACGCTGGCGTGAAGGGGACACGGTGACCCTGCGGGTGAGGAACCGCCTGGCCGAGGCTACGTCGATCCATTGGCACGGGATTATTTTGCCGGCCAACATGGATGGCGTGCCTGGGCTGAGCTTCAAGGGTATCGAGCCGGGGGGCGTGTATGTCTACCAGTTCAAGGTCAACCAGCATGGGACTTACTGGTACCACAGCCACTCCGGCTTTCAGGAACAGCAAGGGGTCTATGGCCCGCTGGTGATTGATGCCAAAGAACCCGAACCGTTCACTTACGATCGTGACTATGTGGTGATGCTCAGCGATTGGACGGATGAAGACCCCGTCGCGCTGATGAAAACCCTGAAAAAGCAGTCCGATTATTACAACTTCCATAAGCCCACTGTCGGCGACTTCATTCGGGATGTCGGCAAGCAGGGCTGGTCGGCAACGGTGGCTGACCGGGCCATGTGGGCCGGGATGAAGATGAATCCCACGGACCTGGCCGATGTCAGCGGCGCGACCTACACCTACTTGATCAACGGCCAGGCCCCGGACCAGAACTGGACGGGACTCTTTCGGCCAGGGGAAAAAATCCGCCTGCGCTTCATCAATGGTTCGGCCATGACCTACTTTGATGTGCGCATCCCGGGCCTGAAAATGACGGTCGTGGCAGCGGATGGTCAACCCGTGAAACCGGTCGGTGTCGACGAGTTCAGGATCGCCGTGGCCGAAACCTATGACGTGATCGTCGAACCCACCGAGGCGGTGTACACACTCTTTGCCCAATCAATGGACAGAACCGGCTATGCCCGAGGCACGCTCACCCGCCAGGCCGGCTTGCTGGCACCGGTTCCTCCTGTGGATCCACGCCCCTGGCTGACCATGGACGACATGGGCATGGGTGGCATGGACCATAGCCAAATGCAGGGCATGGATCACAGCGCCATGGGCGGTATGGCGGGGATGTCGATGCAGGGCCATCCGGACTCTGAAAAGAACAACCCGCTAGTGGATATGCAAACGATGAACCCCTCGCCCAAGCTCGACGATCCTGGCATTGGGCTGAGAAACAACGGCCGTCGGGTGCTGACGTACGCCGACCTGCGAAGCACCTTCGAAGACCCGGATGGCCGAGAGCCCAGCCGCACCGTTGAGCTTCACCTCACTGGGCATATGGAAAAGTTCGCCTGGTCCTTCGATGGCGTGAAGTTCTCTGACGCCGAACCGCTAAGGCTGGCCTATGGCGAACGGGTCCGGTTGGTCCTGGTCAACGACACCATGATGACCCATCCGATTCACTTGCACGGCATGTGGAGCGACCTGGAGGACGAAAACGGCCAATTCATGGTGCGTAAACACACCATCGACATGCCGCCAGGCTCGCGACGTAGCTACCGCGTGACGGCTGACGCCCTTGGCCGTTGGGCTTACCACTGCCACCTGCTGTACCACATGGAAATGGGCATGTTCCGTGAAGTCCGCGTGCACGAGTGAGGAGCCGACCATGACCCGCATTTTTTATCCCGCTTCAATGGTGTTTGCTGCGCTGACCCTTGCACCTGTCGTGTTGGCCGCGAGTGAGTCGATGGATCACAGCGCCATGTCTGGCATGAGCCACTCACCCAAGGTACCGGCTACAAGCCAAAGCCGTACGCCGATTCCCGCGTTGACCGACGCGGATCGTGCTGCGGTTTACGACGCACCCGGCGGGCATATGATTCATGACAGCGGGATCAACTCGCTGTTTTTGATCAATCAACTGGAATGGCAAGGTTCGGACGATGGCAGTGCCTTGAGTTGGGACGCTAAAGGTTGGGTGGGCGGTGATGTCGATCGCCTGTGGTTGCGCACTGAAGGTGAGCGGGCGAGGGGGCGGACTGAAAAAGCCGAGATCCAGGCGTTGTGGGGGCACGCCATCAGCCCTTGGTGGGATCTGGTGGGCGGTCTACGGCAGGACTTCAAGCCAGGAGACAGTGAAAGCTGGGCGGCTTTTGGCCTCCAAGGCATGGCCCTGTACAACTTTGAAGCCGAGGCGACAGTGTTTGTCGGTGAAGCTGGCCAGACTGCCGCACGTCTGGAGGGTGATTACGACATTCTGCTGACCAACAGGCTGGTGCTTCAGCCGACGGCCGAGGTCAACTTTTACGGGAAAAATGACCCACAACGTGGTATTGGCTCCGGCCTTGCGGACAGCGAGATCGGGCTCAGGCTGCGTTACGAAATTCGCCGCGAGTTTGCACCCTACATCGGTGTCACCTGGAACCGTTCCTATGGGGCGAGTGCCGATTACGCGAGTGAGGAGGGTGAGGATCGCAGTGAGCTGCGTTGGGTCGTGGGCCTGCGTCTGTGGTTCTAAACTGAGACGCTCCTCAAGCACTTGAGCGCTTTGAAATCACTGCGCACCTTGTCGATCTTCTGCGCCAGCTTCTGGCGTTGTTGCACGGTGCTTTCGGCCATCAGGTCGACGATCAGGCTGCGGGCAGCCTGTTCCGTCTGGGCATAGGCTTGCCGGTAATCCGGGGTCCACAGGCTTTGTCGGTCCACCAGTAATTGCTGCATTTTCTGCGGGAAGTCACTGCTCTGGCGTTGCTCAACCACCGCGATGAACTGCGCCTGCCAATGGGCACGATTGCCGATCCACTGCTGGTTCTGTTCACCCAGGGCTGTCGACCAAGCCATCACTCGCCGCTGTTGGCTGGGGCTGAGCGAGCCGAGCCAGGTATCCAGACGCTTGATCATGCGCTCGCCACGCTCTTTGATTTGCTGTTCCAGTGATGGCTTGAGGTATTCGTCCTGGCGTTTGCGCAGATCCTTCGCCAGTGCCTGTTTCATGTCATTGACCTGCTGATCGTCCAACCCACGCAACAGTTCGATCGCTGAAGGCGTGATTTGCCGGGCGACTTCGGCGATCGCCTGCTTGGCTTCTTCGGTGCGGGTTTGCAGGGCGACGTCGGTGACCTGATTGTTGTCGACCATCTGCTGCAGACGATCCAGCCAATCCAGGTAGCCTGGCAGTTGCGTGGTGCAATGCCAGGCGAGGTGTTCCTTGAGGGTGTCGTTGAACCAGCTCTTTTGCCCGGCGTTCATGTCCAGGTAGTCGTTGAGGCTCCAGGGGATAATGATGTCGAGGTTGCGATAGGCCAGGCCTACCCGATTGCAGCCGGCGAGCACGAGGCTCAGGGTCAGCAGGACGATGATTGGTTTTAACCGACGCAGCATGGGCGAGTCCTTGCGCAGATGGGACAGTTCATCTGAACCCGCCATGACGGCGACAGTTCAGCCCATCAATAAAACGACCGCTCGGCCTTCAAGGTCAACAGGCCGTCACATTGCGAGTTGTGTCCGGAGTACGCCGAGCAATCGCCGCCACTGAGGCTGGAGTCGCTGTAGATCAGGTTCAGGTCGACGCCCATGACGGGGCGGGAGAATTTCACTGACCAGTCGCTGAAGCTGGAAATCGAGCCGCCATCAGTCACCGATACCGGGCTGCCCAACTGATGGGTGGTGTACTTGATGCTGACGCCGATGCCGAAGGGTTGAGTTCCACCCAGGTCGGCAAACAGCGTGCTGTCGCGGCGGTCCGGATCGTTGCTGAAGGCCGCGCCAAAACGATTGCCCAGCAGGGTCAGCCCGCCATAGAACTCCTGGCTGTCGAGGGGGCTCAACTTCGGATAGCTGTAGTGAATCATCCCCAGTTCATAGCCCAGGGTCTGATCGAAAGGGTGCTTGAAGCCCATATAGGAGTCGACTTCAAGGTTGGTGGTCGATGAAAGCCCCATGCTGGGCGACCATTGGCCGAAGTACAGGCCGCTGTCGTGGGACAGGTCCAAGCCGCCGTGGAAAGAGTCGCTACCGGCAGATGTGGGTTTGACCAGGCCTTGGGCCATGCTGCGGCTGGGGGTGGTGCCTAGCTTGAGGTCAAAGTCCCCCAGTTCACGCTGGAAAACCTGCGCTTCGGCAAGGGGGCTGGCCAACAGAGCACAGGCCAGGAAAATGCAGGTTTTGAGCACGCGTCACTCCGTGGAAAGCGAGGAGCAGTAACGGGAAATATCAGGTAAACGCCCGATTTAGACGTGTGCAAGCATACCGGCGAAAGCCTGGCGATGAGGCCCGTTCGTCGATTAGCACAATAGAAGGCGGATCAAGGGGGGTATTTCGGGCCCTAGTCCTAGCGCCTTGGAAGGCAAAGCGCTTAGGGACCAGGTGTCACGCGCGGGGTATTACTTTTTACCCAGGGTGATCTGCTTGGACGGGCCGAAAGTCTGGCCGCTCACGCCTTTGGCAATCTGCTGGATTTCGCCACCGGACTTGAGGAAAGCAGCAATCTGGCTGTTGATCGATTCGCTGGTTTCAACGGCGGGAGCTGGCTTTGCTTTGCTGTTGGATGCTTTTACACGCATGGCGGCCACTAACCTGTAGAAAATTAACTTGGCCAGCTATCGTACATGAAAAGCTTGACAATTGCTTGACAAATATCCCCCTGAAATAAGCGGCACTCTTCTGGAATGCCCAAGTTGATGTTTGAAATAAACGCCTAACTCGCTGTTTTAACTAGAAACCCATGGGTGAAAATGACCTCGAACATCAGCGAAATGTACCGTGCTGATCAGACGAGCGGAGGCCTAGTGGGAAAAGGCCGGCCCAGACCGTGATTTTTCAGGGCTGCAGACTTGCTCGGGGCTCCGTTGCCGTCAAACTCGGGTAGAATGCCGCCCACGTAACGAGGGTATTGGAAATGGCTTTAGTCGGACGCTACAACAGCTTGCAAGTGGTTAAACACACTAACTTTGGTTTGTACCTGGACGGTGATCAAGAGGGCGAAATCCTCTTGCCTAATCGTTATATTCCCAAAGATATTCCCAGTGAAGATGAAGACTGGCTGAACGTTTTTATTTATCTGGACAGCGATGACAAACTTATCGCCACCACCGAAAAACCAAAAGTACAGGTGGGTGAATTTGCCAGTCTGAAAGTGGTTGAAGTCAACAGCATCGGTGTGTTCCTGGACTGGGGATTACCCAAGGATCTGTTGCTGCCGTATTCCGAAGAAAAGCGCCAGATGAGCGCCGGTGAATACTGCGTGGTGCACGTCTACCTCGACAAACACACCAAGCGCATTACCGCCACTGCACGTCTTGACCGCTACCTGGACAAGACCCCGGCCAACTACAAAGTCGGCCAGGAAGTTGATCTGCTGGTTGCCGAAGCCACCGATATGGGCTTCAAGGCGATCATCAACAACAAGCACTGGGGCCTGATCCACAAGAACGAAGTGTTCAAGTTCCTGCGTCCGGGCAAGGAAGAGAAAGGCTTTATCAAAGAGATTCGCGCTGACGGCAACATCAGCCTGAGCCTGCAGCCGGTGGGTGAAGAGGCGGCCTCCAGCCTGAACTCGAAGATCCTCGCCAAGTTGCGTGACAACAACGGCACGCTGCCGGTCAGCGATAAAAGCGATCCGGCCTTGATCAGCAGTTTGTTCGGCGTCAGCAAAGGCAATTTCAAGAAGGCCATCGGTGCGCTCTACAAGCAGGGGCACATTGTGATCCACGCGGATCGTATTGAGCTGAGCTGACCTCGATGGGTTGTGTTGCAGGAGCACGTCTGCTCCTGCAAACAGTTGATTGTGTACAGGATGAGCTGCACCGTTGCTGAGCGTATCTGCACCGTTTAATCGCTTTACCTCCCTTTCTGTTGGCTGATCCCTCTCTCTTGCGACCCTTGTTCTAGAGGGATTGTGCCGTCTTTTATTCCATTGGCACGCATTCTGCTCGTCATCTCGTATACAAACTATGTCGCCTCCCGTACGCACTCCCGTTGCGGGTGGCAGGCCGGTATTTTCGAGGAGCCCTGCGATGTCCGAACAATTGCCCAAAGGCTACAGCCCGCGCCTGTACAACCAGGACCTGGGACCGCTGCCGCAAAAATGGAACTGGTACAACATCTTCGCCTTCTGGATGAGCGATGTGCACAGCGTCGGCGGCTATGTGTTTGCGGCGAGCCTGTTTGCCCTGGGGTTGGCCAGTTGGCAGGTGCTGATCGCCTTGTTGGCCGGTATCTGTATTGTTCAGTTGATTGCCAATCTGGTGGCCAGACCAAGCCAGCAGGCCGCCGTGCCGTATCCGGTGATCTGCCGGATGGCCTTTGGTGTGTTCGGGGCGAATATTCCTGCGGTGATTCGCGGTTTGATCGCCGTGGCGTGGTACGGGATCCAGACGTACCTGGCGTCCAGTGCCTTGATCATTGTGGTGCTGCGGTTTCTCCCACAGATGGCGGCGTACGCTGAGCCGCATTTCGCCGGCCTGTCTTACTTGGGCTGGTTCGGTTTCCTCAGTTTGTGGTCGCTCCAGGCATTGGTGTTCTGGACCGGAATGGAGTCTATCCGTCGCTTTATCGACTGGGCTGGCCCTGTGGTCTACGCGGTGATGTTTGTGCTGGCCGGCTGGATTGTCTGGAAGGCGGGCTGGGCGAATATCAGTTTTACCCTGACGGAAAAGTCCCTGTCTGGCTGGGAAGCATTTGGGCAGGTGATTGTCGCTACAGCGCTGGTGGTCTCGTACTTTTCCGGGCCCACCTTGAATTTCGGCGATTTCAGTCGCTACTGTCGCACTATGAAGGACGTGCGGCGCGGCAATTTCTGGGGCCTGCCGGTGAACTTCCTGGCGTTCTCCGTGGTGACCGTAGTGATTGTCTCGGGCACCTTGCCGGTGTTCGGTGAAATGCTCCACGACCCGATTGCCACCGTCTCGCGCATCGACAATGACATGGCGGTATTGCTGGGGGCGTTTGCTTTCGTTACCGCGACCATCGGCATCAATATCGTTGCCAACTTCGTCTCGCCGGCTTTTGATTTCGCCAACGTGGCCCCGAGCAAGATCAGTTGGCGCGCCGGCGGGATGATTGCTGCGATCGCCTCGGTCTTCATCACCCCGTGGAACCTGTTCAACAATCCACTGATGATCCACTACACCCTGGACATACTGGCGGCGTTTATCGGGCCGTTGTTCGGGATTCTGCTGGTGGACTACTACCTGATCAAAAAGCAGAAGATTGATATCGACGCGCTGTTCGATGACAGCCCCGGCGGACGTTACTACTTCGACGGCGGGGTTAACTGGACGGCGGTCAAGGCGCTGGTGCCGGCGACGCTGGTGGGGGTTGCGATTACCTTCGTTCCCGTGCTGCAGCCGATGGCCAACTTTGCCTGGTTTACCGGCTGCTTCCTTGGTGGTGTGTTTTTCCTGGTCCTGGCTCGCCGGGAGCAGGTCCGTGCCCCGGCGACGTTGGTCACTGGCTGAGGGGATTCACGCCCGTTACGGTAGCGGCGGCGGGGCGCAGCAACAGTGCACCCGCCAGCAGTAACCCGCTGCCTGCCACGATCAGGGCAGGTTGCAGCCCGCCACTGAAGTGGCTACTCACCGCCGCCAATAACGGGCCGCTTAGTTGGCCAACGGCAAAACACGCGGTCAGCAGGCCGGCATTGCGTTGGGTGCCATGGGGGGCGATTTCACGCAGGCGTTGCATCACCAACTGCATGCACGCCAGAAACGGCATCCCGCACAGCAGAACCCCCAGCGCCAACCCCGCGCCATCGCCCAACAGGCAAGCGAAGACGCCGGCACCTTGCAGCCATAATGTCGCGATCAACCAATGCCGGGTAGCGTTCGGGTTGTGTCGACGCAGGCTGACCAGCAGCACGCCAATCGCCGAGGCCAAGCCAAAGCACGGCCAGAATAAATCCGCCTGCCAGGCACCTTTGAACTGGGCACTGGCCATCTGCGACAGAAACGTCGCCGGAATGATGTAGCCCAGGCCGTACAGGCAATAGATCCAGCCCAAACGCGCAATGCTGCCGTTGGTGCCACCCTGAGCATTGGCGGCAGGCGCCGTGCTGGCGTTTGCCTGGGGCAGTAGCGGCAGAATCACCAGCAACATCACCAGGGCAACCGCGGCATAGATCAGCCATAAGGTGGCCGACGTCTGATTCAGCAAGTGTGAGCCGAGCGCCAGAAGCCCGGTCAGAAAAATCCCCAAACCCGGTCCGGCAAAGACCAAAGCCCCCAGGCGTGGACGACCAGCGGCAATGGCCAGCGGCTGGCTCAAGCCCGTGATCATCACCAGCACCCATGCACTGGCGACGCCGGTACCAAAGCGCAATAACAGGTGCGACCAGAACCCATTGGCCCAGAACGAAGCCAGGGTCAGCAGTACACACAGCCACAGTCCACCGAGCAGCCGCCCGCGTACATGATGATGGCTACGGGCGAACATCGAATCCACGGCCCCGACGAAATAGCCCAGGTAGTTGGCTGCCGCGATCAGGCCGGCCTCTGTCAGGTCGATCTGCCCTTCACTGAGCAGGTGAGGCATTTGTGGCGTAAGGGCGAAGCGGCCAATGCCCATGGCCATCATCAGGGCGATAAAGCTGGCGAGTAAGCGGATGAGGGGAGACATGGTCAATTTTTCCTGCAAACAGCGAGTGACCACTAGGCTATGATGGATTGACTTTCT
This sequence comes from Pseudomonas spelaei, assembly GCF_009724245.1. Lineage (GTDB taxonomy): Bacteria > Pseudomonadota > Gammaproteobacteria > Pseudomonadales > Pseudomonadaceae > Aquipseudomonas > Aquipseudomonas spelaei. Next base: position 188,256 of record NZ_WNNK01000008.1, on the reverse strand, counting down.
TTAAAAATGAATAATATTGAGTAACTTGTTCAGTTTAGGAGAAAGGTGTGGAGTTCAGTCAATTGCGGATTTTCCAGGCCGTGGCCGAGGAAGGCTCCATCACTCGCGCCGCCGAACGCCTGCATCGAGTGCCATCCAACCTGTCGACCCGGCTCAAACAGATGGAAGAACAGTTAGGCGTCGAGTTGTTCGTCCGTGAGCGCCAGCGCTTGCAGTTGTCGCCGGCCGGCAAGGTGCTGCTGGACTACAGCGCGCGGCTACTGGCCCTACATGACGAAGCCCATGGCGCCGTGCAGGGTGGGCAGCCGGCCGGGGATTTTGTCCTCGGCAGCATGTACAGCACGGCGGCGATCCATTTGCCGACGTTGCTGGCGCGTTATCACAAGGCTTACCCGATGGTGAACTTGCAGGTGCAATCGGCGCCCAGTGGTGAGTTGCTTGAGGGCCTGATCACCGGGCGCCTGGACGCAGCACTGGTAGACGGGCCGCTGGCCCTCGCAACCCTGGACGGCGTGCCGCTGTGTGAAGAGCGTTTGGTGCTGATTTGCGAAGCAGACCACCCACCCGTGCGCGGGCCCCAGGACGTTGCCGGGCGTTCGGTGTTCACCTTCCGACGCAGTTGCTCCTACCGGGCGCGGCTGGAGGCGTGGTTTTCCCACGATCGCGTGGCCATGGGCCGGGCCATCGAGATTGAGTCGTACCAGGGCATGCTGGCTTGTGTCATCGCCGGTTCAGGGGTGGCATTGATGTCTGAATCCATGCTTGAGAGCCTGCCCGGCAAGGACAGCGTGTCCGTTCATCCGTTGGCGGAGCCTTTTGCCAGTGCCACCACCTGGCTGATGTGGCGCAAGGGCATGCTCGGGGCTAACCTCAATGCGTGGATTGATCTGCAACAAGAGGGCAAGGTAGAACCCGTACAAGATTCCCGAGCGAGTGCTTGAACGAACCGTCAGGATTTTGATCCATTCAGTAATAGTTCGTTGTGCTTTCAAGCAAGCATTACGTAGGACTTAGGGCTACTATCTGTATGAAACGGCGACAGAACTCTGCCGTTCGGCATTACCCCAAGGGGGCACCATGAAAGAGAAACTGCAAAACTGGCTGCACGACCTCGGCGTCGCACTGGGCTTGATCGAGCCACCGCTGCAACCGGTGCCTATTCGCACCGATGATGAGCAACGTCGGCCGCGTCGCAGGTAAGTCCTGAAAGGCGCTCAAGCATCGGTGTTTGAGCGCGGTCTGTGAGGCACCTGGGATTTAATGTGGGAGCGGGCTTGCTCGCGAATGCGCAGTGTCAGTCACTGGATATGTTGACTGACCCACTGCATTCGCGAGCAAGCCCGCTCCCACATTTGTTTGGTATTGCAGGCAAAAAAAACGGGTGCGACAACCGACGTCGCACCCGCTGAAGAAAGCTTCGTTATCAGACCGCGCGAACAGCCGCTGCCTCCGGCCGGCGAGACAACAAACTCACCAGTACAAAACTCACCAGGCCCACACCGAGGCTGTAATAGATCGGCGTATTGGCGTCCAACCCATCCTTGATCATGAATGCCAGAGCCGTGACAAAGCCCAGCGTCATGGAGGTGATTGCCCCAGAGGTAGTCGCACGTTTCCAGAAAATCGCCCCGATCAGCGGAATCAACATACCGCCCACCAGCAGGTTGTAAGCCAGGGTCAAGGCGCTGATCACGTCGCTCACTACCAGGGCAATGCCCAGCACGGCGATACCCGTCAGCAGGGTAAACAGGCGGTTGATATTCAGGCTCGACTGTTTACCACCCCGCAGGCGCGGCAGCAGGTCTTCGGTCAATACCGTGGAGGCGGCGAGCAAGCCGGCGCTGGCGGTGGACATCATCGCGGCCAGTGCGGCGGCAATCACCAGGCCGCGAATGCCGTCAGGCAGCGAGACTTTGACGATGGCGGCGAAGGCGTTGTTGACGTTGTCCAGGTCCGGGAGCAGCACATGGGCGGCCATGCCGATCAGTGCACAGGCCAGGCCGTAGAGGATGCAGTAGAAACCGGCGAAGGTGCCTGCGTACTTGGCGACCTTTTCATCACGCGCGGTGAACACGCGCTGCCAGATGTCCTGGCCGATCAGGATGCCGAAGAAGTAGATCATGAAGTAGGTGATGATGGTGTCCCAGCCGATTTCGGTGAAGCTGAAATTCGACGCGGGCAGCTTGGCTACCAGTTCGTCCCAGCCGCCGACGCGGTACAGGCAGATCGGCAGCAGGATAAACATCAGGCCGACGGTCTTGATCACGAATTGCACAATGTCGGTCAGGGTCAGCGACCACATGCCGCCGATGGTCGAATAGACCACCACCACACCGCCACCGACCAATACCGAGATCCAGAACGGCAGGTCGAACAGCACTTGCAGCACGGTGCCGATGGCGAGGATCGAGGTCACGCCGATCATCAGCGCATAGGCCAGCATGATCACCGCACTGGCCTGGCGGGCCATGGGGTTGTAGCGCTTCTCCAGGACCTGGGTCACGGTGAAGATTTTCAGCTTGAGCAGCGGTTTGGCGAGGAACAGGTTCAGCGCGATGATGCCCGCGCCCAACGCGGCACACAGCCAGAACCCGGAAATGCCGTGGACATAACCCAGGCGCACGGTGCCGACGGTGGATGCACCACCAAGGACGGTGGCGGCCATGGTGCCCATGTACAGCGTCGGGCCCAGGTTGCGGCCGGCCACCAGATAGTCTTCATGGGTCTTGGCGCGGCGCATGCCGTAGTAGCCGAGCACCAACATGCCGGCGGCGTAGATGAGTACGACGAATAGATCTAAAGCCATGACGGCGAGTCTCCGATTATCTTTTTTATGGGCTATCAGGCGGCTTGTTGCATCGCCGGTTTATCGAGCGCATCCATGCGTTTGCTACGAGGATCGTTCGGCCCGTAAACCGAAGCCGGTTCTGGAAACAGCCGAAGCAAGCTCAGGTACACCACCGAGGCCAGGCCCAGGGTCACTGGCAGGCTGATGTCGATGCCATCGGCCAGGTTGCCCAGCGGCCCGACAAACTGCCCCGGCAAGTTGACGAAGCACAGGCCCACCAGTGCGCTGGGAATCCAGGCGCCCAGGCCGCGCCAGTTCCAGCCGTGGCTGAACCAATAGCGTCCGCCGGTTTCACCCCGGGTGAAGACTTGCAGGTCGTCCGGGCAATAGAAGCCCCGGCGCACGATCAGGCCGATGATCATCATCACCATCCATGGTGTGGTGCAGGTGATGATCAACACGGCGAAGGTCGATACGCTTTGCACCAAGTTGGCGGCGAAACGTCCGATAAAGATGAAGGCAATCGACATCACGCCGATCAGCAGCGTCGCCTTGACTCGCGACAACAGCCGTGGGAACACGCTGGACATGTCCAGGCCGGTGCCATATAGCGAGGTGGTGCCGGTGGACATGCCGCCGATCACCGCGATCAGGCATACCGGCAGGAAGAACCAGCTTGGCGCCACTGCCAACAGGCCGCCGACGTAGTTATTGGCGGCAATGTAGTCCGGTGCCTTGATCGCCACGATGGTCGCGGTGGCCAGGCCAAACAGGAACGGAATCAGGGTCGCGATCTGCGCGGCGATTACCGCCAGCATGATCCGGCCTTTGGGTGTTTCCCGAGGGATATAGCGCGACCAGTCGCCGAGAAACGCGCCGAAGGAAATCGGGTTGCTCATGGCGACCAGCGCCGCGCCGATAAAGGCCGCCCAGAAGCCAGTCTGGCCAAGGCTGACAGTACCGGTGAAGTGGCTGTCGAAAGCCGGTGCGAAGGCAACGATCCCCAGCAGAAACAGCAAGCTCGCTGCCCACACGGCAATACGGTTGACCCACAGCATGAAGCGAAAACCGTAGATACACACCGTCAGTACCAGGATCGCGAATATGCCATAGGCCAGGCCCAGGGTCAGGTCGGTTTCCGGCAAGCCAATCAGCCGTTTCGCACCACCGACCAAGGCATCGCCTGAGCTCCACACCGACAGTGAGAAAAACGCGATAGCGGTCAATAGCGACAGGAACGAGCCGACAATCCGCCCATGCACACCGAAATGCGCACCGGAAGAGACGGCGTTGTTGGTGCCATTGAGCGGGCCGAACAGACCCATGGGCGCCAGGATCACTGCGCCCACCAGCACGCCGAGAACTATTGCCCAGACCCCGGCCTGGAACGACAAGCCAAACAGCACCGGGAAACTGCCCAGTACCGCCGTGGCAAAGGTGTTGGCGCCGCCGAAAATCAGGCGAAACAAATCCTTGGGCCCGGCGGTGCGCTCATGGTCCGGGATCTGTTCGACGCCGTTGGTTTCTATGTTGCGAATACTGTTTTGGTTATTTTTATTATTCATGATCTGCTCCGATCACATTGGCTAAGGGGGCGGCAGCCCTTCCGGCATAGCGGACAAATGTTCGTGACAGGCCAGCCACAGGCCTTTTTGTTGTTGTGTGCGCAAGCCTTGTCGTGTGAAGACAATGGTCTCGCGTTCCTGGCTAAAGCATTGCTCCCCGTTCATGCGCAGCTCGGTGGCCACGTCATGAATAAATATCGCCACGTCACCTTGCAGGCTGACGAAAGCGTTGCTCGAGGTGCAGGACAGCACCTCGAAGCCTTCATCCCGACGCCAGCTGTCCCACAACACCTGGTAGGCATCGCGGCTCAGCAGCGGCTCGGGAAGGGTGTAGAACACGAAGCTGGCGTCCGTACTGAACGCGCCGAAGTAGGCATCGCGATCATTGCGGGCGAAGGCCGACACCAGGTCGGCCGCAGCGTGCAAAACCTCGTCGCGTTCGTTCATTAGCGGTGGGCCACGCCCGGCAGTACGCAGAGCATTTCGTACAGCAGGTTGGCGCCCAGCAGCGAGGTGTTGCCGGTGGTGTCATAGGGCGGCGAAACTTCTACCAAGTCGCAACCAATCAGGTCCAGGCCTTGGCAGCCACGGATGATCTCGATTGCCTGGATGGTGGTCAGGCCACCGATTTCCGGGGTGCCGGTGCCAGGCGCCCAGGCGGGGTCGATGCCGTCGATGTCGAAGCTCAGGTACACCGGACCACCGCCGACCTTCTCACGCACTTCGGCCATCAATGGCGCGAGGGAGTGGTGCCAGCATTCTTCAGCCTGGACCACGCGAAAGCCCTGCTTGCGGCTCCAGTTGAAGTCTTCGGCGGTGTAGCCCTGGGCTCGCAGGCCGATCTGCACCACGCGGTCGCAATCGAGCAAACCTTCTTCCACGGCGCGGCGGAAGGTGGTGCCGTGGGCGATTTTCTCGCCGAACATGTGATCGTTGACGTCAGCGTGGGCATCGATGTGCACCAGCCCGACCTTGCCGTGTTTCTTGTGGATCGCCCGCAGGATCGGCAGGGTGATGGTGTGGTCACCGCCCAGGGTCATTGGAATCACATCGTGCTTAAGGATCTCATCGTAGGATTCTTCGATGATCCGCACGGCGTCCAGCAGGTTGAAGGTATTGATGGCGACATCGCCGATGTCCGCGACGGACAGCGAATCAAACGGCGCAGCGCCGGTGGCCATGTTGTAGGGGCGGATCATCACCGACTCGGCGCGGATTTCACGGGGCCCGAAGCGGGTGCCGGCGCGCAGGGAGGTGCCGATGTCTAGGGGCACGCCGATAAAGGCGGCATCGAGGCCCTCGGCCGATTGCAAGTGGGGAAGACGCATCATGGTGGCGATGCCGGCGAAGCGCGGCATTTCGTTGCCGCCCAGTGGTTGGTGGAAAATCTTGTCCACGGGATTGCCTCATCGTTGTTTTGTTTATTAGCGGCCGATTCTGCGAAATGCCGGGGAGGGGAAGAATCGCTGGGGGCAAATACTTAGTTCAGATTTTTCTAAACTAAGTGTCGTAGGAGAGATAGACTTCGTAACATCCTGTAGCCGCTGCCGCAGGCTGCGATAAGGCCGAAGGCCTTCAGCAATGTTGAAACACTGTGCCGACTGCGTCGGCGATCGCAGCCTCGTTCCTCGGCAGCGGCTACGCGATCACGAGCCTGAGACCACGCGGAGAACCCATGGCCAACGCCTTGCCCGACCTGAAACTCCTGCGCATCTTCGTCAGCGTGGTGCGGCACCAGGGGTTTGCCAATGCCCAGCATGAACTCAACCTGTCGACGTCGGCCATCAGCACTTACATGAGCCAATTGGAAGGTGCGTTGGGCCTGGTGCTGTGCCATCGCGGGCGGGGCGGTTTCAGCTTGACCAGCAAGGGTGAGCTGTTCCACCAGGAAACCCTGCGTCTACTCGGCGAACTGGAAGGCTTCGAGCAATACGCTGCTGCGCTCAAGGGCGAGTTGCGCGGCACCCTCAAGCTTGGCGTGCTGGACTCCACCGTCAGCGACAAGGCCCTGCCGTTCGCTGAAGTGATCGGCGCCTACAGCCTTGAGCACCCGGCGGTGCATTTGCACCTGTCGGTGATGAGCCCCTATGAGTTGCAACTGGGAGTGCAGGACAATCGCCTGGATTTGGCCATCGGTGCCTTTTCCACACGGATGAGCGGGCTGATCTACATGCCGCTCTATCGGGAGCAGCACTGGCTGTATTGCAGCACTCGCCACCCGTTGTTCAACGAACGGCGCATCCCCGAGCAAGTGATCACTCAGCAACGCATGGTTGGTCGTGGTTATTGGAGCCAGGCCGAACTGGCGCGCCACGGCTTCAAGCACAGCGCCGCCACCGTGGAAAGTATGGAGGCGCAACTGATCCTGGTGCTCTCCGGCGCTTACATCGGTTATCTGCCGGAGCACTACGCTCAGGCCTGGGCCGACAAGGGTGACCTGCGGGTGTTGTTGCCGGCGACGTTTGGTTACCAGGCGCCGTTTTCGATGATCATGCGCCGGGGCCGCAGCCGCGAACCGCTGATCCAAACCTTCCGCGACTTGCTCAAAGCCCAGCTCAACCAGGCCTGAAAATTCATGTCCAGACCCCAATGTTCCCGTTGCCTCAGGCCCCTGACTCACTGCCTGTGCCCGCTGATCCCGAGCCTGGATAGCCGCACCCGCGTGCTGCTGCTGCAGCATCCCAGCGAGGTCAACCATGCCTTGAACACTGCGCGGTTGGCGGCGCTGGGGCTGATGAATGCGCACTTGGTGGTGGGCGAAGTGTTTGAGGATCTGCCAGCCTTATTAAACGTACCCGGGTACCGGGCGCGACTGTTGTTTCCTGCCGAGGATGCGCAACCGTTGCAGGCGTACACGCCGTCCGACGAGCCGTTGCTGTTGGTGGTGCCCGACGGTACCTGGCGCAAGGCGCGCAAATTGCTGCACCTCAACCCCTTGTTGGCGGCGTTGCCGCGAGTCACGTTAGCCGAGGGCGCCGTGTCCAGATACCGGCTGCGCAAGGCGCCGGGGCCAGGTGCATTATCGACGGTGGAGGCGATTGTGCAGGCGCTTCAGGCATTGGAGACGCCCACATCGTTCGAACCGTTGTTGAGGCCGTTCGAGGCGCTGATTGAAGGGCAGATTGCGGCGATGGGCGATGAGGTTTTCCAGAAAAACCATGGCCCAGGCTGATTGTTTTGTTACTTATTCCAATAAGCGATAAACACCATACTTTGCGTGATATGGCCCGCCAGCGTTTGCCGGTATGATGGGCGCCCCCGCAGTCTGGATTGCGAATACGCCATGACCTTGCAGTACCCAACTATCGCCGATTGCGTCGGCAACACCCCGCTGGTCCGCTTGCAGCGCATGCCGGGCAACACGAGTAATACCTTGTTGCTCAAGCTCGAAGGGAATAACCCGGCGGGCTCGGTCAAGGACCGCCCGGCGCTGTCGATGATCACCCGCGCCGAGCTGCGTGGGCAGATCCAGCCCGGTGACACCCTGATCGAAGCCACCTCCGGTAACACCGGGATTGCCCTGGCCATGGCCGCCGCAATCAAGGGTTACAAGATGATCCTGATCATGCCCGACAACGGCAGCGCCGAGCGTAAGGCCGCGATGACCGCCTATGGTGCCGAGCTGGTCCTGGTGACCCAGGAAGAAGGCATGGAAGGCGCGCGCGATCTTGCCGAGCGCATGGCCGCCGAAGGCCGTGGCCAGGTGCTGGACCAGTTTGCCAACGGCGATAACCCCGAGGCGCACTACACCAGCACCGGTCCGGAAATCTGGCGCCAGACCCAGGGCACCATCACCCATTTCGTCAGTTCCATGGGCACCACCGGCACCATCATGGGCACCTCGCGCTTCCTCAAGGAGCAGAACTCCGAGATCCAGATCGTCGGTTTGCAACCCATGGAAGGCTCGGCGATCCCGGGGATTCGCCGCTGGCCGCACGAGTATTTGCCGAAGATCTACAACGCCGACCGCGTCGACCGCATCATCGACATGGCCCAGCGTGAAGCCGAAGACACCACCCGGCGCCTGGCCCGTGAAGAGGGCATCTTCTGTGGTGTGTCCTCCGGTGGCGCCGTGGCGGGGATGTTGCGCTTGTCCCAGGAACTGGAAAACGCGGTGATCGTCGCGATCATCTGTGACCGTGGCGACCGTTACCTGTCGACCGGCATTTTCGACGCGCCTAACTGATGGCCAAGCACGAGAGAGGCCTGCGCTTCCAACCGACGGGCGGCAGCCGGGCCCCACAAATACCGACGGGCAAGAAACAGCGCCTGACCATCGAGCGCCTGGCCAATGACGGGCGTGGCATCGTGTTCTTCGAAGGCCGTACCTGGTTTGTGATCGGTGCGCTGGCTGGCGAAGAGATCGAGGCGCGGGTGCTGGGAGCCCATGGCAAAGTGGTCGAGGCCCGTACCGAGCGGGTGTTCAAGGCCAGCGAGTTACGCCGTCCCGCACCCTGTGTGCATGCCGGTCGTTGTGGCGGTTGCAGCCTGCAGCACTTGCCCCACGACGAACAGCTCGCCCTGAAACAGCGCATGCTCGCCGAGCAGTTGTCCCGCGTGGCGGGTGTTGAACCCCAGGAGTGGGCCGCGCCATTGAGCGGCCCGGAATTTGCCTATCGCCGTCGTGCCCGGGTGGCCGTGCGCTGGGACGCCAAGGCGAAAAAACTTGAGGTGGGTTTCCGCGCTGTCGCCAGCCAGGACATCGTCGCTATCGATGATTGCCCGGTGCTGGTACAGGCCTTGCAACCGATCATGCAGCGGTTGCCGAACATGCTTCGGCGCCTGAGCAAGCCTCAGGCCCTCGGCCATGTCGAACTGTTCAGCGGATCTTCCATTGCCGTGTTGTTGCGGCACATGTCGCCGTTGTCCGAAGCGGACCTGACGATCCTGCAAGAATTTTGTACGTTCCATGAAGCGCAATTGTGGCTCCATGGAGAAGGCGAGCCGCAGCCGTTCGAGCCAGATCAGGCCCTGGGCTACCGGCTGGAGCGCTGGGATCTGGAGTTGGCCTACCGGCCGGGGGATTTTATCCAGGTCAACGCGGGGATCAACGAGGCGATGGTTGCCCAGGCCCTGGAGTGGCTGGCGCCAAAGTCCGACGAACGGGTTTTGGACCTGTTTTGCGGCCTGGGCAATTTCGCCTTGCCCTTGGCACGTCAGGTGCGAGAAGTGGTGGCGGTAGAGGGTGTGCAGGCGATGGTTGATCGCGCCGCAGCCAACGCCGTAAACAATAATTTGCATAATGCAGAGTTTTTTCAGGCCGATTTGTCCCAGCCTTTGACTGACGCGGAATGGGCCAAAGAGGGCTTTTCTGCGGTACTCTTGGACCCACCCCGCGATGGTGCCCTGGAGGTTGTGCGCAAGCTCGCCGCTCTGGGGGCCGATCGCCTGGTGTATGTGTCCTGCAATCCAGCGACGCTGGCGCGGGACACGGTCGAGTTGGTCAAGCAAGGCTACCGGCTAAAGCGTGCCGGGATCCTCGACATGTTTCCGCAGACGGCCCATGTCGAGGCCATGGCGTTATTTGAAGCGGGCTAGGATGCCTGTTTAATCCGACTGGCCTGCATCTCTGGGCCTGTGACCTGCCAGGGAGTGTGCGCAAGCTTGTTTTGTAAAGCAGGTCAGCGATGATTTTGATGCACTTAAAGGTGTGTCGTAGGGAAGGTAAGCAAGATGGTACAGGTGAGAGCACACCAGCCGATCAACACCGACGGCAGTATCAATCTCGAGGCATGGCTGGATCATGCCGTCAGTGTCGACCCGGCACTGGACCGTGAAGCCTTGAAAGCAGCCTGCGAGTTCGCTCGTGAGTCTGAGCAGCAAGACAATGCGGCCAAGAACCTGTGGGCCGAAGGCACTTCAAGCTTTCGCACCGGGTTGGAAATCGCCGAGATCCTCGCCGATCTCAAGCTCGATCAGGATTCGCTGATCGCGGCCGTGCTGTATCGCGGCGTACGCGAAGGGCATATTGCGCTGCCCACCGTCAGCCAGCGGTTTGGCGCGGTGGTCGCCAAGCTGATCGATGGCGTGGCGCGCATGGCTGCCATCAGTGCCAGCCTCAGCCCGCGCCAGTCGATGGTGATGGGTACCCAGGGCCAGGTGGAAAACCTGCGCAAGATGCTGGTGGCGATGGTCGATGACGTGCGCGTCGCCTTGATCAAACTGGCCGAGCGTACCTGCGCGATTCGTGCGGTGAAAACCGCCGATGACGAAAAGCGCAATCGCGTTGCCCGGGAAGTTTTCGATATCTACGCGCCGTTGGCCCACCGCCTGGGCATCGGTCATATCAAGTGGGAACTGGAGGACTTGTCCTTCCGCTACCTCGAACCCGATCAATACAAACAAATCGCCACGCTGCTCCACGAGCGGCGGCTGGACCGTGAGCGTTTTATCAGCGACGTGATGGGCCAGTTGCGCTCCGAGTTGCAGGCCACGGGTGTCGAGGCGGACATCAGCGGCCGGGCCAAGCACATCTATTCCATCTGGCGCAAAATGCAGCGCAAGGGCCTGGCCTTCAGCCAGATCTACGACGTGCGCGCCGTGCGGGTGCTGGTGCCGGAAATGCGCGATTGCTACACCGCACTGGGCATCGTCCACACGCTGTGGCGGCACATTCCCAAGGAGTTCGACGACTACATCGCCAACCCCAAGGAAAACGGCTATCGCTCGCTGCACACCGCAGTGATTGGCCCTGAGGGTAAGGTGTTGGAAGTGCAGATTCGCACCCACGCCATGCACGAAGAGGCCGAGCTGGGTGTGTGCGCTCACTGGCGCTACAAGGGCACCGACGTCAAGGCCGGCTCCAACCAGTACGAAGAGAAAATCTCCTGGTTGCGCCAGGTGCTGGAATGGCACGAAGAACTCGGCGATATCGGCGGCCTGGCCGAACAGTTGCGGGTGGATATCGAGCCCGATCGGGTCTATATCTTCACCCCCGACGGCCACGCCATCGACCTGCCCAAGGGCGCCACGCCGTTGGATTTCGCCTACCGCGTGCACACCGAGATCGGCCACAACTGCCGTGGCGCCAAGATTAACGGGCGCATCGTGCCGCTCAACTACAGCCTGCAGACCGGTGAACAGGTCGAGATCATCACCAGCAAGCACGGTACGCCGAGCCGCGACTGGCTGAACCCGAACCTGGGCTACATCACCACGTCCCGGGCGCGGGCGAAAATTGTCCATTGGTTCAAGTTGCAGGCGCGTGATCAAAACGTCGCGGCCGGCAAGACCTTGCTCGAGCGCGAACTGGCACGCCTGGGGCTGCCGCAGGTCGACTTCGACAAGCTGGCCGAAAAGGCCAACATGAAGATTGCCGAAGACATGTTCGCGGCCCTCGGTGCTGGCGATTTGCGCTTGGCGCAGTTGGTCAACCTGGCCCAGCAACTGGTGGAGCCGGAGCGCGGCAGCGAGCAGTTGGAACTGATCCCACGCAAGGCGACTGGCTACAAGCCGGGCAAGCGCGGCGATATCCAGATCCAGGGCGTCGGCAACCTGATGACGCAAATGGCTGGCTGCTGCCAGCCGTTGCCGGGCGACGCCATCGTCGGTTACATCACCCAAGGCCGTGGGGTGAGCATTCACCGCCAGGATTGTGCCTCGGTGTTGCAGCTGGGCGGGCGTGAGCCGGAGCGGATCATTCAGGTCAGTTGGGGCCCGGTGCCGGTGCTCACTTATCCGGTGGACATCGTTATCCGCGCCTACGATCGCTCTGGTCTGCTGCGGGATGTGTCACAAGTGCTGCTTAATGAGCGGATCAACGTACTGGCAGTCAACACCCGCTCGAACAAGGAGGACAACACTGCGTTGATGTCCCTGACCATCGAGATTCCGGGGTTGGACGCGTTGGGGCGGCTGCTGGGGCGTATTTCCCAGTTGCCGAACATCATAGAGACCCGGCGCAACCGGACGCCATAAACCATTTTTTGTGGGAGCCGGGCTTGTGTGGGAGCTGGCTTGCCTGCGATGCAGACGCCTCGGTTTTTCAGATGTACCGAGTCGATGCCATCGCAGGCAAGCCAGCTCCCACAGAAAGCTAACCCCACAGAGAGCGGACAGAGATTGATCGATGTATTCACTTGAAGACTTGCTGCACCTGATGAACCGCCTGCGGGATCCGCAATACGGTTGCCCATGGGACATCAAGCAAACCTACGCCACCATCGTTCCCCATACCCTGGAAGAGGCCTACGAAGTCGCCGACGCCATTGAGCGTGGGGATTTTGATCACCTGCAAGGTGAGCTGGGCGACCTCCTGTTCCAGGTGGTGTATTACAGCCAACTGGCACGAGAAGAAGGGCGCTTCGAGTTTGCCGGGGTGATCGACAGCATCACTCGCAAGCTGATTCGTCGTCACCCCCATGTGTTCCCGACGGGTGATCTGTACGCGCCGCTGGATATCCCGCAGTTGAGCGAAGAACAGGTCAAGCAGCGTTGGGAGGAGATCAAGGCCGAGGAGCGGGCGGAAAACTCCGACGCGCCTGAGCAGTTATCCTTGCTTGACGATGTACCTGCAACCTTGCCCGCGCTGTCTCGCGCGGCCAAATTGCAAAAGCGCGCAGGGCAAGTCGGTTTCGATTGGCCAGCGGCGTTGCCGGTAGTGGATAACGTGCGCGAAGAGCTGGATGAAGTGCTCGAAGCCATGGCCGATAACGACCCGGTGGCCATCGCTGATGAAGTCGGTGACCTGCTGTTTGCAGCGGTCAACCTGGCCCGTCATCTCCAGATTGACCCGGAAACTGCCCTGCGCGGCGCCAATGCCAAATTCGAGCGACGTTTCCGATTTATCGAACAGGCATTGCGCGAGACCCACCGTCCCATAGAAGATTGCACCCTCGAAGAGTTGGACGCCCTGTGGGGCGAAGCCAAACGTCAGGAAAAGAATGTGTCCAGCTGCGGTTGAGCAGCTGCCTAAGTGAGTAAGCCCCATGAGCCTTTCCCTTCGCGACCAGTTGCTCAAAGCAGGTCTGGTCAACCAAAAGCAGGCCAAGCAGGTCGGCAAGGATAAACAGAAACAGCAGCGTCTGGTCCATAAAGGCCAGGCCGAGGCCGACGACACCCAGGCGCGCCTGGCCATTGAGGCGCAGGCCGAGAAGGTCAAGCGTGACCAGGAACTGAACCGCCAGCAGCAGGAAAAGGCCGAGGCCAAGGCGCGTACAGCGCAAGTCAAGCAATTGATCGAAACCTCGCGCTTGCCGAAGCTGACCACCGAGGACTACTACAACTTCGTCGATGACAAGAAGGTCAAGCGCCTGTCGGTCAACACGTTGATGCGTAATAAACTGAGCAACGGCTCCCTGGCGATTGTCCATCACGGCGGCGGTTACGAAGTGATTCCGCGTGAGGCGGCGCTGAAGATTCAGGAGCGGGCACCAGAGCGAATTGTCCAACTCAACATCCTGACCGAGAGCCAGGTGCCGGATGAGGATGATCCGTATGCGGCCTACCAGATTCCTGATGATCTGATGTGGTAAGGCTTTAAAACAACAAACCCCGCTCAACGGCGGGGTTTTTGTTTGCCGGTACCGCGGCTGCGTGGGCCGGGTACCAGCAGGATTTCAATGCTTCAGGAGCTTTGCGCCTGGCGTTTCATCTCTAGGGTTTCGAGCTCGTTTTTATAATTGTGGGCATCGATTTCGGAGTGAAACATACCTACCAGCAGGTCTTGTTGATGTACATCCCAGATACGGATGCCGTTGGCTACGCCTTCATGGGACATATGTGCATCGTCGCGTTCAGTTACTTTTACAGTCATCTGCTTGCTCCAATCTCTGGTTGATCTGCGGCAAGGCGTCGCAGGCCTTTGTTATATGGTTTGTTAGCTTGCTAAGTAAATAAGCAAAAAATGCAACATACCTTTACCGGAATTGGAACAATCCTCCAGCCCCCGAAAACCGCGACATTGCGTCGCAGGAGGTTGAGTTTTATGACAAAAGTTTCATGTTTGCGTCATTTGAGGGGGAGGGGCGCCGAAAACTTCAGGCGAAAAAAAGCCCCGCATTCAGCGAGGCTCTCTATTCGATAGCGGTGGATCAGCTGCCTTTGACAGCCTTGCCGTCCACAGTACCGTCTTGCAGCATGATGTTGTATTCCTTGCCGTCGGTTTCTACCTGACGCAGGGCAACCAGGATGCCGCCCCAGTCCTTGGCAAACCACATCTGGGTAATGCGTTTGGTTTGTGTCGGGTCACGCACACGCTCAACCTTGATGGCGTCAATGGAGCCGGCTTTGGTCTGGACTTTTTCCGGGCCGATCACGCGGAAATCATAGGTGTCGGTGTCGGTGCCTTCGGCAACCCGATAGCTCATGCTTTTCTTGCCAGCGGCGACATCACGCTGCAAAGCCAACTGGTAGGTGGACTTGTCCAGCATCCCGCTTTCCAGTGGGAGGTTGACCGCGTCCTTGTTTTCAAAACCGGTGACCTTGTTGGCGGTCCAGTCGAAATCCAGGTTGATCTTCTTCGTCTTGCCCAGACCACCTCGTTCGAAGGTGTAGCTCTGTGGTTGCAGGGCATTTTTGTCGAGACGGATGATGCTGGTCTCGGTCAGGCTGGCGATCATCATGGAAGCCTTGAAATTCAAGGTCCAGGTGCCGTTGTCATTTTTGGTCAGGCTGCGTTCGGCCGAACCACTCATGGGCAACTGTTTCCAGTCGGCGGTGTAGCTGGCGGAGAACGGTTGAAGGTCTGCCGCTTGCACGGCAGGCAAGGCAAACAGCGCAAAAGCGAAGAGCAGGGCGCGACGCATAAAATCTCCTAGGTTCGAATCAAGTGGCCGCTGGCCGCGAGTAACTGGCCGTCCAATAATGCACCCTGTTCACCGAGAATCAACCGCTCCTCGGCGAACCAGCGAACAGCCAACGGATAAATCCTGTGTTCCTGGGTATGAACCCGTTGCGCAAGTGTCTGCGCTGAGTCCGCAGACTCTACCGGAACTACTGCCTGTACGACCAGAGGCCCGCCATCGAGTTCCTCGGTGACGAAGTGCACGCTGCAGCCGTGCTCCGTGTCGCCGGCCTCGAGGGCGCGTTGGTGCGTATGTAACCCTTTGTATTTGGGCAGCAGGGAAGGGTGGATATTCAGCAGGCGGCCTTGGTAATGCCGTACGAAGCCAGCGCTGAGAATGCGCATGAAACCGGCCAGGACCACGAGCTTGGGGTTAAAGGCGTCGATCAGTTCGATCAAGGCTGCATCGAAGGCCTCGCGGCCTTCGAAAGCCTTGTGATCCAGGGAGCGGGTATCGATACCCGCGTCCCTGGCGCGTTGCAGGCCGTAGGCGTCGCTGCGGTTGGAAATCACCGCCGCGATGCGCGCCGGGCTATCGCCCGTGCGCGTGCTGTCGATCAAGGCCTGCAAGTTACTGCCTGTGCCGGAAAGCAGCACCACGACATCACAGGTCTGAGACATCAATGAGCCTTGAGGTTCTTCAGTTCAACCTGCGCTGCGCCTTCCGCGGCGGTAGCGATCTGGCCGATGACCCATGGCTGCTCGCCGGCTTCACGCAGCACGTTCAACGCGGTTTCAACGTGCTCTTGGGCCACGCAGATCACCATGCCTACACCGCAGTTCAGCACGCGGTGCATTTCGGTTTCATTGACGTTGCCTTTCTCTTGCAGCCAGTCGAATACCGCCGGACGCTGCCAGCTGGCCACGTCGACAATCGCCTGGGCGCCTTTAGGCAGTACGCGCGGGATGTTGTCCAGCAGGCCACCACCGGTGATGTGGGCCATGGCCTTGACGGCGCCGGTGTCCTTGATCAGCTTGAGCAACGGCTTGACGTAGATGCGGGTCGGGGCCATCAGCAGGTCGGTCAGTGGCTTGCCATCGAGCTGGATGTTTTCGATGTCGGCGCCGGACACTTCGATGATCTTGCGGATCAGCGAGTAGCCGTTGGAGTGCGGGCCGGACGATGGCAGGGCCAGCAGGGCGTCACCGGCAGCGACTTTGGAGCCGTCGATGATTTCGGATTTTTCCACGACGCCGACGCAGAAGCCGGCCAGGTCGTAGTCTTCGCCTTCGTACATGCCTGGCATTTCAGCGGTTTCGCCGCCGACCAGGGAGCAACCGGACAGCTCGCAGCCTGCGCCGATGCCAGTCACCACCTGGGTGGCGGTCTCGACGTTGAGCTTGCCGGTGGCGTAGTAGTCAAGGAAGAACAATGGCTCGGCACCGCAGACCACCAGGTCGTTGACGCACATGGCGACCAGGTCGATGCCGATGCTGTCGTGCTTGTTCAGGTTCAGTGCCAGGCGCAGCTTGGTGCCCACGCCGTCGGTGCCGGACACCAGGACAGGCTGCTTGTAACCGGCCGGGATTTCGCAGAGGGCGCCAAAACCGCCCAGGCCGCCCATGACTTCGGGGCGCGCAGTGCGCTTGGCGACGCTCTTGATGCGTTCGACCAATGCTTCACCGGCGTCGATGTCTACACCGGCGTCCTTGTAGCTCAGGGAGGGTTGCTTGCTCATGATCCAGGCCTTTAGGGGGGATTCAGGGGTAACGACCGAATGGCGCGGGGCACTTGGGGAAATGCCCAGACGTTGCCGGTCTGCGAAGGCGCGCGATTTTATCAGGCTTGAGGGGCAGCGGCCATCCTCGGGCCGACGGGCAGGGGCATATGGTGTTAAAAAAAACGCTAATCGACGCGCTTCGAGGCCGTATTAAGGTATAGCCTTTAACCGGCTATCGTTATGACAGTACGAAAACTTACCAAGGCCCTGTGAATGTTTTGCTGCTTGCTGTGGTCACAGCCTTGCCAAGCGGTCTTCATTCGGTCTGTTCCAGCCGTTTTTTGTGTCGGGAATCTTCCATGCGTCTGTGTAAATTCTTCTTTGTGGGCTGTTTGTCATTGGTCAGCCTGGCGAGTCATGCCGAAACCCTCCATGGCCTTTATCAAGTGTTGGAACCGGTCAGCAGTCAGTCTCCGGATGAGCGCGCCCAGGCGACACAGCGCGCCCTGGAGACCCTGGTCATCCGCTTGACCGGTGACGCCAAGGCCGCTCAAGGCCCGGGCCTGGCGGAGATCCGCAAAGACCCGCAACAGATTATCAGCCGGTACGGTTATGACGCCGGACCGCCTGAAAGCCTGCAGGTGGATTTCGACCCGGTCAGTACTGATCGTGCCCTGCGCGGGGCGGGACTGGCGTTGTGGGGCAGTAATCGGCCGTCGATCCTCGGTTGGTGGCTGAACGATTCCACTGAAGGCAGCAGCCTGGTGGGGGATGGCCAGGCCATCGCCCAACCGTTGCGGCGGGCAGCTCAGCATCGTGGTTTGCCGCTGCGCTTGCCCCTGGGTGACCTGGATGAGCAGATCGTTGCCACCGCCCCCAATCTTGAAAGCCCGGATGCGACGCCATTACGAGCGGCATCCGAGCGTTATGGTGCTGACGCGCTGCTGGCGGTGCACGCCCGTGAAGACGGCGGTCAGTGGCAGGCCAAATGGCGACTGTGGCTGGGCGACAAAAGTGAGCAGGGCACTGTGCAGGCCGCTGATACAGCAGCCCTCGCCGATGCGGTATTGCTGGCAGTCAGCGAGCGCTTGGCACCGCGTTTCGCGGTCAAGCCTGGGGTAAGCAGCGAACAGTTGCTGGAAGTGCAGGGTATGAATCTGGAGCGCTACGCCGCTTTGGGCCGTTTGCTCGAGCCTTTTGGCGGGCAACCATTGCGGGTGGATGGCAGTCGTATCGTCTACCGGGTCAATGGCAGTGCCGACCAACTGCGTACTCAATTGAGTCTGGCCAAGCTGCAGGAGGTCCCGGCGGGCGAAGCCTCGGTACCTGCGCAGCAACCTGCCGTAGCGGGCGTGCAGCCAACGCCGACTGAGCCGCAGGCGCAGTTACGTTTTCGCTGGTAAATGTTCTTCCTTATATAGCAGCAACTGAAAAATGGAGTGGGTTATGACGGATACGCGTCGTTGGGTGTGGCTTGGCGGGGTCGTCCTGCTGTGCGTGTTTGTGTTCTTGCTGCATTCGATCCTGACGCCGTTCCTGGTCGCGTTGCTGTTGGCCTATCTGTTCGATCCGGTGGTGGATCGCCTGGAGAAGGCGGGGCTGTCGCGAACCTGGGGCGTGGTGACGGTGTTTGCGCTGTTTATCCTGGTCATCATGGCGCTGCTGCTGGTGTTGGTGCCGATGCTGGCCAAGCAGCTGTTTCGCCTCTATGAACTCGCGCCGCAAATGCTCGACTGGTTGCAACACACCGCCATGCCGTGGGCTCAGACCAAGCTGGGCCTGGCCGATGGCTTCTGGAAGTTCGACAAGGTCAAGGCTGCCATCAGTGAGCACATGGGCCAGACTACCGACATCGTCAGCGTGGTGCTCAGCCAGGCCACGGCGTCCAGCCTGGCGTTGATTGGCTGGTTGACCAACCTGGTGCTGATTCCGGTGGTGGCGTTCTACCTGCTGCGGGACTGGGACATCATGATGGCGAAGATCCGCAGCCTGCTGCCCCGTGACCGCGAAGAGCGCATCGTGTCCCTGGCCGAGGAGTGTCACGAAGTGCTCGGCGCTTTCGTCCGTGGTCAGTTGTTGGTGATGCTGGCCCTGGGGATCATCTATGCCGCTGGATTGATGGCTATCGGTCTGGAGCTTGGGTTGTTGATTGGTCTGATTGCCGGCCTGGCAGCAATTGTGCCGTACATGGGCTTTGTCATCGGTATTGGCGCGGCGCTGGTGGCCGGGTTGTTCCAGTTCGGCGGTGACTTGTATCCGATGCTGGGGATTGTCGCGGTATTCATGGTCGGCCAGGCCCTGGAGGGCATGGTGCTGACGCCGTTGTTGGTGGGGGACCGGATCGGCTTGCACCCGGTGGCGGTGATCTTTGCAATCCTGGCGGGCGGCGAGCTGTTCGGCTTCACCGGCATCTTGCTGGCGCTGCCGGTGGCGGCGGTGATCATGGTGCTGGTGCGCCATGTGCATGATTTATATAAAGACTCGGATATCTACGCCGGTGTCGACGAGCCTGACTTATAAATCCAGGGCTTGCTTCCCACTTTCAAACCCGGCCTGGCGCCGGGTTTGTTGTTGATGGACCCTGGGCATTTGGCCATTGCGTCAAACAATCTCCACGAAATCCAACGAGTTAACGCAAACCTTTGATTTTGCTTGTGGTCTGCTGCATTGTGCGCCCGGCGTCACGGGTATAAACTTTGCAAACTTTACACAGAGGCCCCTAACGGTTCGATGGGAACTGTTCAGTCAGCATGAAACCGATTCAGCTGCCCCTAGGTGTGCGTCTGCGTGACGACGCTACCTTTATCAATTACTACCCAGGCGCCAATGCCGCTGCACTCGGCTATGTCGAGCGGCTATGCGAAGCCGACGCCGGGTGGACCGAAAGTCTGATCTATCTATGGGGCAAGGACGGCGTGGGGCGTACCCATTTGCTGCAGGCCGCTTGCCTGCGTTTCGAGCAGTTGGGTGAGCCGGCGGTTTATCTGCCGTTGGCCGAGCTGCTGGACCGTGGTATCGGGATCCTCGATAACCTTGAGCAATACGAACTGGTGTGTCTGGATGATTTGCAGGCGGTAGCAGGGCGGGCGGATTGGGAAGAGGCGCTGTTCCATCTGTTCAACCGATTGCGTGACAGCGGCCGGCGTTTGCTGATTGCCGCGTCCACGTCACCCAGGGAACTGCCGGTGAAACTGGCGGACCTCAAATCCCGCTTGACCCTGGCGCTGATTTTCCAGATGCGCCCACTCTCGGACGAAGACAAGCTGCGTGCCTTGCAACTGCGTGCCTCGCGTCGCGGCCTGCACCTGACCGACGAAGTCGGGCACTTTATCCTCACCCGTGGCACACGCAGCATGAGCGCGTTGTTCGAATTGCTCGAACGGCTCGATCAGGCCTCCTTGCAGGCTCAGCGCAAGCTGACCATTCCCTTCCTCAAGGAAACCCTCGGCTGGTAGCCAGGCCTTTAAAATCGTGGGGTTCGGCAAATTTCAGGCGCCAGAAAACCTGCGTTTTGGCCGGTTTGGCCACGCAAAAGGGTCTAAATGGGGTTTAAGGGCTTAGATGTCATGGCCCAAACAAGAAGTCACATAGGTCACGATTGAATTTGCAAATCGATGTGATAGAAGGCATAGTCTCGGCTTCTTTACACATTCAGCCACGGTCGTGCCCATGCTAAATCGCTTCGCACCCCTCGTGCCTCTCGCACTCGTTACCCTGTTGTTTGGTTGCGCCACCCACCCTCAACAAGTGGCTGAGCAGCAAAAAACTCAACAACAGAATCAACAGAGATTCGTCGCTGCGCAGTCTTCCACTGTTTACCAGGAAGCTGTTTATTCAGAAGAAGTCGCAACTGAAAAAGAACTGGCCGACTTCGCCGGCAGCAAGCCTTACCAGCTTCCAGTTCTGGCCGACAGCATCCTCGAACGCGGCATGTCCCTGATCGGTACCCGTTACCGTTTTGGCGGTACCTCTGAAGCCGGTTTCGACTGCAGCGGCTTCATCGGTTACCTGTTTCGTGAAGAAGCTGGCATGAATTTGCCGCGTTCCACGCGCGAAATGATCAACGTGGATGCACCGTTGGTCGCACGAAACAACCTCAAGCCCGGTGATCTGCTTTTCTTTAGTACCAATGGCCGTGGCCGTGTCAGCCACGCCGGTATCTACCTCGGTGATGACCAGTTTATCCACTCCAGCAGCCGCCGCAGCGGTGGTGTGCGGGTCGACAAGCTGGGCGACAGCTACTGGAGCAAGACCTTCATTGAAGCCAAGCGCGCCTTGGCCATGGCCCCTACTAGCGTTACCGCTCGCAAGTAAAGTTAAAGTGATACTTGAAGTTTGACGTGTAAGAGCTAGAATCTCTGGACATTGTTGTGAACTGATCGCGCGAGCTCTGCTTGCGCGATCTGGTTTCCAGCGTTCGGCAGCGAAAGCCGCATCCAGATCAGGATTGTTCTGCCCATGTCGACCTCGGCCCGCCTAATTCTTCTCGTTTGCGCCGCGCTGCTCAGCGCCTGCGCAAGTCGCCCTCCACCTGCGCCTGTGGCCGTCAAGCCCAAGCCGGTGTTCAACTATTCCAGCCAAACCTTTTCGCCTGCTGCTGAAGACGTGCTTTTTCGTGCGCTGGGCCTGGTTGGTACGCCTTATCGCTGGGGCGGCAATACGCCGGATTCGGGCTTTGATTGCAGTGGCTTGATTGGCTTTGTCTACCGTGACGCCGCTGGCATCTCGCTGCCGCGTACCACGCGCGAGCTGATTGTGATGCGCGCCCAGGATGTGAGCGAAGACGCCTTGCAGACTGGCGACTTGATCTTCTTCGCCACCGGTGGTGGCTCGCGAGTCAGTCACGCCGGGATCTACGTGGGCGAAGGGCGCTTTGTGCATGCACCGCAAACCGGCGGTACGGTGAAGCTGGACACGCTGTCCAAGGCTTATTGGCAGAACGCCTACCTGAGTGCCAAGCGCGTATTGCAGCCTGAGCGTCTGGCGCGCAATCCCTAGAACTGCGCTAATCAAAATGTGGACGCGGGCTTGTGTGGGAGCGGGCTTGCTCGCGAAAGCATCACCTCGGTGTAACTGATACATCGAGGCGCCTGCATCGCAGGCAAGCCAGCTCCCACACAAAGCCACCGTTGTTATGGGGTGTTCTCGACTTCGGTTATTTAGCCGCCGATACCCGCCACACCTTGTTCCCTACATCATCGGCCACCAGTAAATCCCCTTGTTTATCGATCACCACGCCCACCGGCCGGCCCATGGCTTTTTCGTCGCTGTTGAGGAAATTGGTCAGCACATCCACCGGCATCCCTTTCGGCTGGCCAGCCTCAAACGGCACAAAGATCACCTTGTAACCACTGTGGGGCTTGCGGTTCCACGAGCCGTGCTGGCCGATAAACGCGCCGTTGCTGAACTGCGCGGGCAGCGTGTTGCCTTCGGCGAAGGTCAGTCCCAGTGAGGCCGTGTGCGGCCCGACGGCATAGTCCGGAGCGATGGCTTTGGCCACCAGTTCAGGATTCTGCGGCGTTACGCGCACATCAACGTGCTGCCCGTAGTAGCTGAATGGCCAGCCGTAGAACGCGCCGTCCTTGACCGAGGTGATGTAGTCCGGCACAAGATCGCTGCCGATTTCATCGCGCTCGTTGACCGCCGTCCACAGCTTGCCGCTTTGGGGTTCCCACGCCATACCGTTGGGGTTGCGCAGGCCTGAGGCAAAGATTCGGTGCTGGCCGGTGGCGCGGTCCACTTCCCAGATGGCGGCTCGGCCCTGTTCCGCTTCCAGGCCGTTCTCTGCAACGTTGCTGTTGGAGCCGACGCTGACGTACAGCTTATTGCCGTCCTTGCTGGCCACCACGTTTTTGGTCCAGTGATGGTTCAGCGGGCCGCCGGGTAAATCGACGACTTTGGTGCCTGCCTCCTTGATGACTGTCTCGCCTGGCTGATAGGGGAAACGCAGCAACGCATCTGAATCGGCGACATACAGGTCGTTGCCCACCAGTGTCATGCCAAACGGCGAGTTGAGGTTTTCCAGGAATACCGTGCGCGTTTCGGCGACACCGTCGTGGTCAGCGTCCCGCAGCAGGGTGATGCGGTTCGGACTGGGCACCCCGGCACCGGCGCGCCCCATGACTTTCCCCATGACCCAGCCACGAATGCCCTTGGCGTCATCCGGCTTGGGTGGCGCGTTGGTTTCGGCGACCAGTACGTCTCCGTTGGGCAGTACGTACAACCAGCGTGGGTGATCCAGACCTTCGGCAAACGCTGCAACCTGGGTGCCGGCGGCCGCAGTGGGCTTGACGCCTTCAGGCCAGCCGATCGCCGGGGCGATGTTCACGGTGGGAATCAGGGTCTTGTTGGGTTCCGGCAGTTTGGGTGAGGGCCCGGTGCCATCGGAGACTTGCAGGCTAGAGCTTTCACCACAGGCGGCGAGGCTGCCTGCGACCATGATGAGTAAGGCGAGTCGGGTCTTGTGCATGGTTTTCTCCTTAATACCTGTAGTGATAGAGGAGTTTAGCGGGCCGATGGTTCAAGCCTGTCGGCGGCTTTAATTGACGCTCCACCCCCAACCCACTAACCTTCGCGGCTTGTTTCAGGTGCTCTGTGGCGTACGCGTCGACAGAGTGAAACAGGGAAGCCGGTGAGTGAGCGCACTTTTCAACAGTGAGGCCGCGATCCCGGCGCTGCCCCCGCAACGGTAAATGAGTCAAAACGGTGCTTTCAGCCACTGTATCGCTCCGCGATATGGGAAGGCGCACCGCCGACATGCGCTTGAAGAGAGTGTCGCTCATGAGCCCGGAGACCGGCCTGATTCATCCAACAGCATCACGGTGGGCGATGCTTGGCTGTCTGTTTTTCTTTTCCTGCCCGCCGTTTTTGTCCAGCCCCAACGGAGAGCTGCCATGACTGATTCCCCTGATCGTGACGAACGCCACCTGGCGCGTATGCTGCGCAAAAAAGCGGTGATCGACGAACGTATTGCCAATTCACCGAACGAATGCGGATTGCTGCTGGTGCTGACCGGCAACGGCAAAGGCAAGAGCAGCTCGGCCTTTGGCATGCTCTCCCGGGCCATGGGCCACGGCATGCAGTGCGGCGTGGTGCAGTTCATCAAGGGCCGCACCAGCACGGGCGAAGAGTTGTTCTTTCGCCGCTTTCCCGAGCAAGTGCGTTTCCATGTGATGGGCGAGGGCTTTACCTGGGAAACCCAGGACCGCCAGCGCGACATCGCCGCCGCCGAGGCCGCCTGGGCAGTGTCCCGGGCAATGCTCCAGGATCCATCCATTGGCCTGGTGGTGCTGGATGAGTTGAACATCGCCCTCAAGCACGGTTATCTCGACCTGGACCAGGTTCTTGGCGACTTGCAGGCCCGCCCGCCGATGCAGCATGTAGTGGTCACCGGCCGCGGTGCCAAGCCTGAGCTGATCGAAATGGCCGACACCGTCACCGAAATGGGCATGCTCAAGCACGCGTTTCAGGCCGGGATCAAGGCACAAAAAGGCATCGAACTTTGAATCAGCCCCGTCATTGCCCTGCTGTCCTGATCGCCGCACCAGCGTCAGGCCAGGGCAAAACCACCGTCACCGCCGCATTGGCCCGCTTGCACCGCAACCTTGGGCGCAAGGTACGGGTGTTCAAATGTGGCCCGGACTTTCTCGACCCGATGATCCACGAGCGCGCCAGTGGTGCGCCGGTCTATCAATTGGACATGTGGATGGTCGGTGAGCAGGAAAGTCGCCGTTTGCTGTGGGAAGCGGCGGGGGAGGCCGACCTGATTTTGATTGAAGGCGTCATGGGCCTGTTCGACGGCACGCCTTCCAGCGCCGACCTGGCGCGGCACTTTGGTGTGCCGGTACTGGCAGTGATCGATGGCACGGCCATGGCCCAGACCTTTGGTGCCCTGGCGCTGGGGCTGGCGCGTTACCAGCCGGACTTGCCGTTTGCCGGTGTACTGGCCAACCGCGTCGGTACGTTGCGCCATGCGCAGTTGCTGGAGGGCAGCCTCACCGAAGGCTTGCGCTGGTATGGCGCGTTGTCCCGTGAGACGGGGATTGAATTGCCCAGCCGCCACCTTGGCCTGGTGCAAGCCAGCGAGTTGAATGACCTGGACGTGCGCCTCGACGCTGCCGCCCAAGCGTTGGGTGGCAGTTGCGAGGTAGCGCTGCCACCACCGGTGGAGTTCGCCGCGCCCGAGCGAATCGAGGCCGAACCGTTGCTGGCCGGTGTGCGCATTGCCGTGGCCCGTGATGAAGCGTTTGCCTTTACCTACGGTGCCAGTCTCGATCTGTTGCGGGCGATGGGGGCCGAGTTGCGCTTCTTCTCGCCAATCCATGATCGTGAACTGCCCGAGGCCGACAGTTTGTACCTGCCCGGCGGCTACCCAGAACTGCATCATCAGGCGTTGTCGGAAAACACCACGATGTTGAGTGCGATCCGTGCCCATCACGCAGCTGGCAAACCGTTGCTGGCCGAATGCGGCGGCATGCTCTATCTGCTGGACTCGTTGACCGATGTGGACGGTACCCGCGCAGAACTGGTCGGCCTGCTTCAGGGCGATGCCGTGATGCAAAAGCGCCTGGCAGCCCTGGCCTTGCAGAGTGTCGAGTTGCCGGAAGGCCTGTTGCGTGGCCACACCTATCATCACTCCCTGACCAGCACCGAATGGCAGCCCATCGCCCGGGGCCTGAGCCCCAATGGTGGACGCGGCGCCGAGGCGGTTTATCGGCAAGGGCGGATGACGGCTTCTTATGTGCACTTTTATTTCCCATCCAACCCGACTGCGGTGGCTGCACTGTTTGCGCCTGACTGTGAGGCCGCCATCGCAGGCAAGCCAGCTCCCACAGTTGGTTTGTGTGAGTCCCCAATTGATGGATCAATCCAGTCCAATGTGGGAGCGGGCTTGCCCGCGATGAGGCCATGAGCCACAACGCCTTCCCCGAAACCGAGCGCGCCGCTGTCTACCGCGCCATCGCTGAGCGCCGCGATATGCGCCATTTCAGCGGCGGCACTGTCGCCCCGGAACTGTTGCAACGCTTGCTGCACGCCGCGCATCAGGCCCCCAGCGTCGGCCTGATGCAGCCCTGGCGCTTTATCCGTATCAGCGACCGCAACCTGCGCGGCCAGATCCAGCAGTTGGTGGAAGAAGAGCGGGTGCGTACAGCGGTTGCCCTGGGCGAGCGCTCCGACCAGTTCATGAAGCTCAAGGTCGAAGGCATCAACGATTGCGCCGAGGTGCTGGTAGCGGCACTGATGGATGATCGCGAGCGGCATATCTTCGGTCGCCGTACGCTGCCGGAAATGGACATGGCGTCGTTGTCCTGCGCGATCCAGAATCTGTGGCTCGCGTCGCGGGCCGAGGGGTTGGGTATGGGCTGGGTTTCTTTATTCGAGCCCCAGGCCCTGGCCGATTTGCTGGGCTTGCCCCCCGGCGCAAAACCTTTGGCGGTGTTGTGTCTCGGGCCGGTCACCGAGTTTTACCCAGCACCGATGTTGCAGCTCGAAGGCTGGACCGAACCGCGGCCATTGAGCGACATGCTGTATGAAAATTATTGGGGAGTGAGTCAATGAGTGTGGCCTTGCTGAGTGTCGCTGCCGTGGCGCTAGATGCGCTGCTGGGCGAACCCAGGCGCTGGCATCCGCTGGTGGCGTTCGGCAATTTCGCCGGGCGTGTCGAGCAACGTTTCAACTCCGCCGGCCGTGGCTGGCGCAGTCATGGCGTCACCGCGTGGGTGATTGCGGTCATACCGTTGACCCTGCTGGCTACGGCCCTGTCGTGGGCGCCCTACGTGGGTTGGGTGATTGAGATCCTCGCACTGTATTGCGCGCTTGGCATGCGCAGCCTTGGTGAACACGTGGCACCTGTTGCCCAGGCTCTGCGCGGTGACGACCTTGAAGAGGCACGTAAATGTGTCAGTTATCTGGTCAGCCGCCAAACCAGCGAACTGGACCGCACCGAAGTTGCCCGCGCGGCCACCGAGTCGGTGCTGGAGAACGGCAGCGATGCGGTGTTCGCCGCGCTGTTCTGGTTTGTCGCCGCCGGTGTGCCTGGTGTGGTGCTCTATCGCCTGAGCAATACCCTCGACGCCATGTGGGGCTATCGCAACGAACGTTTTGAACGCTTCGGCTGGGCCGCGGCCAAGATCGACGATGTGTTGAACTATATTCCCGCGCGGTTGGTGGCCTTGACCTACGCGTTGCTGGGTAAGACCCGGCTGGCCCTCAAATGCTGGCGCACCCAGGGCTCGACGTGGGACAGCCCCAATGCGGGCCCAGTGATGGCGGCCGGTGCCGGTGCACTCGGTGTCGAGTTGGGCGGCGCGGCGATTTATCACGGTGAACTGCATCAGCGTCCACCACTGGGCGAAGGTCCGCCTGCGGATGCCGATTCCATCGACCGTGGCTGGCAACTGGTGCAGCGCGGGGTGTGGCTGTGGTTGCTGATTCTGTGTGTGGGGGCTGAGTTTTATGCTTGAGCATGGCGGCCGGCTGCGCAAGGCAGCCCTGCAATATGGCGTTCCCGAGGCTGATTGGCTGGACCTGTCCAGCGGCCTCGCGCCATGGCCCTGGCCGGTCCCGGAGATCCCGTTGCGGGCCTGGGCGCGCCTGCCGGAGACCGACGATGGCCTGGAACAGGCGGCCTGCGAATACTACGGCGCCACCCAGGTGTTGCCGGTGCCCGGTTCCCAGGCGGCGATCCAACTGCTGCCGCGCTTGCGGCGTGCGGGCAAGGTTGGCGTGTTGTCACCGTGTTATGCCGAGCACGCCGAAGCCTGGCGCCGCGCCGGCTATATCGTGCGTGAAGTGCTGGAGCAGGAAGTCGACTTCTTCCTCGACAGCCTCGACGTGCTGGTGGTGGTCAACCCCAACAACCCCACTGGCCTGAGTTTGTCCCCGCCACGCCTGCTGGAGTGGCACGCACGACTTGCCGAGCGCGGCGGCTGGCTGGTGGTAGACGAAGCCTTTATGGACAACACCCCGCAACTGAGCCTGGCGAGCCAGGCTGATCAAGTGGGCTTGATCGTGCTGCGCTCGTTCGGCAAGTTTTTCGGTCTGGCCGGTGTGCGGCTGGGCTTTGTCCTGGCTGAACGCAAATTGCTCAAGCTGCTGGCCGAACAGGTCGGGCCGTGGGCGGTCAGCGGGCCGACGCGGGTGCTGGGCCAGGTGTGCCTGAGAGACAGTGCCGGTCACGTCCGGCAGCGACTGCGCTGTGAAGAGGCCAGTCGGCGATTGTTCGAGCTGTTACAGCGCTTCGACCTGCAACCCCAGGGCGGCTGTGACTTGTTCCAGTGGCTGATCACCGAGCGTGCCGAGCACCTGCACGAATTCATGGCCCAGCGCGGCATTCTGCTGCGCTTGTTTGTCCACGACAGCAGCCTGCGTTTTGGCCTGCCGGGGACCGACGCCGACTGGCTGCGACTAGAACACGCCTTGGTCGCCTACAGGGAGGCCTCATGAGTACTTTGATGGTGCAGGGCACCACGTCCGATGCCGGTAAAAGCACCCTGGTGACCGCGCTGTGCCGTTGGCTGGTGCGCCAGGGCGTGGCGGTGGTGCCGTTCAAACCGCAGAACATGGCGCTCAACAGCGCGGTTACCGCCGAGGGCGGCGAAATCGGCCGGGCCCAGGCGGTCCAGGCCCAAGCGGCAAACCTGGCGCCGCACACCGACATGAACCCGGTGCTGCTCAAGCCCAACAGCGACACCGGCTCCCAGGTGATCATCCATGGGCGCGCCGTCACCAGCATGAATGCGGTGGCCTATCACGACTACAAGGCTATCGCCATGCAGGCGGTGCTGGCTTCCCATGAGCGCTTGAGTGCGGCGTACTCGGTGGTCATGGTCGAAGGTGCGGGCTCGCCAGCGGAGATCAATCTGCGGGCCAATGACATTGCCAACATGGGCTTTGCCGAGGCGGTGGATTGTCCGGTGTTGCTGATTGCCGATATCAATCGTGGCGGGGTTTTCGCGCATCTGGTGGGGACGCTGGAACTGCTGTCGCCGACTGAGCAGGCGCGGGTCAAGGGTTTCATCATTAATCGGTTTCGGGGTGATATTGCTTTGCTTCAACCAGGCCTGGATTGGCTTGAGGCGCGCACAGGCAAGCCGGTGGTGGGGGTTTTGCCTTATGTGATGGACCTGCATCTGGAGGCCGAGGACGGCATTGACCAGCGCCAGATTGATAAGGCGGCGCAGGTGCTCAAGGTGGTCGTGCCGGTGTTGCCGCGTATCAGTAATCACACGGATTTTGATCCGCTGCGGTTGCATCCGCAGGTGGATTTGCAGTTTGTCGGGCCGGGGCAGGGGATTCCTGCGGCTGACCTGATTATCTTGCCGGGTTCGAAAAGTGTGCGCAGTGATTTGGCGTATTTGCGGGCCAATGGGTGGGATACGGCGATTGCCCGGCACTTGCGCTATGGCGGTAAGGTGTTGGGGATTTGTGGTGGGTTGCAGATGCTGGGTGAGCAGGTGCATGACCCGTTGGGGCTTGAAGGGCCTTCGGGGTCCAGCGATGGTCTAGGGTTGTTTGCGTTCAGCACTACGTTGGAAGAAGAGAAGCAGCTGCGTAATGTGCGTGGGCGGTTGTTGCTGGAGGATGCTGAGGTCAGTGGTTATGAGATTCATGCGGGGGTGACCACTGGTCCGGCACTGGAGCAGCCGTTGGTGGCGCTGGATGGTGGGCGCTTTGATGGTGCTCAGAGTGATGATGGGCAGATTCTTGGCACTTATTTGCATGGGGTGTTTGAGACGCCGGCGGCGTGTGGTGCGTTGTTGCGGTGGGCGGGGTTGGAGGATGTGCAGACGGTGGATTATCACGGGTTGCGTGAGCGGGATATTGAGCGGTTGGCGGATTTGGTGGAGCGGCATTTGGATACGGGGTTGTTGCTTGGGTTGTGTGGGGTTTGAGGTTGGACTGGGGGCATATCCGTTGCTGCGGTTACGGCTGCTATTGGTTCCGCTCTTACAGCGGGTCACTTTTGAAAAGAGCCCAAAAGTAACCAAAAGGCTCTTGCCCCACCACTCGGTGCCTCGCTGTGGCTCGGCATGCCCTCACTCCGGCATTACTCCGTGGGCCGCCGCGACGGGCCATCCATGGCCCAACGCGGCTATCCCGGCATCCATGCCGGGATGCCCACTGCGTAATACCTGCGTTCGGCCAGCGTGGTTTAACGGGGCGCCTAAGATCAAAATCAACAGCACGGCGGCCTGAAAGCCGACCTGAGTGGTAGAAGCAAAGGCAAGGGCCAGGGCCAGAGCGAAAGCAGATCTGCTTTTCTGTGGGAGCTGGCTTGCTTGCGATGCAGGCAACTCGGTCTTTCAGGAACACCGAGGTGATGCCATCGCAGCATGGGTATCTACACAGTTTCTGTAGCCGCTGCCGAGGCACGAGGCTGCGATGCGGACCGCAGGAGCGCCCTAGGGGCCGCTACGCAGCCCATCGCAGCCTCGTACCTCGGCAGCGGCTACAGGGTTTTCGCAGGATTCAAAAGATGTGTAGATACCCATGGCCATCGCAGGCAAGCCAACTCCCACAGTAGACCGCGCCTGCTTTTGATCTTGCCTTTGCTTCACACCACTCAAGCCGGCCCGTAGGCCGCTGTGTTCTTGATCTGCTTTTGACTTTGATCTTAGGCGCCCCGTTAAACCACGCTGGCCGAACGCAGGCATTGGGCCGTGGGTAAACCGGCAGGACGCCGGTTTAGCCGCACTGGGCCAGGGATGGCCCATTGCGGCGGCCCACGGAGCAATGCCGGAGTGAGGGCATGCCGAGCCTAGGCGAGGCACCGAGTGGTGGGGCAAGAGCCTTTTGGTTACTTTTGGGCTCTTTTCAAAAGTGACCCGCTGTAAGAGCGGAACCATAGGTGGCCGTTACCAAAAATCCGGATATACACCCACTCAAAACGAGGCCAAAACCAATGCTCCAACTGATCCTGGGCGGCGCCCGCTCCGGCAAAAGCCGCCTGGCAGAAACACTCGCCATCAACAGCGCACTACCGGTGACCTACATAGCCACCAGCCAACCCCTGGACGGCGAAATGAACGAACGCGTGGCCCATCACCGCCAACGCCGCCCAGCCGAGTGGGGCCTGATCGAAGAGCCCATCGAACTCGCCCGCGTCCTGCGCGAAAACGCCGCCCCCGACCGCTTCCTGTTGGTGGACTGCCTGACTCTGTGGCTAACCAACCTGCTGATGCTCGAAAACCCCAAGCGCCTCACCGAAGAACGCGAAGCCCTGTTACAAACCCTGGCATCCCTGCCAGGTGAAATTGTTTTTGTCAGCAACGAGACCGGTCTGGGTGTCGTGCCGCTGGGCGAATTGACTCGCCGCTATGTCGATGAAGCCGGTTGGCTGCATCAAGCCCTGGCCGAACGTTGTCAGCGTGTTGTCCTGACCGTTGCCGGCCTGCCCCTGACTTTGAAAGGTACTGCGTTATGACCGACACCTGGTGGCTCAACCCCTGCAAAGCGATCGACGCCCAGGCGCACGAACAAGCCCTGGCCCGTCAGCAACAACTGACCAAACCCGCCGGCTCCCTCGGCCAGCTGGAGGCCGTGGCCGTGCAACTGGCCGGCTTGCAAGGGCAAGTCAAACCCAATGTTGATCAGGTATGGATCGCGATCTTTGCCGGTGATCACGGCGTTGTGGCTGAAGGCGTTTCGGCATTTCCCCAGGAAGTCACCGGGCAGATGCTGCACAACTTCGTCACCGGTGGCGCGGCTATCAGCGTCCTGGCGCGTCAGTTGGATGCGCAACTGGAAGTGGTCGACCTCGGTACCGTCACGCCGTCGCTGAACCTGCCGGGGGTGCGTCACCTGAATATCGCTGCGGGCACCGCCAACTTCGTCAACGCTGCGGCGATGACCGAGGCTCAGGGGCGACTGGCTCTGGAAGCCGGCCGCGACAGTGTGCGCCGCGCCATTGCGGTGGGTGCCCAGTTGTTTATCGGCGGCGAGATGGGCATCGGCAACACCACTGCGGCCAGTGCGCTGGCGTGTGCGTTGCTGGACTGCCGGGTGAGTGATTTGACCGGTCCCGGCACTGGCCTGAATGCCCAGGGTGTCAGTCACAAAGTGGCCGTTATCGAGCGGGCGCTGGCATTCCACGCGGCGCAGCGTGGTGATGCCCTGCAAACCTTGTTCAACCTTGGCGGTTTTGAGATTGCGGCGCTGGTGGGCGCTTATCTGGCCTGTGCCCAAGAGGGTGTGGTGGTGTTGGTGGACGGCTTTATCTGCAGCGTCGCAGCGTTGGTGGCCACACGGTTGAATCCGGCGTGCCGTGCATGGCTGTTGTTCGGCCATCGGGGCGCTGAGCCGGGTCATCGTCATGTGCTGCAAAGCCTCGAGGCCGAACCCTTGCTGGAGTTGGGTCTGCGCCTGGGCGAGGGCAGTGGCGCCGCGCTGGCGGTGCCGTTGTTGCAACTGGCTTGCGCGTTGCACGGGCAGATGGCGACCTTCGCTGAAGCAGCCGTGGCGGATCGTCCGGCATGACTTTGCACCTGGACTTGCTCCGCCATGGCGAAACCGAGCTGGGCGGTGGCCTGCGGGGCAGCCTGGACGATGCGCTGACCGCCAAGGGCTGGGAACAGATGCGCACCGCCGTGATGGAGCAGGGGCCCTGGGACCGATTGGTCAGCTCGCCGCTGCAACGCTGTGCGCAGTTTGCCGATGAGTTGGGCGCACGTTTGGGGGTACCGGTCACCTTGGAAAAGGACCTGCAAGAGTTGCACTTCGGTGCCTGGGAAGGCCAGAGCGCGGCGAAGTTGATGGAAACCGATGCCGAGGCGCTGGGCCTGTTCTGGGCCGATCCCTACGGCTTCACGCCGCCACAGGGTGAGCCGGTTTTGCAGTTTTCTGCACGTGTCTTGGGGGCTGTCGCTCGCTTGCATCAAGCCTATGCTGGCCGGCGAGTACTGTTGATCAGCCATGGTGGTGTCATGCGCTTGCTATTGGCTCAGGCTCGCGGCTTGCCCCGAGAGCAATTGTTGAATGTTGAAGTCGGCCACGGCGGGTTGTTCAGCCTGAAGGTCGAAGCCGATGGCGTCTTGAAGGAAGGATTCTGATCATGCTGCCGTTCTGGATTGCCCTGCAGTTTCTCAGCAGCTTGCCGATTCGCCTGCCGGGCATGCCGCAGCCTCAGGAACTGGGTCGCTCGTTGCTGTTTTATCCGTTGGTGGGATTGCTGTTCGGGCTGCTGTTGTGGGGCTTGAACTCTGTGTTGATGGGCGCGCCTGTGCTGTTGCACGCCGCGTTGCTGCTGACCGCGTGGGTGTTGCTCAGCGGTGGTTTGCACCTGGACGGTTTGGCAGACAGCGCGGATGCCTGGTTGGGCGGCTTTGGCGACCGTGAACGGACCCTGACGATCATGAAGGATCCGCGCAGCGGGCCAATTGCCGTGGTCACCCTTGGGCTGGTGTTGCTGCTCAAGTTCACCGCGTTGGTGGCGCTGATTGAACAGCACAATGGCGCCGCGTTGATCCTGGCACCGCTGATCGGTCGCAGCTCGATGCTGGCGTTATTTCTGACCACGCGCTACGTGCGGGCGGGTGGTTTGGGCCAGGCGTTGTCGGATCATTTACCGAGAATCGTCGGCCAACAGGTACTGATCCTCAGTGGGCTGGCCTGTGTGTTGATCGGTGGTTTCAGCGGCGGGCTTGCCGTATTGCTGGCGTCTCTGTGTTTTATCGGGCTGCGGCAGCTGATGGTCAATCGACTCGGCGGCACTACTGGCGATACGGCAGGAGCCTTGTTGGAACTGCTGGAAGTCGCGGTGTTGGTCGGCCTGGTGTTGTAACCGTTTCTTGCATTTCCTTAATCGCGGGTATATACACGCTCCATGCTTGCCTCTCAATGTTTATGTACCAACCTGCGTCGTGCCGCTCGTGGCGTCAGCAGGCATTACGACGGCGCTCTCGACGGCTTCGGGATCAACGTTGCCCAGTATTCTTTGCTGTGCAACTTGCAGCGTCTCGATCAACCGAGCATTTCCAGCCTGGCCGAGGCCATGGGCCTGGACCGCAGCACGTTGGGGCGTAATCTCCGGGTGCTGGAAGGCGAAGGCCTGGTGCAATTGGTCGAGGGCGATGATCTGCGCAATCGCCTGGTGTTGCTCACCGAGGGGGGCCATGAGCGGCTTGCTGCGGCCTTGCCGGCCTGGGAAGCGGCACAGCAGAAGTTGATCGACAAGTTGGGAGCCGAAAAGCGCGAAACCCTGTTGGCCTTGCTGGACGAACTCGCCTAAGCGCGGGTTTGTTCGAATACAAGCGGGTATATACCCGCAAGCGGAGAACAAGAAATGACCTCGATGTGGCGGACCAGTGGCTGGATTCTTGTCGGGAGCGCGCTGATCCTGGCGTTGTCCCTTGGCGTGCGACATGGCTTCGGCCTGTTCCTGGCGCCCATGAGTGCCGAATTCGGCTGGGGCCGTGAGACCTTTGCTTTTGCCATTGCCTTGCAAAACCTGATCTGGGGCCTGGCGCAGCCTTTCACCGGCGCCCTGGCCGATCGCTTCGGCGCGGCCAAGGTGGTGATGATCGGCGGTGTGCTTTATGCCTTGGGCCTGGTGTTCATGGGCTTGTCCGACTCGGCGTGGTCGTTGTCTCTGAGTGCCGGGTTGTTGATCGGCATTGGCCTGTCGGGCACCTCGTTTTCGGTGATCCTTGGCGTGGTGGGGCGCGCTGTGCCGGCGGAGAAACGCAGCATGGCCATGGGTATTGCCAGTGCCGCAGGTTCCTTTGGCCAGTTCGCCATGCTGCCGGGCACATTGGGTTTGATCGGCTGGCTGGGCTGGTCGGCAGCGTTGCTGACACTGGGCCTGCTAGTGGCCTTGATTGTCCCGCTGGTGAGCATGCTCAAGGATCGCCCGCTGCCGACGATGGCGGGTCAGCAGACCTTGACCGAGGCACTTCGCGAAGCGTGTTCCCATTCCGGGTTCTGGCTGCTGTCTTTCGGCTTCTTTGTTTGCGGGTTCCAGGTGGTCTTTATCGGCGTGCATCTGCCGTCGTATCTGGTGGATCAGCATTTGCCAGCCTCAGTGGGCACCACGGTGCTGGCGCTGATCGGGTTATTCAATATCTTCGGGACTTACACCGCCGGCTGGCTAGGGGGGCGCATGTCCAAGCCACGCTTGCTGACCGGGTTGTATTTGTTACGGGCGGTGGTGATTGTGATCTTTCTGTGGGCGCCGGTGACGCAAACCAGTGCTTATCTGTTCGGCATGGCCATGGGCTTCCTGTGGTTGTCGACGGTGCCACTGACCAATGGCACTGTGGCTACCTTGTTCGGCGTCAGAAACCTTTCCATGTTGGGTGGGATCGTGTTCCTGTTCCATCAGTTGGGGTCGTTCCTCGGCGGCTGGTTGGGTGGTGTGGTCTATGATCGAACCGGCAGCTACGATTTGATCTGGCAGGTGGCGATTCTCCTGAGTCTGCTCGCCGCTGCCTTGAACTGGCCGGTGCGCGAGCGCCCGGTGGCGCGATTGCAGGCACAGATGGAGGCCGCATGAGTACGACCTGGTATTGGCTCGGTGCAGCGGGGACGTTGATGCTTCTGCTGCTCCTGGCATGGTGGGGCTGGCAGCGAGGCGGTCTGGCGTTGATGCAGTTGGGCATGGCGATCTGTTAAGTTCGGTGTCTGACCCTATTCAAGGACACTCGACATGCTGATGCGCTGGCTTGCAGTTCCAGCCCTGCTGGTGGCTTTTGGCGGCGTCGCCATGGCCGCCGATTGCCCACCGTTGCTCGAAGGCCAATTGCCCAAGTTGCGCGCCAAGGAGTCCATCGACTTGTGCCAGCGCTTCGCCGGCAAGCCGCTGGTGATCGTCAACACCGCGAGCTTCTGTGGCTTCGCGCCCCAGTTCAAGGGCCTTGAAGCGTTGTACCAGCGCTACAAGAGCGATGGCCTGGAGGTGATTGGCGTGCCGTCCGATGACTTCAAGCAGGAAGCCAAGACCGGTGAAGAGACGGCCAAGGTTTGCTACGTCAATTACGGTGTGACCTTTACCATGACCGAGCCGCAACAGGTCAAGGGGCCGGACGCCGTGCATCTGTTCAAGGTTCTGGCGCAGCAAAGCAGTGCGCCGAAGTGGAATTTCTACAAGTATGTGGTGGATCGCCAGGGCAAGGTGATTGCCAGCTTTTCCAGTTTGACCAAGCCGGACAGCCCTGACCTGATCAAGGCGGTCGAGCAGGCGTTGGCCTCTAAACCCTGATTGTCAGCCACTAAAAAGCCCCGCCTCTTTTGCAAGAGAGCGGGGCTTTTTCATGCATCAGCGGATCAGAACTTGTACGTCACACCCAAGCCGAAACCGTTGGCGCTGTTTTCATACTTGGCGTTGTAGGACTGGCCCAGTGCGTTGCTGCGCGCAACCTTGATCGGTTCTTCCTTGAGGTAGGAGTAAGCCAGGTCAACGGTCATGTTTGGCATCACGTCGTAACCCAGGCCCAGACTGAAGATAGTCCGGTCACCGGTAGGGATTCGAGGAGAGCGATCAGTGTTGTTGGTTGGCGACTGGTCGAAGGTCAGGCCGGTACGCAGCACAACCTGCTTGGTGACGCGGTACGAAGTACCCACGGCATAGGCCCAGGTGTCGTGCCAGTTCTGCTCTTCCTTGATGGTGCCAACCATGCCAGGAGCAGCGATGCCGCCAGCGCGGGTGACGCCTTCGTTTTCGACGGTGATGTCCTTGAGGCGGCTCCAACGGGTCCAGGAAGCACCGGCATAGAGTTTCCAGACGTCACTGAGGTCTTGGGTGACCGACAGGTCCCACGACTCGGGGGTGTCGACTTTCAGTGATGCGTCATAGCGGCGGTTGGCAAGTACCGTGGCGGGTACGCCGGCACCTGGGGACACCTCGGTGTGGCCTTCCAGCTTGTACTTCACTTTCGAGTGGTAAGTCAGGCCCACGCGGGTGGTGTCGGTGGCTTGCACCAGGATACCGGCGTTGAAACCGAGGGCAGTATCATCACCCTTGACCTTGATTCGGTTGTCACCACTGCCTGGAACCAGTGCCTGAAGACTTGGTTCGGATTCCAAAGTACCGGAAATGCGGTTGATCGTCGGGCCAAAGCCGATGGAAACGCGATCGTTGAAGGCGTAGCTGACGGTGGGTTGGAACGTGATGACTTGAACTTCACTCTTGCTGCCGAAGGCACGGCCCTGGAAGCCACTTTCGTAGTCAGTTACCAAGCCGAACGGTGCGTAGACACCGAAGCCTACAGCCCATTGATCGTTGAGTTTGTTGGTGTAGAAACCGAAAGGCACAGCAGTGAAAGGCACCATGTCGCCTTTGTTGGAGCCACGGGAGCGGCCACTGGTGTCTTTGATGTTGGTCGAGGCATCAATCGCTGCAACACCGCCCGTGATTTGCTGGCCTTCCAGGCGAGCCATACCGGCAGGGTTACCATAAACAGTGCTAGCGTTTTCGGCAGAAGAGGAGCGCCCGGCAAAACCAGTACCCATCCCGGCAACGTCCTGTTCGTTGAGGGCGAAGCCGCTCGCGAACAGTTGGGAGGAAGCCATTGCAACGGCGAGGCTAAGTGTCGTCTTGAGCATTACTTTTTTCATTATTAGAACTCCGTGGTGATCACCGCTGCGGAAAGTATCAATAAATTTACGTTAGCGCTATAGGCTGTAACGCAGGAGATAGAGCGGTTTTGTAGGACAATCCGACCAAAATCCCTGATTTTTGCCGAATCTTGCAAATTGCCCGGTCAACAGGCCACCTGATTCAAGGGGGAAATACAGGTTTGCCAGGCGCGGGTGTAGTCCCGCAGCCGGCCCTGAGGGTGAAATATTTCTCGCCAGATACGCGCCATCGCCAGCACATCGTCTGGTGGGGGCAGTGCAGGGCGGTGTTGTTCTACCAGCAGCCAGGCAATGGCTGTGGCGTAACGCAGGTTGACCGTCAACTCCAGTTGCGGGCCGCTGAAGAAAGCATGCTGGCTGGCCAGGCCACGTACCAGGCTGGCGCGTTCCGGATCCAGGGCCAGGTAGTCGTCCCACAGGGCACGGTGGCGCGGTTCGGTGATGCTATAGAGGCCATGGCCGCGGCGATCATGCAGGGCTGAACCGAGGGCCGACTGGCTGGCAGCGATGCCCAGCAGCAGGGATTCTGCGGTGGGGCTATGACGGCCCAGGTAGATCAAGGTGGGCCGGATCACATAACGACACAATTCGCTGGCAGCGATACCCATAATTGCCTCGATCCATGAAAGTAGTCGGCGAGTCCTGAGAGGATAGGGCTTGGCAGCGGTGGATCGGATCTCAGGCTCACCGGAAGCGGATCATGCCGCTTGAGTTGAAGTGTAGTGTCATATTCACGATGTAAAGGACTGTTTTTAAAATATTTTCTTCATTTAGTTATAATGTTTATATCTATTTGCTCTTAGGCAAAACCGCGAGTACTTGAATTTCAGGCAATAAAAAACCCCGCCATTTAGACGGGGTTTTGTGTTTCAGCGATCCGGGTCGATCAGGCAATCAATGCCTGACGGGTACGCTCGATCACGGCCTGCAGCGGCTCTGCGCTGGAGTATTGATCGGGGTACAGGCGTTCGCTGTGACGAGCGATGCCGTGTTCGTTGACCAGGGTGAAGCTGAAGCAGCCTTTGCGAGCGGCCATGATCAGGCAGTTCATTGGAGCAAAAGCATTAGTGAGGGTGCGAATGGCATCCTGAGTGTGGATTTGATTAGACATATTATGGGTGTTCCTACAAATGACACGGATAAGAACCGTGCAACGTTAAAACGTTCCAGTGACGCTGATCACCATTGATCAAGCGAAGAACCCGACTGGAACAAAGCAGCCAGTTTGAAGCGCTGAATAGTTTGGCGCGCTTGGGCTGGCAGGTAGGTACTTAGGAGGGCAGGCAACACAACAGGGGCAAAGGTTCTGGGCCCGGGGTGAAGATCCTGATCAATTTGCAGGTTGGTTCGGTCAGAGTATTGAGACTTCGCGACACCCTTTGCATTATTTCAAAGGCTGTGTCGTCGCAAGTGATACCTGGAAACCATCGAGGTGGTCGATCCCGTGTTGTCGGCAGGTGTCTCTCTTTAAGGAGGGGTGCCGTGGGGATTTGTTCGACCAGAATTGACTTTCAGCTTGGTACTAACGCCGCGGATAGTAACGGATTGAAACAGAGAAAGGAAGTGTGCTAGATAAAATACTTTGGGTAGCCCCGGAAGCACGGGTAGACCGCTGTGTAGGACCAGGCAGGTGAGGTGGGGAGGGTATTGGCAACTGCGCACGTTTTGGGGGCGGTAACGTTACGGGGTAACCCAGGGGCCAAAACGGAGCCACGGTATAACCATCCGGTGGGTAGTTGTGCACATTGGTTGCGCAGTGTGTCACCGCACTGTCACCTCGCCTTCGATGCCCTCGGTTGCCTGCAATGAAAATTTAAGTCAATGAAAAATCTGGCTTTTTTTTATTGGTGAAAAAATCGTCAGTTTGACTGCGGGCCCCGTTCCATGGGGCTTTGCGCGAGTTAAAGAACGGTTGTCCACTGAGTTATCCACAGCTTCTGTGGATTGTCCCAAGCGCTTGCTCTAGGACGGGCGTGCAGGCTTTTTTCAGCTTTACCTGTACGAAAAAAGGAGTAGAGTTGCGCGCCTTTCGTTCTGTCCCACAGTGCTTTATGAAGTTTCGCTCAGTATCACCATCTGTTACCGACAGCCCCCAGGTTGTTACCGTCCCCAAGCGTTTTTCCCTGAAAGTGGCTTTGTGGTTGCTCGATAGCCCGCGACTGGGTGATAACCCCAGCGTCAAACATTTCGCCGGGCATTTGCTCAAGCAGCCGGCTCGTGAAGGCATAGTCGCGGCGCAAAGCCGGCTGGGCCAATTGATGTGCCGTGAGTGCGGCAATGCCCGGGACCGTCGCATCGGCTATGACTTGCTGCGCCAAGCTGCTCGCGCCGGCGACCGTCGCGCCCAGCGGGAACTGGGCCAGATCGAAGACTGAGCTGTCCTCCTCGCGTCAGCTTGGTTAACCTTCCTTTTTCAGAGTATTGGCAGGAATGGCTATGGCTTTTGACTGGACCAGTGTGGCGCTGGGTC
Source organism: Pseudomonas spelaei (assembly GCF_009724245.1). Lineage (GTDB taxonomy): Bacteria > Pseudomonadota > Gammaproteobacteria > Pseudomonadales > Pseudomonadaceae > Aquipseudomonas > Aquipseudomonas spelaei. The sequence continues at coordinate 148,418 of NZ_WNNK01000008.1, read as the reverse complement.
TCGCCGGTGCGGCATTGCCGCTTTTGGCGCTGTGCTGGCAGGTTCAGCGCCGGCTGAACGAGCGGCTGGCTGGCAGAGAGCTGTTGGAAGAGCGCCTGGCCATGGCCCAACTGGCGCAAGAAGGGCTGGCGGCGCAGCTGGATGCCGGTCGCGATGAGATCAGCGATCTGAGCCAGGCCAATGCGGCCAAGCAGGCGGATCTGGCTGCCATGCGCCGGGAAGTCGAATTGCTGCAGATTGACCGCGACAACGCCCGCGACGCCGCCCATGCCTGGAACCTGGATCGCTCTGCCAAAGAGGTCGAGTTGCGTCGTCTGGACGCTTTGTCCGCTTCCCTGCGCGCCGAACTGCGCGAACAACAGGAAAGCCACCAACAACGCCTCAACGACCTGCAAGGCTCGCGGGACGAGCTGCGCGCGCAGTTCGCCGAGTTGGCCGGGAAAATCTTCGACGAGCGCGAACAACGTTTTGCCGAAACCAGCCAGCAGCGCCTCGGACAGTTGCTCGATCCGCTCAAGGAACGCATTCAGTCCTTTGAGAAACGGGTGGAAGAAAGTTACCAGAACGAAGCGCGGGAGCGCTTCTCCCTGGCCAAGGAACTGGAGCGCTTGCAACAATTGAACCTGCGTCTCTCTGACGAGGCCACCAACCTGACCCGTGCCCTGAAGGGGCAGAAGACCCAAGGCAACTGGGGTGAGTTGATCCTTGAGCGGGTGTTGGAACATGCGGGCCTGGAGAAGGGCCGTGAGTACCAGACCCAAGTCAGCCTCAAGGGCCCTGACGGAGAGCGCTTCCAGCCCGACGTGTTGATCATGCTGCCCGGTGACAAGCAGGTGGTGGTGGATTCCAAGGTCAGCCTGACGGCGTATCAGCAGTACGTGGTCGCAGACGATGAGGTCATCGGCCAGGCAGCACTCAAGCAGCACGTATTGTCCCTGCGCACTCATGTCAAAGGCCTGGCCGGCAAGGATTACAAACGTCTGGAAGGTCTGCATAGCCTGGATTTTGTACTGCTGTTCGTGCCCATCGAAGCGGCATTTTCGGCCGCGCTGCAGGCTGAGCCGAATCTGTTCCAGGAGGCATTCGATCGTAATATCGTCATTGTCAGTCCGACGACATTGTTGGCGACCTTGCGGGTGATCGACAGCCTGTGGAAGCAAGAACGGCAGAGCCAGAACGCCCGGGAAATCGCCGAGCGCGCCGGTTGGCTTTACGACAAGTTCGTACTGTTTATCCAGGACCTGGATGAGGTGGGCAATCGCTTGCAGCAGTTGGACAAGGCCTACAGTGCGGCGCGGAACAAGCTGACAGATGGGCGTGGGAATCTGGTCAGTCGGACCGAGCAACTGAAATTGCTCGGTGCCCGTGCCAGTAAAAGCCTGCCGGCGGATCTGCTGGAGCGGGCGATGACCGATGAAGACGGTGTGGCGTCACTGCCTGAATAAACCCTGTAGCCGCTGGCGAGGCACGAGGCTGCGATACGCATCGCAGCGGCTACAGGGGCAGGTGTCTGCTCAGTAACGCCCGCAGCGCCGCCGGTTTCACCGGTTTGGCCAGATAATCCAATCCTGCCCCATGTACCTCGGCGACCATTTCCGGTCGCCCATCGGCACTGATCACTACGCCCGGGATCGGTTCCGCCAATTGCGCTCGCAACCAACCCATCAATTCGGTGCCGGTCTCGCCGTGGTCCAGGTGGTAATCCACCAGCGCCAGTTGCGGTCGTATCCCTTCGGCCAGCAACGCGGCGCATTGTGCCTGGTCGCGGGCGGTAAAGACCTCGCAGCCCCAGCGGCTGAGCAGGCTGCGCATGCCGATCAGGATGCTCTCTTCGTTGTCCACGCATAGCACCTGGGCGCCGCTCAATGGCAGGCCATTTTCCAGCGTCGGCTTGACCTGCGGGCTGGACTGTGTTCGAGCCAATGGTACCCGGACACTGAACACGCTGCCCTTGCCTGGCCATGAGCGCACGCTCAAGCGGTGACCGAGCACTCGGCACAGCCCATCGGCAATTGCCAACCCAAGACCCAGGCCTTTTTCGGCGCGGGTTTGATGGCTGTCCAGGCGTTTGAACTCTTCGAAAATCACTTTCTGCTTGTCCTGGGGGATCCCGGGGCCACGGTCCCAGACCTCCAGGCACAATTCACCTTGGCGCCGTCGTACGCCTAATAGCACCGGACCGTGGGCATAACGGAAGGCGTTGGTCAGGAAGTTCTGCAGGATCCGCCTTAGTAACTTGATATCGCTGTCGACGCGCAAGCGACTACCCCGCAAGCGGAAGCGCAAGCCTTGCTCCTGGGCCAGGGCCTTGAACTCGGCGCCCAAGGTGTCGAACAGTTCGTTAAGCATAAAGGGCTGGCGCTGTGGGTTGATTTTGCCGTTCTCCAGGCGCGAAATGTCCAGCAGGTCGCTGATCAGGTCTTCGGCCGAACGCAGGGAGCTGTCCAAGTGCTGCACCAGTTGCCGGGCCTCGCCCGACAAGCCGTCGTTCTGGTGGGAGAGGGCGGCGGAGAACAGTCGCGCGGCGTTCAGCGGTTGCATCAGGTCATGGCTGACGGCCGCGAGAAAGCGGGTTTTCGATTGGCTGGCCGACTCGGCAACGCCCTTGGCATCGGTCAGCGCGACGTTCAGTTGCGACAACTCATGGGTTCGCTCGGTAACCCGCTGTTCCAGGCCCTCATTGGCCTCGGTCAAGGCCTGCTCGGCCTCGCGAAAGGCGGTGATGTCGGTGAAGCTCATGACAAAGCCACCACCGGGCATCGGGTTGCCGATCAACTCGATCACCCGGCCATTGGGGAACAGTCGCTCCGAGGTATGGGCACGACCCTGGCGCATCCAGTGCAGACGACGAGCCACATGCACTTCGGCTTCGCCGGGACCGCATAACCCGCGCTCGGCGTTGTAGCGAATAATGTCGGCAATCGGTCGGCCGACGCTGATCAACCCGTCCGGGTAATTGAACAGTTCCAGGTAGCGACGGTTCCAGGCCACCAGCTTGAGAGACTGGTCCACCACGCTGATGCCTTGGGTGATGTTTTCGATGGCGCCTTGCAGCAGGGCACGGTTGAACTGCAGCACTTCGGAGGCTTCGTCGGCGATCCGTACGACGTCCTCCAACTGCATCTCCCGACCTTCAATGGCGGCTTTCACTACGGCTCGGGTCGATGACGCCCCGAGTACGCCGGCCAGCAGCCGCTCGGTGTGGGCGATCCAATCATTGTCGGCGTTCTGGTTCGGGTTGAAGCCTTTGCCCTGGCGATAGGCGAAGCGGACAAAGCTCTGCTGCGCTCGTTCCTCGCCGACAAATCGCGCGGCCAGGCTGAGCAAATCGTTGATCTGCACCGAGAGCATCGAGCGGGCACTGGCCCGCTGGCTGGTTTCCTGGCCGATAAAACGCCCGGCCTGCCAGTGCTCCGAAACCCGCGTGCGCGACAGCATCGAGACCCACACAAACAGCGTGAAGTTACCTGCCAGCGATAGCACCACGCCTTGAGTCAGCGGGGTAATGGACAGGCCTAGTGGATTGCTATGCAACCAGGCCAGGCCAGGGAAGACACTCAGCGACCAGCCCAGGCTATGGGCGGCAATCGGCAGGATCAACGTGTAGAACCACAGGAACGTCCCGGCCGCGAGCCCGGCAAATACGCCACGACGGTTGGCTTGTTTCCAGTACAGCGCGCCGAGCATCGCCGGCGCCAATTGGGTGACGGCGGCGAAGGCGATCTGGCCAATGGTCGCCAGGCTCGCGGTGGAGCCCAGCAGCCGGTAGCTGACGTAGGCCAGTAGCAGAATGATGACGATGCTGACTCGGCGCACCGAGAGCATCCAGTGACGGAATACTTCGAACGGCCGTTCGGCGTTGGTGCGGCGTAGCAGCCACGGCAACAACATATCGTTGGAAACCATGGTCGACAGCGCCACGCTGGCCACGATCACCATACCGGTAGCTGCCGACGCGCCGCCGATAAATGCCAGCAGTGCCAGGGCTGGATGCGCTTCCGCCAGGGGCAGGCTGATTACATAGGAGTCTGGCAGCACAGACCCTGGGAGCAGCATTTTGCCGCCCAGGGCAATCGGTACCACGAACAGCGCGGCAAGAATCAGGTACGCCGGGAATACCCACTTGGCCAGGCGCAGGTCCTGGGGTTCGATGTTTTCCACCACCGTCACATGAAACTGTCGCGGCAGGCAGATGATCGCCATCATCGCCACACCGGTCTGGACCACCATCGACGGCCAGTTGATGGTTTCCTTCCAGTACTCCTCCAGCCGTGGCGCCAACATCGCTTGGCTGAACAGGTCATCGAAGCCGTCATACAGGCCGTAGGTGACGAACGCACCGACAGCCAGGAACGCGAATAGCTTGACCAGGGATTCAAAGGCAATCGCCAGCACCATGCCACGGTGGTGCTCCGTGGCATCGAGGTTGCGAGTACCAAATACAATGGTGAACAGTGCCAGCACCAGGGACACGATGAGCGCGGTGTCCTGGGCGCGAGTGCCTGTGGCGTCGGCACCCGCGCCGATCAGCAGGTTCACCCCGAGCACGATACCTTTGAGCTGCAGGGCAATGTAGGGCAGCACACCCACCAGGCAGATCAGCGCCACCACTACCGCCAGGGATTGAGACTTGCCATAACGGGCCGCGATAAAGTCAGCGATGGAGGTGATGTTTTCCTGCTTGCTGATCAGAATCATCTTTTGCAGGACCCAAGGTGCCAGCACCAACAGCAGTACCGGTCCCAGGTAAATCGGTAAAAACGCCCACAACTGTTCGGCTGCTTGGCCTACGGCGCCGAAAAAGGTCCAGCTTGTGCAATAGACCGCCAGCGACAGGCTATACACCCAGGCACGCACTCGCGGCGGCAGCGGCGCATGGCGACGGTCACCGTAAAAGGCGATGGCAAACATAATGGCCATATAGGCCAGGGCAACGGCGGCGATCAGCCCGCTGGACAGCGTCATGGGAACTCCGGACATAAGAACACCCGGGCATTCCAGGCCCGGTCGGACAGTCTCGCATGATGCCGGGGGTTAGTCAGTGTCGACCAAGGTCGTGTGGGCGCTTCTCAGCGCCGGGGCAGGGTCTTTTGTCGCAGGATATAGATCGTCACCAGCACCGCACTGGTCAGCATGAACCCGCGCGCCCAGGGCAGCGGCACCAGGTAGCAGGACAAGCCAATACTCAGCCACATCAGCCCGATGGCGTACACCTTGCCCTTGAGGGGAATGCCGTTGCCATCCAGGTAGTCACGAATCCAGGGACCCAGGCGCGGATGCTCCACCAGCCATTGGTAGAAGCGCGGTGAGCTACGGGCAAAGCAGGCGGCAGCCAGCAGAAGGAAGGGCGTAGTCGGCAGAACCGGAAGGAAGATGCCGATCACCCCGAGCGCTACGCTCAACCAGCCGATGGCCAGCAGAACGTAACGCAGGATCAGGGAGCGGTTGCCCATGGGGCCCACGGGCGAGGGGCTTAGTGGTGGCGAGGCTTGAGGATCGCCGGTTTTTCGTCGGGCGCGTTGCACAGCAGGTACAGGGCGGTCAGCGCTTCCGGGATCTGAACGATCATGTCGTCCATCAGATTCGCGTCGGAGGCGATATCGGAGAATTCAGGCTGATCGTCGAACAGACCGGAGCCGACCATGATCGGCAGCAGCATTTCGCTGACTTCTTCTTCGGCGGTTTCGAACCAGGCCGCTTCGCGCAGGAACACGCCTTCCATGAAGCCGATGCACCAGCCGCGCAGGTCGGAGTCGTCCGGATCTTCGCCCAGGTCCAGGTCGCACGGCAGCTCGAACTCCTCATCAGAGGCCAGTTGGCGACCAATGTGGGCCTTGAGGGCCAGCAGGGTGGATTCGATTTCTTCGCGGTGGGCGGCATCACGGTAGTGAGGCTCTTCGGAGAACAGCGCGTCGATCCATTCACGTTCTGGAACGACTTCGGAGCAGATCGACAGGGCGGTCAGATAGCCGTGGGCGGCCACGTAGTCCAGCGCCTCGTCATGCAGCTCATCGGCGTCGAGGAAGGCTTGCAGGCGGGTTAGTTGCTCAGCGAAGGACATGAAGGACTACCTTGGGAATAAACGATGCTGAATTCTAGGCTTTCTTGAGCGCCCCGGCCAGCTGTGGGAGCGGGCTTGCTCGTGATGAAGGCAATTTAGTCGGTCTGACTGAACGGGTTGTCAGCGTTTCGGGGGTCAATTATCCCTCTCCCGCTATTCGTCAGCGGCGCCCTTTGCCGGGTGGTGCTCGGGTATACTGCCGCGTTTTGTGATGCCCTTGCAGGCCAAGCGCTGTAGCGGGAAAAGTTCGCTTACGGATTATTTTCCGTCGGCGCGTGCTTTTTCGGCCAGCCTGTACAGAGGGATTTCGGCGATATTTGGAGTTTTTCATGCTCGAGCAGGCTCAACGCGTCCTCAAGGACATCTTCGGCTACGACAGTTTTCGTGGCCGCCAGGGTGCGATCATTGAGCGCGTGGCCAATGGTGGAGATGCTCTGGTCCTGATGCCTACCGGCGGTGGCAAATCCTTGTGCTTCCAGGTGCCGGCGCTGTTGCGCGAAGGGCTCGCCGTGGTGGTGTCGCCGTTGATCGCGTTGATGGACGATCAGGTGGCCACCCTGGAAGAGCTTGGTGTGGCCGCCGCTTCGTTGAACTCGACCCTCAGTGCCGAGCAACAGCGTGAGCTGGCCAACCGCATCAAGCGTGGCGAAGTGAAGATGCTCTACCTGGCCCCCGAGCGCCTGGTGCAGCCACGGATGCTGGCGTTCCTGCAGAGCCTGGAAATTGCCCTGTTCGCCATCGACGAAGCGCACTGCGTATCCCAGTGGGGCCACGATTTCCGTCGCGAATACCTGCAGTTGGGGCAATTGGCGGAGTTGTTCCCCAACGTCCCGCGCATCGCGCTGACCGCTACCGCCGACAAGCGTACCCGGGAAGAAATCGTCGAGCGCCTGCACCTGCAAGACGCCGAGCGTTTTCTCTCCAGTTTTGACCGGCCCAATATCTTTTATCGCATCGTGCCCAAGGAGCAGCCGCGCAAGCAGTTGCTGGCGTTCCTCTCTGAGCGGCGCAGCGATGCCGGCATCGTCTATTGCCTGTCGCGCAAGAAGGTCGATGAAGTGGCCGCGTTCCTCTGCGAGCAAGGCTACCCGGCGCTGCCGTATCACGCCGGCCTGCCCAATGACCTGCGCGCCTACCATCAGAAGCGCTTCCTCAACGAGGAAGGCCTGATTATGGTGGCGACCATCGCGTTCGGCATGGGCATCGACAAATCCAACGTGCGTTTTGTCGCTCATATGGATTTGCCCAAGTCCCTCGAGGCGTACTACCAGGAAACCGGTCGCGCCGGCCGTGATGGCCTGCCGGCGGACGCCTGGATGGTCTATGGCCTGCAGGATGTGGTGATGCTCAAGCAGATGCTGCAGAACTCTGAGGGTGACGAACGTCACAAGCGCCTGGAGCAGCACAAGCTCGACGCCATGTTGTCGCTGTGCGAAGAAACCCGTTGCCGCCGTCAGACCTTGCTTGCCTATTTCGATGAAGACATGCCCCAGCCTTGCGGGCATTGCGACAACTGTGTGGATGGCGTGCAAACCTGGGATGCCACGGAGCCGGCACGTCAGGGGTTGTCGGCGATCTTTCGCACGGGGCAGCGTTATGGCGTCGGTCATCTGGTGGACGTGTTGTTGGGCAAGGACAACGAAAAGGTTCGCAGCTTTGGTCACCAGCACCTTTCGGTCTTCGGGGTCGGCAAGGACCGCGCGGAAGGCGAATGGCGCTCGCTGTTCCGACAGATGGTCGCGCGCGGCCTGGTGGATATCGACCTGGAAGGTTATGGCGGCCTACGCCTGAACGACAGCTGCCGGCCGCTGCTCAAGGGCGAGGTCAGCCTGGAGTTGCGTCGCGACCTCAAGCCACAAACCACCGCCAAAAGCAGCACCAGCCAGGCCAGCCAGTTGGTACGTTTCGAAGAACGCGAACAGTGGGAAGCCTTGCGCGCGCTGCGAAAAAAACTCGCGCAGGAACACAGCGTACCGCCGTATGTCATCTTTCCCGACTCCACCTTGCTGGAAATGCTGCGCGAGCATCCCACCACGCTGGGCGAGATGGCCAAGGTCAGCGGCGTGGGCGCACGCAAACTGGAGCGTTATGGCCAGGCGTTCCTCGAGGTGCTTGGCGGCCAGGCCGAAGCACCGAAAGAGGTCGCTGATATTCGTCATGAGCTGATCAGTTTGGCCAGAGCGGGTATGACCCCGATCCAGATCGCCGGGCAACTGCAATGCTCGGAAAAGAACGTCTACACCTTGCTGGCCGAGTCCATTGGCAAGCAGCAACTGTCTTTGGAGCAGGCCCTTGATTTGCCGGAAGATTTGCTCGGTGAAATCCAGGATGCGTTCCTCGACGGGGAAGGCGAATTGCCAGCTGTTTCCGAGATTGCGACGTTATTCACCGGTCGCGTTCCCGAGGGTGTTTTGTACTGTGTTCGGGCTGCTTTGCAGTCGGAATTCGAGATTTAATGTGCCAATTACGACAATGTAACGAATCAGTACATACCAGGTCTTGCCTACTGACATGGGTCATGCTTAGCTGACTAATAATTAGCCACACTCTATTTTCAGTCTAATCCATGAGTTTTTTATGCCGTTAACCGATCAACACCGTTTTGGCATGCAGCTGGCACAGATGTCCCGAGGTTGGCGTGCCGAGCTGGATCGCCGTTTGGCTGGGCTGGGTCTGTCCCAGGCACGCTGGCTGGTATTGCTGCATCTGGCGCGGTTTACAGACGCACCTACCCAGCGTGAGCTGGCGCAAAGTGTTGGGGTTGAAGGTCCGACCCTGGCGCGTTTACTTGATAGTTTGGAAGGTCAGGGGCTGGTGCAACGCCAGGCCGTAGTAGAAGACCGTCGCGCCAAGCGCATTGTCCTGTGTGATACCGCCCGCCCGTTGATCGAACAGATCGAAACCATTGCCACGGCTTTGCGCCATGAGCTGTTCGTGGGGGTCGATGAAGAGGATCTGCGAGTATGCATGCGGGTTCACGGGCACATTCTGGCGAACCTGGAAAAGTCCTGATTTGTAGCCGCTGCCGAGGCACGAGGCTGCGATGCGGTCCCCAAGACGGCGGTCCTGCGGCCCGCATCGCAGCCTCGTGCCTCGGCAGCGGCTACAACGGTTAGTGCAAACAAGCCCTACGGCTCCCACATTTGGTTCTGTGTAAGGCTCAGAACGTCTGGCCCAGATTCAGATACACCGCCTTCTGATTGTCATCGTTAAAGCCATAGCTGAAGTTCAACGGCCCCAGCGGCGTATCAAACCCCAGGAAAATACTCGCGGCATTGATGTAGCCGCTGTCGTATTCATTGTCGTTGTTCCACGCGCGACCCCGTTCCAGGGAGGCGCCCAGGTACAGCGGGAAATCCAGTGGCAGGTACGAGCGTGGCGTCAGGCGACGATAGTAGACCGCTCGCATCAGGCTGATGTTCTGCCCGGAAATCGCGTCCTGGCGGAAGCCCGACAATTGTCGCGCACCCCCCAGCAGGAAGCTGGAGATCACCACGTCCGAATTGTCCAGCGTACGCCCATAACGCCCGCCGAGGATCAGCGTGTCCGGCCCGCTGCTCATGGCTTTGTCCAGCTTGAACTCCCATTGGCGGTAGCGCTGGTCCGAGCCCAGGCCGGGTTCGAATTCACGGAACGCCAGGCCGATATCTTCACCGGTGTGGGGGAAGTAGACGTTGTCCAGGGAGTCGAAGGAGTACTTCAACTCGTAGAAGCCCTCGCTGAAGTGCACGCTCGGCATATCCCGATCGCCAATGCGCACATCCGCGTTGCCCCAGGCTTCGCCGACGCCGAAGCGGATCTCGCCGCTGTTGCCGATTTGCCGGCCGACGTTCAGGCCAAAACCGTAACGCTCCAGGCGGTATTCGGAGATGGGGTTATTGTCTTCAATCAACTCGACGTTCTGCGCTTCGGCACTGATATAGGGTGCGACGAAGTAGCGTGAGCCGGTGTCCAGCGGTTGATAGAACTCGCTGTACAGCTCTTGCCGATCACCAATCTGCACCCGCGTCAGCCACTCGGCACCCAGGCGATTGATGCCATTGATGCGATAGCTGGCACCGAGGTTGAAGGCGCTGTCACCGCGCATGTCATCGGAGAGATTGAGGCCCAGGCGCAGGTAGTCAGTACCGCTGCGTTTACCTCGCGCGCTGATGACCAAGGTATTGTCCTGGCCTTTTTTCACCACCCGGTATTGCACCTGCTCGAAGTAATCCAGGCCGTATAAAGTGCCCATATCGGTTTGCAGGCGACCCATGTCCAGCGGTTCACCGATGTTTTGCCGGATGTAGTAGCGGATCACGTCATCGCCGACCTTGGAGTCGTTTTCCACTTTGATCGCGGTGATGACCGGGGTGCGTTGGCCGGGCGTACGGGCGGCCACCAGTTCGGCGTCCACCGGTTGCGCAGGGCGCAGGTGTGCCAGGCGCACATCAAGGGCGCGGGTGGCGCGGTAGCCGGCGTCAATCATGTCCTTGGCCCGGCCGAAATCCGCCACGCCATAGGCGGCCAGGGGCGGCTGGATCAGTATGTCGCCCGAGTGGAGGGCCTTGAGCTGTTCTTCGGAGTTGCGCCGGGTCATCAAGGTGATGGACTGGTTAAGCACGTCCACCACGGTCGCCAGTTGTTTGCGTGAGCGCAGTGGTGTGCCGATGTCCACCACGATGGCGATGTCGACGCCCATCTCCCGTGCCACGTCCAGCGGGATGTTATCGGTCATGCCGCCGTCCACCAGCAATCGACCGTCCAGCTCTACCGGTGCAAACACCGCAGGAATCGACATGCTGGCGCGGATCACCTGGGGCAAGTGACCCTTGCGGAAGACCACCTTTTCGCCGCTGGTGATGTCAGTGGCCACCGCGCGGAAAGGGATCGGCAACTTGTCGAAGTCACGGACGTTACTGGTATGGGCGAACATGCTCTCCAGCAGCAACGCCAGGTTCTGGCCCTGGATTACACCTAACGGCAGGCCGAGGCTGCCATCATCGCGAAAGCTGAGCTTCTGTTTGACCAGGAAATCCCGGTCATCCTGCTTGCGCCGAAACGGTACATCTTCCCGGGGCGGTGCATCGGACAGCGCCAGCTTCCAGTCGATATTCAGCGCCAGCTTTTCCAGCTCGTCGATCTTGTAGCCCGAGGCATACAGCCCGCCAATCACTGCGCCCATGCTGGTGCCGGCGATGGCATCGATGTGGATACCTTGTTCTTCCAGGGCCTTGAGCACGCCAATGTGGGCCAGGCCACGGGCGGCGCCGCCGGAGAGCACCAGGCCGATTTTCGGGCGTGGGGGCTCTGCGGCGTGTACGAGGACAGGGAGCAGGCACAGCAGCAGGCAGGACAACAGGCGGCGCATCATGAATCTCGGGGCTGAACGATAAAGGCCGGTATTATAGCCACTTGATCCGTTCAACCCGCCAAGCAGGAGCCAGTCAATTCATGTCTGCGGCCAAACCCGAGATTGTCATCACCTATTGCACCCAGTGTCAGTGGCTACTGCGCGCGGCGTGGCTGGCTCAGGAATTGTTGAGCACCTTCGCTGACGACCTGGGGAGAGTGGCGTTGGAACCGGCCACGGGTGGCGCGTTTCGCATTACCTGTGACGGCGTGCAAATCTGGGAGCGCAAGGCCGATGGTGGCTTCCCGGAAGCCAAGGTGCTCAAGCAACGGGTGCGCGACCAGATCGACCCGCAACGGGACCTGGGGCATAACGACCGCGTTCAATAAAGGTCACTGCCATGGGCCGTGACCTTCTGGCTGCCTCTACTTGGTGGCCATTCGGTTTTTAATCCAGCCGACGACAAACGTCAGGACCAGGCCGCCGACACCGCCACCGATAATATTGCTGGCCAGTGCGGCAAGTGTGAGGTCATTGGCGGCGGCGGTGCCGGTAATGAGCGCGACAACCTGGCCCAGTACCAGGCCGCCGACCCCGCCGACCACCGTATTGAGTGTGGTGCCCAGGCCTTGCTTGCCCAGGCCCGCAATCTGGCCGCCGATGGCGCCACTGATGATTTGAATGACCAGGCTGATGAGCATTTCCATGGTGCAACTCCTGCATAGCGTTGATGGAATGACCACTCGCTTGCAGCAACTTCAAAAAGCACCCTGGCTGTCGTCGAGAAGTCTGGGTCCGTTGAATGACAACACACTGCTACGGACACACAAAGTATAGATCAGGCCGTGGCGGCGGGTTGTTTGACCGGTTTGGCGCTGCCCATCAGCCCGGACACGATGATGGCAACGATGATCAAGGCGCCGCCGGCGAGCATGCGTAACGTCGGGTTTTCACCAAACAGCAGCCAGGCCACGGTGATGCCATACACCGGCTCCATGGCAAACACCACGGCGGCCGTGCGTGCCTTGATCACCGCTAGGCTGGCGACAAACAGGCTGTGGGCCAGCCCCGTGCAGAACACCCCCAGCAGGCCGATCCACAACCAGTCCAGGGCGCGTACATCGGCGAGACCGGGCGCGGCGATCGGTAACAAGCACAGCGCGACGACGACGTTTTGACACAGTGCAGCCTGTACCGCCGGGATACGCCCACTGGCGCGATTGTTCAGCGACAGCAGCGAGAACAACAGCCCGGAGCCCACGGCCCACAGCAGGCCACTGGTGGCTTGGCTGGCGAGGTCGAAGTCCGGCGTGACCAGCACCAGGCCGATGCTGACCAACGCCACCAGAAGGATTTCATTGGCGCGAATCCGCTCGCGGAAAATCAGCCCTTCGAGGATCACCGTGAACGCCGGGAAACTGGCAAACCCCAGGGTGGCGATGGCCACGCCGGCGACTTTTACGGCAATAAAGAAACTCACCCAATGCCCGGCCAGCAGCAAGCCGCTCAGCAACAGCCGGCGCCAGTCACGGCTGTGCAACTTTTGCCAGGCGGTGTTGCTGGCAAAGCGGGCGAACACCGCCAGGGCAATCACGGCGAACGCCGCCCGGCCGAACACGATAATGGCCGGCGACGCTGCAGCGAGCTTGCCGAACACACCGGTGAGGCCAAACATCAGTGCGCCGATATGCAGGGCGCCGAGGGCAGTGCGGGGAGTCATTACGATCCTTGAATAGCTGGCTGACAGGACCCTCAGTCTAGAGGGGCACACTGCGGGGCGTCTGTCGTGAAACTCGTGGGTTTTGTCGCCGGGCTAGCGTTTACGCCGCAAGGCACCGGGAGATGCGCCAAACTCGCGCAACATGGCCGCCGCAAAAGCGCTCTGGGAACCATAACCGACGCGCACCGAGATTTCACCGATGGGCAGTTGGCTGTCACGCAACAAGCCGTGGGCTATCTGCAAGCGCCGGCCGCGCAGGTAGTCCATCGGCGTCTGCCCGCATTCGGCGACAAAGCGGGCGTGCAGCCGGGCGACCGACAGGTTGGCGATCCGCGCCAGGTCTGCCACTTCCAGCGGTTGTGCAACGTGCTGGTCGATGTGCGCGTTGAACGCCGCATAGGGCAGCCGGCGACCCTCGTTGCAGGCCTGGCCGTTAAGACTCGCCAGCAACAGGGCCGCGCCTTGCTGGGCAATCAATGGATCATCCAGCGGGCTGTTGGCCAACCACTGCACCAACTGACTTTGCCGGGTATCCAGTGCGACCCGAGCGGGCTGATCGAGCAAACGGCGGCTGGCATCGGCATGTGCGCCCAGGGACTGCACCAGCCATTGTTCATCGGGCACATCCAGTACCAGGCAGTGGCTACCGTCGGGACTGCCGCAGGCATGATGGGTCGAGAAGGGCAGCACCATCACCCCTTGGGGGCGGATCTCGCTGCCCATTCCTTCCACCTCGAAATCCAGGCGACCGGCCAAGGCGAATACCAGCTGCGCGTGGTCGTGGCTGTGGGCAATCAGGTCGTGGCTGTAGTGGCGTAGCGTGAGGATCGGTCTCATCGCAGTCTCCTGGGCAGGGCCGCAGTTTACACCGCGTAGCGGCAGATGAACGTTGTCATCAGACTGACGCACGACTGTCATGGGCTATTAATCGCATGGGAGCAAGCTCGCGAAAACACCGTCGAGGTATGCCCATGACCCGTGCCGAGCTCGCCAAACCCAGCCGCAAGCAACGGGTGCGTACCCTGTGGATTTCCGACGTGCATCTGGGCACCCGGGATTGCCAGGCCGAGCACCTGTCGCAGTTTCTCAAGCGCTATCATGCCGACCGCGTGTACCTGGTGGGCGATATCATCGACGGTTGGAAACTGCGCAGCGGCATGTATTGGCCCCAGGCCCATACCAACGTGATCCGCCGTCTGCTGACCATGAGCAAGCGCGGCACTGAGGTGATCTACGTCACCGGTAACCACGACGAATTCCTGCGGCGCTATTCCAAGTTGATCCTGGGCAATATTCAGTTGGTGGACGAGGCGGTACACGTGACCGCCGATGGCCGCCATCTGCTGGTGATTCATGGTGATCAGTTCGATGTCATCACCCGCTATCACCGGTGGCTGGCCTTTCTCGGTGATTCGGCCTATGAGTTCACCCTGACCCTCAACCGTTGGCTGAACCACTGGCGAGCACGTTACGGTTATGGCTACTGGTCACTGTCGGCTTACCTCAAGCACAAGGTGAAAACCGCCGTCAGCTTTATCAGCGACTTCGAGGAGGCGATTGCCCACGAAGTGACCAAGCGCGAATTGCATGGCGTGGTGTGCGGGCATATCCACCATGCGGAGATTCGCAAGGTAGGCGAGGTGGATTACCTCAACTGCGGAGATTGGGTGGAGTCGTGCACGGCGTTGATCGAGCACTGGGATGGGCATATCGAGTTGTATCGATTGGCCGATGAGCAGGCCAAGGAAGCGCAGCTCAAGGCTGAGATGGTGGCGGGCTAAAGGTCAACTTGGCTCAAATGTGGGAGCTGGCTTGCCTGCGATGACTGACTAACATTCAGCATAAATGTTGTCTGTTGTACCGCTATCGCAGGCAAGCCAGCTCCCACAGTTTGATTGGGTTTTGTCGGTTAGAGGCGGGACACATCCGCGATGGCTTCGGCCAACAACGCCAGGCGCGTTGCATCAATCCCAGCCACGTTGGCACGGCCGGTATTGACCATGTACACGCTGTGTTTGTCTCGCAGTTGCTTCACCTGTTCGGCGTTCAACCCGGTATAGGAAAACATCCCGCGCTGCACGCCGATATGGGCGAATCGCTCCGCCAAACCATGCGGTTGCAAGGCCTCGACCAGCCCCGAGCGCAGCTGTGCAATCCGCACGCGCATCGCTTCAACTTCCTCGCTCCAAAGCTTTTTCAGCTCGGCATCACCCAGGATGGTAGCGACCACGGCCGCCCCATGATCCGGCGGCGTCGACCACAGGTTGCGCGCAATAAACGCTAGTTGGCTGCGCACATCCAACAGCTTCTCGGCATCCGCCGCACACACGATCAGGGCGCCAACACGGTCACGGTACAGGCCGAAGTTTTTCGAGCAGGAACTGGTGATCAGCACTTCAGGCAGTTCGGCAGCAAACAACCGCACGGCCCAGGCATCCTGTTCCAAACCATCGCCGAAGCCTTGGTAGGCGAAGTCGATCAGTGGCAGCAGGTGGCGCTCGCGAACGATCTTCAGCACCTGGTGCCAGTCATCCTGCGACAGGTCGAAACCGGTCGGGTTGTGGCAGCAGGCGTGCAGCAGCACCACATCACCCTCAGGCACTTTGGCGAGCGTGGCCAGCATCGCCGCGACATCCAGGCGGTTATCACTGCCTACATACGGGTAGTGACTGACCTTGAGCCCGGCCTTGGCGAAGATGGTTTCATGGATCGGCCAGGTCGGATCGCTCAGCCACACGCCGCGACCGGGCAGGCTATGGGCGATAAAGTCGGCGCTCAGGCGCAGGGCGCCCGTGCCGCCAGGCGTCTGGGTGACACCGGCGCGGCGGTCGCGCAGCAGCGGCGAATCGGCGCCCAGCACCAGTTCGCCGATCAGCTTGCCGAACGCCGCATCGCCGTGGCCGCTGACGTAAGTCTTGGTGGTCTGCTGCTCTACGAGACGTTGTTCCGCCAGCTTCACCGAATGAGGAATCGGCGTCAGGCCCTGGGCGTCTTTATAAACACCCACGCCGAGGTCGAACTTGTTCGGGTTGGCGTCCTGGGCATACAGCTCCATCAGCCCGAGGATCGGATCCCCGGGCACCCGGCCAATGGCATCGAAATGCATTACTTGCGCCCCTCGGCATCTTTGGCCACTTCGTCAGTGCGTGCCGCCATGATGAAGTCGTTGCGGTGCAGGCCCTTGATGGAGTGGCTCCACCAGGTCACGGTGACTTTGCCCCATTCGGTGAGCAGGCCCGGGTGGTGACCTTCGGCCTCGGAGATTTCACCCATGGCGTTAGTGAAGGCCAGGGCGAATTTGAAATTCTTGAACAGGAAGACCTTTTCCAACTGCATCACGCCATCGCGGACTTCGATGTTCCAGTCGGGGATTTGCTTGATCAGCACCGGCAGTTCTTCGTCGCTGACTTGAGGGGCGTCGGCGCGGCAGGCTTCGCAGTGGGCTTGGTTCAACGTGGTCATGTGGGATGTCCTGAAATCGAGTATTTGGAAAACGGTCGTCAGTGGCGTCACCCTAAAGCAACGCGGGGCCAGGGAACAGACTCACCTGGCCTTAAAAGGCGCGGCTCACGCGGCTTTGGGCTTGGGCGGAACTGATTTTGGAGGGAAGAGTGGTGCGTGCAGACCCAACTGCATACCGCGTTCGACCATGCCCATGATGTCTTCCTGCGCCACTTCAAACAGACGCTTGAGGTTGGGCAGGGCAAAGTACAGGGGTTGCAGGATGTCGATGCGATACGGCGTGCGCATGGCTTCCAGCGGATCGAAGGCCTGGTGCTCGGGCTCGTCCGACAGGCAATACACCGTCTCTTTGGGAGAGGACAGAATGCCGCCGCCGTAGATGCGCCGGCCCTCAGGTGTGTCCACCAAACCAAACTCGATGGTCATCCAGTACAGGCGCGCCAGGTACACGCGTTGTTCCTTGGTGGCCGCCAGGCCGAGCTTGCCGTAGGTGTGGGTAAATTCCGCGAACCAAGGGTTGGTCAGCAGCGGGCAGTGGCCGAAGATCTCGTGGAAAATGTCCGGCTCTTGCAGGTAATCCAGCTCTTCACGGGTACGAATAAACGTCGCCACCGGAAACTGCTTGTTGGCGAGCAACTCAAAAAAGGTCTGGAAGGGAATCAGTGCAGGCACTCGGGCCACTTGCCAGCCGGTGGTGTCGGCCAGCACTTGGTTGACCTCTGCCAGTTGCGGGATACGGTCATGGGGCAGGCCGAGCTTGTCGATGCCGTCCAGGTATTCCTGGCAGGCGCGTCCCTCGATCACTTTCAGTTGGCGGGTGATCAGGGTGTTCCACACCGCATGCTCTTCGGGCGTGTAATGGATAAAACCTTGCGCGTCGGGCTCGCGGGCCACGTACTGCGTCTGTTTCATACGGCTCTCCTGCTAGGCATTCATTCTTGTTATGTCCTGCGATGAGCCTATTGATACTCCGGCCGGATAAAGAATCCATCCACCCTCAGCGGTTGCGCGTAGGAAAATATACCGAAATTCGTAAAGTATTCGTTACGGATGACGGGATTGTCGCTGCACATTGCGATTGGTCGGTTTGAAAAGGGCTGAATCTGTCACATAATCTTGACGACTATCTGCGCCCAGCGGCAAAAAGACGCAGCACCTTCCGCCCTCCAACAACAAACCGGGCCTTTTCATGCGTATCAAAGTGCATTGTCAGAACCGCATCGGCATCCTGCGGGACATCCTCAATCTCCTGGTGGAATACGGCGTCAACGTCGCCAAGGGCGAGGTCGGCGGCGAACACGGCAATGCCATTTACCTGTTCTGCCCGAACCTGGTGAACATGCAGTTCCAGGCGTTGCGCCCGCAGTTCGAGGCGATTGCCGGGGTGTTTGGCGTCAAGCGGGTAGGGCTGATGCCCAGTGAGCGCCGGCACATGGAACTCAATGCGTTGCTTGGGGCCATGGAGTTTCCGGTGCTGTCCATCGACATGGGTGGCTCTATTGTCGCGGCCAACCGCGCGGCGGCGCAGTTGCTCGGGGTACGGGTGGACGAGGTGCCGGGCATTCCCTTGTCCCGTTACGCCGAGGACTTTGATTTACCGGAGCTGGTACGGGCGAGCAAATCGCGGATCAATGGCTTGCGGGTCAAGGTCAAGGGCGATGTGTTCCTCGCCGATATCGCACCGCTGCAATCTTCGGAACACGATGACAGCGAAGCCATGGCCGGGGCCGTGCTGACCCTGCACCGTGCCGACCGGGTCGGTGAGCGTATCTACAATGTGCGCAAACAAGAGTTGCGGGGCTTCGACAGTATTTTCCAAAGCTCGAAAGTCATGGCCGCCGTGGTCCGCGAAGCCCGGCGCATGGCGCCGCTGGACGCACCGCTATTAATAGAAGGCGAAACCGGCACCGGCAAAGAACTGCTGGCTCGCGCCTGTCACCTCGCCAGTCCCCGTGGGCAATCACCCTTGATGGCCCTCAACTGCGCCGGTTTGCCGGAGTCCATGGCCGAGACCGAGTTGTTTGGTTATGGTCCGGGCGCGTTTGAAGGTGCGCGAGCGGAAGGCAAATTGGGGCTGCTGGAGTTGACGGCGGGTGGCACGTTGTTTCTGGACGGTGTTGGGGAGATGAGCGCGCGGTTGCAGGTGAAGTTGCTACGGTTCTTGCAGGATGGTTGCTTCCGCCGTGTAGGCAGTGACGAAGAGGTTTACCTGGATGTGCGGGTGATCTGCGCGACCCAGGTGGATCTTTCGGAGCTGTGTGCCCGGGGTGAGTTCCGCCAGGACCTTTACCATCGGCTGAACGTGTTGTCCCTGCATATCCCGCCGCTGCGTGAATGCCTGGATGGTTTGATGCCGTTGGTGGAACACTTTCTCGATCAGGCCAGCCGCCAGATCGGTTGTCCGCTGCCCAAACTGGCTCCTGCGGCGATGGATCGGCTCAGTCATTACCACTGGCCCGGCAATGTGCGGCAGTTGGAAAATGTATTGTTCCAGGCGGTCTCGCTATGCGACGGCGGCATGGTCAAGGCCGAGCATATTCGCCTGCCGGACTATGGCGTGCGCCAACCCTTGGGGGATTTTTCCCTGGAGGGCGGGTTGGACGCGATTGTCGGGCGGTTCGAGAAGGCGGTGTTGGAGCGCTTGTATTCCGAGCATCCCAGCAGCCGGCAGTTAGGCAAGCGGTTGGGGGTTTCTCATACCACCATTGCCAACAAGCTGCGGGACTATGAGGTTGTCAAAGGCGACAAATAACCCTCCTGAATGAATACGATAAAACCTGTGGGAGCTGGCTTGCCTGCGATGACGGTTTGTCATTCAACATCTTTAGCGACTGACCCACCGCCATCGCAGGCAAGCCAGCTCCCACATTTAATCTTCGTCGTTGCCGTAAGCGGCATAAGTCCGCCGTTTTTTCGACTCTCGTGCCTCGCTCATTTCCGCAGACATGCCAGCAACCCCTTGCCCTGCCTGGCTTTCACCGTGTTTCGAAAAGTTGGTTCGCAAATTGCTTAAGCCTCCTTAGTACAGCGGTGGGCGGCAAGCGTCCGTCAGAAAGAGGAATGAGCGTGGACAAGTACCTTTATGTGGCAATGACCGGCGCCAGCCAGAACGCACTGGCGCAAAAGGCTCATGCCAACAATCTGGCGAACATCTCCACCAATGGTTTTCAGCGTGACCTGGAGCAGGCGCGTTCGATGCCGGTGTTCGGTGACAGCTTTCCGGCGCGGGCGTTTGCACTGACTGAGCGGCCGGCGACGGATTTTGCCGCCGGCTCGATGATTGAAACCGGCCGCGACCTCGATGTGTCGGTCAGCGGTGACGGCTGGATCGCGGTGCAGTCGCCGGACGGCAGTGAAGCCTACGTGCGCACCGCCAGCATGAACGTCGATGCCCTTGGCGTTCTGCGGGCCGGCAATGGCATGCCGATCATGGGCAACGGTGGCCCGATTGCCGTGCCGCCTGAACAGAAGATTGAAGTGGGCGAGGACGGCACCATCAGCATCCGTGCCATGGGCGAAGGCCCGCGAGTGATGGCTGAAGTGGACCGGATCAAACTGGTCAAGCCGGACTTTGCCAACATGACCAAGGGCCTGGACGGCGCTATCCACACCAAGGACGGCAAGCCGGCCCAGGCAGACGCTGGTACCAAACTGGTGTCGGGTTTCCTGCAGTCGAGCAACGTCAATGCCGTCGAAGAAATGACGGCCGTACTGGCTTTGTCCAAGCAGTTCGAGTTGCACATCAAGATGATGAACAGCGCCAAAGAAGACGACCAGGCCATGACCCGTGTCATGCAGATGAGCTGATTGCGGTTTCATTACTTGGCTTATTAAACAGATAGCGCAACGCAGCGCCAACAAACAGGCGCACGAAGGAGAACAGCATGCTTCCGGCTCTATGGGTTGCCAAAACAGGCCTGTCCGCCCAGGACACCAACCTGACCACCATTTCCAACAACCTGGCGAACGTATCGACCACAGGCTTCAAGCGTGATCGCGCCGAGTTCCAGGACTTGCTCTATCAGATCAAGCGCCAGCCAGGCGCCAATTCGACCCAGGACAGCGAACTGCCGTCGGGGCTGCAATTGGGTACCGGTGTGGCCATTGTCGGCACCCAGAAAAACTTCAGCGCCGGTAACCTGCAACAGACCGGCCAGCCGTTGGACATGGCCATCAACGGCCGTGGTTTCTTCCAGATACTGCAACCGGACGGCACCACGTCTTATACCCGTGACGGTACGTTCCACCTGGACTCCAACGGCCAGATCGTCACCGCCAACGGCTTCGCTCTGGAGCCGGCGGTTGTCGTGCCTGCCGATGCCAAGACCTTTACCGTCGGCAATGACGGCACCGTGTCCATCACCGTCGCCGGCAACCCGGCTTCGCAAGTGATCGGCAACCTGCAAACCGCCGACTTCATCAACCCGGCCGGCCTGCAAGCCATGGGCAACAACCTGTTCCTGGAAACCGCTTCCAGCGGCGCGCCGCAAATCGGCACACCCGGGCTCAACGGTTTTGGTACCACCCTGCAAAGCACCCTGGAAACGTCCAACGTCAGCACCGTTGAAGAGATGGTCAACATGATCACCACCCAGCGCGCCTACGAGATGAACTCCAAGGTGATCTCCACCGCCGACCAGATGCTTTCGTTCGTTACGCAGAATCTGTAATCAAGTCTATGGGGCGTCTTGAAGGCGCCTGCAGCACCGTGAGGTAAGGGTCATGAATCGCTATGTTTCCGTCCTGGCATTGAGTGGGATCGCCGTGCTCGCGGGCTGTGTCGCCCCGACGCCAAAACCCAATGACCCGTACTACGCGCCGGTGTTGCCGCGCACGCCGTTGCCGGCGGCAGCCAACAATGGCTCGATCTACCAGGCCGGTTTCGAACAGAACCTGTACAGCGACCGCAAGGCGTTCCGGGTCGGTGACATCATCACCATCACCCTGAACGAGAAGACCCAGGCCAGCAAAAACGCCAACTCCCAGGTGGGCAAGACCAGCAAGACCAACATCGGCCTGACGTCGCTGTTCGGCGGCGGCTTGACCACCAATAACCCTTTGGGTGACGGCGATCTGAGCCTGAACGCGGGCTACAGCGGTGACCGCGCCACCAATGGTAAAAGCACCGCAGGGCAGGGCAATAGCTTGACCGGTTCGATCACCGTGACCGTGGCGGATGTGTTGCCCAACGGCATCATTGCGGTACGTGGCGAGAAGTGGATGACCCTCAACACCGGCGACGAGCTGGTGCGCATTGCCGGGATGGTCCGCGCCGATGATATCTCCACCGACAACACCGTGCCGTCGACGCGGATTGCCGATGCACGCATTACCTACTCGGGTACGGGTTCGTTTGCTGACGCCAGTCAGCCGGGCTGGTTTGACCGTTTCTTCCTTAGCCCGCTGTTCCCTTTCTAGGTGATCACTTTGAAATTCAAACAGCTGATGGCCGCCGCATTATTGCTGGCCTTGAGCGCAGGCGCCCACGCTGAGCGCCTGAAGGACATCGCCAGCATTTCCGGCGTGCGCAGTAACCAGTTGATTGGTTACGGCCTGGTGGTGGGTCTTAACGGCACGGGTGACCAGACCACCCAAACCCCGTTCACCTTGCAGACTTTCAACAACATGCTCTCGCAGTTCGGGATCAAGGTGCCGCCAGGGTCGGGCAACGTGCAGTTGAAAAACGTCGCGGCGGTGTCCATCAGTGCTGATTTGCCGGCGTTCTCCAAGCCGGGGCAGGTGGTGGATATTACCGTCTCGTCCATCGGTAACTCGAAAAGCCTGCGGGGCGGCACCTTGTTGATGACCCCACTCAAAGGTATCGACGGCAATGTCTACGCCATCGCCCAGGGCAACCTGGTGGTGGGCGGGTTCGATGCCGAAGGTCGCGACGGTTCGAAGATCACCGTCAACGTCCCGTCAGCCGGCCGGATTCCCGGCGGCGCCACGGTGGAACGTACCGTGCCCAGCGGCTTTAACCAGGGCAATAGCTTGACCCTGAACCTTAACCGTTCGGACTTCACCACGGCCAAACGCGTGGTGGACAAGATCAACGACATGCTCGGCCCAGGCGTGGCCCAGGCCATCGACGGCGGCTCGATTCGCGTGACCGCACCACTGGACCCAAGCCAGCGAGTGGACTACCTGTCGATCCTGGAAAACCTCGAAGTGGATCCAGGCCAGGCGGTGGCCAAGGTCATTATCAATTCGCGCACCGGTACCATCGTGATCGGCCAGAACGTCAAGGTCTCGCCGGCGGCGGTGACCCACGGCAGCCTGACCGTGACCATTACCGAAGACCCGATCGTCAGCCAGCCAGGGGCGTTCTCCAACGGCCAGACCGCCGTAGTGCCACGTTCACGGGTCAACGCCCAGCAAGAAGCCAAGCCGATGTTCAAATTCGGCCCCGGCACCACACTGGATGAAATTGTCCGCGCGGTGAACCAGGTGGGCGCAGCGCCCGGCGACTTGATGGCGATCCTTGAAGCCCTGAAACAGGCCGGCGCCTTGCAAGCCGACCTGATCGTGATTTAAGGCCATGGCCATGGACATGCGCAAAAGCGGCCTGAGCAGCACGGCAGACTCGGGTTCCTATTCCGACCTCAACCGGCTTAACCAGCTCAAGGTCGGCGACAAGAACAGCGAAGGCAACATGCGCAAGGTGGCGCAGGAGTTCGAGTCGCTGTTTCTCAGCGAGATGCTCAAGTCCATGCGTTCGGCCACCGAAGCCCTGGGCAAGGACAACCCGCTGAACACGCCGGCGGCCAAGCAGTACCAGGAAATGTACGACCAGCAATTGGCGGTGTCGCTGTCTCGCGAGGGTGGTGGTATCGGCTTGGCGGACGTGCTGATGCGCCAGATGAGCAAGGACAAACCGGTGGTCGCAGCCGATGCGACTTTGCAGGGCCCGGCGGTCCCGGCGAAGAAAGTCGATGTACCGACCGAGATTGCCGCCGGCACGTTGCCGGACGGTCCGTTGGGACGTTCCAACGGCCAGCGTCCGTTGTGGGCTTATCGTGTGGCAACCACTGATCGCTCCAACGATCCGGCCGCCCATGCCAATGACATGGAACTGATGAATCAACGCCGTATTGCGTTGCCGAGCAAGCTGACTGATCGCCTGCTGGCCGGCATTGTGCCTGCCGCGGGAATGAATGGTAGCGATGCCAAGGCCGCACCGCTGCGTAACAGTGCCGCCGATGATGGCGTGATCAACAGCGCTGCCCGCAGCTTCGCGGTGCCGAGCGGTCGCATGCAGGTTTATGGCCGCGCCATCGCGCAGCCGCCACTGGCGCCGGCGAAGAAGGCGTTCAGTTCGCAAGATGAGTTTGTGGCCACGATGTTGCCGATGGCCAAGGAAGCGGCCTCGCGCATTGGCGTCGACCCGCGGTATCTGGTGGCCCAGGCGGCCCTGGAAACCGGTTGGGGCAAATCCGTGATGCGTGCCCAGGACGGCACCAGCAGTCACAACCTGTTTGGTATCAAGGCCGGTCAGAGTTGGCAGGGCGGCCAGGCACGGGCGATCACCAGCGAGTTTCGCAATGGCGAGATGGTCAAGGAGACGGCGCAATTCCGTTCCTATGCTTCCTATAAAGACAGCTTCCATGACCTCGTCACGTTGTTGCAAAGCAATGATAGGTATCAAGAAGTTCTGAAATCGGCCGACAACCCGGAACAGTTTGTACGCGAGTTGCAAAAAGCCGGTTATGCAACCGACCCGGACTACGCCAGCAAGATTTCGCAGATAGCCAAAACGATGAACAGCTACCAGAACTACGCTGCGGCGGGCGCTTCCACACATTTATAAGGTCTGAATCATGAGTTTGCTCAATATCGGGATGTCGGGGCTCAATGCCGCTCAAGGATCGTTGTCGGTCTTAAGTAACAACATTGCCAACGTCAACACCCCGGGCTACTCACGTCAGCAGAGCGCCCAGAGCGCCAATGCATCGAACCAGTTTGGTGGTGTGTTTATCGGCAGCGGTACGACCCTGGCCGATGTGCGTCGGGTGTACAACCAGTACCTGGATACCGCTTACCAGAACAGCACCTCCCTCAACAGCGACGCCAAGGCGTATCTGGACCAGATTGGGGCCGTGGACAAGACGCTCTCGGACAAGACCACCGGCATGTCCTCGGTGCTCAGTGCATTTTTCGCCTCGGTGCAGACTGCTGCTGCCAACCCTAGTGACGTGTCCGCCCGACAAGTGTTGCTGACCAGTGCCCAGACCTTGAGCAACCGTTTCAACGCGATTTCATCGCAGTTGAACCAGCAGAAAGAGAGCATCAACGGCCAACTGAGCACCATGAGTGATCAGGTCAACCAGTTGACTTCCTCGATTGCCTCGCTGAACAAGCAGATTGCCCAGGTGCAGGGCTCTTCCAGCAATGCACCGGCCAATTTGCTGGATGCGCGTACCGAAGCCGTGCGTTCGCTCAATGAATTGGTGGGTGTAACCGCCACTGAGAAGAACGGCCAGTTCAGTGTGACCTTGGGCACCGGTCAGGCCCTGGTGACGGGGGCGACGTCCAACCCGATTTCCGCCGTGCCGAGCAAGAGTGATTCGAGCCAGTACACCATCCAGATGGACATGGGCACCCTCTCGATCGACCTGGGCTCGGTCATCAGTGGCGGCAGCATTGGCGGTCTGTTGCGCTATCGCAGCGACGCGCTGATGCCTGCAATCAATGACCTGGGCCGTATTGCCATCGCCACCGCCGACACAGTCAACAATCAGTTGGGCCAGGGCCTGGATCTCAATGGTGAGTTTGGCTCGTCGTTGTTCAAGGACATCAACAGTGCGGCCGCCATTGCGCAGCGCAGCCAGGGCACTGCGGGCAATAGTACCGGCTCCGGCAACCTGAACGTGTCGATCAAGGACAGCAGCAAGCTGTCGACCTACGACTACAACGTCACGTTCACCAGCGGCAATCAGTACAACGTGGTGCGTTCCGACGGCAAGTCCATGGGCTCGTTCGATACCACCACCTCGCCACCGCCGGTGATTGATGGTTTCACCCTGGCCCTCGATGGCAAGGGGCCGATGAGCGCCGGGGACAGTTTCAAGGTCAGTCCGACTGCCAGCGGTGCCAGCAACATTGGCACAGAGCTCACCGACGCCAACAAAATTGCGTTTGCCGGGCCATTGGCAGGCGACGCCAGCAAAACCAACCAGGGTACGGGCACCTTTACACCGCCGACACTGACGGTGCCGCTGGATATTCACGGTGGTGCTGACACGGCTCAGTTGCGCACGGGGATCGAGCATTCGATGCCGGTGAAAATGGTCTTTGACAAGCCCGCAGCCGACGGTACGCAGAAGTACACGGTCAATGATGCCCAGGGCAATCCGATCGGTACCGGCAGCATCATTCCCGGTCAGGGCAACAAGATCACCATCAACGTGCCAATGCGCGATGCCAATGGTGCGTTGGTCGTTCCTGCCAAGAGCTTTAGCTTCGACACCACGGTGGGCGGTTCTCCGGCCGGCGGTGACAGCACTACGTTTTCCTTCAACGCCTCCGGTAGCAAGGACAACCGCAATGCCCAGGAACTGCTCAACCTGCAGACCAAGGCCTCGGTAGGCCTGGCTGACGGGAGCGGGGGCGGGGTGAGCCTGGTAGCCGCGAACAGTCGACTGGTGTCCCAGGTGGGTTCCAAGGCCAGCCAGGCGAGTGTCGACAACAGTGCTACTGGCGCGTTGTTGACCGCCAACAAGGCGGCCCGTAACTCTGTGTCCCAAGTCAACCTGGATGAAGAGGCGGGCGACATGATCAAGTTCCAGCAGTACTACACGGCCTCGTCGCAGATCATCAAGGCTGCGCAAGAAACCTTCGCCACACTGATCAATAGCCTTTAAGGGAGTCTGGGACGATGCGCATTTCTACACAGCAGTTCTTCGATACCAGTGCCGCCAAGTATCAAGACAACTATTCCAGTGTGGTGAAGGCTCAGGATCAGGCCAGTTCCGGGGTGCGGGTGCAAACGGCTGCCGATGATCCGATTGCTGCCGCCCGGTTGTTGATGCTGCAACAGCAGAAAGACATGTTGGGGCAGTTCAACGGCAATATCACCAGCCTGAAAAACTCGCTGACCAACGAAGAGAGCGTGCTGAGCTCGATCAACGAGGCAATGCAGCGTGCCAGTCAGTTGGCCCTGCGTGCGGGTGGTTCCATCAGTGATGCTGATCGAAAATCCATTGCCAGTGAGATCGGGGCGATTGAGGATCAGGTGCTGGGGTTGCTCAACAGCAAGGACTCGTCCGGAAACTTTCTGTTTTCCGGGTCCAAGTCCCAGACGCCACCGTACTCGCGCAACAATGACGGCTCCTACAGCTATCAGGGTGATGAAACACCTCTGAGCCTTCAGGTTTCCGACACCTTGAAAGTCAGTGCTGGCGATACGGGCAAGAACATTCTGGAAGGCGCGGCCAATTCGGGCCGTACCCAGGCGACGGTGATCCCGCCGACGGTCAACGACGGCAAGGTTTCACTCTCCGCCGGGTTGGTCACTTCGGGTACGGACTACACCCGGGCATTTGCTGACGGCCAGCCCTACAAGTTGACGTTCTCCAGCAGTACCCAGTACACCGTGACCGACAAGGACGGCAAGGACATCACCTCCGAGATTCCGGGTAACGGCACCTTTGACTCCACCAAGGAAGGCAGTTCCAGCGTGAACCTGCGTGGGGTGAAGTTCGATATCACCCTTAACCTCAAGGACATTGCACCGGGTGCCGACTCCGATGCTGCGGTCAAGGATCGTGCCTTTACCTTGGACACCAAGCCGGACAGCTTCAGCGTTTCGCGTACGCCGAGCAATACATCGACCGCACAACTGACCGGTGCCCGGGTGACCAGCCAGGGCGACTACGCCAGTACGTTCCCGGCGAACAGCGGGGCAGTGATCAAGTTCACCAGCGCTACCGCGTATGAGGTTTACGCCCAGCCCTATAGTGCCAATAGCAAGGCCATTGCTACAGGTGATACGGGCGGTGGTACCACGGTCACTGCGGCGGGCATTACCTTTGATGTCAGTGGTACGCCGCAGGTCGGTGATCAGTTTGCGGTCGGTGCCAGCACCCACAAGACCCAAAGTGCACTAGACACCCTGAGCCAACTGCGCCAGGCGCTGGAGCAGCCGGCTGACGGCAACCCGGCGGCGACGATCAAGCTCAAGGATGTCCTGGATTCGTCCATCAGCAACCTGGCCAACTCGCGCGCCCAGTTGGACAACGTGCGTGGTTCCATTGGTGCGCGGCAGAATGCCCTGGATATCCAGGCCAGCGAAAACGCAAGTATCGGTATCGCTAATACGAGCACCATGAGTGATCTGGCGAACGTCGATATGGGAGAGGCGGCGATCAACCTGACACTGCAGCAAACCATGTTGCAGGCGTCGCAACTGGCCTTCGTGAAGATTTCCCAGTTGAGCCTGTTCAGCAAGATGTAATTTCACCGCGATAGCGCAGCGGCCCACTCTGGAAACAGGTTGGGCCGTTGTCGTTTCCGGGGCTCAATTGTTCAAGGCTTTTGCACAAAGCGCAGAAAATTGAGTGACCTATGAGTCATAAAGCGCATCTTCACTGTATCGTGTGAAAAGGATAAGTCGTCGCAGGGTCCTTGCGGGGCGGCTTTCAGCGAGTTTTTTGCGGGGTTATCCCCTTTATTGTCAGCACCCCCGAGGCAGTTCGCGGGGTGTTCTCCAGCTATTTAGTATTGGGAAGCCACAATGATTGGCATAAAAAGCATCGCCAGTTACGTGCCGGCAGACGGGATCGATAACTACGCCCAGGGTGCCAAGTTCGCCAAGGATGAAGAGTTCATCATTGGCAAAATCGGTTCGGCGTTCCTGCCGCGCAAGGAAGCCGCGCAGGAAACCTCCGATCTGTGTGTCGAGGCGGTCAACGCTTTGTTTGCCAATAACCCGGACCTGAAGCGCGAGTCCATTGATGCGTTGATCGTCGTCACCCAGAACGGCGACGAAGAGGGGCTGCCCCACACCGCAGCTATCGTCCAGGACAAACTGGGTCTGCCGACCCATGTGGCAGCGTTCGATATCTCTCTGGGTTGCTCCGGCTATGTATACGGCATCTATGCCATGAAAGGTTTCATGGAAGCCGCCGGCCTGAAAAATGGCCTGCTGATCACGGCCGACCCGTATTCGAAGATCGTCGACCCGGAAGACCGCAACACCACCATGTTGTTTGGCGATGCTGCCACCGCCACCTGGATGGGTGAAGACGCTCCGTGGTTGCTCGGCAAGTCCAAGTTCGGCACTGACGGTTCCGGCGCACCACACCTTAAGGTCAGCGACGGCGTGTTCTTCATGAACGGCCGCCAGGTATTCAACTTCGCCCTGCTCAAGGTTCCGGCGCATTTGCACGAGCTGCTCAATGAGTCGAACCTCAAAGCCGATGATATCGATGCGTTCTGCATCCACCAGGGCAGTGCGGCGATTGTCGACGCCGTGGCGCGACGTTTTGAAGATGCGCCGGTGGACAAGTTCATCAAGGACATGGTCGAGACCGGTAACACCGTGTCGTCGAGCATTCCGCTGCTGCTGGAAAAGCACGTGATGGATGCGGCGTGGAAGCGCGTGGCAATCAGCGGTTTTGGCGTAGGCCTGTCCTGGGGCTCGGCGATTCTCTATCGCCCGTGACACCCTAATAGGCTGAGCAAAAAACGCCGATGATCGAAAGATCATCGGCGTTTTTTATTGGGTGCCAAAAAAGCCAATGAATCCGGAGTTTTGGGTCACCGTAAACCCTTGAATTACAAGCAGTGGCACGGGGCTAGTAAAAAAAATCAAAAAAACACTCAAGCAACCGGCTACTCCGACGATAACTATTACGAAGGTTCTCAGGCCACACCCGGCGGTTGCCAGGGCCGGAAGCCGCAGTATCCATCCAACGAGGATTTCGTCATGGCTTTAACAGTAAACACCAACATTGCTTCGATCACGACTCAGGGCAACCTGAACAAAGCTGGCGGCGCCCTGGCCACTTCCATGCAGCGCCTGTCTTCCGGCCTGCGTATCAACAGCGCTAAAGACGACGCTGCCGGCCTGGGTATTTCCAACCGCATGACCAGCCAGATCAACGGCCTGGGTCAAGCAGTAAAAAACGCCAACGATGGCATCTCCATCGCGCAGACCGCTGAAGGCGCAATGCAGGCTTCGACCGACATTCTGCAAAAAATGCGTACCCTGGCCCTGTCCTCGGCTACTGGCTCCCTGAGCACCGACGACCGTAAGTCGAACAACGACGAATACCAGGCGCTGACTTCGGAACTGACCCGTATTTCCCAGACCACCACTTTCGGTGGCCAGAAACTGCTGGACGGTTCGTACGGCACCAAAGCCATCCAGGTTGGCGCCAACGCTAACGAAACCATCAACCTGAGCCTGGACAACGTTGCAGCCAACAATATTGGTTCGCAGCAGATCAATAGCCTGGGTATCGCTCCAAGCGCTACGGGTGTTGCTGGCGGCGCGATCGCTGTTACCGGTAATGGCCAGACTGCCAGCGTTACTGTCGCTGCCGCAGCTTCCGCTAAAACCATCGCTGCACAGCTCAACGGCGCCGTCGGTGGCCTGAGTGCTACTGCCAGCACTGAAGCTCAGTTCGTTGTCGGCGCTGCCGCTGCAACCGCTCCGGCCTCGTTCACCATGACCGTTGGCGGCCAAGCCACCACGTTCGTTGGTGTGACCGATACCGCCAGCCTGGCTGACCAACTGAAGTCGAACTCGGCCAAACTGGGTATCAGCGTCAACTACGACCAATCCAAAGGCACTCTGTCGGTTAAGTCTGACACCGGCGAAAACCTGGCCTTCAGCGCTTCGACCGCTCCTGGTTCGATCACTGTTGCGACTAAAGATGGTTCCGGTGCTTACGGTGCTGGCGTTGCCCTGGCCGATGGCCTGATCGCTACCGGTGCTGTCAACATGAACTCCTCCAAGGGCTACTCCCTGGAAGGCGCTGGTGTGACGGGTATCTTCGGTGCCGCGACTTCCGCTGCCTCCGCCAAAGTTGCTGTTTCGCAGACCGACGTGACCGACGCCACCAAGGCTCAGAACGCTGTTTCCGTAATCGACCAGGCTATCGCTACCATCTCCAGCTCCCGTTCGGGCCTGGGTGCTGTTCAGAACCGTCTGACCAGCACTGTAGACAACCTGTCCAACATCCAGAAAAACACCACCGCTGCCCGTAGTACTATCCAGGACGTTGACTTCGCTTCCGAAGCTGCTGAACTGACCAAGCAGCAAACCCTGCAGTCGGCTTCCACTGCGATCCTGTCGCAAGCTAACCAACTGCCATCTGCTGTACTGAAGCTGCTTCAGTAATCACGGCGATTGGTAACTGACGGAAGGGCGCGTTTACGTGCCCTTTTGTCTTTTCCAATCAGAGGAGATTGGTCATGGACATGAACGTAAAGCTGAACTTGTCTTATCCGCCATTGATCCCTCAAGGCGCCGTGACACCGGTGGTTGCGGACAAAGACAAGACCAAGGTTGAAGCGGTGGCGCCAACCGCAGAGAAGTCCCAGCGGGACGATCTGGAAAAAGCGGTCACCGATATTAAAGAATTCGTACAAGCGGCCCAGCGCAATCTGGATTTTTCCATTGATGATTCCACCCATAGGGTTGTGGTCAAGGTCATTGCCACCGACACCGGTGAAGTGATCCGCCAGATTCCCTCGGAAACAGCTTTGAAGCTGGCGCAAAACCTGGCCAGTGCCAGTCATGTGTTGTTTGACGGCAAGGCTTGAGCTGGCATGAAACTTGTTGCTGTTACCGCTTGAAGCGATGTTCGTCAAGATAACGGCAGCCACCGAAATAGGAGAAGGATGATGGCAGGTACAACGATTACTGGCGTGGGGTCGGGCTTCGACACCCAAGCGATTGTGAAGTCCCTGGTGGATGCCGAGCGAGCGCCGAAACAGGCTCAGATCAACACTCAGTCGCAAAAGGCAACCACTCAGCTGTCATCAATCGGCAAGATCCAGGCTGCCCTGGACGCCTTCCGTGGTGCGCTGACCAGCATGGGTACCGACAACAGCTTCAGTGGTTTGACCGGCACGTCTTCGGATGAAAAGGTCGCGACCATGACGGCTAACCAGGGGGCGGCCAACGGTAGCTTCTCGCTGGTGGTCAATCAGTTGGCGAAGCCTTCAAAGCTGTCGACCACCAGTTTCCCTGGTGGCCAATCAACGATCGTCAACAAGACCGATAAGGCTACGACGCTGACCATCTCGCAGTCGGGCAAGAACTTTGACCTGAGTGTTCCGGCGGGCGCGACCCTGCAACAGGTGCGTGATTCGATCAACTCGCAGTTCGGCACCGCCGGCCTGAGTGCCAACATCCTCACCGACTCCAACGGTTCGCGTCTGATCTTGACGTCCACCACTGCCGGGGTCGGTTCGGACCTGGCGATGTCGGGCAATTCCGGGATTGATACCGGCTACACGGTCGTGGACCAACCGCAGAATGCCAAGTACACCATCGATGGTATTGCTGCGGAATCCAAGACCAATAACATCACGGATGCTGTGAGTGGCGTGAGCATCAAATTGCTGTCGCTGTCGCCTACGGTCATTCCTAACGATCCGAATACAACAAACCCGAATCGTACGGCCATGACCATTTCGGTTACCACCAGCACCACCGCACTCAAGTCCGGGGTCAAGGGCTTTGTCGACAGCTACAACGCCCTGCTCAAGGCCATGAACGCCGAGACCAAGGTCACCAAGGATGCTGCAGGTAACTCCATCGCGGCGACCCTGACCGGCGATTCGACCATGCGCACCCTGCAGGGGGCGATCCGCAACGAGTTCAACGCGCTGTCCGGCAACGGTACCTTGAAGTCCCTGGCGCAATTTGGCGTCACGACCGACCAGGACACCGGCGCGCTGAGCATCGACAGCAAGCAGTGGGATAAGGCTGTGCTGACCAATGCGGCTGATATCAACAGTATCTTCAGCGGCAAGACCGGTTTGCTGGCGCGGCTGACGGCGGCTACCGATGCCTATGCCAAGCCCACTACCGGGATTCTGGCGACGCGCACGACGTCGTTGGCCGACAGCCTGAAAGACCTGACCAAGCAACAGACTGATCTGGATGAGCGTCTCACGACGATGCAAGATGCCTTGACCCGCAAGTACACCGCCATGGATACGCTGGTGGCGCAGTTGCGCCAGCAGAGCAACAGCATCCTCGGCACGCTCAGTGCGATCAGTAACTCGAAAAGCAGCAACTGATTGACTGCGCATGAAAAAGCCCAGGTCTATTAGCCTGGGCTTTGTTCTTCCTAAGACCGGCGGGTTAAAGCTTTTTGCGACCCGGTCGACATAATGGTTACTGCAACCCTTCTCGCTGTTGCCTGTCACGAGGTAGAAACATGAATCCCATGAGAGCCCTTCGCCAATACCAGAAGGTCAATTCCCATGCCCAGATCTCCGAAGCCAGCCCGCATCGCCTGGTGCAGTTGCTGATGGAGGGTGGCCTGGACCGCATGGCGCAAGCCAAAGGTGCCCTGGCGCGCGGTGACATTGCTCAGAAGGGCCTGATGCTTGGAAAGGCCGCCGATATCATCATCGGCCTTCGTGACGGCCTGGATGCGGAAAAAAGCGACAACAAGGAATACGTTCAGCAACTGGAAAGTCTGTATGTCTACATGACCAACCGCTTGATGGAAGCCAATCTGCACAACGATGCCGACATGATCGACGAAGTCGCCCGTTTGCTGATTACCGTGAAAGAAGGCTGGGATGCCATCGCGATATCACCGGGCGCAGCACAATAAGGCCACAGGCTTTGAGGAGCACGTCATGAGCCAAGCACTGCAACGCATTGATGAAACCCGTGAAGCCCTGATCGGCGCGCTGGCTGAACGTAACTGGGACGCCATCGGCGAGCTGGACATGGGCTGCCGCAGCGTGATCGACGAGGTGCTCAATGAAGCGCCGGTTGACGAGGATGCCCTGCGCGAAAAGCTGGAAAGCCTGCTGGTGGTCTATCAACAGTTGCTTGAGGTGACGACCGGGGAGCGCCAGGCGATCTTCGAAGAGATGTCGCAGATCAACCAAGCGAAAAATGCGTCAAAGGTTTACCATCTGTTCGGCTGATCTGGCTCAGTTAATCCGAACATAGCGCGTCATAAATTTGACTGTGCACGTTTTTTTGACTTAACTAGTGCTATTTTCAGACATCAGATGGCTGTAACGCAGTAAATGCCTACAGCTTTCTAGATTGCCCCGACTCGAGGGCATTTGAGTTTACTAGGGAAGTTGCTATTGCATGTGGCGTGAAACCAAAATTCTGCTAATCGATGACGATAGCGTTCGACGCCGCGATTTAGCGGTGATTTTGAATTTTCTTGGCGAAGAAAATCTACCCTGCGGCAGTCACGACTGGCAGCAGGCGGTCAGCTCGTTGTCGTCGAGCCGCGAAGTCATTTGTGTGCTGATCGGGACGGTAAACGCTCCTGGAACAGTTCTTGGCCTGTTAAAGACACTGTCAACCTGGGATGAGTTCCTTCCGGTGTTGCTAATGGGTGATATTTCTTCCGTGGACCTTCCGGAAGACCAGCGCCGTCGGGTGCTTTCCAACCTGGAAATGCCTCCCAGCTACAGCAAATTGCTCGACTCCCTGCACCGTGCCCAGGTCTATCGTGAGATGTACGACCAGGCTCGCGAGCGTGGGCGTCACCGCGAACCCAATCTGTTCCGCAGCCTGGTCGGCACCAGCCGCGCCATTCAGCATGTGCGCCAGATGATGCAGCAAGTGGCCGACACCGACGCCAGCGTGCTGATCCTCGGCGAATCCGGCACCGGCAAGGAAGTGGTGGCGCGCAACCTGCACTATCACTCCAAGCGCCGCGACGGGCCATTCGTGCCGGTCAACTGCGGGGCGATTCCTGCTGAATTGCTGGAAAGCGAACTGTTCGGCCACGAGAAGGGCGCCTTTACCGGGGCGATCACCAGCCGTGCCGGGCGTTTTGAGCTGGCCAACGGTGGCACGCTGTTCCTCGACGAAATCGGCGACATGCCGTTGCCGATGCAGGTCAAACTGCTGCGGGTCCTGCAAGAGCGCACCTTCGAGCGCGTGGGTAGCAACAAGACCCAAAGCGTTGATGTGCGCATCATTGCCGCCACCCACAAGAACCTCGAAAGCATGATCGAGGTCGGCAGTTTCCGCGAAGACCTGTACTACCGTCTCAACGTATTCCCAATCGAGATGGCGCCCCTGCGTGAGCGGGTCGAAGACATCCCGTTGCTGATGAACGAGCTGATTTCGCGCATGGAGCACGAAAAGCGTGGTTCGATTCGTTTCAACTCGGCGGCAATCATGTCCCTGTGCCGCCATGGCTGGCCGGGCAACGTTCGCGAGCTGGCCAACCTGGTGGAGCGCATGGCGATCATGCACCCGTATGGGGTGATCGGCGTGGTCGAGTTGCCGAAGAAGTTCCGCTACGTCGACGACGAAGACGAACAGTTGGTGGACAGCCTGCGCAGCGACCTGGAAGAGCGGGTGGCCATCAACGGTCATACCCCGGACTTCGGCGCTACCGCTATGCTGCCGCCAGAAGGCCTGGACTTGAAGGACTACCTCGGCAGCCTGGAGCAAGGCCTGATCCAGCAAGCCTTGGACGACGCCAATGGCATCGTGGCGCGTGCCGCCGAGCGCCTGCGCATTCGCCGTACCACCCTGGTGGAGAAGATGCGCAAGTACGGCATGAGCCGTCGTGAAGGTGATGAACAGGCGGATGATTGACGCCTGTTTTTCAACTGACTGAAAACTAAGCCTATTTTTTTAGGCACGGGTATTGCTACAGCACTCGCAACGTTCCGTTTAACTGACGGTCAGCCAAGCGAGAGAGCATGATGCCCCACGCCGCCCAACTATCTTCGGCCCCTGACATTCAGGGGCCGGCCCCCTCCGTAGAGCAGATCAGCCGGCTTGGACTTGAGCAGGCGTTTTCGCTGTTCAATCAGATGTCCAGCCAGTTGACCGACTCCTACAGCCTGCTGGAAGCCCGTGTGTCGGAGCTCAAAGGCGAGCTGGCGGTGGTCAGTGCCCAGCGCATGGAAGAGCTGGCCGAGAAAGAGCGCCTGGCCAACCGTCTGCAAAACCTCCTCGACCTGTTGCCCGGTGGCGTGATCGTCATCGACGACCAAGGCCGTGTGCGCGAAGCCAACCCGACTGCCTGCGACTTGCTGGGCCTGCCCCTGGAAGGTGAGCTGTGGCGCCACGTCATCAGCCGTTGCTTCGCTCCCCGCGAAGATGACGGGCATGAAGTGTCCCTCAAGGACGGTCGCCGGCTGTCCATTGCCACCCGTTCCCTGGATGCCGAGCCCGGGCAGTTGGTGTTGCTCAATGACCTGACTGAAACCCGTCACTTGCAGGATCAGTTGGCGCGCCACGAGCGGTTGTCGTCCCTGGGGCGGATGGTTGCTTCCTTGGCACATCAGATTCGTACGCCGTTGTCCGCCGCCCTGATCTACGCCAGTCATTTGACTGATGAACAATTGCCTGCCGCCACCCACCAGCGTTTTGCCGGCCGACTCAAAGAGCGTCTGCACGAATTGGAGCATCAGGTGCGCGACATGCTGGTGTTTGCCCGTGGCGAACTACCGCTGACCGACCGCGTCACCCCGGCCATCCTGATGCAGTCCTTGCAAGCCGCCGCCGCCGCGCATATTCAGGACGTCTCGATGCGTTGGCAGTGCGACAGTCACCTGGGCGAGTTGCTGTGCAACCGCGACACCCTGGTGGGCGCGCTGCTCAACCTGATCGAAAACGCGACCCAGGCCAGCGGCCCCGGGGCGCGACTCAAAGTGCATCTGTATAGCCGTGGCGAAGTACTGCGCCTGTGCATCAGCGACAGCGGCAGCGGGATCGAACCTGCGGTGTTGCAACGCCTGGGTGAGCCTTTTTTCACCACCAAGACCAATGGCACCGGCCTCGGACTGACCGTGGTCAAGGCAGTCGCCCGTGCGCATCAGGGAGAATTGCAGCTGCATTCCCGGTTGGGTCGCGGCACGTGCGCATTGATGACGCTGCCGCTGTTTTCAAGCGCGCCAAGCGCGGAGTAAAAGTAATGGCGATCAAGGTTCTACTGGTTGAAGACGACCGCGCCCTGCGCGAAGCCCTGGCGGACACGTTGCTGTTGGCCGGCCATGACTATCGGGCGGTCGGCTCGGCCGAAGAGGCCCTTGAGGCGGTCGGGCAAGAGTCTTTCAGCCTGGTGGTCAGCGACGTCAACATGCCAGGCATGGACGGTCACGAGTTGCTGGGCCTGTTGCGCGCCCGACAGCCGCAATTGCCAGTACTGCTGATGACCGCCCACGGCGCGGTGGAGCGGGCCGTGGATGCCATGCGCCAAGGCGCGGCGGATTACCTGGTCAAACCGTTTGAGCCCAAGGCGCTGATCGAGCTGGTCGCCCGCCATGCCCTCGGTACTGTGGGCATATCCGATGGTGAGGGCCCGATTGCCTTTGAGCCGGCCAGTGCCCAGTTGCTGGAGCTGGCTGCTCGCGTGGCGCGCAGCGATTCCACAGTGCTGATCTCCGGCGAGTCCGGCACCGGCAAGGAAGTCCTGGCGCGTTACATCCACCAGCAATCCCATCGTGCCACGCAGCCGTTTATCGCGATCAACTGCGCGGCGATCCCCGACAACATGCTCGAAGCCACCTTGTTCGGCCACGAAAAAGGCTCGTTCACCGGCGCCATTGCGGCGCAGCCCGGCAAGTTC
Organism: Pseudomonas spelaei; assembly: GCF_009724245.1. Classification (GTDB taxonomy): domain Bacteria; phylum Pseudomonadota; class Gammaproteobacteria; order Pseudomonadales; family Pseudomonadaceae; genus Aquipseudomonas; species Aquipseudomonas spelaei. The sequence goes on along the minus strand of NZ_WNNK01000008.1, from coordinate 111,090 downwards.
GAGCAGGCCGACGGCGGCACCATCCTGCTGGACGAAATCTCGGAGATGCCCCTGGGCCTGCAAGCCAAATTGCTGCGGGTGCTGCAAGAGCGCGAAGTGGAGCGGGTAGGCGCACGCAAGCCGATCCAGCTGGATATCCGTGTAGTTGCTACCACCAACCGTGATCTGGCGGGCGAAGTGGCGGCGGGGCGTTTCCGTGAGGACCTGTTCTACCGGCTCTCGGTGTTCCCGCTGGCCTGGCGCCCGCTGCGTGAGCGCCCGGCGGATATCATCCCCTTGGCAGAACGCTTGTTGAGCAAGCACGTCAATAAAATGAAGCACGCCCAGGCGCGCTTGTCGGCTGACGCTCAGGCCTGCCTGATCGGTTATCCATGGCCCGGCAATGTGCGGGAATTGGACAATGCGATCCAGCGTGCATTGATCTTGCAGCAGGGTGGCTTGATTCAGCCTCAGGACTTCTGCCTGGCCATGGGTGGCAATAGTGCGCCGCTGCCGAGCCTGGCGGCGAGCACCGCGCCGGTTGAAACGGCAGCAGCCGAATCGGCTGGCGCCTTGGGTGACGACCTGCGCCGCCGCGAATTCCAGATGATCATCGATACCCTGCGTTCCGAGCGCGGCCGCCGCAAAGAGGCCGCCGAGCGCCTGGGCATCAGCCCGCGAACCTTGCGCTACAAGCTGGCGCAGATGCGCGATGCCGGGATGGATGTGGAAGCCTACCTTTTCGCCACCTGATATTTACTTGGGACGACAGGATCAGTCGTCTTTTCTTACGATTAGCCACGGAGCTGGCACCCTTGTTGCTACCACCCTACTAACCGCAGACGTAGTGTCAAAAAATTGCGGGTCGTCGGAGAGAGAAGTTCATGAGCCAAGGTGTTGAGTTCAATCGGTTGATGTTGGATATGCGGTCCATGCAAATGGATGCGATGGCTCGTCCAAAATCCGTCGCCGAAGCGCCGGAGTTGGGCAAGAGCAATTTTGCCGACATGCTCGGCCAGGCCATCAACAAAGTCAGCGACACCCAGCAAGCTTCCACGCAGTTAGCCACCGCCTTCGAGATCGGCAAGAGCGGCGTGGACCTGACCGATGTGATGATTGCTTCGCAAAAGGCCAGTGTTTCCTTCCAAGCCTTGACCCAGGTACGCAACAAGCTGGTTCAGGCTTATCAAGACATCATGCAGATGCCGGTTTAAGGACGAGATTTAAGTCATGGCAGAAGCAGTCGTGGACAACGCACCCGCCAAGGCAGACGGCAAGCCGCCGCTGTTCGGCCTGTCGTTCCTGGAAAACCTTTCCGAGATGACCATGTTGCGTCAGGTGGGCCTGATGGTCGGCCTGGCCGCCAGCGTGGCGATTGGTTTTGCCGTGGTGCTGTGGTCCCAGCAACCTGATTACCGGCCGCTGTATGGCAGCCTCGCGGGCATGGATTCCAAGCAGATCATGGAAACCCTGGCCGCCGCAGACATCGCCTACACCGTCGAACCCAACTCCGGCGCCTTGCTGGTCAAGGCCGATGACGTGGCCCGTGCGCGGATGAAACTGGCTGCGGCCGGTGTCACCCCCGGCGATGCGAACATCGGTTTTGAAATCCTCGACAAGGACCAGGGCCTGGGCACCAGCCAGTTCATGGAAGCCACCCGCTACCGTCGCGGCCTGGAAGGCGAACTGGCACGGACCATTTCCAGCCTGAACAACGTCAAGGGCGCCCGGGTGCACCTGGCGATTCCGAAAAGCTCGGTGTTTGTGCGCGACGAGCGCAAGCCTAGCGCCTCGGTACTGGTAGAGCTGTTTTCCGGGCGCTCCCTGGAGCCTGGCCAAGTGTTGGCGATCATCAACCTGGTGGCCACCAGCGTTCCCGAGTTGAGCAAGTCGCAAATCACCGTGGTCGACCAGAAGGGCAACCTGCTCTCCGACCAGGCGGAAAACTCTGCCCTGACCATGGCCGGCAAGCAGTTCGACTACAGCCGTCGCATGGAAAGCATGTTGACCCAACGGGTACACAACATCCTGCAACCGGTGCTGGGCAATGACCGCTACAAGGCTGAAGTGTCCGCCGACGTGGATTTCAGCGCGGTCGAGTCGACGTCCGAACAGTTCAACCCCGATCAGCCGGCCTTGCGCAGCGAGCAATCGACCAGCGAACAACGCACGGCCTCCAACGGCCCGCAAGGTGTGCCAGGTGCCCTGAGCAACCAGCCGCCGGCGCCGGCTTCGGCCCCGCAAACCACCGGTGGCGCAGCCGCTATGGCCGCGGCGATTCAACCTGGCCAACCGCTGCTGGACGCCAACGGCCAGCAAATCATGGACCCGGCCACCGGCCAGCCGATGCTTGCGCCATACCCTGCGGACAAGCGTAACCAGTCCACCAAGAACTTCGAACTGGACCGCTCCATCAGTCACACCAAGCAGCAACAGGGCCGGATTAACCGGTTGTCGGTATCGGTGGTGGTGGATGACCAGGTCAAGATCAACGCGGCCAACGGTGAAACCACCCGTGCGCCGTGGAGCGCCGACGAATTGGCGCGCTTTACTCGCCTGGTGCAGGACGCCGTCGGTTTTGATGCGAGCCGTGGTGACAGTGTCAGCGTGATCAACATGCCGTTCTCCCTGGAGCGCGGTGAGGTGATTGCCGACATTCCGTTCTACTCTCAACCGTGGTTCTGGGATGTGGTCAAGCAAGTCTTGGGCGTGCTGTTCATCCTGGTGCTGGTGTTTGGCGTGTTGCGTCCGGTGCTCAACAACATCACCGGCCACGGCAAGAAGCAGTTGGCCCTGAGTGGCAGCGATGTCGAGTTGGGCGGCATGGGCGGGCTGGATGGTGAACTGCGCAACGACCGGGTCAGCCTCGGCGGCCCGCAAAGCATCCTGTTGCCGAGCCCGAGCGAAGGCTATGACGCTCAACTGAACGCAATCAAGAGTCTGGTAGCAGAAGACCCGGGTCGTGTGGCCCAGGTCGTGAAAGAGTGGATTAACGCAGATGAATGATCGAGCCGCTGTTGCCAAGCTCTCCCGGGTCGACAAAGCCGCTGTATTGCTGCTGTCCCTGGGCGAAACCGACGCAGCACAAGTGTTGCGCCATATGGGCCCCAAGGAAGTCCAGCGGGTCGGCGTCGCCATGGCGCAAATGCGCAACGTACACCGCGAGCAAGTCGAACAGGTGATGAGCGAATTCGTCGAGATCGTCGGCGACCAGACCAGCCTCGGCGTCGGCTCCGACAGCTATATCCGCAAGATGCTCACCTCCGCCCTGGGCGAGGACAAGGCCAACGGCCTGATCGACCGCATCCTGCTGGGTGGCAACACCAGCGGCCTCGACAGCCTGAAATGGATGGAGCCGCGGGCCGTGGCGGACGTGATCCGCTACGAGCACCCTCAGATCCAGGCCATCGTTGTCGCCTATCTGGACCCGGACCAGGCCGGTGAAGTGCTCGGCCATTTCGACCACAAGGTGCGCCTGGACATCATCCTGCGGGTCTCGTCGCTGAACACCGTGCAGCCGGCGGCCTTGAAAGAGCTGAACACCATTCTCGAGAAGCAATTCTCGGGCAACTCCAACGCCTCGCGCACCACCCTGGGTGGTATCAAGCGTGCGGCGGACATCATGAACTTCCTCGACAGCGCCATTGAAGGCCAGTTGATGGATTCGATCCGCGAAGTCGACGACACCCTGTCCGGCCAGATCGAAGACCTCATGTTCGTCTTCAACAACCTGTCCGATGTCGACGATCGTGGCATTCAGGCCTTGCTGCGCGAAGTCTCCTCCGATGTGCTGGTGCTTGCCCTTAAAGGCTCGGATGAGGGCGTCAAGGAGAAGATCTTCAAGAACATGTCCAAGCGGGCTTCCGAACTGTTGCGCGACGACCTCGAGGCCAAGGGCCCGGTGCGCGTCAGCGATGTGGAAACAGCGCAGAAGGAAATCCTCACCATTGCCCGCCGTATGGCCGAAGCCGGAGAAATCGTTCTCGGCGGGAAGGGCGGCGAAGAAATGATCTAAGGCGCCGCGCATGTCGAACAAAGATGAGACGCCCAGCGATCTGATTCGCGCCCGGGACGTCGGCGGGTTCGACGTCTGGTCGCTGCCCAGTTTCGACCCGCATCAGCCTGAACCCGAGCCCGAGCCTGTGGAAGAAACACCGGCAGAGATGGAAGAGGTGCCGCTGGACGAGGTCCAGCCACTGACCCTGGAAGAGCTCGAAAGCATCCGCCAGGAGGCTTACAACGAAGGCTTTGCCACCGGCGAAAAAGAAGGCTTTCACAGCACCACCCTCAAGGTCCGTCAGGAAGCTGACGCCGCCTTGAGCGTCAAGCTGGCCAGTCTGGAAACACTGATGGGCAGCCTGTTCGAACCCATCGCCGAGCAAGACTCGCAGATTGAAAAGGCCCTGGTCGGATTGGTGGAGCACATCACTCGCCAGGTGATCCAGCGTGAGTTGGTGCTGGATTCCAGCCAGATCGAAAGTGTGATGCGTGAAGCCCTCAAGCTGCTGCCTCTGGGCGTCGGCAACGTACGGCTGTATATCAATCCCCAGGATTTCGAGCAGGTCAAAGCCTTGCGCGAGCGTCATGAGGAAACCTGGCGCATTGTCGAAGACGCTTCGTTGCAGCCGGGCGGTTGCCGAGTGGAAACCGAACACAGCCGTATCGATGCAACGGTTGAAACGCGCGTCAGCCAGATCATGGCCAAACTCTTCGACCAGTTGCACGAGCAGGCACTGCATCCGGCGGCGGCGGATCTGCATCTTGAGTTAGGCGTCGACCTGGACATCCCCGATGCGCCTTGACCGCACCAGCTTTGCCAAGCGCCTGGGAGGCTACGCTGAAGCCACCCAGTTGCCTGGCCAGCCGATCCTTGAGGGTCGGCTGCTGCGCATGGTCGGCCTGACCCTCGAAGCCGAAGGCCTGCGCGCCGCCATGGGCAGTCGCTGCATGGTGATCAACGACGACAGCTACCACCCGGTGCAGGTGGAGGCGGAGGTCATGGGCTTTTCCGGCAGCAAGATTTTCCTGATGCCCGTGGGCAGCCTCGCCGGCATCGCCCCTGGCGCACGGGTTGTACCGTTGGCCGATACCGGCCGCTTGCCCATGGGTATGAGCATGCTTGGCCGGGTCCTCGATGGCGCCGGGCGTGCCCTCGATGGCAAGGGCGGGATGAAGGCCGAAGACTGGGTGCCGATGGACGGCCCCACCATCAACCCCCTCAAGCGCAACCCTATCAGCGTGCCGCTGGACGTGGGTATTCGCAGCATCAACGGTTTATTGACGGTCGGTCGTGGCCAGCGCCTGGGCCTGTTTGCCGGTACCGGCGTGGGCAAGAGTGTGCTGCTGGGCATGATGACGCGCTTTACCGAGGCCGACATCATTGTGGTGGGGCTGATCGGCGAGCGGGGCCGCGAGGTGAAGGAATTCATTGAGCACATCCTCGGCGAAGAAGGCCTCAAGCGCTCCGTGGTGGTCGCCTCGCCGGCGGATGACGCGCCGCTGATGCGCTTGCGCGCGGCGATGTACTGCACGCGGATTGCCGAATATTTTCGCGACAAGGGCAAGAACGTCCTGCTGCTGATGGACTCCCTGACCCGTTTCGCCCAGGCCCAGCGGGAAATCGCCCTGGCCATCGGCGAGCCGCCGGCCACCAAGGGTTATCCACCTTCAGTGTTCGCCAAGCTGCCCAAGCTGGTGGAGCGCGCCGGTAACGCCGAGGCGGGTGGTGGTTCCATCACCGCGTTCTACACCGTGCTGTCCGAAGGCGATGACCAGCAGGATCCGATTGCCGACTCGGCCCGGGGCGTACTCGACGGCCACATCGTGCTGTCCCGCCGTTTGGCGGAGGAGGGGCACTACCCGGCCATCGACATCGAAGCATCCATCAGCCGGGTGATGCCGTCTGTGGTCACGCCCGAGCACATGACTCGTGCCCAGCAGTTCAAGCAGTTGTGGTCGCGTTACCAGCAGAGCCGCGACCTGATCAGCGTCGGCGCGTATGTGGCTGGCGGTGATCGTGAGACCGACCTGGCAATCGCCCTGCAACCGCAGTTGGTGAGCTACTTGCGCCAGGGCCTGAACGACAACATCAGCATGGCCGAAAGTGAGGCACACCTGGCCTCGATTTTCGCGCCTGCGCCGGGCGGCTAAGCCATGGCCACCAGTCGCGCCGCCCGCCTTGCGCCTGTGGTGGAGATGGCCGAAAACACCGAGCGCGCCGCCGCCCAGCGCCTGGGACATTTCCAGGGGCAAGTGCGCTTGGCCCAGAGCAAACTGGGGGACCTGGAAGGCTTTCGCGGCGAGTACCAGCAACAGTGGATCAGTCGCGGCAGCCAAGGCGTTTCCGGGCAATGGCTGATGAACTACCAGCACTTCCTCAATCAGCTGGAAACCGCCGTCGGCCAGCAGCGCCAGAGCCTGGCCTGGCACGAGGCCAACCTCGACAAGGCGCGCGACAGCTGGCAGCAGGCTTATGCGCGTGTTGAAGGCCTGCGTAAGCTGGTCCAGCGCTATATCGACGAAGCCCGGGCGCTGGAAGACAAACGCGAGCAGAAGCTGCTGGATGAGCTGTCCCAGCGTTTGCCGCGTCAAGACCACTACTGACCGCGTGCGGTCTTGTAGCCGCTGACGAGGTACGAGGCTGCGATGGGTTGCGAAGCGACCCCCGGCGGCGGTCCTGCGGACACGCATCGCAGCCTCGTACCTCGCCAGCGGCTACAGGGTTGCCGATCTTCCCATGAGCTGCTAAACCTTGTGCCTATTGCCAATGACAAGGAAGCAGTCACATGTCAGTTGATTCAGCAGTGTCCCTGGATGGGAAAAAGTTGACGATCATGGTCAAGGGGCGGTTCGATTTCGGCAGCCACCAGGCTTTTCGAGATGCCTATGAGCGGTTTTACAAGGTGCCCGAGACCTACGTGGTGGACTTGAAAGAAACCACCTACGTGGACAGTTCTGCCTTGGGCATGCTCCTGCTGTTACGCGATCATGCGGGTGGCGATGACGCCGAGGTGCGGGTGGTTAACAGCAATTCCGACGTGCGCAAGATCCTCGCCATCTCCAACTTCGACAAGCTGTTCGACATCAGTTGAGCACCCTGGCGCCCGTCATTGAGACCCTCACCGTACTGATCGCCGAAGACAGCGCGGCCGACCGGCTGTTGCTGTCGACCATCGTTCGCCATCAGGGGCATGCCGTGTTGACCGCCAGCAATGGCGAGGAGGCGCTGCATGTGTTCGCCCGTGAGCGCCCGCAACTGGTGTTGATGGACGCCCTGATGCCGGTGATGGATGGTTTTGAAGCCGCCCGGCAAATCAAACAGTTGGCGGGCGAGGCGCTGGTACCGATCATTTTCCTCACGTCCTTGAGCGAGAGTGAAGCCCTGGCCCGTTGCCTGGACGCCGGTGGCGACGATTTTCTGCCCAAACCTTACAACCAGGTGATTCTGGCGGCGAAGATCAACGCCATGGATCGCCTGCGCCGTTTGCAGGCCACGGTGTTGCACCAACGGGACCTGATCGCCCGGCACCACGACTACCTGCTCCATGAGCAGCGCGTCGCCAAGGCGGTGTTCGACAAGGTTGCCCATTCCGGTTGCCTGAACGCGGCCCCCAACATCCGTTACCTGCAATCGCCCTATGCCTTGTTCAATGGTGATTTGTTGTTGGCGGCGTACACGCCGTCAGGGGATATGCACGTTCTGTTGGGGGACTTCACCGGGCATGGCTTGCCCGCTGCGGTGGGCGCGATGCCCCTGGCGGAAGTGTTCTACAGCATGACCGGCAAGGGCTACGGCCTGGCGCAAACCCTGCGGGAAATGAACGCCCGGCTTAAGCGGATCTTGCCGGTGGACATGTTCTGCTGCGCCACCTTGTTGTGCCTCAGCACAGAGCGACGGGTGGTAGAGGTGTGGAGCGGTGGCATGCCCGATGGCTATGTGCATGAGGTGGCAACCGGGCGGCGTACGCCGTTGGTGTCGCGGCATTTGCCGCTGGGGGTGCTGTCGGCAGGCGCCTTCGATGATCGTACTGAAGTCTGGCCGATGGCCGTGGGCGACCGGATTTTCCTGTTGTCCGATGGCGTGCTCGATACCGCCGATGCCAATGAGCAGTTGTTCGGTGCCGAGCGCCTGCAGCAGGTGTTTGCCGCCAATCGTCAGCCAGATCGTTTGTTCGAAGAGATAGAGCAGGCGCTGGCGGGTTTTCGCGGGCAGGTGCGCGATGACATCAGCATGGTGGAAATCAGCCTCTTGCCCGATCAACTCGTGCGCTCGCCAACCGTGGTCTATTCCGACAGCGGCCAAGCGAGCCCGCTGGATTGGTCGGTGAGTTTCGAGTTTCGTGCCGAAACCCTCAAGCACTACAACCCGCTGCCGTATTTGCTGCAACTGCTGCTGGAGATCCACGGCCTGCGAGGGCAGAGCGGGGCACTGTATAGCGTGATGGCCGAGGTGTATTCCAATGCCCTGGAGCACGGTGTGCTGGGCCTGGACTCAAGCCTCAAGCGCGATGCCAGAGGTTTTGCCGATTATTACCGTCAACGCAATGAGCGCCTGGCGCAATTGAGCCGTGGTTATGTACGGGTGCATATCCAGGTGTTGCCCACGGATGTGGGCGGTTGCCTGACATTGCGTGTCGAGGACAGCGGGGCAGGATTCGATGTGGAAAAGGTCCTGGCCCAGCCGCAGGAGGTCGACCGCTTGTCCGGTCGTGGCCTGAACCTGGTGCGTCAACTCAGTAGCAATGTGCACTGGTCAGACGGAGGGCGTAGTGTCTGCGTGGAGTTTTGCTGGGAGGCTCTGGCATAATCCGCCGATTCTTGATCAAGGAGAGAGCAAGTGGCTGTGGATCATCTGGACAAAGACGTGTTGACGCATCTACGTGACGTCATGGAAGGCGAGTACCGCACATTGCTGGATACCTTTCTGGAAGACTCGCAAGAGCGTGTCGAAGCCTTGCGCAAGGCCAGGGATACCAAGGTGCTGGGCGAGATTGCCCATAGTTTCAAAGGCAGTAGCAGCAACCTGGGGGCGGTACGCCTGGTTGAGTTATGCCACCGCCTGGAAACCGAAGCGGCCAACCAGTCGCTGCAGGCGCTGGAGCCGTTGGTGGATGAGATTGGCGATGAGTTTGCCTTTGTACGACCGCTCTATGAGCTGGAGCGGCAACGGTATCCGTTCTGATCAAATCGGGCTGGGTGCAAAGCTGGCCCGACTTTTGCTCCACCCTCTCTTACTGTGCCCTCGACCCCTGTGCAGTGGAGACCCTTATTTATGCCTCTTGCCCCGAATTCGCTCCTTCAGGCTGCCCCTGCGGCCAAGCCTCAAGCCCCCGTTGCCAACTCACCGGCACCGGCTGCGGACCCGCGGAACAAGGCCCCGGCCTTCGCTCAGGTGTTCGCCAAGCAAGCCTCTTCGCCTGTGGCCAAGTCCACCGACATCACCAGCAAGCCTGTGCGTGACAAGGCGGTTGATGCTAACGCCAAGCCAGTTGCCAGCAACGATAAGCCTGCCGCTGACGCTCCAGCGGTTGCCGATAGCGGCAAGACCTTGCCTGCCAACCCGTCGGACACGACAGACACCTCGGCCAGCAAGGACGATGATGCCGCCACGGACCCAACGGCGGCGCAGCCTCCGGTCGATCCGACGGTCGACCCTGCGCTGATGGCTGCCGTGGTTGCGCCGGTCCCCTTGCCGGTGCCGGCGGCAACACCGGCTCCGGTGGCCGTCACCGATGAGAAAGCCCAACCTGCTGTCGCGGCGGTGCCACTGGCACCGTCCGATGAAGCCAAGCCGGCCTTCGACCCAGAAGCCGACCCACTGGATGCATTGCCGGCCGTGCGCCTGGCCATGGAGCAAGGCGGACATGTCTCGGCGAGCAGCCAGGCGTCGCAAAAGAATGCTCCGACTCAGGATCAGCCGACCGCCGCACAGAACTTCACCAACGGCCTGGCCGCCATGGTGGATCAACAAGCCACCAAGGACAGCACGGATCAAGGTGGCAACAAGGCCTTCGGCGGCCTGATAGACGAGGGTCTCAAGGATCTGAAGAGCGCCAGCAGCGACACCCGTGTCGACGACTTTGCCAACCGCCTGGCCGCCTTGACCCAGGCCGCCACGCCGAAAACCGCCAACGCCTTGCCGCCGGCAGCCAATGCGCCATTGGCCATGCATCAGAGCGGTTGGACCGAGGAGGTGGTGAACCGGGTGATGTACCTGTCCAGCACCAACCTCAAGTCGGCGGAGATCCAGCTGCAACCGGCCGAACTGGGACGTCTGGACATCAGCGTGAAAATGACCGCCGACCAACAGGCCCAGGTCAGCTTCATGAGCGGTCACGCTGTCGTTCGAGAAGCGCTGGAAAGTCAGTCTGGTCGCCTGCGAGAGATGTTTGCCCAGCAGGGGATGGGGCAGGTTGACGTGAATGTATCCGACCAGTCTCGCGGATGGCAGGGGCAAGGGCAGGATCAGCAGCATCAGAGCCGTGGCGTGAGCGACAGTGGCGAACGCGGTGATAGGCGTGACGGTGATATAGCGGGTGATGTGGCTGAAGTCGCAGCGCCTGTTACCCGAACCGTAATCGGCTCCAGTGCTGTGGACTATTACGCCTGATTCCTGTTGCAACCGAATCAATGTGGGAGCTGGCTTGCCTGCGATTGCGGTGGGACAGCTGGCATTTCTGGTGCTGCTACACCGCAATCGCAGGCAAGCCAGCTCCCACATTTGATTTGCGTCACCGTCACTCAACTCTGGCATAACACTTGCTCTTGCCTTGCCGTAGATCTATGAATCCCCGAATAGTGACGGATTATTGGCATGGCAAAGAGTGACGAAGCAGCGCAAGAACCCGCAGGCAAGGGCAAGCTCAAGCTTATCCTGCTGATTGTCCTGGCTTTACTCCTGGCGATCGGCTTGTCCGTGGGGGCTACCTGGTACTTCATGCACAGCGCCCAGAGCACAGCGCCCGTTGCTGCCGAGGTCAATCCCAATGTCAAGCAACCGGCAATCTTCGAGCCGATGCTCCCGGCCTTTGTCGCCAATTTCAATCAGAATGGCCGTCAGCGTTACTTGCAGGTGAGCATAACCCTGCTGGCACGCAACCAGGCGGACCTGGATGCCCTCAAGGTGCACATGCCAGTGATCCGCAACAACCTGGTGATGCTGTTCTCCGCGCAGAGTTTCGACACCCTGGCCACCCCGGTAGGCCAGGAAATGCTGCGCCAGAAAGCCACCGCCAGCGTGCAGGAAGTGGCTCAGAAGGAAGTCGGCAAAGTCGTGGTCGAGCAGTTGCTCTTCACTAATTTCGTATTGCAGTAGGATCACGACATGGCCGTGCAGGACCTGCTGTCCCAGGATGAAATCGACGCACTGCTCCATGGCGTCGACGATGGTCTGGTACAGACCGAAATGGCTGCCGAGCCCGGCAGCGTCAAAAGCTACGACCTGACCAGCCAGGATCGCATCGTCCGCGGACGCATGCCGACCCTGGAAATGATCAACGAGCGTTTTGCGCGCTACACCCGCATCAGCATGTTCAACATGCTGCGCCGCTCGGCGGACGTGGCGGTGGGCGGCGTGCAGGTGATGAAGTTCGGTGAGTACGTGCACTCGCTGTACGTGCCGACTAGTCTCAACCTGGTCAAGATCAAGCCGCTGCGGGGCACCGCACTGTTCATCCTCGACGCCAAGCTGGTGTTCAAGCTGGTGGACAACTTCTTTGGCGGCGACGGCCGGCACGCCAAGATCGAAGGGCGTGAATTCACCCCGACCGAGTTGCGTGTGGTGCGCATGGTGCTGGAACAGGCCTTTATCGACTTGAAAGAAGCCTGGCAGGCGATCATGGAAGTCAATTTCGAGTACATCAACTCGGAAGTGAACCCGGCCATGGCCAACATCGTCGGCCCCAGTGAGGCCATTGTGGTCTCCACGTTCCATATCGAACTCGATGGCGGTGGCGGCGACCTGCACATCACCATGCCGTACTCGATGATCGAGCCGGTGCGGGAGATGCTCGATGCGGGCTTCCAGTCTGACCTGGACGATCAAGACGAGCGCTGGGTCAAGGCCCTACGCGAAGACCTGCTGGACGTCGACGTGCCGCTGAGCGCCACTGTGGCCCGACGTCAACTGCGCCTGCGGGACATTTTGCACATGCAGCCGGGGGACGTGATTCCCGTCGAGCTGCCGGACGAGTTGATCATGCGCGCCAACGGCGTACCGTCGTTCAAGGTCAAGTTGGGTTCCCACAAGGGCAATCTGGCGTTGCAAGTGATCGAGCCGATCAACCGTCGCTGATCCCCTAATTTCATGAATCAATGCTGCGCCGAGGACATGTAATGGCTACCGAACACGAAAACACTTCTGCCGAAGACCAGGCCCTGGCTGACGAGTGGGCGGCTGCTCTGGAAGAAACCGGTGATGTCGGCCAGGACGATATCGATGCCTTGCTGGCGGCCGATGCGGCTACTGCGCCGGCCGGCAATCGCCTGCCGATGGAAGAGTTCGGCAGTGTGCCGAAGAATAACGATCCGGTAACCCTGGACGGTCCGAACCTGGACGTGATCCTCGATATTCCGGTGTCGATCTCCATGGAAGTGGGCAGCACTGAAATCAACATCCGTAACCTGCTGCAGCTTAATCAGGGCTCGGTGATCGAGCTTGACCGCTTGGCCGGCGAGCCGCTGGACGTGCTGGTCAATGGCACGCTGATCGCCCATGGCGAAGTGGTGGTGGTCAATGAGAAGTTCGGTATTCGCCTGACTGACGTGATCAGCCCGAGCGAACGCATCAAGAAGCTGCGCTGATATGGCACGCCTGCCGTTGGGTAAAGGGTTGGCGGGACTGCTATGGGCGCTGCCCTTGAGCGTCCTGGCTGCCGAGCCAGTGGCCCCGGTTGCCGCTGTGGCGCCGGTCAGTGGCATGGCCGGGCAATTGACGCAGTTGGTGCTTGGCCTGCTGCTGGTGGTCGGGCTGATCTTCGTCCTGGCCTGGCTGTTGCGCCGGGTGCAGCGTATTGGCCCGGGCAACGCTCAGGTTATCGAACTGGTGGGTTCACGAGCCCTGGGGCCGCGTGATCGGTTGGTGCTGGTGCAAGTGGGTGAAGAACAGATTCTGCTGGGCCTCACGCCCGGCCGTATCACCCCGCTGCATGTGCTCAAGACGCCTGTGGAAGCGGCCCAGACTCAGCCGGCCACGCCGGAGTTCGCCCAGCGCCTGATGGAGCTGTTGGGCAAGGACCAGAAGGATAAGAAGTAATGCGCGTTCTATTGACGCTCATGCTGTTGCTGGCGGCGCCGATGGCGTGGGCGGCGGACCCGTTGTCGATCCCGGCGATAACGCTGGGGACTAACGCGGCGGGTGCCCAGGAGTACTCGGTCAGCCTGCAGATCCTGCTGATCATGACCGCGCTGAGCTTTATCCCGGCGTTTGTCATGCTGATGACCAGCTTCACCCGGATCATCATCGTCTTCTCGATCCTGCGCCAGGCCCTAGGCCTGCAACAGACGCCGTCGAACCAGATCCTCACCGGCATGGCGCTGTTCCTGACCCTGTTCATCATGGCGCCGGTGTTCGACAAGGTGAACCAGCAAGCTTTGCAACCCTACCTGGCAGAGAAACTCAGTGCCCAGGATGCGATCGACAAGGCCCAGGGCCCGATCAAGGACTTCATGCTGTCCCAGACCCGTTCCAGCGACCTGGAGCTGTTCGTGCGCCTGTCCAAGCGTACCGATATCGCCAGCCCGGACCAGGCGCCGTTGACCATTCTGGTGCCGGCGTTTGTGACCTCGGAACTGAAGACGGCGTTTCAGATCGGCTTCATGATTTTCATCCCGTTCCTGATCATCGACCTGGTGGTTGCCAGTGTGCTGATGGCGATGGGCATGATGATGCTGTCGCCGCTGATTATTTCCTTGCCGTTCAAGATCATGCTGTTTGTGTTGGTGGATGGTTGGGCGCTGATTATCGGCACTTTGGCGGGCAGTTTCGGGGGTGTATAGCGCATGACGCCAGAAGTCGCAGTCGACCTGTTCCGCGAAGCCTTGTGGCTGACCACCATGATGGTCGCGGTGCTGGTGGTACCCAGCCTGTTGGTGGGCCTGCTGGTGGCAATGTTCCAGGCCGCCACCCAGATCAACGAACAGACCTTGAGCTTCCTGCCGCGCCTGCTGGTGATGCTGATTACCCTGATCGTCGCCGGCCCGTGGCTGGTACGAACCTTCATGGAATACATCCTGCAGCTGTACGGCAGTATTCCGCAGTTGATCGGCTGACATGAATGCTTTGTTGGCATTGACCGACACCCAGATCAGCACCTGGGTGGCTTCGTTCATCCTGCCGCTGTTCCGGGTGACGGCGGTGCTGATGACCATGCCGGTGTTCGGTACCACTCTGGTACCGCGCCGTATTCGCCTGTACTTCGCCGTGGCGATCACGGTCGTCATTGTTCCGGGGTTGCCGCCGATGCCGCCGGTGAATGCCATCGACCTCAGCGCATTGCTGCTGATCGCCGAGCAGATTCTGATTGGTGCGCTGCTGGGCTTCTCCCTGACGTTGTTCTTCCAGGCCTTCGTGATTGCCGGGCAAATCATCTCGATCCAGATGGGCATGGGCTTCGCGTCCATGGTCGACCCCACCAACGGTGTGTCGGTGGCGGTGATCGGGCAGTTCCTGACGATGCTGGTGACCTTGCTGTTCCTGGCCATGAATGGTCATCTGGTGGTGTTCGAGGTGCTTACCGAGAGCTTCACCACCTTGCCGGTGGGTGAGGGATTGGTGGTCAATCAGTTCTGGGAGCTGGTCGGGCGCCTGGGCTGGGTATTGGGGGCGGCCTTGCTGTTGGTATTGCCGGCCATTACTGCGTTGCTGGTGGTCAACATTGCGTTTGGTGTAATGACTCGGGCCGCGCCGCAGTTGAATATCTTCTCCATCGGTTTCCCGCTGACCCTGGTGCTGGGCATGGGGATTTTCTGGATCGGCATGGCTGACATTCTTAATCAGTATCAACCGCTGGCCAGTGAGGCCTTGCAGTTTTTACGTGACCTGGCCCGAGCGCGCTGAGCCATGGCCGAGAGCGAGAGTGGTCAGGACAAAACAGAAGACCCCACGGAGAAGCGCAAAAAAGACTCCCGGGAAAAGGGCGAGATTGCCCGCTCCAAAGAGCTCAACACCCTGGCAGTGATGCTGGCCGGCGCCGGTGGTTTGTTGATCTACGGCGGTGGCCTGGCCATGGATCTGATGGAGCTGATGAAGCTCAACTTTTCCCTGCCTCGTGATGTGTTGATGAGCCCGGGCGCCATGGGCCTGTACCTGCTGCATTCGGGAAAAATCGCCATCCTGGCGGTACAGCCGGTGCTGATCACCTTATTGCTGGCGGCGTTGATCGGGCCGATCTCCCTGGGCGGCTGGTTGTTTGCTCCCGGCAGCATGGCGCCAAAATTCAGCCGGATGAACCCCGGCGCCGGGCTCAAGCGGATGTTTTCGTCCAAGGCATTGGTGGAGCTGCTCAAGGCCCTGGCCAAGTTCGCGCTCATTCTGTTCGTGGCGCTGGCAGTGCTGTCGTCCGACATCGATGACTTGCTGCGCATTGCCCACGAACCGCTGGAGCTGGCGATCATTCACAGCGTCCAGGTGGTGGGTTGGAGTGCATTGTGGATGGCCTGCGGGTTGATCCTGATTGCAGCCGTGGACGCGCCGATCCAGCTGTGGGAAAGCCACAAGAAACTGCTGATGACCAAGCAGGAAGTGCGCGACGAACACAAGGACCAGGAAGGCCGGCCGGAAGTGAAGCAGCGGATCCGCCAACTGCAGCGGGAAATGTCCCAGCGCAAGATGATGGCCGCCGTTCCCGATGCCGACGTGATCATCACCAACCCGACCCACTATGCCGTGGCCCTCAAGTACGACCCGGAGAAGGGTGGGGCGCCGATGCTGTTGGCCAAGGGCAGCGACTTCATGGCATTGAAGATTCGCGAAATCGGCGTCGCCAACAACGTGCTGCTGCTGGAGTCGCCGGAGCTGGCCCGTTCGATCTTCTACTCCACCGAACTGGACCACGAAATTCCCGCTGGGCTGTACCTGGCCGTGGCCCAGGTATTGGCCTACGTCTACCAGATCCGCCAGTACCGCGCGGGCAAGGGCAAGCGCCCGGATCCGTTGAAGGATCTGCCGATTCCACCGGATTTGCGCCGCGATTCCTGAGTCCTTCAGCGTCTGATCGGGCCTCATCGCGGGCAAGCCCGGCTCCCACATTTGATTGCGTTCTACTGTGGGAGCCGGGCTTGCCCGCGATGGCGTCTTCCCATTCAACAAAAATCCCCGTCTCGTACCCTTCAAGCAAAAGTTGGAAGGCTTCTTGCAATGACGCCTTCACGTCGCCTCCAGGCGTCAAAAGTTTGCTTCAAGGAAACGAGGAATACCGGTGGATCGTTCTCAAATGCTCAACAATGCCCGTGGCACGCTGACAGACCTTTCGCGAGGCAATCTGGGCGTGCCGCTGTTGCTGTTGGTCATGCTGGCAATGATGATGTTGCCGATCCCGCCGTTCCTGCTGGATGTGTTTTTTACCTTCAATATTGCCCTGTCCATCGTCGTGCTGCTGGTCTGCGTGTACGCCCTGCGGCCGCTGGATTTTGCGGTCTTCCCGACCATTTTGCTGATCGCGACCTTGCTCCGGCTGGCGCTCAACGTGGCGTCGACCCGGGTGGTGATGCTCCATGGCCAGGACGGCCACGCCGCCGCGGGCAAGGTGATCCAGGCCTTCGGCGAGGTGGTGATCGGCGGTAACTACGTGGTCGGTATCGTGGTGTTCGCGATCCTGATGATCATCAACTTCGTGGTGGTGACCAAGGGCGCCGGGCGGATTTCCGAGGTGAGCGCGCGTTTCACCCTCGACGCCATGCCTGGCAAACAGATGGCCATCGACGCCGACCTCAACGCCGGCCTGATCGATCAGAACCAGGCCAAGTCGCGCCGCCTGGAAGTGGCCCAGGAAGCCGAGTTCTACGGTTCCATGGACGGTGCCAGCAAATTCGTTCGCGGCGACGCCATTGCCGGCCTGCTGATTCTGTTTATCAACCTGATCGGCGGTATGGCGGTCGGCATCTTCCAGCACGGCATGACCTTCGGCGACGCCGGCAAGGTGTACGCCTTGCTGACCATCGGTGACGGTTTGGTGGCGCAATTGCCATCACTGTTGCTGTCCACTGCCGCCGCGATCATGGTGACCCGTGCGTCCGGCTCCGAAGACATGGGTAAACAGATCAACCGGCAGATGTTTGCCTCGCCCAAGGCGTTGGCGGTTGCGGCAGGCCTGATGGCGGTGATGGGCATTGTGCCGGGCATGCCTCACGTGTCCTTCCTCAGCATGGCGGCGCTGGCGGCCGGTGGTGCGTACCTGTTCTGGCGCAAGCAGAATACGGTCAAGGTCCAGGCCCAGCAGGAGATTGCCCGCCAGCAGGAACTGCTGCCGTCCCCGGCCCGCGCCCAGGAAACCAAAGAGCTGGGCTGGGACGACGTGACCCCGATCGACATGATTGGCCTGGAAGTGGGCTACCGCCTGATTCCCCTGGTGGATCGCAACCAGGGCGGCCAATTGCTGGCGCGGATCAAGGGCGTGCGCAAGAAGCTGTCCCAGGACCTGGGCTTCCTGATGCCCACCGTACACATTCGCGACAACCTTGACCTGGCGCCGAGCGCTTACCGCCTGACCCTGATGGGAGTGATCCTGGCCGAAGCCGAGATCTACCCGGACCGCGAACTGGCGATCAACCCGGGCCAGGTGTTCGGTACCCTTAACGGCATCACCGCCAAAGATCCGGCTTTCGGCCTGGAAGCGGTGTGGATCGAAGTCAGCCAGCGCAGCCAGGCACAGTCCCTGGGCTACACCGTGGTGGACGCCAGCACGGTGGTTGCCACCCACCTCAACCAGATTCTCTACAAGCACTCCCACGAGCTGATTGGCCACGAAGAGGTCCAGCAGCTCATGCAATTGCTGGCCAAGGCCTCGCCGAAACTGGCTGAAGAGCTGGTGCCGGGGATTTTGTCACTGTCGCAACTGCTCAAGGTGCTGCAAGCGTTGTTGGCCGAGCAGGTGCCGGTACGGGACATTCGCAGCATTGCCGAGGCTATCGCCAACAATGCCGCCAAGAGTCAAGATACTGCCGCCCTGGTGGCTGCGGTGCGCGTCGGATTGTCGCGCGCCATCGTCCAAAGCATTGTAGGGCTTGACTCCGAGCTGCCTGTGATCACGTTGGAACCCAGGTTGGAACAAATATTGCTCAACAGTATCCAGAAGGCCGGACTTGGCCAGGAAGAGGGCGTTCTGCTGGAGCCAAGCATGGCTGAAAAGCTGCAGCGCTCGTTGATCGAAGCGGCACAACGTCAGGAAATGCAGGGCCAACCGGTGATTCTGCTGGTGGCAGGCCCGGTTCGAGCGATGTTGTCGCGGTTTGGACGCCTGGCAGTACCGAATTTGCACGTTTTGGCTTACCAGGAAATTCCTGACAATAAGCAAGTGACTATCGTCGCGACAGTAGGGCCCAACGGCTGAGGTAGTGGGTTATGCAAGTGAAGCGTTTTTTCGCCGCCGATATGCGTCAGGCCATGAAGCTGGTTCGTGATGAGCTGGGCGCCGACGCCGCGATTATCGGAAACCGCCGCATTGCCGGCGGTGTCGAGCTGACGGCTGCCCTGGATTACACACCCTCGGCGCTGGCGCCGCGGGTACCGAACATGGAACTGGAAGACGAACTGCGCAAGACCGCCTCGCGCATTGTCTCGGCCCAGGCCGAATTGAGCATGCGGGGTGACAGCGACGCCAGCACCAACCGCCAGCTGTTCGCCGGCCTGCCGCTGACCGCTGCCGAGCCTCTGGTGGAGCCGACCTTCGTCGAACCGCAGCGTCCGGCTGCGCCCGTGCAGGCCGCCGCAGTTGATCAGCGGGTCTTCGACTCGATGCGTTTCGAGCTCAATGGTCTGCGTGAGCTGCTGGAAGTGCAGTTGGGCTCTCTCGCCTGGAACCAGTTGCAAGGCAGCAAGCCGCAACAGGCTAACCTGTGGCGTCGCCTGCAACGCATTGGCCTGTCTGGCCCGTTGTCCCGCGACTTGCTGGAATTGACCACCGAAATTGAAGAGCCTCGCCAGGCCTGGCGCATGTTGCTGGCCCACCTGGCGCGGATGATCGTCACCCCGGAAGTTGAACCCCTGGAAGAAGGGGGGGTGATTGCCATGGTCGGCCCTGCCGGCATGGGCAAGACCACCACTCTGGCCAAGCTGGCTGCCCGTTATGTGCTTAAGTACGGCGCACAGAACATCGCTTTGGTGAGCATGGACAGCTACCGCATCGGCGCCCAGGAGCAGCTCAAGACGCTGGGCCGCATCCTCAACGTACCGGTCACCCATGTCGACCCGGGCCAGTCCCTGGCCAACGCCCTCGATCCGTTGCTGCGCAAGCGCGTGGTCCTGATCGACACCGCCGGCCTGCAAGCCAGCGATCCGGCCCTGCGCATGCAGCTGGAAAGCCTGGCCGGGCGCGGGATCAAATCCAGGAATTACCTGGTGCTGGCCACGACCAGCCAGAAGCAGGTGCTCACTGCCGCCTATCACAGCTACAAACGGTGTGGGCTGGCGGGCTGCATTCTGACTAAACTGGACGAAACGGCTAGCCTGGGTGAAGTGTTGAGCCTGGCTATCAGTCACGAGTTACCGGTCGCCTACCTGACCGACGGGCCGCGGATCCCGGATGATCTGCATCTGCCGCGCCGTCATCAGTTGGTCAGCCGGGCTGTCAGTGTGCAAATGCAGGAAGAGCCCAGCGAGGAAGCGATGGCTGACATGTTCGCTGATCTCTACCACAGTCCGGCCAAACGGGTCGGCTGAGGTGAATATGAACATGCAACATAAACGACAGTGCAATGTATCTACATTGATGGCCTGCAAGCAGTTACCGCAGCCAACCTATGTAGCCTGCGTCTAAGCAAGACAAGGTAAAGAACGAACATGGGCAGCATGCATCCCGTACAGGTGATCGCGGTGACCGGCGGCAAAGGTGGCGTCGGGAAAACTAACGTGTCAGTGAATTTGTCCCTGGCCCTGGCAGAGCTTGGCCGTCGCGTCATGCTGCTGGATGCCGACCTGGGCCTGGCGAACGTTGATGTTCTGCTGGGGCTGACACCCAAACATACCCTGGCCGATGTCATCGAAGGCCGCTGTGAGCTGCGCGACGTACTGTTGCAGGGCCCCGGCGGCATCCGCATCGTGCCGGCTGCCTCAGGCACCCAGAGCATGGTGCACCTGAGCCCGGCGCAGCATGCAGGCCTGATCCAGGCCTTCAGTGACATCGGCGACAACCTCGACGTGCTGGTGATCGACACCGCCGCCGGGATCGGCGAGTCCGTGGTCAGCTTCGTGCGCGCCGCGCAGGAAGTGCTGTTGGTGGTGTGCGACGAGCCCACCTCGATCACTGACGCCTACGCCCTGATCAAACTGCTTAACCGTGACTACGGCATGAACCGCTTCCGGGTGCTGGCCAACATGGCCCAAAGCCCGCAAGAAGGGCGAAACCTGTTCGCCAAGTTGACCAAGGTCACGGATCGCTTCCTCGATGTCGCCTTACAATACGTCGGCGCAGTTCCCTATGACGAGTGCGTGCGCAAGGCTGTGCAAAAGCAGCGTGCAGTCTATGAAGCGTTCCCTCGTTCCAAATGCGCGTTGGCGTTCAAGGCTATTGCCCAGAAGGTCGATACGTGGCCGTTGCCCGCCAATCCCCGGGGGCATCTGGAGTTTTTCGTCGAGCGATTGGTGCATCAGACGAGCGCAGGACCGGTGCTATGACATCCAGCGGCTACAACCTTTACAAGAAGTCGGCACGTGACAGCCAAAGCGAATTGATCGAGCGCTATGCGCCATTGGTCAAGCGCATTGCCTATCACTTGCTGGCCCGACTGCCTGCCAGTGTCCAGGTCGAAGACCTGATCCAGGCGGGGATGATCGGCTTGCTTGAAGTGTCGACCAAATACGACGCGAGCAAGGGGGCGAGTTTCGAGACGTATGCGGGTATCCGCATCCGTGGTGCGATGCTCGACGAGGTCCGTAAAGGTGATTGGGCGCCGCGTTCGGTTCACCGCAATACCCGGATGGTGAGTGACGCCATTCGCTCAATTGAAGCAAAAACCGGTCGCGACGCTAAAGATCATGAAGTTGCGGCCGAACTCCAATTGAGTCTCGACGATTACTACGGGATTTTGAACGATACCTTGGGCAGTCGCCTGTTCAGTTTCGACGACCTTTTGCAGGACGGCGAACATGAAGGGCTGCACGAGGACGGCGCGAGTGCTCATCTCGAACCGTCACGCGATCTGGAAGATGAACGCTTCCAGAGCGCACTGGCGGACGCGATTGCCAATTTGCCGGAGCGTGAGCGACTGGTGTTGGCGCTGTACTACGACGAAGAGCTGAACCTCAAGGAAATCGGTGAGGTCCTGGGAGTCAGCGAATCGCGGGTCAGCCAGTTACACAGCCAGTGCGCGGCCCGCTTGCGGGGGCGTTTGGGAGAGTGGCGAGCGCGCTGACAGGCAGTGTGGGGACACTGCGAACGATACCGCCCGGGCCAAAAGCCCTGGCGGTTTCAACCCGTGGTGCGCCCCAGTAGTCCTTATTTGTAACGCCTGAATGATTGAAATGGCGCGCCCAGGTGCTGGACGCGTTTAAGACTGCTTGGAGGTCGAATTGGACAAGAACATGAAAATCCTCATCGTTGATGACTTCTCAACGATGCGGCGGATCATAAAAAACCTGTTGCGTGACCTTGGGTTCACTAACACGGTCGAGGCGGATGACGGCACCACGGCGATTCCGATCCTCAACAGCGGGAGCATCGACTTTCTGGTAACCGACTGGAACATGCCGGGCATGACCGGTATCGATTTGCTGCGCCACGTGCGCGCCGATGAAAAACTGCGCAGCCTTCCTGTGCTGATGGTGACCGCCGAAGCCAAGCGTGAACAGATCATCGAAGCCGCCCAGGCTGGGGTCAACGGTTACGTGGTCAAGCCATTCACTGCATTGGCCTTGAAAGAGAAGATCGAAAAAATCTTCGAACGCATCGGTCATTGATGTCGCCACGGGGGAGCTATGGAGCATAACGAATCATCACAGGCCGACTTCGAGTCGACCCTGAAAAAGCACGCTCACCAGTTGGTTGAAAGCCTTGAAAAAGGCCAGTTCGGCGACGCGGTGCAGTTGATCCATGAGCTCAATCAGACCCGTGATCGTGGCCTGTACCGGGAAGTCGGCAAGCTGACGCGCGAGTTGCACAGCGCCATCGTCAACTTCCAGATTGACCCGCACATGCCGCAGGCCGAGGAAGTCTCGCAGATCACCGATGCCACCGAACGCCTGTCCTATGTGGTCAGGCTGACTGAGGCGGCAGCCAATCGCACCATGGACCTGGTGGAAAACGCCACGCCGCTGGTCAATGGCGTCGCTAACGAGGCCAAGGCCCTGAGCACCGACTGGGGCCGCTTCATGCGCCGGGAAGTGGGCGCTGAAGAGTTTCGTGAACTGGCACGGCGGGTCGAAGGCTTCCTGGCACGTAGTGAGCAGGACAGCCGCACGGTGTCGAGCAACCTCAATGACATCCTGCTGGCCCAGGATTACCAGGACCTCACCGGCCAGGTGATCAAGCGCGTGACCCAACTGGTCACCGAAGTGGAGAGCAACTTGCTCAAACTGGTACTGATGGCCAGCCAGGTCGACCGTTTTGCCGGCATTGAACATGACCGTGAAGCGATCCTCTCGGAAAAAGATCCACAAAAACACCTCGCCAAGGGTGAAGGTCCGCAGATTCATGCCGATAAACGTGAAGACGTTATGTCAGGTCAAGATGACGTAGACGATTTGCTGTCCAGTTTAGGCTTCTAAGGAGCACGCACATGAGCTTCGGCGCCGATGAAGAAATCCTCCAGGATTTCCTTGTAGAGGCCGGCGAAATTTTAGAGCAGTTGTCCGAACAACTGGTCGAGCTGGAAAGCCGACCGGATGATGCGAACCTGCTCAATGCAATTTTTCGCGGTTTTCACACTGTAAAAGGGGGCGCCGGCTTCCTCCAGCTCCACGAGCTGGTGGAGTGCTGCCACATCGCCGAGAACGTGTTCGACATCCTGCGCAAGGGTGAGCGGCACGTCGACTCGGAACTGATGGACGTGATTCTCGAAGCGCTGGATGCGGTCAACGGCATGTTCAGTGAAGTGCGCGAACGTGCGCCGATCACAGCGGCCACCCCGGAGCTGCTGGCGGCCCTGGCACGTCTGGCGGAACCTGCTGACAACGCGCCGACCCCTGTAGCTGTCGTGGCGCCTGAACCTGTCGCTGAACCTGCTGGTGATGTGACGGATAGCGAATTTGAACAACTGCTGGACTCGCTGAACGCCGTCAAGGCCCAGGCTGAAGCCCCGGCAGCAGCGGCCCCGGCGATGGTGCCGACCACCGAAGACATTACCGACGCCGAGTTTGAATCCCTGCTCGACCAGTTGCACGGCAAGGGCCAGTTCGCCCCCGACGCGGTGATCGCCGCCTCAGCGCCAACGGAAGCCGCAACGCCTGTCAGCAATGAAATCACCGACGACGAATTTGAAGCCCTGTTGGACCAGTTGCATGGCAAGGGCTCGTTTGCCGCCGAGGCGTTGCCAGAAGTGGCGGCAGCCGCCGCACCGGCTGCCAGCGCTGCCCCGGCCGCCGATGGGCTGATTTCCGATCACGAATTTGAAGCCCTGCTGGATGAGCTGCACGGCAAGGGCAAGTTCTCTGAAGTGGCGCCTGCCGCCGCGTCCACAGCCGCCGTAGCTGCACCGCCAGCGGTGGCGGCCGCCAAGGCACCTGCGCCAGTGGCTGCCAAGCCGGCTCCGGCCCGTGCGCCTGCCGCCGCCGCGCCAGACAAGCAGCCGGCCAGCGAAGCCGAAACCACTGTACGGGTCGATACCGCACGCCTGGACGACATCATGAACATGGTGGGCGAACTGGTGCTGGTACGTAACCGTCTGGTGCGCCTGGGCCTGAACAGCGGCGATGAAGCCATGCAAAAGGCCGTGTCCAACCTGGACGTGGTCACCGCTGACCTGCAAACCGCTGTCATGAAGACCCGGATGCAGCCGATCAAGAAAGTCTTCGGCCGCTTCCCGCGTCTGGTTCGTGACCTGGCACGTCAGTTGAAGAAAGAGATCAACCTGGAACTGGTGGGCGAAGAAACCGACCTCGACAAAAACCTCGTCGAGGCCCTGGCCGACCCGCTGGTCCACTTGGTGCGCAATGCCGTCGACCATGGCATCGAAACCCCGGAAGAACGTGAAGCGGCGGGCAAGTCCCGTGGCGGCAAGGTGATTCTGGCGGCGGAACAGGAAGGCGACCATATCCTGTTGTCGATCACCGATGACGGCAAAGGCATGGACCCGAACGTTCTGCGATCCATTGCGGTCAAGCGTGGGGTGATGGACAAGGATGCCGCCGATCGCCTGAGCGACACCGAGTGCTACAACCTGATCTTCGCGCCGGGCTTCTCGACCAAGACCGAGATTTCCGACGTGTCCGGCCGTGGTGTAGGCATGGACGTGGTGAAGACCAAGATCAGCCAGCTCAACGGCTCGATCAACATCTACTCGACCAAGGGCCAGGGCTCGAAGATCGTCATCAAGGTGCCGTTGACCCTGGCGATCATGCCGACCCTGATGGTGATGCTGGGCAACCAGGCGTTTGCCTTCCCGCTGGTCAACGTCAATGAAATCTTCCACCTCGACCTGTCGCGCACCAACGTGGTGGACGGCCAGGAAGTGGTGATCGTGCGCGACAAGGCGTTGCCGCTGTTCTACCTCAAGCGCTGGCTGGTGGCGTCGGCCAAGCATGAGGAGCAGCGCGAAGGTCATGTGGTGATTCTCTCCGTGGGTACCCAGCGCATCGGCTTTGTGGTCGATCAACTGGTGGGCCAGGAAGAAGTGGTCATCAAGCCTTTGGGCAAAATGCTGCAGGGAACCCCGGGCATGTCGGGCGCGACCATCACCGGTGACGGTCGGATCGCGCTGATTCTCGATGTTCCGAGCATGCTCAAGCGTTACGCCGCACGGCGTATTTGATTCTGGTGGGGCAGGGCGGTATTGCCCGTCCCGCCTAACGGAGTGTTTATGGTAGTCAAGGTCCTGGTGGTGGACGATTCGGGTTTCTTCCGCCGCCGCGTCTCGGAAATTCTTTCAGCCGATCCAAGCATCCAGGTGGTCGGTACGGCCACCAACGGCAAAGAGGCGATCGATCAGGCCCTGGCCCTCAAGCCGGATGTGATCACCATGGACTACGAGATGCCGATGATGGATGGCATCACGGCAGTGCGGCACATCATGCAGCGCTGCCCGACTCCGGTGTTGATGTTCTCCTCGCTGACCCACGAAGGCGCCCGGGTGACCCTGGATGCGCTGGACGCCGGCGCGGTGGACTTCCTGCCGAAGAACTTCGAAGACATCTCGCGCAACCCCGAGAAGGTCAAGCAGATGCTCTGCGAGAAGGTGCACAGCATCTCCCGCAGTAACCGTCGCAGTCTCTTCAGCGCCCCTGCTCCTGCTCCCGCACCCACACCTGCTGCGGCGCCTGTGGCGCCGAGCACCTTTGGTCGCCCGGCACCCGCGCCCGCACCGGTGGCGCGCCCTGCGGTTACCCCCGTTCGCACACCTGTGCCCAGCGCACATTCGCCGGCGCCCAAGCGCAAGGCCTACAAATTGGTCGCCATCGGTACCTCCACGGGCGGCCCGGTAGCCTTGCAGCGGGTCTTGACTCAACTGCCGGCCAACTTCCCGGCGCCGATCGTGTTGGTCCAGCACATGCCTGCCGCCTTCACCAAGGCGTTCGCCGAGCGCCTGGACAAGTTGTGCCGCATCACCGTCAAGGAAGCCGAGGACGGCGATATCCTGCGCCCAGGCCTGGCACTGCTGGCCCCAGGCGGCAAGCAGATGATGGTCGACGGCCGTGGCGCGATCAAAATCCTGCCGGGTGATGAACGCCTCAACTACAAGCCTTGTGTGGATATCACCTTCGGTTCCGCCGCCAAGTCCTATGGCGACAAAGTTCTGGCGGTGGTGCTCACCGGCATGGGCGCCGACGGTCGCGAAGGTGCGCGCCTGCTCAAGCAAGGCGGCAGTTCGATCTGGGCCCAGGATGAAGCCAGCTGCGTGATCTATGGCATGCCCATGGCCATCGTCAAGGCGGACCTGGCGGATGCTGTCTACAGCCTCGACGACATTGGCAAACACCTGGTGGAGGCCTGCCTCTGATGGATGTGTTGAGTCTGATTGGCATCATCATGGCGTTCGTCGCCATTATCGGCGGCAACTACCTTGAAGGCGGCCACCTGGGTGCCTTGGCCAACGGGCCGGCGGCGCTGATCGTGATCGGCGGTACGGTGGGCGCGGCGCTGTTGCAGTCGCCCATGAGTTCGTTCAAGCGCGCCATGCAGATCCTGGTGTGGATCATTTTTCCGCCACGGGTCGACCTGCCCGGCGGCATCGACCGCGTGGTCAACTGGAGTCTGACGGCGCGCAAGGAAGGCCTGTTGGGCCTGGAAGGCGTGGCCGACGCAGAACCCGACAGCTACGCGCGCAAAGGCCTGCAATTGCTGGTCGACGGTGCCGAGCCGGAAGCCATTCGCAGCATTCTCGAGGTGGACTTCTACACTCAGGAAAGCCGTGACATCAACGCTGCCAAAGTCTTTGAGAGCATGGGCGGCTACGCGCCGACCATCGGTATCATCGGCGCGGTCATGGGCTTGATCCATGTGATGGGCAACCTGGCTGATCCGTCGCAACTGGGC
This sequence comes from Pseudomonas spelaei, assembly GCF_009724245.1. Classification (GTDB taxonomy): domain Bacteria; phylum Pseudomonadota; class Gammaproteobacteria; order Pseudomonadales; family Pseudomonadaceae; genus Aquipseudomonas; species Aquipseudomonas spelaei. The sequence goes on along the minus strand of NZ_WNNK01000008.1, from coordinate 84,274 downwards.
AGCGGTATTGCTGTGGCGTTCGTCGCCACCATTTACGGCGTGGCCAGTGCCAACCTGGTGCTGTTGCCGGTGGCCAGCAAGCTCAAGTCCATCGCCATGCGCCAGTCCCGTTATCGCGAGATGCTGCTCGAAGGCATCCTGTCGATTGCCGAGGGTGAAAACCCGCGCTCCATCGAATTGAAGCTCCAGGGCTTCATGGATTGATGGGAGGTATGTGTTGTGAGTCGTCGTCGCCGCGAGCCTGAAGAACACGTCAACCATGAACGCTGGCTGGTGTCCTACGCCGACTTCATCACGTTGCTGTTCGCGTTCTTCGTGGTGATGTACTCCATCTCGTCGATCAACGAAGGCAAATACAAAGTCATCTCCGAAGCCCTGGTGGGCGTGTTCACCGATTCGGACCGTGCCGTCAAGCCGATTCCCATCGGTGACGAGCGGCCCAAGACCGTGACCCCGGCCAAGCCGCTGGTCAAGGACAGCGATGAAACCGACGCTGGCCTCAGCGGCGCCAGCGACCCGTTGAAAAGCATTGCCGACGACATCAGCGCAGCCTTTGGCGATCTCATCAGCTCGAACCAGATGACCGTACGCGGCAACGAATTGTGGGTCGAGATCGAACTCAACTCCAGCCTGCTGTTCGCCAGTGCCGATGCCATACCCAGCGACCAGGCGTTCACCATCATCGATAAGGTGGCGGCGATTTTGAAACCCTTCGACAACCCGATCCACGTCGAGGGCTTTACCGACAATCTGCCTATCAGTACGGCGCAGTACCCGACCAACTGGGAGCTGTCTTCTGCGCGCTCGGCGAGTATCGTACGCATGCTGGCGATGCAGGGCGTGAACCCCGGGCGCCTGGCGTCGGTGGGGTATGGCGAGTTTCAGCCGGTGGCCAACAATGCCACGGCCGAAGGCCGTGCGCGCAACCGGCGGGTGGTGCTGGTAGTGTCGCGCAACCTGGATGTGCGCCGCAGCCTGACCGGTACCGGCACCGCCAATGCGCGACCGGATGCCGCACTGAAGCGGGCTGGCACACAAACTGCACCGACGCCCGTAAAGCCGCCGGTACGTGAGAGCGCCGTCAATTCTCCGTCGCCGGCCCTATAACCTCGTGCTATTTCTCGGTCGAGCCAACGCCTTCCGGGAGGAACAATCCGAATGAGAGTCTGGGCAGTTGCCAATCAAAAAGGTGGAGTCGGCAAGACCACCACCTCCATCGCCTTAGCCGGCTTGCTGGCCGAGGCGGGCAAGCGTGTGGTCGTGGTTGATCTGGACCCCCACGGCTCCATGACCAGTTATTTTGGTTACGACCCGGATGCCCTGGAACACAGCTGCTACGACCTGTTCCTGCACAAGGGCAGCGTGCCGGACGGTTTGCCCGGGCAACTGCTGATGCCTACCAGCAACGACAATATTTCGCTGTTGCCCTCCAGCACCGCCCTGGCCACCCTTGAGCGCCAGTCGCCGGGGCAGAGCGGCCTGGGCCTGGTGATCGCCAAGAGCCTGGCGCAACTGTGGAAAGACTTTGACTACGCGATCATCGACAGCCCGCCGTTGCTCGGCGTGCTGATGGTCAACGCGCTGGCAGCCAGCCAGCAACTGGTGATCCCGGTGCAGACCGAACACCTGGCGGTCAAAGGCCTGGAGCGGATGGTCAGCACCCTGGCGATGATCAACCGCTCGCGCAAACAGGCGCTGCCGTTCAGCATTGTGCCCACCTTGTTCGACCGCCGTACCCAGGCGTCTCTCGGCACTTTGCGGGTATTGCGTGACGCCTATCCGCAGACCATCTGGCAAGGCTATATCCCGGTGGACACGCGTCTGCGCGACGCCAGCCGAGCCGGGCTGACACCGTCGCAGTTCGATGGCAAGAGCCGTGGCGTGCTGGCGTATCGGGCGCTGCTCAAGCATCTGCTGTCTCAGCAGCTTGTTGCGCAGGTGGCGTGATGAAAACATCGACCTTGGCCAACCGCGAACCCTGTAGCCGCTGGTTCGCCAGCTCGCCAGCGGCTACAAGGGTTGTATTGCATTCAAGTCCCCGGGACATCAGGCCGATAACCTCTGAGTACAGAGGTAATGGGGCTTGCGCGTGGGCATACAGATGAATCGTCCAGTCGATCTCAAGACCCGGCCGCAGCTGGCGCTGGAGTCCTACCTGGACGCCTTGCTGCAGGAGGCGACCGAGGAACAAATGCCGGAGCCGATTCTGGTTCTGGATGAAGTTGTCGAGCCACAAGCCACGCTGGATGACTTTCAACTGGCAGTGCTGGAAGAGCAGGCCCGCGATGCAGTGGTCGTGCCGGTCGCGATCCCGGTCCCGGAGCCCGTTGAACCTGTAGCGTTGGTGACACCCGTCGTGATCGAGCCGGTGGTGGAAGTTCACCTGCCGCCGAGTATCACGCCACCACCGGTTGAACGTGATGGCCGCCCGGCGTGGGCCGCTGAACCGTTCGAATGCCTGTTGTTTGACGTGGCCGGGTTGACCCTGGCAGTGCCGTTGGTGTGCCTGGGGTCGATCTATTCCCTGGAAGGTCAGGAGCTGACGCCGCTGTTTGGCCAGCCTGAATGGTTCCTCGGAATCCTGCCGAGCCAGGCCGGCAACCTGAAGGTACTGGACACCGCGCGCTGGGTCATGCCCGACCGTTACCGCGATGATTTTCGCCAGGGCCTGCAATACGTTATTTCGGTCCAGGGCTACGAGTGGGGGTTGGCGGTGCATCAAGTCAGCCGTTCGTTGCGCCTGGACCCCAACGAAATCAAATGGCGCAGTCACCGGGGCCAACGGCCATGGCTGGCGGGCACCGTGATCGAACACATGTGCGCGTTGCTGGATGTCGCCGAGCTGGCGGAGTTGATTGCCAGCGGTGCGGTGAAAGATATGCCGGGCAACAAACGTACTTGAACAAGCATGAGCCGCACCTGTGTGCGGCTTAGAGAGAACACACACCGTTACCAACGGTTTTTGAAGGGGTCAGGGGTATGAACAAGTCAGCGTCCGCGTCCGCACAAGGTTTGGATGATCCGATCCTGCAATGGGTGACCTTCAAGCTGGACAATGAGACCTACGGCATCAACGTGATGCGCGTGCAGGAAGTGCTGCGCTACACCGAAATCGCCCCGGTACCGGGCGCGCCGAGCTATGTGCTGGGCATCATCAACCTGCGCGGTAACGTCGTCACCGTGATCGACACCCGCCAGCGTTTTGGCCTGGTGCCGACCGACGTTAATGACAATACCCGTATCGTCATCATCGAAGCCGACAAGCAAGTGGTCGGGATCATGGTCGACAGCGTGGCCGAAGTGGTTTACCTGCGCCAATCGGAAGTCGAAACCGCGCCGAACGTGGGCAATGAAGAGTCGGCCAAGTTCATCCAGGGCGTGTGCAACAAGAACGGCGAGCTGCTGATTCTGGTTGAACTGGACAAGATGATGAGCGAAGAAGAATGGCTGGATCTGGAGAGCATCTGATTGATCCTCGAGCTGGCGGTGATTGTCCTGGCCATTCTCTGGGTCGGGACCCTGGGTTTTGTGCTGCGCTACGTGCGCCAGCAGCGCGAATGGGCGACGCAGCAGGCCGAGCGTGATGCTGTGCGCGACCGGCGCCTCATTGAATTGACCAAGCGCGTCGACCACTTTCAGCGCAGTGCTGTGCAGGTGGGCGATGAGGTGCATGAACTGCGCGCGATCATTGCCCCGTTGCCGGACAAGTTGTCGGCGCTTGAACAGCGTGATCCGTCGAGCCTGTCCTTTGCCCAGGCGGCGAAGCTGGTGGGCATGGGCGCCACAGTGGATGAGTTGACCCAGAGTTGCGGCTTGACCCAGGCCGAGGCGCAGTTGATGAGCAAGTTGCACAAGAACTGACAGATTCACGTGGATCAAATGTGGGAGCTGGCTTGCCTGCGATTCTGTAGCCGCTGCCGAGGCACGAGGCTGCGATGGGTTGCGTAGCGGCCCCAAGCGGTCCTGCGGACACGCATCGCAGCCTCGTGCCTCGGCAGCGGCTACAATTGCATTGCGGTATTCATCAGTAATCATCCCCGCGTTCCGTCACATCCCGCTCCACCGGCTCGGCATTCGGGTCATACCCCACCGGGAACTTGCCCTTCAAGGTCCAGGCAAACGCAATAATCTCGGCGACGGTGCGGTACAGCTCCTCGGGAATGCTGTCCCCCAACTCCATCCGCGCCAGTAATTTGACCAGTTCGGCATTCTCATAAATCGGCACTTCATGTTCCCGTGCCAGCTTGAGGATGGCCTCGGCCAAGGCATCGTCGCCCTTGGCAGTCAGGGTTGGCGCTTGCTGGCCGTCATACTTGAGGGCGATGGCTTGACGGGGCGGGTTAGCGTTTTTCATGCGGTTTCATCCACCCAACGTTGATCGAGCCCGGTTTTCGGACCTTGGGGCGGTGCGCCGAGGTGGCAGTCGAGGTCACCGACATTGAGTCCCGAGGCCACCAGCCGTTCGCGCAGGCTGCCCAGGTGGCTTTCGATCAGGCTGGCGGTGTAGGGGCGGGTTGCCCACAGCTGGCTGGACAGTTTGCCCTGGCTCAGTTGGGCCTGAACCTGCAACGGGCCCAGGGGCTCCATGTCGAAGGCCAGTTCCACGCGCCAGAGCATCTGTTTGGGTTCCTTGCTGGCCTTGCGTTCGGGCTGTTCCTTGTCCGGTGCCGGTTCTTCGCGCTGGAACCTGACCTGAAGTGGCACGATGTCTTGCAAGGTGCGCATCGGGATCTCCAACTGCCAGGTGGTCAGCAGTTTGCCGTCGGCGGTGGTGCCGGTTTGTTCCAGGCTCGACAGTTGATGACTCTGCAATCGGGAGATGGCAGCGGCAGCCAGGCGCAGCAGGTTTTCCAGGCTGTTTTCGCCTTCCAGCGATTGCATCAGGCGCTCCGGTAAAGGGAAGCCGGCTGGCGCGGTGCGGGCGCCGACTTGGCCGAGTGTGCCCAACGGGCTGCGCACAAAGCTGGGCAGCACCTGGGCCAGGGTGTTGGCGGCGAGGATGGCATTCAGGTTGGTGTTGGCGGGCAGGGTGGGCAGTAATTGCGCCACCAGGCGCAGCAGGCTGCCTTTCATGTCCGGGGGTTCCACCAGCGGGTTTTGCCCGGCCAGCAGCTTGGCTTCCAGGAACACCCCGCTGTTTAGCAAGGCCTGCGCCAAGCCTTTGGGGGTGCTGACCTGCGCGAGGTCCGGCAAGCCTGAAAGCAACCGCTCGACCGCGGCGCGCAGGTCGGCGGAAGTACTGTCGCTGCGGGGCAGGTTTTGCAAGGCATTCAATACGCTGTCCAGCGACCCCTGACGGCTTTGCTGGGTGGACAGCTGCTGGGCGATGGCCAGTTGATCCTGGCGCCCGCTCAAGGGCACGAAACTCAGGGTTTGCGCGTTCTGCACCACGGCGCTGAGCAAACTGCCGATGCGCAGTGGTTGTGGGCTTTCGATCGCCAGGGTGCTACCGCTCATGGCGCTGTTCAGTACGCTGACCATGGAGCGATAGATCGTCGCCTGGCCCGTGCCTTGGGGCAGCGGTTGGGTGGTGATTACCTTGCCCTGCAACAACGTACCCACCGGCAATTGGTGGGTGTCGATGCGGGTCAGGGTGGCGACTGTGGAACTCAGCGCCTGCTGCAAGCTGATGGTCAGGTTGCCCGAGGGCGCCTGGCTGACCGCCACATTGCTGCCCAAGGGCAGTGGCTGGTTGCTGGAGGCCTGGACCAGGGTCTGGCGGCCTCCTTCGAGGGTCAACTTGAGTAATAGCTGAAAGGCATCGCCACCTTGCTTGAGGGCCAGCACCTCGGCATTCGCGGTTTTCCCCGGATCAATCAGCCCTGTCTGGGGTTCCAGCAATTTCAGCAGTTCACCCACCGGCGGAGCAGGGCGAGGCGCAGCCGGGGGCGTCGGGGGAAGCACAGGAAGGTTGATGTCACCGGTCATCGCGCGCGCCGTCTCAAGGGAAATTGCCCTCTTTAGAGTAGGGCATCACATGTATAATGCCGCCGGTCTTCAAAGAGAGCGGCTAAAACCTTACAACTATTTGATCCAGCTCTCTAAAACAGGCCGTCAAAGCATCTATTCTGCATCTCTTTAACGGCCGCTCCACCGCCGACTTGAACCGTAAAGGCACGCAATCTCTTGACCAGCCCTCTTCTAGAAGCCGTAGCGCTCGCTTGTGAACGCGATCTGCGGATGCTCTTCGAACACCTCGAACTGCATCTGGCGGGCGGCGACATGGTGCAGATCAGCGGGCCCAACGGCAGCGGCAAGACCAGTCTATTGCGCCTGCTGGCGGGCTTGATGCAGCCGACGGCCGGGCAAGTGCGCCTCAACGGCAAACCCTTGAACGAACAGCGCACGGAGTTGGCCCGCAATCTGGTCTGGATCGGCCACGCCGCCGGGATCAAGGATGTGCTGACCCCTGAAGAAAACCTCAGTTGGCTCAGCGCCCTGCATCATCCGGCCACCCGTGAAGCCATCTGGCAGGCCCTGGCCGCCGTTGGCCTCAAGGGTTTTGAGGATGTGCCGTGTCACACCCTTTCAGCCGGCCAGCAGCGCCGTGTGGCCCTGGCCCGCTTGTATCTGGAGGGCCCGCCGCTGTGGATCCTCGACGAACCTTTCACGGCCCTGGATAAACAGGGCGTCGCGCAACTGGAAGAACACCTGGCCAATCACTGCGAGCAGGGCGGCATGGTGGTACTCACTACCCACCACACCCTGGCCCGGATGCCCGCCGGTTACCGTGACCTGGATCTGGGGCGGTGGTCGGTATGAGTGTGTTCGCCCTGTTGGTCGCCCGTGAAGCACGTTTGCTGTGTCGGCGCCCGGCTGAACTGGCCAATCCGCTGGTGTTCTTTGCGATTGTCATCGCCTTGTTCCCTTTGGCGGTTGGCCCCGAGACTAAACTGTTGCAAACCTTGTCTCCGGGACTGGTCTGGGTAGCGGCCCTGTTGTCCGTCCTGCTCTCGCTGGACGGGCTGTTTCGCAGTGATTTCGAAGATGGCTCCCTTGAACAGTGGGTCCTTTCGTCGCACCCCCTGCCTCTTCTGGTCCTGGCCAAGGTACTGGCACACTGGGCGTTTTCCGGCCTGGCGCTGGTGCTGCTTGCGCCACTGCTGGCGATGATGCTGGGATTGCCTGCCGAGTGCCTGCCGGTGTTGCTCCTGTCATTATTGCTCGGCACCCCGGTGCTCAGCTTGTTGGGCGCTGTCGGTGCGGCACTGACCGTCGGCTTGAAACGGGGTGGCCTGTTGTTGGCCCTGTTGATCTTGCCTTTGTATATCCCGGTGTTGATCCTGGGCAGCGGCGCTTTACAAGCGGCGCTCCAGGGCATGCCGGCGACCGGTTACCTCCTGTGGCTTGGCAGCCTGGCCGCCCTGGCGGTAACCCTGACACCCTTTGCTATAGCGGCTGGCCTGAAGATCAGCGTCGGCGAATAATGAGGTCTGGTTAAGTGTTGTTACTTAACCAGTAAAGACCCTTGGCTTCTTGCAACGACAAGAAGCACCGTGATGGAAACAGCAATGAACTGGACCTGGTTTCACAAGCTCGGCTCGCCCAAGTGGTTCTATGGCATCAGTGGCAAACTGCTGCCGTGGTTGAGCATCGCCGCCGTTTTACTGATCGGTATCGGCCTGGTCTGGGGCCTGGCCTTCGCGCCGCCGGACTATCAGCAAGGCAACAGCTTTCGCATCATCTACATCCACGTTCCTGCCGCGATGCTGGCCCAGTCCTGCTACGTGATGCTGGCGGTGTGCGGCGTTGTCGGCCTGGTGTGGAAGATGAAACTGGCCGATGTCGCGCTGCAATGCGCGGCGCCCATCGGTGCCTGGATGACGGCTGTGGCGTTGGTCACCGGTGCAATCTGGGGCAAGCCGACCTGGGGCTCGTGGTGGGTGTGGGATGCGCGCCTCACGTCGATGTTGATTCTGCTGTTTCTGTACTTCGGCCTGATTGCGCTGGGCAACGCCATCAGCAACCGCGACAGTGCCGCCAAGGCCTGCGCCGTGCTGGCCATCGTCGGGGTGATCAATATCCCGATCATCAAGTACTCGGTGGAGTGGTGGAACACCCTGCACCAGGGCGCCACCTTTACGCTCACTGAAAAACCGGCCATGCCCGTGGAAATGTGGGCGCCACTGCTGTTGATGGTGCTGGGGTTCTACTGCTTCTTTGGTGCTGTGCTGCTGATGCGCATGCGCCTTGAAGTGCTCAAGCGTGAAGCACGCGCCAGTTGGGTCAAGGCCGAAGTACACAACAGCCTGGGAGCCCGTGGATGAGTTTTGCCTCTTTCAGTGATTTTCTCGCCATGGGCCATCACGGCCTGTATGTCTGGACGGCCTACGGCATCTGCCTGGCGGTGCTGGCCCTCAACGTCGCCGCGCCGATCCTGGCCCGCAAGCGTTACCTGCAACAAGAGGCGCGTCGTCTGCGCCGGGAGACCGATAAGTGAATCCGCTGCGTAGAAAGCGTCTGTTAATCATCCTTGCCATCCTGGCCGGCGTCGGCATTGCCGTGACCCTGGCCTTGAGCGCCCTGCGGGAGAACATCAACCTGTTCTACACCCCGACCCAGATCGCCAACGGCGAAGCACCGCTGGACACCCGTATTCGTGCCGGCGGCATGGTAGAGAAGGGCTCCCTGCAACGTTCCGGTGACTCCCTGGACGTCAAATTCGTGGTCACCGACTTCAATAAATCCGTGACCATCACTTATCGCGGCATCCTCCCGGACCTGTTCCGTGAAGGCCAGGGCATCGTCGCCCTGGGCAAACTCAACGCCGACGGCGTGGTGGTGGCCGATGAAGTACTGGCCAAGCACGATGAAAAATACATGCCGCCAGAAGTGACCAAGGCGCTGAAAGACAGCGGTCAATCAGCCCCAACCCCTGCCAAGGAGGGCTAAGTGATGACGTCTGCACTGTTTATTCCTGAGTTGGGCCAACTGGCGATGATTCTCGCCTTGTGCTTCGCCGTGGTCCAGGCCATCGTCCCGCTGCTGGGGGCCTGGCGCGGTGATCGGCTGTGGATGAGCCTGGCTCAGCCGGCGGCATGGGGGCAGTTCGCCTTTCTGGCCTTTGCCTTTGGTTGCCTGACCTACGCCTTCATGACCGACGATTTTTCCGTCGCGTATGTCGCCAACAACTCCAACAGCGCCTTGCCCTGGTATTACAAGTTCAGCGCCGTGTGGGGTGCCCACGAAGGTTCCCTGCTGCTGTGGGCCTTGATCCTCGGCGGCTGGACTTTCGCCGTATCGGTCTTCTCCCGACAACTGCCGCAAGTGATGCTGGCGCGGGTGCTGGCGGTGATGGGCATGATCAGCATCGGTTTCCTGCTGTTCCTGATCATGACCTCCAACCCATTCACCCGCATCCTGCCGCAAATCCCGGCGGACGGGCACGACCTCAACCCGCTGCTGCAAGACATCGGCCTGATCGTCCACCCGCCGATGCTGTACATGGGGTACGTGGGGTTCTCGGTAGCCTTCGCCTTTGCCATCGCCGCCTTGCTCGGCGGGCGTCTTGATGCGGCCTGGGCACGCTGGTCACGGCCATGGACCATTGTCGCCTGGGCCTTCCTCGGCATTGGTATTACGTTGGGCTCCTGGTGGGCCTACTACGAACTTGGCTGGGGCGGCTGGTGGTTCTGGGACCCGGTGGAAAACGCCTCCTTCATGCCTTGGCTGGTGGGTACGGCGCTGATTCACTCGTTGGCGGTGACCGAGAAGCGCGGTGTGTTCAAGAGCTGGACCGTGTTGCTGGCTATCGCGGCGTTCTCCCTGAGCCTGCTCGGTACCTTCCTCGTGCGTTCCGGTGTGCTGACCTCGGTTCACGCGTTTGCATCCGACCCTGAGCGCGGCGTGTTCATCCTGATCTTCCTGCTGTTTGTAGTCGGCGGCTCGTTGACGCTGTTTGCGTTGCGCGCTCCAGTGGTCAAGAGCCACGTCGGCTTCAACCTCTGGTCCCGGGAAACCCTGTTGCTGGGCAATAACCTGGTGCTGGTGGTGGCCGCGTCGATGATCCTGCTGGGCACCCTGTATCCGCTGGTGCTGGATGCCTTGACCGGTGCCAAGTTGTCCGTTGGCCCGCCGTACTTCAACGCGCTGTTCATTCCGCTGATGGGCTTGCTGATGGTGGTGATGGCGATCGGCATGCTGGTGCGTTGGAAAGACACGCCGGTGAAATGGCTGGTGGGCATGCTGACCCCCGTGCTGTTGGGCAGCGCCGCCCTGGCCGTGATTGCCGGGATCGCCTACGGCGACTTTAACTGGGCCGTGTTGGCGACCTTCATGCTCGCTGCCTGGGTATTGCTGGCTGGCGTGCGCGACATCTTCGACAAGACCCGCCACAAAGGCCTGATCAAGGGCCTGCCGAGCCTGACTCGCAGCTACTGGGGCATGCAGGTGGCGCACCTCGGCATCGCCGTTTGCGCACTGGGCGTGGTGTTGTCCAGCCAGAACAGCGCCGAGCGCGACCTGCGCCTGGCACCGGGCGAGTCCATGGACCTGGCCGGTTATCACTTCATCTTCGAAGGCGCCAAACACTTCGAAGGGCCGAACTTCACGTCGGACAAAGGCACCGTGCGCGTCGTGCGCAACGGCAAGGAAGTGGCCGTGCTGCACCCGGAAAAACGCCTGTACACCGTGCAAAGCTCAATGATGACCGAAGCCGGGATCGATGCCGGGTTTACCCGCGATTTGTACGTCGCCCTGGGCGAGCCGTTGGGTGATGGCGCCTGGGCTGTGCGAGTCCACGTCAAACCGTTTGTGCGCTGGATCTGGTTCGGCGGTTTGCTCACCGGTTTCGGTGGGTTGCTGGCGGCGATGGACCGGCGTTACCGGGTCAAGGTCAAGAGCCGGGTGCGTGAAGCCCTCGGCCTGCAAGGGGCAGCCGTATGAAGCGTTGGTTGATGGTGTTGCCGCTGGCCCTGTTTTTGGTGGTGGCTGTGTTCTTGTATCGCGGCCTGTATCTGGACCCCGCCGAGCTGCCGTCAGCGATGATCGGCAAGCCGTTCCCGGCGTTTTCCCTGCCGACGGTGCAGGGCGACCGCACCCTGACCCAGGCCGATTTGCAGGGCAAACCGGCGCTGGTCAACGTCTGGGCCACCTGGTGCATTTCCTGCCGGGTCGAGCATCCGGTGCTCAATAAGCTGGCCGAGCAGGGCGTGGTGATCTACGGCATCAACTACAAGGACGACAATGCGTCGGCCTTGAAGTGGTTGGCGGAATTCCACAACCCGTACCAGATGGATATCCGCGATGAGGACGGCAATCTCGGCCTCAACCTCGGTGTCTACGGCGCTCCGGAAACCTTCTTCATCGATGCCAAGGGTGTGATCCGCGACAAGTACGTGGGGGTGATCGACGAAGTGGTCTGGCGCGAGCAACTGGCCGCCAAATATCAGGCACTGGTCGACGAGGCCAAGCCATGAAGCGTTGGTTAGCCGCCGCTGTATTGGGCCTGAGTATGGCCGGCGTGGCTCACGCCGCCATCGACGCCTATGAGTTCGCTAAAGACGGTGACCGCGAGCGTTTTCGCGAATTGACCAAGGAACTGCGCTGCCCCAAGTGCCAGAACCAGGACATCGCCGACTCCAACGCGCCGATTGCCGCCGACCTGCGCAAAGAGATCTTCCGCATGCTGGGCGAGGGCAAGGACAATCAGCAGATCATCGACTTCATGGTCGATCGCTACGGTGATTTCGTCCGCTATAAGCCGGCGCTCACAGGCAAGACCGCGCTGCTGTGGTTTGGCCCCGCCGGGTTGTTGCTGGGTGGCCTGGTGGTCATCGCCGTGATCATCCGCCGCCGTCGCGCCGCCCCGGCCGAAGGCTCGGACTCGCTTTCCGCCTCCGAGCGTCAACGCCTCGACCAACTGCTGGACAAAAATACTGATGATTGATTTCTGGCTCGCAGCAGGTCTGCTGCTTTTGGTTGCCTTGAGTTTCCTGTTGATCCCGGTTTTGCGCGGCCGTCGTGCCCAACGTGAAGAAGATCGCACTGCGCTGAACGTGGCGTTGTACCAGGAGCGCGTGGCGGAATTGCAAACCCAGCAGGACGAAGGCGTGCTTGATGCCGCGCAGCTGGATACCGGTCGCGCTGAAGCGGCCCGTGAGTTGCTGGCCGATACCGAGGGTGTGGAAAAGCCCCGGGAATCACGTCTTGGCAAGCCGTTGCCATTGCTGGCCGCGATCCTGGTGCCAGTGCTGGGCCTTGGTCTTTACTTGCATTACGGTGCCAGCGACAAGGTCGAGTTGACCCGCGAATTCTCCCAGCCACCGGTGTCCATGGAAGACATGACCCGGCGTCTGGAGCGGGCAGCAGCAGCGCAGCCGGATTCGCCGGAAGGCCTGTACTTCCTCGGTCGCGCCTACATGGCCCAGGACCGTTCGGCTGATGCCGCGAAAATCTTCGAACGCACCGTGGCCCTGGCCGGCCGTCAGCCTGAACTGCTCGGGCAGTGGGCTCAAGCGCAGTACTTTGCCGACAACAAGCAGTGGTCGCCCAAGGTTCAGGCCTTGACCGATGAGGCGTTGAAGCAGGATCCGAAAGAAGTCACCAGCCTTGGGCTGCTGGGCATCGCGGCCTTTGAAGGCCAGCGTTATCAGGAGGCGATTGATTACTGGAACCGCCTGCTGGCGCAATTGCCCCCCCAGGACAACTCCCGTGCGGCACTGCAAGGCGGGATTGATCGGGCAGCAGAGAAGCTGAAGGAAAGCGGCGGTACTGTGGCGCCCGTTAAGGCACAGGCGCAAATGAAGGTCCGTGTTGACCTGTCAGCGGACATTAAAGCCAAGGCCGCGCCAGGCGACAGTGTGTTCATCTTCGCCCGCGCGGTAAACGGCCCGCCGGCGCCATTGGCGGCCAGGCGCGTGACCGTGGCCGACCTGCCGATCACTGTCGAACTGGGCGATGCCGACGCGATGATGCCGCAGTTGAAACTGTCCAACTTTCCCGAAGTCCAACTGGTTGCGCGCATATCCCGGGCCGGTCAACCGACCGCTGGCGAGTGGATCGGCCGCAGCCAACCCTTGGCCAGCAGCACCACAGCCTTGCAGCAGCTGACCATCGACAGCCCGGATAAATAACCTGAGGAAGTGCCCATGACCTCCATCGCTCGTCTCACCCTGCTTAGCCTGGTTCTGGGCTTGAGTGCTTGTGCGGTTCATCGGCCATCGGCACCTACCGGCCCGACTATCCCGCCGTCAGGGCCTTCAACCCATCCGAGTACCAAGCCGTCCGGACCGGTGACCGCACCGCCCAAGGCGCCGCCGAGCACCTCCGCCACCTTCGCACCGCCACCTGGGGCTTCGAGCCATTGGGATGGAAGGATGCAGGTGTATGTGCTGGACGAGCAGCCAGACACGTTTTACCGCCAGCGCACGTATTACCGTTGGAGCAATGGCTGGAGTCGCTCCATCAGCCCGAATGGGCCTTGGGAAGAGACCGATATCCACGGCGTGCCGCCGGGGTTGAGCAAGCAGTACGCGCAATAACAAAAGGCGACCTTTGAAAGGTCGCCTTTTTAATGCCTGATTTTCTGTAGCCGCTGCCGAGGCACGAGGCTGCGATGCGGGCCGCAGGACCGCCCTCAGGGCCTGCTGCGCAGTCCATCGCAGCCTCGTGCCTCGGCAGCGGCTACAGGGGACCACTTGGCTATCAGGCGGCATGGTCGAAATCTGTGTGGGAACGGTCCCTCGGCCAGTTCCAACCTTTCACAAAACCTTAACCAAACCGTTTCACTCCAGTCATGTGCAAGTCATAGGCCTGACACCTCCCGCGCCTACTGTCGTTTGAACTCAACTACAGCCACGGATGGCTGTTCAACCAGACAGAGAAGCCCATGACTCCCGCTATCCATGTCGATCATCTGAACAAGACCTTTGCGAAGAAGTCCGCGTTGGTCGACCTCGAACTCACCATCGCATCCGGTGAGATGGTCGCGCTGATTGGCGCTTCCGGTTCCGGCAAGTCCACCTTGTTGCGTCACCTCGCAGGCCTGGCCTGTTGCGACAAGGGCAACGGCGGCAGCGTCAAGGTGCTGGGCCGGGAAGTGCAGGCCAGTGGGCGGTTGAATGGCAAGGTGCGGCGGTTGCGGGCGGATATCGGCTATATCTTCCAGCAGTTCAACCTGGTCAATCGCCTGAGTGTGATCGACAACGTGCTGCTCGGTTGCCTGGGCCGCATGCCGCGCTGGCGTGGCAACCTCGGCTTGTTCAATGCCGAGGAAAAGCAGTTTGCGATGGAGTCCCTGGCCCGTGTCGGCCTGGCTGATCTGGCTGCACAGCGCGCCTCGACCTTGTCCGGCGGCCAGCAGCAGCGTGTGGCGATTGCGCGGGCACTGACCCAGCGCGCCGAAGTCATTCTCGCCGACGAGCCCATCGCCTCCCTGGACCCGGAGTCGGCGCGCAAGGTCATGGAGATTCTCGCCGACATCAACGGCCGCGACGGCAAGACCGTGGTCGTCACCTTGCATCAAGTCGACTACGCCATGCGTTATTGCCCGCGAGCCGTAGCACTCAAGGGCGGGCGGATTCATTTCGATGGCCAGGCCGCGCAGATGAGCAGCCAGTTCCTCAATGATTTGTACGGTGCCGACGTCGACACCAGCCTGATGTTTTCCGACCAGACCCGCCGTACCGAGACCACCGCTCGGCTGGCCCTGGCGCGCGCTTGAAACCTCTCCCACGACCCACAGGAATCCCTTCCATGTTGAACCGTATTGGTCACGTGTTTCTGTCTGCCGTCCTGTTGGCCAGTTGCGTTCTGGGCAACGCCCAGGCCGCCGACAAAGCCATCAACTTCGGCATCATGTCCACCGAGTCTTCGCAGAACTTGCGGAGTATCTGGCAGCCATTCCTGGATGACATGCACAAGAAAACCGGCCTGACCATTAACGCCACCTTCGCCTCCGACTATGCCGGCCTGATCCAGGGCATGCGCTTCAACAAGGTCGATGTGGCTTGGCTGGGCAACAAGGCCGCCATGGAAGCCGTGGACCGTTCCAACGGTGAGATCTTCGCCCAGACCGCCGCCGCCAATGGTGCCGTCGGTTACTGGAGCGTGCTGATCGTGCGCAAGGACAGCCCGATCAACAACGTCGAAGACATGCTCAAGAACGCCAAGAACCTGACCTTCGGCAACGGTGATCCGAACTCCACTTCGGGCTACCTCGTGCCGGGCTATTACGTATTCGCCAAGAACCACGTCGACGCTGCCACCGCGTTCAAACGCACGCTCAACTCCAGCCATGAAGTCAACGCGTTGAGCGTGGCCAAAGGGCAGTTGGACGTCGCCACGTTCAACACCGAAAGCTGGGACCGTCTGGAAGTCACCCAGCCAGACAAGGCCGCTCTGCTCAAGGTGATCTGGAAGTCGCCACTGATCCCGGCCGACCCGATGGTATGGAGCAAGGCTCTGAGCGACAGCGAGAAGACCAAGATCCGCGATTTCTTCGCCAACTACGGTGACACCGATGAAGAGAAGGCAGTGCTGAAGAACATGCAGCTGGGCAAATTCCTCAAGTCCAGCGACGACCAGCTGTTGCCGATCCGCCAACTGGAACTGTTCAAGCAGCGCACCACCATTAGTGCCGACAGCAAGCTGGAAGCCGCCGACAAGGCCAAGAAACTGGCGGATATCGACGCCGACCTGGCCAAGCTGCAACAGCGCATCACCGAACTGGACAAGAAAACTGCCACCAACGGCTAACCCCATACCTGTGGGAGCGGGCTTGCCCGCGATGACGGGGGCACATTCAACACCGATTCCGCCTGATGTACCGCCATCGCGGGCAAGCCCGCTCCCACATTGATCGAGAGTGACCCATGACTACGTTGCACGCTGAAGCCGTCGGCAAACGCACTTGGCCGCAATACCTCGGTTGGGGCCTTTTCCTGGTCCTGCTGGCCTGGGCCTGGCACGGCGCAGAAATGAACCCGCTGGCGCTGTACCGCGATTCCGGAAACATGGCGACCTTCGCCGCCGACTTCTTCCCGCCGGACTTCCACGAATGGCGCTCCTACCTCAGGGAGATGATCGTCACTGTGCAAATCGCCCTCTGGGGCACGGTGCTGGCGATTGTCTGTTCAGTGCCGCTGGGGATTCTGTGCGCGGACAACATCACGCCGTGGTGGATTCACCAACCGCTGCGCCGGGTGATGGATGCCTTCCGTTCGATCAACGAAATGGTGTTCGCGATGTTGTTTGTGGTGGCGGTCGGCCTTGGTCCCTTCGCCGGCGTATTGGCCTTGTGGATCAGCACCACTGGCGTACTCGCCAAGCTGTTCGCCGAAGCCGTGGAGGCCATTGATCCAGGTCCTGTTGAAGGGGTGAGAGCGACCGGTGCCAGTGCCCTGCAGGAAGTGATCTACGGCGTGATTCCGCAAGTGATGCCGCTGTGGGTTTCGTACGCGCTTTACCGTTTCGAGGCCAACGTGCGTTCGGCGACGGTGGTGGGAATGGTCGGCGCCGGCGGTATCGGCGTGATCCTGTGGGAGAACATCCGCGCCTTCCAGTTCGTTCAGACCTGCGCAGTGCTGCTGGTGATCATCGTGGTAGTGAGCCTGATCGATGTGCTGTCCCAACGCCTGCGCAAGCAGTTCATCTGACGCCGGAGGGGTGCCCTTGGGCGCTTTTTTTAAGCATGCAGTTGTCTAGACAAGATGAGCCGGTGTACCGCGAACTCGCGGATATCCTGCGCCGCGAACTGAGCAGCTACCAGGCCGGCGACTTTCTGCCGGGCGAAGTGCAGTTGGCCGAGCGCTTCGGCGTCAACCGCCACACCCTGCGACGCGCCATCGACGAACTGGTGTTCGAAGGCAGCCTGTTGCGCTTGCAGGGCAAGGGCACCCAAGTGCTGGACCGGCCGCTGATTTACCCAATGAGCGCCGACACGGCCTACAGCCAATCGCTATCAGCCCTGGGCCATGGCGTGGCGGCGGTGCTGCTCAAGCGTCGCTACTGCTACGCCAGCCGTGAAGAGGCCGGGCACCTGGGCATTGCCGAGATGGCGCCGATGATCGAGCTGCAAACCCTGCGCAAGCTCGACCACCAGCCTGTGAGCCTGATCCGTCATCGCTACTGCGCCAGCCATGCGCCGCTCTTGGCGGACTACACCGGCGGCTCCTTGCGTCAGTACCTGCGTGAGCGTGACCTGCCGTTGACCCGAACCCAAAGCGTGATCGGTGCCCGTTTGCCCAACCGTGACGAAGCCGCGCTGCTGTTGATGCCTCGGCATTTACCGGCGCTGACTGTGTTCACCCTTTCCCGCGATCGCGACGGCCGCCCGGTGGAGCTGGCGCAGTCCACCAGCCGTTCGGATCGCTTTCAGTACCTGGTGGTGACTTGATGGAGACCCAGATGAACCTGTCCCCGCGTCAACACTGGATCGGCGTACTTGCCCGCGCCCATCGCAGTGAATTGCAACCTCATGCAGATGCTTTGCGCGACGTGAATTACCAACTGATCCGCGCCCCGGAAATCGGCATGACCCTGGTCCGTGGCCGCATGGGCGGCAATGGTGCGCCCTTCAACGTCGGCGAAATGAGCGTGACCCGCTGCGTGGTGCGTCTGGCCGACGGTCGCACCGGCTACAGCTATCTGGCCGGGCGCGACAAGGTCCACGCCGAACTGGCAGCCCTGGCCGATGCGCATTTGCAGGGCACGCCACCGAGTCTTTGGCTCAGCGAATTGATCACCTCGCTGGCCGCTGCCCAGGCTGAACGTCGGGCGCAAAAGGAGGCGGACACCGCTGCCACCAAGGTTGAGTTTTTCACGTTGGTTCGAGGAGAAAACTGATGAATGCCCAACGCTTGCAACCGGCGTTTGTGGATCCGGTGCTGGACGCCCAGCGCGGTTTTCGCGGGGCGCTCAAGGCGCTTGCCGAGCCCGGTCTGATCCAGTCGCTGCCTGCCGCGCCCAGCCTTGAAGGCTTGGCGCCGGCCACCTACGCGCTGTGTCTGGCGCTGTTGGATGTGGACACACCGCTGTGGTTGGCGCCGGCGTTCGACACACCGCTGATTCGCGCCAACCTGGCGTTCCACTGCGGTTGCCCGCTGATCACACGCCGGGAGGAGGCTGCATTCGCCTTGCTCGGCGAGCAGGACCTGTCGGACCTCGGCGGCTTCGACCACGGCAATGACCGTTATCCGGATCAGTCCTGCACCTTGTTGGTCCAGTTACCCGATCTGGAGTCCGGCGATGGTTTGAACTGGCGCGGCCCGGGAATCGAAACCGTGCGCCGGGTCAGCCTGCCGCTGCCCCGTGGCTTCTGGCTGGAGCGCCAACGCCGTGAAGCCTTCCCCCGTGGCCTGGACGTGCTGTTCGCAGCCGCCCACCAACTGATCGGCCTGCCTCGCAGCACCCGAATCGTAGAGGAGCTTGCCTGATGTACGTAGCCGTCAAGGGTGGCGAACAGGCCATCGACAATGCCCACCGTCTGCTGGCGAAAAAGCGCCGGGGCGATACCGCCATTACCGAGCTGAGTGTCGAGCAGATCCGCCAGCAGTTGCCCCTGGCCGTGGCCCGGGTGATGAGTGAAGGCTCGCTGTATGACGAAGAACTGGCCGCGCTGGCGATCAAGCAGGCGGCAGGGGATCTGGTGGAAGCGATCTTCCTGCTGCGGGCCTACCGCACTACGTTGCCGCGCTTTAGCCCAAGCATGCCGATTGATACGGCGCAGATGGTGCTGAGCCGGCGTTTGTCCGCCACGTTCAAGGATGTGCCCGGCGGCCAACTGCTGGGCCCGACGTTTGATTACACCCATCGCCTGTTGGACTTTGCGCTGCTGGCCGACGGCGAATATCCCGGCCCACAGACCACTGAGACCCGCCTGGAACCGTGCCCCCGCGTTCTCGGTTTGCTGGCCAAAGAAGGCCTGATCAAGAACGAGTCCGACGACACCGGCAGCGTCGCCGACATCACCCGCGACCCGCTGGAATATCCCGCCAGCCGCGCCCAGCGCTTGCAGGCCCTGGCCCGTGGCGACGAAGGTTTCCTGCTGGCCCTGGGTTACTCGACCCAACGCGGTTACGGCCGCAACCACCCATTTGCCGGGGAGATCCGCATCGGCGATGTCGAGGTGTGGATCGACCCTGAAGAGCTGGGCTTCCCGGTCTGCCTGGGCCGCATCGAAGTGACCGAGTGCGAGATGGTCAACCAGTTCGTCGGCTCGGGCACGGAGCTGGCGCAATTCACGCGGGGTTATGGCCTGGCCTTCGGTCACGCTGAACGCAAGGCCATGGGCATGGCGCTGGTGGACCGCTCCCTGCGCGCGGCGGAGTTCAACGAAGAAGTCGTCTCGCCGGCCCAGCAGGAAGAATTTGTCCTGGCCCACTGCGACAACGTCGAGGCCGCCGGCTTCGTCTCGCACCTCAAATTGCCTCATTACGTGGACTTCCAGTCCGAGCTGGAACTGATCCGCAAACTGCGCCAACCGGCCGAGGGCACCCGCCATGAATGACCTGACGCAAGCGCCTGTACGTGACCCGGCGTACAACTTCGCCTACCTGGATGAACAGACCAAACGCATGATCCGCCGCGCCTTGCTCAAGGCTGTGGCGATCCCCGGTTACCAGGTGCCCTTCGGCGGCCGTGAGATGCCGTTGCCTTATGGATGGGGCACCGGCGGCATGCAATTGACCGCCGCGATTCTGGGGGCCGATGACGTACTCAAGGTCATCGACCAAGGCGCAGATGACACCACCAACGCGGTATCGATCCGCCGTTTTTTCGCCCGGACTGCCGGCGTCGCCACCACCGAAAGCACACCCGACGCGACAGTCATCCAGACCCGCCACCGCATCCCGGAAACGCCGTTGCAGGTTGATCAGATCATGGTCTACCAGGTACCGATTCCCGAGCCGTTGCGCTTTATCGAGCCCTCGGAAACCGAGACCCGCACCATGCACGCCTTGAACGATTACGGGGTGATGCACGTGAAACTCTACGAGGACATCGCCACCTTCGGCCATATCGCCACCAGCTACGCCTACCCGGTGATGGTCGATGAGCGCTATGTGATGGACCCGTCGCCAATACCCAAATTCGACAACCCGAAACTCGACATGAGCCCGGCGCTGATGCTGTTCGGCGCAGGGCGGGAAAAGCGCCTGTACGCGGTGCCGCCGTATACCCAGGTCACCAGCCTCGATTTTGAAGATCACCCGTTTGAAGCGCAGAAGTGGGAGCAGTGCTGTGCCATTTGCGGCAGCCGCGATTCGTTCCTCGATGAGCTGATTCTCGACGATGCCGGTACCCAGAGTTTTGTCTGTTCCGACACCTGGTACTGCGCCCAGCGGGTCAAGGAGAACAACCAATGAGCCAACCCTTGTTGCAAGTACGTGACCTGTCTCTGCTGTACGGCGAGGAGAAGGGCTGCCAGGACGTGAGCTTCGACCTGTACCCCGGCGAAGTGCTGGGGATTGTCGGCGAGTCCGGCTCAGGCAAATCCACCTTGCTGTCATTGCTCAGTGGTCGCTTGCCGCCGCAGGGCGGACATATCGGTTATCGCGGCAAGGACGGCGAATGGCTCGACCTTTATAGCGCCAGCGAAGCCGAACGCCGCACCTTGTTGCGCACCGAGTGGGGCTTCGTCGAACAGAACCCACGGGATGGCCTGCGTATGGGCGTCTCCGCCGGTGCCAATATCGGTGAGCGCCTGATGGCCCAAGGCGTGCGCAACTACCAGCAACTGCGGGGCGCCGGGCTCGACTGGTTGAGCCAGGTGGAAATCGACCCGCTGCGCATCGACGACTTGCCCCGGACCTTTTCCGGCGGCATGCAACAGCGCCTGCAAATCGCCCGCAACCTGGTGTCGAGCCCGCGCCTGGTGTTCATGGATGAGCCCACCGGCGGCCTTGATGTGTCGGTGCAAGCGCGCTTGCTCGACCTGCTGCGCGGCTTGGTACGCGAGCTGGACTTGGCCGTGGTGATCGTCACCCATGACCTGGCGGTGGCGCGCTTGCTGGCCGACCGCTTGATGGTGATGCGCCGTTCCCGTGTGGTGGAAACCGGGCTGACGGACCAGATCCTCGACGATCCACAGCACCCTTACTCTCAACTGCTGGTGTCTTCGGTATTGCAGCCATGATGAATACCTTGATCGAGGTCCGTGACCTCTCGAAAACCTTCACCCTGCACCAGCAACACGGCGTGGTGTTGAACGTGCTGCGCGGGGTGGAATTCAGTGTGCGGGGCGGCGAATGCCTGGTGTTGCATGGCCAGTCCGGCGCCGGTAAAAGCACGCTGCTGCGCACCTTGTACGGTAACTATTTACCGGCGGGCGGCAGCATTCGTGTGCAGCATGCCGGTGCCTGGCTGGAGTTGGTGGGCGCCGAGCCGAGGGCGGTGTTGCAGGTGCGTCAGCAGACTCTCGGCTACGTCAGCCAGTTTCTGCGGGTGATCCCCCGGGTGGCCTGCCTGGACGTAGTGATGGAGCCGGCCCTGGCTCGCGGCTGGTCCAAGGCCGACGCGCAAGTACGGGCCGAACACTTGCTGACCCGTCTCAACATCCCGCAACGCCTGTGGCAGTTGGCACCCGGCACCTTCTCCGGTGGCGAACAACAGCGGGTCAATATCGCTCGCGGCTTCATGGTGGCCTGGCCGGTGATGCTGCTGGATGAGCCCACCGCATCGCTGGATGAGAGCAACCGCCAAGTGGTGCTGGAACTGATGAGCGAAGCCAAGGCCGGCGGCGCTGCGCTGATTGGCATCTTCCACGACCGCGCCGCCCGTGAAGCGGTCGCCGATCGTCATTTCGACATGACCCCCACTGCCATCGCCGAAGAGGAATACGCCCATGCCCGCTGAACAGATCCTCAGCAATGCCCGACTGGTCACCGCTGATCGCGTGTTTCTCGGCACTGTGGTCCTGCGTGACGGGATGATCGTCGACCTGGCCGAAGGCCGCAGCCAACTGCCTCAGGCCCAGGACCTCAATGGCGATTTCCTGCTGCCGGGCCTGGTGGAGTTGCACACCGATAACCTGGAAAAACACATGACCCCACGCCCCGGTGTGGACTGGCCTTCGACCTCGGCGGTGCTCAGCCATGATGCGCAAATCATCGCGGCCGGTATCACCACGGTGTTCGACGCGGTGTCCATCGGCGACGTCAATCCCAAGGGCAATCGCATGCAGAAATTGCCGGCGATGCTCAACGCTATCACCTCGGCACAAGGTGCCGGCCTGACCCGCGCCGAGCACCGCCTGCACCTGCGTTGCGAGCTGTGCCACCCGGACACCTTGAGCGTGTTCCGCGATTTGGTAGAAAACCCGCTGGTGCAACTGGTGTCGGTGATGGACCACTCGCCGGGCCAGCGCCAATTTGTGCTGGAGTCCAAGTACCGTGAGTACTACATGGGCAAGTACCACTTGAGCGACGAGACCATGGACGCCTTTATCGTGCAACAAATGGCCAATTCGAAGACGTACAGCGACCGCTACCGCGCCGCCATCGTCGAGCATTGCCTGGCGCGTGGGTTGTCGGTGGCCAGTCACGACGATGCCACCTTGGCCCATGTCGAGGAGTCGGCACGCTACGGCATGACCATCGCCGAGTTCCCCACCACACTGGAGGCTGCGCGTGGCTGCCGGCAACTGAACATGAAAGTGTTGATGGGCGCGCCGAACGTGGTGCGTGGTGGGTCGCACTCGGGTAATGTGGCCGCCGCCGGCCTGGCTGCCGAAGGATTGCTGGATATACTTTCCAGTGACTACTACCCGGCCAGCCTGCTGCAAGCGGCCTTTGCACTGGCCGCTCCGGACAACGACTGCGATCTGCCTCAGGCGGTCAAGATGATCAGCCTGGCGCCCGCACGCGCGGCGGGCTTGAGTGATCGCGGCGAAATTGCCATCGGCCTGCGGGCAGATCTGGTACAAGCCAGGGCCCAAGACGGGCTGCCAGTGGTCCAACAAGTCTGGCGACAAGCGAAGAGGGTGTTTTGATGGCGGGCAGGTTGATCTATCTCATCGGACCATCGGGTTCGGGCAAGGACAGCCTGCTGGATGCTGCACGTGCGCGGTTGGCCGAACGCGGCTGCCGCATTGTACGGCGGGTCATCACCCGTTCGGCGGAAGCGGCGGGCGAGGCGGCTCAGGGCGTCAGCCCTGAACAATTTGCCGCAATGGACGCAGAGGGCGCGTTTGCCCTCAGTTGGCAGGCCAACGGCTTGTCCTATGGAATCCCACGGGAAATCGATGATTGGCTGGCGGCGGGAGAGGACGTGCTGGTCAACGGCTCCCGTGGCCACCTGGCGCAAACCCGATTGCGTTATCCGACGTTGCTGGTGGTGTTGCTGAGCGTTGATCAGGCTGTGTTGCGCCAGCGGTTGCTGGCGCGGGGCCGCGAGTCCATCGCTGATATTGATGAGCGGCTGGCGCGTAATGCGCGGTTCAGTGACAGCCTGATCGCTGCGCCAGACGTGTTTCTGCTCGACAACTCCGGCGCGCTGGCGCTCACCGTCGAACGCTTGCTGGGCTGCCTCGACGGACATCCCGCATGCGCCTGACCTTGCTCGGCACCGGCGATGCCCGCCAAGTCCCGGTCTATGGCTGCGACTGCGCGGCCTGCGGGTTGGCCCGCAGTGATGAAAGCCTGCGTCGTCGACCGTGCAGTGCGCTGATCGAGTGCGGCGACCAACGCTGGTTGATCGACAGCGGGTTGCCGGACCTGACCGAGCGTTTCCCGCCGCGCAGCTTCAACGGGATTCTGCAGACCCACTACCACGCCGACCATGCCCAAGGCCTGCTGCATTTGCGCTGGGGCCAGGGCCTGATCATCCCGGTTCACGGTCCGGTGGACCCGGAAGGCCTGTCTGACCTCTACAAACACCCTGGCATCCTCGATTTCAGCCAACCCTTTGCCGAGTTTGAAAGCCGCCAGTTTGGCGAGCTGACCGTCACCGCGTTGCCGCTGCAACACTCCAAACCGACCCTCGGCTATCTGCTGGAAGGGCAAGGGCGACGCATCGCCTACCTCACCGACACTACCGGCCTGCCATCCGCCACCACCGTCTGGCTGCAACGGGAAAAGCTGGATGTGCTGGTGATCGACTGTTCCATGCCGCCACAACCCCAGGCACCGCGCAATCACAATGACCTGACGTTGGCATTGCAGTGCATTGACGAGGTGAAGGCCGAGCAGGGGGTGCTGACCCATGTCGGGCATACGTTGGATGCTTGGTTGATGCAGCACCGTCGCGAGCTGCCAAGGCATGTGACGGTGGGGTGGGATGGGCGAGTGATCTAGCGGTGCCCCAGGCCGTGAAGATCAACTGTGGGAGCTCTCGAGCTTTAGCGAGACTGCGATAGCGATGGATCAGGCAACATCAATGCAGGTTGTGCCGACGTCATCGCAGCCTCGCTAAAGCTCGGGAGCTCCCACACGGGTTTCACTTTGCCGGTTAGATATTCAGCCTTTTGTCGCCCTGTTTGAAATGTCAGGTGTGCGCAGTAAAACGCGTCATGAAAAAGTTGAGTAAACATATCGTGGCAAGATAAGAAAACGCCTGCTTGAGTTGAGGCATATTTTTTATTTTTTGTTTTTTCCAGTTAAAACAAATCGCTATTGAATAAAAGTTTGTGTTTTTGAATGTTTAAATTGCAAATGAATTAATCATTTTCTGAGCGCATGTTGCACGACCGGTAGGCGTTTCAGTCGGAGATACAATAAGGATTGTCTGAGTTTTTTTGACGTGCGACGTTAATTTGCGGTGTCGATTGGGTGGGCGTTGGATAACCCAGGCTTCGTCAGAGAACGAAGTGACTCAATTCGATACGCGTTTTGATTAACCTAGACGAGGCGCATGTCATGAAAGTTGTTGATTCTTGTTGTTTTGATACTTACCCGGGTTTGCCTGTCTCTGACCCCGGCCCGTTTGGGGTCGGCGCCAGCAGCAAACCAAGCTTTACAACGGATCAGGCCGCCAGACAAATCACTCGGGAAAACTTGCGTTTTCACGACCGTAATGCGGATGGAAAAATTGATCTGCACTACACGGTCGACAAGAGTTTCGACACCCAGCAACAGCAGCGTGTTCACCAGGCAGTCCAATCCTGGCAGGACGTGGCCAATATTAACTTCCGCGAGCAGTCGTCCGGGACGGACGGCGTGCTCAGCATCCACAATAACCCCCGCGGTGATCGAGGTGTTGCCAGCTCACCCAATCGTTTCAATGCCCGTACCAGTGCCACGATCGGTACGCTGGGCGGGGCGCGTTCGCCCGCGCTGGGCAGCCATTTCTCGGTCACGGCTGTTCACGAAATCGGCCATGCCATCGGCCTGCAGCATCCGGGGAATTATAACGGTGGCAATCCCCGTTATGAGCAGGGTGCTGTCTATGCCCAGGATACAAAGGCACGCACGGTAATGAGCTACTGGTCGGAGAAACATCAAACCGGCCATGACTTCAGGGGAATCAATCCGTCCGCGCCCATGATGGATGATATTGCGGCGGTGCAGCGCCTCTATGGGGCCAATCACCAGACACGCAATACCGACACCATCTATGGCTTCAATTCCAATACCGAACGTGAGGTGCTGAGCCTTAAAAGTGCCAGGGACAAGCCCGTGTTCTGTGTCTGGGATGGAGGGGGGGTCGATACCCTGGATTTTTCCGGATTCTCACAGGACCAGAACATCAACCTGAAAGCCGAGTCGTTCTCTGACGTAGGCGGGTTGAAGGGCAATGTGTCCATTGCCAAGGGGTGCACGATTGAAAATGCCGTCGGCGGCGCTGGCCGCGACACGTTGATGGGTAATGAGGCTGCCAATCGGCTTAAGGGTGGCCTTGGCGCCGACCGGTTGAGAGGAGGGGGAGGCGCGGATACGTTTGTCTACGATAAGGCCAGCGATTCTATGCCGCAGAGCCCGGACATGATCGAAGATTTCACCAGCGGCACCGACAAGATCGATGTATCGGGCGCCTTGAAAGAGGCGGGTGTGCGGGCCCTGGTGTTTACGGATCGATTCAGTGGCCGCGCGGGTGAGGCGGTGCTCAAGTACGACGCGAGCACGGGTCAGTCGAGCCTGGCGATCGACCTCAAGGGAACAGGCAGCGCGGACCTGTTAGTCAAGAGCATGGGGGGGATCAGGCCGGCCGATGTGCTGTGGGGCGGCCGGGAGGCTCCCCAGCCGCCCCCGGCCCCAACACCCGATGAAATACCGGATCGGCCTTCAGGGGTAATCGAAACGCTCATCCAGACCCTGGCAGGGTTTTTTGCGCAATTGCTGCAACTGTTCATGACACCGCCCAGCCAGACGGCTGGCAAGTCCCGTTAGCAACCCAGAGAGAGGGCGCACCCGAGCAGGGCTCGCTGCGCCCTCTCTTCAGGCGGTAGCAACCGAGGCCTGGCGTGAAGTACTGACGAAGCGCAACAGTGCCACCAGCGGGAATGCACTGCCCACCAGCATCACCCCCAGCCAGCCGCCGTGTTCATACACGCTGCTGGCAATCGCCGAACCAAAGGCGCCGCCGATGAAGATGCTGGTCATGTACAGCGCGTTCAGGCGGCTGCGGCTGTGGGCGTCGAGGGCGTAGATGGCGCGTTGGCCGAGGACCATGTTCATCTGCACGCAGAAGTCCAGGACCACGCCGGTTACCGCCAAGCCAATTACGCTGTAGAGCGGATGGACGAAAGCTGGCAGGAAGCTCAATGCGGCAAATAGCATCGCCAGCAACGAGGCTTTATGGGTATGCCCGGCATCTGCCAGGCGCCCGGCGATAGGGGCGGCTATGGCACCGATGGCACCCACCAGGGCGAAGATTGCGATCTGGGTTTGGCTCAGGCCGTGGTTGCGTACCAGCTCCAAAGGAGCAGCGGTCCAGAACAGGCTGAAGGTGGCGAACATACAGCCTTGATAAAACGCGCGTTGGCGCAGGACCGGCTGTTGGCGCAACAGCGTGCCCAGGGAGCGCAATAACTGGCCATAACTGGCGGCGTGATCGGGCTGGCGCTTGGGAATGGTCAACAGCAGCACCACGCTGATCACCGCCATCAAGGCAGCGGCTGCCATGAACATTGCACGCCAGCCGAAGTGATCGGCCACCACACTGGACACCGGCCGTGCCAGCAGGATGCCCAGCAGCAGGCCGCCCATGATGCTGCCGACCACCCGGCCACGGGACTCCGCCGGCGCGAGGTGCGCCGCCAACGGGATCAGGATCTGTACCGAGACTGAACTGAAGCCGATCAGCAACGACACCAGCAGGAACAGATTCGGCTGTTCGGTGAACGCCGCACCCAACAGGCTGGCAATGGCCACCACGGTTGTGATGATCATCAAGCGGCGATTTTCCAGCAAGTCACCCAACGGCACCAGGAAGAACAGGCCCAGGGCATAACCGATCTGCGTCAGGGACACGATCAAACTAGCCAAAGCCGGACTGATACCAATGTCCGGAGCGATCAGTTCGATGATTGGTTGTGCGTAATAGATGTTGGCGACGATGGCGCCGCAACAGAACGCAAACAGCATCACCATACCCCGGGTCATGGTGCTTGCAGCGTGAGGCGTAGCGTTCATGGCGTTCTCATAAAAAGCGGAAGATGGCGAGCGAGAGTAGAGACCAAACCCTGGAGGGAGTAGGCCGTTTACGGTGATAACACTCATGCCGGGCATTAATGACTGAAACGTTAACTTTCAAGCCGAGGCTCAATGATACATTCAGTCACAACTGCAAAAACAGGAAATCGACTGCCATGAAGATGACATTCAACACAATGCTCCTGGCCTCAAGCCTGGCCGCGTTCATGACCCTGGGCGTGGCCCAGGCTCAGGACGCCCCGCGTATCGGCGTGCGCGGCGCCATTACGGCAATGGACGGCGATGCCATGCACGTCAAGGTCAATAGCGGTGAAGACGTCACCGTGCACCTGACCAAGGACACCCAGGTCCGCGCCGTGACCCTGGCCAAAATCGAAGACATCAAGCCCGGCAGCTATATCGGCTCGGCGGCCATGCCTAACGCAGATGGCACCCTGACCGCGCTGGAAATTCATGTGTTCCCCCCCGCGATGGCGGGCACGGGTGATGGGCATCGGGCCTTCGACCTGAAAGAGGGCAGCAGTATGACCAACGGCACCGTGGGTGATCTGGTGATCAGCCATGGCCGGACCCTGACGGTCAAATACAAGGGGGGCGAGCAGAAAATCGTGGTGCCGGATGATGTGCCGATCGTCAACCTGGAACCAGGGGATCGCAGTTTGTTGAAGGCGGGAGTGAAGGTGGTGATGTTTGCGGCCAAGGGCGCTGATGGGACGATTACGGCCCAGGCGATTTCGGCAGGCAAGGATGGCGTGACACCGCCGATGTAACGGCAGAACACAGAAATAAATGTGGGAGCTGGCTTGCCTGCGATGCGAACAACTCGGTCTTTCAGTAAAGTCGAGGTGATGCCATCGCAGGCAAGCCAGCTCCCACACTGACCACATTCTTTCAGCTCAGGCTTTATTGCCCGGTGTAGATCTGGTCAAACACCCCGCCATCATTGAAGTGGGTCTTCTGCACGGTGCGCCAGTCACCAAAGGTCTTCTCTACCGACAGGAAGTCGACTTTCGGGAAACGGTCGGTGTACTTGGCCAGCACGGCCGGGTCACGTGGACGCAGGTAGTTGTTGGCAGCAATTTCCTGGCCTTCCGGCGACCACAGGTATTTCAGGTAGTCCTCGGCAGCTGCGCGGGTGCCTTTCTTGTCGACCACCTTATCGACCACCGACACCGGCGGTTCGGCTTCGGCGGAGACGCTTGGGTAGATCACTTCGAACTGATCACGGCCGAATTCACGGGCAATCATTTCCGCTTCGTTCTCAAAGGTCACCAGCACGTCGCCGATCTGGTTGGTCATGAAGGTGGTGGTGGCTGCACGGCCGCCGGTATCCAGCACGGGAGCCTGTTTGAACAGCTTGCCGACAAAGGCCTTGGCCTTGTTTTCGTCGCCGCCGTTCTTCAGCACGTAGCCCCAGGCTGACAGGTAGGTGTAGCGGCCGTTACCGGACGTCTTCGGGTTAGGCACGATGACTTGCACGCCATCCTTGAGCAGGTCCGGCCAGTCTTTGAGCGCCTTGGGGTTGCCCTTGCGCACGATGAATACGGTGGCCGAGGTGAACGGCGCACTGTTGTTCGGCAGGCGGGTGACCCAGTTGTCGGGCACCAGTTTGCCGTTGTCCACCAGGGCGTTGATGTCGGTGGCCATGTTCATGGTAATGACGTCAGCCGGCAGGCCGTCGATTACCGAGCGTGCCTGTTTACTGGAGCCGCCAAAGGACATCTGCAAGGTGAGCTTGTCGTCCGGGTGCTCGGCTGCCCAGTGCTTCTGGAAGGCGGCGTTGTAGTCTTTGTAGAAGTCACGCATCACGTCGTAGGAGACGTTGAGCAGGGTGGTCGGTGCGGCCTGGACGGCGCCAGCCAGGGCGAGGCCGGCGGTCAGAAGAGAGGCGCTAAGGAGTTTTTTCACTGCTCATTCCTTGTTGTTGGGTTACGTGAGGGCAATATGCCACCGACTATAGCTGTACCCGTTTAGTCGTTTAAAGATTAAAAAGAACTTTGCTTATTCCATTTTCTTGAAAAGCCCGTTGCCGCAGCGCGAACAAAATGCTGCATTCGGTTCATGGGTGTCTTTCTTGCACACCGGGCAGTCATGTTGCAGCAGTTCGCCGCGCATGGCGTTGGCCAGTTCGGCGGTGAAGATCCCGGTAGGCACGGCGATGATCGAGTAACCGGTGATCATCACCAGCGACGAAATCACCTGGCCTAGTGGGGTGACGGGCACGATGTCGCCAAAACCCACGGTGGTCAGGGTCACGATTGCCCAATAGATGCCCTTGGGGATGCTGGTAAAGCCATGTTCCGGGCCTTCGATCACGTACATCAACGTGCCGAACACCGTCACCAGGGTGCAGACGCTGAGCAGGAACACCACGATTTTCTGCTTGCTGCCCCGCAGCGCCGACATCAGGTAGTTGGCCTGTTTGAGGTACGGGCCGAGCTTGAGCACGCGGAAAATCCGCAGCATCCGGATGATACGGATGATCAGCAGGTACTGGGCATCGCTGTAATACAGCGCAAGGATCCCGGGGACGATGGCCAGCAGGTCCACCAGGCCATAAAAGCTGAAGGCATAGCGCAACGGCTTGGGCGAGCAATACAGCCGCAGCCCGTACTCGATGGCGAAGATGACGGTGAAGCCCCACTCGATGTAGGCCAGCACGTCGGCGTAGTTATCGTGGACCGACTGGATGCTGTCGAGGATCACGATCACCAGGCTTGCGAGGATGATCAGCAGCAGGGTGCTGTCGAAACGGCGGCCGGCCGGGGTGTCGCTTTGGAACACCATCACGTAGAGCCGTTCACGCCAATGTTTGTTGCTGTCCATGAAAATCGCCTGAACCGAAGATCCGGGAAGCCTAGGGGGATTCGAACGGGCTGTCCACGCTGGTCCGTTGCATCAGCCTGCGGCCGGTGTGGACGAGCCAGCAGGCAAGAATAAACGGTGCGGTCAGCGCGGGCAGATTCAGGGCGGCAAAACCAGGGGTGATGAGGATCGACAGCACGATGCCGATCAGCGGCAACCAGGGTCGGCGGCGGTACTGACAGAGGGCCAGGGCCGCCAGCGCCGGGTTATAGCTGTTCAGGCCGAGCAAGGCGCTGGCGGGTTCGCCCGATAGCAGGGCGATCAGTACGCCGAGGCTGGCACCGAGCAGTGCCCACAACGCGGCGCGGCGGTTGGCGAGGAACAGGCCGAGGGCGATCAACAGCCCGGCCAATGGATGGTCGAGCAGGATGACTTGCGCCAGTCCGGTGAATGGCGCACTGAGCAATGCCCAGGTGCCAGGTTCAATCGCTGCCAAAGCCGTTGCCGCAGGAGCGCCGAGCAGCAACCAGACCAATACGACAAAGGGCAAGGTATAGGCGGGCAGGTCATCGGGACGGGTGGCGCGTTTGAGCCATTGGCGGATGAGGATCGCACTGAGGCCGCCGCTGGCGAGAATCAACGGTGGCAACAGGGCGGACCAGGCGAAATGCTGGCTGATCAGCAAACCCAGCAGCACACCGTTGTAGCTGTAGAGCCCGGCCTGGCGCTCAGCCTTGGGATAACCCCGGCGCTGGGCCGTGAGCAGGCCGGCAACCCCGCCCAGCAGTGCGCCGCCGAGCAAGCCCGGGGCGCCTGTCAGGATGGCCAACAGGCAGAGCAGGCCGCACAGTGGGTGACGCTGGAGGAAGATTTGGCTGAAGCCGTTGAGCAAAGCTTCGGCCCAGTCGGGGCAGGATTGGTTGGGCATGATGGTGAGTCTGTGAGACCGAGTTGTCCCCAATCGCGGGCAAGCCCGGCTCCCACATTTTGATGTGTGAACCCAGTCAAATGTGGGAGCTGGCTTGCCTGCGATGAGGCCTGAACAGGCGCTAAATCAATGTCTCTATGCGCAACGAATTGGTCGACCCCGGCTGCCCAAACGGCACACCCGCTGTAATCACCAACGTATCCCCACGCTTCGCCATACCTTGGGCCTGGGCAATCTCCAGCGCGGTGGAACACACCTCGTCCACCTGCCGCAGCCGATCATTGACCACCGAATGCACACCCCACGCCACGCTCAAGCGACGCGCCGTCGACAGGTTCGGTGTCAGGTTGAGGATTGGCACCGACGGTCGTTCCCGTGCCGCTCGCAGGCTGGAGGCGCCGGACTCGCTGTAGTTCACCAGCACCGCCACCGGCAGAATGCTGCTGATACGACGGATCGCACAGCTGATGGCGTCGGACACCGTGGCCTCGGCCTTGGGTCGGCTGACATCGAGTTGGGTCTGGTAGTCCGGGCCACCCTCGACCTGGCGGATGATCTTGCTCATCATTTCCACTGCTTCCAACGGGTAATCCCCGGAAGCAGTTTCCGCCGACAGCATCACCGTGTCGGCGCCTTCGGCCACGGCGTTGGCCACGTCGGTGACTTCGGCACGGGTCGGGGCTGGCGAGAAACGCATGGACTCGAGCATCTGAGTCGCCACCACCACCGGTTTGCCCAACTGGCGGCAGGTGCTGATGATGTCTTTCTGGATCTGCGGCACGCTTTCGGCCGGAACCTCCACGCCGAGATCCCCTCTGGCGACCATGATCGCGTCGCTCAGTTCGGCGATTTGTTGCAGGTGTTGAACCGCCGAGGGCTTCTCGATCTTCGCCATCAAGAAGGCCTTGTCGCCGATCAATCCACGGGCCTCACGAATATCTTCCGGACGCTGCACAAATGACAGCGCCACCCAGTCCACGCCCAGCTCCAGGCCGAAGCTCAGGTCGCGACGGTCCTTGGCGGTCAGCGGGCTTAATTCCAGCAAGGCCTGGGGCACGTTCACCCCTTTGCGGTCCGACAGCTCGCCGCCGTTGAGCACCGTAGTGTCGATGGCGTCGGCATATTTGGTGATCACCCGCAGGCGCAACTTGCCGTCGTCCAGCAGCAGGTCCATGCCGGGTTCGAGGGCAGCGATGATTTCCGGGTGGGGCAGGTTGACCCGGCGCTGGTCGCCGGGTGTTTCGTCCAGATCCAGGCGCAGGGCCTGGCCACGAATCAGTTGCACCTTGCCGGCGGCAAAACGCCCGACCCGCAGCTTTGGCCCTTGCAGGTCCATCAAGATGCCGAGGGGGTAGTTGAGCTGTTTCTCCACCTCGCGAATCCATTGAAAGCGCTGGGCATGGTCGGCGTGTTCGCCATGGCTGAAGTTGAGGCGAAAGATGTTCACCCCGGCTTTTACCAGGTCGCGAATGTCTTCAAGGCTGTCGGTGGCCGGGCCCAGGGTGGCGAGGATTTTGACTTTCTTGTCAGGCGTCATGTTCAGGGGACTCTCTTTCAGGGCTCTCGAGGATCAGAATGGCGCGGAAGTCGTTGACGTTGGTACGGGTCGGCTCGGTGATGATCAACCCGTCGAGTGCGGCGAAGTAGCCGTAGCCATTGTTGTTGTCCAGCTCGTCGCTGGCCGACAGGCCAAGGGCTTCGGCACGGGCGTAGCTGGTTGGGGTCATGATTGCTCCGGCGTTGTCTTCGGAGCCGTCGATGCCGTCGGTATCACCGGCCAGGGCGTAGACGCCGGGCAGGCCCTTGAGGCTGTCGGTCAGGCTCAGCAGGAATTCGGCGTTACGCCCGCCACGGCCGTTGCCGCGCACGGTGACCGTGGTTTCGCCGCCGGACAGAATCACGCAAGGTGCCGCCAGAGGCTGGCCGTGCAGGATGATTTGCCGGGCAATACCGGCATGAACCTTGGCCACATCCCGGGCTTCACCTTCCAGGTCGCCGAGGATCAACGGGCTGAACCCGGCCTGGCGGACTTTGACCGCCACCGCCTCCAGAGACTGTTGCGGGCGGGCGATCAATTGGAAGTGACTGCGCGCCAGGCACGGGTCGCCGGGTTTGACGGTTTCCGATTCCGGGCTCTGCAACCAAGTGCGCACGGACGCGGGGATTTCGATCTGGTAGCGCTTGAGAATCGCCAGGGCTTGTTGCGAAGTGCTCGGGTCGCCGACGGTGGGACCGGAAGCGATGACCGTGGCCTGGTCGCCCGGCACGTCGGAAATCGCGTAGGTGTAGACCGTTGCCGGCCAGCAGGCCTTGGCCAGTCGACCCCCTTTGATTGCCGAGAGGTGCTTGCGCACGCAATTCATCTCGCCGATGGTGGCGCCGGATTTGAGCAGGGCTTTGTTGATGGCTTGCTTGTCGGCCAGGGTGATGCCTTGTGCCGGAAGGGCGAGCAGTGCAGAGCCACCGCCGGAGAGCAGGAAGATCACCCGGTCGTCTTCCTCAAGGTGGCTGATCAGCTCCAGTACACGCTTGGCGACGGCCAGGCCGGCAGCATCCGGTACCGGATGCGCGGCTTCGACCACTTCGATTTTCTTGCAGGGTGCGCCGTGGCCGTAGCGGGTGACCACCAGGCCTGAGACTTCGCCTTGCCAGGCGTTTTCCACCACTTGCGCCATGGCTGCTGCGGCTTTGCCGGCACCGATGACGATCACACGACCGGTACGGTCGGCGGGCAGATAAGGTTCGAGGACTTGCCGGGGGTGGGCGGCGTCGATGGCTGTGGCAAACAGCTCGCGAAGCAGGTGTTGCGGATCGACCGACATGAGCGGGCTCCCGGGGAATTCTTGTTATTAGGTTTCAGGCGTGGAACGCGATCAAAAATGTGGGAGCTGGCTTGCCTGCGATAGCGGTGTGTCAGGCAATGAAGGTGCATCTGGAAGACCGCTATCGCAGGCAAGCCAGCTCCCACACTTGACTGCATTTCAAGTCAGGAGCCGCGGATTACTTATCGCGAATCGAAAAATTCGCCATATGTTCCAGGCCCTTGATCAGCGCCGAGTGGTCCCAGTTACCGCCGCCCAGGCCTACGCAGGTGCTGAACACTTGCTGGGTGCCGGCGGTGTTCGGCAGGTTGATCCCCAGCTCCTTCGCACCGGCCAGGGCCAGGTTCAGATCCTTCTGGTGCAGGTTGATGCGGAAACCCGGGTCAAAGGTGCCCTTGATCATCCGCTCGCCATGCACTTCCAGGATTTTCGATGAGGCGAAGCCGCCCATCAGCGCCTCACGTACCTTGGCCGGGTCCGCGCCGTTTTTCGAGGCGAACAGCAGCGCTTCGGCCACCGCCTGGATGTTCAGCGCAACGATGATCTGGTTGGCCACTTTGGCGGTCTGGCCGTCGCCGTTGCCACCCACCAGCGTGATGTTCTTGCCCATGCTCTGGAACAGCGGCAGGGCACGTTCAAAGGTCTGTGGCTCGCCGCCGACCATGATGCTCAAGGTCCCGGCCTTGGCGCCGACTTCGCCACCGGACACCGGGGCGTCAAGATACTGCGCGCCGGTTGCGTTGATTTTGGCCGCAAAGGCCTTGGTGGCGGTAGGCGAGATCGAGCTCATGTCGATCACTACTTTGTTTGGCGACAGGCCGGCTGCAATGCCATCGGCGCGGAACAACACATCGTCGACCTGCGGGGTGTCAGGCACCATGACGATGATGAATTCGGCTTCCTGGGCCACCTGCTGCGGGTTGGCCAGGGCTACTGCGCCGGCAGCGACCAGTGCTTCTGACGCTTTGCCGTAGTGCTCGGACAGGAACAGTTGATGACCTGCCTTTTGCAGGTTCGCTGCCATGGGTTCACCCATGATGCCGGTGCCGATAAATCCGATTTTAGCCATGAAGAAATCCTCTTGTTTTTAGGTGTGCAGACCTGGCACGGCCTGCTGAACACAGGAGATCCAAATGTGGGAGCGGGCTTGCTCGCGAATGCGGTCTGACATTCAGAATTGATGTCGACTGATGCACGGCTTTCGCGAGCAAGCCCGCTCCCACATTGGTTCCTGTGTTTGTTCAATTAGATGGCATTGTGGCTTTTCATCCAGCCCAACCCGGCTTCGGTGGTGGTCAGTGGCTTGTACTCACACCCAACCCAACCCTGATAACCAATGCGGTCCAAGTGTTCGAACAGGAAGCGG
The DNA here is from genome assembly GCF_009724245.1 of Pseudomonas spelaei. Taxonomy (GTDB): domain Bacteria; phylum Pseudomonadota; class Gammaproteobacteria; order Pseudomonadales; family Pseudomonadaceae; genus Aquipseudomonas; species Aquipseudomonas spelaei. Next base: position 48,823 of record NZ_WNNK01000008.1, on the reverse strand, counting down.
TAGTTGATCTCACCAGTACCCGGCTCATTACGCCCAGGGTTGTCCGCCAACTGGATATGGTTGATCTCACCCAGGTGCGCCGCCATGGTCCGGGCCAGGTCGCCTTCCATGATTTGCATGTGATAGATGTCGTATTGCAGGAACAGGTTGGCGCTGCCCACCTGCTCGCGAATCGACAGGGCTTGCGCCGTGTTGTTGAGGTAGAAACCTGGGATGTCGCGGGTGTTGATGGCTTCCATCACCAGCTTGATGCCCACCGCTTGCAGCTTGTCGGCGGCGTATTTGAGGTTGGCGACGAAGGTTTTTTCCAGGGTGGCCTCGTCCACGCCTGGTGGACGGATACCCGCCAGGCAGTTGATCTGGGTATTGCCCAGCACTTGGGCGTAGGCGATGGCCAGGTTCACACCGGCACGGAATTCCTCGACCCGATCCGGGTGGCAGGCCAGGCCGCGTTCACCCTTGGCCCAGTCACTGGCCGGCAGGTTGAACAGTACTTGAGTCAGGCCGTTGGCATCGAGTTGTGCCTTGATCTCGGCAGAGCTGAATTCGTAGGGAAACAGGTATTCCACACCAGTGAAGCCGGCGTCGGCGGCAGCTTTGAAACGGGCAAGGAAGTCCTGTTCAGTGAACAGCATGGACAGGTTGGCAGCAAAACGCGGCATGGGAGTCTCCTCAAAAGCGCCAGCGTTCCCGCGCGTTGCGCGGGAACGCATACTCTTTAATCAAGCATCATTTAATCGAGCAGCGAAATCGCGGTGGGGGCGTCGTTACCCACCAGCGCCAGGTCTTCGAACTCGTTGACGGCGTTGATCTCGGTGCCCATGGAAATATTGGTCACCCGCTCCAGAATAATCTCAACGATCACCGGGACCTTGAACTCTTCCATCATTTCCTGGGCACGGCGCAAGGCCGGCTGGATCTGATCCGGCTCGAAAACGCGCAGGGCCTTGCAACCCAGGCCTTCAGCGACGGCTATGTGGTCGACGCCATAACCGTTGAGTTCCGGGGCATTGAGGTTATCGAAGGACAGCTGCACGCAGTAGTCCATCTCAAAACCGCGTTGCGCCTGGCGAATCAGCCCCAGGTAGGAGTTGTTCACCACCACGTGGATGTACGGCAGCTTGAACTGCGCGCCCACGGCCAACTCTTCGATCATGAACTGGAAATCATAGTCGCCAGACAGCGCGACAACCTTGCGCGTCGGGTCGGCCTTGACCACACCGAGTGCTGCCGGAATGGTCCAGCCCAACGGGCCAGCCTGGCCGCAGTTGATCCAGTGCCGCGGCTTGTAGACGTGCAGGAATTGCGCGCCGGCAATCTGCGACAGGCCGATAGTGCTGACGTAGCAGGTGTCTTTGCCGAACACCTGGTTCATCTCTTCGTACACCCGTTGCGGTTTGACCGGCACGTTGTCGAAGTGGGTCTTGCGGTGCAGGGTGGCCTTGCGCTGCTGGCAATCGTTGAGCCAGGCGCTGCGGTCCTTGAGCTTGCCGGCAGCTTTCCACTCGCGGGCCACTTCAATGAACATCGTCAGGGCTGCTCCGGCGTCGGAGACAATGCCCAGGTCCGGGGTAAACACGCGGCCGATTTGCGTCGGCTCGATGTCGACGTGGATGAACTTGCGGCCAGCGGTGTAGACATCTACCGAACCGGTGTGACGGTTGGCCCAGCGGTTACCAATGCCCAGCACCACGTCCGATTTGAGCATCGTCGCGTTGCCATAACGGTGGGAGGTTTGCAGGCCAACCATGCCCACCATCAGCGGGTGATCGTCGGGGATAGTGCCCCAGCCCATCAGGGTCGGGATCACCGGTATACCGGTCAGTTCGGCAAACTCCACCAGCAACTCGCTGGCGTCGGCATTGATCACGCCACCACCGCTGACCAGCAGTGGGCGCTCGGCCTGGTCCAGCAGGGCCAGGGCTTTTTCCACCTGGATGCGGGTGGCCAGCGGTTTGGCCAGAGGCAGAGGCTGATAGGCGTCGATATCGAATTCGATCTCGGCCATTTGCACGTCGAATGGCAAATCGATCAGCACTGGGCCGGGACGGCCGGAACGCATTTCATAAAAGGCTTTCTGGAACGCGTAGGGCACTTGGCCGGGTTCCATCACCATGGTCGCCCACTTGGTCACCGGCTTGACGATGCTGGTGATGTCGACGGCCTGGAAGTCTTCCTTGTGCATCCGGGCCCGCGGCGCCTGGCCGGTAATGCACAGGATCGGGATCGAGTCGGCCCAGGCGCTGTACAGGCCCGTGACCATATCGGTACCGGCCGGGCCGGAAGTCCCGATGCACACACCGATATTGCCGGCCTTGGTGCGGGTGTAACCCTCGGCCATGTGCGAAGCGCCTTCAACGTGGCGAGCAAGGACGTGATCGATGCCACCGACCTTCTGCAAGGCCGAATACAGCGGGTTGATCGCGGCGCCCGGGATGCCGAAGGCGGTGTCGACCCCTTCACGGCGCATCACCAGAACGGCGGCTTCGATTGCTCTCATTTTGCTCATGGTTTTGGTGCCTCTTGCGTTTTGTAATTGTATACAAGTGGTGTTGCGTCGAAGTGTATTCACGGCGAGCTGCACAGGTCAATCCATTTTCTTCGTTGGCCTATGCGTTCGTCGGAAGCCTTTTAGACGGGATTATTTAGACGTGTGGCGTGTGTGTTTCGAAATATTGTATACAAAAAATAAATCTATTGTGTTCTATTTGTTTTATCCGGCTTCTGATCAATCAGAGCCCCACGGCTTTCTCAATAACAAGATAAGGACGGCACCCATGAGCGCTTTAACCTTGAAAGTCGCAGTTAACCTGGCCAGCCAGGCCATCGCCGCAGGTCGCACGATTTCGGCGGCACCGCTGACCATTGCGGTACTCGACAGCGGCGGGCACTTGATCACGTTGCAGCGCGAAGACGGCGCCAGTCTGCTGCGCCCGCAAATCGCCATTGGCAAGGCCTGGGGCGCGATAGCCCTGGGTAAGGGGTCACGGCTGTTGGCGCTGGATGCGCAGCAGCGGCCGGCGTTTATCGCGGCGTTGAACAGCCTGGGGCAGGGCAGCGTGGTGCCGGCGCCGGGTGGGGTACTGATTCGGGATCAGGATGGGAAGGTGCTGGGGGCGATCGGGATCAGCGGGGATACATCGGACATTGACGAGCAGTGTGCGATCAGCGCGATTGAAGGGCAGGGGTTGTTGGCGGATGCGGGGGTGTCTGCTTGATGTGAGGTGATTGGTCGATAGCTATCGCGGGCAAGCCCGCTCCCACACTGTCTTGCGTCGGGCTTGTTTTGTGAATGACATAGGACTCCTGTGGGAGCGGGCTTGCCCGCGATGGCGGCGACTCGTTCTTCAGTCAAGCCAGATTGCATCCCACAGTGGATAGTCGCCGTATTTCTTTACAAGACCGGCTCTCAAGGGGTTGGCAACGATGTACCGAGCGATACCCTCAAGGCTTTCTTCCCGACGCACGGCATGATCATGAAAGCCTGGTTGCCAAAGACGCCCTTGGCGTCCGGCAACAGCATTAATGATTCGAGTGCTTTTGGATTTGACCTGGCGCATCAAATCGGCCAAAGAGCCATTTTCAAGTGATATCAGCCAATGGAAATGATCAGGCATCACTACCCAGGCCAGTGATATTGCCAGCCCTTGGTTTTGGGCCATTCTGAATTGCTGTACCACCAGCCGGCCTAGTTTGAAGTCGCTGAATATCGGCTCGCGATGAAGTGTGTTGCTGGTCAGAAGATAAATTTGGTTGGGTTCGTTGTAGCGGCCTGTGCGCAGACGGTTTGATGCAGGTAGATCAGGCATTCCATTGCCCCTTTGCAGAATGAGTTCTGAAAGGCTAGTCCGGATGATTTCAGAAACAGGGCAGGCTTTTGGCAGGATGTGTCTGGAAGATAGCTATCGCGGGCAAGCCCGCTCCCACATTGGGCTGATGGTGTTCATACAATCTGTGTCCGGTACAAGTCCAGTGTGGGAGCTGGCTTGCCTGCGATGGCCACACCACGGTCCATCAGTCCGGCTCACATCCCTTGAGCACCAACCGAATAATCGTCTGCGCCGCCGCCTCGTAGTCGGCCTCATCCAGCTTGGCCTTGCCCGTTATCGCCGAAATCTGCCAATCAAAATCAGCATACGTCTGCGTCGCCGCCCAGATGCTGAACATCAGGTGATTGGGATCAATTGCCGCAATCAGCCCTTTATCCACCCAGCTCTGGATGCAATCGATGTTGTGTTTGGCCTGGGCGTTGAGTTGCTCGACCTGCTCGGGGCTCAGGTGCGGGGCGCCGTGCATGATTTCGCTGGCGAACACTTTGGAGGCGAAGGGCAGGTCGCGGGAGATGCAGATTTTCGAGCGGATGTACCCGCTCAGTACCTCCTTGGGATCGCCGTCGGGATTGAATGGCGTGGAGGCTGCCAGGATCGGCTCGATGATGCTTTCGAGCACCTCGCGGTAGAGGTTGTCCTTGGACTTGAAGTAGTAGTAGACGTTGGGCTTGGGCAGCCCGGCCTTGGCGGCGATGTCGCTGGTTTTGGTCGCGGCGAAGCCCTTGTCGGCAAACTCCTCACTGGCAGCCCGCAGGATCAGTTCTTTGTTGCGCTCGCGAATGGTGCTCATGGACCAGATGATTCCTTGCCGAGACAGGCGGTTGCGCATGGTAGCACCGGCCATCCGCGGGTCTCAAGAATGTGTCCGAAAAGCCTTGCGCCGCGCTATGCTCGTCAGTCTCTCACTCTCAAGGACATCTGATTCATGGCAGGAAGCAGTTTGCTGGTGCTGATTGACGACATTGCGGCAGTGCTGGATGACGTCGCGCTGATGACCAAAATGGCCGCCAAGAAAACCGCCGGCGTGCTCGGCGACGACTTGGCGCTCAATGCCCAGCAAGTCTCCGGTGTGCGCGCCGAACGAGAGATTCCGGTGGTCTGGGCGGTAGCCAAGGGCTCGTTCCTCAACAAGCTGATCCTGGTGCCCGCTGCTTTGCTGATCAGTGCTTTCGCCCCGTGGGCGGTGACGCCGTTGCTGATGCTGGGTGGCGCGTACTTGTGTTTCGAAGGCTTCGAAAAGCTGGCGCACAAATTCCTTCACAGCAAGGCCGAAGACCAGGCCGGGCATACCCAGTTGGTCGAGGCTGTAGCGGACCCGGCGACGGACTTGGTGGCTTTTGAGAAGGACAAGATCAAAGGCGCGATCCGTACCGACTTCATTCTCTCGGCAGAAATCATCGCCATCACTCTGGGTACCGTGGCCGATGTGCCGTTGATGCAACAGGTGATCGTGCTGTCGGGCATTGCCATTGTCATGACCATCGGCGTCTATGGTTTGGTGGCCGGTATCGTCAAGCTGGATGACCTTGGTCTGTGGCTGACGCAGAAGCCTGGGCAAATGGCGCGCAGCATCGGCGGCGGAATTTTGCGGACAGCCCCGTACATGATGAAAAGCCTGTCGGTGATCGGGACGGCGGCGATGTTCCTGGTGGGCGGTGGAATTCTGACCCACGGTGTGCCGGTGGTGCATCACTGGATCGAGACCGTGAGTCAAAGCGCTGGTGGCCTGGCGTGGTTGCTGCCGAGCGTGCTCAACGCGGTAGCGGGGATTATTGCCGGAGCAGTGGTGTTGGCGGTGGTATTACTGTTCAGCAAAGTGTGGCGCACCGCCAAAGGCTAGGATTGGCATTCAACGCAAATATAGATACGATACTAATCATTAGCTTGCTATCTATGTGTTCGTTGAATGAAACCGCTCACCTTTCAACTCCCTGATTTCTGGCAAGCCACCCTCGCGCCCTCGCGTAGCGATCTGTTGTTTGCCCTGCGCAACATCATCGCCGGCGGGGTCGCGTTGTATCTGGCCTTTTGCTTCGACCTGGAGCAGCCGCAATGGGCCTTGACCACCGTATTTATCGTCGGCCAGTCCACCAGCGGCATGGTGCTGGCCAAGGGCGCCTATCGACTGGTGGGCACTTTGGTGGGGGCTGTGGCATCCGTCGCCATGGTCGCGGTCTTCGGTCAGGCACCGCTGTTGTTCCTGCTGTGCATGGCGCTGTGGCTGGCGTTCTGCACCACCGGCGCCTCATTGCTGCGTAATCACACTTCTTATGGTTTTGTGCTGGCGGGTTATACCGCCGCAATCATTGCGCTGCCCGCCACCTCGGCGCCGTTGACGGTGTTCGATCAGGCGTCTGCCCGTTGTCTGGAGATCGGCCTGGGGCTCGTCTGTGCCTCGGTGGCGAGCACGGTGTTGTGGCCGCGGCATGTAGAGCGGGCGCTGGCCGCACAAGGCCGGGCCGCTTGGCTGGCGGGAATGCGTGCGGCGGCTTCGGAGCTGTTGGGCACTGATCAACGTAAAGGTTTATTGGAGGCCTTGGGGCGGCTCGTGGCGGTGGACACCCAGCGCGATCACGCCTGGTTCGAAGGCCCCAAGGGGCGCCGTCGCTCCCAGGCGTTGCGGGTGCTTAGCCGCGACTTGCTCAGTTTGCTGCGCGCGGCGCGCGGGGTGGCGCGGCAACGGTTGATGCTCGATGAGACGGCACGGGTTCTACCGTTGGTGGAAGAGGTGGCCGCCACCTTGCAGCAAGAACGACACCAGGATCTGCCTGACCTGGCTCGTCGCCTTGGCCTGGCGCTGGAGGATCCGGCCCTGAGTCAGGAGGCGCACTTTTGCCTGATGCAATTGGCGCAGGTGCTGCGTTTGATCGATCAAGGTGCCCTGACGTTGGTGGACGTTGAGCAGGGCAGGGTGCCATCGGGGGCGCCGGGGGCAATGTCCTGGCACCGGGATATTGAACAGGGCCTGCTTGGCGGCTTGCGCAGTGCCTTGGCGTTTCTGGCTGTTGCGGCCTTTTGGATTTTTACCGCCTGGCCATCGGGGCTGGGCGCGGTGTCGATTTGCGGCGTGGTCCTGAGCCTGTTTGCAGCGCGGGAAGATCCCTCGGCGTCCAGCCTGAACTTCTTCAAGGGCATCGCTTTATCGGTCCCGGTGGCCGCTGTTGTGCGCTTCGGCCTACTGCCCGGTTTTGATGCGTTTCCGTTGCTGTGCCTGGGGCTGGGTGTGCCGCTGTTTTTCGCCTCGCTGTGCATGAGTCGCGTCAAACTGGCAGCCACGGCCTCGGCGTTCTGCATCTTCTTCGTTAACAACGTCGGGCCCAGCAACCTGATGACCTATGACTTCGCGGCCTTTCTCAATAAAGCCATCGCGACGCTGGTGGGGGTCGGTATTGCGGTGGTGGTGTTCCGTCTGATCCAGCTCAGGCCGGGTGAACACCATTATCGGCGGATGTTCAAGGCGTCACTGTTTGACCTCGCGCAACTGACCGTGCGCCCATTGGAGCAGGTCGAAAGCTGGTTTGGCGGGCGCATGGCAGACCGCTTGATTCGCCTGTCGCGCTACAGCGAAACCTTACCGTCCGAGCGCCACGCCCATTGGGATAACGGGTTGTTGGGGTTGGATCTTGGGGATGAGTTACTGGAGCTGCGGGCGTGCCTGGCGAGCAGTCAGGGCGGGTTGGCGGTTGCGCGTGATCACTATTTGCGGGGCTTGGCGGCTGCCCTCAAACAGGGTGGGCCGACGTTGGCGAGCGTATCGGTGATGGATGGGTCGAGCGTGGCGTTGCTCAAGGCACTTGAGCAGCCTTCCAGATTGCCGGAGCCGGAAAGGGAGATGGCGAGGGCGGCGATCCTGCAATTGCAGTTCACCTGGCAGCAGTGGTGTCGACGGGGAACTGATTTGAACCCCGGTCGGTAGGAGCCGGCAAGCCAGCTCCTACCGCACAGGGTTACTCGGCAATCTGCAACTTGCGCGACTCGGTATACACGTACCGCACCTTTTCATACTCGAACGGCGAGTTCATCTGGCCATAGCGGAAGCTGGTCTGGTAGCGCTTGTCGACAGCGCGCAGGGCCCAGATTTCCGGGTGGTTTTCGCTGACCTTGGACACGTTGAGGAAGTTGATCTGGGATTCGGCTGTGTAGTCGACGGCCAGGCCGGCGGTGTCCCGCAGGTTGGAAGGGCCGAAGATCGGCAGCACCAGGTAGGCGCCGCCCGGCACGCCGTAGAAGCCCAGGGTCTGACCGAAGTCTTCGCTCTGGCGCGGCAGGCCCATGGCGGTAGCCGGGTCCCACAGGCCGGCGATGCCGATGGTGGTATTAAGCAGCAGGCGTCCGGTGGTTTCCAGGGAGCGGTGACCCTTGAGCTGCAGCAGGCTGTTCACCAGGTTGGGCACGTCGCCCAGGTTGTTGAAGAAGTTGCTCACGCCGGTGCGCAGGAAGCTTGGGGTCACATAGCGGTAACCGTCGACCACCGGCAGGAAGACCCATTGGTCAAACCGATAGTTGAAGTGATAGACCCGACGGTTCCACGATTCCAGCGGGTCGTAAATGTTGAGGGCGGTGAGGGTCGAACGTTCGAATTCACGCTGGTCCAGGCCCGGGTTGAATTTGAGTTTGCTCAGTGGCTCCTTGAAACCGTCGGAGTCCACCACCGTCGGCGCGTGGGCCTTGCTGTTATCGGCATTGGCCACACCGGCGCAGAGTAACGCAGCGATAAGCAGGAGATATTTAGCCACGGAAGAACTCCAGCATGGCGTCGGCGTTGACGCGGTAGTTGAGGTTGCCGCAATGGCCGCCCAGGGGGTAGACGGTCAAGCGATCGCCGAAGGTTTTACGCAGGAAACCGAGGTCGCCAGGGCCGAGGATCACGTCGTCGGCGTTGTGCATGACCGCGATTTTCGGGCTGTCGTGCAGGTAGTCCTTGAGGGCATAGAGGCTGACCTGATCAATCAACTGCAACAGGCTGCCGCCGTCGGAGCGGGCACGCCACATCGGGATCACTTGTTCGGTGAGGTAGCAGTCGAAGTCGCATTGCAGCGCACGTTTGAGGAACGGCGTGAGGCTGGTGCCTTCGGTGATCGGGTATTTCGGCGGGGTGATCAGGCCGCGACGGTTGATCAGGTCCGAGGTGAAGGCAATGTCGGCCGCCGAGAAGCGGAACGAGGTGCCGATCAGCATGGCCATCTGTTCGTTGGTCAGGTGTTCCTTGGAGTTCTGGAAGTCGTAGAGCAGGGCGTCGTTAAGGTCGATATAGCCCTTTTGCTGGAAGTAGCGGGTCAGCTTGTTCAACACCAACTCATAGAAAGTGGTGCTGTTGTTGATGCCCTTGACCTCGGTTTGCACCAGCTTGTCGAGATTGGTGATCGAGGTGTAGAGGTTGACCGGCGGGTTGAGCAGCAGCACTTTCTTGAAGTTGAAACTGCGCCGGGTTTCGTCCAGCTTACTGACGAAGGCCGCGTCCAGTGCACCGAGGCTGTAGCCGGTCAGATAGAAATCGGTGACCGGCAGCGTCGCGTTTTGCGCACGCACGGCCTGCATCACGCGGTACATGTCCTCGGCATCTTCCGAGGTCACGCCCGGGGTGGCGAAGCGCGACGCGGCGCTGATGAAGTCAAAGCTGGTGGGCGATGACAGCTGCACCACGTGGTAGCCGGCCTTGTAATAGAGCTTTTTCAGGTACTCGTTGATGGTGCTGTCAAAGCGCGCGCCGGTACCGGAGATCAGAAAGATCAGCGGTGCGGCGTGGTCCTGCTTGGCGATGCGGTAGGTGAGTTTCTTCACCGCCCAGAAATTGTCCGGCAGGCTGAATTGGCGCTCCGGGCGCATGGTCAGGCTGTAGTCGGACTGATTGATCTCGTCATCGCTCGGCAGTTCCGGCCGAAGATTGGGTGGGGTAGTGGCGATGGTCGCTTCAAACGGATTGGTCAAAGGGTAGCCATAGCTGGCTTGGTCGACGTCGACCGCCAGTGCTGACGCACTCAAAAAAAGGCCGCCCAACAGGGCCGCACAGCGCAAGGAACGGAGCATGACTAAATCCCTAAGAGGAAAACGTACTGAATGAAGTTCGCAGGCTATGACCACCGCGTTGCCACCGAAGTGCCAGCGCTCGGCACGAAAAGTCGGAAATAACCGCAGGAATCAGGGTAATAGTAGCCAGACGATACACTTTGGCACGCATTGATGAACAGTTATCTGCGTACAAGCCTTGCCAACGGCCACCGGGGGATTAAGCTGGGCGCCGTTTTCGCCTATCGGAGTGCCCCATGTCCCGCCGTTTGCCGCTGATCCTGCTGCTCATTGCCTTACCGTTGTGGTTGGCCGCCAGTTATGGCGCGCGTTACGGCTTTATGGAGGATGGCCAGTGGGTTGGCCTCTGTGCTGATGAGGCCAGCCGCTGGGAATGTCAGGTGCGCTCGAACCTGGGGCTGATGATTCACTTCAAGGTGATGGGGTGGGCAGCTTTGGTGACGTCGGTACTGGCGTTTTTTGTGCCGGGACGAGCTGGGTGGGCGTTGGCGGTATTGGGGTTGGTGTTCGGGTTTCCGGCGTTGGCGTTGTACAACACCACGTTTGCGGTGTTTGCCGTGGTGATTGCCGGGTTGCGGTTGGTCAGGGCGCCTCGGGTCACCTGATTTCTATGAGCCTGTAGCCGCAGCCTCGTACCTCGGCAGCGGCTACAGGTTTGCGGTGTCCTAGGTCTTGCGGACCCGCAAGCACCGCCACAACGCTGCAACCATCAACACGCTCACCAGCGCCCAACCCAGGGCCTGTTGGTTCATCAAGCCTTCGCTGTACAGCTGCGGCGCAATGCCGGCACCGATGATGAAGGTCAGCAAGGCGATCTCCCGACGAGGACCGATGACCGGGCGTACCAGGTACACAAGCGCCGGCAGCAACAGCGCTGCGCTCGGGAAGCTGCGATAACGCGGATCAAACACCAGCGCCAGCATCATTACCGCGCCAGCAAATCCGGCCACGGCCACCAGCCAGCCGGCGCGTTGCTCAAGCCAGTTGAAACTGCGTTCGCGCCAGCCTTCTCGGGCACTCAGGGCCAGGGCGGCATGCGCCAGCACCAAAAGATTCAAGACCACCAGTAAGCCGGCCCAGACCCATTCGTCGGTAAAGCGCGCCGTCACCCGGGTCAATTCAGCCCAGGTGCCAATCGAGCAGGCCGCAACCGCGCCAAGCAATGGCAAGAGCAGGGCGGTACGGGTGCTGCGAACACGACCGCCGAGCAGCAGTGTGCCCAGCAGGATAATCCCGCCAACCCCCAGCCATGTCGGCCAGTACGGCACGTTGGTCACAGGCCCGGCCAGCACGCCCTTGTCCTGGCGATCCGCATCAAACAAGCCCCAGTAGCCGCCAACGGCACCTTCACTGGCGCGTTTCCACGGTTGGTCGAAGGCTTCGATCAGGTTGTAGTGCCAGCCGTTCTGTTCGGCCATTTCCACAAAACCACGGATGAACTTGGCTTCGTTGACGCGACTCGGCACGGCAGTTTCGCGCTGGCGGCCTTCGCTCGGCCAGCCGGTCTCACCGATCATGATGTCTTTGGGGGCAAATTGGTTGCCAAAGGTCTGGCGAATGTCACCTACATGCTTGAGGGCCTTGTCGATCCCTGCGGGGTCATTTTCCCAATACGGCAGCAGGTGAATGGTCAGGAAGTCCACCGCCGGGGCGATTTGCGGGTGTTGCAGCCAGAACTCCCAAACGTCGGCATAGGTGACGGGCTGTTTGATATGGCTTTTGACCTGATGGATCAACTTCACCAACTGCGTGGCGGTGATTTCCTTGCGCAGCAGGGTTTCGTTGCCGACGATCACCGAGGTCACGACGTCGGGGTTGGCGTTGGCCGAGGCGATCAATGCATCGATTTCCTTGGCGGTGTCCACCGGATTGCTGTTGACCCAGGCGCCGATCATCAGCTTCAGGCCGTGCTTGCGTGCCAGGTCCGGCAGGGCTTCGAGGCCGGTCATGGAGTAGGTGCGAATGCACTCAAAGCGGGTAGACAGCAACGCCAGGTCGGCGTCCATGCGTTCGGGGCGCAGTTTGAACGGCTGGTCGAAGGGCGATTGATCCTTGTCGAAGGGCGTGTAGGACGCGCATTGCAGCTTGTGCGTGGCACTGGCCACATCGGGCAGCACCACCGGCTGGCCGAGGCCATACCAGTAACCGCCGAGGGCAAACAGGCTGAGGATCAGGGCGAATAAATAAGGCAGCACAGGAAAGCGGGCAGTCGCGGGCATGGTCAGGCCGTCTGGGGGAGCAAAGCCGCGCATCTTACCTGTATTTGGCGCCTCCCAGTGGGCCCGCATGATTTTGACATGCAAAGTTCGGGCGGGATTGGCGCAAGAACGCCCACAAAGGTTATGGATGGCGATGTGATGTCGTTTCCTGCTTACCTGAGGTCGTAGTCAGAGCAGGTCCGCTCCGGCAGCAGGTTGATGATCGAAGCGTCAGCACTCCACTGATGTCGCCAGAGCATGATCGATGCGCGTGAAGGGGGCGCGGTGCACCATATAACAATAGGTTGACGTCGCTCGGCATCCGTCGGGCGCAGCACTTTCGGGGAAGCACTATGAAGATGCGACGACTCTTGGGCGCAGCTGCCACTTTGGTAGTTGCGATGGGCTCCACACTGGCCAGCGCCGACAGCAAAACCCTGAGCATCGGCTATGTGGATGGCTGGTCGGACAGTGTCGCCACCACCCACGTGGCGGCAGAAGTGATCAAGGAAAAACTCGGCTACGACGTCAAGCTGCAAGCCGTCGCCACCGGGATCATGTGGCAGGGCGTGGCCACCGGCAAGCTCGACGCGATGCTCTCGGCGTGGCTGCCGGTGACTCACGGTGAGTATTGGGCCAAGAACAAGGACAAGGTGGTCGACTACGGCCCCAACTTCAAGGACGCCAAGATCGGCCTGATCGTGCCGGAGTACGTCAAGGCCAAGTCCATTGAAGACCTCAAGACTGACACCACCTTCAAGAACAAGATCGTCGGTATCGATGCCGGTTCAGGCGTGATGCTCAAGACTGACGAAGCCATCAAGGCCTATGGCCTGGACTACAAGCTGCAAGCCAGTTCGGGCGCCGCGATGATCGCCGAGCTGACCCGTGCCGAAGACAAACAGGAGTCCATTGCGGTCACCGGTTGGGTGCCACACTGGATGTTCGCCAAGTGGAAACTGCGTTTCCTTGACGACCCAAAAGGAATTTATGGTGCGGCTGAAACCGTCAACAGCATCGGCAGTAAAGGCCTGGAGAAGAAGGCGCCGGAAGTGGCGGCTTTCCTGAAGAAGTTCCAATGGGCCTCCAAGGACGAAATCGGCGAAGTCATGTTGGCAATCCAGGAGGGTGCCAAGCCTGATGCAGCGGCCAAGGATTGGGTCGCCAAGCACCCTGAGCGTGTGGCCGAATGGACCGCTAAATAAACCCTTTGTGGGAGCCGGCTTGTGTGGGAGCTGGCTTGCCTGCGATGCAGACGCCTCGGTATTTCAGATGCGCCGAGGTGATCCAGTCGCGGGCAAGCCCGGCTCCCACAAAATCCCGGTTCCCACGCTATCTCACCTCAGCAATGGGGCCTGCGTCCTCCAAATCCCTCGCTACACTCCTTCTAATACTAAGGTCGTCTGGAACCTGTTCCGCAGCCGCATACAGTGGATACGTTCCAATAATAAAAAAGCTGTGCTGCGAGGATAAAAACAATGAACGACAGCATTTACCTCAAGATTCAAGACAGCCCGCGTTTCAAGGAGCTGGTGAGTAAAAGGGAAAGATTCGCCTGGATTCTCTCGGCGATCATGCTTGGGCTGTACTCCGGATTCATCCTTCTGATTGCCTATGGGCCACAAATACTGGGGGCCAAGCTGAGCCCCGGTTCGTCCATTACCTGGGGAATTCCGATCGGAGTCGGGCTGATTGTTTCAGCCTTTATCCTGACTGCAATCTATGTACGACGTGCCAACGGCGAATTTGACGACCTGAACAATGCGATTCTCAAGGAGGCTGCGCAATGATCCGTCGTCTATTGGCAGTATTGGGCATCATGGCCTTCGCTCCCGCCGTCTGGGCGGCTGATGCGTTGACCGGCGAAGTGCATAAACAACCGCTGAATATTGCAGCGATCCTGATGTTCGTCGCCTTCGTCGGCGCCACCTTGTGCATTACCTACTGGGCCTCCAAGCGCAACAAGTCGGCGGCCGACTACTATGCGGCGGGCGGCAAGATCACCGGGTTCCAGAACGGTTTGGCGATTGCCGGTGACTACATGTCGGCGGCGTCCTTCCTGGGGATTTCCGCGCTGGTGTTCACCTCTGGCTACGACGGCCTGATCTACTCGATCGGCTTCCTGGTGGGCTGGCCGATCATTCTGTTCCTGATCGCCGAGCGCCTGCGTAACCTAGGTAAATATACGTTTGCCGACGTGGCGTCCTATCGCCTTGGGCAGACCCAGATTCGCAGCCTGTCGGCGTGTGGGTCGCTGGTGGTGGTGGCGTTCTACCTGATCGCGCAGATGGTAGGCGCAGGCAAGCTGATCCAACTGCTGTTCGGCCTGGATTACCATGTTGCGGTGATTCTGGTCGGTATCCTGATGTGCCTCTATGTGTTGTTCGGCGGCATGCTGGCAACCACCTGGGTGCAGATCATCAAGGCAGTGCTGCTGTTGTCCGGTGCCTCGTTCATGGCGCTGATGGTGATGAAGCACGTCAACTTTGACTTCAACATGCTGTTTGCCGAGGCGATCAAGGTTCACCCTAAAGGTGAGGCGATCATGAGCCCGGGCGGCCTGGTGAAAGATCCGATTTCGGCGTTCTCCCTTGGCCTGGCACTGATGTTCGGTACCGCCGGCCTGCCGCACATCCTGATGCGCTTCTTCACCGTGAGTGATGCGAAAGAAGCCCGCAAGAGCGTGCTGTATGCCACAGGCTTCATCGGTTATTTCTACATTCTGACCTTCATCATCGGCTTCGGCGCGATTCTGCTGGTGAGCACCAATCCGGCGTTCAAGGACGCTGCAGGTGCCTTGCTGGGCGGTAACAACATGGCGGCGGTGCATTTGGCCAACGCGGTGGGCGGCAGTATTTTCCTGGGCTTCATCTCGGCCGTGGCCTTCGCCACCATCCTCGCGGTGGTTGCCGGCTTGACCCTGGCCGGTGCTTCGGCGGTGTCCCATGACCTGTATGCCAGCGTTATCAAGAAGGGCAAGGCCAACGAGAAGGATGAGATTCGCGTCTCGAAGATCACCACCATCGCCTTGGCGGTGCTGGCCATTGGTCTGGGGATCCTGTTCGAAAGCCAGAACATCGCGTTCATGGTCGGCCTGGCGTTCTCCATTGCGGCGAGCTGTAACTTCCCGGTGCTGCTGCTTTCCATGTACTGGAAAAATCTCACCACCCGCGGTGCGATGATTGGCGGCTGGTTGGGCTTGATCAGTGCCGTTGGCCTGATGATCCTTGGTCCAACCATCTGGGTCTCGATACTGCACCATGAGAAAGCCATCTTCCCTTACGAGTACCCGGCGCTGTTCTCGATGATCATTGCGTTCATCGGCATCTGGTTCTTCTCCATCACCGACAAGTCGGCGGCGGCAGAGAAGGAGCGTGCGCTGTACTTCCCGCAGTTTGTGCGTTCGCAGACGGGTCTGGGGGCGAGTGGGGCGGTTTCTCACTAAGGTTGTATCGAGGTAGCTACCTATAGAAATGCCCCGGTCGAGAGACCGGGGCATTTTTTATGGCCTGAAACTATGTGTTGCTAGTGCTGCCGCCATCGCAGGCAAGCCAGCTCCCACGGTTGGCCGGGTACACCCGGTGCGGCGCGGTCGAGTGTGGGAGCTGGCTTGCCTGCGATGGCGTCAAAGCAGACGCCGCAAGCCTCACTGCCCGGCACAAACAAATACGGCCTCCATATAGGAGGCCGTATTCAGTGCAACCAGGCAGCTAACTGCTTACTTGCGATCTTCCAGCTTGGTAATGTCACGCGACTCGTAGCCGGTGTACAGCTGGCGCGGGCGGCCAATCTTGTACGGGCTGGAGAGCATTTCTTTCCAGTGGGAGATCCAGCCCACGGTCCGCGCCAGGGCGAAGATCACGGTGAACATGCTGGTTGGAATGCCGATCGCCTTGAGGATGATCCCCGAGTAGAAGTCGACGTTCGGGTACAGCGAGCGTTCGATGAAGTACGGGTCGGTCAGGGCGATCTCTTCCAGGCGCATGGCCAGTTCGAGTTGCGGATCGTTCTTGATGCCCAGTTCCTTCAACACTTCGTCGCAGGTCTTCTTCATCACGGTGGCACGCGGGTCGCGGTTCTTGTAGACCCGGTGACCAAAGCCCATCAACTTGAACGGATCGTTCTTGTCCTTGGCCTTGGCGATGAACGTGTCGATGTTCGAGACATCGCCGATTTCATCGAGCATGGTCAGCACGGCTTCGTTCGCACCGCCGTGGGCAGGGCCCCACAGTGCGGCGATACCGGCGGCGATACAGGCGAACGGGTTGGCACCCGAAGAGCCTGCCAGGCGTACGGTAGACGTCGAGGCATTCTGTTCGTGGTCGGCGTGGAGGATGAAGATCTTGTCCATCGCGGCGGCCAGCACCGGGCTGATCGGTTTGATCTCGCACGGGGTGTTGAACATCATGTGCAGGAAGTTTTCCGCGTACGTCAGGTCGTTGCGCGGGTACATCATGGGTTGACCCATGGAGTACTTGTAAACCATTGCGGCCAGGGTCGGCATCTTGGCAACCAGGCGGATCGCGGAAATTTCGCGATGCTGCGGGTTATTGATGTCCAGGGAGTCGTGATAGAAGGCCGACAGGGCGCCGACTACGCCGCACATGACGGCCATCGGGTGGGCGTCGCGACGGAAGCCGTTGAAGAAGGTCTTCAACTGCTCGTGAACCATGGTGTGGTTCTTCACGGTGCTGACGAACTGGGCTTTCTGCTCGGCTGTTGGCAATTCGCCATTAAGCAGCAGGTAGCAGGTTTCCAGGTAGTCCGACTTCTCGGCCAGTTGCTCGATCGGGTAGCCGCGATGCAGCAAAATGCCGTTGTCGCCGTCGATATAGGTGATCTTCGACTCGCAAGAGGCGGTCGACATGAAGCCTGGGTCGAATGTGAAACGGCCCGTGGCCGTCAGGCCCCGTACGTCAATAACATCGGGACCAACGGTGCCGGTTAAAATGGGCAGCTCGACGGGGGCTGCGCCCTCGATGATCAACTGCGCTTTTTTGTCAGCCATGTGGCCTCCTATTTATGCTTCAAATCATCAGACAGACCCCCCACGCAGGGCCCGCACCACTATAGTGAGATAAATTCAGATGTCAATTTGCCTAAAGTCTTGCTCCAGAAGGCTTTAACCGTACTTTTTCCTCGAAATTGCCTGCCATTTACGCCTTTTATCCCGCCAGCGCAATCAGCTATTAGGGTGAGGAGCGCGCGTTGTCATTAGTTGCCTAACTGTCTATACTCGGCCACCGACCGCCAAGGGCTTTTGGGCTTGCTTTCATTGGGGGTCGCACTCCCTGGGTGGTGCTTACCTGACCAGTGCACTCCCCAACAACTTTGCCCTGATTGTTAGGGGCTCTTCAGTGTGAAAAAAAGCCGTGAATAGCCAACGACCTGTAAACCTAGACCTAAGGACCATCAAACTCCCCATCACCGGCGTAACGTCATTCCTGCACCGTGTTTCCGGCATCATCCTGTTTCTTGGCCTGGGCATCATGCTTTATGCATTGAGCAAATCCCTGGGTTCGGAAGAAGGCTACGCCGAGGTGAAGGCATGTCTGACCAGTCCGCTGGCCAAGTTCGTGGCGTGGGGCCTCCTGTCCGCTCTGCTGTATCACCTGGTGGCCGGTATTCGCCACTTGATCATGGACATGGGTATCGGTGAGACGCTGGAAGGCGGCAAGCTGGGCTCGAAAATCGTCATCGCCATTTCCGTGGTGTTGATCGTTCTGGCGGGAGTTTGGATATGGTAACCAGCGTTACGAACCTGTCGCGTTCGGGCCTCTATGACTGGATGGCGCAACGTGTGTCTGCGGTTGTTCTCGCGGCTTATTTCATTTTCCTGATCGGGTACCTCGCTGCGAACCCTGGCATTGGCTACGCCCAATGGCACGGCCTGTTCGCTCACAACGGGATGCGTATCTTCAGTCTGCTGGCCCTTGTAGCCCTGGGCGCTCACGCCTGGGTTGGCATGTGGACCATCGCGACCGACTACCTGACGCCGATGGCGCTGGGCAAGTCCGCGACTGCCGTACGTTTTCTCTTCCAGGCAGTATGCGGCGTCGCGATGTTCGCTTACTTCGTCTGGGGTGTGCAGATTCTTTGGGGTATCTGATTCATGGCTAACACAGTTAATACGCTTTCATTCGACGCCATCATCATTGGCGGCGGCGGTGCCGGCATGCGCGCTGCGCTGCAACTGGCCCAGGGCGGTCACAAGACTGCCGTGATCACCAAGGTGTTCCCGACCCGTTCCCACACCGTTTCGGCCCAGGGTGGCATCACTTGCGCCATCGCCTCCGCCGATCCAAACGATGACTGGCGCTGGCACATGTACGATACCGTCAAGGGTTCCGACTATATCGGTGACCAGGACGCTATCGAATACATGTGCTCCGTAGGTCCGGAAGCGGTCTTCGAGCTGGAACACATGGGTCTGCCGTTCTCCCGTACCGAACAGGGCCGCATCTACCAGCGTCCGTTCGGCGGTCAGTCGAAAGACTTCGGTAAGGGCGGCCAGGCCGCTCGTACCTGCGCTGCAGCCGACCGTACCGGTCACGCGCTGCTGCACACCCTGTACCAGGCCAACCTCAAGGCCGGTACCGTATTCCTCAACGAATACTACGGTGTTGACCTGGTCAAGAACGAAGACGGCGCCTTTGTCGGCATGATCGTCATCTGTATCGAAACCGGCGAAACCTCCTATGTACGTGCCAACGCCACTGTGTTGGCGACCGGCGGTGCAGGCCGTATCTACTCGTCCACCACCAACGCCTTGATCAACACCGGTGACGGTATCGGCATGGCCCTGCGTGCAGGCGTTCCGGTACAAGACATCGAAATGTGGCAGTTCCACCCGACCGGCATCGCCGGCGCTGGTGTACTGGTCACCGAAGGTTGCCGTGGTGAAGGTGGTTACCTGATCAACAAGAACGGCGAGCGTTTCATGGAGCGTTATGCTCCGAACGCCAAAGACCTTGCCGGTCGTGATGTTGTGGCCCGTTCCATGGTTAAAGAGATCATCGCCGGTAACGGCTGTGGTCCTGATGGCGACCACGTGATGCTGAAGCTCGATCACCTCGGTGAAGAAGTGCTGCACAGCCGTCTGCCAGGCATCATGGAGCTGTCCAAGACGTTTGCTCACGTTGACCCGGCTGTTGCGCCGATTCCGGTTGTTCCAACCTGCCACTATATGATGGGCGGCGTTGCCACCAACATTCATGGCCAGGCGATCACCCAGGACGCCGAAGGCGTTGACCAGATCATCCCAGGTCTGTTCGCGGTAGGTGAAGTGGCGTGCGTATCGGTTCACGGTGCCAACCGTCTGGGCGGCAACTCGCTGCTCGACCTGGTGGTATTCGGTCGTGCCGCCGGCCTGTTCCTGGAGCAGACCCTGAAGGAAGGCGTTGATTACGCCCGTCCACGCCAGTCCGACATCGACGCTGCCCTGGCACGTCTGGATGGCCTGAACTCGCGTACCGACGGCGAAGACGTTGCTTCCCTGCGCAAAGAACTGCAAAGCTGCATGCAGAACTACTTCGGTGTGTTCCGTACCGGCGAATACATGCAGAAAGGTATCGCCCAGCTGGCTGACCTGCGTAAGCGCATTGCCAACGTCAAGATCAACGATAAGAGCCAGGCGTTCAACACCGCTCGTATCGAAGCCCTTGAGCTGCAAAACCTGCTGGAAGTGGCCGAAGCAACTGCCATCGCCGCAGAAGTTCGCAAAGAGTCCCGCGGCGCCCACGCCCGTGAAGACTTCGAAGAGCGCGACGACGTTAACTGGCTGTGCCACACCCTGTACTTCCCTGGTGACAAGCGCGTGGCCAAGCGTGCCGTGAACTTCTCGCCAAAAACAGTCCCGACCTTTGAACCAATGATTCGGACTTATTAAGGGTGGCCGATATGTTGAAAGTCAGTGTTTATCGCTACAACCCTGATCAGGACGCCGCGCCGTTCATGCAGGAATTCCAGGTCAATACCGGTGGTAAAGACCTGATGGTCCTGGACGTGCTGGCCTTGGTCAAAGAGCAGGACGAAGGTTTTTCCTATCGTCGCTCTTGCCGTGAAGGTGTCTGCGGTTCCGACGGCATGAACATCAACGGCAAAAACGGCCTGGCGTGCATCACGCCGCTGTCCGCCGTGGTCAAGGGCAACAAGCTGATCGTTCGTCCGCTGCCAGGTTTGCCGGTTATCCGTGACCTGGTCGTCGATATGAGCATCTTCTACAAGCAATACGAGAAGGTTAAGCCATTCCTGCAGAACGACACGCCGGCTCCGGCCATCGAACGTCTGCAGACCCCGGAAGAACGCGAAAAGCTCGACGGTCTGTACGAGTGCATCCTGTGCGCTTGCTGCTCGACTTCCTGCCCGTCCTTCTGGTGGAACCCGGACAAGTTCCTGGGTCCAGCTGCCCTGCTGCAAGCGTACCGCTTCCTGGCAGACAGCCGTGACACCAAGACTGCCGAGCGTCTGGCTTCACTGGATGACCCGTTCAGCGTATTCCGCTGCCGCGGGATCATGAACTGCGTCAACGTATGTCCTAAAGGCCTGAACCCGACTAAGGCCATTGGTCACGTACGTAGCATGCTGCTGCAAAGCGGCGTGTAACTGACGTTGTAGCAAAGCAGGACCGTTGTGCCCGTAGATGCTGCGGCGCAGGCTTCAACCGGCGCCGTAGTTTTAACCTGAGCAGCGACTTACAAAGCCGCAGCTCTTATTTTGAAGAAATGAGACAAGCAGGGGCATCCGGGTTGGTACCCGGACTATCAGCGTGATCCTAAGTGGCTTGTTTTGGTCGCTGCACTCGGACTTTGCAAGCAGACTCGGTGTCTTCGCCGGTGGTGTCCCCTAACCGAGGGTGACCAAGCATGCAAGAAAGCGTGATGCAGCGCATGTGGAACAGCGGCTATCTTTCAGGTGGTAACGCTGCCTATGTGGAAGAGCTTTATGAGCTCTACCTGCACGACCCTAACGCTGTGCCAGAAGAATGGCGCACCAAATTTCAGACGTTGCCCTCTGACGGCAACGCTGCCACCGATGTATCGCACGCTACGATTCGCGATCAGTTCGTGCTGCTGGCAAAGAACCAGCGCCGCGCCCAACCGGTTTCCGCCGGGAGCGTGAGCAGTGAGCACGAGAAGAAGCAAGTTGAAGTACTGCGACTGATCCAGGCCTACCGTATGCGTGGCCACCAGGCAGCCCAGCTTGACCCGCTGGGGCTGTGGCAGCGTCCTGCACCTGCAGACCTGTCGATCAATCATTACGGCTTGACCAATGCCGATCTTGATACGACCTTCCGTGCCGGCGACCTGTTCATCGGCAAAGAGGAAGCGAGCCTACGCGAAATTCACGAAGTGTTGCAGCAGACATATTGCCGCACCATCGGCGCTGAATTTACGCATATCACCGATTCCGAGCAGCGCCACTGGTTCCAGCATCGCCTGGAAGGCGTGCGTGGCCGTCCGGTATTGTCTGCCGATGTGCGCAGCCACTTGCTCGAACGCGTGACCGCAGCGGAAGGCCTGGAAAAATACCTGGGTACCAAATACCCGGGCACCAAGCGTTTCGGTCTGGAAGGCGGCGAGAGCCTGATTCCAATGCTCGACGAGCTGATCCAGCGTTCCGGTTCCTACGGCACCAAGGAAATCGTCATCGGCATGGCCCACCGTGGTCGTCTGAACGTACTGGTCAACACCTTCGGCAAGAACCCGCGCGACCTGTTCGACGAGTTCGAAGGCAAGAAAAAGGTCGAACTGGGTTCCGGTGACGTTAAATACCACCAGGGCTTTTCGTCCAACGTGATGACCACAGGCGGCGAAGTCCACCTGGCCATGGCGTTCAACCCGTCCCACCTGGAAATCGTTTCTCCAGTGGTCGAGGGTTCGGTGCGTGCCCGTCAGGATCGTCGTAACGATCTGACCGGTGAAAAAGTGCTGCCGATTTCCATCCACGGTGACGCGGCATTTGCCGGTCAAGGCGTGGTCATGGAAACCTTCCAGATGTCGCAGACCCGCGGCTTCAAGACCGGCGGTACGGTTCACATCGTCATCAACAACCAGGTTGGCTTCACCATCAGCAACCCGGAAGACTCGCGTTCGACCGAGTACGCAACTGACGTCGCTAAAATGATCCAGGCGCCGATCCTCCATGTGAATGGTGATGATCCGGAAGCCGTATTGTTCGTGACCCAACTGGCTATCGACTACCGCATGCAGTTCAAGCGTGATGTGGTAATCGACCTGGTTTGCTACCGTCGTCGCGGTCACAACGAAGCGGATGAGCCTAGCGGCACCCAACCGTTGATGTACCAGCAGATCACCAAGCAGCGCACTACCCGTGAGCTGTACGCCGAAAGCCTGACCAAGGCCGGTGTGGTGGACGACGCTCGCGTTCAAGCGAAGATCGACGAATACCGTAACGCGCTGGACAACGGTCTGCATGTAGTGAAAAGCCTGGTCAAGGAACCGAACAAAGAACTGTTCGTTGACTGGCGTCCGTACCTGGGCCACGCCTGGACTGCGCGTCACGACACCACGTTTGATCTGAAGACCCTGCAGGAACTGTCCGCCAAGCTGCTGGAAATTCCAGACGGTTTCGTGGTGCAGCGCCAGGTTGCGAAGATCTACGAAGACCGTCAGAAAATGCAAGCCGGCGGCCTGCCGATCAACTGGGGTTATGCCGAAACCATGGCATACGCGACCCTGGCGTTCGAAGGTCACCCGATCCGCATGACCGGCCAGGACATTGGCCGTGGTACGTTCTCGCACCGTCACGCGGTATTGCACAACCAGAAAGACGCGGGCACCTACATCCCGCTGCAACACCTGTACAAGGGCCAGCCACGTTTCGACCTGTACGATTCGTTCCTGTCCGAAGAAGCCGTACTGGCGTTCGAATACGGTTACTCGACCACCACGCCTGAGGCGCTGGTGATCTGGGAAGCCCAGTTCGGCGACTTCGCCAACGGTGCGCAGGTGGTTATCGACCAGTTCATCACCAGCGGTGAGCACAAGTGGGGCCGTCTGTGCGGTCTGACCATGTTGCTGCCTCACGGTTATGAAGGTCAGGGTCCGGAGCACTCCTCGGCCCGTCTGGAGCGTTACCTGCAGCTGTGCGCCGAGCACAACATTCAGGTGTGCGTGCCGACTACCCCGGCCCAGATCTACCACTTGCTGCGTCGCCAGGTGATTCGTCCCCTGCGCAAGCCACTGGTAGTCCTGACTCCGAAATCGCTGTTGCGTCACAAATTGGCCATCTCGACCCTGGAAGATCTGGCTGAAGGTTCGTTCCAGACCGTTATTCCGGAAATCGATGCGCTTGACCCGAAAAAGGTCACCCGTCTCGTGCTGTGTAGCGGCAAGGTCTACTACGACCTGCTGGAAAAACGCCGTGCCGAAGGTCGTGACGACATCGCCATCGTGCGTCTTGAGCAGCTGTACCCATTCCCTGAGGACGACTTGATTGAAGTCCTGGCGCCTTATTCCAACCTCAAACACATCGTTTGGTGTCAGGAAGAGCCGATGAACCAGGGTGCCTGGTACTGCAGCCAGCATCACATGCGCCGCATCGTGGGTGGTCACAACAAGTCTCTCGTACTTGAGTACGCGGGCCGTGACGCCTCTGCTGCACCTGCTTGTGGTTATGCATCGATGCACGCCGAACAGCAGGAAAAACTGCTGAAAGATGCTTTCACTGTTTAACGCCTTCGCGCTGACTGAAACCGAATTTTAAGGACCTACAGACAATGGCTATCGAAATCAAAGCCCCCTCATTCCCGGAATCGGTTGCCGATGGCACCGTTGCCACCTGGCACAAGAAACCAGGCGAGGCCGTCAAGCGTGACGACCTGATCGTCGACATCGAGACCGACAAAGTCGTACTCGAAGTGTTGGCCGAAGCCGATGGCGTGCTGGGCGCAATCGTTGCTGAAGAGGGCGCTACCGTCCTG
Organism: Pseudomonas spelaei; assembly: GCF_009724245.1. Taxonomy (GTDB): domain Bacteria; phylum Pseudomonadota; class Gammaproteobacteria; order Pseudomonadales; family Pseudomonadaceae; genus Aquipseudomonas; species Aquipseudomonas spelaei. The sequence continues at coordinate 24,824 of NZ_WNNK01000008.1, read as the reverse complement.
TCCAACCAGGTACTGGGCTCGATCGAAGAGGGCGGTGCTGCTGCCGCTGCTCCAGCCGCCGCTGCTGCACCGGCTGCTGCTTCTGCTCCAGCCGCCGCTCCGGCTGCTGCCGACGAAGATGCTATCGCCGCGCCTGCTGCTCGCAAGCTGGCCGAAGAAAACGGTATCAACCTGGCTTCCGTCAAAGGCACCGGCAAAGACGGCCGTGTGACCAAGGAAGACGTGGTGGCTGCTGTTGAGGCCAAGAAAGCCGCTCCGGCCGCCGCACCTGCCAAGGCTGCTGCCCCGGCTGCCGCTGCTCCTGTGTTCGCTGTTGGCGACCGCACCGAGAAGCGCGTACCGATGACCCGCGTTCGCGCCACCGTGGCCAAGCGTCTGGTTGAAGCACAGTCGAACATGGCGATGCTGACCACCTTCAACGAAGTTGACATGACCGAAGTCATGGCCCTGCGTTCGAAGTACAAGGACCTGTTCGAGAAGTCCCACAACGGCGTACGCCTGGGCTTCATGTCGTTCTTCGTGAAAGCGGCCACCGAAGCGCTGAAACGCTTCCCGGCAGTCAACGCTTCCATCGACGGCAGCGACATCGTGTACCACGGTTATGCAGACGTCGGCGTTGCCGTGTCCAGCGACCGTGGCCTGGTGGTACCGGTTCTGCGTAACGCTGAGCTGATGAGCCTGGCTGAAATCGAGGGTGGCATCGCCAACTTCGGCAAGAAAGCCCGTGACGGCAAGCTGACCATCGATGAGATGACCGGTGGTACCTTCACCATCACCAACGGTGGTACTTTCGGTTCGATGATGTCGACCCCGATCGTCAACCCGCCACAAGCCGCGATCCTGGGCATGCACAACATTCTGCAGCGTCCTATGGCGATCAACGGTCAAGTGGTCATCCGTCCGATGATGTACCTGGCGCTGTCCTACGATCACCGCCTGATCGATGGTAAAGAAGCCGTGACTTTCCTGGTGACCATCAAGAACCTGCTGGAAGACCCGGCTCGTCTGCTGCTGGATATCTGATAAAGCGGCGGTGAGCCGTACTTTCCGGGTTGCTGCAAGGCAGTCCGGAGTGCGGCTCACGGCTTGAAGCTTTTTGCTAAAGAGGATTTTTTTTCATGTCGCAGAAATTTGACGTTGTAGTGATTGGTGCAGGCCCTGGCGGCTACGTTGCCGCCATCAAGGCCGCACAACTGGGCCTCTCGACTGCTTGCATCGAAAAATACACTGACAAGGAAGGCAAACTGGCGTTGGGCGGTACTTGCCTGAACGTTGGCTGCATTCCTTCCAAGGCGCTGCTGGACAGCTCCTGGAAATTCCACGAAGCCCAGGACGGTTTTGCCATCCACGGCATCAACCACGCTGGCGTGACCATGGACGTGCCAGCAATGGTCGGCCGCAAGGCCAACATCGTCAAAGGTCTGACCTCCGGCGTTGCCACCCTGTTCAAGGCCAATGGCGTCACTTCCCTGCAAGGTCACGGCAAACTGCTGGCCGGCAAGAAAGTTGAAATCACCAAGCCTGACGGTTCGGTAGAGATCATCGAAGCCGAGAACGTGATCCTGGCTCCAGGTTCGCGTCCAATCGACATTCCACCGGCTCCAGTGGACAACAACGTTATCGTTGATTCCACCGGTGCCCTGGAATTCCAATCGGTTCCAAAACGTCTGGGCGTGATCGGCGCTGGCGTGATCGGTCTGGAACTGGGTTCGGTGTGGTCCCGTCTGGGCGCTCAAGTGACTGTGCTGGAAGCCCTGGACACGTTCCTGCTGGCTGCCGACACCGCGGTGTCCAAAGAAGCGCTGAAGACCCTGACCAAACAAGGTCTGGACATCAAGCTGGGTGCTCGCGTAACCGGTTCCAAGGTCAATGGCGAAGAAGTCGTCGTGACCTACACCGACAAGGATGGCGAACAGACCATCACTTTCGACAAGCTGATCGTAGCCGTTGGTCGCCGTCCGGTGACCACTGATCTGTTGGCTTCCGACAGCGGCGTGAACCTCGACGAGCGCGGTTTCGTGCACGTTGACGATCATTGCGCGACTACCGTGCCGGGCGTCTACGCCATTGGCGACGTGGTTCGCGGCATGATGCTGGCGCACAAGGCTTCCGAAGAAGGCATCATGGTTGTCGAGCGCATCAAGGGTCACAAGACCCAGATGAACTACGACCTGATCCCATCGGTCATCTACACCCACCCGGAAATCGCATGGGTCGGCAAGAACGAACAGCAGTTGAAAGCTGAAGGCGTTGACGTTAACGTCGGCACCTTCCCGTTTGCTGCTTCCGGCCGTGCCATGGCAGCCAACGACACCGGTGGTTTTGTCAAAGTCATCGCTGATGCCAAGACTGACCGCGTATTGGGCGTCCACGTGATTGGCCCAGGCGCCGCAGAACTGGTTCAGCAGGGCGCAATCGGTATGGAGTTCGGCACCAGTGCCGAGGACATCGGCATGATGGTCTTCTCCCATCCGACGCTGTCCGAAGCGCTGCACGAAGCCGCGTTGGCAGTGAATGGCCATGCCATCCACATCGCCAACAAGAAAAAGCGCTAAGCGAGATAATAAGAAACCACGGCGGTTGCCCGTCGTGAGCCTTGTGCGCAAGACTCACCGCGGAATATCCGCTGGACGCAGTCTTGCGCAGTTTCACCGCCCAGGGCCTACGCCTTTGGTGGTTTGACTGTGCAAGCAGCAGTCACAGGTGGCGCGGCACTCATAAAGAGCGCAGCGCCGAATGCGCAGTACCTAACGAAGACGGTAATAAGCATGAATCTTCACGAGTATCAGGGTAAGCAGCTGTTCGCTGAATACGGCCTGCCAGTATCCAAGGGTTACGCAGTAGACACCCCGGAAGCAGCAGCAGAAGCTTGCGACAAAATCGGTGGCACCGAGTGGGTTGTCAAAGCCCAGGTCCACGCTGGTGGTCGCGGTAAAGCGGGCGGCGTTAAGCTGGTTCGCAGCAAAGAAGACGCCAAGGCCTTCGCACAGCAGTGGCTGGGCAAGCGTCTGGTGACTTACCAGACTGATGCCAATGGCCAGCCAGTCACCAAGATCCTGGTTGAATCGTGCACTGATATCGCTAAAGAGCTGTACCTGGGCGCTGTCGTTGACCGTTCGAGCCGTCGCATCGTGTTCATGGCTTCCACCGAAGGTGGCGTGGACATCGAGAAGATCGCTCACGAAACGCCTGAGAAAATTCTCAAGGCCACTATCGATCCACTGGTTGGCGCTCAGCCATTCCAGGGTCGCGAGTTGGCGTTCCAGCTGGGCCTGGAAGGCAAGCAAGTGACTCAGTTCGCCAAGATCTTCGTAGGTCTGGCCAAACTGTTCCAGGATCACGATCTGGCCCTGCTGGAAGTGAACCCGCTGGTGATCAAGGCTGACGGCGATCTGCATTGCCTTGATGCCAAGATCAACATCGACGCCAACGCCATGTACCGTCAGCCTAAGCTGAAGACTTTCCACGATCCGTCGCAAGACGATCCGCGCGAAGCGCACGCTGCCAAGTTCGAACTGAACTACGTAGCGCTGGAAGGTAACATCGGTTGCATGGTCAACGGTGCTGGCCTGGCCATGGGTACCATGGACATCGTCAACCTGCATGGCGGCAAACCAGCCAACTTCCTCGACGTGGGCGGCGGTGCTACCAAAGAACGCGTTACTGAAGCGTTCAAGATCATCCTGTCCGACTCCAACGTCGCTGCAGTACTGGTCAACATCTTCGGCGGCATCGTTCGTTGCGACATGATTGCCGAAGGCATCATCGGTGCAGTGAAAGAAGTCGGCGTTAAAATCCCGGTTGTTGTTCGCCTTGAAGGCAACAACGCTGAGCTGGGCGCTAAAGTACTGGCAGAAAGCGGTTTGAACATCATCGCTGCTACCAGCCTGACCGACGCTGCTCAACAAGTTGTCAAAGCTGCGGAGGGCAAATAATGAGCGTCCTGATCAATAAAGACACCAAAGTTATCTGCCAGGGTATTACCGGTTCGCAAGGTAGTTTCCACACCCAGCAAGCCATTGAATACGGCACCAAGATGGTCGGTGGCGTTACGCCTGGTAAAGGCGGCACCGAGCACCTGGGTCTGCCAGTGTTCAACACCGTGAAAGATGCTGTAGCTGCCACTGGTGCCACTGCCAGCGTGATCTACGTTCCAGCTCCTTTCTGCAAGGACTCGATCCTGGAAGCAGCATTCGGCGGCATCAAGCTGATCGTGTGCATCACCGAAGGCATTCCTACCCTGGATATGCTGGACGCGAAGGTCAAGTGCGACGAGCTGGGTGTTACCCTGATCGGCCCTAACTGCCCAGGCGTGATCACTCCAGGCGAATGCAAGATCGGCATCATGCCAGGTCACATTCACTTGCCAGGTAAAGTCGGTATCGTTTCGCGTTCCGGCACCCTGACCTACGAAGCTGTGAAGCAGACGACTGACGCCGGTTTCGGTCAGTCGACTTGCGTCGGCATCGGCGGTGACCCGATCCCAGGCTCGAACTTCATCGACATCCTGAAATTGTTCCAGGAAGACCCGAAGACCGAAGCGATCGTGATGATCGGTGAGATCGGCGGTTCGGCTGAAGAAGAAGCGGCTGCCTACATCAAGGCACACGTGACCAAGCCGGTTGTTTCCTACATCGCTGGTGTGACTGCCCCTGCTGGCAAGCGCATGGGCCATGCTGGTGCAATCATCTCTGGCGGCAAAGGCACTGCAGACGAGAAGTTTGCTGCCCTGGAAGACGCAGGCGTTAAAACCGTGCGTTCGCTGGCAGACATCGGCAAGGCTTTGTCCGAGCTGACCGGTTGGGCCGTCAAGTAAGCCTCGCGCTTAGCTGACGCTTCACCCACACAAAGGCCACCTTCGGGTGGCCTTTGTGCATTCTGGGGATTGCCCAACAGTTTGAATGCCTCTGGTCAAATGTGGGAGCTGGCTTGCCTGCGATGGCGTCTTTTCAGTCGCCATTGTGCTGGCTGATCTATCGCTATCGCAGGCAAGCCAGCTCCCACCTGTGAATGTATTGCCAATTTAAGTATGAAAACGCGACATATAAATGTCGCTTATCGGACAGTTCGCCCTGCAACAGTGCGTTTGTCAGGCAAATTCGTTAGGCTACCCGCCTCTTTATGCGTCCGCAGCCCACAAGGTCGTGGCGCGCTAGACCGGTCAGTCCCCATCCGGCCTGACAGTATTTCCCTCATCCATAGGGAAGCCCTCTCTAAATTCCGATTCAGTAGTGTGGTATTTCCTCAAATGAAAGTGTTGAAAAGCCAGGATATCCTGGCGTTGGGCTTTATGACTTTTGCCCTGTTCGTGGGCGCCGGTAACATCATCTTCCCGCCGATCGTCGGTTTGCAGTCCGGGCCTCATGTCTGGATGGCGGCGCTGGGCTTCCTGATTACCGCTGTTGGCCTGCCCGTGGTCACCGTGGTTGCGCTGGCCAAGGTCGGTGGCGGCATGGACGCGCTGAGCAGCCCCATCGGCAAGATCGCCGGTGGTTTACTGGCTGCGGCTGCGTACCTGGCGGTAGGCCCGTTGTTCGCGACTCCGCGTACCGCGACGGTCTCCTTTGAAGTAGGCCTGGCACCGCTGACCGGTGAAAGCCCGCTGGCGCTGTTCCTCTACAGCTCGGTGTACTTCCTGCTGGTGTTCTTCATTTCCCTGTACCCGGGCCGTCTGCTGGACACCGTGGGCCGCTTCCTGGCGCCACTGAAGATCATTGCCCTGGCGGTGCTGGGCATCGCTGCGTTTGCCTTGCCGGCCGGTGATGTGGGCGTCGCTACCCCTGAGTATGTGGCTGCACCGTTCTCCCAGGGTTTCATCAATGGTTACCTGACCATGGATACCTTGGGCGCCCTGGTGTTCGGCATTGTCATTGTCAACGCCATTCGCTCCCGTGGCGTTGAGTCGCCGCAACTGATCACCCGCTACGCGATCATCGCCGGGCTGATTGCCGGCGTGGGCCTGGCGCTGGTGTACGTCAGTCTGTTCCGCCTGGGTTCTGGCAGCCATGAAGTGGCTGCCGGTGCTGCCAACGGCGCAGCGGTGTTGCATGCCTATGTGCAACACACCTTCGGTTCCTTGGGCAGCGGCTTCCTGGCGGTGCTGATTTCCTTGGCGTGTCTGGTGACAGCGGTTGGCCTGACCTGTGCCTGCGCCGAGTATTTCAGCCGCGTACTGCCGTTGTCCTACAAGACTCTGGTGGTGATCCTGGCGGTATTCTCGCTGGTGGTGTCCAACCTGGGCCTGACCAAGTTGATTGCGTTCTCGATCCCGGTACTGACCGCGATCTACCCTCCGTGCATCGTTCTGGTGGCCCTGAGTTTCTGCAAGGATTTCTGGCAGGAGCAGGGGCGGATCGTGGGACCGGTGATGCTGGTGTCGTTCATCTTTGGCTGCATTGACGCGTTGAAGGGTGCAGGCCTGGCGGATTGGATGCCATCGCAGTTGGCCCACCTGCCGCTGAGCGAGCAGGGCCTGGCGTGGCTCGTTCCCTCGGTGATGACCCTGGTCGTGGCGGTGGCTGTCGACCGTATGTTAGGCAAGCGTAGCGAGGCCATCGCCTAAAGCGCTTGGTCATACGCTGACATCGAAATGCCCCGTATCAAACGATACGGGGCATTTTTTATGGGCGACGCGCAGTGTCTTTTTCCCTGAGCTAGCGTCGAAGGGATTACGACATTCCTATGTTGGAACCCGATCAGTGTGGGAGCTGGCTTGCCTGCGATAGCGGTGGGTCAGCTGGCACAATAGCGACTGAAAAGACGCCATCGCAGGCAAGCCAGCTCCCACATTGACCGAGTCATAAAACCCTCCGTGTAAAAGGACCCGCATGTCGTTCGTCGAAGCCAATCTGATCCACTTGCTCGCCGCCCTCTGGTTTGTCATCTGCTGGGGCGGTTACACCCGCTATGCCAGCTGGAAAGCCCGTGATACTGCGTGCCTGGCCAGTGTGCTGCACCTGTATCGCGAGGATTGGATGCGTCGCATGCTACTGCGGGACAACCGCATCGCCGATGCCAGTGTGATCGGTAACCTGGAGCGCAACGCGTCGTTCTTCGCCTCCAGCACCCTGATTATTCTCGCCGGTATTCTCACCGTGTTGGGGGCATCGGAGCGGGCGGTGTCGTTGCTGGCAGACATTCCCATGGTGCAGCAAGCGTCCCAGGGTATGTCGGAGATCAAGTTGCTGTGCCTGGCCCTGGTGTTTGTTTACGCGTTCTTCACCTTCAGTTGGTGCATGCGTCAGTACAACTTTGCGGCAGTGTTGGTGGGGTCGGCACCGATGGTCGGTGAGCGGCATGTCTCCGAGCAGGAGCGCAAAGCGTTTGCTTCCCGGGCTGCGCGGGTGATTTCGATGGCCGCCAACCAGTTCAACTTTGGCCTGCGATCCTATTATTTCGGCATGACCATGCTGGCCTGGTTTGTCAGCCCTTGGTTATTCATGTTGATGAGCACTGGGGTTGTGTTGGTGTTATATCGACGGGAATTTCATTCCGATGTGCTGGACGTAATGGTCTATACCCCGACTGAGGCACCCTTGCCTGAGTTGAATAAGGAGCCGACTTTGTAAGCCTTGCGTGTTCGTTATCCTTTGAATAAATACGCCAGACAAAGTAAAGCCCGCTACTTGAGCGGGCTTTCTTTTGCAACAAGGTTGTTAAACCTCAGCGGTCAAGTCGTCAGACTCAAGAACCGGTTGCAGGTGTGGCAGGTGCTGCTTCTTTTACTGCTGCTTCGTTCGATTCTTGCTGGGCTTTGGCAGCATCAGCGTTTTCTTTTGCAGCTTCGTTCACTTTATCCTGAGCTTCGCTCATTTTCTGTTGAGCTTGTTCAGCGTGTTGGTTGGCATCCTGAGCTTTGTCCTCGGATTTTTTATCGCAGGCAGCGAGGCCCAGAGCGGCGGCCAACATCAAGGAAATAGCTAAAGTCTTGCGCATGGGGTGTTTCTCCTTATTGAAGATATCTACTGGCCTTTCGAGCCTGTGGTGAGCGCTTAGTTCCTTTAATCCCACAGATATATAAGCGTTTTCGTCATGGAACTTTCATCCGGGATTACAACTCATCCAGATTAACACTAATAAGAGTCGCTATCGAATGACCGAAAACCTTCTTTTAGAGCGTGCTACGCGCTTTGTCTCAGCGTTGCGCCACTGCCAGGTACTGGGAATCCAGGTTCACGACGCCAGCGGGGAGGGCATGACGCTGGTCCTGCCGTACAACCAAAATATTGTGGGTGATCCACAGACCGGTGTGATCCATGGTGGCGCCTTGACCTCGTTGATGGACACAGCCTGTGGCATGGCCACCTTGTGTGTGTTGCCGGAGTTCGAGGTCTGCCCGACCCTGGACTTGCGCATCGACTACATGCACCCCGCCGAACCCCACAAGCCGGTGTTTGGCTTTGCCCAATGCTATCGGGTGACCACGGACGTGATCTTCACCCGTGGTTTTGCCTATCAAGATGATCCGCAACAACCGATTGCTCACGTGGTGGGCACATTCATGCGCATGGGCAAACGGCTCAAGGGCACGCGAGGACTGGGCAGCGCTATCAAGGGAGAGCAGGCATGACGCATCAATTCAGAAGCCGCCTGGAGCAGGCCCACAGGCGCGGTGACTACACGGCGTTGCTTGAGCTGATTCCCTATGCCCGGCTGATCGGTATCGAATGCACTCGCCTGGGGGATGAATTGCTGTTCCGTATGCCTGCCAACAAGGACAACATTGGTAACCCCATATTGCCGGCGATCCACGGCGGAGTGATCGCAGGCTTTATGGAATTGTCGGCGGCGCTGCATTTACTGGTGTTTACGGGCGCGCCAGGGGTTCCCAAAATCATCGACTTTTCCCTGGATTACCTGCGGGCCGGGCAGTTTCGCGACACTTACGCCAAATGCCAGGTATGGCGCCAGGGGCGGCGCGTGGCTAACGTGGCGATCACTGCCTGGCAAAGCACCCAGGCCGAGCCCATTGCCACTGCTCGGGCCCATTTCAAAATCCAGGAGCATGCTCGCCCTTGAAATCCTGGTCTTAGCCCCCAACTTTGATGACAACCCGCCGCCAACCCTCAAGGGCGCGGCCACTGCCATCCAATTGGAGTTTGATGACCATGAGTGTGGAAACTCAAAAGGAAACCCTGGGCTTCCAGACCGAGGTGAAGCAACTGCTGCACCTCATGATCCATTCGCTGTATTCCAACAAGGAAATCTTCCTTCGCGAATTGATCTCGAACGCCTCTGACGCTGTCGACAAATTACGTTTCGAAGCCCTGTCCAAGCCTGAGTTGCTGGAAGGTGGCGCGGAACTGAAGATCCGTGTGAGCTACGACAAAGACGCGAAAACCGTCACCCTCGAAGACAACGGTATCGGCATGAGCCGCGACGATGTGATCACCCACTTGGGGACCATCGCCAAATCCGGCACCGCTGATTTCATGAAAAACCTGTCGGGCGACCAGAAGAAAGATTCGCACCTGATCGGCCAGTTCGGCGTGGGCTTCTACTCGGCCTTCATCGTTGCCGACCAGGTTGAAGTGTTCAGCCGCCGTGCCGGCCTCGCGGCGAGCGAAGGTGTGCACTGGTCTTCCAAAGGCGAGGGCGAGTTTGAAGTCGCTACCGTTGAAAAGGCTGACCGTGGTACCCGCATCGTGCTGCACCTGAAATCCGGTGAAGACGAGTTCGCCGATGGCTGGCGTCTGCGCAACATCATCAAGAAGTACTCCGACCATATCGCTCTGCCGATCGAGTTGCCGAAAGAACAAACCGCGGCTGAAGGCGAAGACGCGCCAGCCCAGGAATGGGAAGTGGTCAACCGCGCCAGCGCCCTGTGGACGCGTCCTCGTACCGAAGTCAAAGACGAGGAATACCAGGAGTTCTACAAGCACATCGCCCACGACTACGAGAACCCGCTGAGCTGGAGCCACAACAAGGTCGAAGGCAAGCTGGAATACAGCTCGCTGCTCTACGTACCGGCCCGTGCTCCGTTCGATCTGTACCAGCGTGAAGCGCCGAAAGGCCTGAAGCTCTACGTGCAGCGCGTGTTTGTGATGGATCAGGCGGAATCATTCCTGCCGCTGTACCTGCGTTTCATCAAAGGCGTGGTCGACTCTAACGACCTGTCGCTGAACGTGTCGCGGGAAATCCTGCAGAAAGACCCGATCATCGATTCCATGAAGTCGGCGCTGACCAAACGCGTCCTCGACATGCTGGAAAAACTGGCGAAGAACGAGCCTGAGCAATACAAGGGCTTCTGGAAGAACTTCGGCCAGGTCATGAAAGAAGGTCCGGCGGAAGATTTTGCCAACAAGGAAAAAATCGCCGGCCTGCTGCGTTTTGCGTCCACCTTGGGTGATGACGGCGAGCAAGTCGTGTCCCTGGCCGAATACCTGGCCCGCGCCAAGGAAGGTCAGGACAAGATTTACTACCTCACCGGTGAAACCTACGCTCAGGTCAAGAACAGCCCGCACCTGGAAGTCTTCCGCAAGAAAGGCATCGAAGTGCTGCTGCTCACTGATCGCATCGACGAGTGGCTGATGAGCTACCTCAGCGAGTTCGACGGCAAGACCTTTGTCGACGTGGCACGTGGTGATCTGGACCTGGGTAACCTGGATTCGGAAGAAGACAAGAAAGCCGCCGAGGAAGTGGCCAAGGCCAAAGAAGGCCTGGTTGAGCGGATCAAGACTGCCTTGGGCGATGCCGTCAGCGAAGTGCGGGTTTCCCACCGTCTGACCGACTCCCCGGCAATCCTGGCCATCGGTGAGCAGGACCTGGGCATGCAGATGCGTCAGATCCTGGAAGCCAGCGGTCAGAAGGTTCCGGACTCCAAGCCGATCTTCGAATTCAACCCGGCTCACCCGTTGATCGAGAAACTCGACGGCGAGCAGAGCGAAGAGCGTTTTGGCGACCTGTCGCACATCCTCTTCGACCAGGCAGCCCTGGCTGCCGGCGACAGCTTGAAAGACCCGGCCGCTTATGTGCGTCGGCTGAACAAGTTGTTGGTTGAACTGTCGGTTTAACACCGTTGTAGAAAAACCCGCTTCGGCGGGTTTTTTCGTTCTAGTGCTACTCAACTGGAGTAAATGATGAGCCAAGTCACTGTGCGTTCCGTGGTCTATCAGATTGATGGCCAATCTTATGAAAGCCGCCTGGCCTTTGATGCCAGCCATAAAGGTCCGTTGCCAGGGTTGTTGATGGCGCCGAACTGGATGGGTGTCAGTGCAGGTGCCGAGGACATTGCCAAGGCCGTGGCTGGTAAGGGCTACGTGGTGCTGATCGCCGACTTGTACGGGCAGCGTGTTCGCCCCTCCAATGGCGACGAAGCCGGCGCGGCGATGATGCCGTTGAAGAATGACCGGGCATTGTTGAACAAGCGCATGAACGCGGCGCTTGAGCAGTTGCAGAGCCAGACCGAAGCGGCGGTTGATACGTCGAAACTGGCGACCTTTGGCTTCTGCTTCGGTGGTTGCTGCTCCCTGGAGCTGGCCCGTACAGGCGCGCCACTGAAGGCAGCCGTGTCGTTCCACGGAACCCTCGATACACCCAACCCGGCGGATGCGAAGAACATCAAGGGTTCAGTACTGGTGTTGCATGGCGCTTCCGATCCTCTGGTGCCGAAAGAGCAACTGCCGGCGTTTGAGGATGAAATGAATGCAGCCGGTGTGGATTGGCAGTTGCTCAGCTACGGCGGCGCGGTGCATTCCTTTACCGACCCGCATGCCAATGTGCCGGGCAAGATGATGTATGACGCGAAGACTGCTGGCCGGGCCTTTGTGTCGATGCATAACTTGCTGGATGAAGTGTTCAAGGGTTGATAACCCGGTTACCTGGGCCGGCCCCATCGCGGGCAAGCCCGGCTCCCACAGTTGATCACCTTCCCCTGTGGGAGCCGGGCTTGCCCGCGATGGCTATCTGGCAGGCAAAACCTTTCTTAAGCCTTGCTACCCGGCAACTCAATCCGCTCACTTTCCCCCGGCACCGTCGGCCAATCCCCGGCCGCCCAACGCCGCCGAGCCTGGTCGATCAATAGCGGATCACTGGCGACAAAATTCCAATTGATCCGCCTCGGCCCATCCAGCGGCGCACCGCCAAATATCACCACATGGCAATCGGTTTCAGCAAACAGCGCGATGCTCTGGCCTGCCGGCAGAATTGCCAGGCTACGGACCTCCAGCGGCTCACCATCGAGTTGCGCATCACCTTCCAGCACATATACCGCGCGTTCCTGATGCTCATCAGGGATCAACAACGTCGTCGCCGTCTGCATCTCTATCTCGGCATACAGCGTCGGTGACAGCACCGGTACCGGCGACTCCAGGCAAAAGCCGCTGCCGGCGATCAGGCGAATCCTCACCCCCAGGTTGTCACTCACCGGCAGGCTCGCAGCGGGATGATGGCTGTAGTGCCCGGGGCCTTGTTCCTGCTCCTTGGGCGAGGCCAACCACACCTGCAGCCCATGCAGGTTGAAGCCACTGGCCTTGAGCGCTTCTGGCGAGCGTTCGACGTGGGCGATGGCACCACCTGCGGTCATCCAGCTGACGTCCCCGGCCTTGACCAGTTGGTCGGAGCCCAGGCTGTCCTTGTGCAGGAGTTCGCCTTCAAACAGGTAGGTCAGGGTGGACAGGCCGATATGGGGATGCTGGCGGATGTTCATGCCGGTACCCGGCGCGTAGCGGGTTTCGAGCATATGGTCGAAGAACACGAACGGTCCGACGCTGCGGCATTCCCTTGAAGGCAGCGGGCGCAGGATAGGTTGGCCTTCGACATCTTCGGCGCGAGGGCGGATCACGGTCACAGTGGTCATGGTACGTCCCAATCTGAGCGGGTTAGGCCTGGGAGCATAACCCGCTCGATGGGAGGTTGCCGCTATTGACTGAAGGCGCCTTCCGAAAGGCGAGTCTCGATAGTGACTTCAGCGGTGGTCATCAGCTTGTGTACCGGGCAGCGGTCGGCCACACGGTGCAACTCATCGCGTTGGGCATCGGTCAACACGCCCTTGAGGGTCAGCTTGACGTTGAGCTTGTATTTGCCTTTCTGCTCTTCGCTGCTGTCATGGGTGACTTCAACGGTAACGCCCGTCAGCGGAATGTCCTTTTTCTGCGCGTAGAGCTTGAGAGTCAAGGCCTTGCACGAAGCAAGGGCTGCATCGAAGTAATCGTGAGGCGAGGGCGCCGAGTCGTCGCCACCGAGGCTCTTGGGCAGGTCGGTAAACAGCTCGTGTTTATTGACATGAACGCTGTGGCGGAAGTTTTCGTTGTTCAGCGTGTTGACGGTAACAGGCATGGAGAACCTCACAAGGTGGCAGGACAGGAGTGATGCAGTTATAGAGCATGCTGGCACGTTGGTGTTCCCCTGATTTTCTTCTATTGAATTTGTCATTCTCCTGTCACGCCGGCGTCATAAGCTCCCGCCATCTCAAACAAGGAGCGAACTATGCACTTCACCCGTTCAGGCGCCCTGGTGGCGCTGATGATGATCAGCGGCCTGGCCAGTGCCGAAGTCCGTATCGATGGCCCGGTGGAATACGGTGTGTTTGATGGTCCGAACGCCGAGCTGCAATCGGGGGAGCGCGTGCTGCGTCGCAGCAACGAACACATCCAGGCTACCCAGGCAGTTCCGGCCAAGCTGGGTACCAAGTTCGGCTTGCGTTATCAGTTGGTCGGGAAGGTCGCCGAAGACACCCCTCTGACGTTGCTCTACCTCACCCCCGGCATCCGCACTCCAGACGGTATTCGTCACGACAAATTTGAAGTGACGCAGAAACTGGTGCCCGGCGCGCCCCAGGACGTGATGGCCTATGAGTTCACCGAACGCCACGAAGTGGTACCGGGGGAATGGCGTTTCATGGTGTTCCAGGGTGATCGTCTGTTGACCCAAAAGAACTTTACCGTTCGCTAATCCCCGGGCCGGGCGATGAGAAGGCATTTTGATATCGCTTTTTCGTCTTACATAAAACGGACAAGGCGCCGATACCTTTCAAGAGCCTCGCTGCAGGTGATGCAGCGCTTTTGGAAGGAGCCGAAGCATGAGTATCAGAAGTCTCAATATCGCCCCCCGAGCAGGTCTGGGGTTTGGTCTGCTGGCGTTGATGGTGTTTGCCCTGGGAGGCTTTGCCTTGCTGCAGATGGGCAATATGCGCCAGCAGTCGGATCAGGTGGAAAACAACTGGTTGCCCAGCGTGATGGCGGTCGGCGAGATGAATCAGGACCTGTTGCGCGTCCGTGCCCTGACCTTGCGGCTGTTGCTCAATCGCGATCCCCAGGCGCTGGCGCAGAATGAACAGAAAATCACCGACATAAAAAACGGGTTGCATCACGCTCAGTCGCTGTATGAAGGGCTGATCGTCCTGCCTGAGGAGACGGTGCTGTTCGACCGCTTTAAAACCGAGCAGCAGCACTACTTGCAGCGTCAGGAGCAAGTCATGGCATTTTCCCGACAAAACCAGTTGGGCGACGCCATCAAGGTGGTCAATGGCGAGATGAATCAACTGGCTGATGCGATGGCCGGTACCCTCCATGAGTTGGTCATTCTCAACAAGGTCAATGCTAACCAGGCGGCGACTCTCGCCCAGAGTGTGTTCAGCCGCTCCCGAACCTGGGTGATCGGCATGATTGCGGTGACGGCCCTGATCACCATCGGGCTGGCCTTGCTATTAACCCGCAGCATCGTACTGCCACTGTCCCAGTCGTTGAAAGTGGCCCAAGGCGTGGCCAGCGGCGATTTGACGGGTGAGATCACCGTCAGTGGCAAGGATGAGCCGGCGCGCTTGCAGCAGGCGCTCAAAAGCATGCAGGAAAGCCTGCGGGAAACTATCCGGCGCATTTCCGATTCCTCCAGCCAACTGGCATCGGCGTCTGAAGAGCTCAGTTGCGTCACCGAAGACGCCACCCGTGGCCTGCATCAGCAAAGCCAGGAGATCGAACAGGCCGCCACGGCGGTCAATCAGATGACGGTGGCGGTGGAAGAGGTCGCGAGCAATGCAGTGGCGACCTCGCAGGCATCCCGGGAGTCTGATCGCATTGCCCAGCACGGTCGTGAACAGGTGCACCAGACCGTGTTATCCATCGAGTCCCTGGCTGAGGATGTGACGGCCAATGCGACGCAGGTCGAGGACTTGGCGCAAAAAGTCTATGGCATCAGCAAGGTGCTGGATGTGATTCGCTCGATTGCCGACCAAACCAACCTGCTGGCCCTGAACGCGGCCATTGAAGCGGCGCGTGCGGGTGATGCCGGGCGTGGTTTTGCGGTGGTGGCGGATGAAGTCCGGGCTTTGGCCCATCGCACCCAGCAGTCGACCCAGGAAATCGAACAGATGATCAGCGGGATCCAACAGGGCACAGATCAGGCGGTCAGTTCGATGCAACAGAGCAATACTCGGGCGCGTTCGACGCTGGATGTGGCCAAGGCGGCCGGCACGGCGCTGGAGGAGATTGCTTCGGCATTTACGCTGATCAACGAGCGTAATCTGGTGATCGCCAGTGCTTCGGAAGAGCAGGCGGCGGTGGCCAGGGAGGTGGACCGTAATTTGATGAATATCCGCGATTTGGCGCAGCAGACATCGGCGGGGGCGACGCAGACCAGTGCGGCGAGTCAGGAGTTGTCGCGGTTGGCGGTGGATCTTAATACGATGGTGGCGCGGTTTTCGGTGTAGGGCTTGAAATCGAGTTGGCCCATTCGCGAGCAAGCCCGCTCCCACATTTCGACCATGTACACGGTCAAGTGTGGGAGCGGGCTTGCTCGCGAAGCAGGCGACTCGGTTTGCGAGGCTTACTTGCCCTGCCAGCGTTTCAGCACCAGGGTGGCATTGGTGCCACCGAAGCCGAAGCTGTTGCTCATCACGGTGTTGATGGTTGCATCTTCACGGGTCTTGGTCAGGATCGGCATGTCAGCCACTTCCGGATCCAGTTCCTCGATGTTGGCAGAACCTGCCATGAAGTTGCCTTCCATCATCAACAGGCAGTAGATCGCTTCGTGAACGCCCGCGGCGCCCAGGGAGTGACCCGACAGGCTCTTGGTAGAGCTGATCGCCGGTGCCTTGTCGCCGAATACCGCACGTACGCCTTCCATTTCCTTGGAGTCGCCGACCGGAGTCGAGGTGCCGTGGGTGTTCAGGTAGTCGATCGGGCCGTCAACGGTGGCCATGGCCATCTGCATGCAGCGGATCGCGCCTTCGCCGCTTGGCGCAACCATGTCGTAGCCGTCGGAAGTAGCACCGTAGCCGACGATTTCCGCGTAGATCTTCGCGCCACGGGCCAGAGCGTGTTCCAGCTCCTCGACCACCACCATGCCGCCACCGCCGGCGATGACGAAACCGTCACGCTTGGCGTCGTAGGCGCGGGAGGCTTTCTCCGGGGTTTCGTTGTACTGAGTGGACAGGGCGCCCATGGCGTCGAACAGGAACGATTGGCTCCAATGTTCTTCTTCACCACCACCCGCGAACACGATGTCCTGCTTGCCCAACTGGATCTGCTCGACCGCAGTACCGATGCAGTGAGCACTGGTGGCGCAAGCGGAGGAGATCGAGTAGTTCACGCCCTTGATCTTGAACGGCGTGGCCAGGCAGGCGGAAACGGTGCTGCCCATGGTCCGCGTGACACGGTACGGGCCAACGCGCTTGACGCCTTTCTCGCGCAGGATGTCCAGCGCTTCCATCTGGTTCAAGGTCGACGCGCCGCCGGAGCCGGCGATCAGGCCGGTACGCGGGTTGGACACCTGGTCGTCGGTCAGACCGGAATCAGCGATCGCGTCCTTCATGGCCAGGTAGGCGTAGGCGGCTGCGTGGCCGACGAAGCGATAGATCTTGCGATCGATCAGCTCTTCGAGGGGCAGGTCGATGGAGCCGGAAACCTGGCTACGCAGACCCATTTCGGCATATTCCGGGTTGAATCGGATGCCAGGGCGACTTGCACGCAGGTT
The DNA here is from genome assembly GCF_009724245.1 of Pseudomonas spelaei. GTDB lineage: Bacteria > Pseudomonadota > Gammaproteobacteria > Pseudomonadales > Pseudomonadaceae > Aquipseudomonas > Aquipseudomonas spelaei. The sequence goes on along the minus strand of NZ_WNNK01000008.1, from coordinate 7,916 downwards.
AGCGGAGACGGTCTCTTTGTCATTGCCCAGGCACGAAACGATGCCCAGACCAGTGATAACGACGCGGCGCATGCGGATAACCCTTAAAAGTTGTCAGTGGAAGTGAATACGCCGACCCGAAGGCCTTCGGCAGTATAAATCTCGCGACCGTCGACAGTCACCGAACCATCGGCAATGGCCAGGTTCAGCTTGCCCTTGAGGACGCGCTTGATTTGAATGTTGTAAGTGACTTTCTTGGCGGTCGGCAAGACCTGGCCAAAGAACTTCACTTCGCCCGAACCCAGGGCCCGGCCACGCCCCGGCAAGCCTTGCCAGCCGAGGTAGAAACCGACCAACTGCCACATGGCGTCGAGGCCCAGGCAGCCCGGCATTACCGGATCGCCTTCGAAATGGCAGGCGAAAAACCACAGGTCAGGGGTGATATCCAGCTCGGCGACCAATTCACCTTTGCCGTACTTGCCACCCTCTTCGCTGATATGGGTGATGCGATCCACCATCAGCATGTTCGGGGCGGGCAGTTGCGCGTTACCTGGGCCGAACAGCTCACCGCGACTGCAGCGCAGCAGATCTTCCCGAGTAAAGGCGTTTTGTTTGGTCATGCGAGCTCCTCAATAGTCCCATGCGGCAGGGTAGGGCAAATCTTCCCGACCGACTGAAGCGTTCATGCCTCACATCGGCAGCCTACACATAGACTATTGCGTTGTAGTGAAAGTCACAGCGTCAAGGACATGAATGTACACTTGTGCACTGAAATTATAAACCGGGCCGATTTACAGGCCCGTTCGGGTGCCTAAGACTGCCGCACTTTCGCCTTTCACGCCAGTCGCAGTTGGCCGATGGTGCCCATCTACTGAACCCAGCGTTGTAGGATTTGCTGCAAATCCGTACGTTTGAACGGCTTTGCCAGGTAGTCGTTCATTCCCGCGGCCAGACAGGCTTCGCGGTCGCCCTGCAAGGCGTTGGCGGTCAGGGCGATGATCGGCAGATCGGCGCAGCCGGGCAGTTGGCGAATCTGCCGGGTGGCTTCGTAACCGTCGATCAATGGCAGCCGGCAATCCATCAGGATTGCGGTAAAAATCAGGCTTTCGGCACTGCGAATCGCCTCGGCGCCGTCGGTGGCGATGCTGACTTCGAACCCCAGGCTGCGCAGCATGGCTTCAACTACCGTGCGGTTGACCGGGTTGTCTTCCACCAGCAAGACATTACGTCCCTCGCCTGCGCTGGTTTTGCCCTGGGCATCCGGCGCGATGACCGGCAGGCTTTGCTGGTAGATCGCCAGTGGGATTTCCAGAGTAAACACCGAACCCTGGCCTTCTTTGCTCTGGGCGCGCAAGGTGCCGCCCATCCGCTCGGCCAGGGTACGTGCGATGGGCAAGCCCAAGCCGGTGCCGCCGTAGCGTCTTGAGATGGAACTGTCAGCCTGTTGAAACGCGTCGAACATCAACTCCAGGCGTTCGGCCGAGATGCCTATCCCGCTGTCACGCACGGTGCAGGTGAACCACAACAGTTCATGGTCAAGCGTCTGCCAGTGGGGCTCGACGGTGACGGTGCCACGTTCTGTAAACTTGAGCGCATTACCGATCAGGTTTACCAGAATCTGCCGGATCCGCGTCGGGTCACCGCGGACCTGCAACGAATCCATGCCTCGCGGTATCGACAACTCCAACACCAGCCCACGTTGCAGGGCGCTGTGCTGGAAGGCCTGGGCACAACTGTTGATCAACTCGACCAGATTGAACGGGATGTGCTCAAGCTCCAGGGCCGCGCGCTCGATGCGCGAGAAGTCGAGAATGTCGTTGATGACTTTGAGCAGGTGTTCGGTGGACTCGGAGGCCAGCGCCGCATATTCGGTCTGCTCCTCGGTCATGTCGGTGGTTTCCAGCAGTTGCAGCATGCCCAGTACGCCGTTCATCGGGGTGCGCAGTTCGTGGCTCATCATCGCCAGGAAATCCGACTTGGCATTGTTTGCCCGCTCGGCTTCTTCGCGAGTCTGGATCAACTGGGCCATGGCCTGATGCTGTTCGCGGCTGGCCTGGTTGAGGCCTTCGGCGAGGTTGTTAATGTGGCGGGAGAGGTCGCCCAGTTCCGAGTCATCGACGATCGGTAGTGGCGTTTTATAGTCACCCTGTTGGATGGCCTTGACCGCATGGCCCATGGCGCTGATCGGTTGCGACAGGCTGGCGGCCAGGCGCCGTGCCAGCAAAAAGGTAAAGAGCAGGGCAAACAACGCGAGGATTCCGGCCTTGAACAGAATTTCCTGCTGGCGCTGGCTGAAGGCATCGTTTGACATACCGACGATGACCCGGCCCAGGTAGTCCGCCCGAGGTGCCTTGGGCTGCGCGCTGCTGTCCTGGAAGAAGTCATTACCCAACTGGATATGCTGCAAGCGTATCGGCGCCTGGAACACTTTCACCGACAGCGAGCGGTCGTGTTTTTCCGAGGGTTGCTCGACGTAGACCAGAATGTTTTCGGTGCTGTCCTGGATTTCCAGGAAGCGCACATGGGGCGTGGCCAGGGTGGCCCGCAACAGGCTTTCCAGTACGTCGTTGTTGCCGGAGATCACGCCGTACTCGGTGGCCGGGGCCAGTTGGTTGGCGATCAGTTGGCCGGTGTGGTCGAGTTCCTGGCGCAGGTCCTGAATCCGTACGAAGGTGAAGAAACTGATCAGCAGCAGCGTCAGTAACAAGGCTGGGCCCAGGGTGATGATCTGGGTTCGGGTACTAATGTCCCAACGGCGACGGAAGGTCATGGACGTTTTTCTCCTTCGGTCAATCGGACTGCAACAGCGGCTTCATCCACCTGTTCGATCCCCAGTGAGCGTGCGACTTGTGGATTGCCTACGACTTTGAAGTGTTCCGGGTACAGCGAGCGTGGCCAGCTGGACGGTGAGTGATCCAGCAGGCGGTCGAGTACGGCCAGCCAATCGCTTTGATCGCTGTAGGTGCTGGCCAGGCTGCCGGCCTTGACGAAGCCTGCGTTGGGCCCGATCAACGGCAACTGTCTGGCGTAACTGCTCAGCAGCAGGTTTTTTGCGGTTTTCGGGTTATACAACTGGGGGTCGTCCAGTCCCAACAGCACATCGCTGTTCTTGAACAGGGTTTGCAGCGGGCGGCTGTCATTAATGTTGTCCCAGGGTTGGGAGACGATTTCCAGGCCCATGGACGTGGCGTGCTGGCGTAGTTCGTGGAGCAGAAAGTCACTCTCGATGCCGTATAGGACACCGATGCGCCGCGCCTGGGGCAGGATATCGGCGATCAGGCGTAGCTGACGCTCCAGCGGCGGGTCGCTCCACAACAGGCTGATCCTTGGTGGCACGCCATGCCCCAAATGTTGGCGGGCTTGCAGGCGGCTGATGCGCAGCACCAGGGTCGGCGGGCCCTGATTGTCCTGCAAGCGCCAGTCGAGGCTTTTCAGGTCCAGCAGGATCAGGCGAGTAGCGCTCGGCAAGTGACCTGGCGCGGGAAGGTCACTGAGCGGTGTGAACGTGACGCGGTCTTCCGGGCGTTGCTGGCCCAGGGCCTGGACGAAAGCCTGTACGCCGGGACCATCCTCGGCGGCGGTCAGCAGAATCTCGGCCGCCCAGGTCGGTGTGGCGAACAGCAGGCTGGCGAGCAACAGGCAGCGTCGCCAGACGCAGGCGGTAAAGAGGTGGGTCATCCGTGACGAAGGGCGGCTCATCTAGAACTCTAACTCCGCACTGAAGTAGAGCACGTGGCGCTGGTCGTAGTTGTTGTCGGCCCAGGTGGTGGGCTGGTTATCGAGCCGTTGCTGCAACATGCCGGCCAGCTCCAGGTTGGCTTTGCCCAAGGCAATGCGCTTGGCCACCCGCATATCGACCCGTTCGAAGCGATATTGGTTGAGGGCATCGTCGCCATAATAGAACAGCGCACTGGACCAGCCTTGACCCCACTCGCGCAGCCAGCCGGCGGAGCCACTGTTGCGGGCGGTTTGCTGTTGGTCGAGAGGGTTGGTGGCGCTGGCATCGACATACGCATAGGTCAGGCGCAGTCGGTCTGCGGCGTTTACGCGCCAGTCGAGCTGGGTTTCGGTGCCGGTAAAGCGTGAGCTGTTGGCGTTGCTGGCGATGTACTGGTTGTTGCGCAGTGGCTCGCTGATCATGTCGGTGATTTCGTCATAGAACAGTTTCACGTCGACGTTCAGCCCGATGTCGGCAAAAAAGCCGTTGTAGCCCAATTCTCGCGAGCGCATCAGCTCCTTGTCGAGATTGCCCGGGCCGCGGGTCTTGACGAAGTATTGGCCAGAATTCTGTCCGTAGGCCGGCGAGCTGAGATTGGTAACCCGGTAGCTCCAGTTGACGTTGTTCTCGAACATGTCCGGCGAGCGGATGGCTTCGGAATACACCGCCCGCAGGCCGTGGCGCGGGTTGATCAGGTAGTTGACGGCAACCCTGGGCGTCAGGGAGTTGCCGCTCAGTCGCGTGTCCTCGAACATCGCACCACCCTGCAGCAGCCAGTGCTCGCTGGCCCGCCATTCCAGGTGGCCGAACAGGCGCCAGGTGTTGTCGTCCAGGGTGCCGTTGAAGTAGGTGTCGGAGTCGGCGCGGTCATAGCGGTAATTCATGCCGCTGACCAGGCGCAGGCTGTCGGTCAGGCTGAGGGTGTCTTGCAGTTCCAGGTCGTAGCGGCTTTCCCGGGTGCTTTGGTCGATGTTGCCGCAGACGCTGTCTTTACCGCCACCGTTTCTCCATTGGTCCAGCACCTGGTTTGCCAGGGCCTGTTCGGCAGCGCTTCCCGGCGGTGCGCTGGTGTAGTTATCCATGTGCCGCGCCAGTTTCTCGGCGTAGTTTGAATTGAGTTGCCAGAGTTGGGTCAGTTCCGGGCTGAACGAGACCTTGGCGTCGCAGGCTTTCCAGATCTGCCGGCGATCCCACTGCTGGGCCGAGCCTTGGATATAAAGGCTGTGTTCGGGACTGAAGTCGAAGTTCCAGCGCAGCGAGCCGGCATAGTCCTTGGCGGTGACGTCGGAATTGGTGCCGCCTTCGGTAATCCCGTCGAATACCGGCTTGTAGGTGTAAGGGCGCTGGTTGCTCCCTTCCTTGGCATTGAATTGCCAGTCGATGCTCTGTTGCTGGTTCAGGGTTTGGCTGACTGCAAGGCTGAAGCGGTTCAGACGTCGGCTGTCGCGCCGGTCGGCGCCGAGCTCATTAGTGTCAAAACCATCATCCTGCTGCCCGGAAACCGACAGCCGCAGGTTGCCGGTTTCCCAGCCCATGCCCTGGCTGGCGTAGTAGTCATTGATTCCCCGTTCACCCCGGGTGACCTTCATCCGTGTGCCTTGGCTGTTGGCTGGCGAGCGGGTGAGGATGTTGACCACCGCCATCAGCGCGTTGGCGCCGTAGCTGACGGTGTTGGGCCCCCGGAATACCTCGATGCGCTCAATGTCTTCCATGGCTACCGGGATGTCGCTCCAGTCCACGGTGGCCAGGCCGGCACGGTACACCGAGCGGCCGTCGATCAGCACCTGCATGCGCCGCGCGTCACTGGCGTTGGTACCGTGGTAGTTGACCGCCGCCTGGTTGCCGGAGGTGTAACCGACCATCATCCCGGGTACCAGCCGCAGCAATTCAGCGATATCCCGCGCGCCGCTGGCCTTGATCAGTTCGCTGTCGATCACCGTCATGCTGCCGGGCACCGCTGCGGCTGACTGCTTGAGTCGGGTCGCGGTCAACACCTGCGGCAGCGGCTGGCTGTCGAGGAACAGATCATCGGCCAGCAATGGCCCGCTGAACAACAGCGCCAGAACGAGGTATGAACGAGGAGGAGGGCCCAAATACACGGCACGGCCTTGATAATATCGAATAGCCGCCCATGTTAACTGAGGCGGGGGCTTTTGCCAGTCGGGGTCCTTGCAATTACCTCATGCAAACACGCCACTTTCCGACAAACGCAGGAATTTACGCGGGGGCTGGCCGCAGGCGGGTCGCCCCGTATAATGCCGCCATCGCCACTGGTATGGATTAACGGATTGCATATGACTGAACAGCGCCCTATTGCGGTCCTGGGAGGCGGAAGTTTTGGTACCGCCGTGGCTAATCTGCTGGCTGAAAACGGCCACCGGGTACTCCAGTGGATGCGTGATCCCGAACAGGCCGAGGCCATTCGGGTCAATCGTGAAAACCCTCGTTACCTTAAAGGCATCAAGATTCACCCGGCGGTCGAGCCTGTCACCGACCTGTTGGCGACCTTGACGGCCTGCGACCTGTGCTTCGTTGCCCTGCCGTCCAGCGCCCTGCGTTCGGTGCTGGCGCCTCACGCCGAGCGTCTGGCCGGCAAGCAACTGGTCAGCCTGACCAAGGGCATCGAGGCCCACACCTTCAAGCTGATGAGCGAAATCCTTGCAGAAATCGCCCCCCAGGCCCGTATCGGCGTGCTGTCCGGGCCTAACCTGGCGCGGGAAGTGGCGGAGCATGCCTTGACCGCCACGGTGGTGGCCAGCGAGGACGAGGCGCTCTGTGAACGGGTTCAGGAAGTGCTGCATGGCCGTACTTTCCGGGTCTATGCCAGTGCCGACCGCTTCGGTGTGGAGCTGGGCGGGGCGCTGAAAAACGTTTACGCGATCATCGCCGGCATGGCTGTGGCCCTGGGCATGGGGGAGAACACCAAGAGCATGCTGATCACTCGCGCGCTGGCGGAAATGACCCGGTTTGCGGTCAATCAAGGTGCTAACCCAATGACCTTCCTGGGCTTGGCCGGGGTCGGAGACCTGATCGTCACGTGTTCATCACCGAAAAGCCGTAACTATCAGGTCGGCTTCGCCTTGGGCCAGGGCCTGAGCCTGGAAGACGCCGTGACGCGCCTGGGGGAAGTGGCCGAAGGGGTCAACACCCTGAAAGTGCTGAAGGCCAAGGCTCAGGAAGTCGGGGTCTATATGCCGCTGGTCGCCGGCTTGCACGCGATCCTGTTTGAAGGGCGCACCTTGAATCAGGTGATCGAGTTGCTGATGCGTGCCGAGCCGAAAACCGATGTCGACTTTATTTCCACCAGTGGTTTCAACTGAGGAACGCCTGATGAACGATCCGAAAGCAGCACCCAAGTATGAGTCCATTGTTTTGCGTGTCCTGTGGATGCTGGTGTTTGCCCTGGTGTGGCAAGTGGCGCAGTTTCTCCTGGGGGCTCTGGTGGTGGTGCAACTGATTTACCGTCTGGTTTACGGTGCGCCGAACCTTGGCCTGATGAACTTCGGTGACAGCCTCAGCCAGTTCCTCGCGCAGATCGGCCGTTTTGGTAGCTTCCACAGTGAGCAAAAACCCTGGCCGTTCGCCGACTGGCCAACCCCGCGCGCGCCGGAAGGCGAAGCCGCCCACAGCGTGCCACCGGCGCCGCATCCGGTGCGTGATGAGGAACCCAAGCTATGAAGGTGTGGGTGTTGCGTCACGGCGAAGCCGAAGGGCATGCCCGCACGGATGCTGAGCGCAACCTTACCGAGCATGGTCGTGCAGAAGTGCTGCGCAGTGCGGCTCATCTGATTGGCCAGCCGATCAAGGCAATTATCGCCAGCCCTTATGTGCGGGCGCAGCAGACGGCGCAGTTGGTGCGTGAGGCGTTGGGGTTTGAGCCGCAGATTCGCACGGTGGCCTGGTTGACGCCTGAGAGCAGTCCACTGGAGGTGTTGGGTCACCTTGAGACTGATGACACGGTGCTATTGGTCAGTCATCAGCCGCTGGTGGGGAGTTTGATCAGCTTTATGCAGCATGGTCATTTGCGTCAGCCGCAGCCGATGAGCACTGCGAGTTTGGCGGAGCTGGAGGGGGATTTTCCGTTGGCGGGGTTGATGAGCCTCAATAGTGTCAAGAATCTGTAGAAGACACGTTGGTTCAGGCTCGGTTGGGTTGGGGGGCATATCCGTTGCTGCGGTAACGGCCGCTTAGGGTTCCGCCCTTACGGCGGGTCACTTTG
>NZ_WNNK01000089.1 GCF_009724245.1 Pseudomonas spelaei | reverse complement strand
CTTCTATTTGAAGAGGCAGAAGATTCCATGCATCGATACCAAGATCTCTGTAGACATCAATACTTGGCCACCCTTGTCCGGATAAGAGTGCCTCTTCAATCATCTCACTCATCATCACATTGACATTGCCTGCTCCATTTCCCCCATGCCCTTTTGGGATTCCATCCCGCGCATAGCTAACTGAAAAATCAGGGCCCCAGCCGGAACGACTAGGCGTTGATCGACCTCCGATCGTGATTGTGCCGGGTCCAGAACTCGAAGGCCCCATTGGCTGCCCACTGGTCACTTTAATATTTTTTCCCATGTCCAACTCCTTATCTCAAATTTAAGAAAACTCATTCCGCCTTTGCTTAAAAAGCATCGACCTAGAATCGATCGTTGGCGCTTAATCGCTCAGGCAAAAATACTGTATATGTATACAGTAA
>NZ_WNNK01000088.1 GCF_009724245.1 Pseudomonas spelaei | reverse complement strand
ACCCACTGCGTAATACCTACGTTCGGCCATCGTGGTTTTACGGGGCGCCTAAGATCAAAGTCAAAAGCACGGCGGCCTGAAAGCCGACCTGAGTGGTAGAAGCAAAAGCAAGGCCCAGCAAGGGCCAGAGCGAAAGCAGGGCTACAGGTTTTTGCAGGATTCAAAAATGTGTAGATACCTATGCTGCGATGACATCACCTCAGTGTTCCTGAAAGACCGAGGTGATGCCATCGCAGGCAAGCCAGCTCCCACAGAAAAGCAGCTCTGCTTTCGCTCTAGATCTTGCCTTTGCTTCACACCACTCAAGCCGGCCGGTAGGCCGCTGTGTTCTTGATCTGCTTTTGACTTTGATCTTAGGCGCCCCGTAAAACCACGCTGGCCGAACGCAGGCATTGGTCCGTGGGTAAACCGGCAGGACGCCGGTTTAGC
>NZ_WNNK01000087.1 GCF_009724245.1 Pseudomonas spelaei | reverse complement strand
GATGGCTCGCGGCTGACCATCCGTTTCTGGGTCAGCTTTGACCGTGGTTCCGACAAATCCACCGCGCTGCTGTTTCGGGTGCGCGAGCACCTGGTGCAAGCATTGCCTGGCGTCCTGCCACACCCGTTTATCGGCGGTGCCTCGGGTACCGGGCCGAGTGTGACGGTGGAACCGCTGTCGATTGAAAACAACATGCGAGTGACGGTGCGATACACCGGCATGAACAGCACCGACCGGATCTTCCTGGAAATCATCTTCCAGGATTGCACCACACACACGGTCCCGTTGAATGGCCTGGATGGCGGTACGGTGGTGTTCAACCTCAACAATACGATTTTGGCGCGTTGTGTGAACAGCACGGTGGTGCTGCGCTACACGGTGTTGCGCAATGGCAATACCATTCCGTCCGAGGACCAGACGGTGAGGTTCAA
>NZ_WNNK01000086.1 GCF_009724245.1 Pseudomonas spelaei | reverse complement strand
CCGCAGCTTGCGCAGTTCATCCACCGGGGCCGGTGGCAGGATGCCGTTGAGTTCCCCGTCCGCGGTCACCAGGTTGTTGGTGTAGGTGGCTTCGAAGTAATGACTGCCATCGGCATAGGTGCCCTCATATTCCATCCACATCCGTTGCAACCGCTGGATAAACGGCCAGCGGCTGAGGGTGGTGCGTTCCGTGCCGTTGAGGCGGGAGAGGTCCAGCACCGGGCTGTCACCAATGCCTTCGATGGTCGGGATCGGCAAGGTGGTCAGGGCCAGCAACCGCAGCGTAAGGATGTCGGATGGGGTTTCCCGTGTGCCACGGATCAGGAAGTACTGCACCGTGATGTCGCGGCCCACCGGATGAATATTGGCCCCGACCACGGCGGCCGGCACATCGAACTCCAGGGTCTGGTGGCTGTTGCCGTCCTTGGTCTCGCAATAAGTGCCGAC
>NZ_WNNK01000085.1 GCF_009724245.1 Pseudomonas spelaei | reverse complement strand
ATCGGCACTTATTGCGAGACCAAGGACGGCAACAGCCACCAGACCCTGGAGTTCGATGTACCGGCCGCCGTGGTCGGGGCCAATATTCATCCGGCGGGCCGCGACATCACGGTGCAGTACTTCCTGATCCGTGGCACACGGGAAACGCCGTCCGACATCCTTACGCTGCGGTTGCTGGCCCTGACCACCTTGCCGATCCCGACCATCGAAGGCATTGGTGATAGCCCGGTGCTGGACCTCTCCCGCCTCAACGGCACGGAACGCACCACCCTCAGCCGCTGGCCGTTTATCCAGCGGTTGCAACGGATGTGGATGGAATATGAGGGCACCTATGTCGATGGCAGTCATTACTTCGAAGCCACCTACACCAACAACCTGGTGACCGCGGACGGGGAACTCAACGGCATCCTGCCACCGACCCCGGTGGATGAACTGCGCAAGCTGCGA
>NZ_WNNK01000084.1 GCF_009724245.1 Pseudomonas spelaei | reverse complement strand
CCTGCGTTCAGCCAGCGTGGTTTAACGGGGCGCCTAAGATCAAGGTCAAAAGCAGATCAAGAGCACAGCGGCCTACCGGCCGGCTTGAGTGGTGTGAAGCAAAGGCAAGATCAAAAGCGGGCGCGGTCTACTGTGGGAGATGGCTTGCCTGCGATGGCCATGGGTATCTACACATCTTTTGAGTCCTGCGAAAACCCTGTAGCCGCTGCCGAGGTACGAGGCTGCGATGGGCTGCGTAGCGGCCCCTAGGGCGGTCCTGCGGACCGCATCGCAGCCTCGTGCCTCGACAGCGGCTACAAAAATTGTGTAGATACCTATGCTGCGATGGCATCACCTCGGTGTTCCTGAAAGACCGAGTTGCCTGCATCGCAGGCAAGCCAGCTCCCACAGAAAAGCAAATCTGCTTTCGCTCTGGCCCTTGCCTTTGCTTCTACCACTCAGGTCGGCTTTCAGGCCGCCG
>NZ_WNNK01000083.1 GCF_009724245.1 Pseudomonas spelaei | reverse complement strand
GTGTAGAACAGTTGTGGTTTATTTAACGATTTCAACTGGCCCGTGATCGTCACAATGATCCCCATGGGGATGATGTAAATGGCCATCCACCAGATAATCAACATGGTCGCCATGAGGAATAGCCTCATGGCCGCAGTCCGGGCCGTGCTTGTGCTCAGGAGCATGAGCGCCGCAAGTGTGTTTGGGGGTGCAGTCGGCAGGGTTGACCTGACTAACCGATAACACATGTTCATCAACATGATCGCCATGAACATGATGCAAATGACCGTCATGAACGTAGTCCACATGGTCATCATGTTTTATTGCGGTATGCCCACAACCTGCCTTGTGTTCGTGATCATGGTTCAAATGTTTATCACAGCCAGACATAGCGACTCTCCTGCCAAATGCAGCGATGTTTGAGTCACTGAATATAGCAGGCAGCGAGCTATAAAAAACAATCCTGCATCTGTCGGAGCGAATCCGCACCAACGATCCTTGCCGGGCTTCAAATGCCGAGTTATGGGGC
>NZ_WNNK01000082.1 GCF_009724245.1 Pseudomonas spelaei | reverse complement strand
GACCATTGTGTTCTTACAGACCGGCTACAACGTGTATACGCTACAACAGGCAGCCAGACGGTCATGGAGGATTGGGCAGAAGCATCCGGTGCGGGTGATCTTCTTTGGCTATGTAGGCAGCTCGCAGATTACCTGCCTGCAGTTGATGGCCAAAAAAATTGCCGTGGCTCAAAGCACGTCGGGAGATGTTCCAGAGTCTGGCCTTGACGCGTTGAACCAGGATGGGGACTCGGTTGAGATGGCACTGGCAAGGCAGCTTATCGCTTCATAGTGTGACGGCCACCTTCGGGTGGCCTTTTTCATTGTGAGTGGACAACTGCCCGGGCCAACCCGGAAAAGAATAGTTGCGGGGCAATGAAATTGAAAGCCAACGCAAGCACGTCATTAGAGGGTTTGATCGAGAAATGGGGGGCGTATTCGACAGCGTTGCAAGTCTAGACTTTCGCCAAGACTTTGATTTCGGCGCCTCACCCTAGCTCTAGGCTACTCATAGGTCATCGTAAACGTCAGTGACGAT
>NZ_WNNK01000081.1 GCF_009724245.1 Pseudomonas spelaei | reverse complement strand
AACCATTGTGTTCTTACAGACCGGCTACAACGTGTATACGCTACAACAGGCAGCCAGACGGTCATGGAGGATTGGGCAGAAGCATCCGGTGCGGGTGATCTTCTTTGGCTATGCAGGCAGCTCGCAGATTACCTGCCTGCAGTTGATGGCCAAAAAAATTGCCGTGGCTCAAAGCACGTCGGGAGACGTTCCAGAGTCTGGTCTCGACTCGCTGAACCAGGATGGGGACTCGGTTGAGATGGCACTGGCAAGGCAGCTTATCGCTTCATAGTGTGACGGCCACCTTCGGGTGGCCTTTTTCATTGTGAGTGGACAACTGCCCGGGCCAACCCGTAAAAGGATAATTGCGAGGCAATGAAATTGAAAGCCAACGCAAGCACGTCATTAGAGGGTTTGATCGAGAAATGGGGGGCGTATTCGACAGCGTTGCGAGTCTAGACTTTCGCCGAGACTTTGATTTCGGCGCCTCCCCCTCACCCTAGCTCCAGGCTACTCATAGGTCATCGTAAACGTCAGTGACGAA
>NZ_WNNK01000080.1 GCF_009724245.1 Pseudomonas spelaei | reverse complement strand
ATCATCCTCAACGAAGTCAACGGCGGCAGCCCCAGCCAGTTGCGCGGCTACACCGAAGTGGCGGGCCAGTCGGCCAAGGTCATCGTCGCCAACCCCTACGGCATCAGCTGCAACGGTTGCGGCTTCATCAACACCCCCAACGTCACCCTGACCACCGGCAAACCCATCCTCGATAACGGCCGCCTGGACCGTTACCAGGTTGATGGCGGCGCCGTGACCATTGACGGCCAGGGCCTGAACGCCAACAACGTCGATCGCTTCGAAATCATCACCCGCTCAGCCAAGATCAACGCGCAGATCAATGCGCGCAATTTGACCGTGATTGCCGGTCGTAACGACGTCAACGCCCAGACCCTGAATGCCACCGCGCGTGCCGATGACGGCAGCGCCAAGCCGGAGCTGGCGATTGACTCGTCGGCGTTGGGCGGGATGTACGCCGGCGCGATCAAGCTGGTGGGCACTGAAGCTGGTGTGGGTGTGAAGCTGGACGGGACGTTGGCGGCCAGTGGTGGGGATATTCAGCTTGATGCCAATGGGC
>NZ_WNNK01000007.1 GCF_009724245.1 Pseudomonas spelaei | reverse complement strand
CTGCCGCTTACTGAGGGGGCCAATCATTACAATTACAAAGTGGATAACAGCAATCCAGGGCAAAAACCGAAAAACATCTGGAGTGGCTTCAGCCAGGGCCCAGCCGGAAATTGCGTCACTGTTTCAGCAATCAAGGCTGCTATGCAGCAGTTCGGTCAGAAACCTACTGATGTCTTTAAAAGTGTAAAGGAAGCAGGTGATGGCTGGGACGTGGTGATGCGGGATGGGGGCGCGGTCCATGTATCCAAAGCAGAATTGAAACAGGCGGCAGAATACGCGCGATTCCAGGGTGATGATCCGTCCATGATAACGGATGCCAATTTCATGTATGCCGCGAGCGTCAAACGTGCGCAAAAGGAAGGAAATGACGGTTACAGGAACCTTGGCTTTTATGACGCAATGAAAACGCTCAATGATGGAGAACATAGCCGGGAAGGTTTGTATCGCTTGGGCCTGAAAAACAATATGCGGGCCGCTACGGACGCTGATTTACGGCGAAGTAAGGTGGGGACCGTGGAGTACAACGGTCACTCGATGGCCGTTTTCGATGGTCGGATTGAGTTGTGGGGGCGGCGAGGTGGTGCGCCTCAATCGGGCACGGCGACGGTATTGTTTGGCACTTAAGGCAAAAGAAAACCCCCGATAGCCGGGACTATCGGGGGCTCTTTCAATCCCGGGCACTCATGCCCGGGACCGGCTCAGCTTATTGGCAAGCTTCGCAATCCGGCTCATCAATCGCACACGCCTTTGGCACGGGTGCCGGGCCGGCAGGAGCAGCCAGGACCGAATCATCACCGTGGTTGCCGCCGCTGGAAACCGCGTTCAGCTTACCGGTGTTGATGGTCGACTTCTCGGTGCTGGTGGCGGCCAGGGCACGGAGGTAGTAAGTGGTTTTCAGGCCACGGTACCAGGCCATGCGGTAGGTCACGTCCAGCTTCTTGCCCGAAGCGCCGGCGATGTACAGGTTCAGCGACTGAGCCTGGTCGATCCACTTCTGGCGGCGGCTGGCGGCGTCAACGATCCACTTGGTATCCACTTCGAAAGCGGTCGCGTAGAGCTCTTTGAGTTCTTGCGGGATGCGCTCGATCTGCTGCACCGAACCGTCGTAGTACTTCAGGTCGTTGATCATGACCGAGTCCCACAGGCCGCGGGCTTTGAGGTCGCGAACCAGGTACGGGTTGATCACGGTGAATTCGCCCGACAGGTTCGATTTCACATACAGGTTCTGGTAGGTCGGTTCGATCGACTGCGACACGCCCGTGATGTTGGCGATGGTGGCGGTCGGTGCGATGGCCATGATGTTGGAGTTACGAATGCCTTTCTGCACACGGGCACGTACCGGCGCCCAGTCCAGGGATTCGTTCAGGTCAACGTCGATGTACTTCTGGCCACGTTGCTCGATCAGGATCTGTTGCGAATCCAGCGGCAGGATGCCTTTGGACCACAGGGAACCCTGGAACGTCTCGTAGGCGCCGCGCTCGTCGGCCAGGTCGCAGGAAGCCTGGATCGCGTAGTAGCTGACCGCTTCCATGGATTTGTCGGCGAACTCGACTGCAGCGTCCGAACCGTAAGGAATGTGCTGCAGGTACAGCGCGTCCTGGAAGCCCATGATGCCCAGGCCAACTGGACGGTGCTTGAAGTTGGAGTTCTGCGCCTGCGGTACCGAGTAGTAGTTGATGTCGATAACGTTATCGAGCATGCGAACGGCGGTGTTCACGGTGCGTTGCAGCTTGGCGGTGTCCAGCTTGCCGTCTGTGATGTGGTTCGGCAGGTTGATCGAGCCCAGGTTGCAAACGGCGATCTCGTCCTTGTTGGTGTTCAAGGTGATCTCGGTGCACAGGTTCGAGCTGTGGACCACGCCCACGTGCTGCTGCGGGCTGCGCAGGTTGCATGGGTCTTTGAAAGTCAGCCAAGGGTGGCCGGTTTCGAACAGCATGGACAGCATTTTGCGCCACAGGTCTTTGGCCTGGATGGTCTTGAACAGCTTGATCTTGCCTGGGTACTGGGACAGGGCTTCGTAGTACTCGTAACGCTCTTCGAAGGCCTTGCCGGTCAGGTCGTGCAGATCCGGTACTTCCGACGGCGAGAACAGGGTCCACGGGCCGTCATCGAAGACGCGCTTCATGAACAGGTCAGGGATCCAGTTGGCGGTGTTCATGTCGTGGGTACGACGACGGTCATCACCGGTGTTCTTGCGCAGCTCGATGAACTCTTCAATGTCCATGTGCCAGGTTTCCAGGTAGGCACACACAGCGCCTTTGCGCTTGCCACCCTGGTTGACCGCTACGGCGGTGTCGTTCACGACTTTCAGGAACGGTACGACGCCCTGGGACTTGCCGTTGGTGCCCTTGATGTACGAACCCAGTGCACGCACCGGCGTCCAGTCGTTGCCCAGGCCGCCAGCGAATTTGGACAACATGGCGTTGTCGTGGATCGCGTGGTAGATGCCCGACAGGTCATCCGGCACGGTGGTCAGGTAGCAGCTCGACAGCTGTGGACGCAGGGTGCCGGCGTTGAACAGCGTTGGGGTCGACGACATGTAGTCGAAGGACGACAGCAGGTTGTAGAACTCGATGGCACGGTCTTCTTTGTGCTTCTCTTCGATCGCCAGGCCCATGGCCACGCGCATGAAGAAGATCTGCGGCAGTTCGAAGCGGATACCGTCCTTGTGGATGAAGTAACGGTCGTACAGGGTTTGCAGGCCCAGGTAAGTGAACTGCTGGTCACGCTCGTGGTTGATCGCCTTGCCGAGTTTTTCCAGGTCGAAGGTGGCCAGGATCGGGTTCAGCAATTCGAATTCGATACCCTTGGCGATGTAGGCCGGCAGCGCCTTGGCGTACAGGTCAACCATCTCGTGGTGGGTAGCGCTTTCGGCAACTTTCAGGAAGCCCAGGCCTTCGGCACGCAGGGTGTCCATCAACAGGCGGGCGGTGACGAACGAGTAGTTCGGCTCACGCTCAACCAGGGTACGGGCGGTCATCACCAGGGCGGTATTGACGTCGGTCAGGGCCACGCCGTCGTACAGGTTCTTCAGGGTTTCACGCTGGATCAGGTCGCCGTCGACTTCTTCCAGGCCTTCGCAGGCTTCGGTGACGATGGTGTTCAGGCGGCCCATGTCCAGCGGCGCGAAAGAACCGTCAGCCAGGGTGATGCGGATCGACGGGTGAGCCTGCACGGTTTCTTCGGACGGTGCACGTACGGCACGTTCCTTGGAGCGGGCGTCACGGTAGATCACGTAGTCGCGGGCTACTTTCTGCTCGCCGGCACGCATCAGGGCCAGTTCGACCTGGTCCTGGATTTCTTCGATGTGGATGGTGCCGCCCGATGGCATGCGACGCTTGAAGGTCGCGGTGACTTGTTCAGTCAGGCGGGCAACAGTGTCGTGGATGCGCGACGAAGCAGCTGCGGTGCCGCCTTCAACTGCAAGAAACGCTTTGGTGATGGCGACGGTGATTTTGTCATCGGTGTAAGGAACGACAGTGCCGTTACGCTTGATCACACGCAATTGGCCGGGCGCGGTAGCGGACAGATCCATATTCGAATCAGCGCCCTGCGGCACGGAGCCTTGCGGGTTCTCGCGAGTTGTGTCGGTTTGCATGGGGGGTTGTCTCCACATTCTCTGTATTTATTTGGGCACCATCACGGTGCCCACCGTTCCGTCCTGAAGCACTACAACCGGTGAAACCGGGCATAACCACTTCGGGACAGTAGGAAGGCAGCTGATCGCGCCGCTTCCATGCCGAAGTCAAAGCCTTGAAGCCAGGGGCTTCAACGCCGTATTCCTGATGGGGTGACAGGCCTCTTTCTATTACGGCTCTGCAACACCCGTACCGTTTTCCCCGTTGTGGGCTGGAAAGCGGCTGCCATCCGCGTGCGCGGTTTGGTCTACTGAAAAAGCCTTTAGTTCCACCAAACAGGAGCAAGAAAGCGCTTGAGTTTCTTGGCTGATATGTGTTTGGTTTTTTCGCTCAAAACCCTACATGTAGGGTTTTTTTGGCGACGAGGTACAAGATAATGCGTTTTGGGGGGCTTAGCAACGGACTACCTGTGGATAACGCTGTGGGTAAAATGTGTATGAAACGTGGAATAGGCGCGTAGGCCGCAGTACTGCTGGACTGTACCGTTTGTCACCGAATATTCCAGGCTGAAATCTCCTGGGTGGATTTTTGCGGGCGCGAACCCTACCACAAAAAAACGCGATCACCGAATGCATTTCCTGGCTTGTGTTGCAGGGTCAGGCCATGGCTACAATCGGCCTTTATTCCTACACTGTTATGCCCTTTATGCATGACAAATTAGGTACGGCTGGCGAAGATCAAAATGTGGGAGCGGGCTTGCCCGCGATGACGGTGGATCAGTAGTAGATAGGTTGCCTGACACACTGCTATCGCGGGCAAGCCCGCTCCCACATTTGAACCTGCGCAGTCCTGACAAATCGCTTATAAAAACGAGGACCACCCGTGGAGCATGAAGCCTGGCAGGTATTGATTGTCGAGGATGACCAGCGTCTGGCTGAGTTGACCCGTGATTACCTGGAGGGCAACGGCCTGCGGGTCTCGGTGGAAGGCAACGGCGCCCTGGCGGTGGCGCGGATCATCGCCGAACAACCGGACCTGGTGATCCTCGACCTGATGCTGCCGGGGGAAGACGGCCTGAGCATCTGCCGTAAAGTGCGCGAGCGCTACGACGGGGTGATCCTGATGTTGACCGCGCGCACCGATGACATGGACCAGGTGCTGGGTCTGGACATGGGCGCTGATGACTACGTCTGTAAACCGGTGCGCCCGCGCTTGCTGCTGGCCCGGATTCAGGCCCTGTTGCGGCGCAGCGAAAGTGTTGAGCCCGTGGCCCCCGAGAAACAGCGGCGCCTGCAATTCGGCCCGTTGGTAGTGGACAACGCCCTGCGCGAAGCCTGGCTGCACGGCGGCGGCATCGAACTGACCAGCGCCGAGTTCGACCTGCTATGGCTGTTGGTGGCCAATGCCGGGCGCATCCTGTCTCGGGAAGAAATCTTCACGGCCCTGCGTGGCATCGGCTACGACGGCCAGGATCGCTCTATCGATGTGCGCATCTCGCGGATCCGTCCGAAAATCGGCGATGACCCGATCCACCCGCGCCTGATCAAGACCATTCGCAGCAAAGGCTACCTGTTCGTCCCCGAAGCTGCCGCCGATATGCCGCTGTGAATTCGATTTTCCTGCGCATCTATGGCGGCATGTGCGCGGCGCTGATCCTGGTTGCCCTGCTCGGCGTGCTGGCCCTGCACTTGCTCAATGAGGTGCGTGGCGGTCAGTACCGCGAACGCCTGGCCCACGGCACTTTCGCGTTGATGGGTGACAACCTGCAATCGATGAGTGCCATCGAACGGCGCCGCGCTTTGGCGGTGTGGGAGCGTTTGCTGGGCATTCCCCTGGAGTTGCAGGCAGTGGCCGATGCGCATCTCGACCTCACCCAGCGCAATCGCCTGCAACGTGGCCAGGTCCTGGTGGAGCAAACCGGTCCCCATGCCGCCAAGGTGTTGCGGTTGGTCAGTGAAACCGAGCAGTTGTTGCTGACAGGGGAAGTGCAGCAGATCAGTGAGCAACTGGCCCGGGCGACTATTTATCTGCTCGCCGATGAGTTGGTGCGCTTTCCGGTCGCCGAGCAGCCGCAACGGCTGGCGGATCTGAAAGAGGCCAAGGGTTTTGGCTTCGAAATGCATCTGGTGAGCCTCGACCAGGCCGACATGGACGATGACCAGCGCCGCCGCGTGGCGGAGGGTGACACCGTGATGGCGCTGGGCAAGGGCGGTGATTCGATCCGGGTGTTTGCCGGTATGGTCGGTACCCCGTGGGTTCTGGAAATCGGCCCGTTGTACCAGATGAATCCTTATCCGGCGCAATGGCTGATCCTGATCGCGCTGATTGGCCTGTCCTTGATCGGCTTGATCGTCTACCTGCTGGTACGGCAATTGGAGCGGCGCTTGAGCGGGTTGGAATCTGCCGCCACGCGTATCGCCAAGGGTAATCTGGAAGCTCGGGTACCCGCCCGCGGTGCCGATTCGGTGGGGCGCCTGGCGGCGGCCTTCAATGGCATGGCTGAACACTTGCAGCGTCTGCTGGCGATTCAGCGTGAATTGGTGCGTGCGGTGTCCCACGAGCTGCGCACACCGGTGGCGCGCCTGCGTTTTGGCTTGGAGATGATCGGCGATGCCGCGACCCCTGAGGCCCGGCGCAAGTATATGGAAGGCATGGACAGCGATATCCAGGACCTCGATGGCCTGGTGGACGAGATGCTGACCTATGCGCGTCTGGAACAAGGTTCGCCGGCGCTGAATTACCAGCGGGTCGACCTCAGTGCTTTGCTCGATCAGGTAATTGACGAGTTGGCGCCACTGCGCCCGGAAATCAACGTGGTGCGAGGTATTTGCCTGTCATCGGCCCATTGGGATGACGCCTGGGTCGACGCTGAACCGCGCTACCTGCACCGCGCACTGCAAAATCTGGTGAGCAATGCGATGCGCCATGCGAAAGGGCACGTGTTGATCAGCTATCAGGTAGGGCAGGTGCGTTGCCGGATCGACGTGGAAGACGACGGCCCGGGTGTGCCGGAACATGCCTGGGAACGCATCTTTACCCCGTTCTTGCGCCTGGACGACAGCCGCACCCGCGCTTCGGGCGGGCATGGGCTGGGGTTGTCGATTGTGCGGCGGATCATCTATTGGCATGGCGGGCGGGCGCTGATCAGCAAGAGCAACAACCTGGGTGGCGCGTGTTTCAGTTTGAGCTGGCCGAGGGATCAGGAGAAAACTTGAGATTGCCATCGCGGGCAAGCCCGCACATTTAATCGGCGTGCGTCCTGACAACTCGATCCACTGTGGGAGCGGGCTTGCCCGCGATGACAATTGATCAGGCGCTGATAGCCACCAGGCTCAGCAACTGCCCCTCATGTACCGAAAACTGCGCCTCCAGCTCCGTGCCATGGCACCACTCATCCGACAGATCCGTCAGCAGCCGCAATCGCGCATGCCCTGTCTCGGACCACTCCACAACCTCGGCATGTTCAAAGTAGAAGCGCTTCTGCACGATGGGGTAGAGCGCCTTGAACAGGCTTTCCTTGGCTGAAAAGGTCAGGGTCACCCACTGTGCAACCTGAGCTCGCGGGCCACTTGCCATGCGCTGCAACTCATCCGGCGTCAGGATCTCCCCGGCAAGCCGCTCGGCCCGTTCAAGCGTCAACACATTTTCCAGATCCATCCCCAGTCCGCGCCACTGCGCCTTATGCGCAACGATGGCCGCCGCGTGCCCGGTGCTGTGGGTGATCGAACCGCAGATATGTTCAGGCCATACGGGCGCACGGTCCTCGCCAATGGCCGGGACACAATCTAACCCTTCAAGTTGTTGCAGGGCCGCGCGGGCACAGAGCCGTCCGGCCAGGAACTCGGCCTGACGCTTGGCCACCGAGCGCTGGATACTGGCGGGCGGCGGCACAGCGCTGCGCAGGAAGTCGCCGGCGACCAGCAGGCTCGGATCAAAGCGGGTGCTCAGGAGCACCGTGCCTGGTAAAGGATCGGGCAGCGGCCAATGGGCGTCGAGTGGAGAGCAGCAGGCAGGTAGGGGATTCATGCCGGGTATTTTGCATGGGCAGGAGGGACCATGGAAGACTCAATGTAGCCGCTGTCGAGGCACGAGGCTGCGATACGGTCCGCAGGGCCGTCCTCGGGGGCTGCTTCGTCGGAATGCCGCACCAAACCCATCGCAGCCTCGTGCCTCGGCAGCGGCTACGGGACTCCGGTTCAGCCCAGGTTCAGAGAGTGTTCAGGGGGAGTTCAGGGGCGCCTGCGTAGTCTGGGCCCGTACCCAAAGCCCAAAGCGTACGAGGTAGCACTATGACGACGTTCAAGAAGCTGATGTTGGCGGTTACCATGCTCAGTGCCAGTGCCGCAGTCCAGGCGTCTGACGGTAGCCTGGTGATCCAGGACAATAACCGGGTCAAGAAATCCAGCAGTGTGAGTGCAGGTCTTGATCACGTCAGCTTCAATGATGCCGGTGGTCAGCGCTCTACCTGGGGCCAGCCTCTGGGTCGGGCGACGCCGTCGTCGCCCTATTACGCAGGATACGAGAACCTGTCCGGCCGTTTTAACGGCACTAAACTACGCCAGCAAGACCTGCAGGGCCGCTATGATGTACCCCTGCCGGAAAGTTGATTTGCCTTGGAGAGCTTTATGAAATTGCTGGTTGTGGAAGATGAGGCGCTGTTGCGTCATCACTTGCTGACCCGACTCACCGACAGCGGTCACGTGGTTGAAGCCGTGGCCAATGCCGAGGAGGCGTTGTACCAGACCGGGCAATTCAACCATGACCTGGCAGTCATCGACCTGGGCCTGCCGGGCATGAGCGGGCTGGACCTGATCCGCCAGTTGCGGGCCCAGGCCAAGACGTTCCCGATCCTGATCCTGACGGCCCGCGGCAACTGGCAGGACAAGGTCGAAGGCCTGGCGGCGGGTGCCGACGATTATGTGGTCAAACCGTTCCAGTTCGAAGAGCTGGAAGCGCGGATGAACGCGCTGCTGCGTCGCTCCAGCGGTTTCACCCAGTCGACCATCGTCGCCGGCCCCTTGCTGCTGGACCTTAATCGCAAGCAGGCCTCCCTCGAGGAGCAGCCACTGGCACTGACCGCCTACGAATACCGGATCCTTGAATATTTGATGCGTCACCATCAACAGGTGGTGGCCAAGGATCGCCTGATGGAACAGCTCTACCCCGATGACGACGAGCGTGATCCGAATGTGATCGAAGTGCTGGTCGGCCGTCTGCGTCGCAAGCTGGAAGGGCCGGCGGGTTTCAAGCCGATCGACACCGTGCGTGGCCTGGGTTACCTGTTTAACGAGCGCTGCCGTTGATTCGCTCGTTACGTGTGCGCCTGATGCTGGCGGCCACCACCTTGGCCGTATTGTTCATGCTGGCGTTGCTGCCAGCGATGCAAGGCGCCTTCAGCCTGGCCTTGCAGGACTCCATCGAGCAGCGTTTGGCGTCTGACGTAACGACCCTGATTTCTGCGGCACGTGTCGAAAACAACCGCCTGTTGATGCCGGCGCAATTGCCGGATGAACGCTTCAACCTCACCGACAGCCGCCTGCTGGGTTACATCTATGACCGTGAGGGCCATCTGGTCTGGCGTTCGCGGGCGACCCAGGAAGAAAACATCAACTACAAACCGCGCTATGACGGGCGCGGTAATGAGTTCGCCAGGATTCGCGAAGCCAACGGCCAGGAATTCTTTGTCTATGACGTCGAGGTCAAGTTGCTGGGGGGCAAAAGTGCAGCCTTCAGTATCGTCGCCCTGCAACCGGTGCGCGAATACCAACTGACCCTCGAAGGCCTGCGGGAGAACCTCTACCTGGGCTTTGGCGCGGCGTTGCTGGTGTTGCTGACGTTGCTCTGGATCGGCTTGACCTGGGGATTGCAAGCGTTGCGGCGGCTGAGCCAGGAGTTGGACCAGATCGAAGGTGGCACCCGCGAAAGCCTCAGTGAAGAACACCCTCGGGAGCTGTTGCGCCTGACCGGATCCCTCAACCGTCTGCTCCATAGCGAGCGCGAACAACGCACCCGCTACCGCGACTCCCTGGATGACCTGGCCCATAGCCTGAAAACCCCGCTGGCCGTCTTGCAGGGCGTCAGCGAAGACATGGCCCAGCGCCCCGAAGACCGCGATCAGGCCTGGGTACTGCAGTCGCAGATCGAACGCATGAGCCAACAGATCAGCTATCAACTGCAGCGCGCCAGCCTGCGCAAAAGTGGCCTGGTGCGTCACCAGGTGCGCTTGCAGCCGGTGTTGCAAAGCTTGTGCGACACGCTGGACAAGGTCTATCGCGACAAGGCTGTCCACGTTGCCTTTGTGCTGCCGGAAGCCTGCGATGTGCCCATCGAGAAGGGCGCCTTGCTGGAGTTACTCGGCAACCTGCTGGAAAACGCTTATCGCCTGTGCCTCAGCGAGGTACGTGTCACCCTGCAAGAAAGCCTGGAAGGCATCGAACTGTGCATCGAAGATGATGGCCCAGGCGTGCCACCGGACCAGCGTGCGCGGATCCTGCAAAGGGGTGAGCGGCTGGATCGCCAGCATCCGGGGCAGGGGATTGGTTTGGCGGTGGTCAAAGACATCATTGAAAGCTACGGCGCACGGCTGACCCTTGGGGATTCGCCGTTGGGGGGCGCGGCGTTCAAGATTCACTTTCCGGCGGTTTGATTTTCGTTGGATTCACCGGCCCTATCGCGGGCAAGCCCGGCTCCCACATTGGAATGCGGTCAACTGTGGGAGCCGGGCTTGCCCGCGATGGGGCCAGTCCAGGCAATACATCTCTAACTTTCCTGCGCCCGATACGCCCCCGGCGTCAGCCCGGTCCATTTCTTGAACGCCCGATGAAACGCCGACGGCTCCGAAAACCCCAGCTGTTCGGCGATTTCCTGCAGCGACAAATCCGCTCGCCCCAGGTGGAAAATCGCGATGTCGCGCCGCAACTCATCCTTGAGTGCCTGAAAACTGGTGCCTTCCTCGCGCAAATGCCGGCGCAAGGTTTGTGGGCTGATATGCAGGTGTTGGGCGACGGCTTCCAGATCCGGCCAAGGCGTGCGGTCGCGACTCAGTAAGCGCCGCAACTGGCTGCTCAAGCTATCACCCTCATCGGGACGCGACAGCAGGTCGGCGGGGGAGCGCTCAAGGAACAGTTTGAGGGTACGTTCGTCCTGCAGCAGCGGCAGGCTCAAGTAACGGCTATGAAACACCAGGCTGCTGGTGGAAGCGCCGAACACCTGGGGGCAGGGGAACAGCAAATCGTACTCGCCACTGTGGGCTGGCATCGGGTAGCTGAACGTCGCCTGGTCCAGGCGAATGCGCTGGCCGATCAGCCAACTGCCGAGGCGATGCCAGATCACCAGCAGGCATTCACTCAAGAAGTGATCCGGGTCCCACAACTGGGAGTCGTCCAGGCTCAGGCGGGCCATATCGCCTTCACGCGTCAGGTGCCAGCGCGGACCTTGCGGGAATAGGCTATAAAATAATAAGCCGCGCTCCAGCGCTTTCTCCAGGGTACGGCAGTGGATCAGCGCGTGGCACATCATGGCGAAGGTGCCGCGCTTGCTCGGACCTTCGGCAAACCCCAGGTATTCGTCATCCAGCTCCAGCCAGAGCATTTGCAGCAGCCGGGTGAATTGCTCTGGCGCGATGCGGGCACGAGGTTCGCTGAGCAGCTCGGGTGTGATGCCTACCTGTTGCAGTACGCCCGAGTAATCGTAGCCGGCCCGACGTGCACCACCGAGGGCGGCCCGGGCGTAATGACTGGCGATGGTACGTTCACGCATGAAGGGGCCTCGTCCTTTGAGTGGCGGATGTTAGCCATCACCCTTGGGTACCACAAGGCGGATATCCGCCAAATTGTAGGACGAGATTGGCTGGGTTGGCGGAAGTCCGCCACTTTCTCCACCCTCATGACGGCGTCCAGGCAACCATAATCCCTGATGTCTAAAGGCCTTCAGGGTTTTTCAGCAAAGTGGCACGGTGTTTGCGATACAGGTGAGAGATCTGCCCTGCGCAGCTCGCACAACAAATCCCTCCAGTGCAGGAGGGTTCGCAATTCTAGTGTCGTGGGCAATGGCGGATATTTGCCACACGGGACGTTTGAGGAACTTTGCAATGACGACTCGTCAGCCACTGTACAAATCCCTGTATTTCCAGGTGATCGTTGCCATCGTTATCGGTATCTTGCTCGGTCACTTCTACCCGCAGACCGGCGTGGCCCTCAAGCCTCTGGGTGACGGGTTCATCAAACTGATCAAAATGGTCATCGCCCCAATCATCTTCTGCACCGTAGTCAGCGGTATCGCTGGCATGCAGAGCATGAAATCGGTTGGCAAAACCGGCGGCTACGCGCTGCTGTACTTCGAAATCGTCTCCACCATCGCCCTGCTGATCGGCCTGGTCGTGGTTAACGTTGTGCAACCGGGCGCCGGCATGCACATCGACGTGGCTACCCTGGATGCTTCGAAAGTCGCGGCCTACGTGACTGCCGGTGCTGACCAGAGCATCGTTGGCTTCCTGCTCAACGTCATCCCTAACACCATCGTCGGCGCATTCGCCAACGGCGACATCCTGCAAGTGCTGATGTTCTCGGTGATCTTCGGTTTCGCCCTGCATCGCCTGGGTGCCTACGGCAAGCCGGTGCTGGACTTCATCGATCGCTTCGCCCACGTGATGTTCAATATCATCAACATGATCATGAAGCTCGCGCCAATCGGTGCCTTGGGCGCCATGGCGTTCACCATCGGTGCCTATGGCGTGGGTTCGCTGGTGCAACTCGGTCAGCTGATGATCTGCTTCTACATCACCTGCATCCTGTTCGTGGTCGTGGTGCTGGGCGCCATCTGCCGCGCTCACGGCTTCAGCGTGCTGAAACTGATCCGCTACATCCGTGAAGAGCTGCTGATCGTACTGGGCACTTCCTCCTCTGAATCCGCACTGCCACGCATGCTGATCAAGATGGAACGCCTGGGTGCGAAGAAGTCGGTAGTGGGTCTGGTGATCCCGACCGGCTACTCCTTCAACCTCGACGGTACTTCGATCTACCTGACCATGGCGGCCGTGTTTATCGCCCAGGCGACTGACACCCACATGGACATCACCCACCAGATCACCCTGTTGCTGGTGCTGCTGCTGTCCTCCAAGGGCGCTGCTGGCGTGACTGGTAGTGGTTTCATCGTACTGGCGGCCACCTTGTCGGCCGTGGGCCACCTGCCGGTTGCCGGCCTGGCGCTGATCCTGGGTATTGACCGCTTCATGTCCGAAGCCCGTGCCCTGACCAACCTGGTGGGCAATGCTGTGGCAACCCTGGTGGTGGCCAAGTGGGTCAAGGAACTGGACGAAGACAAGCTGCAAGTCGAGCTGGCTTCCGGTGGTCGTGGTATCTCCGACACCCGTGAAGAAGATGACCTGGGCGTAGCCGAAGGCCCGGCTCCTGTCATCAAGTAAGCTGTACTGGTCATGAAAAACCCATCTTCGGATGGGTTTTTTTATGCCTCAGTCAATGCTATTGAAAGTTTATGTAATTGCCGCTCACCGCCAACACTGCCTACTCTGTGCGCAATCGAATCGGAATCGGAGCTCCCATGTCAGGTCCTTTGGCGTCCCTCAAAGTGCTGGATTTTTCCACCTTGCTCCCGGGCCCATTCGCCTCGTTATTGTTGGCGGACATGGGCGCTGAGGTACTGCGCATCGAATCGCCCACCCGCATGGACCTGCTGCGAGTGCTACCGCCCCATGACCATGGCGTCTCGGCCAGCCACGCTTACCTGAATCGCAACAAGCGCAGCCTGGCCCTGGACCTCAAGCAGGCCGAAGCCGTGGAGATCGTTCGGCAACTGGTGAAAGATCACGACATCGTCCTTGAGCAGTTTCGCCCCGGTGTCATGGAGCGGTTGGGCCTGGGATACGAGGCCTTGAAGGCGATCAATCCGAAGCTGATCTACGTGTCGATCACCGGCTACGGCCAGACCGGTCCCTACAAGGACCGCGCCGGCCATGACATCAACTACCTGGCCCTGTCCGGTGTGGCCAGCTACACCGGGCGCCGGGACAGTGGGCCGTTGCCTTTGGGCGTCCAGTTGGCAGACGTCGGCGGTGGCTCCCTGCATGCGGTGATCGGCCTGTTGGCGGCGGTGATCGCCCGGCAACAGAGTGGCGTCGGCCAGTATCTGGACGTGAGCATGACCGACTGCGCCTTCAGTTTTAACGCCATGGCTGGTGCCGGTTATCTGGCCTGTGGCGTGGAGCCGGAGTGGGAAAATCAAGTGCTCAATGGCGGCAGCTTTTATGACTACTACCGCTCGCGGGATGGCCGCTGGCTATCGGTGGGCAGCCTGGAGCCGGCCTTCATGCAGCAACTGTGTGCGGCCCTGGGGCGCCCGGAACTGGCCGCCCAGGGGTTGTCGCCCAAGCCTGAGCAGCAGAAGGCGCTCAAGCAACAACTGCAGATTGAGTTCGAGAAGCGCAGTTTTGCTGAGCTATGCGCGTTGTTCGCGGCAGCGGATGCCTGTGTCGAACCGGTGTTGAGCTTGAGCGAAGCCCTTGAGCATCCCCAATTGAAAGCCCGGGAAGTGGTCAGCCAGGTGCCTCGGGGCGATGGTTCGACCCAGGCGCAAATGGCTTGCCCGCTGAAGTTCTCGCAAGGCTTGCCGGCGCCCAGGCATATTGGCGCGGCGGTGGGGGCTCACAGTGATGAAGTGTTGGCGGAGTTGGGGTTCAGTGCTCGGCGGATAGATGAGCTGCGGCGTGCCAAGGTGATTAAGTAGCGCCTGGCCCGACGCCATCGCAGGCAAGCCAGCTCCCACATTTGACTGAGTTGTCTGGATGAGCATCGATCAAGTGTGGGAGCCGGGCTTGCCCGCGATGAGGCCCTCAAAAACGCTACAAAACCTTATTCGACGCGGGTTTCCCCGGTAAACACCAGTGTCTCCCGACACCGCCTGCACAAATACCGCCGCCCCTGGCTCACCAACCCATGGCGCTGGGCCGAAAACGGGAAGTCGCTGTCGGCACACGGGCAACGGTAGATATAGCGGGTCATCCGCCGCCGCTGGATTTCATAGGTATGGCAGCGGTCAGGCGGCAGTTCGTACACCCCACGCATGATCAGTTGCCATTCCTCGCCATGGGGCTGGATGCGCTCGCCGAACAATTGGTGGGCAATCAGGTGCGCCACTTCGTGGGCGACGGTCTGTTTGAGGAAGTGTTGGCTGTTTTCACGGTACAACTGCGGGTTGAAGCGCAACAGGTTCTCGTGCAAATGCGCGACACCGGCTTTCTGGCCTCGCAGCTTGAGGCTGACCTGAGGGCGTTTGAAACTTCGTTTGAAAAAGGATTCGGCTTGTTGGAAACAATCTTCGACGCGGGTATTGAGTTGCTCGGGCATGCTGTACATATCTCCAGAGATGTCCAGTATGCCGCAAACAAGGGTGGATCCGAATCTGTCAGGCGCCGAATGGTCATGCATAACGCACAAAGCCACCTTGCGGTGGCTTTTCCTGCGAGGTGAAGTCGCCTAATTGGTGTAGATCGGCCCGACGCCCAGCCCCCAGACGATCACGGTAAACGCCATGATCGCCACCAGCACCACCAGGCCCACGGCCAATACCGAGCTGGAAAACAGGAAGCCTTCGTCCGGGTTGATGTTCATGAAGGTCGGCAGCCCCACATACAGCAGGTACACCGTGTAACAGATGGCGGCCGTGCCGACGACCATGCCCAGCCACATGTGCGGGTACAGCGCCGCCAACCCACCGAGAAACAGCGGTGTCGCGGTGTAGGTGGCAAAGGCTACGCAGCGCGCCATGCTTGGGTTGGCATCGTAGGTGCGGGCCATCCAGTGAACGAAGGCGCCCATGACCGCCACGCCACCGAGCATCGCCAGGTACGACATGACGGTCATCCACAAGGCGCTCTCCACGGTCAGCATGACCGGTGCGCGACTGCCGATGACCCAGCCGACCTGGGTGGTACCGATAAAGGCTGATACGGCGGGGATCGCCGCGAGAATCAGCGTGTGGGTGAGGTACATGTGGCTGATGCTTTCTTCCTTGTCGCCACGAATCTGCCGCCATTCCTGATCGGGGTGGGTGAAAAGCCCCACAACGTGATGGATCATGCCAGTCACTCCTGTCGTTATTACCAT
The DNA here is from genome assembly GCF_009724245.1 of Pseudomonas spelaei. Taxonomy (GTDB): domain Bacteria; phylum Pseudomonadota; class Gammaproteobacteria; order Pseudomonadales; family Pseudomonadaceae; genus Aquipseudomonas; species Aquipseudomonas spelaei. Next base: position 264,324 of record NZ_WNNK01000007.1, on the reverse strand, counting down.
CGCCCCCCAGTGGAGCGCCCACGGGCCAATTGGCCTGAAAGGTCTGGATATATGTGCGACCTTATGTCGCAGTATAGAAACTGATGACCGGAAAAACTGTGGGGCTTTAGAGCGAATTGCACTGTAAACAGGGCGCTTAATCGCGCTGAGGTCTGTCAGGAGTAATACCGACAACTGTGGGAGCTGGCTTGCCTGCGATGCAGACACCTCGGTGCTTCAGACAAACCGAGTTGATCCCATCGCGGGCAAGCCCGGCTCCCACATAAGCCGGCTCCCACACTGGAATGGCGTCGCTCATAGCAGGTTTTTTGCGTAAAATACCCGGCTTTTCGTCACACACCTTTCGCGGATCCAAGCGCCATGGGCACTCTTACGGTCAACCAGAACAAACTGCAAAAACGCCTGCGTCGCCTGGCCGGTGAAGCGGTCGCCGACTTCAACATGATCGAGGAGGGCGACAAGGTCATGGTCTGCCTGTCCGGCGGCAAAGACAGCTACACCTTGCTCGATGTGCTGATGCACCTGCAAAAGGTCGCGCCCATCAAGTTCGACATCGTCGCCGTGAACATGGACCAGAAGCAGCCCGGGTTTCCCGAGGATGTGCTGCCGGCCTACCTCAAGGCATTGGGGGTCGAGTACCACATCGTCGAAAAAGACACCTATTCGGTGGTCAAGGAGCTGATCCCGGAGGGCAAGACCACCTGCTCGCTGTGCTCACGCCTGCGCCGTGGCACGCTCTACACCTTTGCCGACGAGATTGGCGCGACCAAGATGGCTTTGGGGCATCACCGTGATGACATCGTCGAAACCTTCTTCCTCAACATGTTCTTCAACGGCTCGCTCAAGGCCATGCCGCCCAAACTGCGGGCCGATGACGGGCGCAATGTGGTGATCCGTCCGTTGGCGTATTGCAACGAGAAGGACATCCAGGCGTACTCGGACTTCAAGCAGTTCCCGATCATTCCGTGCAACCTCTGCGGCTCGCAGGAAAACCTGCAACGCCAGGTGGTCAAGGAGATGTTGCTGGAGTGGGAGCGCAAGACCCCGGGCCGTACCGAAAGCATCTTCCGCAGTTTGCAGAACGTGATCCCGTCGCAGTTGGCCGACCGCAATCTGTTCGACTTCACCAGCCTGCGTATCGACGAAACCGCAGCTTCACGTTTCGTCAACGTAGTGAACCTCTGAGCCTTTCAATCGCTCTGACAGACGGCGCTCCTGGGCGCCGTTTTCATTTCAATCCGTAGGAGAGGGCATGCGCGATTACAAGTGGCTGCACGAATATTGTCTGAACCGTTTCGGTTCGGCGGCCGAGCTGGAGGCCCATCTGCCTGTGCCCAAGACAGCGGCGCAATTGCGCAAGATCAGTGATGACCGCTACCTGTCGACCCTATCGCTGCGGGTATTCCGCGCCGGGCTCAAGCACAGTGTGGTGGACGCCAAGTGGCCGGCGTTCGAGCAGGTGTTCTTTGGCTTTGATCCGGAAAAAGTCGTGCTGATGGGCGCCGAGCACCTGGAACGGCTGATGCAGGACACGCGGATCATCCGCCATCTGGGCAAGCTCAAGAGCGTGCCGCGCAATGCGCAGATGATTCTGGATATCGAGAAGGAAAAGGGCAGCTTTGGCGCACTGATTGCCGACTGGCCAGTGACCGATATCGTCGGCCTGTGGAAATACCTGAGTAAGCACGGACACCAGTTGGGTGGGTTGTCGGCCCCGCGCTTTTTACGCATGGTCGGCAAGGACACCTTTGTGCCCAGCTATGACGTGGTGGCGGCGCTGAATGCGCAGAAGATTGTCGACAAGGCGCCGACCAGCCTGCGGGACCTGGCGACGGTGCAGGGCGCGTTCAACCAGTGGCACGCCGAGAGTGGGCGGCCTATGTGTCAGTTGTCGATGATGTTGGCCTACACCGTCAACCATTGACCTGTAGGAGCGAGCAAGCCCGCTCCTACATTTCGCCCGCCAACCGCCGATCCAGCTGGAACCGCCAGCGCACATAAATCATTGCCGTGCAGAACACTGCCAGACTGGCGAGCATTTCCAGCACACCAAACCACTGCCGGTTCGGGTCATAGGCTGCCAGCGCGCCCTTGATGAAGTACAGGTTCACCACAAAACACATCCACGAATGCCCACGGGCGCTGCCGATCACCATGCCTGGCGCCAGCAACAACAGCGGCACCAGCTCGATCAACAGGATCACCCAAGGTCGCGCGCCATGCAGGTCGGCAAACACCAGGTAATAGGCGCACAGCAAACCGACCAGGCCGAGAAAACTCACCAGGCTCAGGGCCCGTGCCACCTTGACTCGTGGTTCCAGCCAGGCCTGGGGCGGCAGGACTTTAGGCTTCTTGGCCACGGCCGCTCTCCAGTTTCATCGCGGTCTTCGCCAGGCGCTGGCCAAGGGCACGGCACAGGGTGATTTCATGTTGGTCCAGCGCCCGTTTGCCGTCGGCACCGGCATGGTGGCTGGCCCCGTAAGGCGTGCCGCCGCCCTGGGTGTCGAGCAGTGCCTGTTCGCTGTAGGGCAGGCCGGTGATCAGCATGCCGTGATGCAGCAGCGGCAGTAGCATCGACATCAGGGTGGTTTCCTGGCCGCCGTGCAGGCTCGCGGTGGAGGTGAACACACCGGCGGGTTTGCCGACGAGGGCGCCGGTCAGCCACAGGTTGATGGTGCCGTCGAGAAAGTACTTCAGCGGTGCGGCCATGTTGCCAAAGCGAGTTGGGCTGCCCAGGGCCAGGCCCGAGCAGTTTTTCAGGTCATCCAAGCTGGCGTACAACGGGCCTTCGGCCGGAATGCTGGGGGCCACCGCTTCGCATTCGGTGGAGATTGCCGGCACGGTGCGCAGTCGCGCTTCCAGCCCGGCCTGCTCGATGCCTCGGCCAATCTGCCGGGCCATTTCACTGACCGAGCCGTTGCGGCTGTAATACAGCACCAGCACGTACGGCGCGCTCACGGCAGAATCTCCAGGATTTTTTCCGGTGGGCGGCCAATCACGGCCTTGTTGGCGGTTTCCAGGATCGGGCGTTCCATCAGTTTCGGATGAGCGGCGATGGCGGCGATCAGCTGCGCTTCGCTCAGGCTGGCATCGGCCAGGTTGAGGGTGCTGTACTCGTCTTCGCCAGTGCGCAGCAGTTGCCGGGCACTGATCTGCAACTTGTTCAGCAAGGCCTGCAGGTGCGGGGCGTCAAGCGGGGTTTCCAGGTAGCGCACCACGGTTGGCGCCAGGCCACGGGCTTCCAGCAGTTGGAGCGCACCGCGGGATTTCGAGCAGCGCGGGTTGTGATAAAGCGTCAGATCGGTCATGTGCGGGTCGCATCTTGCGTAAGGTGGCGGGTATTCTACCTGCGCTGCGTGAAGTCCTGAACCTTGAGAGGCGATAGGCCGCAGTTCATGTTCATTTTTGCTTGAAGGAATACCCCATGACGAGGCGACTGTTAGGCGCATTGTTTATCACCACGACGTTGCTGCTCAGCGGCTGCGGCAATGACTATGGCGTTGACCAATACGGTCAGAAAGTGGCTGCCGAACGCCTGGACAAGCAATGGCTGGTGGTCAATTACTGGGCTGAATGGTGTGGTCCGTGCCGCACCGAGATTCCGGAACTCAACGCGTTGGCCGAGCAACTCAAAGGCCAGTCGGTGGGAGTGTTTGGCGTCAACTTCGACAACGCACAGGGTGAGGAACTCAAGAGCGCCAGTGACAAGCTGGGCATCAAGTTCACTGTGCTCGCGCAGAACCCCGACGGGATATTCGATATTCCCCGCAGCGAAGCCTTGCCGGTGACGTACATCATCGATGACAAGGGCAAGGTGCGTGAGCAGTTGATGGGTGAGCAGACGGCGCAAGGGGTGTTGGCCAAGATCAAGGCGTTGCGCGGTTAAAGTGGGGGAGTGGCGGTGCGACGAGCGAACACGGTCAAATCGTCGCACCGCCGCTCCCACATGTTGATCCGCAGTGCTTTATAAAGCGCGAATCAGCCCTCTTCCAGCCACAACCGCAATGGCTTGCCTTCGGCTGGCCAGAAACGGGTTTGCTCGATAGGCGAGATGTCCCAGCGTTCCACGGTTTGCAAGGCCTCGAAGAAACGGTGCTCCTGCTCCATCAACGCCTCGGCGCAGAGTTTGCGGGTGCTGCCGACCTTGCCGAAGCTCAGTTTGTCGCCGTCCAGGGTGTACGGCGCAAACCAGTGGTTGCAGCCGCCATTGCCATACGCACGGCCGTCGGAGCCGAGGGTGACGGTCAAGTGGGCGTAGTCCATCAGCGGCCGTTCGCCGATCCACTCCAGCACATAGCTGTGATCCTGCTGGAGCTTGACCGGCTCACCGGCGCACCCGGCCAGGCCTGCTCCCAGCGCGGCGAGCAGGAACAACGGCTTCATTGAGCCGCCTTCCGGCATTTCGGGCAGCGGTGTTTGTCACCGACCGTGGCCCAGCCCAACTCGGCGATCCGCGCAGTGGCGGCCGGTTGCAGGGGCTCCTTGGTCAGCTTGGTCTCTACCGAGAACTCAAACTCCAGCTTGGCGTCACAGCTGTCGCAGTTGACGTTCCAGGTGTGAATCTCCAGCTCGCCGAACTTCGGCCCCTGGGCCATGGCGACCCATTGGCCTGCCGGCTTGAGGGAATAGCGGGCGTCGCCTTCAACGGTCAGGCGCATCGACAGGGTCTTGCTGCCGCGCAGGGTGACGATCAGCACATCACCGTTTTTAATCGAGCCACCGTTGCCGGTGACTTGATAACGGCCCGGCACCAGGGCGCGGCATTCGATCAGGGTGTGTTGCGGGCTCAGCAAGCTGAAGCGGAAATCGTGTTCGGCCATGGATCCTCCAAATAGGCGCGGCATCCTATCACGGGCCGCAGCCCATCATCGTCCCGGTATGTGACCATTGATCAGCCTTCGACCACGTTCTGCGGTAGCCCACAGGCCCATGCCGCGATGTTCGCCAGGGTAGTGCCGGCAATCGCCGCCAGGGCCTCGCGGGTCAGGAACGCCTGGTGCGCGGTGATGATCACGTTGGGGAAGGTCAGCAGGCGCGCCAGCACGTCGTCTTGCAGCGGCAAGTCCGAGCGGTCTTCGAAAAACAGCTGCGCCTCTTCTTCATAGACATCCAGTCCCAGATAGCCCAGTTGGCCCTTCTTGAGCGCCTCGATCAGCGCGGGTGTATCCACCAGGCCGCCGCGGCCGGTATTGATCAACATGGCGCCGGGCTGCATATGGGCCAGGGACCGGGCGTTGATCAAGTGTTTGCTGTCGGGGGTCAGCGGGCAATGCAGGCTGATGATCTGCGCCTGGGCCAGCAGCTCGGACAGGGTCACATAGCGGGCGCCCAGCGCTTCGACCTGGGGATTGGGACAGGGATCGTACGCCAGCAAGGTACAGCCAAACCCGGCCATGATTTTGGCGAAGGTCGCGCCGATCTGCCCGGTGCCGACCACGCCGACGGTCTTGCCCACCAGGTCGAAGCCGGTCAGGCCGTGGAGGCTGAAGTCGCCATCGCGGGTGCGGTTATAGGCGCGGTGCAGGCGGCGGTTGAGGGCCAGGATCAGCGCGACGGCATGTTCGGCCACCGCATGAGGCGAGTAGGCCGGCACACGGACGATGGTCAGGCCCAGGCGTTTGGCGGTGGCCAGGTCGACATGGTTGTAACCGGCCGAACGCAGGGCGATCAGCCGCGTGCCGCCTTGGGCCAGGTGTTCCAGCACGGGCGCGCTGAGGTCGTCGTTGATAAAGGCACACACCACCTCGTGATGTTCCGCCAGGGCCACCGTCTCCAGGTTCAGGCGCGCGGGCTGGAATTGCAGCGCCATGCCTGCGGGTAACGCTTCGCCCAGGAAGCTGTCACGGTCGTAGGCCTGGCTGCTGAAGAGGATGATGCGCATCAAATTGTTCCTTAACTTGGGGGGCTCAGGCGCTGACCCGCGCCTCACTGGCCAGTCGTGTAATCGCCAGGTCCAGCTCATCCAGGGCCGCCATGGCCCTGGCGTCATCCTGCTTGAGCAGGGTTTCGGCCCGTTGGCAGGCCGCACGCAATTGCGGGACGCCGCAGTAACGGGTGGCGCCATGCAGCCGGTGTACCCGTTCGATCAAGGCATTGTGGTCTCTGGCTTCTCGGGCGATGCGAATGGCTTCGCGGTCGGCTTCCAGGGAGGCCAGCAACATGGCGAGCATGTCGGCAGCCAAGTCGGCCTTGCCGGCCGCCAGGCGCAAACCTTCCTCGTGGTCGAGGACCGGCAGTTGAGCTGCGGGGACAACCGCTTCCGTACCGCGCTCCAGGCCTTGATTGCGCAGGGCCAAGCCTGTCCACTTCAGCACCACCTGCGCCAGTTGGCGTTCACTGATGGGTTTGGTCAGGTAGTCATCCATGCCGCTTTGCAGCAGGGCACGTTTTTCATTGGCCATGGCGTGGGCGGTGAGGGCGACCACCGGCAACGGTGTGCCGTGACGCTCGCTTTCCCACTGGCGAATTGCTTCGGTGCTTTGGCGGCCGTCCATGCCGGGCATCTGTACGTCCATCAGCACCAGGTCGAAGGTTTCCTTTTTTACCGCGTCGATCGCAGCGTAACCGCTCTCCACCGCGAAGACCTTGGCGCCCATGTCTTCCAGCAGCGTTTGCACCAGCAGCAGATTGGCCGGGTTGTCATCGACACACAGCACTCGTGGCGCACGGCTGGACAAGGGCTCGCCCGGTTCGCTGCGCATCGGGCGCGGGCTGATCAGGTCGGCCAGGGCCCGTCGCAATTTGCGGGTGCAGGCCGGCTTGGCCTGCAATTGGCTGTTGGGGTTGGGGACCGACTCGTTGAACAGCATCTGTTCGGTGGTCGGGCACAGCACCAGAACCTTGCAGCCCAAGTGTTCGAGGTCCCAGAGATGCTGGTTCAGGCGTTCCGGCGGAATGTCATTAGCGGTGATGCCCAGTACTGCCAGGCCAATCTCCTGCTCGGTCTGATGGGCGCTGGTGATGCCGTTGGTCAGACTCTCCAGGGTGTTGAACAGGGTCACTTCCAGGCCGCAGTCTTCCAATTGATGTTGCAGGGCCTGGCGCGCCAGTTCGTGGTTTTCCAGCACGGCCACGCGTCGCCCCAGCAGCGGCGGGGCGGGCAGGTCCTCGGCATCGTCACGGGTTTTGGGCAGGTTGAGGCTGATCCAGAATTCCGAGCCTTCTCCAGGTGTGCTGTCGACGCCGATTTCGCCGCCCATCTGTTCGATCAGGCGCTTGGAAATCACCAGGCCCAAGCCGGTGCCGCCTGGTTGTCGGGACAGCGAGTTGTCGGCCTGGCTGAACGCCTGAAACAATGCCCGTACGTCCTGGCTGGAGAGGCCGATGCCGGTGTCCTGGACACTGATGCGCAGTTGCACACTGTCTTCCTGCTCGTCTTCGAGCATGGTCCGGGCGACGATGGTGCCTTCGCGCGTGAACTTGATCGCGTTGCTGACCAGATTGGTCAGAATCTGCTTGAGTCGCAAGGGGTCGCCCACCAGCGCCAGCGGTGTGTCGCGGTAGACCAGGCTGACCAGTTCCAACTGCTTGGCATGGGCGGCCGGGGCGAGGATGGTCAAGGTGTCTTGCAACAGGTCCCGCAGGTTGAACGGAATGCTGTCGAGCACCAGTTTGCCGGCCTCGATTTTCGAGAAATCGAGGATCTCGTTGATGATCCCCAACAGGTTGTCGGCGGATTTTTCGATGGTCCCCAGATAGTCCAACTGACGGGGCGACAGCTCGCTTTTCTGCAACAGGTGGGTGAACCCCAGGATGCCGTTCAGCGGTGTGCGGATTTCATGGCTCATGTTGGCCAGGAATTCCGACTTGATCCGGCTGGCCTCCAGCGCTTCCTTGCGGGCCAGGTCCAGCTCGATGTTCTGGATTTCGATGGTTTCCAGGTTTTGTCGCACGTCTTCGGTGGCCTGGTCGATGCTGTGTTGCAATTCTTCCTGGGCGTTTTGCAGGGTCTCGGCCATGCGGTTGATGCCCGAGGCCAGTTGATCCAGTTCCTGGCTGCCCAGCGGCGGCAAGCGGGTTTCCAGGTTGCCGTCCTTGAGTTGGGCGACGGCTTGTTTGATCTGGCCGATAGGCGAGTTGATCGTGCGGCTGATGCGCAGGGCCAGTGCGGCGGTGCAGATCAGGCCGATGGCGATCAACAGCAGGCTGGCAAACAGGCTGCGATAGCCGCGCAGCAACATGCCGTTGTGGGAAAGCTCCAACTCGACCCAGCCCAGCAGGCGGTCGGCCTCATCGGGAATCAGTTCGCCGGCCAGGTTGCGATGGCGGCCAAAGACCGGCATCAGATAGCGGGTTGCATCATTGCCGGTGCGTTGCAGCAGGTGGGAACTGTTGCCGATGGGCGGCTGATTGAGCATGGTCGGGCCGGCATGGGCCAGGGGCGTGCGGTCCGGGCCAAGGAAGGACACGGCGCGTACGTCCGTTTGTTCCAGGGACTGTGTGGCAATGCGTTCCAGGAGGTCGGTGTTCTTGGTGCCCAGGGCTGGGGCTACCAGGGGTGCCAGCTGTTCGGCAATCATCTCGCCGCGATTGAGCAACTGCGTCTGCAGCTCCGACAGCTGCATCCAGGTGAAATAGCCACCCAGCAGCAATGCCATCAGGCTGGTAGGCAATAAGGTCAGCAACAGTACGCGGCCTTTTATCCCCATTCTTCTAAGCACGCCACTCTCCTGCTACCACGCTGTTGTCGAAATTCTGCGCAGGCATCCGGCCCGCGCCACCTGCGCAGTGTAGCCATTTGCGCGGTGTGGAATCTTGCAAATTAATGACGTGAGGCACACATCGGGCCATTGAACGCTCGGTGGCGGTTGCTCATGGGCAGGCAATCTTGAATAATCAGTCATTGAGAATGACTTGCAGACGCTAATGAATCCCGCAGCAATTGGCCTTCCCAGCATCCTGACCATTGAAGATGACCCCGTACTGGGCGCTTATGTCCATGAGCAACTGGGGCGCTGTGGTTTCCAGGTGACCTGGTGCCAGAACGGCCAGGCAGGCCTGAAAATGGCTCGCGAGCAGGCGTTCGACGTGGTGTTGATGGATATTCTGTTGCCGGGAATGGACGGTCTGTCGGTCCTTACCCATTTGCGCCAGAGCCATTCGATCCCGGTGATCCTGATGTCGGCCCTGGGCGCGGAAGCCGACCGCATCAGCGGCTTTCGCCTGGGAGCGGATGATTACCTGCCCAAGCCGTTCAGCATGATTGAGCTGCGGGTGCGTATTGAGGCCATCCTGCGGCGGGTGGCCCTGGATCGACGACCACTACCGGCTCTTGCTGCCGTGCGCAACGATGCCCGTAGTTTGTGTTTTGACGATGAGCTGTGTGACGTTGTTCACCAAGAGCAATGGGCCGGCCTGACCCGCAGCGAATACCGCCTGTTGGAGACCCTGCACCGCAATGGTGAAGAGGTGCTCAGCAAGGCGTTCCTTTATCAGCATGTGTTGCAGCGCGGCTATGCGCCCCATGATCGCAGCCTGGACATGCACGTCAGTCAGATCCGCCGCAAGCTCAAGACTATCGGTTACACCGAGCGTGAAGTGCGCACCGTGTGGGGCAAGGGCTACGTGTTGAGCGGTCTCGATGAAGGGGCTTGAGTCTTCACTCAAGCGACTGCCGGGCAAGCACTCGTTATTCTGGAAGTTGGCCTGCCTGCTGATTGCCTTCTGCCTGCTGATGATCTGGCTCAGTTGGTCGTGGGGCCGATATATGGAGCAGCAGGGCGCCTTTTTGTCCGATGACGCCCGTGCCACCTTGAGTGGGTATGCGGCCGGTGCGGAGCGGGCCTGGAACACCGGGGGCAGTACCGGCGTGGATGCCTGGCTGCAAACAATGGGCACGCGTGAGTCCACTTGGCTGGGGGTGATAGGCAACGACCTGCAATCTCTGAGCAGCTACCCGCTGACTGACAAGGAAAGCCAGCGCCTGACCTTTCTGCGGGGCCTGGACTGGCCCGTGAGTCGGCACGCCAAGGGCTTGCCGTGGCTGAAAATTCCGTTCCCTGTTGATCCCGGCGCCGGTGTGCTGGTCATCGAGTTACCGCAACGTTTCATGCCTGGGCGCTATCAGTTGTTCTGGCGCGTGGTTACCAATGGCGTGATCCCCGGTTTATTCACCCTGTTGCTCTGTGTGGGGCTCTATCGATTGCTGATCATGCCCCTCAATCACCTGCGCGAGCAGGCCAACGCCTGGCGGGCTGATCAACTGGCCACCCGTCTTTCCCATGACGCCACCAGCCGTCAGGATGAGCTGGGTGAACTGGGCCGTGCCTTCGATCACATGTCCGAGCGGCTGCAAAGCACCGTGTCTGTGCAGCAACAATTGTTGCGTGACCTGTCCCATGAGCTGCGCACGCCGCTGAGTCGCCTGCGGGTGGCCTGTGACAGCGAGCAGGATCTGCCTCAGTTGCGGGAGCGCCTGGGCCGGGAGATCGACGGTATGCAGCGCCTGGTGGAGGACACCCTGCAACTGGCCTGGCTGGACACCGAGCGTGCGCCGCTGCCTCAGGAAGAGATCCAGGTTCAGGCCTTGTGGGACATGCTCAGGGAAAACGCCTGTTTTGAAAGCGGCTGGCCTGTTTCACGCTTGCCGTGCGGGCTGGAAGCCGATTGCTGGGTACGCGGCCACCTGAACTCCCTGGCCCAGGCTCTGGAAAATATCCTGCGCAATGCGATTCGGCACTCGCCGGAGGCGGGAATTGTGCGTCTGGATGGGCGCCGCGAAGGGGGCGAGTGGCACTTGTGGCTGCAAGATCAGGGCGGGGGAGTCGATGAGGAAGAGTTGGAGCGTATCTTCGCACCTTTTACCCGGTTGGATGGTTCCCGCCCTGGAGACGGCGGCTTTGGCCTGGGCTTGAGCATTGCTCGCAACGCGGTGCAGCGCCAGGGCGGTCGCCTGTGGGCGGAAAACGCCGGGCAAGGCTTGCGGGTGCATATGCGCTTGTCGGCCCGATAGCGTCAGGGCCTGCGCAACTTGCGCTTCTTCCACTGCCGCGCGACCCACCAGCGCCAATACAGCATGGTCAAGCAATAGCCCAGGGCGCCCAGCACCAATCCCATCACCACCGAGCCCAACAGGAAGGGTTGCCAGAGCGTCGACAACTGCCCGCTGATCCACTCCCAGGTCAATTCGTCGGGAAGGCTGCGGGGGGGGAGATTCATCAGCCATGCCCCGGTCATATAGGTGCAGAAGAATATGGGTGGCATGGTGATCGGGTTGGTCAGCCACACCAGGCTCACCGCAATGGGCATATTGCCGCGTACCGCGATGGCCAGGACGGCGGCCAACAGCATTTGCAGTGGCATGGGAATAAACGCGGCGAACAGGCCGACCGCCATGGCCCGGGCAACCGAGTGGCGGTTGAGGTGCCAGAGGTTCGGGTCATGCAGCAACTTACCGAGAAAGCGTAAGGATTTGTGTTCCCTGATACTGGTCGGATCGGGCATGTACCGTTTGAATAAGCGCCGTGGCATAAGGGGTCCAGGTCAGTTCGAGGGGCAAGTATGACTGCATTTTACGAACAGGAAATTCAGACTTTGTGACAAAAGATCATAGTCTGCGCGGTGGGGGCAGCTAACACTCGAGAGGTCACTTTCAAGGAATGACCTATGAGAACAGGGATGTTCGCACTCGCAGTGGGATTGCTTGCTCTGCGTTTTTTGCCGGCACTGCCGTCGACCGGGTGGTTGCTGGCCATGCCGATGTTGGCATTGATGCTGTTACCGTTTCGCACCTACCCATTGGCGTTTTTCCTGCTGGGGTTGAGCTGGGCCTGCCTCAGTGCGCAGTGGGCCCTGGATGATCGGCTGTCGCCTTCGCTGGACGGGCAGACCCGCTGGCTGGAAGGTCGTGTCATCGGGCTGCCGCAACAGGCCGATGGGGTGGTGCGCTTTGAACTGGCCGACAGTCGGTCGCGCAAAGACAAGCTACCCAAACGCATCCGCGTGACCTGGCATGGTGGTCCGTCGGTTCATAGCGGCGAGCGCTGGCGACTGGTGGTTACCCTCAAGCGTCCTTCCGGGTTGCTCAATGGCCATGGCTTTGACTATGAAGCCTGGCTGTTGGCCCAGCGTATTGGTGCTACCGGTTCGATCAAGGACGGCCAGCGTCTGGCCCCCGCTCGGCACGCCTTACGTGATGCGATCCGCCAGCGTCTGTTGACGGTGGATGCCCAGGGCCGCGAGGCCGGTCTGGCGGCGTTGGTGCTGGGGGATGGTTCGGGCTTGGCGACGCAGGACTGGCGGACATTACAGGACACGGGCACCGTCCACCTGCTGGTCATTTCCGGCCAGCATATCGGGTTGTTGGCGGGGTTGATCTACGGGCTGGTGGCAGGTCTTGCTCGTTATGGCTGCTGGCCCGGGCGGCTGCCGTGGTTGCCTTGGGCGTGTGGCCTGGCGTTTGGCGCCGCGCTGGGGTACGGCGTGCTGGCGGGGTTTCAGGTACCGGTGCAACGGGCCTGTGTCATGGTGGGGCTGGTGTTGCTGTGGCGTCTGCGGTTTCGTCATCTGGGGATCTGGTGGCCGCTGTTGCTGGCGCTCAACGGCGTGCTGATCCTGGAACCGCTGGCCAGCTTGCAGCCGGGGTTCTGGCTATCATTTGCGGCCGTCGCTGTGCTGATCCTGGTCTTCAGTGGCCGGCTGGGGCCCTGGAAACCCTGGCAAGCATGGACCCGTGCCCAATGGCTGATAGCTATTGGTCTGTTCCCGGTGCTGCTGATCCTTGGCTTGCCCATTAGTCTCAGCGGCCCATTGGCCAATCTGTTTGCCGTACCGTGGATCAGCCTGGTGGTGTTGCCGTTGGCATTATTGGGGACTGCGTCATTGCCGTTGCCCTTTATAGGCGAGGGCTTACTGTGGCTGGCGGGTGGTGCGCTCGATTGGCTGTTCAGGGGCCTGGACCTGTTGGCGCAACGCTTGCCGGCGTGGACGCCCGCCGAGGTGCCCATCGGCTATTGGCTGGTGAGCCTGTTGGGTGCGGTGCTGCTATTGCTGCCCAAGGGCGTGCCGTTTCGCCTGTTGGGTTGGCCGATGCTGCTGTTGGCGGTGTTCCCGCCGCGCGAATCGGTGCCTCATGGCCAGGTTGATGTCCTGCAACTGGACGTCGGGCAGGGGCTGGCAATTCTACTCCGTACTCGCAACCACACGTTGCTGTACGACGCCGGGCCCCGGTTTGGCGAATTTGACCTCGGCGCGCGGGTCGTCCTGCCTGCATTGCGCAAGTCCGGTGTCACGGGGCTGGACGTGATGCTGCTCAGTCACGCCGACGCCGATCATGCCGGTGGCGCGGCCGCTATTGCCCGCGGGCTGCCGATCAAGCGGGTAGTAGGCGGGGAAACCGATGGGCTGCCGGCCTTCCTGAGCGTTCAACCCTGTATCAGCGGGGAACAGTGGGAGTGGGACGGTGTGACGTTCGAGCTATGGCAATGGCCGGATGCGACCAACGGCAACCAGAAATCCTGTGTGCTGCTGGTACAGGCCAAGGGCGAGCGGTTGCTGCTGACTGGCGATATCGATCGCGACGCCGAGCGGGCATTACTCGCGACTTCGCTGGCGGTGCACACCGATTGGCTGCAGGCGCCCCACCATGGGAGCCAAAGCTCCTCCTCATGGCCGTTTCTCCAGCAGCTCGCGCCCACGGCGGTGTTGATTTCACGGGGCCGTGGCAACGCTTTCGGCCATCCCCATCCGCAGGTCATAGCGCGTTATCAGGCGCTGGGCAGCACGATTTATGACAGCGCCGAACAGGGCGCGTTGCGCCTGCAGCTGGGCACCTTCCAGCCACCGGTCGCTGCTCGCAGTCAACGTCGCTTCTGGCGCGCCCCCCCGGCGCAATCCGGCGTTACCAAAGACCGGGTACCTGCGACATGATGTGCGTGGGCGGGCTAGCCCTTCCGGCTAAGCCTCTATGCTAAAGTGGCGCACTTTTTCGAGGGGGCATGCACTGTGTGGGAATTGGTCAAATCCGGCGGCTGGATGATGTTGCCGATCATTTTGAGTTCCATCGCCGCACTCGGCATCATCGCTGAACGCCTGTGGACCCTGCGGGCCAGTCGCGTGACCCCGGAGCATCTGCTGGGGCAGGTCTGGGGCTGGATCAGAGACAAGCAGCTGGACAAGGCAAAGCTCAAGGAACTGCGGGCCAATTCGCCCCTGGGGGAAATCCTCGCCGCAGGCCTGGCCAACTCCAAGCATGGTCGAGAGATCATGAAAGAGTGCATCGAAGAGGCCGCCGCCCGGGTCATTCATGAGCTGGAGCGCTATATCAATGCCCTGGGCACCATCGCCGCCATGGCGCCGCTGCTTGGGCTACTGGGTACGGTGTTGGGCATGATCGATATCTTTTCGTCCTTCATGGGCTCGGGCATGACCACCAACGCCGCCGTATTGGCGGGAGGTATTTCCAAGGCCTTGATCACCACGGCCGCGGGCCTGATGGTGGGTATTCCTTCGGTGTTCTTCCACCGCTTCCTGCAACGCCGGATCGATGAACTGGTGGTGGGTATGGAGCAGGAAGCCATCAAACTGGTGGAAGTGGTGCAGGGTGACCGTGACGTAGACCTGGTTGGGGGCAAAGCGTGAAATTTCGCCGCAAGCAACGGGAAAACGTCGATATCAACCTGGCGTCGTTGATCGACGTGGTGTTTATCCTGCTGCTGTTTTTTGTCGTCACCACCACCTTTACCCGGGAAACCCAACTGCGGGTCGACCTGCCGGAAGCGGTCAGCGGCTCGCCTGCTGAAGACTCGCAAGCCAAGCAATTGGACATCGCCATCAGCGCTGATGGCATCTTCTCGGTGAATAACCAGTTGCTGGAGAAAAACGACCTGGCCGGCTTGATGGACGCGCTGCAGAAGGCGTCCGGCGGTGATACCAGCCAGCCACTGTCCATCAGTGCCGACGGCAAGACCCAGCATCAGGCCGTGATCACGGCCATGGATGCCGCCGGCAAGCTCGGTTTCAGCCATTTGCGCATGACCACTGTCGAGGCGGCGAAGCAACCCTGATGGCCATGTCCGATCGTTTGCTCAATGCCTGGTACGCGGGCCATCCGGCCCTCAAGCTCCTGCAGCCACTGGAATGGCTCTATCGCCGGGTGGTGCGGCGCAAGCGCGAGCGCTTCCTGGCGGGCGAGGGTGAGATCTACCAGTCGCCGGTACCGTTGATCGTGGTCGGTAATATCACCGTCGGTGGCACTGGCAAGACACCCTTGATTCTCTGGCTGATCGAGCACTGCCAGCGCGCCGGTTTGCGCGTGGGCGTGGTCAGCCGTGGTTATGGTGCCAAGCCGCCGCAATTGCCCTGGCGTGTGGAAGCCAGTCACAGCGCTGAAGTGGCGGGGGATGAGCCCTTGTTGATCGTCCAGCGCAGCGGTGTCCCGCTGATGATCGACCCCGACCGCAGCCGTGCAGTGCAGGCGCTGCTGGCCAGCGAGACGCTGGACCTGATCCTGTCCGATGACGGCCTGCAACATTACCGTCTGGCCCGTGACCTGGAGCTGGTATTGATCGATGCCGCCCGAGGTCTGGGTAATGGTCATTGCCTGCCGGCTGGTCCGTTGCGCGAGCCGATCGAGCGTTTGCAAAGTGTCGACGCGCTTCTTTATAACGGCGCCGGCGTGGACCGTGACGATGGTTTTGCCTTCCGCCTGCTGCCCAGCGCCCTGGTCAACCTGCAAAGCGGCGAGCGCAAGCCCGTCGACCATTTTCCGGTGGGGCAGCGCATTCATGCCGTGGCTGGCATTGGCAACCCGCAACGTTTCTTCAAGACCCTTGAAACGCTACACTGGCTGGCGCTACCCCATGCTTTTGCCGACCACGCGCCCTACAGCGCCGAGGTCCTGAATTTCACACCGGCATTGCCGCTGGTCATGACTGAAAAGGACGCGGTGAAGTGCCGCGCCTTTGCCCGGCCCGACTGGTGGTACCTTGCGGTGGATGCGGTACCGTCACCGGCGTTTATCGCCTGGTTCGACACGCAGTTGATGCGTCTGCTGCCCGCCCGTCTATTGCCTTAACACGTTGCTCTCCAGGAAACACTCATGGACACCAAACTGCTCGACATCCTCGCTTGCCCGATCTGCAAAGGCCCACTCAAGCTCAGCGCCGACAAAACCGAGCTGATCAGCAAGGGCGCTGGCCTGGCCTACCCGATCCGCGATGGCATTCCGGTGATGCTGGAAAGCGAAGCCCGCACCTTGACCACCGACGAGCGCCTGGATAAATGACCACCGCCTTCACCGTTGTCATTCCGTCCCGCTACGCCTCCACCCGCCTGCCGGGCAAACCCCTGCAGATGATCGGCAGCAAGCCGATGATCCAGTTGGTCTGGGAACAGGCCTGCAAGAGCAGCGCCGAGCGTGTGGTCGTGGCCACCGATGACCTGCGCATCCTCGAAGCCTGCAAGGGCTTTGGCGCCGAAGCGGTATTGACACGTGAAGACCACAACTCCGGCACCGACCGTCTGGCCGAAGTGGCCACGCAGCTTGGGCTGGCACCTGATGCCATTGTGGTCAATGTGCAAGGCGACGAACCGCTGATCCCACCCGGGGTCATCGACCAGGTGGCTGCTAACCTCGCGGCCCATGGCGAAGCACGCATGGCGACCCTGGCTGAACCGATCGAAGACATTGAAACCCTGTTCAACCCGAACGTGGTGAAAGTGGTCAGTGATATCAATGGTTTGGCCCTGACCTTCAGCCGTTCCACCTTGCCGTGGGCGCGAGATGACTTCGCCAGGAGTCGTGATGTGCTGCCGACGGGTGTGCCTTACCGCCGCCACATCGGCATCTACGCCTACCGCGCCGGCTTCCTCCATGACTTCGTCAGCTGGGGCCCGTGCTGGCTGGAAAACACCGAGTCCCTGGAGCAACTGCGTGCCCTGTGGCACGGTGTGCGGATCCATGTGGGTGATGCCCTGGAAGCACCGCCGGCCGGTGTCGATACCCCTGAAGACCTCGAGCGCGTGCGCCGCCTGCTGGGGGCTTGATGGAAGTTCTGTTCGTCTGCCTGGGCAACATTTGCCGCTCACCCACCGCCGAAGGCGTATTGCGCCACAAGCTACGTGAGGCGGGGTTGGCTACCCAGGTCGAGGTGGCCTCCGCCGGCACCGGCGAATGGCATATTGGCAAGGCCCCGGACAAACGCAGCCAGCGTGCGGCGTTGCAGCGGGGCTACGATTTGTCGGCCCAGCGTGCCCAGCAGGTGTCTCGTGCCGACTTTTCCCGGTATGACCTGATTCTGGCCATGGACCACAGCAACCTGCGCAACCTCAAGGCGATGCAACCGGCCCAGGGCAAGGCGGAGCTGGACCTGTTCCTGCGCCGCTACGACTCGGTGGTGGATGAAGTGCCAGATCCGTACTACGAGGGCGAGCAAGGATTCGAACAGGTATTGGACCTGATCGAGCGCGCCTGTGATTTGTTGGTGATTGAATTGAAGGGACGGTTATGACCTTGCACGTGCAAGCGCAGGTTTCGCTCAAGCCGTTCAACAGCTTTGGCATCGATGTGCGCGCCCGGTTGTTTGCACAGGCCCACAGTGACGCCGACGTGCGTGAGGCCCTGGCTTATGCGGCCGGGCAACAACTGCCCTTGCTGGTGATTGGCGGTGGCAGCAACCTGTTGCTGACCCAGGACATCGACGCCGTGGTGCTGCGCATGGCCACCCAGGGTATTCGGATACTTCACGATGATGGTGTGCATGTCGTGGTCGAAGCCGAAGCTGGCGAAACATGGCACCCATTTGTGTTGTGGACGCTGGAGCACGGTTTTTCCGGTCTGGAAAACCTCAGCCTGATTCCCGGCACGGTAGGTGCTGCACCGATGCAGAACATCGGCGCTTACGGGGTGGAGATCAAGGACGTGTTTTCTGGCCTGACCGCCCTGGATCGCCAGACCGGCGAACTGCGGGACTTCAGTTTGGCTGAATGTAACTTTGCTTACCGCGACAGCCTGTTCAAGCACGAAGTCGGGCGCTGGCTGATCTTGCGGGTACGTTTTGCCCTGAGTCGTGCTGTGCACTTGAAGCTGGAATACGGCCCGGTACAGCAACGACTGACTGAGCAAGGGGTTACTCTGGCGACGCCCAGCGATGTCAGCCGGGCGATATGCAGCATTCGCAGCGAGAAACTGCCAGACCCTGCAGTGCTGGGTAACGCAGGTAGTTTCTTCAAGAACCCATTGGTTTCCCAGGCGCTGGCTGCCGAGTTACAAGGCTTATACCCGGACCTGGTGGCTTACCCTCAGGCGGACGGGCAAATGAAACTGGCTGCCGGCTGGTTGATCGACAAGGCCGGTTGGAAAGGTTTTCGCGAGGGGGACGCCGGTGTGCATCGCTTGCAGGCCCTGGTACTGGTCAACTACGGCGGCGCTACGGGGTTGGAAATTTCCAACCTGGCGCAACGGATCCAGCAGGACATCGCCCAGCGCTTCAAGGTTGACTTGGAAATGGAGCCTAATCGCTATTGAGCTAAGCTTCTTTTTTGACTGATCAAGCCCTGCATTGCAGGGCTTTTTTGTTCTCTTCACACGGTAATGCCAGGTGAGTTAACTTAGCTGACTAACGATGCTTTTTTGCTGCATAGATGCCGTTCATCAAGGGCCCGGTGAAGATCCGTCTTCACAAGAGAGCCCGATTAGCCTGAGCCATCTGCATGAACCGATTCCGCTTGCCTCAAGCGGCAGATTGCTCGACCCCATAACCCAATAAATATGCGGGCGTGCCCATGATTACCCTGAAGCTCAACGGTCAAGACCATCCACTGGACGTCACCGAAGATATGCCGCTGTTATGGGCGATCCGCGACGTGGCGGGCTACAACGGCACCAAATTCGGTTGTGGCATGGGCCTGTGTGGTGCGTGCACCATTCATATCGACGGTTCCCCGGCCCGTAGTTGCATCACGCCGATTGGCTCGGTCAAGGGCCAGAACATCAGCACCATCGATAACCTGCATAACGACCCCATCGGCCAAGTGGTCCAGCAAGCCTGGCTGGATACCGCTGTGGCCCAGTGCGGTTACTGCCAGGGCGGGCAGATCATGTCTGCCACTGCGTTGCTGAAAACCAATCCCAACCCCAGCGACGAGCAAATTGAAGAGGCGATGGTCGGCAATATCTGCCGCTGCGGCACCTACAATCGCATCAAGACTGCGATCCGTCAGGCCGCGACTCATTTGCAGGAGGCCAAGGCATGAACCGGTTACCTGTTGATTTCGTCCTGAATAACCTCAGCCGCCGCGGCTTCCTCAAAGGCGTTGGCGTCACCGGTGCCTTGGTGGTCGCTGCCAGTTGGGGCTTGCCGGATGCGTTTGCCGAAGAGGTGAAGAAATACGGCGGTGATGCCATGCCTCATGGTGTGATCGATGACCCCAAGGTTTACGTCAGCATTGCCACCGACGGCACCGTGACGGTGATCTGCAACCGCTCGGAAATGGGCCAGGGCGTACGCACCAGCCTGACCATGGTGGTGGCCGATGAACTGGACGCTGATTGGGCACTGGTGAAAGTCCAGCAGGCGCCAGGCGATGAAGTGCGCTTCGGCAACCAGGACACCGATGGCTCGCGCAGCATGCGTCACTGGTACGAGCCGATGCGCCGTTGCGGCGCGGCCGTGCGAACCCTGCTGGAACAGGCCGCTGCCGAACAGTGGAAGGTCCCGGTGGGCGAGTGCCATGCGCAGTTGCATAAAGTGATTCACCAGCCCAGTGGCCGCGAACTGGGCTATGGCGCCCTGGCCGCTGCGGCCGGCGCCCTGGCTGTCCCGGCGCGGGACAGCCTGCGTCTCAAGCAACCCTCGGAGTTTCGTTACATCGGTAAAGAGGGCACCAAGGCCATTGATGGTGCCGACATCGTCAACGGCCGGGCGGTCTACGGTGCCGATGTGCATTTTGACGGCATGCTCTATGCCACCATTGCGCGGCCGCAGGTCTATGGCGGCAAGGTCAAATCCTTCGATGCCAGCGCGGCGCTGAAAGTGCCGGGTGTCGTCAAGGTCCTGGAAATCGAAAGCAGGCCGCTGCCATCGGAGTTCCAACCCTTGGGCGGCGTGGCGGTGATTGCCAGCAATACCTGGGCGGCGATCAAGGGACGTGAGGCCTTGAAGATCGTCTGGGATGACGGTGTTAACGCGGGCTACAACTCCATCGACTACCGCAAGGTACTGGAAGCCGCAGCGTTGAAGCCAGGCAAAGTGGTGCGCAACACGGGCAGCATCGACCAGGCCCTGGGGGATGCCGACAGTACCCTGGAAGCGGCCTACTACTTGCCGCACTTGTCTCAGTCGCCGATGGAACCGATGGTTGCCATTGCGCGCTATGACAAGGGGCAATGCGAAGCCTGGGCCCCGAGCCAGGCGCCGCAAGTGACCCGCGAGCGGATTGCCGAGCGGTTGGGCCTGCCTTTCGATAACGTCACCTTCAATGTCACGCTGTTGGGCGGGGGCTTTGGGCGTAAATCGAAACCGGATTTCATCGTCGAGGCTGCCGTGCTGGCCAAGGAGTTCCCGGGCAAGGCCGTGCGTGTGCAATGGACCCGTGAAGACGATATCCATAACTCCTATTTCCATACCGTGTCCGCCGAGTACCTCAAGGCCGGGCTGAACAAGGACGGCATGCCATCGGCCTGGCTGCACCGTACGGTGGCGCCGAGCATCACTGCGTTGTTTGCCCCGGGGATGAACCATGAGGCGCCGTTCGAGTTGGGCATGGGCTTTACCAACATGGCCTACGCGATCCCTAATGTGCGCCTGGAAAACCCCGAGGCAGCAGCCCATACCCGGGTTGGCTGGTATCGCTCGGTATCGAACATTCCCCACGGCTTTGCGATCCAGAGTTTTGTCGATGAGTTGGCCCACAAGGCCGGCCAGGATCCGCTGAAGTACCAACTCAAACTCCTGGGCCCGGACCGTCAGATCGATCCCAAGACCCTGAGCGACGAATGGAACTACGGCGAATCCCCTGAGCGTTATCCCATCGACACTGCACGTTTGCGTGGTGTGTTGGAAACCGCTGCCAAGGCCGCCGGCTGGGGGCGCACCTTGCCCAAAGGGCGCGGCCTTGGTTTAGCGGTGCACTACAGCTTCGTCACCTATGTGGCCGCAGTGATTGAGGTTGAAGTCAAAGATGATGGCACCTTGATCGTGCACAAGGCCGACATTGCGGTGGATTGCGGCCCGCAGATCAACCCGGAGCGCATTCGCTCGCAGTTCGAAGGCGCTTGCGTCATGGGCCTGGGCAATGCGGTGCTGGGGGAAATCAGCTTCAAGGACGGCAAGGTTCAGCAGGACAACTTCCATATGTACGAAGTGGCGCGCATGTCCCTGGCGCCCAAGGAAGTGGCGGTGCATCTGGTGACTCCCAAAGGCGACGTGCCCCTTGGGGGCGTCGGTGAGCCGGGTGTGCCGCCGATTGCGCCAGCGCTATGCAATGCGATCTTTGCCGCCACCGGCAAACGCATCCGCAACCTGCCGGTGCGTTATCAGTTGCAGGGTTGGCAGGAGGCGAAGGCCTGATGGACAGCGTCGATCTGAATGTCCTGCGCAGCGTGCTTGCGTGGCGCCGCGCCGGACAGCGGGTGGTGTTGTACAGCGTGGTCCAGACCTGGGGCAGCGCGCCCCGGCCGCCGGGAGCCATGCTGGCCTTGCGCGGGGACGGGGTGGTGATTGGCTCGGTCTCCGGTGGTTGCATTGAGGATGATCTGATCGCCCGCTTGCAGGATGGCCGCCTGCCCGAAGACGGGCCGCCGGTGCAGTTAGTGACCTACGGCGTCACCCGCGATGAAGCGGCACGTTTTGGCCTGCCCTGCGGTGGGACCTTGCGCCTGACTGAAGAGCGGGTAGGTGACCCGGCCTGGGTAGCTGAACTGCTGGCGCGTTGTGAGGCCCATGAGATTGTCGCACGGGAGTTGGACCTGACCACGGGCGAAGTGACCTTGAGCGGTGCGAGCAAGACCGACACGCTGACGTTTGACGGCGAACGACTGCGCGCCATTTATGGGCCGCGCTGGCGTCTGTTGTTGATCGGCGCCGGTCAATTGTCACGCTACGTGGCGGAAATGGCCCGGCTGCTGGATTTCGAAGTGCTGATCTGCGACCCGCGCAAGGAGTTTGTCTACGGTTGGGAGGAGCAGCACGGACGCTTTGTGCCGGGCATGCCCGATGAGGCGGTGTTGAACATCCAGACGGATGAGCGCACGGCGATTGTTGCGCTGACCCATGATCCGCGCCTGGATGATATGGCGCTGCTCACCGCGTTGAACTCCAGGGCGTTCTACATTGGCGCCCTGGGTTCGCGGGTCAATAGCCAAAAGCGTCGGGAAAACCTTGCGACGTTGGGCCTGGCGCCGCAAGCCATTGAGCGCCTGCATGGGCCTATTGGTTTGCACATCGGCAGTCATACGCCAGCGGAGATCGCGTTGTCATTGATGGCGGAGATTGTGGCCATCAAGAATGGCGTGGACCTGTTGCAGAAAAAGCCGTTACAGGCGACGGTCAGTTGACGGGGCCAATCACCGCGATTGTCCTGGCGGCGGGGCAGGGCAGTCGTTTTCGTGCGCAGATGGATCAGGACAAGCTGCTGGCGCCTTGTGTGGGCCGTGATGGCGTTACGCGATCGGTGATTGAGCAGGTGTTGGTCAATCTGCCAGTCAATGTTGCCAAACGCTGTGTGGTGACGTCGCCTGATCGATCCGAAGTCATTCGCCTGGCGCAGGTCCATGGCTGTGAAGTGTTGCTTGTGTCCTCGACCGGCATGGGCGACAGCATCGCGGCGGCGGTAGCGGGCAGTGGTGCTTGCGCAGGATGGTTGGTGGTGCTGGGCGACATGCCGTTTGTCCTGCCGTCGAGTATCGAGCAAGTGGCGGCCGGAGTTGAGGAGGACGGCATCAGTGTCCCCGTGCATGAGGGTCAGTATGGTCACCCCGTAGGGTTTGGCCGTTCGTTCGGACCTGCCCTGATGGCGCTGACCGGGGATAGAGGAGCAAAGCCCTTGTTTGCCCAGGCCTTGGTGCTGGAAGTGCCGGTCGATGATCCGGGCGTGCTGTGGGATGTGGACGTGCCAGAGGCATTGCATTATCGGTAATGGATACAGCAGGCATAAAAAAGCCCCGCCTGATCACTCAGGCGGGGCTTTTTAGTGGCCGATGGAATCAGGCGAGGGGTTTAGGCTCGTGCTCTTCTTCCAGGGCTTTAGGGTTGTGCTCGACCACTTCCTCAACGGAACGCAGGTTCTCGTCGATGGCGGGGGCGGTGTGCTCAACCACAGCTTCAACTGCCGGGACGGATGCCTCGACGACTTCAGCCACAACCGGTGCAGCTTCGGCAACGACCGGAGCAGCAACGGCAGCCTGTTCGGCTTCCTTCTGCAGACGCTCGGCTTCACGCTTGCGACGACGCACTTCACGTGGGTCGTTCGGCGCACGACCATTTTCGGTCAGGGCGCTGACAGGGGCGGCTTCTACCACTGGAGTGGCTTCGGCAACGACTGGCGCTTCTACGACGGGCGCTGGCTCGGCAACAACGGCGACTGGCTCGGCAGCAACCACTTCGGCGACTGGCGCTGGAGCTTCTTCTACGACCGGAGCAGGTGCTGGTGCTTCGACTGCAACGGCTGGCTCGGGCGTCCACTGGAATGCAGTCTGTTCTTCGCGAACTTCGCGCACTACAGGCGTCGGCTCGGCGACAGGCGCTTCGACGGCAGCTTCAACCACTGGCTGTTGCTCGGCAACCACAGCAGGTTCGGCAGCCACTTCAACTTCCGGCAGCGCTTGGCGAACTTCACGAACCGGTGCAACTTCCACTTCCGGAACAACTGGCGCTTCGACTGGAGTCGTTGCTTCAACCACTGGTGCTTCAACGACGGGCGTTTCTACAACAGTATGTTCCTGGACCGCAGCGGTAGCGCGTTCGGCTTGCTCATTGGCCTGGGCTTCAGCAGGTGCGCTGATGACCGAGCTGGCAACGGCAGCGGTAACGGCCAGGCCGGCAGCCAGTTCGGCGCCAGTCGGTTCGCTGGTATTGTCTTCAGTCGCTTCGCCAGTTTCTTCCGAGCCTTCGATCACGTTGCCGTTGGCATCGCGTTGACGCTCGCGACGGTTGCTGCGACGACGCTGGCCACGGGAGCGGCGGCGTGGGCGATCGCCTTCGGCGTGCTCCTGACCGTCTTCCTGTTGCTGCTCGTCGTTGGACAGCAGTTCTTCTTCGCTGGCGGCTGCAGCTTGCTCGGCGCGAGGTTGACGCTCTTCACGCGGTGCGCGTGGAGCACGTTCTTCACGAGGCTGGCGCGCTGGGCGTTCTTCGGCAGTGACGGCAGTGGCCACGGCTGGAGCGGCATCCAGAGGTTCGCGCAGTTCACGCACGCGTTCTTCACGCTCGCCACGTGGCTTGCGGTCTTCACGAGGTGCACGCGGTGCGCGCTCTTCGCGAGGCGCGCGTGGTGCACGTTCTTCACGGGCTACGGCCGGGGTTTCTTCACGGGCTTCGCGTGGCTGACGCTCTTCACGTGGTGCGCGTTCTTCACGCGGAGCACGTTCTTCGCGAGGCTTGCGCTCTTCGTCACGACGACCGTTGCGGTTACGGCTCTGCTGGCGACCGTTGCGACGCTCTTCGTTGCGGGCAGGACGCTCGGTGACTGGCTTCTCGGCCACAGTCGGAGCCACTGGCTCTTCCTTGGTAGCGAACAGGCTGACCAGCGACTTCACCAGGCCCTTGAACAGGCTTGGTTCAGGCATGACGGCTGGCGCGGCAACCGGAGCTGCGGCTTCAACCGGAACCGGTGCGTTGGCACGGGCTGGCGCGGTCTTGACGGCCGCTTCCTGGCGAACCAGGGTGCGGGTCGCAGCAGCTGGCTGGACTTCTTCCACTTCGGCAGCGGCAGCAGCGATTTCGTAGCTGGACTGATTGGTGTGGGCTTCCGGGCTGTCATCACGCAGGCGCTGCACTTCGAAGTGCGGCGTCTCGAGGTGATCGTTCGGCAGGATGACGATGCGGGCACGCGTGCGCAGTTCGATCTTGGTGATCGAGTTGCGTTTTTCGTTAAGCAGGAACGCGGCCACCGGGATCGGCACCTGGGCGCGCACTTCAGCAGTGCGGTCTTTCAGGGCTTCTTCTTCGATCAGGCGCAGGATGGCCAGGGACAGCGATTCAACGTCACGGATGATGCCGGTGCCGTTGCAACGCGGGCAGACGATACCGCTGCTTTCGCCCAGGGATGGACGCAGGCGCTGGCGGGACATCTCCAGCAGGCCGAAGCGCGAGATACGGCCGACTTGTACGCGGGCACGGTCAGCTTCCAGGCATTCGCGGACTTTTTCTTCCACGGCGCGCTGGTTCTTGGCCGGAGTCATGTCGATGAAGTCGATGACGATCAGGCCGCCGATGTCACGCAGGCGCAGCTGGCGGGCGATTTCTTCAGCCGCTTCCAGGTTGGTCTGCAGGGCGGTCTCTTCGATGTCGCTGCCTTTGGTAGCGCGCGCCGAGTTGATGTCGATGGACACCAGGGCTTCGGTCGGATCGATAACGATGGAGCCACCGGAAGGCAATTCGACGACGCGCTGGAAGGCGGTCTCGATCTGGCTTTCGATCTGGAAACGGTTGAACAGCGGAACGCTGTCTTCGTACAGCTTGATCTTGCTGGCGTACTGCGGCATCACCTGGCGGATGAAGGTCAGGGCTTCGTCCTGGGCTTCAACGCTGTCGATCAGCACTTCGCCGATGTCCTGGCGCAGGTAATCGCGGATGGCGCGGATGATCACGTTGCTTTCCTGGTAGATCAGGAATGGCGCGGAACGGTCCAGGGACGCTTCTTTGATGGCGGTCCACAGTTGCAGCAGGTAATCGAGGTCCCACTGCATTTCTTCGCTGCTGCGGCCCAGGCCGGCAGTGCGCACGATCAGGCCCATGTCGGCCGGAGCGATCAGGCCGTTCAGTGCTTCACGCAGTTCGTTGCGCTCTTCACCTTCGATGCGGCGAGAAATACCACCGGCACGTGGGTTGTTCGGCATCAGGACCAGGTAACGGCCAGCCAGACTGATGAAGGTGGTCAGGGCGGCGCCCTTGTTGCCACGTTCTTCTTTTTCTACCTGAACGATGACTTCCTGGCCTTCGCTCAGGACGTCCTTGATGTTCACGCGGCCTTCAGGAGCTTTCTTGAAGTATTCGCGGGAGATTTCTTTGAGGGGCAGGAAGCCGTGGCGCTCGGAGCCGAAATCGACAAAGGCAGCCTCAAGGCTTGGTTCGATGCGAGTAATCCGGCCTTTATAGATGTTGGCCTTCTTCTGCTCGCGTGCACCGGACTCGATGTCCAGGTCGTAGAGGCGTTGGCCATCTACCAGTGCAACACGCAACTCTTCGGGTTGAGTTGCGTTAATCAGCATTCTTTTCATGTTGTACCGTCGGTTTCCGGGCTGCCGGAAACGGCGTTCGGCACACACGACTTCTCACGGTCGGTGTCAGGTGCGTCAAGAGTGGTTGGCCACTCCAGTGTCCAGCAAAACCCGCCAATGTGGGCCGGTATCGCGACGGACGCGTCCTGCTTGTTAGCGGTGGTGACAAAGGCACCACTTCAACAAAAGCTAAGGTCAGGAGGAGGAATCAACCGGCGACTGTGGACGAGATGAAGCGTCTAAATATAAGCCTAGTGCTACACGGTCCGACGGTTGTGCATCTCCACCCTACACGTATCCCTGATAATTCGGGTGCTGCCGCGCGCAGAATCCGCAGCGGGTTGGCATTTACCGTGTTCTCCAATGGGGAGTCCACGCTCATGGCTAAACAAGACCGGGTGTGGGCGACTGTGCTCTCACTCAGCTCGTAACAGGCGTTGTTTCCGAAGCATTCGCCGTGGTCTGGCTCAAGACTGACTGCACTTTGTGAACTGGCCGTAAATATCGGCGCAAAAGGCGAGTATTCACTCTGCTTTTTGCACTCGCTTCAGGCCTCATGTCACCTGCGCTTGTTACAATCTCGAGCCTTCCAGGGTGGCGAAAGCCCCGTAGGACGGCCTCGCGTCCTGATGAATTGCGATGGTCAGGGCCGGCAGTTTGCCGCTAGTCCTCTGTCCAGGCCGCTTTTGGCGGCGTTCGCGACTATAGCAGCAATGATTAAGTGCTTCAATTCCATAAAAAATTGTTATCATCGCCGGCATGACGACTACCGCCCCCCAGACCCCCAGCGTCCAGCTGCTTGAGGTCTCGCCGGAATATGCCGGCCAACGCATCGACAACTTTCTTCTTGCCAGGCTCAAAGGCGTGCCCAAGACCTTGATTTACCGCATTTTGCGTAAAGGCGAAGTGCGCGTGAACAAGGGCCGGATCAAGCCCGAGTACAAACTGCAGGCGGGCGATATCGTCCGTGTGCCACCAGTACGGGTGCCTGAACGTGACGAGCCTGTCCCTCTGGCCCAAGGCCTGTTGCAGCGCCTTGAAGCGTCGATTGTCTTCGAAGACAAGGCGCTGATTGTGATCAACAAGCCGTGTGGCATTGCTGTTCACGGTGGCAGCGGCCTCAATTACGGGGTGATCGAAGCCTTTCGTCAGTTGCGCCCGGATGCGAAGGAGCTGGAGCTGGTCCATCGTCTGGACCGCGACACCTCCGGGCTGCTGATGATCGCCAAGAAACGCAGCATGTTGCGCCATCTGCACGCCGCCCTGCGTGGTGATGGTGTGGACAAGCGTTACATGGCGCTGGTGCGTGGAAACTGGGCAACCTCCATCAAAAGCGTCCGTGCGCCGTTGCAGAAGAGCAACCTGCGTTCCGGTGAGCGCATGGTCGAGGTGGACGAAGAGGGTAAGGAGGCGTTGACTCTGTTCAAGGTGCTGCGTCGCTTCGGTGATTTCGCCACGATGGTCGAGGCCAAGCCGGTGACCGGCCGTACTCACCAGATCCGCGTCCATACCCTGCATGCTGGCCACTGTATTGCCGGTGATACCAAGTACGGCGATGAGGATTTCTCCAAGGAAATCCGCGATCTGGGTGGCAAGCGCCTGTTTCTGCACGCCTACATGCTGACCGTGCCGCTGCCTGATGGCGGCGAGTTGAAGCTGCAAGCCCCTGTCGATGAAATGTGGGCCAAGACCGTGGAGCGCCTGAGTGCCGCACCCTGATTACAAGCTGCTGATCTTTGATTGGGATGGCACGCTGTGCGACTCCATTGGTCGGATTGTCGAGTCAATGCACATGGCGTCGACGCGCTCGGGGTTTGAGCCCTGCGAGGACCTGGCGGTCAAGGGCATCATTGGCCTGAGTCTGGCAGAGGCCATCCGCACCCTGTATCCGCAGATCGGTGACGATGATTTGGTCGCGTTTCGCCAGCACTATGCCGATTACTATATGGCCCTGGATGCCGAGCCTTCGCCGCTATTTGAGGGGGTGGTGCAATCCATGGATGCGTTGCGTGGCGAGGGCTATCACCTCGCTGTCGCGACCGGCAAGGCGCGTCGTGGCCTGGATCGGGTGCTCAAGGCGCATGGCTGGAGCGATTATTTTGATGTCACCCGTGCGGCGGATGAAACCGCTGGCAAGCCCCATCCGCTGATGCTGGAGCAGATCCTCGCCCATTGTGGCGTGTCTCCTCGGCAAGCGTTGATGGTGGGTGATGCGTCGTTCGATCTGATGATGGCGCGCAACGCCGGGATGGACTCCGTGGCGGTCAGCTACGGCGCCCAGTCTGCCCAGGCCTTGCAGGCGTACGAGCCGAGGCTGACGATTGACCATTTTTCTGAACTGCAGGCCTGGCTCAGTCAGGCCAATTAAGTCTTTGCTGGGGTGGATGGCATGACCGATGAGTGGAAGGCGCCTGAAAAGGCCAGTACCGATAGCAATGACGACAAAAGCTGGAAATTGCTGGAAAAGACCTTGCTGGCCAGTGTCCAGGAGCAGCGCCGCTCGCGGCGCTGGGGGATCTTTTTCAAGCTGCTGACCTTCGTTTATCTGCTGGGCATGCTGGCATTGTTCAGTCCGCTGATGGATATGGAAAAAAGCGCAACCCGTAGTGGTCATTACACGGCGTTGATCGAAGTGCGTGGAGTGATTGCCGACAAGGAGTCTGCCAGCGCCGACAATATCGTCAGCAGCCTGCGGGCAGCCTTTGAGGATTCCAAGGTCAAGGCTGTGATTCTGCGCATCAACAGCCCGGGCGGCAGTCCGGTGCAGTCAGGTTATGTGTATGACGAGATCCGTCGTCTGCGCGGCTTGCACCCGGATATCAAGCTGTATGCGGTGATTTCCGACTTGGGTGCCTCGGGTGCCTATTACATCGCCAGCGCCGCTGACCAGATTTACGCCGACAAGGCCAGTCTGGTGGGCTCCATTGGTGTGACGGCGGCCGGTTACGGTTTTGTCGGCACCATGGAGAAGCTGGGAGTTGAGCGTCGGACCTATACCTCCGGTGAGCATAAGTCGTTCCTGGATCCGTTCCAGCCGCAAAAGGCTGACGAGACTCAGTTTTGGCAAAGTGTGCTGGATACCACTCATCAGCAGTTCATTGCCAGCGTCAAGCAGGGGCGGGGTGATCGACTCAAGGATAAAGAGCATCCGGAGTTGTTCTCCGGTCTGGTCTGGTCCGGCGAGCAAGCGCTGCCATTGGGCTTGATCGATGGTCTGGGCAGTGCCAGTTCGGTGGCGCGGGATGTGATTGGCGAGAAAGAACTGGTGGACTTCACCGTTCAGGAATCGCCGTTTGACCGTTTCTCCAAGAAGCTGGGTGCCAGCGTGGCTGAAAAGCTGGCGCTGTACATGGGCTTCCAGGGGCCGACCCTGCGCTGAAACCTTGAAAGCGACATGGCTCAAAATGTGGGAGCTGGCTTGCCTGCGATAGCATCACCTCGGTGCGACGGATGGACCGAGGTGTCTGCATCGCAGGCAAGCCAGCTCCCACATTTGTTTTGTGGTGTTCTCAGGGGATCTGCACGCCTTCGGCCAGCAGCATGTCTACCAGTCGAATCAATGGCAGGCCGACCAGGCTGGTAGCGTCTGGGCCTTCGGTGCTTTGAAACAGGCTCACCCCCAGCCCTTCGGCCTTGAAGCTACCAGCGCAGTCGTAGGGCTGTTCGATGCGCAGGTAGCGCTCGATGCGTGCCACGTCCAGCGTGCGCATGTGTACGGTGAAGGGGATGCAGTCGACCTGGATGTGCCCGGTGTCGCTGTTCAGCAGTGCCAGGCCGGTGAGGAAGCTGACGCGCTTGCCACTCGCCGCCAGCAGTTGCTCGCGGGCCTTCTCGAAGGTGTGGGGCTTGCCGATGATCTGGCCGTCGAGCGCGGCGACCTGGTCCGAGCCGATAATCAGGTGCCCCGGATGGCTGCCGGCCAGGGCGCGAGCTTTTTCTTCGGCGAGGCGCTTGACCAGCTCCACGGCCGTCTCGTTCGCGCGGTGGCTTTCGTCGATATCCGGCGAGCTGCAGATGAACGGCAGGTGCAGGCGGCTCAACAATTCCCGGCGATAAACCGAGCTGGAAGCGAGTAATAAAGGCAGCATGAACGTCTCCTCAGGGCAGTCGCGAATTCTAGCGAGGTGGCCAGGTGACGGACAGGGCTGAATTTCCTTTGACATGGCCGGGGGCATCCCTATAATGCTGCGCCTATGTTGAATGACCCGATTCCACCTCACGTTGACCCGCGCAAATTGGCTGATCGTGGCACCACCCTTCAAGGTGAAGTGCTGCTGGCCGATTTGGAGAGACTCTGCGACCCGCTTTCCGACACTGTCGGTACGGTGCAGGCTAAATTCGTTTTTGAACGAGATGAACGTAAATCTGTGGTAATACACAGCTTTATCGACACTGAAGTCAAAATGGTTTGCCAGCGTTGTCTTGAGCTGGTCACCCTGCCGATCCACAGCGAATGCAGTTATGCTGTGGTGAAAGAGGGTGCGAATACCCAGTCGTTGCCGAAAGGTTATGACGTGCTGGAACTGGGCGAAGATCCATTGGATCTGCATGCACTGATCGAGGAGGAGCTTCTGCTCGCCTTGCCCATTGTGCCTGCTCATCATCCGGAAGAATGCCAGCAGCCGGAGGGTCTCGATGACGAGGCCGAGCCGAGCGAGGACGAGGTAACGCGGTCCAACCCGTTCAGTGTATTGGCGCAGTTAAAGCGTGACCCAAACGTTTAGGAGTTAATCAATTATGGCTGTTCAGCAGAACAAAAAATCCCGCTCTGCCCGTGACATGCGTCGTTCCCACGATGCTCTCGAGGCTAGCACCCTGTCCGTAGAAAAGACCACCGGTGAAGTTCACCTGCGTCACCACGTATCGCCAGAAGGCGTATACCGTGGTCGTAAAGTGATCGACAAGGGCGCTGACGAGTAATCACTTGTCTGCTCAAGTCATCGCGATTGACGCAATGGGCGGGGACTTCGGTCCCCGCAGCATTGTTCAGGCCAGTATTGCTTGCCTGTCTGCTACGCCCTCGCTGCACCTGACCCTTGTCGGTCAACCCTCCCTACTTGAAGAACTGATTGCCAGCCATCCGGCGGTGGATCGTGTGCGCCTGACGATTACGGCTGCCAGCGAAACCATCGGCATGGATGAAAAGCCTGCGCAGGCGCTGCGTGGCAAGCCGGACTCTTCGATGCGCGTGGCCCTTGAGCTGTTGCGTGATGGCAAGGTTCAGGCCTGTGTCAGTGCCGGCAATACCGGGGCCTTGATGGCGTTGTCCCGGCATGTGTTGAAAACCTTGCCTGGCATTGATCGGCCAGCGATGGTGGCGGCGATACCCACCCAGCGTGGCTATTGCCAGTTGCTGGACCTGGGGGCGAATGTCGACTGCAGCGCCGAGCACTTGTTGCAGTTTGCTGTGATGGGCTCAGTGGCCGCCGAGGCGCTGGGTGTGGTGCGGCCTCGGGTAGCCCTGCTCAACATAGGCACCGAAGACATCAAGGGTAATCAGCAGGTCAAGCTGGCTGCCAGCTTGTTGCAAGGTGCGCGGGGCTTGAATTACATCGGTTTTGTCGAGGGTGACGGTTTGTACCGGGGCGAAGCGGATGTGGTGGTGTGCGACGGTTTTGTCGGCAATATCTTGCTCAAGTCCAGCGAAGGCTTGGCCACCATGATTGCCGCGCGTATCGAGGCGTTGTTCAGGCAGAACATGGCTTCGCGGCTGGTAGGTGCCTTGGCATTGCCGTTGATGCGGCGTTTGCAGGCGGACCTGGCACCGGCCCGGCATAACGGGGCGAGTTTTCTCGGCTTGCAGGGCATTGTGGTGAAAAGCCATGGTTCTGCGGGTGTGCAGGGCTTTCAAAGCGCTATCCAGCGCGCCTTGATCGAGATCCAGGAAAACCTGCCGCAACGCTTGCACGGCCGTCTTGAGGATCTGTTGCCTTAGGCGAATCGGGTCGGGAATGCTTAAATGTGACCGGCCAGTTCAATTGACCATCCAATCTGTCAGTTTCTTGCGCTCCCGGTTGTGGAGTGCCAATTCACCGACGACCAGATCATTAGGGGCTTGTTACATGTCTACATCCCTCGCATTCGTCTTTCCAGGGCAGGGTTCGCAGTCCCTCGGCATGTTGGCCGAGCTGGGCGCGCAATATCCGCTGATCCTGGAAACCTTCAAGGAAGCTTCCGATGCCCTGGGTTACGACCTGTGGGCGCTGACCCAGCAGGGGCCGGAAGAGCAGCTCAACCAAACCGACAAGACCCAGCCGGCCATTCTCACCGCCTCGATCGCCCTGTGGCGCCTGTGGTTGGCTGAAGGTGGCGTGCGCCCAGCCTACGTCGCCGGCCACAGCTTGGGCGAATACAGCGCCCTGGTAGCTGCTGGCAGCCTGACCCTCGGTGAAGCGGTCAAGCTGGTGGAACGTCGTGGTCAACTGATGCAAGAAGCTGTTCCTGCCGGGCAGGGTGGCATGGCCGCCATTCTCGGTCTGGAAGACGCTGACGTGATCGCCGCCTGTGCCGAAGCGGCTCAGGGCGAAGTGGTCAGTGCCGTCAACTTCAACTCGCCGGGCCAGGTGGTGATCGCCGGTGCCAAGGCGGCTGTTGAGCGTGCGATTGAAGGCTGCAAGGCTCGTGGCGCCAAGCGTGCCATGCCGCTGCCGGTCAGCGTGCCGTCCCACTGTGAGCTGATGCGCCCGGCTGCCGAGCGTTTTGCCGAGTCTGTTGCTGCTATCAATTGGCAGGCGCCGCAGATTCCGCTGGTGCAGAACGTCAGCGCTGCCGTTGTCAAAGACCTGGAAGTCCTCAAGCGCGACCTGCTGGAGCAGCTGTACAAGCCGGTTCGCTGGGTTGAGTCGGTGCAGACCCTGGCCGCCAACGGCGCCACCCAATTGGTCGAGTGCGGCCCAGGCAAAGTCCTGGCCGGCCTGAACAAGCGCTGCGCCGAAGGCGTGTCGACTTCCAACCTCAATATCCCGGATGCCTTCGCTGCCGCTCGCGCGGCACTGGCCTGAGCCTTAATTTCCGAACTTAGGAGAAGCCTGCATGAGTCTGCAAGGTAAAGTTGCACTGGTTACTGGCGCAAGCCGTGGCATTGGCCAGGCGATCGCCCTGGAGCTGGGCCGTCTGGGCGCTGTGGTCATCGGTACTGCAACCTCCGCCGCCGGCGCTGAGCGTATTGCTGCGACGTTGAAGGAAAATGGCGTTCAAGGCACCGGTCTTGAGCTCAATGTGACCAGTGATGAGTCCGTGGCTGCCGTATTGGCCGAAATCACCGCGCAGTTCGGTGCCCCGGCTATTCTGGTGAACAACGCCGGTATCACCCGCGATAACCTGATGATGCGCATGAAAGACGACGAGTGGCATGATGTCGTCGACACCAACTTGAACAGTCTGTTTCGCCTGTCCAAGGGTGTTCTGCGCGGCATGACCAAGGCGCGTTGGGGTCGAATTATCAATATTGGCTCTGTAGTGGGTGCCATGGGCAACGCAGGCCAAGTAAACTACGCCGCCGCCAAGGCCGGTCTGGAAGGTTTCAGTCGTGCACTGGCGCGTGAAGTCGGCTCGCGGTCGATTACGGTCAACTCGGTGGCCCCAGGGTTCATCGACACCGATATGACCCGCGAATTGCCTGAGGCGCAGCGTGAAGCCTTGCTGACGCAGATTCCGCTGGGCCGTCTGGGCCAGGCTCAAGAGATCGCTAATGTGGTCGCTTTCCTGGCATCCGACGGTGCGGCATACGTGACTGGGGCTACAATCCCGGTGAACGGCGGGATGTACATGAGTTAAATTGTGACGGATCGCTTCAAAAAAATGTCATACGAGCTGTCTAAAATCCGTTATAAAGCTGCAATCTATTTATAGACAGATGGCCAATAGGGTACGAGGGTGAAGCTTTCAGTTGAAAAGCTGAAAAGCCTTTCTATACACTTACCCACTGGCCAGCTGCCTGAATTTGTCCATTAGGAGTGAAAACAAGGTATGAGCACCATCGAAGAGCGCGTCAAGAAAATCGTTGCCGAGCAACTGGGCGTTAAAGAAGAAGAAGTGACCAACACTGCTTCCTTCGTTGAAGACCTGGGTGCCGACTCCCTTGACACCGTTGAGCTGGTGATGGCTCTGGAAGAGGAATTCGAGACCGAAATCCCGGACGAAGAAGCTGAAAAAATCACTACTGTTCAAGCTGCTATCGACTACGTTACTAGCCACCAGGCGTAATAGTTTGTAATCGTCGCTTGCTGTGAAGGAAAAACCGCACTGCCCTATGGCGTGCGGTTTTTTCCTTTAGGCCTGATGCAAAGTGTCGTCATTAGAAAAAGGAGAGTGCTGTGTCGCGTAGACGCGTCGTAGTCACCGGTATGGGTATGTTGTCGCCACTGGGTACGGATGTGCCGAGCAGTTGGCAGGGCATTCTGGCTGGCCACAGTGGTATTGGTCTGATTGAGCATACGGACCTTTCTGCCTATTCCACCCGTTTTGGCGGCTCGGTAAAGGGTTTCAATGTCGAGGAATATCTCTCGGTCAAGGAATCCCGCAAACTCGACCTGTTCATTCAATACGGCCTGGCAGCCGGTTTTCAGGCAGTGCGTAATGCCGGCCTGGAAGTCACCGACGCCAACCGTGAGCGCATCGGCGTGGCCATGGGTTCGGGTATTGGCGGTCTGACCAATATCGAAGAGACCAGCCGCACCCTGCATGAATCCGGTCCCCGTCGAATCTCACCGTTCTTCGTGCCCGGTTCGATCATCAATATGATTTCCGGCTTCCTGTCCATCCATCTGGGTGCCCAGGGGCCTAACTACGCCATTTCCACGGCGTGCACCACGGGCACTCACTGCATCGGCATGGCGGCGCGTAACATCGCCTATGACGAGGCCGACGTGATGATCGCCGGTGGCGCCGAAATGGCCGCTTGCGGTCTGGGCATGGGCGGCTTTGGTGCCTCCCGTGCGTTGTCGACCCGCAATGACGAGCCGACCCGTGCCAGTCGTCCGTGGGACAAGGGCCGTGATGGCTTTGTGCTTTCCGATGGTGCCGGTGCGCTGGTGCTTGAAGAGCTGGAGCACGCCAAGGCTCGTGGCGCGACCATCTACGCCGAACTGATCGGTTTTGGCATGAGCGGTGATGCCTACCACATGACGTCGCCGCCAGCCGATGGTGCAGGTGCTGCACGTTGCATCACCAACGCGCTGCGCGATGCCAGGATCAACGTTGATCAGGTGCAGTACATCAACGCCCACGGTACGTCGACCCCGACTGGCGACCTGGCGGAAGCCGAAGCCATCAAGTCGGTATTTGGCGAGCATGCCTACAAGCTGGCGGTCAGCTCCACCAAGTCCATGACCGGTCACCTGTTGGGTGCGGCGGGCGCGGTCGAAGCGATCTTCAGTGTGCTGGCGATCCAGGATCAGGTCGCACCGCCGACCATCAACCTGGATGAGCCGGATGAAGGCTGCGACCTGAACTTCGTGCCTCACGAGCCGCAGAAAATGCCGATCGACGTGGTGTTGTCCAACTCGTTTGGCTTTGGCGGCACCAACGGTTCCCTGGTGTTCCGTCGGTTCGCCGAGTAATGCACAGCTGGGTCGACGGTCAGCCGGCGGACGCAGTGTCCCTGAAAGACCGCGGCCTGGCATACGGCGATGGCTTGTTTGAGACCATCGCCGTCAAGGCTGGGCAGCCGGTGCTGCTCGACCGCCACCTGCAGCGCCTCGACGAAGGCTGCAGGCGATTGGCGATTGTTGCGGATCAGCCGTTGATCCGCAGCGAGTTGCTGACCTATGCCGCCGCCCTGGGCAATGGTGTACTCAAGTTGATCCTCACGCGTGGCGATAGCCTGCGCGGGTATGGCATCAACGCGGGGGCCTCGGCGCGTCGCATTCTGCAAGGCAGTCCACCTGCCACTTATCCCGAAGCTCATGGGGCGTCAGGCATACGCCTGTTCCCGTGCGCTACCCGTTTGTCCGAGCAACCTTTACTCGCCGGTCTCAAGCACCTCAATCGCCTGGAACAGGTGATTGCCCGTTCCGAGTGGCAGGATGCCGATCATGCTGAAGGTTTGATGCTGGATATGTCCGGTCGAGTCATTGAAGGCGTGTTCAGCAACCTGTTCCTGGTGCGTGACGGCAGGTTGCTGACCGCTGATCTGAATCGCTGTGGTGTCGCTGGCGTCATGCGGGCCGAGTTGTTGGCCCAGGCGCAGGCATTGGGCATCCCGGTAATCGTGGCCGATATCAGTTTTGAGCAACTACAGCGGGCCGACGAAGTCTTCGTTTGCAACAGCGTATATGGCATTTGGCCGGTGCGTGGATGTGGGGCAATGAGCTGGTCGGTTGGGCCGCTCACCCGTAAACTGCAGGGCATTGTTCGCGCGCTATTGGGTATTTGATTTGAGACGTAAATTTGTACTGTTGCTGGAGATCGGCCTGGTCCTGGCGGGTCTGCTGCTGGGCGCTTCTGCCTGGAAGATGAACTCAGCCCTGGAGCAGTCTTTAAACCTGAGCCAGGAGCAGTTGCTGGATGTACCGGCCGGTGCCACACCCACTGGCACCTTCAACCGTCTGGAAAATGACGGTGTGCTCAAGGACGCCTTCTGGCTGCGTCTCTACTGGCGTTTCAATCTCGACGGCCAGCCGCTGCACAGCGGTGAATACCGCATGACCCCCGGCCTTACCGCCCAGGGCCTGATCGGTCTGTGGCAGCGTGGCGAAGTGGTGCAGTACAGCATCACGCTGGTGGAAGGCTGGAACTTCCGCCAGGTGCGCGCCGCCTTGGCCAAACATGAAAAAATCGAGCAAACCCTGTCGGGCTTGAGCGACAGTGAGGTGATGGACAAGCTTGGTCACCCAGGCATTTTCCCGGAAGGGCGGTTCTTCCCGGACACCTATCGTTTTGTACGTGGCATGACGGACCTTGAGTTACTGAAAAAGTCCTACAACCGACTGGATGATGTCCTCGCTCAGGAATGGAGCAAGCGCGCTCCCGATGCGCCCTACACCGAACCCTATCAAGCGCTGATCATGGCCTCTCTGGTGGAGAAAGAAACCGGAGTGCCAGAAGAGCGTGGGCAGATTGCCGGGGTGTTTGTGCGGCGCATGCAGATCGGCATGTTGCTGCAAACGGACCCGACGGTGATCTATGGCCTGGGTGAGCGCTACAACGGCAAGTTGACCCGCGCCCACCTCAAGGAAGCTACGCCCTACAACACTTATGTGATTAGCGGCTTGCCGCCGACACCGATTGCCATGGTGGGCCGCGAGGCCATTCATGCCGCGCTGAACCCGGTGCCGGGCAGTAGCCTGTATTTTGTCGCCCGTGGCGATGGCAGCCATATTTTCTCTGACAACCTGGATGCGCATAATACTGCGGTGCGTGAATTCCAGATCAAGCGTCGTGCCGATTACCGCTCCAGCCCCGCGCCTGTGGCGAAGCCCGCTGATACGGCCCCCGAGGTACCCGCTGAACAAGCGCCCGAGCCTGCTTCAGTGCCGGACGCCGACGCGCCGCAAAGCCCGCAATGACTCTGACTAAGGACTGCCTGTGACTGGCTTGTTTATTACCCTGGAAGGCCCGGAAGGCGCCGGCAAAAGTACCAACCGTGAATACCTGGCCGAGCGTTTGCGTGCCGAGGGAATCGAGGTGTTACTGACCCGCGAACCGGGCGGTACCCCTCTGGCCGAGCGGATTCGCGAAGTCTTGCTGACTCCGGGCGACGAATCGATGAACCCGGATACCGAACTGCTGTTGGTGTTCGCTGCCCGCGCCCAGCACCTGGCCGAAGTGATTCTCCCGGCCCTGGCCCGTGGCGCCGTGGTGATTTGTGATCGTTTTACCGATTCGACCTACGCCTATCAGGGCGGCGGTCGTGGTCTGTCCCTGGAGCGTATTGCAACCCTGGAGACCTTCGTCCAAGGCGACTTGCGCCCGCACCTGACGTTGGTATTCGACTTGCCGGTGGAAGTCGGTTTGGCTCGCGCCAGTGCCCGTGGCCGCCTGGATCGTTTCGAGCTGGAAGGTCGGGTATTTTTCGACGCGGTGCGCAGTGCCTACCTCAAGCGCGCTGAAGCAGACCCGGCGCGTTACTGCCTGGTGGACGCGGCGCAGCCCCTGGCTAAGGTTCAGCAATCACTGGATACCCTGTTGCCCAAACTCTTGGAGCTTTACCGTGGCTGAGGCCTACCCGTGGCAGGACAGTCTCTGGCAGCAACTGGCCGGCCGTGCCCAGCACGCCCATGCCTATTTGCTGCATGGTCCCGCAGGCATCGGCAAGCGCGCATTGGCTGAGCGATTGATGGCCAGTCTGTTGTGCCAGCGGCCGGAGGGTCTGGAGGCGTGCGGGCAGTGCAAATCCTGCCTGTTGCTCAAGGCCGGCAGTCACCCGGACAACTACCTGCTGGAGCCGGAAGAGGCGGACAAGGCGATCAAGGTCGACCAGGTTCGCGATCTGGTCGGCTTCGTGGTGCAGACCGCGCAGATGGGCGGGCGCAAGGTGGTGTTGATCGAGCCGGTGGAGGCGATGAACATCAACGCTGCCAACGCCTTGCTCAAGAGCCTGGAGGAGCCGTCCGGCGATACCGTCCTGTTGCTGGTCAGTCATCAGTCCAGCCGTTTGCTGCCGACTATCCGTAGCCGCTGCGTGCAACAGGCTTGTCCGTTGCCCAGCGAAGCCATGAGTTTGCAGTGGCTGGGCCAGGCCTTGCCGGAGTGTTCCGCAGAGGAACGGGTCGAGCTGCTGACCCTGGCTGCCGGCTCACCACTGGCTGCGGTCAAGTTGCAGGCCCAGGGTGTACGCGAGCAGCGGGCGTTGGTGGTGGAGGGCGTGAAGAAGCTGCTCAAGCAAGAGCAATCCGCTACGCAACTGGCTGAAAGCGCCTGGAAAGACATTCCATTGCTGCTGCTGTTTGACTGGTTCTGTGACTGGTCGAGCCTGATCCTGCGCTACCAACTGACTCAGGACGAAAACGGCCTGGGCCTGGCGGACATGCGCAAGGTCGTGCAATACCTGGCGCAAAAGAGTGCCCAGGACAAGGTCTTGAGCATTCAGGACTGGATCCTCGCCCAACGCCAGAAGGTCCTGGGCAAGGCCAACCTCAACCGCGTGCTGTTGCTAGAGGCCCTGTTGGTGCAATGGGTTGGCCTGCTCGGTCGCCGTTAATTTCAGTGGCCGACAGGTGTATCGTTGGCCAGACACTTCCTGTGACTCAAGTTGTAATTTCCTATGCTCGTAGACTCCCATTGCCACCTCGATCGCCTCGACCTCGCCGAACACGGCGGCTCCCTGGATGCCGCCCTTGAGGCTGCGCGTCAGCGCGGGGTAGGGCACTTCCTGTGTATCGGCGTCAGCGCCGAAAATGCCGCCGACGTCAAAGCCCTGGCCGAGCGTTACGCCGATGTCGATTGTTCGGTGGGCATTCATCCCCTGGACCTCAAGCCCGGTGAAGCGCCGGCCCTGGATTGGCTGCTGGGCGAGCTCAATCATCCACGAGTGGTAGCCATAGGCGAGACCGGCCTGGATTATCACTACGAGCCGGAAGCCGCCGAGCTCCAACAGGCATCGTTCCGTCTGCACCTGCAAGCCGCCCGGCAAACCGGCAAACCGGTGATCGTCCACACCCGTGGCGCCCGTGCCGACACCTTGGCCCTGCTGCGCGAAGCCGCGCTGCCCCAGGCGGGCGTGTTGCACTGCTTCACCGAGGACTGGGACATGGCCAAGGCCGCTCTGGACCTGGGCTTTTACATCTCCCTGTCGGGCATCGTCACCTTCCGTAATGCGGATGCGTTGCGTGATGTGGCTCGCCAAGTCCCGGCGGACCGTCTGCTGGTGGAGACCGATTCGCCGTATCTGGCGCCGATTCCGCACCGTGGCAAGCCGAACCTGCCGCAATATGTGCGGGATGTGGCGGACTACCTGGCGATGTTGCGGGGCGAGTCCTACGAGCGGTTTGCCGAGCAGACCACCGAAAACTTCAAGCGCCTGTTCCCCTTGGCGCACGTCGCTTAAATTCAAGGCAAAAAAAACCCGGGTTCTGGGGGGTGAATCCGGGCTAAGACCATTAGGAGTAAAACAAAGGTACACAGTCCGTCGGTACCCAGGTCGACGCATCACTTGGGGGAGATGTCGCGCCGACATTTCAAGTATTGATCAGTATCCCATTCAGTCCAGCCACATCTGATCGTTTTTTAAACAGATTTGGAATACGTCCGCTTCGGTTGAGTTCTCATTGGTGCGGTAGACGCCCGAATAGGTCGTGTCTTGTTTCTGACTCAAGCGGCCTTATTCGTTGGCGGACTGTAAGTTAAGTGTCTGGGTTGTTCACATAGACGTTGCCCAACGACCGTTCAGTCGGGATAATCCCACGCACCGGGTAAAACGTTCCACCAAGCACAGCTTGGGACGCACAACCCTCCCCATATTGACCTCTGCAGACCTTTTCTTATGCACAAAGAACCCCGTAAGGTCCGTGAGTTTCGCCGCCGCGAGCAGGAAATTCTCGACACCGCACTCAAGCTGTTCCTCGAACAAGGTGAAGACAGCGTCACCGTCGAGATGATTGCGGATGCCGTGGGTATCGGCAAAGGCACCATCTACAAGCACTTCAAGTCCAAGGCTGAGATCTACTTGCGCCTGATGCTCGACTACGAGCGGGATTTGAACGCGTTGTTGCACTCGGCGGATGTCGACAAGGACAAGGAAGCCCTGTCCCGGGCCTACTTCGAATTCCGCATGCGTGATCCACAGCGCTATCGCTTGTTTGATCGCCTGGAAGAGAAGGTGGTCAAGGGCAACCAGGTGCCGGAGATGGTCGAGGAGCTGCACAAGATCCGCGCCTCCAACTTCGAACGCCTGACCCTGCTGATCAAGGGTCGCATCAGCGAAGGCAAGCTGGAAGATGTGCCACCGTACTTCCACTACTGTGCGGCCTGGGCGTTGGTGCATGGCGCCGTCGCGCTGTATCACTCGCCGTTCTGGAGCAATGTGCTGGAAGATCAGGAAGGCTTCTTCCAGTTCCTGATGGATATCGGCGTGCGCATGGGCAACAAGCGCAAGCACAGCACCGATCTGCCGAACGCCGAGACACCTGCTACCTGAGTCATTCGCGCAAATGATGGCGATATGATTTTCTGCCGGGTGCAGTAGCCCAGGAATATACTCAGGCAAGGACCTTGCTAAAATCTGATTTATGAGTCAGGTTTTAGCGCGCCCGAATTATCCTCTGCCGGAGTGATCCATGATCGTTGATCGACAAGGCAGGCGATTCCGCAATTTGCGGATCAGCCTGACCTCAGCCTGTAACTATGCGTGTACCTACTGCGTGCCCAATGGCAAGCGGCTGGTGGCTGCGCAGGATGAGCTGTCGGCCGAGGCAATGGCGCGTGGCGTGGCCTATTTGATTGAAGCCGCGGGTATCGAGCGTCTGAGGATTACCGGTGGTGAGCCTTTGGTCAGTCCCAAGCTGGAAGCCTTCATGGGGGCGGTGGGGCAGATGGGCTTGAGTGACATCAGCCTGACCACCAATGGTCAGTTACTGGCACGCAAGCTGCCACTGCTGGTGGACGCCGGGATTCGGCGGATCAATGTTTCCCTCGATACCCTGGATGCCGACGGCTTTCGCAGCATTGCCCGCGGCGGCGATCTGGCCACGGTGCTCGATGGTATGGACCAGGCGAGCGCGGCCGGGATCAAGATCAAGGTCAATATGGTGCCGTTGCGCGGTCAGAACCTCGACCAGGTCATGCCGCTGCTCGACTATTGCCTGGAGCGCGGCTATGAGTTGCGCTTCATCGAACTGATGCGCATGGGCCACTTGGCCACTGACGCCAATGCCTTCCTCCAGCAATTCGTCAGCCTCCAGCAATTGCTGAGCCTGATTGGCGACCACCATGAATACCTGCAAGCCGATGCCCCGGTGGATGCCACAGCCGTGCGTTATGAAGTGCCGGGCAAAGGCTTCTTTGGTGTGATTGCCAACGAAAGCGTGCCGTTCTGCCGTACCTGCTCGCGGTTGCGGCTGTCGTCCACGGGCTGGCTCCATGGCTGCCTGTCGTCGAGTAATCGTCACTATGTTGGTGACCTGTTGGACAAGCCCCGCCATCAGGCGTTGCCGGCCTTGCAGCGGCTATTGGTCAAGGCGTTGGGCGACAAGCAAGAAGTGGCGTTCTCGGGCGGAGCAACGGTGATGAAGATCATCGGCGGCTAATCCCCCAAGCTGGCGCAAAATCTGCATCTCGTGCCCATTCGCCGGTTTTCCGTCACCGGCTTTTGGAGGATAGGATGCGTAGTCTGGTGTTGTTGCTGGCGTCACTGGCGTTGGGTGGTTGCATGACCGTCAGCGATATGGCCGAAGGCACTCGCTATCAGATGAGCGATGCCGGGCTTCTCGATCACAGTGATACCCGTCGCGCCAACTCGATCCGCGTGCAGCCCGATTCCTTTATCTTTATTGCCCAGGGTGCGTTTACGCCGCCGGGCAGCGCCTACCCGCGTCCCAACGTGGTGGCCGAAGAAGCCTTCAACGGCTTTGTCGAGTATTTCCCCATGGTCCGCCGCGCCCGCGCGCCGGAGGGGCTGGAACAGGCGATGGCTGAGGCGCGTAGCGTTGGCGCCCATTACTTGCTGTACACCCGCTTCGCCAACGCCGATGACCGCATCGGTAATGCTGACGAATGGGCCGACCAGCAGGCCGTGGATCGCCTGGGGATCGACAGCGGAGTGATTCAGATCATGTTGATCGAGACCAGCACCCAGTACTTGATTGATACTGCGCGGATTCGCAGTCGTGGCGGTTTACTGACGTTCCACGACACCAAACCTGAAGACCTGATTGCCAAGCCCCTGGCGCAATACGCCCGTAGCCTGTTGGGCATGAGTGATCAGTAAGACCTGAGGAGAACCCCATGACCGATTCCGCCAAGGCCAATGATTTGTTGGCGCAATTGCCCAAGGGCAAAGGTCCGGCACCGGTGCATCTGTGGAATCCGGACTTTTGCGGCGACATCGACATGCGCATCGCCCGCGATGGCACCTGGTTTTACCTGGGTACGCCTATCGGTCGCAAACCCATGGTCAAGTTGTTCTCCAACATCATCCGCCGCGACGGCGATGATTACTTCTTGATCACACCAGTGGAAAAGGTCGGGATCACGGTCGAGGATGCGCCGTTTGTCGCGGTGACCCTGGAAGTCGACGGGCAGGGTGAAAGCCAGGTCTTGCGCTTTACCACCAACGTTGAAGAGCAGGTCGAAGCCGGTACCGATCACCCATTGCGAGTGGTGATCGACCCGCAGACCCAGGAACCTGCGCCGTACCTGCTGGTGCGCAACAACCTCGAAGCCCTGGTGCATCGCAACGCTTTCTACCAGTTGGTGGAGTTGGCGGTGAGCCGCCCGATCAACGGTCAGAACTGGCTTGGCGTCTGGAGCTGCGGTGTGTTTTTCCCCATTGGCCTGGAGCCTTGAGGCCGAATTTTTCCTTTCCTTGAAATAATTATCTTGCTGTAGCGGCACGCTTTCGGTTATCAATTTGTACATGATTAGACATGTTCGATTTGATAAGAAAAAACGCGTCGTCGATGAGCTGATCCGCCGTATCGAGGGCGGGACGATGGTCGACGGTTTCCTGTTGCCGGGCGAGCACCAATTGGCCGAAGAGTTTGCGGTCAGTCGCGGCACCCTGCGTGAAGCCCTCGCCGAGCTCAAGCGTCGCAACTACATCGCTACCCAGAGCGGCGTCGGCTCCATCGTCACCTTCGATGGCATGGTGCTTGATCAACGCAGTGGCTGGGCACAGGCGCTGGCGGATACCGGCGCTTTAGTGATCGCCGATATCTTGCGCCTGGAAGCTGTCACGCGGCCGGACTTGCTCAGCCGCTTCGGTGGCGATCAGTTCATTGCCCTCGATCGTCGCCGTCGTACCACGGATGGCACCTTCGTGTCCCTGGAGCGCTCCCTGATGCCTGCCTCCGGTGGCCTGGAAAGCTTGCCGCGTGTCGGCCTGATCGATAACTCCCTGACCATCACCCTGGCAGCCTACGGCTACGTCGGCGCCGGCGGTGACCAGTGGATTGGCGCCGAGCCGCTGAACGAGGTCGATGCCGAGCTGTTGGGGCGTCCGGTCGGTACCGTATTTCTCAGGGCCTTGCGCA
Organism: Pseudomonas spelaei; assembly: GCF_009724245.1. GTDB lineage: Bacteria > Pseudomonadota > Gammaproteobacteria > Pseudomonadales > Pseudomonadaceae > Aquipseudomonas > Aquipseudomonas spelaei. The sequence continues at coordinate 219,822 of NZ_WNNK01000007.1, read as the reverse complement.
CTACCTACGACCGTCGCGAGCGGTTCATGGAATACGTCGAAAGCTTGCTCGACCCGCTGCACTTTCGCCTGCACCTTCAATTTGGAACGCCGAAATGACCCCGCACATTCGCGCCCTCGGCGCTTTCTACGGCCTGGCCCTGGGCGACGCCCTGGGTATGCCGACCCAGTCCTTGAGCCGCGAGCAGGTCAAGGCACGCTTCGGTGAAATCACGGCCCTGGAAGACGCCGGAGCCGACCAGCCCATTGCGCCCAACATGCCCAAGGGCTCCATCACCGATGACACCGAACAGGCAATCCTGGTGGGTCAGTTGCTGGTGGACGGCCAAGGCAAGATCGAGCCGACAGTGCTCGCCCAGCGCCTGATCGACTGGGAAGCGGTGATGCGCGCCAAAGGCTCCCAGGACCTGCTGGGCCCCTCGACCAAACGCGCGATCGACATGATCCTGGCCGGGCACACGCCGGAAGAATCCGGGCGCTACGGCACCACCAATGGCGCAGCCATGCGCATTACGCCAGTGGGCATCGCGGCAAACGTTGCCAACCCTGAACAGTTCATCCAGTCGGTGATCCAGGCCTGCCAGGTGACTCACAACACCACCCTTGGCATTGCCAGCGCGGCAGCGGTGGCGGCGGTGGTTTCGGCCGGTATCAATGGCGAGGACCTGGGAGAAGCGCTGAACATTGGCACCCGGATCGCGCAACAGGCCGAAAGCCATGGGCACTGGGTCGCCGGTGGGCGTATCGGCACCCGCATCAGTTGGGCGCGGACCCTGAGTGTCGGCAGCAGCGACAAAGCGTTGTTTACCGACCTGCTCTACGAATTGATCGGTACTTCCGTTGCTTCCCAGGAGTCGGTGGTGGTGTCGTTTGCCCTCGCGCAGCAAGTGGCCGTGGGTGAGATGGACGCTTTTGAAGCCTTGTGCATGGCCGCCAGCCTTGGCGGCGACACCGACACCATTGCCGCGATTCTCGGTGCGATGCTCGGCGCGTGCCTGGGAATGGCGTGCTGGCCTGAGGCGATGATCGAGCAGGTCAAGACCGCCAATGGCCTGGATCTGCAGCCGCTGGTTCAAGGGCTGTTGGCGTTGCGTTAAGCGCCACAGACCCATTTGCAGGAACCGGGTTCATGTGGGAGCTGGCTTGCCTGCGATGGTATCGCCTCGGTTTCCCTGAAAGTCCGAGTCGTCAGCATCGCGGGCAAGCCCGGCTCCCACAGGAGTGCCGGGATGTTGATTCGACTTCCGAAACTGCCACAACCACAAAAACAGGCACCAGGAGCACCCCATCATGAGTTCGACTTCTTCCGGCCAAGGCGCCGGGCAATTGGAAACGCGTGGCATCGAACCCGTCCCGGAAAGCGAGTGCAACGGCCATCCGCTGCAGCTGTTCTGGGTCTGGTTTGCCGCCAACATCAGCATCCTCGGCTTGCCGTTGGGGGCGACGCTGGTGGCCTTTCGCGGGCTGGCGATCTGGCAAGCCATCATCGTCGCGATCCTCGGTGCCGCCGGTTCGTTCGCCGTGGTGGGGATTATTTCCATCGCCGGCCGTCGTGGCCGTGCGCCGAGCCTGACCTTGTCCCGAGCGATCTTCGGCGTACGCGGCAATATCGGCCCAACCCTGGTCTCGCTGATGTCGCGCCTGGGCTGGGAAACCGTCAACACCACCACGGCGGCCTTTGTGCTGCTGTCGTTGTGCTCGATCCTGTTCAACTCGCCCGTGGCCGCAAAAAGTGCGCCGCTGCTGACCTTGCTGTTCATCGGCATTTTTGTGCTGCTGACCCTGGCCGTTTCCGGTCTGGGCCACGCCACCTTGCTGGTGATTCAGAAGTGGGCGACCTACGTCTTCGGCGCGCTGAACATTCTGGTGGGCGGATTCCTCTGCGCGACTATCGACTGGAGCGCGGTATTCAATGCCACTCCGGCACCGCTCAGTGCGATGATTATTGGCGTCGGCACCATGGCCGCCGGCACCGGTATCGGTTGGGCCAACGCCGGGGCGGACATGTCCCGCTACCAGCATCGCAGCGTCAAGGCCGTGCGCCTGGTGGCGTCTGCCGCCTTCGGTGCGGGGATTCCGCTGGTGCTGCTGATCACCCTGGGCGGCTTGCTGTCGGTGGGCAATAACGACCTGGCCTCGGCCACTGACCCGATCATCGCGATCCGCGACATGCTGCCTACCTGGATGGCCGTGCCATACCTGATCACCGCGTTTGGCGGGCTGCTGCTTTCCAATAACCTCTCCGTGTATTCGGCGGGCCTGACCACCTTGACCCTCGGCTTGAAGGTCAAGCGCGTTCACGCGGTGATTGTCGACATCGTTGCGATCTTCGCCGGTTCCATCTACTTCATGCTGATCGCCGACAGCTTCTACGGCCCATTCATCACCTTCATCTCGCTGCTGGCCGTGCCGATCACTGCTTGGGTAGGGATCTTTGTGGTCGACCTGATTCATCGCCACTACTACAGCGCCAAGGACCTGCTGGACGTCACGCCGAGCAGCGCCTACTGGTATCGCGGCGGGATTGAATGGCGAGCATTCGGTGCCTGGGTGGTCGCCATTGTGTTGGGTTTCAGCTTCACCACCATCGGCACCACCGCCGAGAACATCTGGTTCGCTGGGCCGTTGTCGGATTCCTGGTTGGGCCATAACGGCCTGGGCTGGATTGTCACCTTCCTGGTGGCCGGCGGGATGTATGCGGTATTGGGCGGTGCTGCTGATCGTCGCCCGGCGTTAGTAGAGAGCCACAATGTCTAGATTGATTCACAGCGGCCAGGTCATCGTCGACCTGGTCATGTCCCTCGACACCTTGCCGGCAACCGGCGGTGACGTATTGGCCAAGTCCGCCAGCTTCGAAGCCGGCGGTGGCTTCAACGTGATGGCCGCCGCCCGGCGCAACGGTTTGCCGGTGGTCTATCTGGGGCGGCACGGTACGGGGCGCTTTGGCGACCTGGCGCGTGCTGCGATGCAGGCCGAGGGCATTGAAATGGCCCTGGCGGCCAGTGACAACAAGGACACTGGCCTGTGCGTGTCACTGACTGAAACCACCACCGAGCGCACCTTCATCTCCCATATCGGTGCTGAAGGTGAGCTGAGTGCCGAAGACTTGGCCAGCGCCGTGCCCCATGCCGACGACTATGTGTACGTCAGCGGCTACAGCTTGTTGCTGGAGGGCAAGTCCCAGGCCTTGATCGATTGGCTGTTGGCCTTGCCGCGCCAGATTACTGTGGTGTTCGATCCGGGGCCGCTGGTCAAGGCGCCTGATTCTTCGTTGATGGTCGACTTGTTGCCACGCATCGATATCTGGACCAGCAACGGCCCGGAGGCCTTGGCTTTTACCGGTGCGGGAGACATCGCCCAAGCGCTGCTCAAACTCAACGATCATCTGCCTGGCGAGACGCTGCTGGTGGTGCGAGATGGCCCGAACGGTTGCTGGATCAGCCGTCATGGGCAGTCTGAACATGTGCCGGGGTTCAAGGTCCAGGCGGTCGACAGCAACGGCGCGGGCGATGCCCATGCCGGGGTGTTCATTGCCGGTTTGGCCAACGGGTTGGCACCGGCCGTTGCGGCCAGGCGTGCCAATGCGGCCGCTGCGTTGGCGGTCACCCGCTGGGGGCCGGCGACGTCACCGGGCACCGCTGAAGTGGATGCGTTGTTGGCGCAGGCCTGAGTCGGCAGAACAGGCGCCCTTCAGCACGGTGCGATCCCATGACCGGCTGCAGCTACGAAGGTGTTCTCGTCATTCAGGACTTGGGCTGTTTCGGTGCCCCGGGGGTGTTGGAATCATCGCCGCCCGGCGCCAAATCAACCGCCCCACGGTGATCAGCCAGTTAAGCGAAGCCACGGCCAACACGCTCATCAACAGGGTCGACATGCCGTATTCGACGATGACCTTGCCGGCCAGCAACGGAAAGCCGAACACCCCGATAAAGTACGACAGGCTGAACAGCAGCAGTGCCTGGGACGTAGTGCCCGCCGGTGCCTCATTGGCTGCCAGGCCGTTGATCACTGAATAGGTCAGGCCATAACCCACTCCCAGGGTGATGGCCGCCAGCAGGTAACTGAAGCTGTCGTTGACCAGGAAACCGAACATCAGGATCGACACCAGCATCACTCCAGACAAGACACACGACGCCCAATAGGGATCGCGCTTGACCACGATGCTGGCGATCAACAGGCGGCTGGTGATCGCTGCGCTCATGAACCCCAGGAAGAACAATGAATAGTCCAGTGAATGAGCCGCTGCGTAGCTGGTTTGAAACGACGACAAACCACCAAACACACAACCGCCCAGGCCGACCATGATGATGGCGAACACCGCTTTGGAGGACAGCACCTGGCGTGTGGCGGACCAGGAGATTTTCGACACGGCCGAGACGCCCAACAGGTTGGGTCGCTGCTTGAGCTGTGCACCCAATCGCCAGAACATCACCACGCCTGCCAGGCTCGCGAGTGCGGCGATGTAGAACGCTGCGGTCAGCGGCAGGTCGAGGGCATTTGCCGCGCGCCCCAGCAGCGGCCCCGAGCCGATGCCGGTCATCATGCTGCCCGACAGCAGGGCAAAGTATTTGGCGCGTTGCGTCGGCTCCACCAGCATCGCCACAATGATCGGACCCAAGGTGTAAAACACGCCCCAGCCCAACCCCAGGGATAAACCGAAGAGCATCAAGCCTTCGCCAAACCCGGGTGCCAGGGCAAAGCCCAGGCAGGCTACCACCAGCAAGACACCCAGGCAGGCAATGGAGCGGGCCGCGCCCAGGGCGTCCGACAAATGCCCGGACACCATGACCGCGACGAAGGTACTGAGCATCGCCATGGAGATCACGCTCCCGGCGTCATGCTCATTGCCACCTCGGGCGTGAATCAGCAGCGACAGCAGAAAGGTCGAGCCGTACGACAGCGACAGCAGGTAGCTGGCAAGGCAGAACAGGGCGAACAGTTTTCCGTCAACCGGTGGAGTGGAGCGCATGGGCAAGCCTGTGAGTCGTTGGATTTATGCCAGGTTTTTTACCATGCGCGGCAAGACGGTTTGTTCAGTGGTTAGCGGTTTTTGCATTAGCGCCGGGCGGAGTAATTGCGCATTTATTGGGCGCCGATCTCTTCAATGAACGTCTCCATGAACCCCTTGAGCCGCTGATGGCGAACCTGCGCCATGTGTTGTCCCGCCGCCGTTTGGAAGCCATCGGCCAGGTGCAGCAGCTTGGTCTGGAAGTGATCAAGGCAAAAGCGCTTGTCGTCATAGTCCCGGTTCAGGGCAGTAGGATCAGCCGGATCATACAAACCGCTGCCCATGCGTCCGGCGGTATAGAACGTGCGGGCCACGCCGATCATGCCCAGGGAGTCGAGGCGGTCGGCATCCTGGACGATCCTGGCTTCCAGGGAGTTGGGCGTAAGCCCGGCGGAGAAACTGTGAGTCTCGATGGCATGGGTGACGGCGGCGATACGGACAGGTTGCCAATCCAGAGCCTGCAAAACCTTCCCGGCCTTGGCCGCGGCCAGCGCTGAAGCTTTGGAACGCAAGGGTGAGTTCTTTTCCACCGCCACGCAGTCATGCAACAACACCGCCGCCAGCAGCACCTCCAGGTCACCCCCTTCTTTGGCCTGAATCGAGCGCGCGTTGTGCCATACCCGCTGCAAATGGGACAGGTCGTGGGCGCCGTCTTCTGAAGGTTCCAGGGCGTGAGGCAGCAAGGTATCGGCAAGGGCGGACAAGGGAGAGAAGGGCATGAGGATTCTCGTTGGACGGATGCCTCATAGAGTAGTCGCGAATGAAATTGCACTGCAATCAGTCATCAAACCCCCTTAGTATGTGTCCTTTCCTTTGACCTCAAGGCCCGTCCATGACCATCGAGATTCGCCCCGCCGTGCCCAGCGATGCTGCGCAGATCCTGACCTTCATCACGGAGCTGGCCGACTACGAGAAAGCCCGCCACGAAGTGATCGCCAGCGTGGTGGATATCGAGCGCAGCCTGTTCAGTGAAGGCGCCACCGCCCATGGCCTGATTTGTCTGCGGGACGGTTTGCCGATTGGTTTCGCGGTGTTCTTTTTCAGCTATTCCACCTGGCTGGGCAGTAACTGCCTGTACCTGGAAGACCTCTACATCAACCCGGAGCAGCGCGGCGGCGGGGCGGGCAAGAAGTTGCTGCGGCACCTGGCGAAAATCGCCTTCGATAACGGCTGCGGACGTTTCGAGTGGAGCGTGCTGGACTGGAACGAACCGGCCATTGCGTTCTACAAGTCCATTGGTGCCCAGCCTCAGGAAGAATGGGTGCGCTACCGGATGGAAGGCGATGCACTGCGCGAATTTGCCCAAGGCTGAGGGTGGGAGCGATCTAACCCGCAATGCTCAAGACTACAAAGATCAACTGTGGGAGCTGTCGAGCTTTAGCGAGGCTGCGATGGCGTCGGCACTGCCAGCATTGAGGTTGACGGGCCCACCGCAATCGCAGCCTCGCTGGAGCTCGACAGCTCCCACATTTGTTTTTCGTTGCCTTGTAGGGCTGCTTTCACCTAACTGACGGTTGTCAGTTTTTTTGTATGATTTCTCAGTATGTGGGATGAGTAATTATATATTGAGATGTTTCAGGTTCTGGGTTTATAGTCTTCTGCATCAGCACTCACTACCAAAAATAAAACAGGTGAAGCGATGCAGGCACAACCGTTGTCGTTACCCGCCGTGCCCGAGCCGACTTACGGCGAGCGGCTGAAAAACAAAGTGGTGATCATCACCGGCGCTGCCCAGGGCATCGGCGAGGTCATCGTGGCCTGCTTCCAGGCCCAGCAGGCGCGTCTGGTGATCGGTGATATCCAGGGCGAGAAGGTCGAAGCGGTCGCCGCCCATTGGCGTGAACGCGGTGCCCAGATCTACGCGCAACCCGTCGACATCACCTCCAAGGACCAATGGCGCGCGCTGGTGGATGTCGCCATCGAACGCTTTGGCCGTATCGATGTGCTGATCAACTGCGCGGGCGTCAACGTGTTTCGCGACCCGCTGGAGATGACCGACGAAGACTGGCGTCGTTGCTTCGCCATCGACCTGGACGGCGCCTGGTTCGGCTGCCGTACCGTGTTGCCGCACATGATCGAGCAGGGCATCGGCAACATCATCAACATCGCCTCGACCCATTCCAGCCACATCATTCCCGGCTGCTTTCCCTATCCGGTGGCCAAGCACGGCTTGCTCGGCCTGACCCGCGCCCTGGGCATCGAATATGCACCCAAGGGCATCCGCGTGAATGCCATTGCGCCGGGTTATATCGAAACCCAGCTCAACGTCGACTACTGGAACGGCTTCCCCGACCCCCATGCCGAACGCCAGCGCGCCTTCGACCTGCACCCGCCCAAGCGCATCGGCCAGCCCATTGAAGTGGCGATGACCGCGTTGTTTCTTGCCACCGATGAAGCGCCCTTTATCAATGCCACCTGCCTGATGATCGATGGCGGGCGGTCGGTGATGTACCACGACTAAACCCTATAACTCTCCCATAACAAGAGGTGGTTTATGTTCAAGAAGACAGTGCGCACCCTGGCGGTCGCCGTTGCTCTCAGCAGTCTCAGTGCCCTTGCATCTGCCGAAGAAGTGAAGATCGGCTTCCTGGTCAAGCAAGCCGAAGAGCCCTGGTTCCAGACTGAATGGGCCTTTGCCGAAAAGGCCGGCAAGGACCATGGCTTCACCGTGATCAAGATCGCCGTGCCCGACGGCGAGAAAACCCTCTCAGCCATCGACACCCTCGCCGCCAACGGTGCCAAGGGCTTCGTGATCTGCCCGCCGGACGTGTCCCTCGGTCCTGCGATCATGGCCAAGGCCAAGCTCAACAATCTCAAGGTGCTGGCGGTGGATGACCGCTTTGTCGACGCCAAGGGCAAGCCCATGGAAGACGTACCTTACGTTGGCCTCGACGCCTACAAGATCGGCCAGAAACAAGGCGAGGCCATGGCCACCGAAGCCAAGCACCGTAACTGGGACTGGAAGGACACCTACGCCGTCATCAACACCTTTGACGAGCTGGAAACCGGCAAGAAACGCACCGACGGTTCGGTGGAAGGCCTCAAGGCCGCCGGCCTTCCCGCCGACCACATCCTGTTCAGCGCACAGAAAACCCTCGACGTTCCAGGCTCAATGGACTCCACCAACTCGGCCCTGGTGAAACTGCCCAGCGGCGCGAAAAACCTGATCATCGGCGGCATGAACGACAGCACCGTGCTGGGCGGCGTACGCGCCACCGAAAGCGCCGGCTTCAAGGCCGCCAACGTGATCGGTGTGGGCATCAATGGCACTGATGCCATTGAAGAGCTTAAAAAATCGGATACCGGGTTCTATGGTTCGATGCTCCTCAGCCCTGATGCGTCCGGTTATAAAACCGCCACCGCAATGTTCGAGTGGGTCACCAAAGGCACCGAGCCGGCCAAGTTCACCGCATTGGATAACGTGACCTTGATCACCCGCGCCAACTTCAAGGAAGAGTTGAGCAAGATCGGTCTGTGGAAATGAACAGCGCCGCCTTCGATACCCTGCGCTTCAACGGCATCGGCAAGGAGTTTCCCGGGGTGAAGGCCCTGGCGCAGATCAGCTTTGAAGCGCGGCCCCATTCGGTGCACGCGCTGATGGGCGAGAACGGCGCGGGCAAGTCGACCTTGCTGAAAATCCTCGGCGGTTTCTATCCGCCCAACAGCGGCAGTTTGCAGTTGGGCGAGCGCAGCGTCAGTTTCAGATCGGCGGCGGACAGCATCGCCAACGGCATCGCCGTGATCCACCAGGAACTGCAACTGGTGCCGGAGATGACCGTCGCCGAAAACCTGTTGCTGGGGCATATGCCGTCGCGCTGGGGCGTGGTCAATCGCGGGGCGATGGTGCGCAAGGCCCGAGAGTTACTCAAAGGCCTGGCAGACGAACTTGACCCGAACGTGCGCCTCGGCAGCCTGTCCCTCGGTCAACGGCAACTGGTGGAAATCGCCAAGGCCATGTCGCGCAATGCTCATGTAATTGCCTTCGATGAGCCCACCAGCAGCCTCTCGGCCCGGGAGATCGAGCGGTTGATGGTGATCATCGCCCGGCTGCGGGATGAAGGCCGGGTGATCCTTTATGTGTCCCACCGTATGGAAGAAGTCTTCCGGATTTGCGATGCGGTGACGGTGTTCAAGGACGGGCGTTTTGTGCGCACGTTCGAGGACATGCAGCAGTTGAACGTCGATCAACTGGTTAATTGCATGGTCGGGCGCGATATCCAGGACATCTACAACTACCGGGCTCGCGAACATTTTGGCGAGGCGCTGCGGGTCGAGGGCTTGCTTGGGCCGGGGTTGCAGGAGCCCGTAAGCCTGAAGGTCGATAAGGGCGAGATTCTTGGACTGTTCGGCCTGGTCGGGGCAGGGCGCACGGAGCTGTTGCGACTGTTGGCCGGGCTGTCTCGCAGCGAGCAGGGCGCACTGGTGCTGCATGGTCAGGCGCAGACGTTCAAGTCGCCACGGGATGCGATTGCCGCCGGTGTGTTGCTGTGTCCGGAGGACCGCAAGAAGGAAGGCATCGTGCCTCGTGCCAGTGTCGCGGAGAACATCAATATCAGCGCCCGCCGCGACCATGCACGCTTTGGCTGGCTGATCCAGGGCGGCTGGGAGCGGGACAACGCACAGCGACAGATCAGCGCAATGAATGTGCGCACGCCGTCAGCGGATCAACCGATTCTGTACCTCTCCGGCGGCAACCAGCAGAAGGCTATTTTGGGCCGCTGGTTGTCGATGCCAATGAAGGTCCTGCTGCTGGATGAGCCGACTCGCGGTATCGACATCGGCGCCAAATCCGAGATCTACCAGATCATCCACAACCTGGCGGCCAGCGGCATTGCGGTGATCGTGGTGTCCAGCGACTTGATGGAAGTGATGGGCATCTCTGACCGCATCCTGGTGATGAGCGAAGGTGCTTTGACTGGCGAACTGACCCGCGACCAAGCGGACGAAGCACGGCTGCTGCAATTAGCGCTTCCGCGTACGCGGGACTGAAGAATACGAGGTGGGTATGTCACAGGTAAAAACCGCGAGAAGCTTTTGGCCGGGGTTCAACCAGCGCAAGTTTCTCGATGATTGGGTCATGCTGCTGGCGGCCTTGAGCATCTTTGTGCTCAGCGCCGTGTTCATCGACAACTTCCTCTCGCCGCTGAATATGCGCGGCCTGGGCCTGGCAATTTCTACCGTTGGGATTGCCGCCTGCACCATGTTGTTTTGCCTGGCGTCGGGGCACTTCGACTTGTCGGTGGGCTCGGTGATCGCCTGCTCAGGCGTAGTGGCGGGGATCGTGATTCGTGACACTGACAGTGTTGTGCTTGGCGTGTCGGCCGCGTTGGCGATGGGACTGGTGGTAGGGCTGATCAACGGCATCGTTATTGCCAAGCTGCGAATCAATGCGCTGATTGCGACCTTGGCGACGATGCAAATCGTCCGGGGGCTGGCTTATATTTTTTCCAACGGCAAGGCCGTTGGCGTGATGGACGAAGGTTTCTTCGTGTTCGGTAACGGCCAACTGTTTGGTGTGCCGGTGCCGATTGTCATCACCGTGCTGTGCTTTGTATTCTTCGGTTGGCTGCTGAACTACACCACCTATGGGCGCAACACCATGGCCATCGGCGGTAATCAGGAGGCGGCGCTGTTGGCCGGGGTGAATGTTGATCGGACCAAGATCATCATCTTTGCCGTACACGGTGTGATCGGGGCGTTGGCGGGGGTGATCCTGGCGTCGCGGATGACCTCGGGCCAGCCGATGATCGGCCAGGGCTTTGAGCTGACGGTGATCTCTGCGTGCGTATTGGGCGGGGTGTCGCTGAGCGGTGGTATTGGCATGATTCGGCATGTGATTGCCGGGGTGCTGATCCTGGCGATCATCGAAAACGCGATGAACCTGAAGAACATCGACACCTTCTACCAATATGTGATTCGCGGCTCGATCCTGTTGCTGGCGGTGATTATCGACCGCATGAAGCAGCGATAACAATCGATCCAATGTGGGCGCTGCCGCTGTAGCCGCTGCCGAGGTACGAGGCTGCGATGGGCTGCGCAGCGGCCCTCCTGGGCGGTCCTGCGGACGCGCATCGCAGCCTCGTACCTCGGCAGCGGCTACATTTTGATCTTCTCTGTTTTGATGGTCAGCATTTGCCATAATGCCGCTCGTTTTCGTTCCACCACATAGGCCCGATATGCAGGAAAACGCCCACACACCCGTCAAAGACGCCGCCCCCACCGGCACCCAGACCCTGCTGCGTGGCCTGGGCGTGGTGCAAGCGGTGGCCGCCGGCGCGCGCGATCTCAAGGAGATTGCCAAGCGCATCGGCACCACGCGCAGCACCACTCACCGCCTGGCCAGTTGCCTGGTGGAAGAACGCTACCTGCGCGTGGTGCCACAAGTCGGCTACCTGCTGGGCCCGAAGCTGATCGAGTTGGGCTTTCAGGCTCGTGAAGAGCTGCCCCTGGTGACGTTGGCCGTTCCGTATCTGGACGAGTTATCGGCGCTGACCGGCGACACCATCCACCTGGCCATTCGTGAGTTCGACGACGTGCTCTACCTGCACAAGAATCCTGGCCGCAACGGCCCGGAAATGCGTTCGCGGGTCGGCCATCGGATGCCGCTGGCGCGTACCGGGATCGGCAAGGCCTTGCTGCTGGATGACACGGTGGAAGAGTGGCAGCGCCTGTATCAGGTCAGCTTGCCGGCAGGCGGGAAAAGCCTGCAGTGGCCGCAGCACCCGGAACAGTCCTGGGCGCAGTTCGAGCAGCGCATGCAAGAGTATGTGGCGGGCGGTTATGCGTTCGATCTGGAAGACAACGAACCGTCGATCCGTTGCGTGGCGGCACCGGTGCGCGATGCCAGCCGGCGGATTGTCGCCGGCATCAGCATCGCCAGTACCGTGCCCTACATGCCGCTGGAAAAAATGGCCGAGCTGATACCTGTGGTCAAACAGGTCGCAGCCAGGCTGTCAGCGGAGTTGGGCGCGAAGGCCTGATCAGGCCTTCAAGGTCGCCATGTCGATCACGAAGCGGTACTTCACATCGCCCGCGATCATGCGGGTGTAGGCTTCGTTGATGTGGCGAATGTCGAGCATTTCGATGTCGCAACTGATGCCGTGTTCGGCGCAGAAATCCAGGACTTCCTGGGTTTCGGCAATGCCACCGATCATCGAGCCAGCCAGCACTTTACGGCCCAGGATAAGTTTGGCGGCGTTGACGGGCGGGTCCACGGGTTCAACCAATCCAACCAGAATATGCACGCCGTCAAAACGCAGCACGTCGAGGTAGGGGTTCAGGTCGTGCTGCACCGGAATAGTGTCCAGCAGGAAGTCGAAATGCCCAGCCGCAGCTTGCATCTGCGCCTCGTCGGTGGACACGATCACGTGATCGGCGCCCTGGCGACGGCCTTCTTCAGCCTTGCTGGCGGAGCGGGTAAACAGCGTGACTTCGGCGCCGATGGCCTTGGCCAGCTTGATGCCCATGTGGCCCAGACCACCCATGCCCAGCACGCCCACCTTGTCACCGGCCTTGATCCCGTAGTGCTTGATCGGCGAGTACATGGTGACGCCGGCGCAGAGAATCGGCGCGGCGCTGGCCAGGTCGAGCGTGGCCGGGATCTTCACCACAAAGTGTTCGCTGACCACGATACTGTCGGAGTAGCCGCCCATGGTGTTGCTGCCGTCCACCCGGTCGGGGGTGGCGTAGGTCATGGTCGGGCCTTCGAGGCAGTATTGCTCCAGGTCTGCGTGGCAGGCGTCGCAATGGCGGCACGAGTCGACCATGCAGCCAACACCGACCAGGTCGCCGACTTTATGCGCGGTGACGCTGGCGCCGACGGCTGTGACCTTGCCGACGATCTCGTGGCCCGGCATCAGCGGGTACACGGCGATGCCCCATTCGTTGCGCGCCTGGTGGATGTCGGAGTGGCACACGCCGCAGTAGAGGATTTCGATCGCCACGTCATCGGCGCGCGGGCTGCGGCGTTCGAAGGACATGGGGGCGAGAGGAGTGGTGGCTGACTGGGCGGCGTAACCGATGGCGGTGTACATGGAGAACCTCGCAAAAGCAGTGACAGGTGAGGTGGGGCATTCTGGGCGCCGGCCCCTGCGACGGCCATGGCGATTGCTCCGAGTCTTATGCCTATTCGTCCGGGAATGCCCCTTGATTGGCTGCATCTGGCGCCGAACCTGCGATGATGCTGTCATCCCCTTTCTGCGAAATTTTTGTCATGTTGTTGACCCGTCATCTCGACGCCAATGCGGCGTTGGTCACCTTGATCGAACCGCTGACACCCTGCGACGGTTTCTCACCCACGAACCTGCCCGGCGTGCAGGTATTGCGCGCCAGTTGTGACGTGGCACGGGGGCCGCAGATCTACGAGCCGAGCCTGATGATCGTCGCCCAGGGCAGCAAGGTCGCGTACCTCGGGCCGCGCACCCTGGAGTATGGTGCCGGGCACTACCTGATTCAGGCGATGCCGGTGCCCTTCGAGTGCGAGACCTTTGCCATGCCCAATGCGCCGCTGTTGGGCGTCACCGTGGGGATTGATCGGGTGGTGTTGGGGGAGTTGGTCATGGCCATGGGCATCCGGCCTGGGCCGCCGCCGGCGGCGCAAACCCTGGAGTCCATGAGTTCGGTCGTGCTGGATGACGCCATGCGCGGTTGTGTCGAACGGTTGTTGCAGTGCCTGCACGATCCACTGGAGAGCCGGATCATGGGCCCGGCGCGGGTGAGGGAATTGCTGTTCACTGCCTTGCGCGGACCTCAGGCAGATGTATTGCGGGCCTTGGTGGAGCAGCAGGGACAGTTTTCCCGGATCGCCACCTCGTTGAATCATCTGCATGCCCATTACGCCGAACCTCTCAACATCGAGACCCTGGCGGGATACGCCAATATGAGCGCGTCCACCTTCCATGAGCATTTCAAGCGCTGCACGCTGCTGTCGCCGGTGCAGTACCTCAAGCGTTTGCGCTTGCTCAAGGCCCAGCAGTTGTTGCTGGTCGAAGGCATGGGCGTGGCGCAGGCGGCGCACCGTGTGGGGTATCAGAGTACGTCGCAGTTCAGCCGGGAATATAAGCGCTACTTCGAGCGTAGCCCGGGAGATGAACGGGCGGCGTAACTCCTTCAGGTACAACTCGGTTAAAAATGTGGGAGCTGGCTTGCCTGCGATAGCGGTGTCTCAGCCACAGATATATTGCTGATCCACCGCTATCGCAGGCAAGCCAGCTCCCACATTTGACCGAGTTGATTGGTGTTTCTCTGGCTACAAAAAAGACCCCCATTTGGGGTAATGCCGATCAGTTAAGGAGTGGGGATCCAGCAACCGAAGCAGATTCAGTGTGGGAGCTGGCTTGCCTGCGATGCAGACACCTCGATACTTCAGGTATATCGAGTTGATCCAATCGCAGGCAAGCCAGCTCCCACATTCGTTCTTCTCTGCCTTGAGCACCGCGTTCGCTTAACTGACTGGCATTACCCATTTGGGGGCCTCGTTTTTCAAGCCAATACCTTACATATTCGGGTAAGTCGGCCCGCCCGCACCTTCCGGTGTGACCCAGGTGATGTTCTGCGAAGGGTCCTTGATGTCACAGGTCTTGCAGTGCACGCAGTTCTGGGCGTTGATCTGGAAGCGCTTCTCGCCATCTTCTTTGGTGATCACTTCATATACGCCAGCCGGGCAGTAGCGCTGCGCCGGTTCATCATAAAGTGGCAGGTTGGTGCCGATCGGGATGCTCGGGTCTTTCAACTTCAAGTGGCAAGGCTGTTCTTCTTCGTGGTTGGTGCCGGAGATGAATACCGAACTGAGTTTGTCGAAACTCAGCTTGCCGTCGGGTTTCGGGTAGTCGATCTTCTGGCTGTCCTTGGCCAACTTGAGGCAGGCGTAGTCCGGCTTGGTGTCGTGCAGAGTGAACGGCATTTTGCCGCCGAGGATGTTCTGGTCGAACCAGTTGAAGCCGGCACCGATGATCGGGCCGAACTTGTGCATCGCCGGGCCGAAGTTACGGCTGGCGAACAGTTCGTCGTAGAGCCAGCTCTTCTTGAAGCTGTCGACGTAAGCGGTCAGTTCGTCGCCGCCTTCGGACTCGGCGAACAGTCGATCAGCCACAGCCTCGGCCGCGAGCATGCCGGATTTCATGGCCGTGTGGCTGCCCTTGATCTTGGCGAAGTTCAGGGTGCCCAGGTCGCAACCGATCAGGGCGCCGCCCTTGAAGACCATTTTCGGCAGCGAGTTCAGGCCGCCTTTGCAGATGGCACGAGCGCCGTAGCTGATGCGCTTGCCGCCTTCCAGATACTGTTTGAGCACCGGGTGATGCTTGAGGCGCTGGAACTCGTCGAAGGGCGACAGGAAGGTGTTGCTGTAGGACAGGTCGACGATGAGGCCTACGACCACCTGGTTGTTTTCCAGGTGATAGAGGAACGAGCCACCGGTGTTCTCGGCGCTCATGATGTCCAGCGGCCAACCGGCGGTGTGCACCACCAGGCCTGGCTGATGCTTGGCCGGGTCGATTTCCCAGATTTCTTTCAGGCCGATGCCGTAGTGCTGGGCGTCGGCGTCGCTGTCCAGGTTGAAGCGCTGGATCAGTTGCTTGCCAATATGCCCACGGCAGCCTTCGGCGAACAGCGTGTACTTGCCACGCAGCTCCATGCCAGGGGTGTAGAGGCCTTCTTTCGGATGACCTTCGCGGTCGACACCCAGGTCACCGGTGATGATCCCGCGTACCACGCCGTTCTCGTCGAACAGCGCTTCCTGGGCGGCGAAGCCCGGGTAGATTTCCACGCCCAGGTTCTCGGCCTGCTGGGCGAGCCAGCGGCACAGGTTGCCCAGGGAAATGATGTAGTTGCCTTCGTTGTGCATGGTCTTGGGCACAAAGAAGTCAGGAACCTTGGTGGAAGCCTCGGGGCTGCGCAGGACATAGATGTCATCGCGTACCACTGGCGTATTGAGCGGGGCGCCCAGTTCTTTCCAGTCCGGGAACAATTCGTTCAGGGCGCGTGGTTCAAACACGGCACCGGAAAGGATGTGAGCGCCGACTTCGGAGCCTTTTTCGACGACGCAGACGCTGATTTCCTTACCGGCTTCGGCGGCCTTCTGCTTCAGTCGGCAGGCGGCAGACAGGCCCGCCGGGCCAGCGCCGACGATGACCACGTCGAATTCCATGTATTCGCGTTCCACAGGCTATCTCCTACTCAAGGCTCTACAGTTTTTTTTCTAATGGGTGGAGGTTCGGTGTTTCATCCACTATGGCCTGCATGAATCGCATGCAATAGTGCAGGGATGACCCACCTTTCTCTCTAGGTGGCGCATTATATCTACACCACTCTCAGCGTCCAATACAAACGTTTGTTTGAATTGCCCGCAAGCTAGGTAAATCAAAGCAGCGCGGCTTATAACTGACCATTTTGGCGTATTGACCAGAATAGGCGTTCCGGTCAAGATACGGTCGGTTTTGCGCATCCCGTAGGCAGACTGTAGGTTTCAAGGCCACCTCTAAAGACAGGGCGAAGGCAAAAAGGTGACGCGCAATCAGACGATGGCGCGCAGTTTACACGCCGCGATAATGAATGACCTCTCAGTCACCACTGACGAACGGTCATCACTTCCGTGAGCAGGGTCACCCGTCGACGATTGCCGGCGTTTTTGGAGGTGCCCTTGTGTGCCGATGAGCATCAACCGCCAGGTTCGCCTAGGCGACTTTCTTTTCACCGGAGAGTAACGAGGAATCCATGAAGGTTCTTGTAGCTGTCAAACGCGTTGTCGATTACAACGTGAAAGTTCGCGTCAAGGCGGACAATTCCGGCGTCGACCTCGCTAACGTCAAGATGTCGATGAACCCTTTCTGCGAAATCGCCGTGGAAGAAGCGGTACGTCTGAAAGAGAAAGGCGTAGCGACTGAAATCGTCGTCGTCTCCATCGGTCCGACCACTGCTCAAGAGCAGCTGCGTACGGCCCTGGCACTGGGTGCCGATCGTGCCATCCTCGTCGAGTCCGCTGAAGAGCTGACGTCTCTGGCCGTTGCCAAACTGTTGAAAGCCGTTGTCGACAAGGAACAGCCTACGCTGGTGATCCTTGGCAAACAGGCCATCGACAGCGACAACAACCAGACTGGCCAGATGCTGGCTGCACTGACCGGTTACGGCCAGGGCACCTTCGCCTCGAAAGTCGAAGTGAGCGGCGACAAGGTTGCCGTGACCCGCGAAATCGACGGCGGCGCACAGACGGTTTCCCTGAAACTGCCGGCCATCGTTACCACCGACCTGCGTTTGAACGAGCCGCGCTACGCGTCCCTGCCAAACATCATGAAAGCCAAGAAGAAGCCTCTCGAAGTGCTGACTCCGGATGCTTTGGGCGTTTCCACCGCCTCCACCAACAAAACCCTGAAAGTCGAAGCGCCAGCAGCACGCAGCGCGGGTATCAAGGTCAAGTCGGTGGCTGAACTGGTCGAGAAACTGAAGAACGAAGCGAAGGTAATCTGATCATGACTATCTTGGTAATCGCTGAACACGACAACAAGGTTGTGGCTCCGGCCACCCTGAACACCGTAGCTGCCGCTGCGAAAATCGGTGGCGACATCCACGTGCTGGTCGCTGGCCAGAACGTTGGCGCGGTGGCTGAAGCCGCTGCAAAAATCGCTGGTGTGAGCAAAGTACTGGTAGCTGACAACGCTGCCTACGCTCACCAGCTGCCGGAAAACGTTGCCCCTCTGGTAGCAGAGCTGGGTGCTGGCTACAGCCACATCCTGGCTGCCGCCACCTCCAACGGCAAAAACATCCTGCCGCGCGTTGCTGCGCAGCTGGACGTTGACCAGATCTCCGAGATCATCTCGGTAGAAAGCGCTGACACCTTCAAGCGCCCAATCTATGCCGGTAACGCCATTGCTACCGTACAGTCCAACGCTTCGGTAAAAGTCATCACCGTGCGTGCCACCGGTTTCGACCCGGTTGCAGCTGAAGGTGGTTCGGCGGCCGTTGAAGCTGTCGCGGCTGTGCATGACGCGGGTACTTCCAGCTTCGTCGGTGAGGAACTGGCCAAGTCCGATCGTCCGGAACTGACCGCTGCCAAGATCGTCGTTTCCGGCGGCCGTGGCATGCAGAATGGCGACAACTTCAAGCACCTGTACGCTTTGGCCGACAAGCTGGGCGCTGCCGTCGGCGCTTCCCGCGCGGCCGTCGACGCAGGTTTCGTACCCAACGACATGCAGGTCGGCCAGACCGGCAAGATCGTTGCGCCACAGCTGTACATCGCCGTCGGTATCTCCGGCGCGATCCAGCACTTGGCCGGTATGAAAGACTCCAAAGTGATCGTTGCGATCAACAAGGACGAAGAAGCCCCGATCTTCCAGGTGGCTGATTACGGCCTGGTAGCGGACTTGTTCGAAGCCGTACCTGAGTTTGAGAAGCTGGTCTAATCCAGTCTCTTCACTTATAAAGAGCCCGGTCTGTTGACCGGGCTTTTTTTTGCGCGTCAATTTTAGAGTGGAGAATCACGCCATGGAATTGCGTCCCTGGACTGTACTGCTGGGCCTGTTGCTTTTGCCCTCCTTGTCCTTTGCCGCCGGCAAGTGCGAGCGCCTGGTGATCACCGGCAGCCCGGACGCACCGCCCTACCTGTGGCGTGACCCCCAAGACCCTACGCACCTGATCGGCGCCAGTGCCGACCTGTTGCAACAGGTCGGCAAGGACCTGGGTTTGAAAATCGACCTGTTGTATGGCGGCAAGCGTTCCCTGGCGCTGAACGAAGTGAGCAGCGGGCGCATGGACATGCTGGCCGATGCACCACTGACCACCCGCGAGCTGGAAACCCTGGACTACATTCACCCGGCGCTGGTGCAGACTGACTATCTGGTGTGGACCCGCAAGGATTCAGCGCTGGTCTACAACCAAGCTGCCGACCTGCACGGGCACAAAGGCGCGGTTGCTGAGAGGGCACGTTTGAGCCGTGACTTTGAAGCCTTCGCCACTGAGCAACTGACCTTGCAACGCACGCCAACCGTGACCCCGGCTTTCCAGAAGCTGCTGCTCGGAGAAGTGGACTACGTACTGGCAGGGCGTTACTCCGGCATGGCCATGGCCCAAAGCCTGGGTATGGACAAGGACTTGATGGCTCGGGAACTGCCCGTCGATCAGCCGGGCCTGTTCCTGGCCATTTCCCACAACTCGGCCTGCAACGATCCGTGGTTGCGCGGACAGCTCGCCAAAAAGATGACAGAATTGCCCGCGTCCGGTCTGGCGGAGACCGCGCTGCAGAGCAATCTGCAACGTTGGAAGGCGCAATTGCAGCAAGCCGTCGGTACCCCAACAAAGTAGGGATTTTCAGTGACTATTCGACCTCTTTTCGCGGCCCTCGCCGTTGTCGCTCTGGCGGGATGTGCAGCCGATCCTGCGCCGAATGAACAAATGCGCCTGACCCAGCAAGCCTTGGAGCAAGCCACTGCCGTGGGCGCCAGTGCCGACGACTCGCCTGAGTTGAAATTGGCCGAGGGCAAATTCGCCCGGGCCAAGTCCAACATGGCTGATGAGTCTTACAGGCGTGCCCGTATGCGGGCCGAGCAGGCCGAACTCGACGCCCGACTGGCGGAGGCGCGGGTCCTGACCCAGAAGAGTCAGGAAAAATTGAATGTGCTTAACACCCGCATCACGCGCCTGCGCAAGCAGCTGCAACTGGGAGACGCCCAATGAGCCCGATGATTCGCGGTGTGAGCTGTGTATTGCTGCTGGGCAGCATGGCGATGGGCGGTTGTGCCAGTCATCCCGACAGCGATGCTGCCTTGCAACAGGCCAGCCTTGACTTCCAGAAGGTCAAGGAAGACTCCAACGTGCTGCGCATCGCGCCCAAGGATGTGATTCGTGCCGGAGAATCCCTGGCCCGTGCCGACCGGTTTTCCAGCTATTGGGGCAGCGGTGCTGACGTAGAGCATTACGCCTACCTCAGCCAGCGTTACAGTGCGATTGCCCGTGAACATACCGAACAGGCACTTAACGAAGAGCGTGGCGCCAAGCTCGAACTGGAACGCCAGCGCCTGCAATTGGCCCTGCGTGAGGCCAAGCTGCTGAGCGTGCAGCAACAGGGCAAGTGGCTTGAGGAACAGATCATCAACCTGACGACCAAGACGGATCGTGGCCTGGTGATGACGCTGGGGGACATGCTGTTCGATACCGGTGATGCGGAGCTGAAAAGCTCGGCCAACCGCACGGTGCTGAAAATCGTCCAGTTCCTGCAACTGAACCCCAAGCGCGTGGTGCGCATCGAGGGTTACACCGACAATACCGGTGGCGAGCAGGAAAACCTCAAGCTGTCCGTGGACCGTGCCCAAGCGGTGGCGGATGTATTGGTGGACCTGGGCATCGATGATAAGCGCATCCAGGTGGAAGGTTATGGCGACCAATACCCGGTGGAAGTGAATGCTTCCGAGCGGGGGCGTGCGCAAAATCGCCGGGTCGAGATTGTGTTCTCCGATGAGAAGGGCCAGTTGGGCGCTGCCCGATAAAATACGCTCGCTGAAACAACCCGGGTATAGCCCGGGTTTTTCATGCCCGCCATTCAGTGCTCGACCCTTACAGTTTTTTCTATCACTGCCGCCCGTGCTCGACTATTGTGGCAACTGTCCCCGTACACTTCTAAACTGTGCCGGTATGTTTCACACAAAAATAAAATACCCGTGAAATCGAGTGCTGCGTCATGACCAACCTTTTGCTCTATCAACGTATCGCTCAGCAATTGGCTGAGGATATCCGACGCGGTGTTTATCAACCGGGCGAGCGCGTGCCATCAGTGCGCAAGATGAGCTCCCAACTCAACGTCAGCCACGCCACGGTGTTGCAGGCCTACGCGAACCTGGAAGACCAGGGCTTGATTCGCGCACGGCCGCAGTCCGGGTACTACGTGCACCAGACCCCGGCCCTGACCGCGCCTACGCCAGACATCGCCCGGGTGGAGCGCCCTGGGTTGGTCACCCGTAGCAGTATCATTCAACAAGTGCTGGTCGAGTCCCGTCGTGAAGGTGTGTTCCCGTTGGGCGCTGCGGTGCCCAGTGTCGACTACCTTCCGGTCAGGGCGCTGCACCAGCAATTGGCCAAGGTCACACGTTTTCAAAGCCCGCGGGCCTTCAGCTACATGTTCAGCCCCGGTTTCGAACCGTTGCGCCGCCAGGTAGCGATCCGCATGCGAGACGCCGGCGTAGTGGTTGACCCCAGCGAAGTGGTGATCACCCACGGCTGCGTCGACGCCTTGCAGATGTCCTTGCGGGTGCTGACGCGGCCCGGAGACCTGATCGCGGCCGAGTCGCCTACCTATTACGGTTTGCTGCAACTGGCCGACCTGCTGGGCCTCAAGGTCATCGAGATTCCCAGCGACCCGGCCACTGGCATGAGCCTGGAAGCGTTGCAACTGGCGGCCAACCAATGGTCGATCAAGGCGCTGGTGCTGACAACGCGCTTGAGCAATCCCCTGGGCGGCACCATGCCCGAGGAACGGCAGAAACAGTTGCTGCGCCTGGCCTCGGATTTCGATATCCAGATTGTCGAAGACGACATCTACGGCGAACTGATGTTCGAGTTGGGCCGCACCAAGGCCCTCAAAGCCTACGACCGCCTGGACCGTGTCATCTATTGCTCCAGCTTCTCCAAGACACTTTCACCGGGCATCCGCATTGGCTGGATGATTGCCGGCAAGTACCAGCAGGAAATCCAGCGCCTGCAAATGTTCAGCACCCATTCGGCCTGCAGCGTGACCCAGATGGGTACGGCGGCGTACCTGGAAAACGGCGGTTACGACCGGCATTTGCGCTATATCCGTCAGGAATACCGCAAGAACCTCAGTGCCTTCCAGTTGGCGGTGCAACAGTATTTTCCCGAAGGCACGCAGATGACCCGCCCGACCGGTGGCTTCATCTTGTGGGTCAGTTTGCCGGGACGGGTCAATACCCAGGAACTGCATGTACGTGCATTGCAGCAGGGCATCAGTATCGCGCCAGGGCTGATCTTCAGTAACACGGAACAGTTCAACCACTGTATTCGGCTTAACTGCGGGACCCCATGGAACCGCGAGGCCGAGCGGGCGTTGATGACTCTGGGCATGCTGGCAAGCCAGTTGTGCCAGGAAACGGCGGCAGGTTTTTGAACGGTGTAAAGGGGACTCAAACAGTCGTGGATTGATCAGTACGCTTGTCATGCCGCGCTCAACAAGCGAGCATATGGCCCTCTGCCGTTAATGCTGTTGGCGATATGACATCTACTTTTCCTGCCGCGTTGTTGATTTGCCTGTTAAGCCTGTGCAACGCCGGTGTGGTGTTGGCGGCTCCGGTGAGCGAGCGAGCCGCTGCCGTCAGCACTGAACACAAGGCGCCGGTGGCGAAGAAAACCACCCCCCCCAAAAAAAAGCCGGTTGCCAAGAAAGCCGCCCCCGCGAAAAAACGTGCACCTGTCGCCAGCAAGTCCAAATCGGCCCATGAAGTGGCCCAGACCAAACTGCCGCCTGCGCGGCTGGACTTGAGCCTGCCGTCTGACATGGTCAGGCACTTGCAGCCCCTAGGCACCGTACCGAAGCCGAAGAGTGTGCCTTTGTTGCCACCGATGTTCGAGGAAAAGCCCACTGACAATAGCGCCTTCCAGATCAATGGACGCTTGCTCAGCAATGAGATGAAGCTGCAACTGCGCAACGAAGAACGGCGCGAAGTGGAAGGGGCGGCGCTGGATTTCGAGTTCAAGCAATAAACTCCCGCCTGTAAACGTGACGCGAACAGCTGACCTTCTGTCGCAGACTGGTCAGTCACATTGGTTTTGCGCGAAAAACCCCTGTTAGGCCAATTTAAAACAGATGTTTAAGGGCGTACTCTAGCCTGGCCATCAATACTTAGTCGTCGAGGATCTGCTCGTCATGAAATGCCGTGAAGGCTGTGGCGCATGCTGCATTGCCCCATCCATCAGTTCACCGCTACCCGGCATGCCTCACGGCAAACCGGCGGGCGAACGCTGCCTGCATCTGTCGGTCGAACAGCTGTGCCAACTGTTCGGGTTGCCGGAACGGCCAGCGGTCTGCAGTGCATTTCAGGCGGATATCGAGGTGTGTGGTAATAGCCAGGAAGAAGCGATCAGGTTGATCGGCTGGTGGGAGCAGATGACGGCGGCTTAGTGGGCTTTACTGTCGGAACTTCAACAATAAGGAATAAAACAATGGGTTCGCTGAAACGAATGGCTGTGCTGTGCGGTTTTACTGTTGTGTTTGCTGCCGCAGCGCAGGCTGAAGACTGGCAAACGGCCAAGGATGAAGACGGCATCAAAGTGTCTTTGAGTGAAATCGCCGGTTCCAAATACAAGGCGTATCGCGGTGTGACCGTAATCAAGGCGCCGCTGGCCAAGATTCAGGCCTTGCAGGAAGATGCGGTGGGCGCCTGTACCTGGATCCATGAATGCAAGTCGCAAAAACTGCTCAAGCAGGAAGGTGACAAGAGCTGGACCTACACCCAGTTCAATGCGCCATTCCCGGTTTCGGATCGTGACTCGATCCTGGAAATTACCACCACCAAGGCGGCAGACGGCAGCGTGACCCGCAAGCTGTTGGAAGTGCCGACCTACCAGCCGGAAGTGAAGGGCTATGTGCGTGTGGCCCAGGTCGAGGGTTACTGGAAACTGGTGCCTAAAGGCGCCGACCAGACGGAAGTGACCTATCAGGTGCACACCGAGCCTGGCGGCAGCGTGCCGTCGTGGTTGGCCAACAAATTCGTGGTGGATGCGCCGTTCAATACCTTGAAAGCGCTCAAAGAGCGCGCTGAAAAGTAAACGACGTGTAGCCGCTGCCGAGGCACGAGGCTGCGATGGGGCGCGTAGCGGCCCTCGGGGGCGGTCCTGCGGACCGCGTCGCAGCCTCGTGCCTCGGCAGCGGCTACAGTTTGAACGATTGTCAGTGCTCCAAGGTCCAGATGTCTGTAAGCCCATCCATGGGTTTTATCGAGGAGGCACTGATGCAAACGTGGAACATCACCTTCGTTGACGATCACGGCGTCCAGTCTGTGGAGCAGTTCGCCTGCACCGAAAAACCCAGCCTCGAAGACGCTGCTCACCTGATCCGCGCCAAGCTGCTGCCCGTGGCCGCCGAGCTGGACCTTAATGACCTGGATGGCCGCACCGATGAGCCAACGGTCAAGAGCCTGAAGTACCAGAACAGCATCCAAATCCTCAGTATTACCCCCGTCGCCTGAACATTCCCTGACTGCCATTCAACCGCCTCTGGTGGAGGTGATAGCTTCGCGCTACTCTGCAAGGGAGATCAGCGAATGAATCGCTAAGGTCTGGTCTTGTCAGCTACATGCTTGTTTTCCTGCGGTGATGCCATTACCGATTTACCTGTGCCGTTCGAGCACGGGGTTTGGGAAGCACGGAAAGTCTATCCATCAGTTTGAGGAGGACGTTTCATGAGCACAGCCTATCAAGAAGACATCAGCACCAACGTGTTGCGCCGCATGAAAGAGGGCGGCTTTGACTTCTCACGTTTCCACCCCATCGAGTTCTACGCCATTTTCCCGGATGAAGCCCGGGCGCGCAGGGCTGCGGGTCGATTTCGTGGGGAATCCCTCAATGCCCAGGTGAGCGTGCGGGACGACGGCGCCTGGTACCTGGAACTGAGCAAGGTAATGTTCGCCACCTACGACGGCATAGGAGACTTTGAGCAAGACTTTGAGGCGGTGGTCGAGCCTCTGGGCGGGATCATCGAGGGATGGGGCGTGAAGCAGGAGGTGCGTGGGTTACCCATGTAGCGTGATGAACACCACAGCGTATCGGCTGACCCTTGGGTCGGCCGATTTTGTTTGTGCTGTCGCAAATAACCGGCACAAAAAAAAGGCCACCCGAGCGGGGTGGCCAAAAGGGAAGACCGGACATGAAGGGGAACCGATCGGTACACGAGGTACCAAATTACCGGTGGTGCAATAGGTGAGGCTGTAGGACGTGTCCTGTTCAGCTGATGGAGGCGATTATCCCCAGGGATTGCCGGGCAGTGAAATCAACTCTGGCTATGCTGTTGATAGTCAAAGCCTGCGTCGCAATGAGGCATGGGGCGAGACGCTTGGCATTTGCTGCACCGGGACGGTGCGGCGGGCCGTTCGGCTATATCCAACCAATTGATACTTAAGTGTTTATGCCGCTGGCACGGGCCTTGCGATGGTTCTGGCGTCCGGGTGACAAGGAGTACGGCATGATCCGCACTTATTATGATGAGATGTACGATGGGGCAGGACGGGTTCGCCCCCATTACCGCGAGTTCGCCCGCTGGTTGGCTGAAACTCCTGCCGAGTTGCTGGCCCAGCGTCGGCGCGAAGCCGATCTGCTGTTCCACCGCGCCGGCATCACCTTCACGCTGTACGGGGATGAGCAAGGCACTGAGCGCCTGATTCCCTTCGACACCATTCCCCGCAGCATTCCTGCCAGTGAATGGCGGATTGTCGAGCGCGGCTGCATTCAGCGAGTCAAGGCGCTGAACATGTTCCTCGCCGACCTGTACCACGAACAACGGATCATCAAGGCCGGGATCATCCCCGCCGAACAGGTACTGGCCAACGAGCAGTACCAACTGGCCATGCAAGGCCTGGATTTACATCGCGATATCTATTCCCACATCTCCGGGGTCGACCTCGTACGGGATGGCGACGGCACTTACTACGTCCTCGAAGACAACCTGCGCACTCCCAGTGGCGTCAGCTACATGCTGGAAGACCGCAAAATGATGATGCGCCTGTTCCCCGAGCTGTTCGCCGCCCAGCGCATTGCGCCGATTGATCACTATCCCAACCTGCTGCTCGACACCCTGAAAAGCTCCAGCCCGCTGGATAACCCCAGCGTGGTGGTATTAACCCCCGGGCGCTTCAACAGCGCGTTCTTCGAGCATGCATTCCTGGCGCGGGAAATGGGTGTGGAGCTGGTGGAAGGTGCCGATCTGTTTGTAAGGGATGACTGCGTTTTCATGCGCACCACCGACGGTCCGAAAGCGGTCGATGTGATTTATCGCCGCCTCGACGATGCCTTCCTCGACCCGTTGGCCTTTAATCCGGACTCCATGCTCGGTGTGCCGGGCCTGTTAGCGGCCTATCGCTCGGGCAATGTGGTGCTGGCCAATGCCATTGGCACCGGGGTGGCGGATGACAAGTCGGTGTATCCCTTCGTCACCGAAATGATCCGTTTCTACCTGGATGAAGAGCCAATACTGAAGAACGTTCCGACTTTTCAATGCCGTAAGCCCGACGAATTGTCCCACGTGCTGGCCAACCTGCCGGAATTGGTGGTCAAGGAAACCCAAGGTTCCGGCGGTTACGGAATGCTGGTCGGCCCAGCCGCCAGTGCGGCGGAAATTGAAGCGTTCCGGGCGCGAATCAAGGCCAAGCCCCATGCCTATATCGCCCAACCGACGCTGTGTTTATCCACCTGTCCGACCTTTGTCGAAAACGGCATTGCCCCGCGCCATATCGACCTGCGGCCGTTTGTGCTGTCTGGCAAGGAAACCCGTGTAGTGCCCGGTGGCCTGACTCGTGTGGCGCTGCGGGAGGGTTCGCTGGTGGTCAATTCGTCCCAGGGCGGCGGTACCAAAGACACCTGGGTGGTCGAGGATTGAAGCGATGTTGAGTAGAACTGCCTCGGATTTGTACTGGATGTCGCGTTACCTGGAGCGAGCGGAAAACCTCGCGCGGATGCTCGATGTCAGTTACTCCCTGTCGTTGATGCCCCAGGACGGGCGCGGCGATGGCCTGCATGAATTGGCCATGCCGCTGCTGATCACCGGCACTCTGGACGATTACCACGAGCGCCACGGTGAATTGCACGCCGAACGTTTGTTGCATTTTTTTGCCCTGGACGCTGCCAACCCGGCAAGCATCTACAGTTGCCTCGGTGCCGCCCGTGCCAGTGCCCATGCAGTGCGTGGGCGAATTACCGCCGACATGTGGGAAAACATCAACGCCACATGGCTGGAAATTCGCGGCATCGCCCAGCAGGGCTTGAGCCGCTACGGCATGAGCCGGTTCTGCGAGTGGGTCAAGGAGCGCTCTCATCTGTTTCGCGGTGCGACTTACGGCACCATCATGCGCAATGACGCCTTCCGTTTTATTCGCCTGGGCACGTTTATCGAGCGAGCCGATAACACCCTGCGCCTGTTGGATGCCCGCTACGAAATGGCCGGTGACCAGGCTGAAGCGGTCACCGATGGCACGGCCCACGCCTATTACCAGTGGAGCGCGCTGCTGCGGGCCTTGTCTTCGTTCGAGGCCTACACCGAGATCTACCGCGACGCTCCTGGCGCGCGGCAAGTGGCCGAGCTGTTACTGCTGCGGGTTGATGTCCCGCGTTCACTGCGGGCTTGCAGCGAAGAAATCGACCAGATTCTCGCCAGCCTGCCCGGTGTCAACGGTCGTCCGGCCCAGCGTCTGGCCGCCGAGATGGACGCACGCCTGCGTTTTACCGCCATTGACGAAATCCTCGAGGAAGGCCTGCACGCCTGGCTGACCGACTTCATCCCACTGGTGCGCCAGTTGGGTAACGCTATTCACAGTTCCTACCTGGAGGCGGCATGAGACTCTCCATCAGCCACGAAACTACCTACCACTACGAAGACCAGGTACGCGCGAGCATTCAGTACCTGCGCCTGACGCCTCACGACAGTGAGCGCCAGCATGTCCTCAGTTGGCAACTGGACTTGCCCCGTCCGGTGCGGGCGCAGTTGGACCCGTTCGGCAATATCCTGCATGTGTTGACCCTGGACGAGCCTCATGAAGCGATCATCATCGGCGCCCGTGGACAGGTGGACATCGATGAATTGCGTGAGGCTGAACATGAAAGCCAGTCGGCATTCCCGTTCCTGCGTTGTACGCGCCTGACCGAGCCCGATGACGCCCTGCGCGCCTTTGCCGAAAAGCAGTGCCACCAGCGACGGGACCGCAGTGCGCTGATTGACCTGATGCACGCGCTCAATCAGTACATGACCTACTCACCAGGGGCGACCGCAGTGGACACCTGCGCCGCCCAGGCTTTCGCCGGTCGCGCCGGGGTTTGCCAGGACCACACCCACGCCTTTTTGGCTTGCGCCCGCAGCCTGGGGATTCCGGCGCGGTATGTGTCGGGGTATTTGTACACTGAAGACAGCGAACACCTGGCGAGCCATGCCTGGGCCGAAGCCTGGCTGGATGACGCCTGGTACAGCTTTGATGTGACCAACCAGCTTGCCCGGCCCGAGCGGCATTTGAAATTGGCCGTCGGGCTGGATTACCTGGATGCGTGTCCGGTGCGCGGGATGCGCCGTGGGGGAGGGCATGAACAGATGCATGCCAAAGTGTTCGTGGCGCCGACGCTGCAGGTGTCAGCGCAGTAGCCGCCGATGGTTGTAGCCGCTGCCGAGGAACGAGGCTGCGATGGGTTTGGTGCGGCATCCCGACGCAGTAGACCCTGAGGGCGGTCCTGCGGCCCGCATCGCAACCTCGTTCCTCGGCAGCGGCTACTGCTTGCGGCCTGCCATGTGTTTCAGGTAGCCCACCAGCAAGTCCAGCTCACTGTCCGGCAATACACTGGCTGCAAACGCCGGCATCTTCGCCTGGGGCCAATGCCTCAAGCTCTGGGGATCGCGGATGTAGCGCTTGAGGAAGTCACCGCCGAAATATTCCGTAGGGCTGTAGGGGATATTCAAGTCCGGCCCCACTTGTGCATCGCCCGCACCATTCAAGCGGTGGCACGCCATGCAGTTCTTCTGAAACAGCGCAAACCCCTGGTTGATCGGGTCATCGGGCGCCAGCTCCGGATCCGGCAACAGCGCCGGAAATCGTTCGGCAACGGTCTTCAACTGCTTGATTGCAGACATCTGAAACGGCCACTGCTCCGGGCTGATATGGCCCGCCTGCGGATCGGTCCAGACCAGATAAAACGGCCCGGCACTGGGTTTGTCATCCCCCAGCTTCGGCCAGGGGTGGGCTGGATCTTCCACCGCCAGCCAGGCTTGGGCGCCGGTCCTTTCCAGCAACGGACCTGCGCTCAACTCTGCGGCAAAGCCGTCCAGGGCCACCGCCTGCACATGGTTTTGCGGCGTGAGACCTGGCAGCAATACCGCCAAAGGAACGGCGCGATAAGTCATCTGGCGCTTGTAGGAAACGTCATTGATGATCTGTACCGTTCGCACATCCGGGTGTTTGAGCAAGTCAGCGGTTTGCCACGTTTTGCTGGCGTGATCCAGTTCAATGGTCAACTGCGCGGCAGAGGCCGGCAAGGTCAACAGCAGGGTCAGGAAAGCGAGGATGTATTTCAAAGGCGGGCCCATCTGTGGGAGCGTCGACCTTATAACCAAAGGTCGGAATCGTGGCTAACGATACCGCAAATCAACCAAAAACCGGCACGCAAAAAGGCAGCCCCTATAACGGGACAGCTGTACGCAATTTCCCGGTAGGAGCTGCCAAAGGCTGCGATCCTGGCGCTGCACTCGCGCCGCCTGTAGGGATGAGATCAGTCACCCAATGACCTTGGTCAGGTTGGGCAAAATCAGAATCAGGGTGGTGGCGAAGAGGATAAGTCCCGCCTGGCGTACTTTCGATTGTTTGAACATGGCTGACTGCCTTTTGTTGTTATTCCTGAGCGTCAAATGCGTGCCGTTGCATCTCACTATGACGGTGCTACATGAATCTTTTCTTACAGCTGCTCCAGCAAGACCCGGCAGCAACCTAATACAGTTCCTACAAAGTCAACCTTAGAGCCCTTGTCGTTCGTGGCTTAGATCCATTTCATATCAGTAAAGATCAAAAACCTTTAAAAAGTGCATGAGGCCTATCGCCATCTTGGCGGTAGCCCTAGGGCTAGACAGCTAAAACGATTAATCAGCGATTTCCAGTAGCCTCCTACCGTTCGTCTGAGCGTGACCGTCAAGGTCAATGAGCGCTTCGGTCATTGAATCCACAGCCCCTGCGCCTAAGGTAGGGGCACGGCCGGCTCTCACCCTGAGAGCTTCATTGCACAGTGGTTCGAGGACGTCATGACCCAAGCTTTGATCTTTGATGCGATACGCACGCCCCGGGGCAAAGGCAAGGCCGATGGTGCCTTGCACAGCGTCAAGCCGGTGAACCTGGTGGCGGGGTTGCTGACGGCGCTGCAGCAGCGCACCGGCCTCGACACCCGGCAAGTGGATGACATCGTCCTCGGCTGCGTCACCCCGGTCGGTGATCAGGGCGCAGATATCGCCAAGACCGCCGCGCTGGTTGCCGACTGGGACATCAGCGTTGCTGGCGTGCAGATCAACCGCTTCTGCGCCTCAGGTCTGGAAGCGGTCAATCTGGGGGCGATGAAAGTACGCTCCGGCTTCGAAGACCTGGTGGTGGTCGGCGGGGTCGAGTCCATGTCTCGGGTGCCGATGGGCAGTGACGGTGGCGCCTGGGTGCTGGACCCGCAAACCAATATGCACAGCCATTTCACGCCGCAAGGGATCGGCGCCGACCTGATTGCCACGCTGGAAGGTTTTACCCGACACGACGTCGATAGCTTTGCCTTGCACTCGCAGCAGAAAGCGGCGAGGGCGCGGTCAGACGGTTCCTTCAATAAGTCGTTGGTGGCGGTGCGGGACCAGAACGGCATTGTGCTGCTGGATCACGATGAGTTCATCCGTGGCGACTCCACCCTCGAAGGCCTCGGCAAGCTCAAGCCGAGTTTCGAAATGATGGGGCAGATGGGCTTCGATGCCACGGCGTTACGGGTCTACAGCCATGTCGAGCGTATCAACCATGTGCACACGCCCGGCAACAGCTCCGGGATTGTCGACGGTGCCGCACTGATGCTGATTGGCTCCGACGCCAAAGGTCGCGAGTTGGGCCTGCAACCCCGGGCGCGGATTGTCGCCACGGCGGTCACCAGCACCGACCCGACCATCATGCTCACCGGCCCGGCGCCGGCCACCCGCAAAGCCCTGGCCAAGGCCGGTCTGCGAGTCGAAGACATCGACCTGTTCGAGGTCAATGAAGCCTTTGCCTCGGTGGTGCTCAAGTTCATCAAGGACATGGGCATCGATGCCGCCCGAGTCAACGTCAACGGCGGTTCCATTGCCATGGGCCACCCCTTGGGCGCGACCGGGTGCGCGATCCTCGGCACCTTGCTCGACGAGCTGGAGGTGCGCCAGCAGCGCTATGGCCTGGCCACCTTGTGTGTCGGCGGTGGCATGGGTATCGCCACCATTATCGAACGCCTCTGAGCCTAAGGGATTTGTCATGACCGATGCCATTCGTTACGAAAAAGACCAGGACCAGATTGTGGTGCTGACCATCGACATGCCGGGCCAGAGCGCCAACACCATGAACGGGGTGTACCGCGAGGCCATGGCGGCCAGCGTTGCCCGCCTGCAAGCAGAGCAAGAGTCGATTGCCGGGGTGATCATCACCTCGGCGAAGAAGACCTTTTTTGCCGGTGGCGACCTCAATGAACTGATCAAGGTCGACAAGCCCCATGCCAAGGCCTTTTATGACAGCGTGCTGGTGTTGAAAGCCCAGCTGCGCGCCCTGGAAACCCTCGGTAAACCGGTGGTGGCGGCGATAAGTGGTGCGGCCCTGGGCGGAGGTTGGGAGATCTGCCTGGCCTGTCAGCACCGGGTGGCCCTGGACCATAAGTCGGTGCAGATCGGGTTGCCGGAGGTCACTCTCGGTCTGTTGCCGGGCGGTGGCGGGGTGGTGCGGATGGTACGCATGCTGGGTCTGGAAAAGGCTTTGCCCTACTTGCTGGAAGGGAAAAAGGTTACGCCGCAACAAGCGTTGCAAGCCGGGTTGATCGATGAGTTGGCGGCGGACCGGGATGAACTGCTGGCCAAGTCCAAAGCCTGGATCCTGGCCAACCCCGGCGCGAAACAACGCTGGGACATCAGCGGTTACCAGATCCCTGGCGGTACACCCTCGAACCCGAAAGTGGCACCGATGCTCGCCATCGCGCCGTCGATTCTGCGTAGCAAAACCAATGGCTGTTTTCCGGCCCCGGAGAAAATTCTCTGCGCTGCCGTGGAAGGCGCCCAGGTGGACTTCGACACGGCGCACCTGATCGAAACCCGCTACTTCACCGAGCTGGTCACCGGTCAGGTGGCGAAAAACATGATGGGCACCTTCTGGTTCCAGCTCAATGAAATCAATGCAGGCCGCTCGCGACCTCAAGGTTTTACACCCTACGTGACTCGCAAGGTCGGCGTGCTCGGTGCCGGGATGATGGGCGCGGGGATCGCCTACACCAGCGCATCAGCCGGGATCGAGGTAGTGCTCAAGGACATCACCCTGGCGGCAGCCGAGAAGGGCAAAGCCCATTCGGCAGCGCTGCTGGACAAGAAGGTCAGCCGTGGGCAATTGACCGCCGATCAACGGGAAAGCACCTTGGCGCGGATTCTTCCGACCGAGTCTGACGCCGACCTGGCCGGTTGCGACCTGATCATTGAGGCGGTATTCGAAGACCGTGAACTCAAGGCCAAGGTCTCGGCCGCCGCACAACGTGTTGTGGGCGCTGAGGCGGTGATCGCCTCCAACACCTCGACCTTGCCTATCAGTGGCCTGGCCACGGCAGTGCCCGACCAGAGCAAGTTCATCGGCCTGCATTTCTTCAGCCCGGTGGAAAAAATGCCCTTGGTGGAAATCATCAAAGGTGCTCGAACCAGCGACGAAACCCTGGCGCGTGGTTTCGATTTCGTCCTGCAAATCAAGAAAACGCCGATCGTGGTCAATGACAGTCGCGGCTTCTTCACCTCGCGGGTATTCGGCACGTTTACCAATGAAGGCATCGCCATGCTCGGCGAAGGTGTAGCGGCGCCGATGATCGAGACCGAAGCGCGCAAGGCCGGTATGCCCATTGGTCCGCTGGCGGTTTCCGACGAAGTGTCTCTCAGCTTGATGAGCCATATCCGTCAGCAAACCGCAAAGGACCTGCAGGCCGAGGGCAAACCACTGCCTCAGCATCCGGCATTTGTGGTGATCGACTTGTTGCTCAATGAGTACAAGCGGCCAGGCAAGGCGGCCGGCGGTGGTTTCTACGATTACCCGGTTGGCGCGCAGAAACACCTGTGGCCGGAGCTGAAAACCCGTTTTGAGAAGTCGGGCCAGCAGATCTCTGCACAAGATGTGCGTGATCGCTTGCTGTTTATCCAGGCGATTGAAACCGTGCGCTGCGTGGAGGAGGGCGTGCTGATGTCCACCGCCGACGCCAACGTCGGCTCGATCTTCGGTATCGGCTTTGCGGCCTGGAGTGGCGGGGCGCTGCAATTTATCAATCAATATGGCTTGAACGACTTTATTGCCCGCGCCCGCTACCTGGCCGAGCAATACGGTGAACGGTTCTCGCCACCGGCCTTGCTCCTGGAAAAAGCAACGCAGGGCACGACTTTCTGACGGTTTTGGGTGCACGCGGGGCTTGCCTTGCCAGGGTATTTCAAGGCAGGCTCTGTGGGTGTGCATTATTCCCATCACAGTGTCAGGTATTTTTTATGTCGCTACGCGTCTGCATCCTCGAAACCGATAACCTGCGTCCAGGCCTGGTCGATCAATATCAAGGTTACGGGCAGATGTTCAAGCGCCTGTTTTCCAAGCAGCCGATCGCCGCTGAATTCGTTGTCTACAACGTGGTACAGGGTGAATACCCGTCGGATGACCAAGTGTTTGATGCGTACCTGGTGACTGGCAGCAAAGCCGATTCCTTTGGTACCGACCCCTGGATTCAGACCCTCAAGACTTACCTGCTGAACCGCTATGAGCGCGGCGACAAGTTGATCGGCGTCTGCTTCGGTCATCAGTTGTTGGCGCTGTTGTTGGGCGGCAAGGCTGAGCGGGCCAGCCAGGGTTGGGGCATGGGCATCCACGACTACAAACTCAACGCCAAGGCACCCTGGATGAGCCCGGTGGTGGAAGAACTGACGCTGTTGATCAGCCATCAGGACCAGGTGACGACCTTGCCGAACAACGCCACGGTGATTGCCTCCAGCGAGTTCTGCCCGTTTGCGGCGTACCACATCGAAGATCAAGTGCTGTGCTTCCAGGGCCACCCGGAATTTATCCACGACTATTCCCGGGAGCTGCTGGAAATTCTTCAGACAACCCTGGGGGAAAAGGTCTACAGCAATGGCGTCGCCAGCTTGGCGCGAGACCACCACGGTGTCACCGTGGCGGAATGGATGATGCGCTTTGTCGCCCACAAACCGCAGGTCGCTTGATCAATCAACCGGCGGGATGGGTTAAAGCCATCCCGATCGCTTGAAGCTGAACCACAAACCGCTACATCCCACCGCGATAAACCCCAGCACCGCAAAATAGCCGTAGTGCCATTGCAGCTCCGGCATGTTCTGGAAGTTCATCCCGTAGATCCCGGCCACCGCCGTCGGGAATGCGAGGATCGCCGCCCAGGCGGCAAACTTGCGCTGCACCACGCTCTGGCGCGAGGCCTCAAGCAATACGCCAATCTCGATAGTCTGGCTGGCGATGTCTCGCAAGGTCGCCAGGTCTTCCATCTGCCGTGTGACGTGAATCTGCACATCGCGAAAGTACGGACGCATGTTCTTGTCGATAAACGGAAAGCTCAGCTTCTGCAGTTCCTCACTGATTTCCACCATCGGCGCCACATAGCGACGCAGGCGCAGCACGTCGCGGCGCAGGCCGTGAAGGTTCTGGATGTCCCGTTCATTCAGGGAGTCGCACAGTACGTTACGCTCCAGTTCATCGATCTCGGCGTGAATCGCCTCGCTCACCGGCTGGTAGTTCTCGGTGACGAAATCCAGCAGTGCATAGAGTACGAAATCTTCCCCATGCTCCAGCAACAGCGGCCGTGCCTCACAGCGTTGGCGTACGTAGCCGTAGGACGCCGAGTGGCCGTTGCGGGCCGTGATGATGTAGCCGTTGCCGGCGAAGATATGGGTTTCGATGAACACCAGCTTGCCGTTTTCGCGAACCGGCGAGTAGGTCACGATAAACAGTGCATCGCCGAAGGTTTCCAGCTTGGGCCGGCTGTGTTTTTCCAGGGCGTCTTCGATGGCCAGTTCGTGCAGGTTGAACTGACGTTGCAGATTGGCCAGCTCCTGGGCATTGGGCTCTTCCAGGCCGATCCAGACAAAGTGGCCAGGCTTGGCGGCCCAGGCGGCACCCTCGTCGAGGGTGATATCGGTGACTTTCTTTCCGGCGCTGTAGACGGCCGCCGCAACAACTCTACCCATAATGCTGATCGCTTCTTCTTGGATGGCAGGTGACAGGCAGCTTAGCCTGCCCTGCGCTATCAGAGTCAGCGAATTCGGTGGGGTTCACCGGCAATTTCAGGCGTGGTTTGCAGTTCTCGATCCATCGCCTCAATACAGTCGAGCATCTGTGCCCGACAGGTCAGCATCAACTGAGGCATGTCATCCATGGTCAGGCCGGTTGTAGGAATCGCCGGCAACGAACGAATCAAGATATCGCCACTGTTCCAGGCGTTCAGTTTCATCTGCTTCACGTAAGTGCTGACACACACCGGCACAATCGGCACGCCCGCGGCAATTGCCATCTGGAATGCGCCTTTCTTGAACGGCAGCAGGGTTTCACCCAGGTTGCGTGTGCCTTCGGGGAACACCCAGATCGACGTGTCCTCGTGCTGCAAGGTATGTGTGGTGGTGAGCATCGAGCGGCGTGCCTTCTGCGCGTTGCCCCGATCAATCAGCACATTGCCCGCCAACCAGAACAATTGCCCGAACAACGGCACCCATTTCAGGCTTTTCTTGCCGATGCACACGGTGCGGTAGGGCACCACGTTGCCGAACACGAACAGGTCATAGTTGGATTGGTGATTGGCAATGATCACGCAGCTGTTGGGCTTGTTCCGCAGCGAGTCGACCTGGGTCTTGACCCGCAAGCGCAAGATCCACATCGCTGGCAGCGCATACAGCCGCGCGCACAGGCGGCTGTTGTCCGGATTGAATGGCCGGCAAATCCCCAGCAATACGCCGAGCACACCCGCCACCATAAAATGCAGGCCCATCAATAACATGCGTAACAAATAAAGCATCAACACGGACCATCGGGACAAAAGGTGGCGCAGTGTACGGATGTGCACTGTTTTCGGCAATTGCCCCTATAGAGGTAGAAGATGGACGATGTTTGAGCGCATGTTTCAACATGCGTTGATAGCACCGGTTTAGAGCGCTAGAGGAACTTGCCGAACGCAGGGTAAGAAAAAGCCCGACTCAAGGTCGGGCTTCCGCTACAGCTAATGTGGGCGACTTAACCCAAGTGTTCCTGGTCCTGGATGATCGCGTTATCCAGCGCTTCCAGCAGCGCCTTACGCACTTTGAGCTTGGTGTGCTTGTGGGCGTTCATGTTGATCTTCTTCAACTGACGCGCCGCTTCCAGGGCGGCCGCTTGCAGCTCCTCGGGCGCTACTACCTTGTCGAGGAACCCGGCACCCAAGGCACCTTGCGGGTCGAACATCTCGGCATTGATCACCGACCGATGAAATGCCGACTTGCGCAGACGATCCCGCGCCAACTCGATCCCGGCGTGGTGCATGGTCATGCCGATCATCACTTCATTCAGGCCAATGCTGAACGGCCCCTCGACACCAATCCGATAATCGGCCGACAACAGCAGAAACGCCCCCTTGGCCACCGCATGCCCAGGGCACGCAACGATCACCGGGAACGGGTGCGACAACAGGCGCCGTGCCAGGGTCGAGCCCGACGTCACCAGGCTGACCGCCTCTCTAGGGCCGGCAGTCATCACCTTCAAATCGTAGCCACCCGACAAAATCCCCGGCTGGCCCGTGATGATCACCACCGCCCGGTCCTGCACAGCCTGGTCCAGCGCTTCATTAAAGGCACTGATCACCGCAGGCGAAATGGCATTGACCTTACCGTTGCTCAAGGTCAGGGTCGCGATACCGTCTTCGAGGTGGTAAGCAATCAACTCACTCATGACGCGATTCCTTGTAATACGTGTAATAGAAGTACAGGCAGCAGACGTTACCCACCGCGCCCGCCCTGGTAAAGCGCCGTGACTGACTACTCAGTCAGACTTTTCCCTCATGCCCACCCGACAGCGGCCTTAGGCAGGGCGCAGCCCCCACTATAGACAAGCGCCACCCGTGCCTGAGAATGGCCGAATCGCCACCCTGCACACGGCAGCGGATGCGCCTGGAACGGGATAACCGTCTAAGCGCATGAAAATTCTGAAAAAAACCTTTGCCATCGGAAAAGCTTTCGACTACATTAGCGCGCCTCGACAGACTGAATCAGTTTGACGAGATACGGTGAAGTGTCCGAGTGGCTTAAGGAGCACGCCTGGAAAGTGTGTATACAAGAAATTGTATCGAGAGTTCGAATCTCTCCTTCACCGCCACATTCTACAAACACAAACCCCTGATTTTCCTAGAGAAAGTCGGGGGTTTGTGGTTTCTGACGTCTGAAAAAAGATGATAGGAGAACGGTCAGGAGTTTCCCTCGTTTCCAGCCAATCTCAGGCATTCAGCCTTTCAACGGATAACTCAACTCCCCAACAGCCCCGTGGTGTCCGCATCAAACAACGCTTTCGCCTGACCGGCGGCGGGCTTGAGCAGGGCAAGCAGGTTCGCCTCGCTGTACAGCTGTGTGCCGGTCAGGGCTTTTGGCGTCGGTTCGATGGGGATAATGATGTCCTCGTTTTCGGCATCCTCCACATGCAGCCAGATGGCGACAAAATGCAGTGCCGAGATAAATAGCACCCTCAGTTCGTAGCTTTTGCCCTGCAGGTTCGGCGAGTTTTCTGCCAGCGTCAGCGCGCTGACAGTGGAGGCGGCAACGACACCATGGTTAAGCGATGAGAACTCGACATTGCCCTGTACTTCGGCCAGTTCGGCATCGGCGACGGTCGCCCCATCTGAAAACACCAGGTAGTGCCAGTTACCCAGGG
This sequence comes from Pseudomonas spelaei, assembly GCF_009724245.1. Classification (GTDB taxonomy): domain Bacteria; phylum Pseudomonadota; class Gammaproteobacteria; order Pseudomonadales; family Pseudomonadaceae; genus Aquipseudomonas; species Aquipseudomonas spelaei. The sequence goes on along the minus strand of NZ_WNNK01000007.1, from coordinate 181,969 downwards.
CGGCATCTTTCAGGCCATGGCCCAGGGAGAGGTCTTCCAGGCTGAGGGAGTAGCCACGGTAAGGCTCGGAGAGGGTTATTTTGCTGGGGGCCGCGCTGGCGAATTGGCGGTTGATGCCAAAGCCTTTGGTTTGCAAGGCTGCTTGCAGTGCGGGACGAAGTTTCTGTACGCCATTGGAAGGCGCTTTGGGATAAGTCAGTTGCATGTTGCCCTCCTAGTTTTTCCGAGTGAAGTAGGTGTTAGTCCAATTGCCGCCGCCGTTATATGAGCGGGGGAATGAATTAAGCGCTCGTGTGGAATAGCCATAGATGGAATCTGCAATGAGCAGATAGTTTCCATTGGTTCCATAAATGGTGTTGAAGTGAGCGCCTCCGCCATACCAGGCGACACGTACGCCTATCGGCCTTCCCATGTTGATCTGGTTTTCGATAGCCGACAGTTGAATTGAACCCTGGCTCATGTTTGCAAAGCTTCGGGTTGTCCTGAGTGCGGAGTCGAGATAACCATAGACGTTGCATGGCCCCGGCTGGTTGCAGCAGGAGTTCCGGTTAAGCTCGGAGTTGGCGACGTTGCACTGGGTCCAGGAGCCGGTGCCGTAATAGTTGCCGACAGAGGCCGAAACAGCTGCCCAGCACCAGTTGCTCTGGGTTTGCGGCTGCATGTTGAAGTTAAGGCTGCCGGCGGCAAAGCTTGCCCTTTCTTCAGCGATATCAACTTCCGTCAGTTGAGGGTCGATAAGGTTTTTAGTCAGACACTTTGGTAGTGCCTTACCCGTGGCAGCGTTATTTGTTTGTGTATCTTCCGTCGTTAACATTTTCATCCTCCATGAGTGAAAATAGTTTCAAGCGTTCAATAAGGTGTTGGTCGACCTATTTCAATAAAACAGTTTCAGTGGATGAGATCTCGGACTTTTCTATTTGCCATCTTTGATGGCGGTTCCGATGAGATCTCGATTTAACCTTAGGACGATTTATGCATTACCGCAATCAAAAATATGCATTTATGCAAATTCATTGATCCTGCTCAAGGGATCAAGCCGGCAAGTCTTCGTAGAAAGCGCCATAAACCTTATGGCGAGGAGGGGGCCAAGTGGAAACGCTATAGGTGCAACCAGGCCAAGCTACCCAACACCACGCTCACTCCCGCGGCGGTGTACGACAGGCGCTTTAACCACTCCTTTCTCGTCAACAGCGTAATCGCCGCCAACGAGATCGCGATCTGAATCGCCGTCATTGCCTGCGCCCAGCGGTGGTGTTGGTGCAGTGCCTGTTCTGACTTTGCATCCCACTCCCGTGAGGTGGCCTCCAGCTTTTCTGCTTGTTTGCGCACTTCTTCCTTCTGGCTTTTGTAGCGCTGGACTTCGTCGTTGTAGTGCGCCGCGTCCACACCGGGGATGTGTGCCGCCAATTCTGCGAGGTTCTGCCGGCTGGATTTAGCCTGGTAATAGTTCCACTGGTTGGCGGCTTCGGTCTTGAAGATGGCGGCGTTGTTTTTGTCCATCGCCGCTTCGCTTTCGGTGGAGCCGGCCTGGTAGCTGAGCATGGCGCCTGCGGTGGCCATGAGGGCGGTCATTACGGCGATACGGCCGGCGAAGCTGTCGCCGCGCGCGTGGGAGTGTTCGGTCGCGTGTTCGATGTGTTTTTCGTGGGGGCTGGGGACTTCGAAGGCTTCGGACATGGCGGCGTCTACAGAGGGTTTCAGAGTGCCTGATTCTTCACCAGTGAAGCTGTCTCAATCCTGTACGTAACGCTGCAAACCCTCTACCAAGGCATCAAAAGTCACCCGGCAGCGTGGGCTGTTGCGCAGGTCTTCGTGCATGGTCACCCAGGTGTCCAACTCGAGTGAAAAGGCATCCGCCAGCACCCGTGTTAATCGGCTGTCTTGCTGGGCCAGCGGCACCTGACACACACCGATGCCGGCGCCGGCGCGGATCAGCGCCAGTTGCGCCAGGTCGCTGTCGCTGCTCAAAGCGAAATGGCTTCGATCAATGCCTTTCAAAGGCAGGCTTCGGATAAAGGCGTTTTCCTGGTCGTAGCCGATGATGGCGTGGTGTGCCAGCTCGCTCAGTTGCCGGGGCGTGCCGTGATATTGCAGATAGTCGTTGTGGGCATGCAGGCCCAGTTCGATGTTGCCAATGCGCCGTGCCAGCAATTGTTCCTGGCTGGGTCGGACCATGCGCACGGCGATGTCAGCTTCCAGTTGCAGCAGGTCGAGCAGGCGGCTGCTCAACACCAATTCGACTTTCAAGTGCGGATGCTGTTGGCGCAGGCGGGCGAGGATGGGCGGCAGAACTTCGACGCCAATCACCTCACTGGCGGACACCCTGACCACGCCACGCACTTGTGGGCCTTGGGAGGAGGCGACGCGTTCGAGGGCGGCGGCGGTGGTTTCCATGGTTTCGGCGTGGGTCCGCAGCGTCAGGGCAACCGCCGTGGGCAGCAGGCCGCTGGGCGAGCGGGTGAACAAGGCCACATTCAAGGCCTTCTCCAGCGCGGCAATGTGCCGGCCCACTGTAGGCTGTGTGATGCCAAGCCGCCGCGCGGCGCCCGACAGCGATCCCTCTCGGAGTACGCCGAGGAACGACCGGTAAAGCTCCCAACCAATATTCGATGCCATGCATAAATGTATAGCGCATGGATGGTCTTCGGCAATTCTTATATAGCGCGTTGGCTAGCAGAATCGACTCATCCAAACGCTTCGGGAGACAAACATGAACAAGGTGCTGGTGTTGGGTGCTACGGGTGGGATTGGTGGCGAGGTGGCGCGGCAGTTACTCGCTGCAGGCTGGCAGGTGCGTGCGTTGACCCGTGATGTCGCCAAAGCTTGCGAGCAGAACGCCGCTTTCACCTGGATCAAGGGCGACGCCCTGAACCGCCAGGAAGTGATCGACGCCGCCAAGGGCTGCTCGGTGATTGTGCATGCGGTTAACCCGCCAGGCTATCGGCGCTGGGCGGAGTGGGCGATGCCAATGCTCGATAACAGCATTGCGGCGGCCACCGCGCAGGGCGCGACGCTTGTCTTTCCGGGGACGGTGTACAACTTCGGGCCTGATACGTTCCCGTTGGTGCGTGAGGACTCCCCCCAGCAGCCGCGTACTCGCAAAGGTGTGATTCGGGTGGAGATGGAGCGTCGTTTGTTTGAGGCATCCACAAAAGGTGCGCGGGTGTTGATCGTACGCGCCGGGGACTTTTTCGGCGCCAAGACGGGCAACAGTTGGTTTTCACAAGGACTGATCAAGCCTGGCAAACCGGTCGGCACGATCAGTTACCCAGGTGCTCCTGGCGTTGCACATCAGTGGGCCTATTTACCTGACGTGGCGCAGACGATGGTCGAACTGCTGGAGCGCCGCGAACAGCTTGATGCGTTTGCCTGTTTTCATATGGCCGGCCACTTGGATGCGGACGGTACGCAACTGGGCCAGGCGATTCAGCGAGTCGTTTTGCGTCGGACGGGAACGGAGCCGCGCGTAAGAAGCTTTCCCTGGTGGTTACTGAAATTGGCGTCACCCTTTGTTGTCACCTTCCGCGAAATGCTGGAGATGCGTTATTTGTGGGAAATGCCTTTGCACATGGACAACACCCGGTTAGTTCAGGTGCTGGGTCGCGAGCCTCATACACCGCTGGATGAAGCGTTGGAGGCGACATTGACCGGTATGGGTTGTTTACCTGCACGGCCCGCGCCCGTTTCCATTGCCTGATACTTCAGGTTGATCAGCAGTATTCGGGCGGGCCATCAGTCTAAGGGAGAATGGGTTGCTTGCAGGCAAGCCGGGCCGTTATTGTGCTGAATCCTTTTAGTCCTTCGCCCACGGATCAGCTCTGATGAATGCACCGCGTACTGCTGTCGGCCCGATCAAGGCCGTGATTTTTGATATGGATGGGTTGTTGCTGGACACTGAAGGCATCTACACCGAAGTCACACAAATCATCGCCGAACGTTATGGCCGTACCTACGATTGGGGCATCAAGCAACACATCATCGGGCGTGGCGCCCAGGACCTGGCTGAGTACATCGTCAAGGCGCTGGACCTGCCGATTACACCTGCAGAATTCCTGGTGGTCCGCGAGCCGCTGATGAGCGAGCGTTTCCCCAAGGCCCTGGGCATGCCCGGTGCCGAGGCGCTGGTGCGGCACTTGAAGGCGCACAATATTCCGATTGCCGTGGGCACCAGTTCATCGCGCAATTCGTTTGGCCACAAGACCACGTTGCACCGTGAATGGTTTGGCTTGTTTGACACCATCGTCACGGCCGACGACCCGGAAGTCGGCGCCGCCAAGCCTGCACCGGACATCTTCCTCACCGCCGCTCGCCGCCTGGGCGTTGCGCCCGAGGATTGCCTGGTGTTCGAAGATTCGCCGTTTGGGGTCACCGCCGCCAAGGCCGCGCACATGACGGCCATCGCTGTGCCGGATGAAGCCATGGCCGACAGCAAGTACCACCACGCCGACCAGATCATCCGCAAGCTGGCGGACTTTGATCTTGAGGCCTACGGCTTGCCGCCAATGCGCTGATTCAACACCGAATCCAACTGGGCAAACCCAATCAATGTGGGAGCTGGCTTGCCTGCGATAGCATCACCGGGGTTTCACTGAGAGACCGAGGTGTCTGTATCGCAGGCAAGCCAGCTCCCACATTTGATTTCGTTCAGCTCAGCGGTTGCATTCCAAACTGATCACGCACTGAACCCGCCATCAATCGTCAAACTCGCCCCAGTGATATAACCCGCTTCCGGCCCCACCAGGTACGCCACAAAACTGGCGATTTCTTCCACGTGCCCGTAACGCCCCACCGCCATAAACCCGATCAGGCTCTCGGCAAAATCGCCGTTCGCCGGGTTCATATCCGTGTCCACCGGCCCCGGCTGCACATTGTTGATGGTGATCCCGCGTGGCCCCAGATCCCGCGCCAGGCCTTTGGTCAAGCCCACCAGCGCCGACTTGCTCATGGCGTACGGACCACCACCGGCAAATGGCATGCGTTCGGCGTTGGTACTGCCGATGTTGATGATGCGGCCGCCTTCGCCCATATGTTTGGCGGCTTCCTGAGTGGCGACGAACACGCTGCGCACGTTGATTGCGAGGGTCTGGTCGAAGTCTTCCAGCTTGAAATCTTCCAGCGGACCGACGGCCAGCACACCGGCGTTGTTCACCAGGATGTCCAGGCGCCCGAACGCTTCAACCGTGGTGCTGACGGCGCTGCGGATGGCGGCTGCGTCGGCGCTGTCGGCATGAATCGCCAGGGCTTTGCCGCCTGCACTGATCACGCTGTTCTGCAGTTCCTCGGCCTTGGCGGCGGAGCTGACGTAAGTGAAAGCAACGGCAGCGCCCTGGGCCGCAAGGCGTTTGACGATCGCGGCACCGATGCCACGGGAGCCGCCCTGGATCAAGGCGACTTTGCCGCTGAGGTTGTGTGTGGTCATGTTGATCTCCAAAAATATTCAAGGCGGACTGCCTTGTTGTTGGAGCTGAGTATCGACCTCACCGGGCTGCCCCGGTAGACCGTCATTGCTATAGTCTGTGTAAACCAAAAGTTTAGAGTGAAGTGGCATGGAGAGCTTTGGCAGTATCGAATGCTTTGTGCGCAGCGCTGAAGGTGGCAGCTTCGCCGAAGCGGCCCGGCACCTGAGCCTGACCCCGGCGGCGGTAGGCAAAAGCGTCGCCAAGCTGGAAGCGCGCCTGGGTGTACGGCTGTTCCAGCGCAGCACCCGGCGTCTCACGCTGACCGAGGCCGGCAAGTTGTTTCTGGAGGAAGTCAGCGGCAGCCTCATTACCATCCAGAACGCCGTAGCCAATCTGGCCAGTGCCGAAGGGCGGCCAATGGGCACGTTGAAGGTAAGCATGGGCACGGTGTTCGGTAACCGTTACGTGGTGCCGTTGCTGGGGGCGTTTTTGCAGCGTTTTCCCGACATCAGCCCGGACTGGCACTTCGACAATCGTCAGGTAGACCTGATCGGCCAGGGCTTCGATGCCGCCATTGGCGGTGGTTTTGAACTGCCTCAAGGGGTGGTTGCACGCAAGCTGTGTCCAGCCCATCGAATCCTCGTGGCCTCGCCGGACTACCTGGCGCGACGCTTGCCAGTACGCGCCCCCGAAGACCTCGGGCACTGCAGCGGGATCCTGATCCGTTCGCCCCAGACCGGGCGAATCCGTTCCTGGCAACTGACCAACCGTGCCCGTGAACAGCAGCCGCTGGTGCTCAAGCCACGCATGACCATGAGCGATTCCGAAGCAGCGTGCCATGCCAGTGCCCAAGGCCTGGGCATCTCGCTGGTGAGCATGCCGATGGCGGTGCCGTTCCTCGACAGCGGCGAATTACAGCGGGTGTTGCCGGACTGGTACGTCGACGACGGCAATATCTCCCTGTACTACGCCGAACACAAACTGCTGCCCGGCAAAACCCGAGCGTTTATCGACTTCATCATCGAGCAGTTTGTCGAACAGGGATTGGGGCCGCGGTTCAGTGCGATCTGATTAGGGCGTGGGAACGATCGATGCAGTGGGCGCCGTCCCCTGTGGGAGCCGGGCTTGCCCGCGATGCAGGCGACTCGGTTTCAGGGCTACCGCCCGAACTTACCCGGCCAGCCAATCACCTTCTTCGGCCTCGGCGTCGCGTAAGTGCGCACCTTTGATGTCGACAACCCCAGCCGCACCAACCCCTCGGCAATCGTCACCGCCGCCGTCACTCCATCCACCACTGGCACGCCGGTGCGTTGGCGAATCTGCTCATCCAGCCCGGCCATACCACCGCAGCCCAGGCAGATGACCTCGGCCCGGTCTTCGATGATCGCCAACTCCGCCTGGCGCACGATGGCTTCCATGGCGCGCTGTGGATCTTCTTCCAGCTCCAGCACCGCCATGCCGCTGGCCCGCACGGACGCACAGCGCTGATACAAACCGGCCAGTTTCAGTCGGTCCTCGATCAGCGGCACGGTGCGATCCAGTGTGGTCACCACCGAATAGGCATGCCCAAGAAACATCGCCGTGCTGGCGGCGGCCTCGGTGATGTCCACCACCGGTACGTTCAGCAGTTCCTGCAAGCCTTCGCGGCCGTGCTCGCCGTAACCGGCCTGGATCACTGCATCGAACGGTTGGTCGTAGGCCATCACCCGGTCCATCACCGCAATGGCGGCCAGGTAGCTTTCAAAATTGCCTTCCACCGATTCGGCGCCGAACCAGGGCGTCAGCCCGACGATCTCGGTGCCGGGTGAGGCCACCGTCCGTGCTTGTTTGGCAATCGCGTCGGTGATGGACTCGGTGGTGTTGACGTTGACCACAAGGATGCGCATGGAATGTCCTTAACAGTGTCGAAATCAATGGCTGGCGTTATCGACCGCGATGGCTTCGCCGTTGACGTCGGCGTAATGCGGCTGGCGCTTGGCAATAATCAGGTACAGCAGCCCTGCAATACCGGCGCCAATCAGCCAGGAAAAGGGCGAGATGCTGGCAAAGCCGGGCAGCAGGGCCAGGAGAATGGCGATCACCGCCCCAGGAATAAACGCCGCGACAGCCCGTAGATTGACCCCGCGGCTGTAGTAGTACGCACCATTGGGATCTTCGCTATACAGCTGCGGCACATCGACCCGGCTTTTACGGATCAACCAGTAGTCGACCATGATTACCCCATACAACGGCCCTAGCAGCGCGCCCAGGCCAGACAGGAAATACACAATCACCAGCGGGCTGTTGTAGAGGTTCCACGGCAGGATCAGCACCGCCACGGTGGCACTGATCAGCCCGGCCCGGCGGAAGTTCAGGTACCTGGGCGCCAGGTTGCTCAGCACAAAGGCCGGGGCGACGAAGTTAGCCATGATGTTCACCGCCACGGTGACGATCAGGAACGCCAGGCAGCCCAGCACCAGGAAGAAGGTGCTAGGAATCGAGGCGATGATCTGCGTGGGGCTTTCGATCACCTGCCCATTAATGTGGAACTGCCCGCCACACAGCAGCACGGTGATACTGGCGAATACCAGGATGTTCACGGGCAAGCCCCAGAAGTTGCCGACCTTGATGGTTTTGCAGCACGGTGAAGAACGGGCGAAGTCACTGAAGTTAAGGATCATGGTGCCGTAGATCGCTAGCCACAGGGCACCACCGGCAAAAATATTGCGCCACATCTCACCACCGCTCAACGGCTCGCGGATTGACCAGGCGATGTTGCCGCCGGCCTGGAAATACATCCAGCCGGCCAATGACGCTACCGTGAGCAGAATCACCGGCCCTGCGAAGGCCTCATAGCGCCGGACCATTTCCATGCCATAGGCGAGGATGGCCAGTTGTACGAACCAGATCGCCACAAAACAGACCCAACCCAGACTCGACAGGCCGAGGATCGTGTTGTGATCGTAGTCGGCAAATCCTGGATGAATCGCCGTCAGCAGTACGCGCAGCACCACCGAGGCCAGGTAGGTCTGGATGCCGAACCAGGCGATGGCGATCACTGCTCGAATCAACGCGGGAATCTGCGCGCCATGAATGCCGAAACTGATGCGGCTGATCACCGGGAACGGCACGCCAGTCTTCTGCCCCATGTAACCGGACAGGTTCATGAAGCAATACACCAGTGCCGCGCCGATCCCCAGGGACAGCAGAATCTGCCAGCCTCCCAGGCCCAAGGCATACAGGCCGATGGCGAAGGAGTAGTTGGCGATGTTGTGTACATCGTTGGTCCAGAGGGCAAAGATGCTGTAGCGACCCCAGCGCCGACCTTCGGCCTTGGTGGGTGCCAGGTCCTTGTTGTGCAAGCGTGGGCTGAGCACCAGGGGGCCGGGGCTTATGGCCTCTGGGGTCAAGGTAGAGGAGGGCAGATCCAGTGCGATGTTATTCGAGAGACTTGTACGCATTCCGGCAGGCTCCAAGGCATCTGCCGGAAAATCGCAGAGGCCAAAGTGTATGTATGTTTTGTATTTATTGTATACAAAGCGTATTTCACCTTAAGCCACATACGTGCCATATTTTCGTCTATCAAATCTGTTGTTAATTTCGTTTTTATAGGTTGTTGCAATAACTTGCTGAATTTAAAGCGATATAAATTGACCGTTTGAACAGGTATTTATTTTGTGCGGGGAGTTTGAGCAATCGCAGACAGGAGAGTGTCGCGAGAAAGGGTGTAACTTTTCGGTGCGTTAATTTTTAAGTGCACACAAAAATGGCACCGTTGGTGACATTTTTGTGTACATGTACTTCTGGCGTGGCATCACGCCTTGCTGATGATATTCCCTGCGTGCAACCCGCATTCTTTCTGGGTGGCTTCTTCCCACCACCAACGGCCTTCGCGCTCGTGCTGGTTCGGCAGTACCGGGCGGGTGCAAGGCTCACAGCCGATGCTGATAAAACCGCGCTCATGCAGGCTGTTGTACGGCAACTCCAGCATGCGGATGTAACCCCAGATCTCTTCGCTGGTCATTTGCGCCAGTGGGTTGAACTTGTACAGGGTGCGTTCCGGCGTGGAGAAGGCCGTATCGACTTCCAGTACCGCCACTTGGCTGCGGGTGCCGGGGCTCTGGTCGCGGCGTTGGCCGGTAGCCCAGGCGTTGACGCTGGACAGTTTGCGGCGCAGCGGCTCGATCTTGCGGATGCCGCAGCACTCGCCATGGCCGTCCTTGTAGAAACTGAACAGGCCTTTTTCCTTGACGAAGGGTTCCAGTGCGCGCTGGTCCGGCGAGATCAGCTCGATGTCGATCTTGTAGAACTCGCGCACCTGCTCGATAAACCGGTAGGTTTCCGGGTGCAGGCGGCCGGTGTCGAGGCTGAACACCTTGACGTTCTTGTTCAGCTTCCAGGCCATGTCCACCAGCACCACGTCCTCGGCACCGCTGAAAGAGATCCACAGGTCGTCGCCAAACTGGCTGAACGCCAGCTTGAGGATGTCCTGGGCGGATTTGTTGGCATAAGTCGCGGCGAGCTCAGCGACGTCGAAGGCTTGGTTCATCAGGACGGTTCCTACAGGTCAGTGGCGCTGAGCGCTCTATAGGGGGGTGATGGTAACAAAATCCGGCCTGCGTTGCGGTGGCTGGAATGAGTCGCTAGAGTTCGGCAGTCCTTTTGCTCGCTCAACTAACAACATTAATGGGAGTGTCTTGTGGAAATTGCCTGTCTCGACCTGGAAGGGGTGCTGGTTCCGGAAATCTGGATCGCCTTCGCTGAAAAAACCGGTATTGAATCCCTGCGCGCCACCACCCGGGACATTCCCGACTACGACGTGCTGATGAAGCAACGCTTGCGGATCCTCGACGAACACGGCCTCACGCTTGGAGACATCCAGGAGGTGATTGCTACCCTCAAGCCGCTGGACGGCGCCATTGAGTTCGTCAACTGGCTGCGCGAACGCTTCCAGGTGGTGATTCTGTCGGACACCTTTTATGAGTTCTCCCAGCCGCTGATGCGCCAGTTGGGCTTCCCGACATTGCTGTGTCATCGGTTGATTACCGATGAGACGAATCGCGTCGTGAGCTATCAACTGCGTCAGAAAGACCCAAAGCGTCAGTCGGTATTGGCCTTCAAGAGCCTGTACTACCGGGTGATTGCAGCCGGGGACTCCTACAACGACACCACCATGCTGGGTGAAGCGGACCAGGGCATTCTGTTCCATGCGCCGGAGAATGTGATCCGCGAGTTCCCGCAGTTTCCGGCGGTGCATACGTTTGAGGATTTGAAGAAAGAGTTCATCAAGGCTTCGAATCGGCCGTTGAGCCTGTGATTCTCGGGTGAACGAAGTCGTGGGCTCCGCTAATCAGCTGGCGCCCGCGAGTAAACTGTCATAAGGAATTCGCAAGCCTTCGTGCAGGCGCTTGATCATCGACAAGCTCAGCTTACGCTTGCGGTTGAGTACTTCGGATACGCGGCCGCTGGTACCAATAAACGGCTCCAGGTCGCGCGCTGTCAGGCCTAGTTGCTCCATACGAAATCGAATCGCCTCAATCGGGTCGGAAGGTGGCATTGGAAAATGCTGCTCTTCGTACTTTTCAATCAGGAGTGCAAGGATTTCCAGCTCATCACCCTCCGATGAGCCGATTTGCGCGCCCCAAAGCTGCTCCACGCGCGCAAGCGCCGCAGCCAGGTCCTCAGGGGTGCGAACAGGTTTGATATTCATCACACGATCTCCGCGTTGATCTGATCGTACTGGGCATGAGTCCCCACGAATCTTATGAAGCCCAGCTGTCTTGGGTAGTCGATTGCCATGACCACTCGATATTTATTACCGCCGACGTTGAACACCACCCTGCTGCCTTTAAGGATGCTGGCTGTTCGCAGCTCAGCCTTCAGGCTCTGAGGTGTTGGGTAAAAAGCCTTTTCCATGTGTCGGTACCACTCAACCAGTGGTGTTTCGGCATCGGCGCAAGCGGGGCTGTTCTCCCAGAATGCCCGTAAGGTTGCCCGCGCAATTATTCGCATCGTGCCAACCTCCCAATATGGGAGATATTAGGCTGCGCTTTACGCGGATGCAATCTCTGAAATAATTTGTGAACAGTAAATAATGAACTCAGTCCGAGTGGCATGAGCAATAAAACGGTTAAGGCAATCAGTAGTCGTTCCATGTGATCCCTCACAAACGGCCCGGTGGAGTATCGGAGCTGGACGCTATCTTCGAGTCCCGACCCCGGTCCACAACCACTCTGATTCAGCTTCTTTCCAGGGTGACATTTGTCTCGCTGAGAGTCAGGTGCGGCCCGGCGTCTACAACCCTTCCAAGGTTTGTAACAACACCCGCACCTTGGTCATCGACTCCTGATATTCCGCCTGCCACTCCGAGTCCGCGACAATCCCGCCACCGCCCCAGCAACACACCTGCCCATCCTTGACCAGCAAGCTGCGAATGGCGATGGAACTGTCCATCTCGCCGCGCACGTCCAGGTACAACAACGAGCCGCAGTACAACCCTCGCCGTGTCGGCTCCAGTTCATCGATGATCTGCATTGCGCGAATCTTCGGCGCGCCGGTGATCGAGCCGCCGGGGAAGCTGCCGGCGATCAGGTCCAGGGCATCTTTGTCATCCGCCAGTTCGCCGGTGACGCTGCTGACCAAGTGGTGCACGTTGGGGTAGCTTTCCAGGCTGAACAACTCCGGCACTTTCACCGAGCCGATGCGGCAGGTGCGGCCCAGGTCATTGCGCAGCAGGTCGACGATCATCAGGTTTTCGGCACGATCCTTGGGGCTGGCCAAGAGTTCGGCGGCGTTGGCCGCATCTTCCGTTGCCGTCGCGCCACGAGGGCGGGTGCCTTTGATCGGACGGGTTTCCACCTGGCGCTGGCTGATTTTGACGAAGCGCTCCGGCGACAGGCTCAACACCGCGCCATCGTCGGGCAGGCTCTGGAACCCTGAAAACGGTGTTGGACAGGCCTCGCGCAGGGCGCAATAGGCGACCCACGGATCGCCGATGCAGGGTGCACGAAAGCGCTGGGCGAAGTTGACCTGGTAGCAGTCGCCGGCCTGGATGTAGTCCTGAATCCGCGCCAGGGCCTGCTGATAGGCTTGTGCAGTCAGATCAGGTGCCATTTTGCCGTGCAGTTTGAACGTCGCGGGAGCGCTCGGTGTTGGATGGCTGAACAGCGTGATCAGGCGTTGCCGTTCGCTTTCCACCAGTTTGGGGTGGAATACCAATTGGCTGGTCTGCGCCTGGTGATCGCTGATCAATGCCCAGGCATACAGGCCGAAGCGTGCATCCGGCAGGCGCAGGTCGTCTACGGCCAGGTGCGGTAGCTGTTCCAGATGCCGACCGAAGTCGTAGCTCAGGTAACCGATCAGGCCGCCGGCAAATGGCAGTTCATAAGGTGCAGGCAGCGCGGCATCACCGAGTAGCGCCAGATTCTCCCGTAACCGCTGTAGAAAATCGCTGCCACTTTCATCCGGCCAGACCGCCAACGTTGCTTCAGGCCAGGCGCTGAGCAGGTCATAACGGCCGCGCTCGGCAGCCGGACGACCACTGTCCAGCAGCACCGCACCGGGGGCGTGGCGAATCGCCGTAAAATACTCGGCAGGGTTTGCCCGGTAGGGCAGCGGGTGAACGGAGCAGGTCGACATGCGGGATGGATCAGCTATTGGCGCGGGGGAGGCGATTGTAGTCCCCTGTAGGATTTGCTCCTAGAGGGGATGTCGGGGATAGGCAGGTGTCAGCCTTCAACAGCGGTAACGTGCCCAAACATTTCCTGTACGAACTTCACGCGTTCTTCCGGCGTTTCCGTCACACCGGCCGCTTTCAGTTCTTCCAGCCGAGCTTCCACCGCATGGGTGCGCAGGGTCAGGCCGCAGTCGTTGGCGATCTGGATATTCAGCCCCGGCCGGGCATTGAGCTCCAGGATCAGCGGGCCTTTCTCCTGGTCCAGCACCATGTCCACACCGATATAACCCAGGCCACACAGTTCAAAGCAGCCGGCGGCGAGTTTCATGAAGCCGTCCCAGTTGGGCAGTTGCACGCCATCCACCGCGTTGGTGGTGTCCGGGTGTTTGGTGATGATGTTGTTCAGCCAGGTGCCGCGCAGGGTCAGGCCGGTGGCCAGGTCCACACCGACGCCGATGGCGCCCTGGTGCAGGTTGGCCTTGCCGCCGGACTGGCGGGTCGGCAAGCGCAGCATGGCCATTACCGGGTAGCCCATCAGCACGATGATGCGGATGTCCGGCACGCCTTCGTAGCTGATGCTTTTGAAAATCTGGTCAGGCACTACGCGGTATTCGATCAACGCCCGGTCACGGTGGCCGCCCAGGGAATACAAACCGGTGAGGATGCTGGAAATCTGGTGCTCGATTTCTTCATGGCTGATGATCTTGCCGGAGACCGTGCGATAGCGCCCTTCAAAGCGGTCGGCTATCACCAGGATGCCATCGCCACCTGCGCCCTGGGCGGGTTTGATCACGAAGTCGTTGCGGCCTCCGATGATTTCGTCGAGCTTGTCGATTTCCTTCTCGGTGGAAATCACCCCGTACATTTGCGGCACATGAATACCGGCAGCGATGGCCCGCTCCTTGGTGATGATCTTGTCATCGACGATCGGATACAGGCTGCGCTTGTTGTACTTGAGCACGTAGTCGGCGTTACGCCGGTTGATGCCCATGATCCCCCGCGCTTCGAGGGCCTTCCAGGTCTTCCAGAAGCCGAACATTATGAGTCAGCCTTGAGGAAGGCCTTGAAACGCACCAGCTCGGTCAGGCGATAGCCGCGATAGCGACCCATGGCCAGCATGAAACCCACCAGGATTAGCAGGATCGCCGGGAAGGTGAAGACGAAGTAGATCAGCTCCGGCACGCTCATGATCAGGTGCGCCAGGGACGCGGCGAACAGCGTACCGATTGCTACTTTCATGGCATGGCCGCCACCGCGCTCTTCCCAGGTGATGGACAGGCGTTCGATGGTCATGGTCAGGATCACCATCGGGAACAGTGCCACCGACAGCCCGCGCTCCAGGCCCAGCTTGTGGCTGAACAGGCTGATGGCGGCGATCAGCACCACCACGAAGGTCAGCACCACCGACAGCCTTGGCAGCATCTGCAGCTTCAAGTGTTCCAGGTACGAGCGCAGCGATAAGCCGAGCGCCGTAATAATGGTGAACAACACGATCCCGAAGCCCAGTTGCGTCTCGCGGAACGCCAGGGCAATCAGCACCGGCGTAAAGGTGCCCAGGGTCTGCAGGCCGATCAGGTTGCGCAGGATCAGGATCACCAGCACGCCAATCGGGATCATCACCATGATCATGAAGGTCTGCTGGGTTTGCAGCGGCAGGCCGTACAGCGAGTATTCGAGGAAGTTGGCGTCGGTGTTCTCGTCGGTCAGCTTGGCCAGGCGAATGGCGTTCATTTCGCTGTTGTTCAGGCTGAAAGTCACCATGGCCTTCTTGCCGCCGTCGACGGTGATCAGGTTTTCATCGCCGGTCCACCACAGCAGGCGGTCGGACGGCAGGCCCTGTTCGCCGGTGTCCGGGTTGAAGTACAGCCAGTCGTTGCCATTGAAGCTGCGCAACCACAGTTCCGGGGTTTGCGGCTGGTCGGCCACCAGGCGGATGGTGTGGACCTTTTCCACTGGCACGTGGGCGATGGACAGCAGCAACTCGACGATCTTCGCCTTGTGCGGCGTCGACGGGTCTCCCGCCAGCAGCAGCTTGACGTTGTCGTCGTTGAGGTTGTTGGTGCGCTTGATGGCTTCGCTGATAAAGGTCTCGACGTCTGCCGAATGCTGGCGGATCGGCGCGAGCAGGGCTTCGGCGGCGATTTTTTCCGGGCCGTCCACGGCAATGCTGTCGCGGAAGGTCGGGCCCTTGAGCTTGGCCTTTTCGCCGCTGTAGCGCTTGGTCAACACCAGGCGGTAGTAGAGCGTCTGGTTGCCCTTGGCACGGCGCGCCGACCAGGTGACCTTGCGGTTGCCATCGATGCGGTTGACGCTCACCCCGTAGTTATTGGAGATAAAGCTTTCATTAAGGCTGACGAAGTCGCGGCTCAGGGGCGGCACGAACATCTGGATTTTTACCGGGTCCTTGGCGCTGGCGACGAACTCGACTTTGGCGTCGATGTTCCACAGGTCGTCCGTGGCGTCTTCGGTGACGGGAATCCCCAGCACGAAAATCTGATAGGCGGTGACCGAAATGCCCAGCACCACCAGAATGGTGATCAGGATTTTCAGGTGCAGATTAAGAGAGCGCATTGAAATTACTCAGCGGTATGAGCGTCAGTGGCGCAGGCAGGTTTGCCCGCCGCGTATTTGAGACTGGGGTCGACCAGCGCATCAAAGCGTTTCAAGGCTTCGGAGCCAATCAGCAGCGGGTATTGGAAAGTGCTGCGGTCAGTCAAGTTCACTTCGATGCTGCGTAAAGCGGTACCCATGCAGATGTCGAGGGCAATCACCGGGCGCGCGGTGTACTGCTTGCCCGCATCGGCGTCGTAGTCGTCGGCGCGGCGCTTGATCTTGCTGACGCGCTCCAGGGGGCGTTCGATGGGGTGAGAATGTGCGGTGTCGATGGCCAGGTAGAAACGCACCCAGGATTCGCCGTTACGCTTGAAGCGCTTGATGTCTCGGGCGCTCAGCGATGCCGTTTTGGCGCCGGTGTCGAGTTTGGCGGGCACTTGCAGGTCAATGCCGGCCAAATGGGCGTATTCGTTGAGGCCATACACGGTCTTCTCGGCAGCGAAGCCAAGACCGGGCAGCAACGATAGGCAAAACAATAGGGAGAAGGGCTTGAGTCTCATAAATCCTGACGCGGTGCAGTGCGATGTTCAATTCAAGGCGACTGGCATTGCTGCGCAAGCTCCCTCGTGCGCCTTTTCATCCAATGATGTCAGGCAAAAGCGGCGGGCATTCTAACATGAAGGTTTTCTGACGCCAGCGCTGGCAGGCGGCCATGACCTCTGGCGGTATACGGGTGGTTATTAGACGATTGTCGACAATA
Organism: Pseudomonas spelaei; assembly: GCF_009724245.1. Lineage (GTDB taxonomy): Bacteria > Pseudomonadota > Gammaproteobacteria > Pseudomonadales > Pseudomonadaceae > Aquipseudomonas > Aquipseudomonas spelaei. Next base: position 165,603 of record NZ_WNNK01000007.1, on the reverse strand, counting down.
TGTATTTATTCTTTGACTATTAAGGGCTGATTGGCTAGTTTTTGCGACATTGCTTTTAAAGGTGTCGACAATATGCTGGATCAATCGGAAGCCCCGGTGGCGACATCGGATGAATCCAAGACCATGTCGGAGAACGTCTTTCGCCGCATTCAGGCCGCCATCGTCAAGGGCGAAATCGCCCCCGGCAGCAAGATTTCCGAGCCGGAACTGGCCCGCACCTATGGCATCAGCCGTGGCCCGCTGCGCGAGGCGATCCATCGCCTGGAAGGCCAGCGCCTGCTGGTGCGCATCCCTCACGTTGGCGCGCGGGTTGTTTCCCTCAGCCATGCCGAACTGATTGAGCTTTACGAAATTCGCGAATCCCTGGAAGGCATGGCCTGTCGCCTGGCCGCCGAGCGCATGACCGATGAAGAAATCGAGGAACTGCGCCAGGTGCTGCACACCCATGAGCGCGATGCCGCGTTCCAGGCCGGCGTCGGCTACTACCAGCAGGAAGGCGACTTCGATTTTCATTACCGGATCATTCAAGGCGCCGGCAACCGCACCTTGACCCAAATGTTGTGCGGCGAGCTGTATCAACTGGTGCGCATGTACCGCATCCAGTTTTCCGCCACGCCCAATCGTCCACGCCAGGCCTTTGCCGAACATCACCGGATTCTCGACGCGATTGCCGATCGCGACGGAGAACTGGCCGAGTTGTTGATGCGCCGCCATATCGGCGCTTCCAAACGCAATATCGCGCGTCACTTTCCAGAGTGCGCCCCCTAGAGAGGTGAGTCATGAGTTCCAATAACAACAGCACTCCAGGCCAGCGTTTCCGTGACGCGGTCGCCAGCGAACAGCCGTTGCAGGTGGTTGGCGCGATCAACGCCAACCACGCCCTGCTGGCCAAACGCGCCGGCTTCAAGGCGATTTACCTGTCCGGTGGCGGGGTGGCCGCAGGCTCCCTGGGCGTGCCGGACCTGGGCATTACCGGCCTGGATGACGTACTGACCGACGTACGCCGCATCACGGACGTGTGCGACCTGCCGCTGTTGGTGGACGTGGACACCGGTTTCGGCTCCTCGGCGTTCAACGTGGCGCGCACCGTCAAGTCGATGATCAAGTTCGGCGCCGCCGCGATCCATATTGAAGACCAGGTGGGTGCCAAGCGTTGCGGCCATCGTCCTAATAAAGAAATCGTGTCGCAGCAGGAAATGGTCGACCGCATCAAGGCGGCCGTCGATGCCCGCACCGATGACAGCTTCGTGATCATGGCCCGCACCGACGCCCTGGCCGTCGAAGGCCTGGAATCGGCCCTGGAACGTGCCGCCGCCTGCATTGAGGCTGGCGCCGACATGGTGTTCCCGGAAGCCATCACCGAGCTGGAGATGTACAAGCTGTTTGCTGCCCGCGTGAAGGCACCGATCCTCGCCAACATCACCGAATTTGGCTCCACACCTCTGTACACCGTCGATCAACTGAAATCTGCCGATGTTTCTATCGTGCTGTACCCGCTCTCGGCCTTCCGCGCCATGAACAAGGCTGCCGAAAACGTCTACACCGCGATCCGTCGCGACGGTACCCAACAGAATGTGATCGACACCATGCAAACCCGCATGGAGTTGTACGATCGTATCGACTACCACACTTTCGAGCAGAAGCTCGACGCGCTGTTCGCCGCCAAGAAGTAAGGCGCGCGGCTCCCAAATAAATTCAAGATTGGAGAAGACAATGGCCGAAGCAAAAGTACTGAGTGGAGCTGGCCTGCGTGGCCAGGTAGCCGGGCAGACCGCACTGTCCACCGTGGGCCAGGCCGGTGCCGGCCTGACCTATCGCGGTTATGACGTGCGCGAGCTGGCTGCCGATGCGCAGTTTGAAGAGGTTGCCTACCTGCTGCTCTACGGCGAACTGCCGACTCAATCCGAGCTGGCGGCCTACACCGCCAAGCTGAGCAAGCTGCGTGACCTGCCCCAAGCGCTGAAAGAGGTGCTGGAACGCATCCCCGCCGACGCCCACCCGATGGACGTGATGCGCACCGGTTGCTCGTTCCTGGGCAATATCGAACCGGAGAAGGATTTCTCCGCCCAGCACGACGTCACCGACCGCCTGCTGGCCGCGTTCCCGGCGATCATGTGCTACTGGTATCGCTTCAGCCATGACGGTAAACGCATCAACTGCGTGACCGACGAAGCTTCCATCGGCGGCCACTTTCTGCACCTGTTGCACGACAAGAAACCGAGTGAATTGCACGTCAAGGTGATGAACGTCTCGTTGATCCTCTATGCCGAGCATGAATTCAACGCTTCGACCTTCACCGCACGGGTGTGTGCTTCTACCCTGTCGGACCTGTATTCCTGTGTCACTGCGGCCATCGGTTCCCTGCGCGGCCCGTTGCATGGCGGCGCCAACGAAGCGGCAATGGAGATGATCGAGCGTTTCTCGTCACCGGAAGACGCGGTGAAGGGCACCCTCGGCATGCTCGAGCGCAAGGACAAGATCATGGGCTTCGGTCACGCGATCTATAAGGACAGCGACCCGCGTAATGAAGTGATCAAGGGCTGGTCGAAAAAACTCGCGGACGAAGTGGGCGACAAAGTGTTGTTCGCGGTCTCCGAAGCGATCGACAAGACCATGTGGGAGCAGAAGAAGTTGTTCCCCAACGCCGACTTCTACCATGCCTCGGCGTACCACTTCATGGGCATCCCGACCAAGCTGTTCACACCGATTTTCGTCTGCTCGCGCCTGACTGGCTGGGCGGCGCATGTGTTCGAGCAGCGTGCCAACAACCGCATCATCCGTCCGAGCGCCGAGTACGTCGGCGTTGAACAGCGCAAGTTCGTGCCAATCGAACGTCGCTGAGCAGTGGGAATCTGAGGCGCCGGCTTTCATGTTTGAAACCGGATCAATGTGGGAGCCGGGCTTGCCCGCGATAGCGGTATCACTGTCGACAAAAGTGTTGAAAGTGACTCAGTCATCGCGGGCAAGCCCGGCTCCCACAGGGACCGTGTTCATTCAGGCCAATGCCGCAGGTTTTTGCCGTACACCTTACCGTGATCGAGTCCCAGTCCATGAACACTGAACACCGCAAACCCCTGCCCGGCAGCCGACTGGATTTCTACGACGCCCGTGCGGCTGTCGATGCAATCACTCCCGGCGCCTACGCGACCTTGCCGTACACCTCCCGCGTGCTGGCAGAAAACCTGGTGCGCCGCTGCGACCCGGCGACCCTCAATGCGTCCCTGAGCCAACTGATCGAACGCAAGCGCGACCTCGACTTCCCCTGGTTCCCGGCGCGCGTGGTGTGCCACGACATCCTCGGCCAGACCGCCCTGGTGGACCTTGCCGGGCTGCGCGACGCCATTGCCCTGCAAGGCGGCGACCCGGCCCAGGTCAACCCGGTGGTGCCGACCCAACTGATTGTCGACCACTCCCTGGCCGTGGAAAGCGGCGGGTTTGATCCGGATGCGTTCGAGAAAAACCGCGCCATCGAAGACCGCCGCAACGAAGACCGTTTCCACTTTATCGAGTGGACCAAAAAGGCCTTCAAGAACGTCGACGTGATCCCGCCGGGCAACGGCATCATGCACCAGATCAACCTGGAGAAAATGTCTCCGGTGATTCAGGTACGTGACGGCGTGGCGTTCCCTGATACCTGCGTCGGCACCGACAGCCACACCCCACACGTTGACGCCCTGGGCGTGATCGCCATTGGCGTCGGTGGCCTGGAAGCCGAGAGTGTGATGCTCGGCCGCGCCTCGTGGATGCGCCTGCCGGAAAGCGTCGGCGTGGAGCTGACGGGCAAGCTGCAGCCGGGCATCACCGCCACCGATATGGTGCTGGCGTTGACCGAGTTCCTGCGCCAGCAAAAAGTTGTCGGCGCGTGGCTGGAGTTCTTCGGTGAAGGTGCTTCAAACCTGACCCTTGGCGACCGTGCGACCATCTCCAATATGGCCCCGGAATACGGTGCCACGGCGGCGATGTTCTACATCGACCCGCAGACCATCGCGTACCTGAAACTCACTGGCCGTGAAGACGAGCAAGTGGCGTTGGTGGAGCAATACGCCCGCCACACCGGCTTGTGGGCCGATGACCTCAAGGGCGCGCAATACGAGCGTGGCCTGACCTTCGATTTGTCCTCGGTGGTGCGCAACATGGCCGGCCCGAGCAACCCGCACGCCCGTGTCGCCACCAGCGATCTGGCGGCCAAGGGCATTTCTGGCCAGTGGGATGATGTGCCAGGGCAAATGCCTGACGGTGCCGTGATCATCGCCGCCATCACCAGTTGCACCAACACCAGTAACCCACGCAACGTGATTGCCGCCGGCCTGCTGGCGCGCAACGCCAACAAACTGGGGTTGACCCGCAAGCCGTGGGTCAAGTCGTCCCTGGCGCCGGGTTCGAAAACCGTGGCCATGTACCTGGACGAAGCCGGGTTGACCACGGAGCTGGAGCAATTGGGCTTTGGTGTCGTGGCGTTTGCCTGCACCACGTGCAACGGCATGTCCGGCGCGCTCGACCCGGTGATCCAGCAAGAAATCATCGACCGTGACCTGTACGCCACCGCCGTGTTGTCGGGCAACCGCAACTTTGATGGGCGTATTCACCCGTACGCCAAGCAAGCGTTCCTTGCGTCGCCGCCGCTGGTGGTTGCCTATGCGATTGCCGGCACCATCCGTTTCGACATCGAAAAAGACGTGCTGGGACTGGATGCGAATGGCAAGGAAATTCGCCTGAAGGACATCTGGCCGAGCGACGAAGAAATCGACGCAGTGGTCAAGGCGTCGGTCAAGCCGGAGCAGTTCCGCAAGGTCTACATCCCGATGTTCGCCATCCATGAAGACACCGGCCCGAAAGTCGAGCCGCTGTACGACTGGCGTCCACAGAGCACCTACATTCGCCGTCCGCCGTACTGGGAAGGTGCGCTGGCCGGAGCGCGGCCGCTCAAGGGCATGCGCCCGCTGGCGGTGCTGCCGGACAACATCACCACGGACCACTTGTCGCCCTCCAACGCAATCATGTTGGACAGCGCCGCCGGCGAATACCTGGCGAAAATGGGCTTGCCGGAAGTCGACTTCAACTCCTATGCGACGCACCGTGGCGACCACCTGACCGCCCAACGCGCCACCTTCGCCAACCCGAAACTGTTCAACGAAATGGTCGTGGAAAACGGCAAGGTCAAGCAGGGTTCGCTGACGCGTCTTGAGCCGGAAGGCCAGGTCACGCGGATGTGGGAAGCCATCGAAACCTACATGGAGCGCAAGCAGCCGCTGATCATCATTGCCGGCGCCGACTACGGCCAGGGTTCGTCCCGGGACTGGGCAGCCAAAGGCGTGCGTCTGGCGGGTGTGGAAGCGATTGCCGCCGAAGGCTTCGAGCGTATTCACCGCACCAACCTGGTGGGCATGGGCGTGTTGCCACTGGAGTTCCTGCCGGGCACCGACCGCAAGACCCTGAAGATTGACGGCAGTGAAACCTACGACGTGATCGGTGAGCGCACCCCGCGTGCGGCGCTGACCCTGGTGATCAACCGCAAGAATGGCGAACGTGTCGAAGTGCCGGTGACCTGTCGCCTGGACACCGCCGAAGAAGTGTCGATCTACGAGGCGGGCGGCGTATTGCAACGTTTTGCCCAGGACTTCCTGGAATCGGCAGTGACCGCCTGATAACTGTGGCCGGGGCGTGCGCCCCGGCCCATGAGGAAAACCATGGCACACGTACCTCAGATCAAGATTCCCGCCACTTACATGCGTGGCGGTACCAGCAAAGGCGTGTTTTTCAGCCTCAAGGATTTGCCCGAGTCGGCCCAGGTTCCGGGTGCCGTGCGGGATGCCTTGCTGCTGCGGGTGATTGGCAGCCCCGATCCCTATGACAAGCAAATCGACGGCATGGGCGGCGCTACGTCCAGCACCAGCAAAACCGTGATCCTGGCCAAAAGCACCCGCGCCGATCACGACGTTGACTACCTGTTTGGCCAAGTCTCCATCGACAAGCCGTTCGTGGACTGGAGCGGCAACTGCGGCAACTTGTCGGCGGCGGTGGGGTCCTTCGCTATCAGCAACGGCTTGGTGGATGCAGCGCGTATCCCGCAAAACGGCATCGCTGTGGTGCGGGTCTGGCAGGCCAATATCGGCAAGACCATCATCGCCCACGTGCCGATCACCGACGGTGCGGTACAGGAAACCGGCGACTTCGAACTGGACGGCGTGACCTTTCCGGCCGCTGAAGTGCAGTTGGAATTCATGGACCCGGCGGCGGAAGAAGAGGGCGGTGGTGGTTCGATGTTCCCCACCGGCAACCTGGTGGATGACCTGGAAGTACCCGGTGTGGGTACCTTCAAGGCAACGCTGATCAACGCCGGGATTCCTACCATTTTCATCAACGCCCAGGACCTGGGTTACACCGGCACCGAGTTGCAAGGCGCGATCAACAGTGATCCGAAAGCCTTGGCAATGTTTGAAACCATCCGCGCTCACGGTGCGTTGCGCATGGGGTTGATCAAACACCTGGACGAAGCGGCCCAGCGCCAGCACACACCCAAGGTCGCGTTTGTGGCTCGGCCTGCGGATTACGTGGCGTCCAGCGGTAAGGCGATCAAGGCGGCAGATGTCGACCTGTTGGTGCGGGCGTTGTCCATGGGCAAGCTGCACCACGCAATGATGGGCACGGCGGCGGTGGCGATCGGCACGGCAGCGGCGATTTCCGGAACGCTGGTGAACCTGGCGGCCGGTGGTGTGGAGCGCAATGCGGTGCGGTTTGGGCACCCGTCGGGGACGTTGCGGGTGGGTGCCGAGGCGAGCCAGGTGGACGGTGAATGGGTCGTCAAGAAAGCCATCATGAGCCGCAGTGCGCGGGTATTGATGGAAGGTTTTGTGCGTGTCCCGGGCGACGCGTTTTAAGCATTGATCAATCAGGCAGACACCAAGATCTGCCTTTAAAAACACATCAACCCTGACCCTGAGGATGGAACAACCCCTAACCCCTTTGGAGTACTGCCATGAGCGCCAACGTCGACCAAAACAACCGCCCCGACTACGATCAGGTCCTGCAGGACATTGCCGACTACGTTCTGAGTTTCAAGATCGAGTCTCGCGACGCCCTGGACACTGCCCGCAACTGCTTGATGGACACCCTCGGTTGCGGCCTGCTGGCCCTGCGTTTCCCGGAGTGCACCAAGCACCTGGGGCCGATCGTCGAGGGCACGGTGGTGCCGTTCGGTGCTCGAGTGCCGGGGACTTCATTTCGCCTGGACCCGATCAAGGCGGCGTGGGACATCGGTTGCATCGTCCGTTGGCTCGACTACAACGACACCTGGCTCGCCGCCGAATGGGGTCATCCTTCCGATAACCTCGGCGGGATTCTTGCGGTCGCCGACCACCTCTCGCAAAAGCGCGTGGCCAATGGCGATGCGCCGCTGACCGTCCGTGCGGTGCTGGACGCGATGATCATGGCCCACGAGATCCAGGGCGTGATCGCCCTGGAAAACTCCTTCAACCGCGTCGGCCTCGACCATGTGCTGTTGGTGAAAGTCGCTTCCACAGCCGTCACCGCCAAGCTGATGGGCGCCAACCGTGAGCAACTGTTGTCGGCGCTGTCTCAGGCATTTGTCGATGGCCAGGCCCTGCGCACTTATCGCCATGCGCCGAATGCCGGGTCGCGCAAGTCGTGGGCGGCGGGTGATGCGTCCAGCCGAGGTGTGCGCCTGGCGGACATTGCCATGCGTGGCGAGATGGGCATTCCCGGTGTATTGAGCGCGCCTCAGTGGGGGTTCTACGATGTGCTGTTCAGCCACACCAACAAGGACCTGGCGCTCAAGCCCGAAGACAAGCGTACCTTCAGCCTGCCTCAGCCCTACGGCACTTACGTGATGGAAAACGTGCTGTTCAAGATCAGCTTCCCCGCCGAGTTCCACGCGCAAACGGCCTGCGAGGCGGCGGTGACTCTGCACCCTCAAGTGAAGAACCGTCTGCATGAGATCGACAAGATCGTCATCACCACCCACGAGTCGGCGATTCGTATCATCTCCAAGGTGGGCCAACTGGCCAATGCGGCCGACCGTGATCACTGCATCCAGTACATGACCGCCGTGCCCCTGGCGTTCGGCAATCTGGTGGCGGAGCAGTACGAAGATGAGTTCCATGCCGCCCACCCGATCATCGATGAGCTGCGCGATAAAATGGTCATCGTCGAAGAGCCGCGCTACAGCCGCGAATATCTGGAAGCCGACAAGCGTTCCATTGCCAACGCGGTGCAGGTATTTTTCAAGGACGGCTCCAGCACCGAGCAGGTGGTGGTGGAGTACCCGATTGGCCACCGTCGCCGTCGGGGGGATGGCATTCCGTTGCTGGAAGACAAGTTCAAGGCCAACCTGGCGACGCGTTTTACGGCCCAGCGCAGTGCCGAGATCTTTGCCTTGTGCAAGGACCCTGCACGGCTTGAGGCGACGCCGGTGAATCGGTTTGTGGATCTGTTTGTGGTCTAGACAACCCACATAGCGACCTGCCGAAACGCGGTTAATGTGGGAGCTGGCTTGCCTGCGATGACGGTGAGGCCCCAGGGTGGTCCTGCGGACACGCATCGCAGCCTCGTGCCTCGACAGCGGCTACAACCGCTATCGCAGGCAAGCCAGCTCCCACACTTAAGATGTGTGTTCGCTTCAGGGCTTACATGCTGCCTTCGACGTCATCCAGGCTGAAGGTCTCGGTATGGTCGTCGTAGGAGAAAATTTCCGCATACCGTCCCCAGGCCACCACCACTTCCAGGGTTTTCTCCACGAACGCTTCGGTCAGCGAGTCTTCCAGTTCCTGCTCGAAACGTACCCGCGGCGCGCGGTGGCCGTGGCGCTCCAGCAGCACCTGGCGGATACGTGCGGCCAGCGGCACGTGGCGGACCAGATGCTCGGCAAACAGGGTTTTGCGTTCCTGGGTGCCGTAGTCGGCGAACAGTTTGCCGGCCTCGGTGAGGGTGATGTCGGCGCCCTTGAGTTCGGCGAATCCCAGGTGTTCCAGAATCTCGGCGACCGGGAACAGATCGTCCACTTCCAACAGGCGTCGCTCCGCCACGGTCGGCAGGCCGGCGTGGCCGTTGTAGGGCTCGGCGGCCAGGGTTTCGATCAGGCCGGCCATCAGGTTGGTGGAGACTTCCGGCAGCGGGCTGCTCATTTTCAGTTCGGGCTTGCCGGTGCTGGCGTCGGCGCTACGGCGGTCGGTCATCAGGGCGTAGATGTCATCGACCATTTGCCTGAAGGTCGGGTCCAGCCGGTTGCGCGGGTGGGGGAACGGCACTTTGATTTCGGCCACGACCCGCCCGGGGTTCGATGACAAGACCAGAATGCGGTCGCACATCAGCACCGCTTCTTCGATGTTGTGGGTCACGATCAGGATGGATTTGATCGGCAGCTGCTTGCCACTCCACAAGTCCAGGAGGTCGTTGCGCAAGGTTTCGGCGGTCAATACGTCGAGGGCGGAAAAGGGCTCGTCCATCAAGAGCAGGGTCGGGTTGACCACCAGGCCGCGGGCAAAGCCCACGCGTTGGCGCATCCCGCCGGACAGTTCACGGGGGTAGGCGTTTTCAAAACCATCCAGGCCGATCAGGTCGATGGCCGCCAGGGCGCGCTTGCGGGAGGCCTTGCGCTCGACCTGCAGGGCTTGCAGGCCGGCTTCAACGTTTTCGAGGACGGTGAGCCAAGGGAACAGGGCAAAGGTCTGGAATACCATGGCCACGCCTTCGGCAGGGCCGGTCAGTTGCGCACCGTTGTAGCGGACCTCGCCCGATGATGGCTGTATCAGGCCGGCAATGATCCGCAGCAGGGTGGATTTGCCTGAGCCTGAGCGGCCCAGCATGCCGACGATCTCGCCTTCATGCAGGCTCAAATCAACACCACTGAGTACTTGCAACTCGTCTTTACCCTTGCCAAACACCCGGCTCACGTTCTTGAGCGAGTAGATTTCCGGGGTTGGGGCAGTGTGTTCGGTATAGGTATTCATCAAATCGAATCCCATTAATTCAGACGGAGTTTGTTTTCGGCCATGGCGTACATCGGCCGCCAGACCAAGCGATTGAAGGCCACCACAAAGATCGACATCACCACCACGCCGAGGGCGATTTTCGGAAAGTCACCGGCGGCGGTGGTTTCGGCGATATAGGCCCCCAGGCCGTGGGCGACGACTTTGTCCTGGCCCCAGGACACGAATTCGGAAACGATACTGGCGTTCCACGCCCCGCCCGAGGCCGTGATGGCACCGGTTACGTAGTACGGGAAGATGCCCGGCAACATTACCTTGCGCCACCACAGCCAGCCGCGAATGCGGAAGTTGGCGGCGGCTTCCTTGAAGTCATTGGGGAAGGCGCTGGCCCCGGCAATCACGTTGAACAGGATGTACCACTGGGTCCCCAGCACGATCAGCGGGCTGAGCCAGATATCCGGGTTCAGCTTGTAGTGCAGGATGACGATGACAAACACCGGAAACAGCAGGTTGGCGGGGAAGGCCGCGAGAAACTGGGCCAGCGGCTGGATTTTCTCCGCGAGCCGGGGACGCAGGCCGATCATCACGCCCAGGGGCACCCAGATCAGCGAGGCCACCAGGATCAGCCCGGCCACCCGCAGCAAGGTGATCGATCCCAGTACGAACACATGACCGACCTCGGCGAGGGTCACTTCGGTACCGACGTACCGCACAATGTGGTACAGCGCGTAGGCCGTCATCAGTGCAATCAGCGACCCCCAGACCCAGTCAATTACCCGCGATGTGGTCGGGCTGGAGGGTGGCAGGACCTTGAGGGCGGTGCGCGGCAGGTTCAGGCGCATGTTGCCGATGCGGCTGATGGTCCGGGTAATGGGGCGCAGGATGCGCTGGATCAGCCGGGTCCGCTGGATCAGGTTCAGTACCCAGGATTGTGGGGCGGCACCTTGGGAGGCGGTGGTTTCCATGCGGAACTTGTCAGCCCAGGCCACCAGGGGACGGAACAGGAATTGGTCGTAGATCAGGATGACTGCGATCATCGCCAGAATCACGTAGCCCACGGCATGCAGGTCTTTGTGTTGGATGGCCAGGGCCAGGTATGAACCCACGCCTGGCAGGGTGATGGTCTTGTCGCCAACGGTGATGGCTTCGGAAGCCACCACGAAGAACCAGCCACCGGACATGCTCATCATCATGTTCCAGACCAACCCGGGCATGGCGAAGGGCACGTCCAGCTTCCAGAACTTTTGCCAGCCGGACAGCCGCAGGTTGGTGGACACTTCTTGCAGGTCCAGGGGCAACATGCGCAGTGACTGGTAGAAGCTGAACGTCATGTTCCAGGCCTGGCTGGTGAAGATGGCAAATATCGCGGCAAATTCGGCGCCCAGCACTCGTCCGGGAAACAACAGCAGGAAAAACGTCACGGTGAACGAGATGTAGCCCAGTACCGGTACGGATTGCAGGATATCCAACACCGGCACCAGCAGTTTCTCGGCCCGTCGGCTTTTGGCGGCCAGTGTGCCGTAGAGCAGGGTGAATATCAGGGCGGCAACCATCGCGGCGAGCATGCGCAAGGTGGTGCGCATCGCATATTCCGGCAGGTTGGCCGGATCCAGGGAAATGACTTCGCTCTGCAAAGTGGCGATGGGTGCCCAGGTTTCTCGGGCGCCAATGGAGAAAAACAGCAAAAAGCCGATCACCAAGGGCAGGGCGACCAGATCCCAGCGATTAGGCAGCAGGCGCAGCGTCGTCGCCGGTATGTAATGACGGAACACTTTGTTCATAGGCAGTGATTCCTGCAGCGTTCTGAGGGAGGGCGCGGCTGTGGTGAGCTTAGCTTCTGTCTGTCTGACCCGCCGAGAATGGGCGGGTCCATGGGCGGGGGCACCGAGAATAGGGTCGATACACGCTGGCGGGGATTGTACGTTTCAAAATGTTACAGAAGCATAAAATTCATGTCAGGTTTGAGTAAAAAAATGAGCGCCCGACGGACGCTCATGGGCGTGAGACTGGGCGGGGCGCCCGGTTCACTCAAAGCGCAAGATCACCCGTCGGTTGTGCTTGCTCTTCTTCTCGATCTTCTCGCAAAACACCCGGCCGATTTCTTCCGTGTTGACCACGTGAGTCCCGCCGCAGGGTTGGATGTCGATACCGGCAATTTCAATCACCCTCACGGCGCCCTGAATCACCGGCGGTGCCACCGCCTGGGTACGGGTGATCTGCAGCAAGGTGGAATACTCCGATGCGGGCATCGACAGGGTCTTGACCTCATGGGCCTGCTCGATCAGCGCATTGAGGTCACGGGTGATGCTGTCTTTGTCGAGGGTCATTTCCGGCAAGTCGAAATCCAGGCGACCCTTGTCCGCATTGATACTGCAGCCGGTCACGGGGGCGTCGATGATCGAGCACAACAGGTGCAGGCAGGTGTGCATCTTCATGTGCTGGTAGCGCCGCTCCCAGTCCAGGTTGGCGTCCACTTGCACGCCCGCGCACAGCTGGTCGGGGCAGTGTTCCACCTGGTGCCAGATGATCGAGCGTAATACCGGGTCGCGTACGGTCCCGATCACCTCAACCCGAGTGCCGTCGACGAGGATGAAGTGGCCGGTGTCCCCGGGTTGTCCACCGCCGGTGGGGTAGAACAGGGTATGTTCCAGGGCGATCCCCTGCTCACTGACGGCGATCACCCGGGCACTGAAGGCGTTCTGGTAAGGCGCACTGTCAAACAGCGCCAGGGTTTCCATTGTGTGCACGGACATGTTCAACCTCCGACGATCAGTGGGCTGACTTGCAGCAAATGACGAACCATCGCGCTTAAGCCAGGGGGAGACAGCAGGGTGATTTCAAACTCGGGACCGCAGACTTTCAGGTTGATCGGCAAGCGCGGCGGGTGGCCCGTCGAGGCGACGTGACGCAGGCGAAACTGCAGGTGATGGCGCTCCTTGACCGTGGGTTCGAGCAACACGCCGGCCAAGGGGTGGAAGTCGGCGTCCAGCACCGTCACTTTATGGCTTGAATTGACCTCGCCGACCACGTGCAGCCGTTCGTTGAGAGCGAAGGCGCCAAGGTAGTTGCTGTGATCGGACTCGTCGTTTTTCTGCAGTTGGATCTGGTTGACCACCTTGACCTTGGTGCCTGCCGGCACATCCTGGGTGATCACACAGGCCGGGCTGATGAATACGTTGTCACCGATCTGCACATAGCCCAGCACTCTTGCACCTGCGCCGATTTCAACATTGTTGCCCAGGCGTGGATGACGCTTGCCGTCGGGGTTGTTGGCGATGCCCCGGGCACCCAGGGTCACGCCGCAGAGGATGTAGCAGTCGTTGCCGATCTCGCAGGTTTCGCCGATGACGGTGCCATAGCCGTGATCAAGCACGAAGCGCCGGCCAATCTGCGCGGCCGGATGGATCTCCGCACCAGACAGGATCTTGCCCTGGTTGCTCAGCTTCAGGGCAATGGCGCAAAACGCACTGTTATGTTGCTGGTGGAAACTCCATACCCAATGGGCCAGCCGGTAGAACAGCACCGCTTTGAACGAGGCGTAGGACTCCAGGATCAGCTCGGCGCGCCCGCGGGATGCCGGGTCGCGGTAGGCGTAGGCAATCAGGTCCTCGGCCACGGCCTGCGCAGCTGTCTGGACCAGCGGCGCCAGATGCGCCTGCAGCTCCTGCATCTGCGCGGGCGAAAGGGTGGTGATGAGGTGGGTGAGCAACTCATCGTGCAGCTGTTGCATGTCGATAAAGCCTCCCATGGAGGCACCCCCGCAGTTGTTGTTATTCGAAACAGGGTAAGTAGCTGTCCGCACTGTCGTAGACCATGGTCAGGACGACGGTCTCGGTAGGCAGTTCCGGTGCAAGCTTGGCAATGGCCACCATGTTGGCGGCCGACGACAACCCGAGGCTGATGGCATCGGTGCGCATGATGCGTTTCATCATCTCCAGGCATTCCTCCCGGGAGACCTTGATCATGCCGTCCAGTATCGCCAGGTTGAGGATGCTTGGGATCAAACCGATGGACAGGCCCTGGATATGGTGCGGCGCATGTTGATCACTCAGCAGGTCGCATTCTTCGGGTTCGACGCCCATGACGCGCACGGCTGGCCAGGTGGCCTTTAGGGTTTCTCCAATGCCGGTGATGTGGCCGCCGGTGCCGATGCCGCTGACGAAATAGTCCACCCGCCGTTCGCCAAATGCGCGGATGATTTCCCGGGCGGTGGTGTCACGATGGGTCTGCGGGTTAGCGCCGTTACGCTGTTGGTTGAGCATCACAAAGCTGGGGTTTTCCAGCTGTAGCTCCATGCATTTTTCGCCGTGGGAATTGTTGCCCAGGCGGCTGTCCGACAGCACTACCTTGGCGCCGTACAGGCGCAGCAGCTTCTGCTTCTCAGGGCTGTAGTTGTCCGGGATCACCAGCACCACTTTGTAGCCCAGCACGTTGCCGGCCATCACCAGGCCAATGCCGGTGTTGCCACCGCTGGGCTCGATGATGGTTTGCCCGGAACCACGGATCAGCACGCCACGGCGTTCGGCGTCGAGGATCATCCCCAGGGCAATGCGCGCCTTGTGGCTGCCACCGGGGTTCAGCGACTCCAGCTTGGCGAAGACTTCGATGCCGAGGTCTTCGGAAAATTGTTCAAGGCGCACGATGGGCGTCTGGCCAATGGCGTCGAGTATCGAGTTATGCAACATCAGGTAGGAACCCATGGCCGGTTATCAGTACAAAGGCATGTCGGGTTCGACGTCGCGAACCCAGTGTTTCATGCCACCTTGCAGTACTTTGGTATTGGCGAAGCCGGCCGCCAGCAAGGTGCTGGCGGCTTGCTCGGCCCTGGTCCCGGCGTAGCAGATCAGGTAGTGGGTGTTGTCTCGGCTCAGGCTGTCGAGTTGCCCGTCGAGTTCAGCCAGGGGAATGTGCAGCACCCCGGGCAGCTTGCAGACTTCCAGCTCGCTGGCGTCCCGCACATCCAGCAGGATGTCGGCGCTTCGGTGTTGTTCGAGGAGTTGCTTGAGCACGCGCGGCTTGATGTAGCGCTCTTCGGCCAGGGCCGGGGCGCTGGCGACCGCGTCAGCACACACGGCGGCGGCTGGCTGTTCACTGTGGCGCCGTTCGGAGCAGCATGGGCAGTCGGCACGGCGCTTGAAGCGGATTTCGCTGAACTTCATTGCGAGGGCATCGAAGCGCATCAACCGGCCGGACAGCGGTTCGCCAATCCCGATCAACAGCTTGATCGCCTCGGTGGCCTGGATCATCCCGATCACACCCGGCAGCACGCCGATCACACCGCCGGCACTGCAATTGGGTGCCAGCTCTGCCGGTGGTGCATGGGGGAAAAGGCAGCGATAGCACGGGCCGCCTTTGTAATTGAGGACGCTGATCTGGCCGTCAAAGCGGTAGATGGCACCGTACACCAGGGGTTTATCCAACTGCACGCAAGCATCGTTGACTAGGTAGCGGGTTTCAAAATTGTCGGTGCCGTCGATCACCAGGTCATAAGCGCCCACCAGCTCCAAGGCGTTGTCGGCGTTCAAGGCGGTGTTGTGGGCATTGATCTGGATATGGCTGTTCAGGTCTTGCAGACGCTGTTTGGCAGACTCCACCTTGGACATGCCCAGGGTGCTGTTGCCATGGACGATCTGGCGTTGCAGGTTGCTGCTTTCCACCACGTCGAAGTCCACCAGTCCCAGGGTGCCGATGCCGGCTGCCGCCAGGTACAGGCTGATGGGCGAGCCCAGGCCGCCGGTGCCGATGATCAGCACCTTGGCTTTTTTCAGGTTCAACTGGCCTTCGCGACCCACGCCGGGAAGGGTGATATGGCGCACGTAGCGCTGCACTTCTTCATTGCTCAGTAGGTCGACATCCATGCCGCCCGAGGTGGCGAGCAGGACTTCAATTTTTGCCGATTCGGGCAACGGTTCATCGGCCTCAATCAGCTCTTCCCCGGTAGTAAACAGGAAGTGTTCCTTGAGCTGGTTGTTTTTCTCGTGGAACAGATGCGCACGCAATTGCGGGTAGTGGTCGCAGAGGTTTTCAATGACTTCGCGCAATGTCGATCCGGCACCCTCAAGGGTCGATTCGGGCAGCTTGGCCACACGGACCAGGATGTCGGGGAAAGAGACAGCGTTCATGCACAACTCCATTTGCAGGTCGTTGAAGGGTTTGCGGGCAAAGTTGCTGCCATCCCAGGCAAACAACTTTGAACCTTGGGGCTTGGCCTGGCGAACATCCACCACCAGGTAACTGACGGGGTAGATCGGTTCGCCCATGAACAAGGCTTTGTCCTGGTCCTCGTCGCTGAAATAGGCACCGACGTCAGGATGGGAGTGGTAGATCACCACCACCGGGTTATCACTGCGAAAAGCCTTGTTCATCATCAGCGTATCGGCCACCGCGAAGGTGTAACCGTTGGTTGCGCTGCGGGGGTACATTTCGGGATTCTTGCGGTGCAATTCATTCTGGATGTTGCTGCCCAGGTACACGCTGCCATCCGCGAAGACAAAGCCGCAGCACTCTTCGGGGTAGGTGCGGCTGGCGTGGGCGTAAATCTGGTCCAGGGCGGAAGGTGTGAGGGCGTTCATGTCAGTTTTTCTTGGCCAGGAGCTTTTCGACGGGCAGCTTGGTGATCGCAAAGCCGGCCAGCAGGATCGCCGAGTACAGCATCAGGTCCTTGGAGATTTCCACGCCTTCGTACCAGGCGCCGATGATCACGGCGAACACCGGGAAAATGATAAAAACGAAAGACAGGATGATCGGGCTCAGGCGCTTGAGCAGCATGAAATACACGATAAAGCCGCCGACCGACGCCACCAGCCCCAGGTAGAACAGGGCGCTCCAGGAACGCAGGGTAATGTCTTCAAAGGTTGGGGTTTCAAACCACAGCCCGGCGAGAAACAACATCAAACCGGCGATGCCAATGGGCAGGGTGTTGTAGGTAATGACGCTGATGGCGCTGCCTTTTTGCTTGGTGATGACATAGCACAAGGCATGCATGATCGCTGCGGCGAGAATCGCCAGTACCCCGAAGAACTCGGCATGGTCCAGGTGCAGGCCCTGGCTCTTGATGATCATATAAAGGCTGCCGAAGCCGATGCCGATGCCGACCACCTGGGAGAAGTAGATGCGCTCACGTAAAAACAGCGCGGAAAAAATCAGGATGAACACCGGCATGCAACTGAACAGCAAGGCGGTGAGGCCGGATGAGACATGCATCTCGCCGTAGTTGAGCAGGTAATAGGGAACACTGAAGTAGGAAAGGGTCACGAACACGAAGAACCAGCGACTCTCCCGAGGAAACAGAATCGGTTCACGGCGCACCATGGCGAAACACAGGAACAGTGGGAACGCGATCAGGAAGCGCAGGCCGGCAGAGGTCAGCGGCGGCACGCTTTCCACCGCAATCTTGATCCCCAGCCAGGTGGTTCCCCAGCTCAGGCAGACAATCAGAAACATCACACTGGTGATCAGGCCAGCCAGCCACTGTTTGCGTGTTTTTGTTTTTTCAGTGTTTTCTAAGACGGCGGACATTGGCATCGTGACATTGCTTCCCTGATACGGAATTGACCTCTATATTGAGATCCTTAATCCGGTGATTGAACCCGTTAAAGCACACTATTTGGGCGAATGATGACTGTCAAAACAAATATTGACATGGTGTCAATTATGCGTGAGGGGCTGTCCAGCGGTCAGGGCGTCAAGTACAAACGCCTGTCCGACGTCATGGAGCGGGGCATCCTTGAAGGCTTGATTGAACCGGGACGAAAACTGCCGCCCCATCGGGTGCTTTCCGACAATCTGGGCGTCACCATCGGCACCATCAGCCGGGCCTACGGCGAACTGGAACGCCTTGGGCTGGTGGTGGCGCGGGTCGGTGACGGTACATTCGTGCGCAAGCGTGGGATGGAGCGCCAGCGGGATGAGGGCTTCCGTAACTTCAGTGAGGAGCCGCGGCAGTACTTCGACATGAGCCGCAACATGCACATCCCGGGGCAGGAGACGACATTCCTGGCGCAGAGCTTTCAAACCCTGGCCAACAACGCCAAGTTCCTGCAGGACATCAGCGCGTATACCCCGGATGCCGGTTTGCCCCGTTACCGCGCTGCCGGCGCCCAATGGCTGACCCAGCGCGACTTCTATCCGATTCCCGAGCAGGTGATTTGCGTGAATGGCGGCCAGCACGGGCTGCTGTGCGCAATGATGGCGTTGTTGCGGGCCGGGGACACCGTGGTCACGGAACAACTGACCTACCCAGGGTTGATCACCGCCGCGCGCATGCTCGGCATACGCCTGATCGGTCTGGAGATGGATGAGGAAGGGTTGCTGCCGAGTGCGGTGGATGAGGTCTGCCGTAATCACCGGGTGTCGGCGTTGTACTGCACGCCGACGATCCAGAATCCGACGACGGCGGTGCTGTCGGCTGCTCGCCGTGAAGCGCTGGTCAAGGTTTGCCGGGAACACAACTTGTTGATCCTCGAAGACGAGGCCCACGGCGTATTGGTGGAAGACCGGCCGCCGCCCCTGAGCCATTTCGCCCCGGAACGCACCATTCTGATCAGCAGCCTGAGCAAGGCGGTGTCGGCAGGCTTGCGTGTGGGTTACGTGCATGCGCCGCCAGCGCTGGTCAGCCGCATCTCCGCAGCCCTGCGTTCTACCTGCTGGATGGCGACGCCGGTGACCCTTGAGCTGGCCACCCAATGGATCGAAAACGGCACGGCGGAGTATTTGCTGCACCAGCAAATCAACGAGATCAGCCGACGCAAGGCACTGGTCGAAGGCCTGTTGGCCGGCCTTGAATACCGCACCCACCTCAACAGCCCACATTTCTGGATCGAAGTTCCGGAGCCTTGGCGGGCGTCGGAAATCGAGGCAGAACTGAAGCAGAACAATTACTTGATCGCGACTGCGGAGGCGTTTGCTGTCGGGCAAACCGCAGTGCCGCAGTTTATTCGGGCGAGTATCTGCAATACATCAGGGGATGATCAGTTGTTGCGGGAGGGGTTTGATGCGCTGGCGACGGCGTTGGGGCAGGGCGGGGGGCGCTTTCATTTATAAGGCGGGACCGAGTTATCGTTCATCGCAGCGGTGCGGCGACCCGACAAGCCAGCTCCCACAGTTCACCGAGTTCGACGAAACGACGCGGTGAGTGTGGGAGCTGGCTTGTCGGGTCAGACAATAAAGTTACTTGAAGCGCCGTTCGACGCCTTTCTCCACCAGAATCTTCGCCGAAATCTCTTCCACCGAAAAATGCGTGGAATTGATGTGCGCAATATTCTCGCGACGGAACAGATTTTCCACTTCCCGCACTTCAAACTCGCACTGGGCATAGCTGGAGTAGCGGCTATTGGGCTTGCGCTCGTTACGAATGGCGGTGAGGCGGTCCGGGTCGATGGTCAGGCCGAACAGCTTGTGCTGGTGGGCGCGCAGGGCGGCCGGCAGCGTCAGGTGCTCCATGTCGTCTTCGGTCAGCGGGTAGTTGGCCGCGCGAATGCCGAATTGCATGGCCATATAAAGGCAGGTCGGGGTCTTGCCGCAGCGGGACACACCCACCAGGATCAGGTCGGCCTTGTCGTAGTAGTGAGTGCGGGCGCCGTCGTCATTGTCGAGGGCGAAGTTCACCGCCTCGATCCGCTCCATATAGTTGGAGTTGTGGCCAATGGAATGGGACTTGCCTACCGAGTAGGAGGAATGTTCACTCAACTCCTGTTCCAAAGGCGCCAGGAAGGTCGAGAAGATGTCGATCATGAAACCATTCGAAGTTGCGAGGATCTCACGAATGTCTTGATTGACGATGGTGTCGAAAATGATCGGACGAAAACCGTCTTTTTCGGCGGCCAGATTGATTTGTTGTACCATGGCTCGCGCTTTATCCACGCTATCGATATAGGGTCGCGTGAATTTGCTGAAGGTAATGTTTTCGAACTGCGCCAACAGGCTTTGACCCAGGGTTTCGGCAGTAATGCCGGTGCCGTCGGAGATAAAGAAAGCAGATCGTTTCATTTGAGCCTTGGGCCTTAAGCTGATGACGAATCTTGGATATGATAGGCGCGATTTTGCCGTCCCGCAGTGGGCTGCATTCTCACTTATTTTCCAGGTCCAGGCCACAAGCGCAGGTGTTTGCTCCTACTGAGCGGCCGGCGTCCTGAGCTTTTCCAACACAGTTAGTGGAGAGATCACCTTGGTAGAGTACGTAGTTTCCCTCGATAAGCTCGGCGTCCATGATGTAGAGCATGTGGGGGGCAAGAACGCATCCCTGGGCGAGATGATCAGTAATCTTGCGGGCGCAGGTGTCTCGGTGCCCGGTGGCTTCGCCACTACGGCCCAGGCTTACCGTGATTTCCTCGAGTTGAGCGGCCTCAACGATCAGATTCACGCGGCCCTCGATGCGCTGGACGTCGATGACGTCAATGCCCTGGCCAAGACTGGCGCCCAGATCCGTCAATGGATCATGGAAGCCGAGTTCCCCGAGAAGCTCAACGCCGAGATCCGCACCGCGTTCGCCACGCTGTCGGCCGGTAACCCGGACATGGCCGTCGCCGTGCGTTCGTCGGCTACCGCCGAAGACCTGCCCGACGCTTCCTTCGCCGGCCAGCAAGAAACCTTCCTGAACATCCGCGGCGTGGAAAACGTCATTCGCGCGGCCAAGGAAGTATTTGCCTCACTCTTTAATGACCGTGCCATTTCCTACCGTGTACACCAGGGTTTCGACCATAAGCTGGTGGCCCTGTCTGCCGGTGTACAGCGCATGGTGCGTTCGGAAACCGGCACCGCCGGCGTCATGTTCACCCTGGACACCGAGTCGGGCTTCCGTGACGTGGTGTTTATCACCGGCGCCTACGGTCTCGGGGAAACTGTCGTACAAGGCGCGGTCAACCCGGACGAATTCTACGTCCACAAGCACACCCTTGAGGCCGGTCGCCCGGCGATCCTGCGCCGCAACCTGGGCAGCAAGGCCATCAAGATGATCTACGGCGACGAAGCCAAGGCCGGTCGCTCGGTGAAAACCGTTGATGTCGACAAGGCCGAACGCGCGCGTTTCTGCCTGAGCGATGCTGAAGTCAGCGAACTGGCCAAACAGGCGATGATCATCGAGAAGCACTACAAGTGCCCGATGGACATCGAATGGGCCAAAGATGGCGACGACGGCAAGCTGTACATCGTTCAGGCCCGCCCTGAAACCGTGAAGAGCCGCACGTCGGCCAACGTCATGGAACGCTACCTGTTGAAAGAAACCGGCACCGTGCTGGTGGAAGGCCGTGCCATTGGCCAGCGCATCGGCGCCGGCAAGGTGCGGATCATCAAGGACGTGTCCGAGATGGACAAGGTCCAGCCAGGTGACGTACTGGTCTCCGACATGACCGACCCGGATTGGGAACCGGTGATGAAGCGCGCCAGCGCCATTGTCACCAACCGCGGCGGGCGTACCTGCCATGCGGCGATCATCGCTCGCGAGTTGGGGATTCCTGCGGTCGTCGGTTGCGGCAACGCCACCCAACTGTTGAAAGACGGCCAGGGCGTGACCGTTTCCTGCGCTGAAGGCGACACTGGCTTCATCTTTGAAGGTGAGCTGGGCTTCGACATCAAGCAAAACTCCATTGACGCCATGCCGGACCTGCCGTTCAAGATCATGATGAACGTCGGTAACCCGGACCGCGCCTTCGATTTCGCCCAGTTGCCGAACGCCGGTGTGGGTCTGGCCCGCCTGGAATTCATCATCAACCGGATGATCGGCGTGCATCCCAAGGCGCTGTTGAACTACGACGGGTTGCCGCTGGATATTAAGGAAAGCGTCGACAAGCGCATCGCGGGCTACAACGACCCGGTGGGCTTCTACGTCGAGAAGCTGGTGGAAGGCATCAGTACCCTGGCGGCGGCGTTCTACCCGAAAAAGGTCATCGTGCGCCTGTCGGACTTCAAGTCCAACGAATACGCCAACCTGATCGGCGGCAAGCTCTACGAGCCGGAAGAAGAAAACCCGATGCTGGGCTTCCGTGGTGCCTCGCGTTACATCAGTGAAGCCTTCCGTGACTGCTTCGAGCTCGAATGCCGTGCTCTCAAGCGCGTGCGCAATGAGATGGGCCTGACCAACGTCGAAATCATGGTGCCGTTCGTACGCACCCTGGGCGAGGCAAGCCAGGTCGTTGACCTGCTGGCCGAAAACGGCCTGTCCCGTGGGGAAAACGGCCTGCGCGTCATCATGATGTGTGAACTGCCGTCCAACGCCATCCTGGCCGAAGAGTTCCTGGAATTCTTCGACGGCTTCTCCATCGGCTCCAACGACCTGACCCAACTGACCCTGGGCCTGGACCGCGACTCGGGGATCATCGCTCACCTGTTCGACGAGCGTAATCCTGCGGTCAAGAAGCTGCTGGCCAATGCCATTCAGGCGTGTAACAAGGCCGGTAAGTACATTGGTATCTGCGGCCAAGGCCCTTCCGATCACCCGGACCTGGCCAAATGGCTGATGGAACAGGGCATCGAAAGCGTCTCGTTGAACCCGGACTCCGTGCTGGAAACCTGGTTCTTCCTGGCGGAAGGTCAAGCCTCGGTTTAAGTCGTCACCTGCCGGCCAGCCACCGCGGCTGGCCGGCATTTCTCATTCTGTACAGGGCGGAACTCCATCAGGACGCCGCCCTTTTTTGTGCAAGAGCATTATGCAAAGCAGCAGCAACCTGTTTCCCGTCGCCTTGATCAGCGCTGAGCGTCGTGGCGACCTGAGTGAAGATGTTTATCGACTTAAACCCGGCAACAGCCCAGATGGCACCGTCGAGCTGGCCGTGACCCGTCTGGGTCAGGCCGATGTCCCGGAAAACCGGGGCGTGCCGGTGGTGTTGTTACATGGCAGCTTCTCCAACCGACGGTTTTGGTACTCGCCCAAGGGCATCGGCCTGGGCGCCTCACTGGCGCGGCAGGGGTTCGACGTGTGGATCCCGGAAATGCGTGGGCATGGCTTGTCCAGGCGTAATCAGGATTACGCCAAAAACCGCGTGGCTGACTATGCGCAGTACGATTTGCCGGCCATTGCTGCGTTTGTTCGTGAGCAGAGTGGTCAGATACCTCACTGGGTCGGTCATTCCCTCGGTGGTATTACCCTGGCGGCTGCATTGGGAGGGCAGTACCTGGGCGCTCCGGCAGTGGCCTCGGTGGCATTGTTCGGCTGCCAAGTCAGCCGAACCTGGTGGCCATTGAAGATTCCTCCGGTGGAGTGGGGTGGTCGATTTATCTTGAAACGCTTTTCCCAGTTGTCCGGTTCCAGGCTCAAGCGCGGCCCGGAAGACGAACCCATCGGCCTGGCCCTGGAAACCATGCGCTGGCACGGTTTGTTCGGGCGTTTTGGCGATGCCGAGAGTGATTGGTGGAAGGGCCTGGCGGGGGTAGATGTACCCATTCTGGCGGTGAGCGCCGCCGGCGATCATCAGGACCCGGATTGGGCCTGCCGTAAATTGTTCGAACAAATAGGTTCCGAGCACCGTCAGTACCTCTGTCTGGGGCGCAAGCAAGGATTTACCGGTGATTTCGGGCATGTGGAGATGTTGGTCAGCAAGGCCGCCCAGACCGAAGTGTGGCCGTTGGTGCAGCGGTGGCTGAAGGATCCGTTGACACCGTTGATGGGGGCTCAGCCTCAGGTGCTCGCGGCGGTTTGAGGGGAAGGCTCTAACAAGGGCGTTTCGCTTGCCTGTGGTTGCGGCTAAGATATGACGCAACGAGCTGTTCTGGTCATATTCAGTCGTGCAGTAGCTATTGCGTTGCGCTCGGGCGAGTCTGATCATTGCCGGCCACAACGAGCGTGCGTTAAAGGACCGTCGTTGCGATGCGTTTCCCTGAGTTAAAGAGCTGATGTAAACAGTGGGTTGTTCAACACCTTCTTTCACCTACAGGAGTTTCCCGATGAACCATTACGTTACCCCCGATCTGTGTGATGCCTACCCGGAACTGGTGCAGGTGGTTGAGCCGATGTTCAGCAATTTCGGCGGCCGGGACTCCTTTGGTGGCGAGATCGTTACCATCAAGTGCTTCGAAGACAACTCTTTGGTCAAGGAACAGGCCGAGCTCAACGGTGCCGGCAAGGTGCTGGTGGTCGACGGTGGCGGTTCCCTGCGCAGAGCGTTGCTGGGCGACATCATCGCCGAGAAAGCCGCGAAAAATGGCTGGGAAGGGCTGGTGATCTACGGTTGCATCCGTGACGTCGACGTCATTGCCCAAACCGACCTTGGGGTGCAGGCCCTGGCCAGCCACCCGATGAAGACCGACAAACGTGGTATCGGCGATTTGAACGTGGCGGTGACCTTTGCCGGCGTGACGTTCCGCCCGGGTGAGTATGTCTATGCCGACAATAACGGTGTGATTGTCTCCCCCAGCCCGCTGAAAATGCCTGAATAAACAGCAGTAGCCGACAGGGGTGAGGATGTTCGAGGAAGAAAACGCGCAATGGGGGTTGGTACATGCCCTGGTGCTGGATGGCAAAGGCGGTGCGCGTTCGATTGCCCGGACCGAGCTTGATGAGTTGCAACTGCAGCCCCAGGAAAGCCTGTGGTTGCATTGGGATCGCAGCCATCCCCAGACTCAGACCTGGCTGCGCAAATCCAGTGGTTTGAGTGAGTTTGCCTGTGATTTGCTGCTGGAAGAGAACACGCGTCCGCGCTTGTTGCCGCTACCAGACGCAGAGCTGTTGCTGTTCTTGCGCGGAATCAACCTGAATCCCGGGGCTGAGCCAGAAGACATGGTGTCGGTGCGGATTTTCGCCTCGGCTTCGCGGGTCATTTCGTTGCGTTTGCGACCGTTGCGCGCCACCGATGAGCTGCTGGTGCAACTGGCGGATGGCAAAGGGCCTAAAACCGCGTCGGAGCTTATCCTTTATATGGCGCAGTACCTGACCAACAAGGTTCAGGATCTGGTCAGTGATCTTTCTGAAATCGTCGATGCCGAAGAAGAAAAACTGGATGCCGACGAACGGTATACTCCGGAACATGGCAGCATTTTGCAGATCCGTCGGCGGGCTGCCGGGTTGAAGCGTTTCTTGTCGCCCCAGCGGGACATCTTCGGTCAGTTGACCCGGATCAAGTTGCCTTGGTTCGTCGATGACGATGCTGACTATTGGAATGAATTGAACAACAGCCTGACGCGTTATCTGGAAGAGCTGGAATTGACCCGAGAGCGCGTGGGGCTTGTGCTTGAGACCGAAGACCGACGCTTGAGCGTGCGTATGAACCGCACCATGTACCGCTTCGGGATCATCACCGGGATCTTCCTGCCAATGAGTTTCCTGACTGGGCTGCTGGGCATCAACGTGGGGGGAATTCCGTTCTCTTCCAACCCTTATGGGTTCTTGATTGCCTGCCTGATGATGGTCACGGTGGCAGTGGGGCAGTGGTGGTTGTTCCGACGTTTACGCTGGGTTTGACCTGAATATGACCTGAACGTAGTAAGAGGTCATGTGACCTGAAGAATTTTACCCTCGTCTTTTAAAATACTTGCGAGAGGTCCTTTATGCACGATCCGTTCGAACAGTCTTTGCGTGACATGCTGAATGCCTCGCCGTCCAACCGGGACGACGATGCTTGCCTGGGTCGCGTACTGAAAACCGCCAACCGTCAGGTAGGGGCGGGAGATCTGTTCGGTTTGCTCGGTCGTTGGTTGCCGGCGTTGATGATGGCCCTGAACAATGGTTCGGCCCATGTATCCCCGGTTTCCCGTCGTAAACCTATTGCTCGCACTGCTGATAAGGCTGATTGAATATGGAACTTGATCTCTGGACGCAGAGTCTGGTAACTGCAATGACTGCACTGTGGACCAAGGTGGCGAATTTCATTCCCAACCTGTTTGGCGCTCTGGTGGTGGTCCTGTTGGGTTTTGTCGTGGCCAAGCTGCTCGACACCCTGCTGTCCAAGTTACTCGCCAAATTGGGCCTTGATCGCTTGATGGGAGGTACCGGTCTCACCAAGTTGCTGGGCCGGGCCGGGTTGCAAGTACCGATCTCCACACTGATCGGAAAGATTGTTTATTGGTTCGTTTTGCTGATTTTTTTGGTTTCTGCAGCCGAATCACTTGGACTTGAGCGAGTTTCAGCTACTCTCGACATGTTGGCGCTGTATTTGCCGAAGGTATTCGGCGGCGCGCTGGTATTGCTGGTGGGGGTTTTGCTGGCGCAGCTGGCCAATGGGCTGGTGCGCGGTGCGGCTGAAGGAGTGGGGCTGGATTACGCCAGTGGCCTGGGGCGAATCGCTCAGGGGCTGGTGATCATCATCAGTATTTCGGTCGCGATCAGCCAGTTGGAGGTCAAGACTGACCTCCTCAACCATGTAATTGTGATTGTTTTGATTACCGTTGGTCTGGCTGTTGCGCTGGCCATGGGGTTGGGAAGCCGGGATATTGCCGGTCAGATTCTTGCGGGAATCTATGTGCGTGAGTTGTACCAGGTTGGGCAACACGTGCGTGTGGGCGAGGTCGAAGGGCAGATTGAAGAGATCGGCACAGTCAAGACGACAGTGCTGACCGATGATGGCGAACTGGTTTCGCTGTCCAATCGGATTCTGCTGGAACAGCATGTGAGTAGCCGCTAATCCGGCAAACCCTGCTAATGTACGCCGCCGCAATCCTGGGTGACCAGGCTGTGGCGGACATTGACCTGACTGTCGGCACGACTTGTTTTGAATAAAGCCCAAACGCTGTCCACGCGCTATGACCCCCGTGAGCTCTCTGATGAGGAGTTGGTCGCGCGCTCGCACACGGAGCTGTTTCACGTAACACGCGCGTACGAAGAATTGATGCGCAGGTATCAACGCACCTTGTTCAACGTTTGTTCAAGATATTTGGGGAACGATCGGGATGCGGATGATGTCTGTCAGGAAGTGATGCTCAAGGTGCTGTACGGCCTGAAGAACTTCGAGGGCAAATCGAAGTTCAAAACCTGGCTATACAGCATCACGTACAATGAGTGCATCACGCAGTATCGGAAGGAACGGCGAAAGCGTCGCTTGATGGATGCTTTGAGTCTGGATCCCCTCGAGGAAGCGTCTGAAGAAAAGACGCCGACACCTGAGGAGAAGGGCGGACTTGATCGCTGGTTGGTGCATGTGAATCCGATTGACCGGGAAATTCTGGTGCTACGATTTGTCGCAGAATTGGAATTTCAGGAAATCGCTGACATTATGCATATGGGTTTGAGTGCTACAAAAATGCGTTACAAACGTGCTCTTGATAAATTGCGTGAGAAATTTGCGGGCAGTACTGAAACTTAGTTCGGTGCAAATATCTCTTACGTGTAGGCAAGTTCTGTTAGACTTGTCGCCGAGTTGTCCCCCGGTATGTGGGACTGCTTTACAATCACCAGATGGGGATTTAACGGATGAAACTGAAAAACACCTTGGGCTTGGCCATTGGTTCTCTTATTGCCGCTACTTCTTTCGGCGTTCTGGCACAAGGCCAAGGCGCAGTTGAAGGCGAGCTGTTCTACAAGAAGCAGTACAACGATAGCGTCAAAAATATCGAAGACGGCTTCAACCCAGGCGCTCGCATTGGTTATTTCCTGACCGACGACCTCGAGCTGAACCTCAGCTACGACAAAACCAACCACACCCGTTCGAACAACGGTACTGGTAACCAGAAGATTGGCGGCGATACCGGTAGCCTGGTTGCTACCTATCACTTCGGTCAGGCTGGCGTAGACTCCCTGCGTCCATACGTAGAAGGTGGTTTCGGTCACCAGAGCCGTGGCAACGTCAAAGCTGACGGCCACAGCGGTCGCGATCAGTCGACTCTGGCTATCGCTGGTGCCGGTGTGAAGTACTACTTCACCAACAACCTGTACGCTCGTGCCGGTGTTGAAGCTGACTACGCACTGGACAACGGCAAGTGGGACTACGCTGCACTGGTTGGTCTGGGCGTGAACTTCGGCGGTAACGCTGGCGCAGTAGCACCAGCTCCTGCCCCAGCTCCAGAGCCAGTTCCAGAGCCAGAAGCTCCGGTTGCTCAGGTTGTTCGTGTTGAGTTGGACGTTAAGTTCGACTTCGACAAGTCGGTTGTTAAGCCTAACAGCTACGGCGACGTGAAAAACCTGGCCGACTTCATGGCTCAGTACCCAGCTACCAACGTAGAAGTTGCTGGTCACACTGACTCCATCGGTCCAGACGCCTACAACCAGAAGCTGTCCCAGCGTCGTGCTGACGCTGTTAAGAAAGTTCTGGAAAAAGACGGCGTAGCTGCTAACCGCATCACTGCTGTTGGTTACGGCGAATCCCGCCCAGTTGCTGACAACGCAACTGAAGCAGGTCGTGCTGTTAACCGTCGCGTAGAAGCCTCGGTTGAAGCTCAAGCAGCTCAGTAATTACTGAGTTGTAGAAAAAGCCCGGCTTAGGCCGGGCTTTTTTTTGCCTGGATTTTGCCTCAGGCGCTTTCCATCGCGAGTGGTTTCGCCGCCTTTGCGATCGTAGCAACGCGTCCAATCACCAGTATTGCCGGGCTCTTCAAGGCAAAGCTTCGCGCATCGTCCTCCATGCGGGAAAGGTCACTGCGACACTCCCGCTGCTCAGGCAATGAGGCATTTTCAATCATCGCCACCGGCATGTCGGTGGCCATGCCCGCTTCCAGTAGCTGCTGCCGGATCTCTCCCAGCTTCGCCACACCCATGTAGACCACCAGTGTCGTACCGCCCTCTGCCAGCGCGCGCCAATTGAGGCTGCTGTCGTCTTGCGTGTGAGCGGTGACCAAGGTGACGCCACGGCTGATTCCCCGCAACGTCAACGGGATATCGCAGTTGGTCGCCCCTGAAAGTCCTGCCGTAATGCCGTTGACCAGTTCTACCTCGATCCCTCTATCCCTTAGCCACAAGGCTTCCTCGCCACCACGGCCAAAAATGCACGGATCGCCTCCTTTAAGCCGCACCACACACTTGCCCTGGCGGGCATATCGCAGCATCAGGCGATGGATAAAGTCCTGCGGCGTGGAGCGACACCCGCCACGTTTGCCGACAGTCACCATTCGAGCCTGCGGGCAATGCTCAAGCACCGCCGGGTTGACCAGATCGTCAATCAGCACCACATCCGCCTCCCGCAACGCTCTTACCGCCTTGAGGGTCAGCAGTTCCGGATCGCCGGGGCCTGCGCCCACCAGCCAGACTTTTGCGTTCATCGTTATTCCCCTCACAGACTGATTGCGATTGGCTGAGGACTGCTGGCCAGTAGACGTTTGATTTCCGGCACACAGGAGCCGCATTGCGTGCCGCAGCCCAGTTCCTGTTTCAGCCCATTCAGGTCCAGGCCCCGGGTGATACCCGCGCAGACGGCGCTTTCGCTGACGTTCTTGCAGTTACACAAAGTCTTGTTGCTGGCCGTCCCGGCAGCGTTGCCCGGCGGCGCGCTCAATGGCGCCAACAGCCAGCGGCGTAGTTGTTCGTCGGTCCGGCCTTCCAGCCACAGGCTTTGCAGCCAGTGTCGGGCGAGGGTTTCTCCAGCCAAACGGATGGCAGTGATACGCCCCTTCTCGACTTTCACCCGCTTGCCGATGGAGCGGCGGGGATCGTCGTAGGCCATGACCGGGCCGTCGTTCAGTCCCAGCAGTTGGTCGATACGCTGGAGTACTTGCAAGTCAGGCGCTTCGCCATGGGCCGCGCGAATCAGCAGCGCTGGTCGCTCCCGCCCGGCCAGACTCAAGCTGACGTAGGCAAAGCCCTCGCACAGCGGCCGTAATGCTTCAAAATGTTGCTGCACATCGCCCTCGATCAACGCAAACAGTTGCCAGGGCAATTGCACCGCTTCCAGTCGTACGCCGCTGTGCTTGAGTTCGGGCTGTTTCGACAAGGGGTCGAACGCCGGCTGGGTGAGGGCATTGACGCCGCCCTTGAGGAAGCGATCGCCCCAATGCATAGGCAGAAATGCCTGGCCAGGCCGCACGCTGTCGTCGCTGGTCACGGCCACAATCACGTTGCCGCGACGGCTTTTCAGGCTGACCAGATCACCCTCTTTGAAGCGATGACGGCGCAGTTCATCCGGGTGCAGGCCCAACAAAGCTTCGCTGACATGGCCGAATAGCTGCGCGGCGGTACCTGTGCGGCTCATACCGTGCCATTGGTCCCGCAGGCGGCCGGTGATGAGGGTCAGGGGGAAGCGTGCGTCCCGTTGCTCCTTGGCGGCCCGGTAGGGGTCGGCAATAAAACGTGCGCGGCCATTCCTGGTAGGAAAGACGCCATCGGTGTACAGCCGCGTAGTCCCTGCTTTCGCGTTGTCCGGGAAAGGCCATTGCTGCGGTCCGATTCGGTCGAGCAGGGCGTGACTGATACCCGACAAATCCAAGTCACGCCCGCGGGTCAGCTGTTTGTATTCATCAAAGATTTGCGCCGGTTGCTCAAAGGCAAAAAGGCCTGGTTTTCCGGGACGCAAACGTCGTTCCAGGCGCTGGGCGAAATCCACGGTGATTGCCCAGTCCGGACGTGCTTCACCTGGTGGGACAATGGCGCGGCGTACATGGGAAATCCGTCGCTCGGAGTTGGTGACGCTGCCTTCTTTCTCACCCCAACTGGCGGCCGGCAACAACAGGTCGGCGAAGGCGGCGGTTTCGGTGGTGCGAAAAGCTTCCTGCAACACCACGAAGGGGCACGCCGCCAAGGCTTGGCGAACAGTATTCTGGTCCGGCAGTGATTGCGCGGGGTTGGTACAGGCGATCCACAGCGCCTTGATCTTGCCAGCCCGCATTTGCTCGAAGAGTTCGATGGCGGTCAGCCCGGTATTGGCTGGCAATTGTTCGACGCCCCAGTAGGCGGCCACTTCTGCTCTATGTTCCGGGTTGGCCGCTTCACGGTGGCCAGGCAGCAAATTCGACAAACTACCGGTTTCCCGGCCTCCCATGGCATTCGGCTGGCCTGTCAGGGAAAACGGCCCGCAGCCTGGTCGGCCAAGGGTGCCGGTGGCCAGGTGCAGGTTGATCAGCGCACTGTTCTTCGCACTGCCGGCAGTGGACTGGTTGAGCCCCATGCACCACAGCGACAGAAAACTGGGTGAGGTGCCGATCCATTGTGCGCATTGGCGCAGTTGCTCGACGTTGATCCCGCACAGCTGCGACACCATTTGCGGGGTGTAGTCGTGCACCAGCTTCTTCAGCTCGGCCAAACCTTCGGTATGCGCCTGGATAAAGTCGCGATCGATCCAGTCTTCCCACAGCAGCAGGTGCAAAATCCCATGAAACAGCGCGACGTCCGTACCTGGCAGAATGGCCAGGTGCAGGTCCGCCAAGTCGCAGGTGTCAGTGCGCCTTGGATCAACCACGATCACTTTCATCTGTGGACGGAGGGCTTTGGCCTCCTCCAGGCGTCGGAACAAAACTGGATGGGCGTAGGCCATATTACTGCCGACGATCAGGACACAGTCGCTCGACTCCAGGTCTTCATAGCTACACGGCGGTGCATCAGCCCCCAGGCTGCGCTTGTAGCCCACCACCGCCGATGACATGCAGAGCCTGGAGTTACTGTCGATATTGTTGGTACCCACCAGCGCCCGGGCCAACTTGTTAAAACTGTAGTAGTCCTCGGTCAGCAGTTGCCCTGAGATGTAGAAGGCCACGCTGTCCGGCCCGTGTTCGGTAATGGTGTCGGCGAATACGTTGGCCGCGTGTTCCAGTGCGGTATCCCAATCGGTGCGGCTGCGGGCGAGGTCCTTGCCCAGTCGCAGTTCCGGGTACAACGCCCGGGCCGTGAGGTCTCCGGTCAGGTGCAGGCTGGAACCCTTGCTGCACAGTTTGCCGAAGTTGGCGGGGTGCGTTGGATCACCGCTGACACCGAGAATCCGCTCGCCGTCATGCTCAATCAGTACGCCGCAACCCACCCCGCAGTAGCAGCAGGTCGAGGCGGTGGTCTGGCGGTTCATCAACCGGCGTCCCGCAGGGCCAGCAGGACTCGACCGTTTTCAACTCGGGCGTGATGATGATGAGCGCAACCGATATCCGGTGCCTGGGCTTCACCGGAGGCCAGGTCGATCTGCCAGTTATGCAATGGGCAGGCAACCCGCTTGCCGTAGATCAAACCTTGGGACAATGGTCCGCCCTTGTGAGGGCAGCGGTCATCCAGGGCGAACACTTCGTCATCGCTGGTACGAAAAATCGCGATTTCGCCTTTAGGGCCGCTGATGATGCGCGAGCCGAGGGCATTGATTTCATCCAGGGCGCAGATATCCAGCCAGTTCATGCCACGACCTCCAGCTGTTTGACGGGGATGGTGTCGAACTCTTTTTTCAGCAGCGGTTGCTCCAGGCGTTCTTTCCACGGGTCCTGTTCGAACGACAGGGAGAATTGCAGGCGCTCGTTGAGCGCCCGGCGCCGTTCCGGGTCCTCCAGCACGGCTTTCTTGATGTGCTCCATGCCCACCCGTTGCAGGTAGTGCACGGTGCGCTCCAGGTAGAAGGCCTCTTCCCGATAAAGCTGTAGGAAGGCACCGTTGTATTCGCGCACTTCTTCAGCGGTTTTCAGCTTGACGAAGAACTCGGCGACCTCGGTCTTGATCCCGCCGTTACCACCGATGTACATCTCCCAGCCGGAATCGACGCCGATGATTCCCACGTCCTTGATCCCCGCTTCCGAGCAATTGCGCGGGCAACCTGAGACCGCCAGCTTGACCTTGTGGGGCGACCACATATTGAACAGGTCATGCTCCAGCTCGATGCCCAGTTGCGTGGAATTCTGCGTGCCAAAACGGCAGAACTCGCTGCCCACGCAGGTCTTCACCGTGCGGATGGATTTGCCGTAGGCATGGCCGGACGGCATGTCGAGATCTTTCCAGACGCCTGGCAAGTCCTGTTTCTTGATCCCCAGCAAATCAATGCGCTGACCGCCGGTGACCTTGACCATAGGCACGTTGTATTTGTCCGCCACATCAGCGATACGGCGCAGCTCTGAAGGATTGGTCACACCACCCCACATCCGTGGGACTACCGAGTAGGTGCCGTCTTTCTGAATATTGGCGTGGGCCCGTTCGTTGATTAGTCGCGATTGCGGGTCATCCTTGGCTTCGCCAGGCCAAGTGGAGATCAGGTAGTAATTCAGTGCCGGACGGCAGGTCGCGCAGCCGTTGGGGGTGCGCCAGTTGAGGTAACTCATGGTGCCGGCGATGGTCAGTAAATGCTGGTCGCGAATGGCTTGGCGAATTTGCCCATGGTTGAGGTCGCTGCAGCCGCAGATGGCCTTTTCGCTTTTCGGTTTGACGTCAGCAGCACCGCCCACGGTGTTGATCAGGATCTGCTCCACCAGCCCGGCGCAGGAGCCGCAGGAACTGGCGGCCTTGGTGTGTTTCTTGACCTCATCGACGCTGAACAGGCCCTGTTCCTGAATCGCCTTGACGATGGTGCCTTTGCATACGCCATTGCAGCCGCAGACTTCGGCGCTGTCGGCCATGCTCATGGCTTTGTCCTGGCCCTGATGGCCTACGTCGCCCAAAGCGTTTTCACCAAACATCAAATGATCGCGGATCTCGCCAATGGCGTGGTTCTCGCGGATCTGTCGGAAATACCAGCCACCGTCTGCGGTGTCACCGTACAGACAGGCGCCGACGAGAATATCGTCCTTGATCACCAGCTTCTTGTAGACGCCACCGATGGGGTCGGAAAGGGTGATGGTTTCCGTGCCTTCGCCGCCCATGAAGTCGCCGGCGGAGAACAGGTCGATACCGGTCACTTTCAGCTTGGTCGAAGTCACCGAGCCTTGATAGCGGGCAAAGCCCAATTGTGCGAGGTGATTGGCGCAGACCTTGGCCTGTTCGAACAGCGGTGCGACCAGGCCATAGGCAATCCCGCGATGGCTGGCGCATTCGCCGATGGCATAAATACGCGGGTCGTAGGTTTGCAGCGTGTCGTTGACCAGAATCCCACGGTTGCACGGGATGCCGGACTTTTCCGCCAGTTCGGTGTTGGGACGAATACCGGCGGCCATCACCACCAGGTCGGCGGGGATCACGTCGCCATTCTTGAATTGCACCGAGCCGACGCGACCGTTGCCCGCGTCATGCAGGGCCTGGGTCTGTTCCTGTAGGCGGAACACCAGACCACGGTTTTCCAGTTCGGTTTGCAGGAGTTGGCCGCTGGTCTTGTCCAGTTGCCGTTCCAGCAGCCATTCGCCGATGTGCACCACGGTCACGTGCATGCCCCGCAGCATCAGGCCGTTGGCGGCTTCCAGGCCCAGCAGGCCACCACCGATCACCACCGCGTGCTTGTGGGTCCTGGCAGTGTCGATCATGGCCTGTGTGTCGGCGATATCGCGGTAGCCGATCACGCCCTGCAAGGTGTTGCCGGGAATCGGCAGGATAAACGGTGTCGACCCGGTGGCGATCAGCAGGCGATCGTACTCGGCTTCGCTGCCGTCTTCGGCGATGACTTTGCGTTTGCCCCGATCGATCTGCACCACTTTGCGGTTGAGCAGCAGCTGGATGTTGTTATCCAGGTACCAGCTCAAGTCGTTGAGCACGATCTCTTCGAACGTCTGCTCGCCGGCCAGCACCGGTGATAGCAGGATGCGGTTGTAGTTGGTGTGGGGCTCGGCGCCAAAGACGGTGATGTCGTACAGCTCGCTGCTCAGCTTGAGTAATTCTTCAAGGGTGCGAACCCCGGCCATGCCGTTGCCGATCATCACCAGTTTGAGTTTCTTCATGTCGTTCTCCGCAGTGGCTCGACAAATCGTGCGTAAACAAAAAAGGCGTCCCCGCTAGTTACCTAGCGAGGACGCCTTTGTCCTGGTCCCGTTCTCTCGGGAAGCTCGACCTTCGACGTTGAAGGGGCGGCTATATGTGTGTTGATGAAAGAACTAATGCAGTGGTTGTGCCAAGTGAGGTGATGCCCGGGTTTGTTGGCCATGTGGCGAAAGGTTCGGGAGATTTCGCCCCTTAGCGGTGCAACAGCCAGTACAGCAGCACCAGATTGATCAACATCGATGCCACTGCCAGGGTCCGCCAGACCTTGAGCGGTTCTCGTTCGAGCAGCGGCTTGGGGTGCAGGCTCAACTCACGACGCTCGGCCTGTTCCAGTACCAGCAACCATTCCTCGGCGGTTTCATAACGATGTTCAGGCTGGGCGGCTACTGCCCGTTCCAGGCTCTGTTGCAGCCAGTCGGGCAAGTCAGGCCGATATCGACTGGCGCTGACAGGTAGGGTGAACCTGGGTCGTTGGAAAGCCTCGATTTCGCCGTAGGGATAGTGCCCGGTCAGCAGGTAATACAAGGTCACGCCGATGCTATACAGATCCTGCTGCGGTGTAGGAGGTTCTCCATTGAAGGCCTCGGGGGCGATGAAACTCGGGGTACCCGGCAACAAGTGGGCACGGTCTTCGGAAAGTCCCGGGCAGTAGGCGAGGCCGAAATCCAGGACCCGCAGCTCACCATCGTCTCCCAGCAGCAGGTTCTCGGGTTTGATATCGCGGTGCAGGATTTGCCTGCGGTGCAACAACCCCACCGCACGCAGTAAACGTTCGGCCAGGAACTGCCATTGCGCCAGGGGTAATGGGCCATGTCGCTTGAACCGTTCGGCAAGGGTCTGGCCCGCATATTCGCGCATCACGTAGTACAAATGCTGACGGCTGCTAGCAGGGTGGACTTCAGGAAACGCTCGCCCGGCGACCCGGCGCAGAAACCATTCCTCCGACAACAGGGCCTGGGCGGCCTGGGTGTCATCGTCGTGGTTGGTCGGCAAGGTCTTCAGCAGCCAGGGCTGTTGCTGGGCATCGCGTACGCGGTAAAGCAGGGACTGCCGACTTTGCCCCAGCACGGCTTCTACCTGCCAGCCCTCAAAGCGCTGCCCGGCTTTCAAGGCGGGCGGCAAGGGCCATTGGCGCAACTGTACCAGGGCATCGCCGAGGGTGGCGGCGCCGAGTTGGTCGATGCGCACCAGCAGGGCGCTGGCATTGTCTTGGCTGCCCGCCAGATGCGCGGCACTGACCAGCGTGTTCACGGCGAGGTCCAGGTCTGCCTGTTCCCGCAGGATGGCGCTGATGCTGTGATCGCCCAACGTCGCCCAGACACCATCACTGAGCAGCAAAAAACACTCGCCCTCACGCAGCTCACCGTCGAGAAAATCCACCACCAGATGCTGATCCAGACCCAGGGCACGCTTGAGCACATGCTGCATACCCGGTTGTTCCCAGACATGTTCTTCACTGATGCGCTGCAAGTCGCCGTCCAGCCAACGGTAGACCCGGCAGTCGCCGACATGGGCCAGGGTGAAGCGCTGCCCGCGAAACACCAGTGCACTGAGGGTGGTCAGCAGCGGCAGGCCGCCACCGTTGGCTTGCAGCCAGCGGTTCTGTGCCAGCAGCAAGCGATCCAGGGCCTGGGCCACGCCCCAGGTTTGCGGCGTGGCATAGTAGTCCAGCGCCAGGGCTTGCAAGGTCGAGCGGGCAGCGAGGCCGCCATCGGCGCATTGGCTGACACCGTCGGCGATCGCACACAAATAGCCTTTGCTGGCAGCCAACTCAGGGGCGGGGGTCACCAGGCGCAAGGCGTCCTGGTTTTCCGCTCGCGGGCCAGTGGCACTGGCCTGGGCGACACTCAGCTGCAGGCTCATCAGACCCGTGCAGCGGTGACAGCCGCCGAGCCCCATGTGGTTCTCCAGCGTCGCTTGACCCCATGCAAGCCGAACCAGGCCAGTACGCCGAGGCTGGCAAACAGCCAAAGTGCGAGCTGATAGCTGCCGGTGCTTTGCTTGATCGCGCCCATGCCCGCCGCCAGCGCGAAACCGCCGATGCCACCTGCCATGCCGATCAGACCGGTCATTACACCGATCTCCCGACGAAAGCGTTGGGGCACCAGTTGGAAGACCGCACCGTTACCGGCACCCAGGCCAAGCATGGTGCAGACGAAAAGCGCCAGGGCAGCGTAGGAACTTGGCAGGTTGAATCCCACTGCCGCAATGCAGATCGCCGCGACGCTGTACATGCCGAGCAAGGTGCGAATACCACCGAACCGGTCAGCCAGCGCGCCGCCCAGCGGCCGCATCAAGCTGCCACCAAACACGCAGGCGGCGGTGTAGTAACCGGCGATGACCGGGCTCAAACCGTATTGGTCATTGAAGTAGCCGGGCAGGGCGCTGGCCAGGCCGATAAAACCACCGAAGGTCACGCTATAGAAGAACATGAACCACCAGCTGTCACGGTCGCCGAGGGCCTTGAAGTAGTCGGCCATGGACTTGGCTTTTGGCCTCTCAGGCGCGTTGCGGGCCAGCCAGGTGAAAACGATCAGGGTCAGGATCAGCGGAATCAAGGCGAAGCCGAACACATTGCTCCAGCCAAACGCGGCCGCGAGCACCGGCGCCAGAAGGGCTGCAAACACCGTCCCGGAGTTGCCGGCACCGGCAATGCCCATGGCCTTGCCCTGGTGCTCGGCGGGGTACCACTGGGACGCCAGGGGCAGGGCGACGGCAAAGGAGGCGCCGGCCATGCCGAGGAACATCCCCAGCAGCAACGCTTGTTCATAACTGTGAATGCCCAGTTTCCAGGCGACGAACAAGGCCACAATGACAATGACCTGGCCAATCAGCCCGGCGGTCTTGGGTGACAGCTTGTCTGCCAGCATGCCCATCAGAAACCGCAGGACGGCGCCCGCGAGGATCGGTGTTGCCACCACCAGGCCGCGCTGCTGGGTGGTCAGGTGCAGGTCGGCGGCGATCTGTACTGCTAACGGGCCGAGCAGGTACCAGACCATGAAACTCAGGTCGAAATACAGGAATGCGGCAAACAAGGTCGGGGTGTGACCGGATTTCCAAAAGCTTGATTTCATCACGCACCTCAGCGGTAAGGGAGCTGGTAAGAAGGCCTTGTGATGGAACGGCTGGCTAAGGCCGCCCCACCGACCCCAAGCTATGGGGCCAAAACGAAAAAACGCCGCCACCGGGTTCGCGAGGACAAACCGGGTGTGCGACGTCTTTGTCGTGGAGGGGCAACCGCCGTTGGCTACCTGTGGTGATTGTGTAGCAAGACCTGAGCCAATATCGGGTGTACCTCGGCAGCGGCTACACGGGCTTTTCAGCCCAGCAACTCGCTCATGGCAATAATCTGCTCTGCCACCTGGATCAGCTTCTGCTGCCGGCTCATGGCCTGGCGGCGCATTAGGGTGTAGGCCTCTTCCTCATTGCAGTCCTTCATTTTCATTAATAGGCCCTTGGCCAGCTCGATGCGCTTGCGCTCTGCCAACTGCTGGTCCCGGGCCTGCAACTGTGCGCGCAGGGCCTGGTCGCTTTCGAAGCGGGCCATGGCTACGTCGAGGATCGGTTGCAGGCGCTGGGCCTGGATGCCTTCGACAATGTAGGCACTGACCCCGGATTTGATTGCCTGGCGCATCACCACCGGGTCGTGCTCATCGGTAAACATTACTATGGGCCGTGGCTGGTCGCGGCTGACCAGCACCACCTGCTCCATCACATCGCGTCCCGGTGACTCGGTATCGATCAGGATCACGTCCGGGCGCACTGTTTCGACCCGTGCCGGCAAGTCGATGGTCAGCCCGGATTCGTCGATGACCTCAAACCCGGCCTCGGTCAGCGCTGCCTTGAGGCGCCCGACTTTGCGCGGGGTGTCGTTGATCAGCAGGATTCGCAACATAAGGTCAGACTCCTGTCAGCGCCGGGCGAGTTGCGCGGCAGTGTCGGCCATGGCATGCAGGCGGAAGCTGCGGGCATAACCGGCCGGGTCCGAACCGTCCCAGAGCTTTCCGTCGATCAACTGGCTGCTGCGCATCTCCTGGCCCCAGGCGGCGACGCCCACGGCGGTTGCCGCCTCGCGATAGACCTCCAGTTGCTGCACCCGACGGGCGACGCCGAGGTAGTCCGGGTCTTCGCGCAACAAGCCCCAGCGGCGGAACTGGGTCATGAACCACATGCCGTCGGACAGATAAGGCAGATTGACCTCGCCGTCGCCATGAAAGCGTAGGGCATGAGGGTCTTGCCAGTGGTTGCCCAGGCCGTCGTCATAGTCCCCCAACAGACGCGGCTCGATGCAATCGAGTGGGGCATCAAGGTAGTCCCGGGCGCTGAGCAGTTGCGCCGTGGAGCGACGGTTTTCAGGGCTTTCTTCGATAAAACGACTGGCCTCCAGAATTGCCATCACCAGCACGCGGGCGGTGTTGGGGTATTGCTCGACAAAGGCTTGAGTGCAGCCGAGCACTTTTTCCGGATGATCCGGCCAGATGGTCTGGGTGGTGGTCAGGGTGAAGCCCTGGTTTTGCTTCACTGCACTGGCGCACCATGGCTCGCCGACGCAAAACCCATCAATTCTTCCGGCTTGCAGGTGCGCGACCATTTGCGGCGGTGGCACCACCACACTCTCAACATCGTGCAACGGGTGGATGCCCTGGCTGGCCAGCCAGTAATACAGCCACATGGCGTGAGTGCCTGTGGGAAAGGTCTGAGCGAAGGTGAGTTTTGTTCGGCTTTGGTGCACGTGGCGATCCAGCGCCTCAGGACTGGTCACCCCCTGCTGCTGCAGGCCGTGCGACAGGTTGATGCTTTGGCCATTTTGGTTCAGGCCCATCAGTACCGCCATGTCGGTGGGGGCGACACCGCCAATGCCCAGATGCACGGCGTAGATCAGCCCATACAGACTGTGGGCGGCATCCAATTCGCCGCTGACCAGTTTGTCCCGCAAATTGGCCCAGGACGACTGACGCTTGAGGTTCAGGGTCAAGCCATAGGGCTGGGCGAAGCCCTGGGTGGCCGCGACCACCAACGAGGCGCAGTCGGTCAAGGCCATGAAGCCCAGGTCAAGACTGCTCTTTTCCGGGGCATCACTGCCGTTGACCCAGGCCAGGGGATTGCTCGCCTGGGTATTGCCCGCCGAATCACTCATCAATGCCTACCTTTTTCAGCAAAAAAGCGTCGTTCCTTCAAGTGGCTATGCAAGCCGCTGGAGGGTAACGACGCCTTTGTCCTTGAGCCTGCTCCGTCGTTGGAGAGGGCTGTGATAAACAAGTCAAAGCAAGGCACATGCCACGGGCGTCGAGTACTGGGTGCAACGTCAACTTTTAATCAGGATTGAAAGCTCAGTGGCTTTCACTATGGCCGCTTCTTCATGCCAGGCCACGCAGGAAAACCCGTCGTGTACCGTGATCAACTTGCAGCGATTTACCGCCACGTGTCCTTGCGACGTTGTTGGCTCTGTTGGCTGCTGATGCTGGGCAGCACACCGGTCCTCGGCGAGGTTTATCAGGCCCGGGATGAAAACCTGCACACGTTCTTTACCGCGTTGTCGGTGTCATTGGGTCAGCCCATTGTTGTCAGCCCGGCGATTGCTCGCAAGCACATCTCCGGAACGTTCGATTTCGGCTCGGCACAGCGGACTTTGGAGGCTACGGCGCTCCAGCAAGGCTTGATCTGGTACAGCGACGGGCAGGTGCTCCACCTCTATGACGCCAGTGAGGCGAAAAGCTCGGTGGTTGCGTTACGCCACATCTCGGTCGACATGCTGCGCGGGTTCATGCGGCGTTCAGGGCTCAGCGAGGCGCGCTATCCCTTGCGCGAGGGCGGGACGCGAATGTTTTATGTTTCGGGGCCTGCGAACTATGTCGATCAGGTATTACGCCTGGCTCAGCTTATGGATCGGCAGCGTGAAGAGTTGCGCATGGGAACACAGAAAATCGGGGTGGTGCAGGTACTCAACACGCATGTCGCCGACCGTCAGTACGCCATGGGAGACCAGCAGGTCAACGTACCGGGCATGGCCTCGATGATCGAAAAACTGTTGGCTGGCGAACAGAAGAAGACCTCCCCGTTACCGTCAGGGCTGCTGGCCGATAAGAACATCGCGGTAATGGCGTATCCCGACACGAACAGCCTGTTGATCAAGGGGAAACCGGAGCAGGTACGCTTTATCGAGAGCCTCGTGGCAGAGCTGGATGTGCCCAAGCGGTTGGTGGAAGTGTCGCTGTGGCTGGTAGACGTGGACCGCGATGAGCTCAAGAAAATAGGCATGCAAGTGCGCCAGAAGTCTAAGTCCGAGGACGTGGCGCCCTTTGCTACTCGGGCTCTGGCACCCCTTGAAGATAACGCGTTCATGAACCGAATCACGGCATTGGAGCGGCGGCGCCTGGCGAAAGTGGTGACGCTGCCCGTCATCCTGACTCAGGAGAATGTCCCGGCGGTCTTTCATGACAACCAGACCTTCTATCTACCTCGGCCGGGGACTGACAGCGATGAGTGGCAGCCGGTTACTTACGGTACTCAGGTCAGTGTTCTACCGCGCTTTGCCGAGGCCAATGAAATCGAGATGTTGCTCACCATCGAGGATGGTCGCCAGTTGGGCAAGCCCCGCCATGGAGATAAACCGTTGGCAGCGGTGGGGCATATCGGGATCAATACCGTGGTGCGCGTGACCCAGGGTGATCGGTTGTGGGTCGGTGATTTTCCGCGCGCTGCCAATGGTGCAGCGCGTGGCGCGGCGTTCGGGCTGATAGCCAATGGTGTGCGTTTGTTTGTGATCCAGGCCAAGGCTGTGGGAGATATCAGTATCGGGCCAGGGCATTCGCCACCCTTGGCGCCATCCCAGTATCAGCGTGTGAAGCGCGCGTTTCTTCGTTCAACCGAACTGTGAGGAAACGTCTTACACGTCTTGTCCAGTAACTCTCCAGGTTATGGGCTTTTGCCTACGGTAGAACGTCGGGGCGATTTCTATAGTTGCTGAATGTCTGGCAGACCCGTGCTGAGCACCGGGGAGCCTCGAATATCGGTTGGTAAGTACAGAGGTTTGAATGGACGATGTAGCTGAGGGTATGGCACCTGCGTCCGTGATTTTCGGCCGCTGGACGTTGCATGGCGATGGCAGGCTGACAGGCGCTTGTGCGGATATTCAGTTACCTCCCAAGGAGTGTCAGGTGTTGCGCTTGCTGCTTGCATCGGCCGGTGTGCTGGTGACCAAGGATCATTTGCTGGAACGGGCCTGGCCCTCTGGCGAAGTCGCCGAGGAGTCACTGACCCGCTGTATCTATTCACTGCGTAAACACCTGAGGGACGACAAGGGGTTTATCAAGACAATCTATGGCAGGGGCTACCGCTTTACCTGCCCGGTAGACGTGGCGTGTGTGGCTGATCGCGTACCTGCGACATCCCCTATGGTTCACGTCTGTTCGACCTGTGGGCAGGTGAGCCGTTGGGAGTCCTGAATTGAGAAGGGCCTGGTGCAAAGGGTGGCTGGTGATAACCCTGGTCGTGGCCAGCGAAGCCAAGGCATATTGCTGGGCCGAGGTGGCCAGCCAATATGACCTCGAGCCGGAGCTGTTACAGGCCATAGCGGCCGTGGAGTCTGGCTATCGAGCCGACGCCATGAATTACAGCAACAACAATGGCACCCGTGATATCGGGTTGATGCAGATCAACAGCATTCATCTGCCACGGTTGCTCAAGGAGGGGATTACTGAACAGCGGTTGCTGAATGAGCCTTGCTTGTCAGTGGCCGTGGGAGCATCGATTCTTGCCGACTTTATCAAGCGGTTTGGCTACAACTGGACAGCGGTGGGTTCTTACAATGTGGGTGCCGGCTCAGGGCCGCAACGTGACGCATTGCGTGTCCGCTATGCACAAAAAATCTGGGCGCGGTATGAAGAGTTGATGGCGTTGCGTAACGGATGATCGGATTGTCTGTGCGCCGTGCTTCGCCTGGACCCTTCACCCGGCTATAATCGCGGCCACTTTTCGCCGCCACCCGAGTCAAACCCGCCCATGTATACCCTGGCCCGCCAGCTGTTGTTCAAACTCTCTCCGGAAACCTCCCACGATCTGTCCCTGGACCTGATCGGCGCAGGTGGCCGCCTGGGGCTCAATGGCCTGGTATGCAAGGCTCCGGTCCAGATGCCGGTGTCAGTGATGGGGCTCGACTTTCCCAATCCGGTAGGGCTGGCCGCCGGTTTGGACAAGAACGGTGCGGCTATCGACGGCTTTGCGCAGTTGGGTTTCGGCTTTGTCGAAATCGGCACCGTCACGCCTCGACCGCAACCGGGCAATCCAAAGCCGCGGATTTTTCGTCTGCCGGAAGCCGAAGCCATCATCAATCGGATGGGCTTCAACAACCTGGGGCTCGATCACATGCTGTCGCGGGTTCAGGCGGCGAAGTACAACGGTATTCTGGGCATCAATATTGGCAAGAACTTCGACACGCCGGTGGAGCGTGCCGTGGATGATTACCTGATCTGCCTGGACAAGGTCTACGCTCACGCCAGCTATGTCACGGTCAATGTCAGCTCGCCCAATACCCCGGGCCTGCGCAGCCTGCAGTTCGGTGACTCCCTCAAGCAACTGCTCGAAGCCTTGCGCCAACGCCGGGAAGAGTTGGCCGTGCGTCACGGCAAGCGGGTTCCGCTGGCAATCAAGATTGCTCCGGACATGAGCGATGAAGAAACCGTACTGGTTGCCCAGGCCCTGATGGCTTCAGGAATGGATGCGGTCATTGCCACCAATACCACCTTGAGCCGTGCTGGTGTGGAAGGCCTGGCCCACGCTGATGAGGCGGGTGGTCTTTCCGGTGCGCCATTGCGCGAGCAGAACACCCATATCGTCAGGGTTCTGGCCGCTGAGTTGGCAGGGCGTTTGCCGATCATTGCCGTGGGTGGCATCACTGAAGGTAAGCACGCAGCCG
Source organism: Pseudomonas spelaei (assembly GCF_009724245.1). Taxonomy (GTDB): domain Bacteria; phylum Pseudomonadota; class Gammaproteobacteria; order Pseudomonadales; family Pseudomonadaceae; genus Aquipseudomonas; species Aquipseudomonas spelaei. The sequence goes on along the minus strand of NZ_WNNK01000007.1, from coordinate 122,099 downwards.
AGAAAATCGCTGCCGGGGCCAGCCTGGTGCAGTTGTATTCCGGCTTTATCTACAAGGGCCCGGCGTTGATTCGCCAGTCGGTGGATGCCATAGCCGCCTTGCCAAAATAAAGGTGGCATAAAAAAGGGCTCCTCGAAGGAGCCCCTGGGCCGAAGCCCGCCGCCCGGATGGGGCGTGCGTGGTTAAGTCGTTACGTATTCGTGATGGTGTCGGAATTAAATGCCCTTGATTAGCCGACGGCGTGAAGTTCGTTGAGTCTGTGGATTCCCGCAGTGCCAGTCATACCGTCCCAGTTGTCGCCGCGTCCTTCTCGCCAGCCGTTGATCCAGGCTTGGCGTACCGACGGTAGAGTAAATGGGCAAAGCTCACGGGATTTGCCATGAACGCCATATTGATATCCGCGTAAAAATGCTCTTTCCAACGGATCACGCTTAAGTCTTCTCATAGGGTGTTTCCCTCACTTGTTGACTGTCTTGATATCCTTCGGCCTCGTCCGAGGCCGGGCAGAGTTTTTCTGCCGTTGGTGCGCTCGCTGCCGGCGTGGCGAGCACTGTGTCGGCGCCGTTACGACGCCAACCTGTGTTGAGTTCTAACCAATAGGTCACATGGATTCAATGATCGTTTTGTCATAAGGACGTAACGATAATGCTGGTATAGCCATAAGCTGGGGTGGCTTTTCGCCCCTTTTATTGGGCAAAGCCAGCTATGATGTGCCCTGCAAAGAGGATGAGTTAAATCCTTTAGTGAGAATGCCCGCCCGTTGCAGTCGGTTATTATTCGACGAAGGGTCTGAATATTTCTTTTTGTTGCATCAACTACACGATCTGCCCCGTCAACAAAGGCTCAAAGGGCCAGCAGCCGGGGTGGAACGGCACATTCGTGCCACACGAGCGCTCTTCAAGAAAAGCGCTTGATTGAAAACCGAGCCGGCGATGCGTTGCCCGTTCACTTATTGCTGAAAAGCCTGGAATTCCCATGTCGGATCGTTACGAACTCTTCCTCACTTGCCCCAAGGGCCTCGAAGGCCTGCTGATCGAGGAGGCCGTCGGGCTTGGCCTTGAGGAAGCACGCGAGCACACCTCGGCCGTGCGCGGCCTGGCTGACATGGAAACCGCCTATCGCCTGTGCCTTTGGTCGCGCTTGGCCAACCGTGTGTTGCTGGTGCTCAAGCGCTTCCCGATGAAGGACGCCGAAGACCTCTACCACGGCGTGCTGGACATCGAGTGGGCAGACCACATGGTTGCCGACGGCACCCTGGCGGTGGAATTCAGCGGCCATGGTTCGGGCATCGACAACACTCACTTCGGCGCGCTGAAGGTCAAGGATGCGATTGTCGACAAGCTGCGCACCCCGACCGGCGAACGCCCGTCCATCGACAAGATCAACCCGGACCTGCGCATTCACCTGCGCCTGGACCGTGGCGAGGCGATCCTGTCCCTCGACCTCTCCGGCCACAGCCTGCACCAGCGCGGTTACCGCCTGCAGCAGGGCGCCGCACCACTCAAGGAAAACCTGGCTGCGGCAATCCTGATTCGCTCCGGCTGGCCGCGCCTTGCCGCTGAAGGCGGCGCGCTCACGGACCCAATGTGTGGCGTCGGTACCTTCCTGGTGGAAGGCGCGATGATCGCCGCTGATATGGCCCCCAACCTCAACCGCGAGCAGTGGGGCTTCACCGCTTGGCTGGGCCACGTTCCGGCTCTGTGGAAGAAGCTTCACACTGAGGCCAGCGAACGTGCCGCTATCGGTATGGCCAAGCCGCCGTTGTGGGTTCGTGGTTATGAGGCCGATCCACGGTTGATTCAGCCAGCTCGCAATAACATCGAGCGTGCTGGTCTGAGCCACTGGATCAAGGTGTATCAGGGCGAAGTCGGCACCTTCGAACCGCGCCCGGACCAGAACCAGAAAGGCCTGGTGATCTGCAACCCACCTTATGGTGAGCGTCTGGGTGATGAAGCCAGTCTGTTGTACCTCTACCAGAACCTCGGTGAGCGCTTGCGCCAGGCCTGTCTGGGTTGGGAGGCGGCGGTATTCACCGGTGCCCCGGACCTGGGCAAGCGCATGGGCATCCGCAGCCACAAACAGTATTCGTTCTGGAACGGCGCTTTGCCGTGCAAGTTGCTGCTGATCAAGGTCACGCCGGATCAGTTCGTCACGGGCGAGCGTCGTACCCCTGAGCAGCGTCAGGCAGAACGTGAGCAAGCGGCCTACGACCAGGCCCCGACTGAGCCGCAAGAGCGTCAGTACAACAAGAACGGTAACCCGATCAAGCCGGCACCGGCTCCGGTGGTCGAGCAGGCACGCTTGAGCGAAGGCGGGCAGATGTTCGCCAACCGTTTGCAGAAAAACCTGAAGCTGTTGGGCAAGTGGGCCAAGCGTGAAGGCGTCGATTGCTACCGCGTCTACGATGCCGACATGCCGGAATATTCCATGGCCATCGACCTGTACCACGATTGGGTCCACGTCCAGGAATACGCCGCACCTAAATCCATCGATCCGGAAAAAGCCTCGGCGCGCATGTTCGACGCCCTGGCAGCGATTCCCCAGGCGCTGGGCATCGACAAGAGCCGCGTGGTGGTCAAGCGCCGCGAGCGTCAGAGCGGCACCAAGCAGTACGAGCGTCAGAGCGCCCAGGGCAAGTTCACCGAGGTCAGCGAGGGCGGCGTGAAGCTGCTGGTCAACCTGACGGATTATCTGGATACCGGCCTGTTCCTCGATCACCGCCCAATGCGCATGCGCATCCAGAAAGAAGCAGCCGGCAAGCGTTTCCTCAATCTGTATTGCTACACCGCCACCGCCAGTGTGCACGCAGCCAAGGGTGGCGCGCGCAGCACCACCAGCGTCGACTTGTCGAAAACCTACCTTGACTGGGCACGCCGCAACTTCTCCCTCAACGGTTTCTCGGATAAAAACCGTTTGGAGCAGGGTGACGTGATGGCGTGGCTGGAAGCGAGTCGCGATGAGTTCGACATGATCTTCATCGACCCGCCGACTTTCTCCAACTCCAAGCGCATGGAAGGCATCTTCGACGTGCAGCGTGACCACGTACAGCTGCTTGACCTGGCCATGGCCCGCCTGGCACCGGGCGGTGTGTTGTACTTCTCCAACAACTTCCGCAAGTTCCAGCTGGAAGACAACCTCAGCCAGCGTTATGCGGTTGAGGAAATCAGCGATAAAACCATCGACCCGGATTTTGCGCGCAATGCCAAGATCCATCGGGCCTGGAAAATCACCGCCCGCTGATCGGCACCCCTCTGAAGCCGCGAGCCTGGAATATTCCGGGCTCGCGGCTTTTTTTGCGCTGGTCAAACCGACCCCCTGTGGCTATAACTTAGGGTCCAGCCAAAGTGACGTCCCGGCACACTGGCGCTTTGAGTGTTGCCTATGTCGCTGCATGCCGTGCGCCCGAAAATCCTTGGCTTTATCAATGAGCAGGCGTCGGCGTGGCTGGTGGCATTGGCGGTGTTTCTGGCAGGCGTGGCGCTGACGGTCATTGCTGCGTGGGCAGCCTCCGATCTCTATCAACAGCAGGTTCGCCAGCGGTTTCAGTTGCTGGTCAACGAACGCTACAGCCGTCTTCAGGAGCGTTTCGAAGACCAGGAGCAACGCCTGGGCAGCTTGCGGCGTTTTTTCGTCAACTCCCACTTGGTTTCCCACACAGAGTTCGATGGTTTCGCACAGCCCTTGCTGCTGCGTACTCGCGCCTATGCGTGGGCGCCGCGAATTTTTCGTGATCAACGCAAGGCATTTGAACAACAGGCGACCGTCCAGCGTGGTTTTCCGTTCGCCATTCGTGAGTTGAATGAGACGGGTGAGCTGGTGCCAGCCACTGAGCGCGATGAGTATGTGCCGGTGCTGTACAGCCAGACTCAAAGTCTCCTTGGGTCACCCCTGGGGTTTGACCTGTTGGCCCAGCCCCTGCGTCGCTCGACGCTCGAACGGGCGCAAAAAACAGGCAAGATGGCGGTTTCTCAACCCATGCAATTGGTCGGCGTGGAGCCGGCCTATGCCATGGGCGTCTTGCTGGTGGCGCCGGTCAGTCACGCAGCCACTGCGCAAACGCCCCAAAGCGAGCCCTACGGTTACGTGATGGCAGTGATCAGCATGCGTCAGTTAGTGGCCGACGGTTTACCCAAGCCGGACCGGGATAACCTTGTGGTACAGATTGTCGACACCTCCGATACGCAGCAACGGGTGCTCTACGAGTCCAGCAACGCCTTGGCCCGGAGCAGCCTGGAGGCGACACGTCGATTGACCCTGGGTGATCACGTCTATGCCTTGACGCTGCGCCCCAGCCAGGTGTTCGAGAGTGTCAATCACTCTTCGGTGATCGGCATCCTGAGCATGGGCAGCCTGCTTAGCTTGTTGCTCAGCGCCTTGCTCTACGTGTTGGTCAGCCAACGCCAGCGCGCCCTGAAGCTGGTGGAGCAGCGCACCGGTCAGTTGCGCCAACGGGAGCAGGAGCTGCGCAGCGCCCACGGCCAATTGCGCAGTGTGCTGAACGCCGCTACCCAGGTGGCGATCATTGCCACCGACTTGCGTGGGGTCATCAATACCTTCAATGCAGGGGCTGAGCAGATGCTGGGTTTTGAGGCCGATCAGGCAGTGGGCCACTTGACCCTCGAAAGCCTGCACCTGGCCCCCGAGCTTGAAGCGCGAGCCGCGCAGTTGAGCCAGGCACTCGGCAAGCCCATCGCGCCGAGTCAGGCGATGTTGGTGGAAGGCGGTGACCCTGTACATGAGGCCCGGGAGTGGACCCTGGTGCGCAAGGACGGCAGCCAGTTAACGGTGAATATGCTGGCGACGACGTTGCTGGATGACCATGGCCTGTGGATTGGTCACCTGGCGATCTGCCTGGATGTCACCGAGCAAAAACGTGCCTATGAGGCGCTGGCAGCGCGGGATCGATTGTTGAAAAAACTCAGTGCCCATGTTCCCGGCGGCATCTTTCAGTTCACGCTGGAGCCCCAGGACAACTGGCGATTTATCTACGCCAGCGATGGCATTCGTGACATCTATGAACTTGAACCCGGGCTGTTGCAGCTGGATGCGAAACAAGTTTTTGAACGCATTCATCCCCAGGACGTCGAACGGGTCCGCGCGTCTATCCGCTTGTCAGCGTTGCGATTGAGTCACTGGCGTGAAGAGTACCGCGTGCAATTGCCTCAACGAGGGCTGCGCTGGGTCCGTGGCGAGGCCACACCGGAAGAGCTGCCGGGCGGCGGTACGTTATGGCATGGCTATGTGTCTGATATTTCCGACCTGAAGCGGGTCGAGGAAGAGCTACGGGCACTGTCCATCACTGACTCCCTGACGGGGATTCATAACCGACGCTACTTCCAGGACCGCCTGCGGACCGAGATGATCAGGGTTAAGCGGACCTCGGGAGCGTTGGCGGTGATCATGTTCGATATTGATCACTTCAAGCGCATCAATGACCAGCATGGGCACGCAGTGGGTGATGGCGTGTTGCAAGAGGTGTGTCGGCGGATCGGCCAGCGTTTGCGTCGCACTGATGTGTTCTGCCGCCTGGGGGGCGAGGAGTTTATGGTGTTGTGCCCCAACACTGACGGTGCTCAGGCTCGCAGCCTGGCGTTGGAGCTGTGGCAAGCGTTGCGCAGCGCGCCAATGGAGCGCGTGGGTACCGTGACAGCCAGCTTCGGGGTTGCCAGTTGGCGGGTCGATGAAGGCGAAGACAGTTTGTTGCTGCGCGCGGATTCGGGGGTGTATGCGGCCAAGCAGGCAGGCAGGGATCGGGTGCAGGAGGAACGGTTACCGGCTTGATGACAGCCTTGCAGGAGCCAGGCCCCTGCAAGGCTACAGGACTTACAGAACCGGGGCAGCCACTGCCAGCTTTGGCTGGCGATACAGGTCCAGTAGCACCTGGTCCAGCACCGATGAGGCGCCCCACGGCTTCGGATCGTTGAGAATCGCCACTACTGCCCAGGTGTTGCCGTTGTTGTCGCGGCTGAAGCCGGCAATCGCCCGGACCGTGTTCAGGGTACCGGTCTTGACATGAGCTTCACCGCGCAACGCTGTGGTTTTCAGGCGTTTGCGCATGGTGCCGTCCATCCCGGAGATCGGTAGCGAACTGATGTATTCAGCCGCATACGGGCTTCTCCAGGCTGCTTGTAGCATGGCCGCCATCTCCCGGGCGCTGACACGCTCGGCACGGGACAGGCCGGAACCATTCTCCATCACCAGATGCGGCGCGGTGATGCCTTTTTTCGCCAGCCACTGACGCACGACACGCTGGGCAGCCTTGGCATCGTCGCCATCGGCATCGGTGCGGTATTGCGCGCCGAGGCTGAGGAACAGCTGCTGGGCCATGGTGTTGTTACTGTATTTGTTGATATCGCGGATGATCTCCGCCAGGTCCGGGGAGAACGCACGGGCCAGGACCTTGGCGTCCTTGGGCACCGGGGCCTGGATGTCGCGGCCCTGGATGCTGCCGCCCAGTTCTTTCCAGATCGCTCGCACCGCTCCGGCGGTGTAGGTGGCGTGGTCCAGCAAGGACAGATAGGTCTGAGAGCTGCAGCCATCACCCAATTGACCATTGACGGTCACCGTGACACTGCCATCGGCGGCGGTCACTGGGTTGTAGCGAACGTCACCCGTGCACTGTTTGCTGTTGACCACCTTGACCTGATTGTCGATATGAATGCTGGCAATCGGTGGCTCCACCGAAATCAACACCTTGCCCGAGTCGTTGCGGGCCACAAAGCGCAAGGCCTTGAGGTTGACCAACAGAGCATCCGGCTTGACCAGGAAGGGTTTGTTGGCGTCGTTGCCGTCGTCGTTGAATTCCGGTAATTGCGGCTGGACGAAGAAATTGCGGTCCAGGACCAGGTCGCCGGTGACTTGCTGCACGCCATTGGCCCGCAGGTCACGCATCAGCAGCCAGAGTTTTTCCATGTTCAGCTTGGGGTCGCCACCGCCCTTGAGGTACAGATTACCGCGCAGCACGCCGCCACTCAGGGTGCCGTCGGTGTAGAACTCGGTTTTCCACTGGTGGTTGGGGCCGAGCATTTCCAGGGCGGCGTAGGTGGTGACCAGTTTCATGGTCGACGCCGGGTTGACCGACACATCGGCATTGAACACGGTAGGTGTGCCTGGGCCGTTGAGGGGAATCATCACCAGGGACAGGGCATTGTTTTGCAACTTGGCCTTCTGCAGGGCTTCCTGGACTTTGGGGGGCAGACTGGTATTGACGGGAGCGGCAGCGACGGAGAAAGCCAGGGGAAGAAGAACACTGGCGAGCAACAATGGACGCAAAGATTTGATCATAAGTAATGAAACCCTGCTGCTGAGTAGGGTGAAAAAAGGCGAGGGGTATATAAGAAAAATCCCTCAGTGGTCACGAAAGTGTCGGCATTATGCCCCAAGCTTGATGCACTTGTGCCTGAACGATAGCTGCTAATCGCGGTTTTTTTTACTCGCCATGCACCGCCCATCCCAGAGAGTCGGGCAAAGGCCTGCTTAAACTGCTAAAGTGCCGCCCGTTATTACTTATGAGGATTGTTCCATGGCGACTAACCGTTCCCAGCGTCTGCGCAAAAAACTGTGCGTTGATGAATTTCAAGAGCTGGGCTTCGAGCTGAACCTGGATTTCAACGAAGGTTTGGACGACAAGGCTATCGACGCTTTCCTCGACGCATTCCTGAAAGAAGCGATGGAGGCTAATGGCCTCGGCTATGTGGGCGGCGATGACTACGGTCTGGTTTGCCTGCAGAAGCGCGGCTCGGTCAGCGAAGAACAGCGTGTTGCTGTTGAAGCCTGGCTCAAAGCCCGTAGCGAGCTGAAAAGCGTTGAAGCCAGCCCGCTGATGGACGTCTGGTACCCGGAAAAGCCGATCAATCCGGTAGCCTGATGTCATGAAAAAGCGACCCGCCCGGGTCGCTTTTTCGTTATGGCGTCTTAAAGAGTCAGGCCTTGCGCCAGTTCAGAATCACCAGCGTCAACACCCCCGCGACAATCCCCCAGAACGCCGAGCCGATGGAAAACAACGTCAACCCCGACGCGGTGACCATAAAGGTGATCAGTGCTGCTTCACGCTCCTTGGGCTCATTCATGGCAATACTCAGGCCATTGATGATCGAGCCAAACAACGCCAGTGCCGCAATCGACAGCACCAGTTCCTTGGGCAGGGCCGCGAACAAGGCCGCCAGGGTGGCGCCAAATACCCCGGCAATTGCGTAGAAGATCCCGCACCAGACCGCCGCCGTGTAGCGCTTGTTGCGATCCTCATGGGCATGGGGCCCGGTGCAGATCGCCGCGCTGATGGCCGCCAGGTTGATGCCGTGGGAGCCGAACGGCGCCAGCACCAGCGAGGCCAGGCCGGTGGTGGTGATCAGGGGCGAGGCCGGCACGTTGTAGCCATCGGCCCGCAGTACCGCGATTCCCGGCATGTTTTGCGAGGTCATCGCCACCACGAACAGCGGAATGCCGATGCTGATGGTCGCGGCCAGGGAGAAGTGCGGCGTGGTCCACACGGGGGTCGCCACTTCCAGGTGGAAACCACTGAAATCCAGCAGTCCCATCAGGCCGGACAAGGCCGTGCCGATCAGCAACGCTGCCAGCACCGCATAGCGCGGCGACAGGCGTTTGACCACCAGGTAGGTAAAGAACATTCCCAGCACCAGCGCTGTTCGGTGTTGTGCGGCGACGAAGATTTCGCTGCCGATCTTGAACAGAATCCCCGCCAGCAACGCCGCCGCCAAGGACGCCGGGATGCGTTTGACCAGTTTTTCAAAGCTGCCGGTGAGCCCGCAGATCGTCACCAGCACCGCGCAGGTGATGTAGGCGCCGATGGCCTCACCGTAGCTCACGCCGCCCAGACTTGTGATCAGCAGCGCTGCGCCGGGTGTAGACCAGGCGATGGTGATTGGCGTGCGATAGCGCAGGGACAGGCCGATGCTGCACACCGCCATGCCGATGGAAATCGCCCAGATCCACGATGAAATCTGCGCCGTGGTCAGGCCGGCGGCCTGTCCGGCCTGGAACATCAGTACCAGGGAGCTGGTATAGCCGGTCATCATGGCAATGAAGCCGGCGACGATAGCCGAAGGCGAGGTATCGGCCAGTGGGCGCAGTGGCGCCTGAGTCGCGTCGGTCATGGGGCAGTGTTCCTTTGTGCCTGGGGCTTATTGTCAGATTCAAGCCTAAACTCAAACGTAACGACTCATTGCAATACAGCCGGCGCTGCAAACAGCCGTACAGTCGTGTTGGCGCAACGGGTTGTGTACAATGTGCTCTGTTTTTACGCGATACTTGCCAGCGACCCTCAATACCGTATTACAGTCAACGTCAATTCGCCGCCGTTCTCCCGACCCGAGTGCCCATGAACGAACAGTTGCAACCCCTCAAGAAACAGCCGCGAGCCGGTAAGGCCGGTCGCAGTGGAACCCAGGACGATATCGTCTACGCGCATATCTTCGAGGCGATCCTTGAACAACGCCTGGCGCCCGGTACCAAATTGAGTGAAGAAGCACTGGGCGAAATCTTCGGCGTGAGCCGCACCATCATTCGCCGGGCATTGTCGCGCCTGGCCCATGAAGGCGTGGTGTTGCTGCGGCCCAATCGTGGTGCGGTCGTGGCCAGCCCGAGTGTCGAGGAGGCCCGCCAGGTGTTCCTCGCCCGGCGTCTGGTGGAACGTGCGATCACTGAATTGGCGGTGCAGCATGCCACAGCCGAACAGTTGGCCGAGTTGCGCCAGATGGTCAATGACGAGCGTGACAGCTTCTCCCGAGGTGATCGCGGGGCCGGTATCCGGCTTTCCGGCGAGTTCCACCTGAAGCTGGCCGAGGCGGCGAAGAACGCACCACTGATCAGCTTCCAGCGCAGCCTGGTGTCCCAGACTTCGTTGATCATCGCCCAGTACGAAAGTGGCAACCGCTCCCACTGCTCCTACGATGAGCACACCCAACTGATCGACGCCATCGAGGCGCGGGATGCGACGTTGGCCGTGAACCTGATGATGCACCACATGGATCACATCGACAGCAAGCTCAACCTCGATGAGGAAAGCGCGTCGGATGACCTGCATGCGGTGTTCTCGCATCTGTTGCAGACCAAGAAGCCGGGGCGGTCGTCTGTAAAACTGTAAACCCCGATCAAAAATGTGGGAGCTGGCTTGCCTGCGATAGCATCACCTCGGTTCAACTGAATGACCGAGGTGTCTGCATCGCAGGCAAGCCAGCTCCCACATTTGTTTTGCGGCGTCTGCTGAATCAGCGTTGATGCACGAGTTGCCCCGCTGCATATGTCTGCAACACCGCCCGATCATCCCCCAGCGTCATCAATACAAACAACGTCTCGGCAATGTTATTGGCCTGCTTCAAGCGATAGCTCAGCAGTGGCGTAGCGTTGTAGTCCAGCACCAGGAAGTCCGCATCGGTGCCTGGTTGCAGCGTACCGATCTTGTCTTCCAACCGCAGCGCCCGAGCGCCGCCGAGGGTCGCCAGGTACAACGATTTGAACGGGCTCAGCCGCGCACCCTGCAACTGCATCACTTTGTAGGCTTCGTTCAGTGTTTGCAGGAGCGAGAAACTGGTGCCGCCGCCGACGTCAGTGCCCAGGCCGACATTGAGCTTGTGCTTCTCCGCCATCGGCAAGTTGAACAAGCCGCTGCCGAGGAAGAAGTTCGAAGTCGGGCAGAACGCTACCGCCGAACCTGCCTCTGCCAGGCGCGCGCATTCGTCGTCGCACAGGTGTACACCGTGGGCGAATACCGAACGTTCCCCCAACAATTTGTAATGGTCGTACACGTCCAGGTAACCGCTGCGCTCCGGGAACAGCTCCTTGACCCATTCCACTTCCTGCAGGTTTTCACTGATGTGAGTCTGCATGTACAGGTCCGGGTACTCCCCGAGCAATTGCCCGGCGAGGGTCAGTTGTTCCGGTGTGCTGGTGGGGGCGAAACGTGGCGTCACCGCGTAGTGCAAGCGGCCCTTGCCGTGCCAGCGCTCGATCAGCGCCTTGCTTTCCTGGTAGCCGGATTCGGCGGTGTCGGTCAGATAGTCCGGGGCGTTGCGGTCCATCATCACCTTGCCGGCGATCATGCGCAGGTCGAGTTTCTCGGCCGCTTCGAAAAATGAATTCACCGACTGTGGATGCACGCTGCCAAACACCAGGGCGGTGGTGGTGCCGTTACGCAGCAGTTCCTTGATGAAAATATCCGCGACTTCTTCGGCATGGGCCTTGTCGGCGAACTGGCTTTCACAGGGGAAGGTGTAAGTGTTGAGCCAATCGAGCAACTGTTCGCCATAGGCGCCGACCATGCCGGTTTGCGGCAGGTGGATATGGGTGTCGATCAGGCCGGGGGTGATCAGCGCATCCTGGTAATGGGTGACCTCGATGTCGGACGCCAGGCTGGCGAGCAGTTCGCTGGCATGGCCCAGGGCGCTGATCTGGCCGTTCTCGATGATCAGCAGGCCGTCTTCAAAATACTCATAGGAGGCTTCAATGCCTACTTCAGCGGGGTCGGCGATGCTGTGCAGGATGGCGGCACGGTAGGCTTTGCGAGTCAAAGGCATGGTCGTCTCAGTTCGTGGCTTGACTGCGGCGCGAGGCCGGCAGCAGTTTGGCAATGGGTTCGGCGCTGGCGGTGTGCTGGCCGAAATTGGCGTTATAGGTGGCGATGATTTCACCGGCGATGGAGATCGCGATCTCCACAGGCAATTTGCCTTTGACCTCAGTGATACCCATCGGGCAACGCATGCGTTGCAGTTGTACGGCGTCGAAGCCGCGGTCCCGCAGGCGGTGTTCGAACTTGACGCGCTTGGTCTTCGAGCCGATCAGGCCGAAGTAGGCGAAGTCATTGCGCTTGAGCAGCGCGGCAGTCAATTCCAGGTCCAGGGCATGGTTGTGGGTCATAACGATGCAGTAACTGCCCACCGGCAAGTTGTCGATTTCATCCACCGGTTCTTCGCTGACGATTTTACGCACGCCCTGAGGGATCTGCTCCGGGAATTCCTGTTCCCGGGAATCGATCCAGCGCACGCGGCAGGGCAGGCTGGCCAATAACGGCACCAGGGCGCGGCCGACATGGCCGGCACCGAACACGGCAATCTGCGCCTGGACCTGGCCCATCGGTTCGAACAGCAACACCGTGACGCCGCCGCAGCACTGGCCCAGGCTGGCGCCGAGGCTGAAGCGCTCCAGGTGAGTGTTTTGCTGGCCGCGGACGAGCATGTCCCGGGCGATCTGCATCGCCTTGTACTCCAGGTGCCCGCCACCGATGGTGTCGAAGGCCTGGTGGGTGCTGATGACCATCTTCGAACCGGCATTGCGCGGCGTGGAGCCGAGCTCTTCGATGATGGTCACCAGCACGCAGGGTTCACCCTGGGTTTGCAGGTCGGCGAGGGCGCTGATCCAGTTGTTCATAGTCACCTCTTGTGGTGTCTGGCAGTGCGCTATCGCAGGCAAGCCAGCTCCCACATTTGATTGGGTTCGCAGATCAAAATGTGGAAGCCGGGCTTGCCCGCGATGGCAGCACCTCGGTCTAAAGCGAAGCCAGTTCGGTTTCAGGTTTCACAGCCTTTGCCGTGCTCAGCTGCCGCATCTGCTCACAGCCCCACAACACCCGCTCCGGTGTCGCCGGTGCATCAATCTTCGGCTGATGGCGGTAGTCACCGAGGCTGGCCACGGCATCCTTGATCGCACACCAGGACGCAATGCCGAGCATGAACGGCGGTTCGCCCACCGCTTTGGAATGGAACACCGTGTCTTCCGGGTTCTTGCGGTTCTCCACCAGTTTCACCCGCAAATCCAGCGGCATGTCCGCCACGGCCGGGATCTTGTAGCTGGCCGGCCCGTTGGTCATCAGCTTGCCCTTGGCGTTCCACACCAGCTCTTCCATGGTCAGCCAGCCCATGCCCTGGATGAAGCCGCCCTCGACCTGGCCGATATCGATGGCCGGGTTCAGCGAGGCGCCCACGTCGTGGAGGATGTCGGTGCGCAGCATCTTGTATTCACCGGTCAGGGTGTCGACGATCACTTCGCAACAGGCCGCGCCGAAGGCGAAGTAGTAGAACGGCCGCCCGCGCGCCTGGCTGCGGTCGTAGAAGATTTTCGGGGTCTTGTAGAAACCGGTACTGGACAGCGACACCTGGGCGAAATACGCCTGCTGGATCAGCGCTTCAAACGTCAGGATATGGTCACGGACCCGTACGTGGCCGTTGTGGAATTCCACGTCGGCTTCACTGACTTCGTACTTGCGCGCGGCAAACTCCACCAGGCGCTGCTTGATGATTTCGGCGGCATTCTGCGCGGCCTTGCCGTTCAGGTCAGCACCGCTGGAGGCGGCGGTCGGCGAGGTGTTCGGCACTTTGTCGGTGTTGGTGGCGGTGATCTGTACCCGGTCGGTTTCCACCTGGAATATCTCGGCGACCACCTGCGCCACCTTGATGTTCAGCCCTTGGCCCATCTCGGTGCCGCCGTGGTTCAGGTGGATGCTGCCGTCGGTGTAGATGTGGATCAGTGCACCGGCCTGGTTGAGGAAGCTGGCGGTGAAGGAAATGCCGAATTTTACGGGTGTCAGCGCCAGGCCTTTTTTCAGGATCGGGCTGCCTGCGTTGTAGCGACGAATCGCTTCGCGCCGTTCGACATATTGGCTGCTGGCTTCCAGTTCGGCGGTCATCTCTTCGAGCATGTTGTGCTCGACCGTCTGGTAGTAGTGGGTGACGTTGCGCTCGGTCTTGCCGTAGTAGTTGGCCTTGCGTACCGCCAGCGGGTCTTGGCCTAAGTGGCGCGCGATGGCATCCATCACTTCCTCGATGGCGACCATCCCTTGGGGGCCGCCGAAGCCACGATAAGCAGTGTTGGACGCGGTGTTGGTCTTGCAGCGATGGCCATTGACCGTGGCATCGCCCAGGTAATAGGCGTTGTCGGCGTGGAACATGGCGCGATCGACAATCGAGTTCGACAGGTCCGGTGAGCAGCCGCAGTTACCGGCCAATTCCAGATTGATCCCGTGCAGGCGCCCGCTGTCATCAAAGCCCACGTCGTATTCGATGTAGAAGGGGTGACGCTTGCCGGTCATCAGCATGTCTTCGACCCGCGGCAGGCGCATTTTGGTCGGCTGGCCGGTAAGGCGCGCGACCACCGCGCACAAGCATGCAGGGCTTGCCGCCTGGGTTTCCTTGCCGCCGAAACCGCCGCCCATACGGCGCATGTCGACGACGATTTTGTTCATCGATACGTCGAGTACTTCGGCTACCAGCTTCTGCACTTCGGTGGGGTTCTGCGTGGAGCAGTAGACGATCATGCCGCCGTCTTCGGTGGGCATCACCGAGGAAATCTGGGTTTCCAGGTAGAAATGTTCCTGGCCGCCGATGTGCAGGGTGCCCTGGATACGATGCTTCGCTGTCGCCAGCGCGCTCGCCGCATCACCGCGTTGGTGGGTGTGGCTGTCCAGCACGAAATGTTTTTTGCGAAAGGCCTCGACCACATCCAGCACCGGCTCCAGGTCTTCGTATTCGATCACGGCGGCCATGGCGGCTTTACGGGCGGTTTCCAGGTCGCGGGCGGCGACGGCCAGCACGACCTGGCCGACGAACTGCACGGTATCGATGGCCAGCAACGGGTCGCCGGGCATCAGTGGGCCAATGTCTTTCAGGCCCGGTACATCTTCGTGGGTAATGACGATACGCACGCCTTCAAAGGCGTAGCAGGGCGCGGTGTCGATGCTGATGATTTTCGCGTGGGCGCGGTCGGACATGCGCGCATACAGGTGCAATTGGTTGGGGAATTCCAGGCGGTCATCGATGTACTGTGCCTCACCCGATACGTGCTTGGCGGCGCTGTCGTGCTTGACGCTGCGGCCGACGCCGGAGGTCAGGTCCCTGGCAAACAGCTCGGCGAGTTCGGCCTGGGTTTTTTCCACTGCGTGATGGTTAGACATAAGCGGTCACCCGAGTCTCGATGTGCGGCGTTTGCAGTTCGATGAAGTATTTGCGCAGCAGGTTTTGCGCGCTGAGCAGGCGGTATTCCTTGCTGGCGCGGAAGTCCGACAGCGGGGTGAAATCCTCGGCCAGGGCTGCGCAGGCTTTTTCCACCGTGGCTGAATTCCAGGTCGCGCCTGTCAGGACCGCTTCGCAATGTTTTGCGCGTTTTGGCGTAGCCGCCATGCCACCGAAGGCGACACGGGCATCACTGATGACACCGTTATCAACCTTCAGATTGAAGGCCGCGCAGACGGCAGAAATATCGTCGTCCAGGCGCTTGGAGACCTTGTAGGCCCGGAACAGCTTCTGGCCCTTGGGCACGATGATCTTCTCGATAAACTCGCTGTCCTGGCGGGCCGTGACGCGGTAATCGATGAAGTAGTCTTCCAGGGCCAGGGTGCGGCGGGTGTTGCCTTTGCACAGGACGATGTGCGCGCCCAGGGCGATCAGCAGCGGCGGCGAGTCACCGATAGGCGAGGCGTTGCCGATATTGCCGCCCAACGTGCCCTGGTTGCGAATCTGCAGGGAGGCGAAGCGGTGCAGCAGGTCGCCGAAGTCCGGGTATTCCTTGTTCAAGGCGGTGTAGCAGTCGGACAGCGAGGTGGCGGCACCGATTTCCAGGCGGTCCTGGAAGGTCTCGACACGCTTCATCTCTTCGATATTGCCGACGTAAATCATCACCGGCAGTACGCGGTGGAACTGGGTCACTTCCAGTGCCAGGTCGGTGCCGCCGGCCAGCAGCCGGGCTTGAGGATAGGCGTCATAGAGGTCGGCCAGGTCGGCGACCGTCAGCGGTACCAGGCAGCGTTTGTCGCCGCTGTTCAACTCACCGGTTTGCGTTGGGGCAATGGCCTTGAGGCGGGCGATGGTCTCGGCTTCACGGCTGTCGAACTGGTCCTGGGGCTTGTTGCAGCAGGCTTGTTCGGCGGCGGCGAGAATCGGGCGGTAGCCGGTGCAACGGCAGAGGTTGCCGGCCAGGGCTTCGTGGGCCTTGTGGCTGTCGGGCGCCTCGCTGTTCTTTTGCAGGGCGAACAGCGACATCACAAAGCCTGGGGTGCAGAAGCCGCACTGCGAGCCGTGGCATTCGACCATGGCTTTTTGCACGCTGTGCAGTTCGCCCTGATGCTTGAGGTCTTCGACGCTGATCAGTTGTTTGCCGTGCAGGGACGACACAAAGGTCAGGCACGAGTTGAGGCTGCGATAGCGAATCTGCTCACGGCCCTGATCATCGGCATGCAACTCACCCACCACCACGGTGCAGGCACCGCAATCGCCGCTGGCGCAGCCTTCCTTGGTGCCGGATTTGCCCAGGTGCTCGCGCAGGTAGTTGAGCACGGTCAGGTTGGGGTCCAGGGCGTGCTCGCTACGGAGTTCCTGGTTAAGTAAAAACTGGATCACGGAAGGCCTCGCAGACTCATTATTGTTGTTAACCGCTTTGCGCCGAATCTAGTCATGTCTGACTTTTCGGTCAACGATTTTCTGACCGGAAGGTCAAGAAATTGCGATTTCAACCTCTTTAATTATGGTCCAGATCTTTGGAACCGACGTTTTGGGGGGCTTATGGGTTTTAACGGCTGCTTATTTCATGCCAAATTCCGGCTGGTGGGCCCTGCGCCATCAACCTGCAAGTGCGCTACACTGCCG
Organism: Pseudomonas spelaei; assembly: GCF_009724245.1. Classification (GTDB taxonomy): domain Bacteria; phylum Pseudomonadota; class Gammaproteobacteria; order Pseudomonadales; family Pseudomonadaceae; genus Aquipseudomonas; species Aquipseudomonas spelaei. Next base: position 105,513 of record NZ_WNNK01000007.1, on the reverse strand, counting down.
CGCTCGTACCGATAGAAGATTTTGAAGGGAAAACATGACGTTCAAGGCGCCGGATAGTCTTGCCGAGCAAATCGCTCACCACCTCGCCGAACGTATCATTCGCGGCGACCTCAAGCCTGGGGAGCGGATCCAGGAGCAGAAGGTCACGCTGGCGCTCAATGTCAGCCGCGGCTCCGTGCGCGAAGCCCTGCTGATCCTTGAGCGGCGGCACCTGATTGCGATCCTGCCGCGCCGTGGTGCCCACGTCACCGAACTCACCGCCCATAAGGTGCAGAGCCTGTGTACGCTGATGTCCGAGTTGTACATCCTGCTGGGCAACTCGGTGGCCGAAGGCTGGAAAACCCAGACCGACATGGCGCCGTTCGTGCAGATTCAGCAGCGGCTGGTGAGTAATTTCGAGCGCCAGGACATTCGTGCCTTCGTCGAAGAAAGCTTCAACGTGATGCGCGCGGCTTATCCCTTCGCCAACAACCCGTATTTGCAGGAAACCGTCGAGAACCTGCAACCGGCGATGAACCGTGCCTATTACCTGGCGCTGGATCAGCGCAAGGCGGAAATGAGCGAGTACCTGGCGTTGTTCGAGCAATTGCTCGCCGCCGTACTGGCCCGTGACCTGCCGCAGATTCGCCTGGTGCTCTCGGCCTACGGCCAGCGCAGCAGTTCCCTGGTTATCGCTGCCTTGGCGGTTGCCTAAACGTGCGGCTCAAGTGCATCAAGCTGGCGGGGTTTAAATCCTTCGTCGACCCGACCACGGTGAACTTCCCCAGTAATATGGCGGCGGTGGTAGGGCCCAATGGCTGCGGCAAGTCGAACATTATCGACGCCGTACGTTGGGTGATGGGCGAGAGCTCTGCGAAAAACCTGCGTGGCGAGTCGATGACCGACGTCATCTTCAACGGTTCCACCAGCCGCAAGCCGGTGAGCCAGGCCAGCATCGAACTGGTGTTCGACAACTCTGACGGTACCCTGGTCGGCGAGTATGCCGCCTATGCGGAAATCTCCATCCGCCGCAAAGTGACCCGCGACAGCCAGAACAGCTACTTCCTCAACGGCACCAAGTGCCGACGCCGGGACATTACCGACATCTTCCTCGGCACCGGCCTGGGCCCACGCAGCTATTCGATCATCGAGCAGGGGATGATCTCCAAGCTGATTGAAGCCAAGCCCGAAGACCTGCGTAACTTTATCGAAGAAGCGGCCGGCATCTCCAAGTACAAGGAACGCCGCCGCGAGACCGAAAACCGTATTCGCCGCACCCATGAAAACCTCGCCCGCCTGACCGACTTGCGTGAAGAGCTGGAGCGCCAGCTCGAGCGTCTGCACCGTCAGGCCCAGGCTGCCGAGAAGTATCAGGAATACAAGGGCGAAGAACGCCAGCTCAAGGCGCAACTGTCGGCGTTGCGTTGGCAGGCCCTGAATGATCAGGTCGGCCAGCGTGAAGCGATCATCGGTACCCAGGAAATCAGTTTCGAAGCCCTGGTGGCCGAGCAGCGCAACGCAGATGCCAGTATCGAACGCTTGCGGGACGGTCATCACGACCTGTCCGAACGCTTCAATCTGGTGCAGGGGCGCTTCTATTCGGTAGGCGGTGATATCGCCCGGGTCGAGCAGAGCATTCAACACGGTCAGCAGCGCTTGCGTCAGTTGCAGGACGATCTGAAAGAAGCGGAACGCGCGCGCCTGGAAACCGAATCTCACCTGGGCCACGACCGCACCTTGCTGCTGACCCTCGGCGAAGAGCTGGACATGCTCACCCCCGAGCAGGAAGTCACCAGCGCCGCTGCCGAAGAAGCCGCTGCGGCCCTGGAAGAATCGGAAACCACCATGCACGGCTGGCAAGAGCAGTGGGACGCTTTCAACCTGCGTTCCGCCGAGCCGCGTCGCCAGGCTGAGGTGCAGCAATCGCGCATCCAGCAGTTGGAAACCAGCATGGAACGCTTGGCCGAGCGTCAGCGTCGCTTGCTAGAAGAGCGCGTGTTGCTCGCCGCCGATCCGGAGGACGCGGCGATCCTGCAACTGAGCGAGCAACTGGCCGAGAGCGAAATGACGCTTGAAGAGCTGGAGGCCAGCGAAGAACAACAAGTCGAGCGCCTGGAGCAACTGCGTCAACAGCTGCAACAGGCCGGTCAAGCGCAGCAGCAGGCTCAGGGTGATTTGCAGCGGCTCAACGGTCGCTTGGCGTCGCTGGAAGCCTTGCAGCAGGCGGCTCTGGATCCGGGCACCGGCACCGCTGAATGGCTGCGCGATCAACATCTGGCCGAGCGTCCGCGCCTGGCCGAAGGCTTGAAAGTCGAGGCCGGTTGGGAGCTGGCGGTGGAAACCGTGCTGGGTGCCGACCTGCAAGCGGTGCTGGTGGATGATTTTGGCGGTTTCGACCTGGCCGGTTTTGCCCAGGGCGATTTGCGCTTGCTCAGCCCGGCGGCGGACGGTGTGCGGGTGCCGGGCAGTCTGCTGGACAAGGTTGAAGCGGCGATTGACCTGTCGCCCTGGCTAGGCCAAATCAAGCCGGTGGAGAGCCTTGAGCAGGCCTTGGTGCTGCGTGGGCAATTGGCGGCCGGCGAAAGCCTGATCAGCCGTGACGGCTACTGGGTCGGCCGGCATTTCCTGCGGGTACGTCGCGCCAGTGAAGCGGAAAGTGGCGTGCTGGCGCGTGGTCAGGAAATCGTCAACCTGAGCGCCGAACGTGAAGAACGCGAAGCCACCCTCGAAGCCTTGGAAACCCAATTGCAAACCCTGCGCGCTACCCAGCGCCAGCAAGAGACCGGCCGTGAACACCTGCGCCGGCTGTTGCAGGACGAAGCGCGTCAGCAAGGTGAATTAAAAGCCCAGTTGTCGGCGAGCAAGGCCAAGGTCGAACAGTTGACCTTGCGCCGTACCCGCCTTGATGAAGAAGTGGCGGAGATGGGCGAACAGCGCGCCCTGGAGCACGAACAAGTCGGCGAAGCGCGCCTGCAATTGCAAGAAGCCCTCGACAGCATGGCCCTGGACACAGAGCAGCGCGAGTTGCTGTTGGCCCAGCGCGACAGTTTGCGCGAGCGCCTGGATCGAGTGCGTCAGGAAGCCCGTCAGCACAAGGATCACGCCCACCAATTGGCGGTGCGCCTGGGTTCGCTCAAGGCGCAGCACGATTCCACGCGCCAGGCCCTTGAACGCCTGGAGATGCAATCCGAACGGCTGACCGAGAAGCGTGAGCAACTGAGCCTCAATCTGGAGGAGGGCGAAGCCCCGCTGGAAGAGTTGCGGCTCAAGCTTGAAGAGTTGCTCGACAAGCGCATGACCGTCGACGTCGAACTCAAGACGGCACAAATTGCCCTGGAAGATGCCGACCGCGAACTGCGCGATGCCGAAAAACGTCGGACTCAGGCCGAGCAGCAATCGCAACTGATCCGTGGCCAGCTCGAACAGCAGCGTATGGAATGGCAAGCACTGACGGTGCGCCGTAAAACCTTGCAGGACCAGTTACTGGAAGACGGCTACGACTTGCACGGCGTACTCAATACCTTGACCGCCCAGGCCAACGAGAAAGAAGCCGAAGAAGAACTTGAGCGGATTGCCGCGCGTATTCAACGACTGGGTGCGATCAACCTCGCGGCTATTGATGAGTATCAGCAGCAGTCCGAGCGCAAACGTTATCTGGACGCCCAGGACGCCGATCTGGTGGAAGCCCTGGACACGCTGGAAAACGTTATTCGCAAGATCGACAAAGAAACCCGTAATCGTTTCAAAGATACCTTTGATCAGATTAATGGCGGTTTACAGGCGTTATTCCCGAAAGTTTTCGGTGGTGGCAGCGCTTACTTGGAACTGACGGGCGAAGATCTACTCGATACAGGGGTGACGATCATGGCGCGGCCCCCGGGCAAGAAGAACAGCACCATCCATTTGTTGTCCGGTGGCGAAAAGGCCCTGACGGCATTGGCCCTGGTATTTGCCATCTTCAAATTGAACCCGGCGCCGTTCTGCATGCTCGACGAAGTTGACGCCCCGCTGGATGACGCTAACGTTGGACGGTATGCCCGACTGGTTAAAGAGATGTCCCAGACGGTGCAGTTCATCTACATCACCCACAATAAGATCGCCATGGAAATGGCCGATCAGTTGATGGGGGTGACGATGCACGAACCGGGATGTTCGCGTTTGGTGGCGGTGGATGTCGAAGAAGCGATGGCGATGGTGGAATCTTAAGTCGCGCTTTGAAAGGGATTTTTCAGCAGGATGTAAGGTGTTTTACCGGTCGTGGGAAGATAGCCAATGGACATATTTGTTCAAGGCATTTTGACAGACGGTGTAAAGTTATCTTTGGTCGTGCTAGTTTAATGTCAAATTTTCGTATGCGTGGGCAAAACGTCATTCAGAACATAGAGTTGGCGCCACGTTTTAAAGCGGTTTGCACGGTGCTAAACCCCTTATTTTTCAGCATTTTTTATTAGAGGCACGGGATTACATGGAAATCGGTCTGCGCGAGTGGCTGATCGTCATCGGCATCATTGTCATTGCCGGTATTCTTTTTGATGGCTGGCGCCGTATGCGCGGTGGCAAGGGCAAGTTGAAATTTCGCCTGGACCGCAACCTGTCCAATTTACCGGACGACGACGGCAGTGCCGAGCTGCTGGGGCCACCCCGTGTCCTGGATACCCATAAGGAACCGCAACTGGACGAGCATGACCTGCCGTCGATGAGCGCGCCGGTGCGTGAAGCCCGCGAGCCGTCGGGAAAGCGTGGCAAGCGTGCTGCCAGCGAACCTTCCCAGGGTGACCTGAACCTCGACCTGGAAGACGGCCCGAGCTTCAGCAGCCGTGATGATGACTTCCCGGACGAAAGCCCGGCCAAGAGCGCCCCGCGTGAATCCACCAAGGATCAACCTGCCGCTGAAGAAGTGCTGGTGATCAGTGTGATCTGCCGCGACGCCGCCGGCTTCAAGGGCCCGGCGCTGTTGCAGAACATCCTCGAAAGCGGCCTGCGTTTTGGCGAGATGGATATTTTCCACCGGCACGAAAGCATGGCCGGCAACGGTGAAGTGCTGTTCTCCATGGCCAACGCGGTCAAGCCAGGCATCTTTGACCTGGACGACATCGACCATTTCAGCACCCCGGCTGTCAGCTTCTTCCTTGGCCTGCCAGGCCCGCGTCATCCGAAACAGGCGTTCGACGTCATGGTGGCGGCGGCTCGCAAGTTGTCCCAGGAGCTCAACGGCGAGCTCAAGGACGATCAACGCAGCGTCCTCACCGCCCAGACGATCGAACACTACCGTCAGCGTATTGTGGAGTTCGAGCGTCGCGCCCTGACACAGAAGCGCTGAGGTTCGATCTTAAGCGTTGCCTGTAGAATACGTGCACTAACATATTGAGCAGCTTCGGCTGCTCTTTTGCTTTATGAGAGAACACCCATGACCGCCGCTCACACCCGCATTCTCGAACTGCGCGCTGAACTGGATCAGCACAACTACCGTTACCACGTCCTCGACGAGCCGAGCATTCCGGACGCCGAGTACGATCGGTTGTTCCATGAGCTCAAGGCCCTGGAAGCCGAACATCCGGAGCTGGTCACCCGCGACTCGCCGACTCAGCGGGTTGGCAGTGCGGCGTTGTCGGCTTTCACTCAGGTACGTCACGAGATCCCGATGCTCAGCCTGGGTAACGCGTTTGATGAAACCACCATGCTGGAGTTTGATCGCCGGGTGACCGAAGGACTGGACCTGCCGGTGGGCGATCTGTTTGGTGGTGGCGCAGCAGTGGAATACAGCTGTGAGCCAAAACTCGATGGCCTGGCGGTCAGTCTGCTGTATCAGGACGGTGAGTTGGTACGCGGTGCAACCCGCGGCGACGGTACTACCGGCGAAGACATCAGTGTCAACGTGCGCACCGTGCGCAATATCCCGCTCAAGCTGCAAGGCACTGGCTGGCCGGCGACCCTGGAAGTGCGCGGTGAAGTATTCATGTCCAAGGCCGGTTTCGAGCGGCTCAACGCCACACAGCTGGAAGTCGGCGGCAAGACCTTCGCTAACCCGCGCAATGCCGCTGCCGGTAGCCTGCGCCAACTGGATTCGAAGATTACCGCCAGCCGCCCGCTGGAGTTCTGCTGCTACGGTGTGACCACTGATATCAGTGACACCCACATTGGCAACCTGCAGCAGTTGAAACAGTGGGGCATGCCCATCAGCCACGAATTGAAGCTGGCCAAGGGTATTCAGGATTGCCTCGACTACTACCGCGATATCGGCGAACGGCGTAACGCCTTGCCCTATGAAATCGACGGTGTGGTGTTCAAGGTCAATAGCATCGCCTCCCAGCGAGAGCTGGGTTTCCGTGCCCGCGAACCGCGTTGGGCGATTGCCCATAAATTCCCCGCCATGGAAGAACTCACCGAACTGTTGGACGTTGAATTCCAGGTTGGCCGTACCGGCGCGGTCACGCCCGTAGCGCGTCTGAAACCAGTCAAGGTCGCGGGTGTGACGGTGTCCAATGCGACCTTGCATAACATGGACGAAGTGGCGCGCCTGGGCCTGATGATCGGCGACACCGTGATCATTCGCCGTGCGGGTGACGTGATTCCGCAGGTGGTGTCGGTGGTGCTCGAGCGTCGTCCGGAAAACGCCCGGGCGGTGCAGATTCCCGAGAACTGCCCGGTGTGCGGCTCCCATGTCGAGCGCACCCAACTGGTCAAGCGCAGCAAGGGCAAGGAAACCGTCAGCGAAGGCGCGGTGTACCGCTGCGTCGGTCGACTGGCCTGTGGTGCCCAGCTCAAGCAGGCGATCATCCACTTCGTCTCGCGTCGCGCCATGGACATCGACGGCCTGGGCGACAAGACCATTGAGCAGTTGGTGGATGAAAAACTCATCGGCTCGCCGGCGGATCTCTACACGCTCAAGTACGAGCAGATCATCGATCTGGAAGGCTTCGCCGACGTCTCCAGCAAAAAGCTGATCGCGGCTATCGAAAACAGCAAGACCCCGACCCTGGCGCGGTTTATCTACGCCCTTGGCATTCCCGATGTGGGGGAGGAAACCGCCAAGGTCCTGGCGCGCTCCCTGGCGTCCCTGGAGCGGGTGCAACAGGCGTTGCCGGAAGTGCTGACGTACTTGCCGGATGTCGGGCTGGAAGTGGCGCATGAGATCCATAGCTTCTTTGAGGACGGCCATAACCAGGAAGTGATTGGCGCGCTGCTGTCCAAAGACGAGTGCGGGCTGGAGCTGCAGGAGCAGGGTGACCTGAGCGCCGAGTTCGCCGCCAGCACCACCTTGGGCGGCTTGCTGGACAAGCTGCATGTGCCTTCGGTGGGGCCGGGCGCTGCGCAGAAGCTGGCGGACAAGTTTGGCTCCCTGGAAGGCGTGATCCAGGCTGATTGGCTCGACATGCGCCAGGCGTTGCCGGAGAAGCAAGCCAAGGCGGTGCGGGATTTCTTCGACAACGAAGAAAACGCCAAGCGCGCGCTGGCCATTGAGCTGCAGCTCAAGGGCTTCGGCATGCACTGGCAGAGCGAGAAGAAGGTGGTCGAAGGCTTGCCTGAGGCTGGTCATACGTGGGTGCTCACCGGCTCCCTGGAACTGATGAGCCGCGATGTTGCCAAGGAAAAGCTCGAAAGCCTCGGCGCCAAGGTGGCGGGTTCGGTGTCGGCAAAAACCCACTGCGTGGTGGCGGGGCCGGGTGCGGGTTCGAAGTTGGCCAAGGCCAGCGAGCTTGGGTTGAAAGTGCTGGACGAAGAGGCGTTCGTGGCCTTTTTGGCCAAGCACAACATCACGGTCTGATCCAGAGGGAACGATCCCTTGAGGGTATCTACACTCGTTTCCCGTAGCAGCTGTCGAGCGCCAGCGAGGCTGCGTCGGGGACATTGATGTGTTGTGTCGGCATGCTTGAGGCCGGCGGTGCGCCCGACGTAGCCTCGCTGGCGCTCGACAACTGCTACGGGTATGTATGCCAAGGAGAGATCGCCATGTACCGCTTCTTCGAACAACTCAGTTCGCGCATTGCCGCACCATTCATGGCCGAGTCTTCGCGTAACAGCAAAGTGTGGCAATGCCACTGCGGTCAGTCGCTGTTCTTTCGCAACAGCCAGTGCCTGGCCTGCTCGGCGATGCTCGGTTATCAGCCGGAGCACAGCCGGCTTTCTTCCTTGCAGCCTGGACCTTACGTCGAGACTTGGCAGTTGGATGCCGATCCTGAGGCAGGATTGTTTCGCCGTTGCGCCAACCTGGATACCCCGGCCGCCTGCAACTGGCTGCTGCCGGCGGACAACGGCCAGACCTTGTGTGTCGCTTGCAGCCTGAACCGCACGATCCCCGACCTGTCGACCCCTGAAAATCCAGAGCGCTGGCGCAAGGTGGAAATCGCCAAGCGACGGCTGGTGGCACAATTGATTAGCCTGGGCTTACAGGTGATTCCCAAGAGCGTCGATGAAGACAGCGGTCTGGCCTTCGATTTTGTCGGTATCGACCTGGAAGGCAAGGCACCGACCACCGGCCACGCCAACGGCCTGATCACGCTCGATATCAAAGAAGCCGACGACGCCCACCGCGAAAAAGTCCGGGTGCAGATGCGCGAGCCTTACCGTACCTTGCTCGGCCACTTTCGCCACGAAGTCGGTCACTACTACTGGGATCGCCTGATCGCTAACAGCCACTGGCTGGAGTCGTTCCGCCGCCTGTTCGGTGACGAGCGCGCCAGTTATGCCGAGGCCCTCGAGCAGCACTATCAAAACGGCCCCCGCCCGGATTGGCAGCAAACCTGTGTTAGTGCCTACGCCACCATGCATCCCTGGGAAGACTGGGCGGAAACCTGGGCCCATTACCTGCACATGATGGACGCGGTGGATACGGCCCTGGGGTTTGGCATGAGCGCGCGGGAGATGGACCTGGACTACCAGCCGTTTCCCCTGAGCACCCTCTACGATCCCGAGCATCCGGGCGGCGCGGCGTTTCTGTCGTTCGTCAACGCGTGGATCGAATTGGCCAGCATGCTCAACGAATTGTCGCGGAGCATGGGGCAGCCGGATTTCTATCCTTTTGTCCTGCCTCCGGCGGTGATTGCCAAGTTGCACTTTATTCACCTGCTGATTCAGCAAGAGGGTGGCAAGGCGGACGAGGTGTTGCAGGCGCAATAACTCACCCGCAGGCAAGTGCTTGAACCCCAACATTTTTTATTCCGGAACCAACGGTTGTAACTTCCGATGAGATCGGTACAATGGCGCGGCTTGCCGAGAGGCGAGTGTCGTTATGGTGACTCCATCGGTCCCCCCGCAACGATTACCCGTGAACCTGGTCAGAGCCGGAAGGCAGCAGCCACAGCGGGAACATTGTGTGCCGGGGTGTGGCTGGTGGGGTTGCCTCCATAACGCTCTTCTTGCAGCACCCCCTCCTGTTTGAACCGCTTTTCGCCACATCAGAATGCTTGTTTGATCGCCTGCCTGTCTTTTACCCCGCAGCGGGTGATGGCCATTTCACAACTTTCAAAACCCTCTCTGGACAACCATAAAACGGCTTGTTAGTTTTCGTGCGCCACATGTTTCAATATATGACTGTGATGCACGGATGATATTAAAGTGATGGCCCTTGCTTGCCATCCTCAATAACTAATAAGGATGCGTGTCATGCAAAGCGTGCAAGGATTGCCCCGTCTTATCAGTGCTTCGGTCGGTGCCCCAGGCAAGGCACGCAACTTGCCCGCTGACGTTCAATGTATCCAGTACTTATTTAACCTGATTATTCCCAAGATGGGCTTTGCGCTGAATGAGAACGGCAAGTGTGACGGCCAGTTGGTGCAGTGCATCAGCCAGTATCAGTTCCGCCAGCTCAAGTACGCCCATCCCGATGGCGTCATCGACCCGACCGGCCGCACGTTCAACAGCCTGATCGAAGAAGCGATCAAGGTGCCGGTCAAGGTCAATCCGGCGCTACGTATCCCAAGTTTCCTCGGCGGTTTTGGCAATGCCAATTCGGAGATGATCCAGGCCACGGTCAATCACTACCTGGACCGTATGCGCGCAGTCATCGAAGCCGAGCGGCGCAACCGGCAGATGGTGCTCCAAGCCACGTGCGACGGGGGCATGACCCTTACTGACAAGGACTTTCAGAGCGCCGCCACCCAGCTGGGCAACGGTATCTCGGTGAATATCATCAAGGCATTTGCCACGGTGGAGTCGGGCGGGCGTTCCGGTTTTGGTCCAGCCAAGTTGCCGGTGATCGCCTTTGAGGGCCATCTGTTTCGCAAGTACACCAAACACAAATACGATCAGACGCACCCGTTGTTGTCCTACCCCTATTTGAAAAAAGCCGGGCCCCAGTGGCAGGCCAATAACAAGGATCAGACCAAAGCCTGGGAAACCATGGCCACCGCGTTTGGCCTGGACCAGGAAGCGGCCTTGATGTCGGCCTCCTGGGGTATGTTTCAAATCATGGGCTTCAATTTTTCGACGTGCGGTTACAAGACTGTTTTTGAATTTACCGCAGCCATGAAGATTAATGCCGGCAACCAGTTGAAGGCCTTCGTGGGCTTTTGCAGTAAAAGTTCGGCTTTGATCAAGGCCATGAAAAACAAGGATTATGCCGCGATGGCGTTGAACTATAACGGCAAGGATTATGGCGACTATGACTCGCGGATTAAAAAAGCCTACGAGGCGCTTGAAGGGAAAAAATAAGATGGCAATGACGCTTTCCACCCGATTGTTGGCTGCTGGTGTGTTTTCCTTTTGTGTAGCGGCTCCCGTGTTTGCCGCTGCTCCTGCACTGCATTCAGGCAAGTACGAGGCACTGATGCTGGCGGTAACGCCAGGGCATCAGGTCGAGGGTTTTTATGCGGAAGAGCGGGGTGAGGGCACAACGTTCAGTTGTGCTTTTTATCTGCAAGGCACGGTTGAGGCTGGCAAGCCTTCGGCAGTCTCCACGTGGTCTGATGAAGTCTACCCGGGCTCGATCGACGCGTCGGCGGACGGTGTGACCCTGACGGTCGAGAAAGGTCAGCAGCACCCTGGCTGCATGAATGTATTGATGCCTGATATCGCCACCGGTCTGGACCTGACCCAGACCGCCAGCAAAAAGTGGATCGGCCTGGTGACGGTCTCGGCTGACAAGGCGTTCCTGCAGAAGACCCCGCAGGTCGCGGCCGGTAAACGCCCTTATATCGTCAAGAACGATGTGGTGGGCGTGCTGGCGTACAAGAATGGCTGGGCCCAGGTGGAGTTCATTAATGACCAGGACCGATCCTTTACCGGTTGGATCAGCCAGGATCAGTACACTCGCTTGAGCGCACCGAAGAACTGAGGGTGCCCCCGCACCGCGACAGGCCTGGCCTGTCGCGGTGTTTTTTTGCCTGCAAGATACTCAGCCGAACGTCTCCCGCAGCAACCCGGCAAATGCGTCCCGGGCCAAGTGCCGCTGGGTGTCTTTGTGCCAGAACAGCAGGTTGTCCACTGCTGCCAGTTCGTCGAAGCGATAGGACGTCAGTTGGTTGGCCTGCTCGTAGCGAGCCAGGATGCCTTCTGGGGCCAACGCCACGCCAATGCCCGCACTGACGCAACCGATGATCGTGCCCCAACTGGCGTAGCTGGCAATGGCTGGCTTGATATCGTGGGGTTTGAGCCAATTCTCCAGGGCGGCGCGGTAAGGGCAGCCGGGCGGCCAGACCAGCAGGGTGCGGCCGGCCAGATCCCTGGCGTCTGCAATAGGAGCGCTGGAGGCGCTGGTGATCAGCACCAGACGTTCGCTGTAGACCACGCTTTGTTCGAGTTTGGGGCGTTTGCCGCCTGCTGCCACCAGCGCCGCATCCAGGCGATGGTGTTGCAGGTCATCGAGCAACTGTGCCCAAGCGCCAGTCACCAACTCCAATTCCACTTGCGGGTAGCGCCGGTGGTATTCGGCAAGCAGCGGAGGCAGACGGCCGCTGGCGCTGGATTCCACTGCACCGATGCGTAATTTGCCGCGAGGAATGGCGTTGCTGTCGACCGCACGCTTGGACTCCTCCACCAGCGCGAGGATACGCTCGCAGTAGTCGAGAAACACTTCGCCGGCAGCACTGATCGCCAACCCGCGTCCGGCGCGAATGAACAGCGGTGTGCCCAGCTCGCTTTCCAGTTGCTTGATGCGCGTGGTGATGTTCGACGGTACGCAGTGCAATTGCACGGCGGCCTGGGCCACGCTGCCGGTTTGCGCCACGGCTTTCACCATTTTCAGTTGGGCCAGTTCCATCGCTCAGTTCCAGTGATTACAGAAGTCAGAAACGGTTAATTGTCCTGCACCTTGCCCAGGACAAGACTGACGGCATTCCCCTTCAGTTTCTGGATGCCGTCGATGAATGCCCCGTCTCCCGTAAAGCTTACGCTAGTCACTGCCAGCGTGATCCTCTGTTGGGCGTATTCGCCCATTGGAATTCACGTGGCGCTGCATGGTTACAGTCCTGGCCAACTGGCCTTGGCGCGGTTTCTGATTGCCTCGCTGTTTATGGCGGGCGTGGCGTTGGTGGTGCGAATAGAGCGGCCTCGGCTGCGGGATCTGCCGTGGCTGCTGGTACTGGGATTTTTCGGGATCTTCCTGCATCACCTGTGCCTCAACCAGGGCCAGCAGTGGGTGACGGCGGCGGCTTCCAGTGTGCTGGCGCAATCGGTGCCACTGTTCAGTGTGCTGGTGGCGTTTGTCTGTTTGAAGGAGCGGGTGAGCGGCTGGCGTTGGGGATGTGTGCTGCTGGGGCTGACAGGGGTGTTGGTGGTGATCTGGGGCGAGCGCGGCCTGGGTGAGATTGATCCGCGCGGCCTGCTGATTCTGTTGGCGGCGATCTCGTGGAGTGTGTATTTCGTTATTCAAAAGCACTATTCCCGCCGCTACAGTCCGCTGACCACGGTGTGCTACACGGTGTGGTCAGGGACGCTGTTGCTCGGCGTCTATTTGCCAGGCTTGCCTGCGGTGGTGGTGCAGGCGCCGCTCTCGGCCAACCTGGCGGTGCTGGTGCTGGGTGTCTTCCCCAGTGCCTTGGCGTATCTCGCCTGGGCCTATGTGTTGAGGCATGTCGAGGTGAGTCGTGCGTCGGTGGCCTTGTACCTGGTGCCGCCGGTGGCGATGGTGATGGCGGCGACGATGCTTGGGGAGCAGGTTTCAATGCGTGTGGTGATGGGCGGTCTGATCGTGCTGACCAGTGTGGGCGCCATCAGCCTGGAAGGGCGCTGGCGCCGTCAGCCATTACTGGCGCACGGTGAACACACGCAGGCGGTGGCCATCGGGATCCAGGGCGGTAAAGGTGTAGCCAAAATCCATCTCGACGGGTGATTGCGCAATGTTCACCCCCTGGTTGACCCAGTGTGCATGCAGTTCATCCACGGTTGATGGCTCGGCGACGCGAAACCCAACCTCGCAGCCGCCCCCGGTGGCCTGGGCGGACGGCTCTGCGGCGTGCCGGGACCAAAGGCCAAGCTTGACGCCGTTATCGAGCATGAACAGGGCAAAGGTGGGGTTCAGCGCTACTGGCGGCTTGTCCAACAGACGGCTGTAGAAGTTGGCGCTGGTGGCGGGACTGTCGACGTACAACAGGAAGTAGTGGTCGAGGATCTGCATGATGGCTCCATGGAAGCTGGCAGCAATGGCGCGGCTCAGTCCCGTGAAGTCTAAGGGCCTGTCCTGTCAGTTCATGTCAGGAGTCGATGAACAAAGAGCAGACAACCCGGGTTGTCTGCTCTTTTTGCTACGGGTACTGGTGTTGCGAGCTCTAAGGCTTGGACAAGGCCTGGTCTACCGCCGCGATCAGCTTTCCCAGATCCTTCGGGGGGGCTTTGTGTATGACACCGAACAGGTAAGCGCGCTGTTCATCCTCGTCGACCAAGTCTGCGAAAAAGACTGTCAGCTTCACTTCCAACGCCTCTGCAAACAAAAACAGAGCCTCCACGCTGGGTGTATAGGTGCCGGTTTCGAAGCGGCTGATGGTTTTAGGGTCAAAACCGGTTTTTTCACCTAGTTCAGCCTGAGTAAGCCCGGCTACCTTGCGGTAGCGCCTGATGGCTGGACCCAAACTTGAAATTTGCATCGCTCAATTCCCATTTAGAATCAAGAACTTAACGATAAATCTTAGAATTAGACAACCGCTCGTACCATCACCTTTTCTTGCAAAATGTGATGTAATTCGTAGAATTGGTATTTAGGACAAGTATTTGGTGGTCTCGTTTCAGAAGGCAGGTTTATGAAACAGGAAATCATTGCTTTCTTCCTACTCTCATAAAGGTGCCTATAAGTCGGACGCTTGGCAGGGGCTAAAACGTCGCTCGTCAGTGCCGCTGCACCACCCCGCCTTTCGTGCCAGATACCCGTATTCAAGCCTAGTTGATCATCAAAGAATCGACGGTGAATTGCTGTGCAAAACCGTGGCTTCGCCGCCGATTGTGGCCAACCAGCCGATTGACGGCATAGCCGGACTAGAAATGCGAATCGACCCATCCTGCCTACCCGGCAGTCGACAGGGCGATCGAATGCTGTTCATGGAGCTTTAACGTGCGTCTCAACCTGCCGGTCACCGATGTTGAACAAACTTTTGGGGAGCAGCAACGGCTTATTTCCGCGACTGACGTCAACAGTCATATTACTTACTGCAACGCCGAATTCGCCGCCATGAGCGGTTTTACCCAGGCGGAGCTGATCGGCAGCCCCCACAATCTGGTGCGCCACCCGGATATGCCGCCCGCCGTGTTTCAACTGATGTGGCGCTACCTCAAGGCTGGGCAAAGCTGGATGGGCGTGGTGAAAAATCGTTGCAAGAACGGCAACTATTACTGGGTCAGCGCTTATGTGACACCGATCCTTGAGGATGGCCGGCTGGTGGGCTACGAGTCCGTGCGGGTCAAGCCCACCCGCGATCAGGTGCGTCGAGCCGAAGCCTTGTACGCCCGGTTGCTGGCGGGCAAGTCTGCCGTTTCGGCAAGGCGTCGGATCGCCTCTACGGCCCGGGCACTGGCGTTACCGTTGGTGGCTGCTGCGGCTTCGATCGGTGCCTTCCAACTGATTCCCGTGGCATGGGCGCAAGCACTGACCGCGGGTCTGTTTCTGGGCGTGGGTGTTTGGGCACAGCAGCGCCTGGGGCAGCAGCTTCAGCAAATTGTTCAGCACACTCCGAATACCTTTTCCGACCCGATCAGCGCCTTGACCTATAGCGACGCCACCGGCTCGGCTGCACAGTTGGAAATGATCCTGATCAGCGAGGACGCACGGTTGAAAACTGCCCTGACGCGTCTTGGCGACCTGGCCACCCAGATGGCCGAGGCCGCCAGCGACTCCAGCGTATTGTCGAGCAACACCGAATCAGCGCTGCTGGAGCAGCGGGCCGAAACCGATATGACGGCCGCCGCCATGACCGAAATGGCGGCCTCCATCGCCGAAGTCGCGGTGCATGTGCAGCAGACCGCCAATGAAGCCCACACCGCCAATGGCTTGGCCGAACAAGGCAGCCACGTGGCCGGTACCTCGCGTGAGGCGATCCAACTGCTGGCCGGCACCGTCACCCAGATCAACCAGGCCGTGGGTAACCTGGCCGGGCAGACCCAGGCAATCCAGGTGGCCGCGAGCATGATCCAGGCCATCGCCGACCAGACGAACCTGCTGGCCCTCAACGCCGCCATCGAGGCCGCCCGCGCCGGCGAGCAAGGGCGCGGGTTTGCCGTAGTGGCTGATGAAGTGCGGGCGCTGGCGGGCAAGACCCGTGAGTCGACCGAGCAGATCCAGGGCATTATCCAGAACCTGCGGGCCGGCGCCGATGATGCGGTCGATATCGCCAGCCTGGGTATTCGCGAAGCCGAGCAGGGCGTGCAGCAGGTGCTTGAGGCACAACAGGCGCTGCAAGGCATTCGTCAGGCGGTGGAGCGTATCACTGACATGAGTCAGCAAATGGCCGCCGCCTCCCAGGAGCAATCCCACGTCGCCGAGGAAGTTTCACAACAGATCAACAACGTCGCCGCCACGGTGCAAAAGACAGCGGGCAATGCCAACGCTGCAGTCCTGCGTGGCAGGGAACTCGAAAGCATCTCTTCCGGGTTGCGCGCCCTGGTCGAGCGGTTCAACCGCTAGCCAATGTGAGCCTGACTCATGGAAGAGAAATACCGCAGGGCCGTGGATGCAGCCGCCATTTTCTCCGAGACAGATCTCGCAGGCTGCATCACCTACGTCAATGATCAGTTCTGCGGCATGTCCGGCTACAGCCGCGAAGAGTTGCTGGGGAAGAATCACCGGATCCTCAGTTCCGGGCTGCACCCCGAGGAGTTTTTCCAGGGAATGTGGAGCGCCATCAGCCAGGGCCGGGTCTGGCGTGGCGAAATCTGTAACCGCGCCAAGGACGGCACGTTGTATTGGGTCGACAGCACCATGGTGCCATTGCTCGATGAGCAGACCGGTGAGGTGCAGAAGTATGTGTCGATTCGCTTTGATGTCAGCGAAAAGCGCCAACTGCTGCACACCTTGCAGTGGCGGGTCGGCCATGACGTGCTGACGGGGTTGCCGAACCGCGCTTACTTGTCTGAGTTGCTCAACCAGTCCCTGGAGTTTTCCCGTAGCGAAGACATTCCGTTGGCGCTGTGCATGCTTGACCTGGACGGGTTCAAGGCGGTCAATGATGGTTACGGCCATGCCTGCGGCGACCTGCTGCTGGTGGAGGTTGCCAGCCGTCTGCGGGAAATCATCCGTGGCGAGGATGTGGTGGCCCGGCTCGCGGGTGACGAGTTTGTGCTGATCCTGCGTTACGTGCGTGACATCGACGAACTCAACAGAGCGTTGATGCGCATCCTCAAGTCGATCTCCGAGCCGTATTCGATCCAGGGCGCGGAGATCAATGTGTTTGCCAGTATCGGCGTCACCTTGTTTCCCCTGGATGATGAGGACGCCGACACTTTGCTGCGCCATGCCGACCAGGCCATGTATGTGGCCAAGCAGAGTGGGCGCAATCGTTTCCAGCTGTTCGATGTCTCGCTGGAGCAGGAGGTCAAGGCGACCCACCAGACGGTGCAGCAGATTCGCCAGGCCCTGGCGGCGGGCGAGCTGTGCCTGCATTACCATCCCAAGGTCAATCTGCGCTGCGGTACGGTGGTGGGGTTCGAAGCGCTGTTACGCTGGCAACACCCTGAACGCGGGCTGGTAGCACCGGGGGATTTCTTGCCCTTGATCGAGCAGACCGACCTGATCGTCGACATCGGCGAATGGGTGATGAACCAGGTCCTGACCCAAATGTATCAATGGCAAGGGGCAGGGCACTGCTGGGCGGTCAGCGTGAACATTGCGGCGCGGCATTTCCAGCGGGCGGACTTCGTTGAGCGGCTGCAGCAATTGCTGGCGCAGCACCCTGGTGTGGAGCCGCATATGCTCGACCTGGAAATCGCCGAGTCAGTGGCCATCGACAATATCCAGCGGGTCACCCAGCACCTTGAAGCCTGCCAGGCCCTGGGCGTGCGGTTTTCCCTGGATGATTTCGGCACTGGCTATTCGTCCCTGAGCTACCTCAAGCGTTTGCCCACCCAGACCATCAAGATCGACAGATCCTTTGTCCGCGACATTCTCCACGACAAGGATGACCTGGCGCTGACCAAGGCCGTCATCAGCCTGGCCCGGGCCTTTGGCCGTGAGGTGATCGCCGAGGGCCTGGAAACCCTGGAGCATGGCCAGTTGCTGATGCGCATGGGTTGCGAAGTGGCCCAGGGCTATTTCATTGCGCAGCCCATGCCGGCGGGTGAGGTGCCCGCTTGGGTCGATGGCTTTGCGCCTCCGGTGCAGTGGTTGAGGGGCGAATGAGCCAGGCTGGACGCCCGCAGGTTCAGGCTTTTCAACGGGTCGTAAGACCCGTTTAGTCAGATTAGGCGAGCGTGCCGGATGCAATTTCCCCCCTGCTCCGCTAGCATTACCCGCTTCCGCTTCCCAGTTGCGACGGTTTTCGATGAGTTATCAGGTTCTTGCACGTAAATGGCGTCCGCGCTCGTTCCGCGAAATGGTCGGCCAGACCCATGTGCTCAAGGCTCTGATCAATGCCTTGGACAGCCAGCGGCTGCACCACGCCTACCTGTTCACCGGTACCCGGGGTGTCGGCAAGACCACCATTGCACGGATCATCGCCAAGTGCCTGAACTGTGAAACAGGCATCACGTCGACGCCCTGCGGCACCTGTTCGGTGTGCCGGGAAATCGACGAAGGGCGGTTTGTCGACCTGATCGAGATCGATGCCGCGAGCCGCACCAAGGTCGAAGACACCCGTGAACTGCTGGACAACGTGCAGTACGCACCGAGCCGTGGTCGCTTCAAGGTTTACCTGATCGACGAAGTGCACATGCTGTCCAGCCACTCGTTCAACGCATTGTTGAAAACCCTGGAAGAGCCGCCGCCCTACGTCAAATTCATCCTGGCCACCACTGACCCGCAGAAACTCCCTGCAACGATTTTGTCGCGGTGCCTGCAGTTCTCCCTGAAGAACATGACCCCGGAACGGGTGGTCGAGCATTTGACCCATGTCCTCGGTGTCGAGAATGTACCGTTCGAAGACGATGCCCTGTGGTTGTTGGGTCGTGCCGCCGATGGTTCGATGCGCGATGCCATGAGCCTCACCGACCAGGCCATCGCTTTTGGCGAAGGCAAGGTCATGGCTGCCGACGTGCGGGCCATGCTCGGCACCCTGGACCATGGTCAGGTGTTCGATGTGCTGCATGCGCTGATCGAAGGCGACGCCAAGGCGTTGCTCGAAGCGGTGCGTCACCTGTCCGAACAAGGTCCGGACTGGAATGGTGTGCTTTCGGAAATTCTTAACGTGCTGCACCGTGTGGCCATCGCCCAGGCCTTGCCAGAAGGGGTCGACAACGGCCATGGCGACCGCGACCGCGTGCTGGCCCTGGCCCAGGCGCTGCCGGCCGAAGACGTGCAGTTCTACTACCAGATGGGCCTGATCGGCCGTCGTGACCTGCCCCTGGCGCCGGACCCGCGAGGCGGCTTCGAAATGGTCCTGCTGCGGATGCTGGCGTTCCGGCCCGCCGATACGGCAGATGCACCGAGACAGCCGCTAAAGCCAGTGGGGATCAGCCAGGCCACAGTTGATTCCGCCAAACCAGTGGCTGCGGCGGTTGTCGCGCCAGTGGTTGCGCCGAGTATGGTGGCGCCGGAGCCTGTTGTACCTGCACCTGTTGTTGCCGAGCCAGTCGCCGCGCCAGAGCCGGTTGTCGAACCTGTGCCTGTGGAAGCCGTGGTCGATCTGCCCTGGAACGACCCGGCAGAAGCGGTTGTCGAGCAACAACCCGCTGTCGAACCGGTGCTGGAAACCGCCAGCGAACAGCCTGAACTGACGCCCATGCCTACGCTGACCCCGGACAGCGTGGTGCCGGATGCGCCGGAGTGGGTCTCGGCGCCGGTGCCGGAACCCACTATTGCTGACGTGGACGCCGCGACGCCGGGCACCGACCTCGATGACGAGCCGCCGCTGGACGAAGACTACATCGAGCCGGATATGGATTCGGCCTACAGCTACCTCGACGATCTGGCCAGCGAACATACCGCCGAGCCCGCCCCGGAGCCTGAACCGGAACCTGCGGCGATGCCGGCCACCGGCCTGGCGCTGCAGTGGCTGGAGCTGTTCCCGAAACTGCCGATTTCCGGGATGACCGGTAGCATCGCCGCCAACTGCACCTTGATCGCCGTCGATGGCGATCACTGGTTGCTGCACCTGGACCCGGCCCACAGCGCGCTGTTCAATGCCACCCAGCAGCGCCGGCTCAACGATGCCCTGAACCAGTACCACGCACGCACCCTGACCATCAGCATCGAACTGATCAAGCCCGAGCAGGAAACCCCGGCCCAGGCAGCGTCCCGCCGTCGGGTCAACCGCCAGCGCGAGGCTGAGGAGTCGATCCACGGTGATCCGCTCATCCAGCAGATGATGGAACAGTTTGGTGCGGTGGTGCGTCACGATACTATTGAACCTGTCGAAGCCCCGGTGGCAGCACAGGGCTAATAATTGAAGGCGTGGTGCCTGCGGGCACCACGCTGTCTTGATCCACGTACTTTTGAGGTGATTCCCATGATGAAAGGTGGCATGGCCGGCCTGATGAAGCAGGCGCAGCAGATGCAGGAAAAAATGGCCAAGATGCAGGAAGAACTGGCCAACGCCGAAGTCACCGGTAAAGCCGGTGGCGATATGGTCAGTGTGGTGATGACAGGCCGTCACGACATCAAGCGTGTGAGCATCGACCCAACTGTATTGCCCGGCGCGAGTGAAGACGACCTGGAAATGCTCGAAGCCCTGTTCGCCGCGGCCGTCAACGACGCCGTGCGCAAGATCGAAGCCAACAGCCAGGACAAAATGTCCGGCGTGACCGCTGGCATGCAACTGCCTCCGGGTATGAAGCTGCCGTTCTGATTCAAGAGCGGGATCACAAAAATGCCAGGCCTCGTGCCTGGCATTTTTGTTTCGCTTGAGAGGCTTGTTGAAGGGGCTATCGTCATCGCGGGCAAGCCGGCTCCCACCATTTGACTGAGTGCTTCCTGAAGCATACGGTCAGAGGTGGGAGCCGGGCTTGCCCGCGATGAAGGCACCTCGGTGCCTGTGACGAAACATCGAACCTCAGACTCTCAATCATGGTCTGCACCCTATACCGTTGAACTCACTCACCGATAAAGGAGCCTCGCTGATGACTCAAGAACCGACTCTCAACCAGCGCATCGTCCTGGTCTCACGGCCACAAGGCGCTCCGGTGCCGGAAAATTTCCGCCTCGAACGCGTGACCCTGCCGGACCTGGCCGATGGCCAGGTCTTGTTGAAGACGCTGTTCCTGTCCCTGGACCCTTATATGCGTGGCCGTATGAGCGACGCACCGTCCTACGCCGCTCCCGTGGAAATCGGTGAAGTCATGACCGGTGGCGCTGTCAGCCGTATTGAACAGTCGCGCAACCCGAAGTTCTCGGTCGGTGACGTGGTAGTCGGCTCCACCGGCTGGCAAAGCCATAGCATCTCTGACGGTCGCAACCTGATACCGGTACCCAAGGGGCTGGCCAGTCCATCCATGGCCCTGGGCGTACTGGGCATGCCGGGCATGACCGCCTACATGGGCCTGACAGACATCGGTCAGCCCAATGCCGGGGAAACCCTGGTGGTGGCGGCAGCATCCGGTGCGGTGGGCTCGGTGGTGGGCCAGGTGGCCAAGCTCAAGGGCCTGCGGGTGGTGGGCGTGGCGGGCGGTGCGGACAAGTGCCGGTATGTGGTCGACGAGTTGGGCTTTGATGCCTGTATCGACCACAAGAGCGCCAGCTTTGCCGATGACCTGGCTCTGGCCTGCTTCAAGGGGGTGGACATCTATTTTGAAAACGTCGGTGGCAAGGTGTTCGATGCGGTCGTGCCGCTGCTCAATCCCAAGGCGCGGATCCCGCTGTGTGGCCTGATCGCCAGTTACAACGCCCATGAAGCGCCCGGTGGCCCTGACCGGTTGCCGGCATTGCAGCGCACCTTGCTGACCAAGCGCGTGCGGGTCCAGGGCTTTATCGTGTTTGACGACTACGGCGATCGTCAGCCTGAATTCCTCAGTGCCATGGTGCCCTGGGTGCGCGATGGCAAGATCAAGTTCCGCGAGGATGTGGTCGATGGCCTTGAACAGGCCCCTGAGGCTTTTATCGGTTTGCTGGAAGGGCGCAATTTCGGCAAGTTGGTAGTGCGTGTCGCACAAGATTGAGCATTTGACGCTAATCCGGGGCGCGGGTATAAACCGCGTCTCGTTGTTTTGTCGGACCTTGCCCTCATGAGCTTCAGCCCCCTGATTCGTCAACTGATCGATGCCCTGCGCACCTTGCCAGGTGTGGGTCAGAAAACCGCCCAGCGTATGGCGCTGCAACTGCTGGAGCGTGATCGCAGCGGCGGCTCCCGATTGGCCCTGGCGTTGAGCCAGGCCATGGAAGGGGTGGGCCACTGCCGTTTGTGCCGCACCCTCACCGAGGAAGAACTCTGCCCGCAATGCGCCGACCCTCGCCGCGACGACACGCTGCTGTGCGTGGTCGAAGGGCCGATGGATGTGTATGCGGTGGAACAGACCGGTTATCGCGGCCGCTACTTTGTACTCAAGGGTCATCTGTCGCCGCTGGACGGCCTGGGCCCGGAAGCCATCGGCATTCCGCAACTGGTGGCGCGGATCGAAGAGCAGGGCACCTTTACCGAGGTGATCCTGGCCACCAACCCGACGGTGGAAGGTGAGGCCACGGCGCATTACATTGCACAGTTATTGACCAACAAAGGGTTGATCACCTCGCGTATCGCCCATGGCGTACCGCTGGGCGGTGAGCTGGAACTGGTGGACGGCGGCACCTTGGCTCACTCGTTCGCCGGGCGTAAGCCAATCGCCCTCTAAACAACACCGCAGAACAACTGTGGGAGTAGGCTTGCCTGCGATGGCGTAGTACCAGGCGACATCATCGTCACCGACCTGACGCTATCGCAGGCAAGCCAGCTCCCACACTGTTTGTGTTGAGCTTGAAGGTTTCATTTGGCTTGATAACCAAGCAAGCGCTTGGTAAGTTCGCTCCACCGTCTCGTGGAGCTTGCCGATGTCTGCCTATCAGGAATACTTCGACCCCAGCCACCAATTGGTCCGCGATAGCGTGCGCCGCTTTGTCGAACGCGAGATTCTGCCGGGTATCGAGCAATGGGAAGAGGCTGAAAGCTTCCCTCGTGAGCTCTACCTCAAGGCGGGTGCGGCCGGGATTCTTGGTATCGGCTATCCCGAAGCCCTCGGCGGCAGCCACGAAGGGGATCTGTTCGCCAAGGTCGCTGCGAGCGAAGAACTGATGCGTTGCGGCTCCGGTGGTGTGGTGGCGGGCTTGGGTTCGCTGGATATCGGCTTGCCCCCCATCGTCAAATGGGCCCGGCCCGACGTGCGCGACCGTGTCGCACCGCTGGTATTGTCCGGCGAGAAGATCATGGCCTTGGCAGTCACCGAACCGGGTGGTGGGTCCGATGTCGCCAGCCTGCAAACCCGTGCGGTGCGCGACGGTGAGCATTACCGTGTCAGCGGTAGTAAAACCTTTATCACCAGCGGCATACGTGCCGACTTCTACACCGTGGCCGTGCGTACCGGCGGGCCGGGGTTCGGCGGTATCAGCCTGCTATTGGTGGAGAAGGGCACGCCGGGCTTCACCACTGGCCAACCGCTAAAGAAAATGGGCTGGTGGGCGTCAGACACGGCTGAACTGTTCTTCGATGATTGTCGGGTGCCGGTGGGCAACCTGATCGGTGTCGAGAACATGGGTTTTGCCTGCATCATGGGCAACTTCCAGAGTGAACGCCTGGCCCTGGCGTTGATGGCCAACATGACCGCACAGCTTGCCCTGGAGGAGAGCCTGAAATGGGCTGCCCAGCGCGAAGCGTTCGGCAAGCCTATCGGCAAGTTCCAGGTGCTCAAGCATCGCCTGGCGGAAATGGCCACGGCGGTGGAAGTCTCCCGGGAGTTCACCTACCGCCAGGCCGCGAAGATGGCCGTCGGCCAGAGCGTGATCAAGGAGATTTCCATGGCCAAGAACGTTGCCACCGACACCGCCGACCGCGTGACCTACGATGCCGTGCAGATCCTCGGTGGCTTGGGTTACATGCGCGGCAGCCTGGTGGAGCGGCTGTGCCGGGACAACCGGATCCTCTCCATCGGCGGCGGGACCCGAGAAGTGATGAACGAAATCATCAGTAAACAAATGGGGCTGTGAGCAGTGTTGTTCTCTCGGACGCCATCGCGGGCAAGCCCGGCTCCCACAATGAAATGCGATCACCTGTGGGAGCCGGGCTTGCCCGCGATGACATCAGTCCAATCAACCCAAGGCCTGGATCGAACGATTATTGTTCGGTCAGCGCGAACTGGGTCAGGCAAAACGTCGGGATTCCCATGTCTTCCAGGCGCTGGGAGCCTCCCAGTTCCGGCAGGTCGATAATCGCCGCCGCTTCGAAAATCCGCGCGCCCATGCGTCGCGCCAGGTTGGCCGCCGCAACCAAGGTACCGCCGGTGGCGATCAGGTCATCGAACATCAGCACAGAATCACCTTCGCACAGGCTATCGGCATGCACTTCCAGGAACGCCTCGCCGTATTCGGTCTGGTAACCCTCGCTCAACACATCCGCCGGTAATTTGCCCTGCTTGCGGAACAGGATCAGCGGTTTGTTCAGTTGATAGGCAATGATTGAACCGATCAGGAAGCCCCGGGCATCCATCGCGCCAATGTGGGTGAAGTCGGCTTCGACGTAGCGGTGGGCAAAGCTGTCTGCCACCAGGCGCAATGCCCGTGGGGATTGGAACAGCGGCGTGATATCGCGAAAGATCACCCCCGGCTTGGGAAAGTCGATGACTGGGCGAATCAGGGATTTGATGTCGAATGAATCGAAGACCATCGTCGGGGTGTCCTGGGAAGAAGGGCGGCTGGGCAGTATAACCCGCGACCGAACCTCGGTCGCGGGCGTCTGGATCAGCCTTCCAGGGAGCCTCCGGCCAGGGCGCAAAGCTGGATCGGGTCGAGGATATGCACTTCCTTGCCCTCGGCGGCGATCAACTCGTTCTGCTGGAAGCGGGTGAACACTCGGGACACGGTCTCCACCGCCAGCCCCAGGTAGTTGCCGATTTCGTTGCGCGACATGCTCAGCCGGAACTGATTGGCCGAAAAGCCTCGGGCGCGGAACCGCGCGGAGAGGTTGACCAGGAAGGTGGCGATACGTTCGTCGGCGGTTTTCTTCGACAACAGCAGCATCATCTGCTGGTCGTCGCGAATTTCCCGGCTCATGACCCGCATCAATTGCCGGCGCAATTGCGGCAATTGCAGCGCCAGTTCATCCAGGCGCTCGAAGGGAATTTCACACACCGAGGTGGTCTCCAGCGCCTGGGCCGACACCGGGTGCGTCTCCGTGTCCATGCCTGACAGACCAACCAGTTCGCTGGGCAGGTGGAAGCCGGTGATCTGCTCTTCGCCGCCATCACTCAAACTGAAGGTCTTCAACGCACCCGAGCGCACTGCGTAGACGGAATCGAACTGGTCGCCCTGGCGAAACAGAAACTCACCTTTTTTCAGCGGGCGACCACGTTTAACGATTTCGTCCAGCGCGTCCATGTCTTCCAGATTCAGCGAAAGTGGCAGGCAGAGGGGGGCCAGGCTGCAATCCTTGCAGTGGGCCTGGTTATGAGCGCGCAGTTTGACTGGCTCGGACATTTCTTAAATCCTTGTGGGAAATCACACATAAGACGTAAGGGTACCGCACTGGGGGCGGGTCAGGCCAGCGTGTACAAGAAGCCGGTCGGGGTATAAAGAATGTTCAACAGCCGCCGATGAACTGGTATTGACCCACGAGCCAGGAGGCTCAAGCCATGCTTTCCTTCAGTACCAATCTTGCAGCACACACGGTTATTCCTACAGTACCTGAGCCGAAGAAGGTGAATGCCGAGGACGACAACTCGGTTGTTCCTGTTGCTGCTGAGTCCAAGCCTGGTGTGGCTGTCACTATTTCCGGTGCGGCCATGAAAGCGGCGGCGGCGGAGAATGCTTCCAACAATGATATCGACGACAGCGGGCTGGCCGATAACGTTAAGCAGTTGCTCAAGCTGATTCGCCAGATCAAACAGCAGATTGCCGAGAAACAGGCGGAGATGGCCGCAGTGATGGCTGACAAGAACCTCAGCCCTGAACAGGCCCAAGCCAGGCTCGGCAGTTTGCAGTCGGCCATTAGTACGTTGCAGGCGGGCTTGACGGCGGCCCAGGCATCCCTGCTCAAAGCCATGAAAGACATGAGCTCGGATGACGCCATGAAGACCGCCAGTCTCGCGATGAAGTAACCGACCTTCAGATCACCCGTGAAAATCGCTGCCTATTCTGTTGTTCCAGGTAGGCATCGAACACCATGCACACCGAACGCACCAGCAGGCGTCCCGCCGGCAAGACATGGATGCCCTGGGCGTCGAGTTCGATCAGGCCGTCCTTGGCCATGGCTTCCAGCTGCGGCCAGAGCGCTGCGAAGTAGCCGCGAAAATCAATATTGAAGGCCTGTTCGATCCCCTCGAATACCAGGTTGAAGTTGCAGATCAACTGTTGAATCACTTCCCGCCGCAACCGGTCATCCGGGTTGCACACCAGGCCACGGCTGGTGGCTAGTTGTGCGCCGGCGAGGGCGTTCTGGTAGTGGTTCAGGTCGCTGCTGTTCTGACAGTACAGGTCACCGATCTGGCTGATGGCCGACACCCCAAGCCCGATCAAATCGCAATGCCCGTGGGTGGTGTAGCCCTGGAAGTTGCGCTGTAGCGTTAATTCTTCCTGGGCGATGGCCAGTTCGTCATCCGGCAGGGCGAAGTGGTCCATGCCGATGTAGCGGTAACCGGCGTTGGTCAGTTGCTCGATGGTGGTTTGCAGCATCAACAGCTTTTCGGCCGGGGCAGGCAAGTCAGCGGTGTTGATCCGCCGCTGGGGCATGAAACGCTCCGGCAGGTGGGCATAGTTGAACACCGACAGGCGGTCGGGTTGCAGGCTGATCACTTCCTCCACCGTACGGGCGAAATTCAACGGCGTCTGCTTAGGCAAGCCGTAGATCAGGTCGATGTTGATAGAGCGAAATTGCAGGGTACGTGCCGCGTCGATTACCGCCCGGGTCTCTTCCAGGCTTTGCAGGCGATTGACCGCCCGCTGCACGTCGGGGTCCAGGTCTTGCAGGCCGATGCTCACACGGTTGAAACCTAACTCTCGGAGCAGGCCCATGGTGGACCAGTCGGCTTCCCGTGGGTCGATTTCGATGCCGTAGTCGCCGGAGTCATCGTCCAGCAGGTTGAAGTGCCTACGCAATTGGGCCATCACCTGGCGCAGTTCGTCATGGCTGAGAAAGGTCGGTGTGCCACCGCCAAAGTGCAGTTGCTCAACCTTCTGGCTGGGGTCCAGGTGGCAGGCCAGTAACTGGATTTCCTGCTCCAGGCGTTGCAGATAGGCCTGAGCGCGGCCGCGGTCCTTGGTGATGACTTTGTTGCAGGCGCAGTAGTAGCAAATATTGGCGCAGAACGGCACGTGCACGTACAGCGACAGAGGCCGTACGGCCTTGCGACTTTCGCGCAGGGCGTGGAACAGGTCGAAGGTGCCGACCTGGCTGTTGAATTGCACGGCAGTGGGGTACGAGGTGTAACGCGGCCCCGCCAAGTCGTAGCGGTGAATCAGATCGGTATCCCAACGAATGGCGTCGAGCATGCGGGCGCTCCCCCGGATAGGCTAGTGGGCCGAGTCTAGGGGGAGTGCCGGCGGGCCATCTTGATTTGCATCAACGGGGAGCGGCGCTATGCCACAGGGCGACTCAGTGGCCCATTAGCCAATGCTGGTGGGGCCCGGGCAAGGTCCAGAGACCGAACAGCATCACCAGCAGGCCGCCGGTCATTCGCACACTGCGTTTGCGCAACAGCGCAGTGACGCGCTCAGCCGCGAGCCCGGTAGCCAGCAACACCGGCCAGGTGCCAAGGCCGAACGCGAGCATCAGCAATGCGCTGTCCAGTGCATTACCTTGGCTGGCGGCCCAGAGCAAGGTGCTGTAGACCAGCCCGCACGGCAACCAGCCCCAGAGCGCGCCCAGCAGTAACGCCCGGGGCAGGCTGGACACCGGCAGTAAACGGTTGGCAATGGGCTGGATATGGCGCCACAGGCCGCGACCGAGGCTTTCGATTCGGGTCAGGCCGCTCCACCAGCCAGCCAGGTACAGGCCCATGGCAATCAACAACAGACCTGCAAGGATGCGCATGAACATCGCTGCCGGGCTGTTGGCCACGGCCCAGCCTGCCAGGCCGATCAGCAGGCCGGCGCTGGCATAACTGAGGATTCGTCCCAGGTTGTAGGCCAGCAGCAAGCGAAAACGCCGGCTGCGTTGTTCCTTGGGAATCGCCAGGGTCAGTGCGCCCATCAGTCCGCCGCACATCCCCAGGCAATGACCGCCTCCCAACAAGCCAAGAATGACTGCCGAGACCAGCAGTGGCGCCAGCTCAAGCATGGGGTGGGTCTTTGGGTTTTGAAGGTTGATCAGGCCCGTTGGCTTCGTCGACCGCTGCCAAGTGATTGGGGTCCTGATCGTCGAACAGCACACTGTGGGCCGGGCCGTCGAGGTCGTCGTACTGGCCGCTGTCCACCGCCCAGAAGAAGATATAAATGGCGATGGCCACGATCAACAGCGCTGCCGGAATCATCACGTAAAGAGCTGGCATCTGCACTCCATGCCCACGCGGCTCAGGCCGGCAGCGGACGGGTTACGAGGGTGGGGCTGGCCGTGTGCGTGCTCGGCAGGCGAGTCAGGCGCAAGGCGTTGAGCACCACGGTCAACGAACTGAGGGACATGCCGATCGCGGCCCAGATGGGGGTGATCCAGCCGAGGGCGGCGAACGGCAACATCAGGCCATTGTACAGCCCGGCCCACAGCAGGTTCTCAATGATTACCCGGCGGGTACGCCGCGCTAGGGTAAAGGCTTGCACCAGGGCGTCCAGGCGGTTGGACAGCAGCACCGCATCGGCGCTGGTTTTCGCAAGGTCAGTGGCCGAGCCCATGGCCACACTGATATCGGCGGCGGCCAGTACCGGTACATCGTTGACGCCGTCGCCGAGCATCAGCACCTTGCGGCCTTCCTGATGCAGGCGTTGCAGCACCTGCAGTTTGTCATCGGGGCGCAGGCCGCCCTGGGCTTCGTCGATCCCCAGTTCCTGCGCCACGCTGGCGACCATGGGTGAGCTGTCCCCAGACAGCAGCAAGGTGCGCCAGCCCCGTGCCTTGCAGGCTGCCAGCAACGCCGGGGCATCGCTGCGCAGGCGGTCATCCAGAACAAACCAGGCGAGGGCGCCGTGGCTGTCGCCCAGCAGCAGCCATTGGCCTGCTTCGTCCGGCGCACCCGGGATTGCGCAGCCACTCAACGCGCAAACAAACGCCGGCTGGCCAATGCGCAAGCGTTGTTCGCCCACCCGTCCCTCCAACCCGAGGCCAGGGGTACTGAGTACTTCGTCTGCTGCCAGTGGTGCGCGGCCGAAGGCGCGGGCGATTGGATGTTCGGAGCGGTTTTCCAGAGCAGCGGCCAACCCCAGGCATTGATCGCTGTCCAGCGCGCCCAGTGGACGAATCGCGCGCAGGGCCAGGCGTCCTTCGGTGAGGGTGCCGGTCTTGTCGAAGATCACTGTATCGATCTGGTTCAGGCCTTCCAGCACGTGGCCGCGGGT
This sequence comes from Pseudomonas spelaei, assembly GCF_009724245.1. Classification (GTDB taxonomy): domain Bacteria; phylum Pseudomonadota; class Gammaproteobacteria; order Pseudomonadales; family Pseudomonadaceae; genus Aquipseudomonas; species Aquipseudomonas spelaei. The sequence continues at coordinate 76,367 of NZ_WNNK01000007.1, read as the reverse complement.
CAACAGCAGGCCGAGTTTGTGCAGGGTGCCGGTGGCGGCGGTCAGGGCGGTCGGTGTGGCCAGGGACAGGGCGCAAGGGCACGTGGCGACCAGCATCGCCAGCACAATCCAGAACGCTCGCGACGAATCCAACTCCCACCACACCAGGCCAATCACGGCGGCGGTAATCAGTGAGCACAGCAGGAACCACTGAGCGGCGCGGTCGGCGATCTGCGCCAGGCGCGGTTTTTCCGCCTGGGCCCGCTCCAGCAGGCGCACGATGGCCGACAGGCGCGTGTCGTGGCCCAAGGCCCGGACTTCCACGGTCAGCGCACCTTCGACATTGAGGGTGCCGGCGGTAATGGCATCCCCGGCATGCCGTGGTTGCGGCAGGTATTCGCCGGTCAGCAGGGATTCGTCGATGCTCGATTGACCATCAAGGATCAGGCCGTCGGCCGGCAGGATTGCGCCTGGGTGCACCAGCACGCGGTCGCCCAGTGCCAGCTCGGTCAGCAGGATTCGCTCGCTCTGGCCGTCGGCGTTCAGGCGCAGACACGAGGCGGGCAACAGGTTGACCAACTGTGCAGTGGCGGCGGCGGTGCGTTCCCGGGCGCGACGTTCCAGGTAGCGCCCGGCCAGCAGGAACAGCGCAAACATGCCCACCGCATCGAAATACAACTCGCCTACGCCGGTGATAGCGGTCCAGATACCCGCCAGATAGGCGCCGCCGATGGCCAGGGACACTGAGACATCCATGGTCAGGTGGCGTGTGCGCAGGTCGCGCAGGGCGCCCTTGAAAAACGGTGCGCAGCTGTAGAACACAATGGGGGTGGTGAGAAACAGCGCGACCCAGCGCAGGATCGTGTGTAGCTCCGGGCTCAGATCGATATTGAATTCCGGCCAGGTGGCCATGGTTGCCATCATCGCCTGGAACCACAACAACCCGGCGACGCCCAGTTGACGCAGGGCCAGGCGGTTTTCGCTGGCCAATTGTTCGGCAGCACGGTCGGCCTGATACGGGTGGGCGGCGTAACCGATATGGCGCAGCTCGCTGAGGACTTGGCTCAGGGGTAATTGCGCGTCGGCCCAGCGCACTTGCAGGCGGTGGTTGGACAGGTTCAGTCGCGCTTCGGCCACGGCGGGCAGGCTGCGCAGGTGTTTCTCGATCAGCCATCCGCAGGCGGCACAACTGATGCCTTCCATCAGCAGGGTGGCCTCGGCCAGTTCACCTTCGTGGCGTACGAACGGTTTTTGCACGTCGGCGCGGTCATACAGCGCCAGCTCGTCCACCAGTTGCACCGGCAGCGCCTCGGGGTTGGCCGAGGCTTCGCTGCGGTGCTGGTAATAGCTTTCCAGCCCGCCGGCGACGATCGCCTCGGCCACCGCCTGGCAGCCCGGGCAGCAGAGCTCGCGGGGCTCGCCGAGGATCACGGCGACGAACCGGCTGCCGGGCGGAACGGGGAGAGCGCAGTGGTAGCAGGGGGTTGGGGTGGTCATGGTTTTGGATCTGTGTCGGCTGGGAGGGCCTCATCGCGGGCAAGCCCGCTCCCACAAGGACACCGCGTTCCAAGGTGGGAGCGGGCTTGCCCGCGATGCGCGAAGCGCAAGCTATTCAGTTTTTCAGGTCTTCAGCGCCTTGCAATGGCTCATCACCCAGCAGCAAGTCCTTGTCGTGGCTGACTTGTTCTTCTTCAAACATGCGCCAGGTCTGGTCGTCTTGTACGCCCAGCAGTTCCACGAAACGACGGCCTTCGACCTTGTCGGACAGTTGGCCGATATAACGACCCTGTTCGCTTTCACTGCGTGTCAACACGACCTTGCGGTCCTTCTCGGGCTGGGTCGGCGAAATCAGGTTCAGCTCAAGAGTGGCGGGCTGACTGTTGCCGGTCAGGCGCAGATCGACCTCACCGGTCAGGTCGTCCAGGTGCACCATGGCGCGCAATTGCAGGGTCTGGGCCAGCAACTCACGGTCGAGGGAGCGGTTGATGCCTTTACCGGCCTCGTAGTAGTTGTCGTTGACCAGGTTGTCCGGGTTCTTCACCGCGATGGTCACCATGGACAAGGTCAAGGTCACCGAGCAGGTCAGGATACCAATGATGATCCAGGGCCAGAGGTGCTTGTACCAAGGGCTTGCGGCAGTTGCTGCGGGCATTGTTCTGCTCTCTTGTTAACGGACTTGTGGGCCAATGAATCGGCTCTTGGCTTCAATGTGGACGCTGTCGTCATCGGCATCCTTGAGGATGAATTTCACCTCGTTGGTGCTGGACGGCAGTTGCTCCGGCGCGCTCGACAGCTCCACCGGCATGCTGAAGATCTCCCCGGCGGCGACGCTGATCTCGCGCTTGCCTTGCAGCTTGAGATCCGGCAGGCCCGAGGCTTCCAGCACGTAGGTGTGGCCGCGCTGGTCCTTGTTCATGATCTTCAGGCTGTACACGTTTTCGATCCGCCCTTCGGCGTTCTCGCGGTACAGCACCCGGTCTTTGCTGACATCAAAGCCCACCAGCGAACGCATGAAAAACGCCGTGACCAACAGGCTGATCATCGCCAGCAGTACCAGCGCGTAACCGATCAGGCGTGGGCGCAGCTTATGGGTTTTCTGTCCTGAAAGGTTGTGCTCGGTGGTGTAGCTGATCAGCCCGCGGGGGTATTCCATCTTGTCCATGATGTTGTCGCAAGCGTCGATACACGCGGCGCAGCCGATGCACTCGATCTGCAAGCCATCGCGGATGTCGATGCCGGTCGGGCAGACCTGCACGCACATGGTGCAGTCGATACAATCCCCCAGGCCCTCGGCTTTGTAGTCGATGCCTTTCTTGCGCGGGCCACGGGATTCGCCACGGCGCGGGTCGTAGGAAACGATCAGGGTGTCCTTGTCGAACATCACGCTTTGGAAGCGCGCATACGGGCACATGTAGATACACACTTGTTCGCGCAACCAGCCGGCGTTGCCGTAGGTGGCGAGGGTGAAGAAGCCGACCCAGAAATACGACCAGCCGTCGGCCTGGCCGGTGAAGAAGTCGAACACCAGCTCACGGATCGGTGAGAAGTAGCCGACAAAGGTCATGCCGGTGACAAAACCGATGATCAGCCACAGGCTGTGCTTGCTGAACTTGCGCAGGAACTTGTTGGCGCTCATCGGCGCCTTGTCCAGCTTGATGCGTTGGTTGCGGTCGCCTTCGGTGACCTTTTCGCACCACATGAAGATCCAGGTCCACACGCTTTGCGGGCAGGTGTAACCGCACCAGATCCGCCCGGCGTACACGGTGATGAAGAACAGGCCAAATGCGGAAACAATCAGGATGCCCGACAGCAGAATGAAGTCCTGAGGCCAGAAGGTCGCGCCAAAAATGAAGAACTTGCGCTCCGGCAGGTTCCACCACACAGCCTGGTGCCCCCCCCAGTTCAGCCACACCGTGCCGAAGTACAGCAGGAACAACCCGGCGCCACCGAGCATCCGCAAGTTGCGGAATAAACCGGTAAAGGCTCGGGTGTAGATTTTCTCCCGAGACGCGTAGAGATCGACGGTGTTGCTCGAGTTTTTGGCAGGCGGGGTAACGTCATGTACCGGAATCTGGTTGCTCATCATTGCATCCCACGGCAGTGGAGATTGCCTCGGCCAGTACGTGCCAACCGGGGTCAAAATTGAGGTGTTGCAGTGGCGTAATGATACGCCTGTAGTACCGACGAACGGGTGCGACCTTTGGTCGCGTTGGGGGAAATCAATTGATGGTGTACGTGATCTGGGTCAATTGACTTGTGAAGTATGGACGGTTTTTTCCGCTGGGGAGGTCATTCGTCCCATGGGTTGATCAGTGCAACGCCACTGGACTGAAAATCTCCGGTGTTGCGGGTGACCACTGTCAGGCCATGAACCAGGGCTGTCGCAGCGATGAGGGCGTCGCTCTCGTTGGCTCGATCCGGAACATGCAAGCTGGCGCAGCGCAGTGCCACAGCGGCATCAACCGGCAAGATTCTGGCATCGAATGCTGGCATTACGTGGCGTCTTAACCACGTGCGCAAGACCTTCCCTTGAGCGGGGTCTCGGCGCTCCATGCGGAGTACCCCGGTCTCCAGCTCCTTCAAGGTAATGGCCGAGATATACAGGCGGGGAGCAATGACGCTCTTGGCCCAGGCGACGACGTTGGCGTCTGCCTGGGGTTTACGGAGCTCAGAGATCACGTTGGTGTCGAGTAGGTACATCAGGACAGGTCCACGGGGCGATGAATGATCACGGCGCGTTCGGTTTCGAACTCGATGTCTGCCGCTTCTGGCATCACCAACAGGTCAACGATGTCGGCATTGAGACCTGTCAGTTTTTGATAGTCTTCAATGCTTAGCAGTACATGAGCGGGCTTGCCTCGATCAGTGATAAAAACCGGGCCTTGGCGAGCGGCTTTTTTGGCACCGCTTGTGTCTTGATTGAATTCACGGCTGGAAATGGTAGTGATGGTCATGGGGGGCGCCCCCTGGTCAGGATGAATGTAGTTACGTTACTACGCTGCGCTGGCAAGCCACAAGCCTCAGAAACAACAAAGCCCCGCCAGCTTTCGCTGTACGGGGCTTTGTTGTTGCTGAGGTCCTACTTGGCGTCAGCCGGCTTGTCCCCATGGGACAGGCTGTAAACATACGCCGCCAGCAAGTGCACCTTGTCATTACCTTGCAACTGCTCCTGCGCAGGCATCTGGCCCTGACGGCCGTAACGGATGGTCTGCTGCAGTTGGGCGAAGCTCGAACCGTAGATGAACGCGCCCGGATGAGTCAGGTCAGGTGCGCCCATCGCTGGCGTACCTTTACCGGCCGGGCCGTGGCAGGCCACGCAGTTGGCGGCGAAGAGTTTCTCGCCGTTGGCCACATCCGCCTTGGCGCCTTCAGGCAGTTTGCGGCCATCGAGGTTGCTCACCACAAAACCGGCCACATCGGCCACGCCTTGCTCGCCAATGACGTCGGCCCAGGCCGGCATCACCGCGTGGCGGCCTTTCATGATGGTTTCCTTGATGGTGGCCGGCTCGCCGCCCCAGCGCCAGTCGGCGTCGGTCAGGTTGGGGAATCCGTAGGCGCCCTTGGCGTCGGAGCCGTGACACACCGAGCAGTTGGAGGCGAACAGGCGGCCACCCATCTTCAAGGCTTGTGGGTCTTTAGCCACTTCTTCGATGGGCATTGATGCGAACTTGGCGAAGATCGGCCCGAACTTGGCGTCCGACCTGGCCATTTCCTTTTCCCACTCGTGTACGCCGGTCCAGCCGGTCTGGCCGTTGGCGAAGGGGGTTTGTTTGTCGTTGTCGAGGTAGGCATAGCCCGGCAACAGGCCTTTCCAGTTGCCCAGGCCTGGGTACAGCGCCAGGTAACCCAAGGCGAAGATGATGGTGCCGACAAACAGCATGAACCACCATTTCGGCAGCGGGTTGTCGTATTCCTCGATCCCGTCGAACGAGTGGCCAACGGTCTCGTCCGTTTGCTCGGCGCGCTGGCCCTTACGGGTCGACAGCAACAGCCAGGTCAGGGCGAAAATGGTACCCAGGCTGAGGACTGTGACGTACAGACTCCAGAACGTAGTCATTCTTTGTTACTCCTAGAAGCTTGCTCGACGTGCTTGATGGCTTCGGGATCATCCGCAAAGGGCAGCAAGGTCGCGTCTTCAAACTCCGACTTGCGCTTGGGGCTGAACACCCACAGCGCCAGACCGATAAAGGCCACCATCACGACAACGGTGCCCAGGCCTCGAATCATCCCGATATCCATGAAGAATCACCGTTTGCTTTTGATGATGGTGCCCAGGCCTTGCAGATAGGCCACCAGTGCGTCCATTTCGGTCTTGCCCTTCACGGCATCCTTGGCCCCGGCGATGTCTTCGTCGGTGTAAGGCACGCCCAGGGTGCGCAAGACTTCCATCTTCTTCGCGGTGTCCTTGCCGTCGAGCTTGTTTTCCACGAGGAACGGGTATGCCGGCATTTTCGACTCCGGCACCACGTTGCGCGGGTTGTACAAGTGCGCACGCTGCCAGTCATCGGAGTAACGACCGCCCACACGGGCCAGGTCCGGACCGGTACGCTTGGAACCCCACAGGAACGGGTGATCCCACACACTTTCACCGGCGACCGAGTAGTGGCCGTAGCGTTCGGTTTCAGCGCGGAACGGACGGATCATCTGTGAATGGCAGCCAACACAACCGTTGGCGATGTAGACGTCGCGGCCTTCCAGTTCAAGGGCGGTGCGCGGCTTCATGCCTTCCACCGGCTTGTTGGTCACGTCCTGGAAAAACAGCGGGACGATCTGAGTCAGGCCGCCGATACTCACGGCGATGACCATGAAGAAGGCCAGCAGGCCAATATTCTTCTCGACTACTTCATGCTTCATCAGTGAGCTCCCACTACAGCGATCTGAGCGGCGGCTTCAGCTTCAGCCGGGTTCGAGGCGCGAACGGTGCGCCACACGTTGTAGGCCATGAACAGCATGCCGCTGGCAAAGAACGCACCACCGATGGCGCGCACGATGTAGCCCGGATGGCTGGCTTGCAGTGCTTCGACAAAGGAGTAGGTGAGCGTGCCGTCATCGTTGATTGCACGCCACATCAGGCCTTGGGTGATGCCGTTGACCCACATCGAGGCGATGTAGAGCACGGTGCCGATGGTGGCGAGCCAGAAGTGGGTGTTGATCAGCGCGACACTGTGCATCTGCGCGCGTCCGAACAGTTTCGGAATCATGTGGTACAGCGCACCGATGGAGATCATCGCCACCCAACCGAGGGCGCCGGCGTGTACGTGGCCGATGGTCCAGTCGGTGTAGTGGGAAAGCGAGTTGACGGTCTTGATGGCCATCATCGGGCCTTCGAAGGTCGACATACCGTAGAACGCCAGGGAAACCACCAGGAAGCGCAGGATCGGGTCGGTGCGCAACTTATGCCAGGCGCCCGACAGGGTCATCATGCCGTTGATCATGCCGCCCCAGCTTGGTGCCAGCAGGATGATCGACATCGCCATGCCGAGGGACTGCGCCCAGTCCGGCAGGGCGGTGTAGTGCAAGTGGTGGGGACCTGCCCAGATGTACAGGGTGATCAGCGCCCAGAAGTGCACGATGGACAGGCGATAGGAGTAGATCGGACGCTCGGCCTGTTTCGGCACGAAGTAATACATCATCCCCAGGAAGCCGGTGGTAAGGAAGAAACCTACGGCGTTGTGGCCGTACCACCATTGGATCATCGCGTCAGTCGCACCGGCGTAGGCCGAGTAGGACTTGAAGAAACTCACCGGCAGCGAGGCGTGGTTGACGATGTGCAGCATCGCCGTCACGACGATGAAGGCGCCGTAGAACCAGTTACCCACATAGATGTGCTTGGTCTTGCGCTTGACGATCGTGCCGAAGAACACCGCCGCGTAAGTAACCCAGACAATTGCCAGCAAAATGGCGATAGGCCATTCCAGCTCGGCGTATTCCTTGGTGGTGGTGTAACCCAGCGGGAGGGTGATGATTGCGCCGATGATGACTGCTTGCCAGCCCCAGAAGGTAAAGGCTGCCAGTGAGTCTGAAATCAGTCGGGTCTGGCAGGTTCGCTGCACGACGTAGTAAGAAGTGGCAAACAATGCACATCCACCGAAGGCGAAGATCACCAGGTTGGTGTGCAGTGGGCGCAGGCGTCCAAACGTCGTCCATGGCAGGCCAAAATTCAACTCTGGCCAAACCAGTTGCGAGGCGATGAAGACGCCGAGCCCCATGCCAAGGATCCCCCAGACCACCGTCATGATGGCGAACTGGCGGACTACCTTATAGTTATAAGCAGTCGGACTGATTGCTGTGCTCATTCTAAGGTTCCACGGTTTAGGTTTTTTTATAGGGTAAAAATCGGTCGCAAGTATGGAGAAAGCAGGATTCCATTGCAACGCAAGGTGACCTGCGTCAATGCGTTCCGAACCAGATTCTGCGCCCTTTCCATGTTTGGCGTAAGGACAAAATCCAATATGAAAAGCTGACGAGTTGGACAGGAAATTTGAAGGGTCGAAGGTACTTGTAACTTGGTGTGTGTAAACAAGCGGCCCGGGTGACGACGGGGTAGTGGCACGACAGCCGGTCACTGCCAGCCTTTGCGCCTGTCATCGAGCAGAAATGTTCAACCCATCGAGTGCAAGTCGGCCGTCGACCGGCCAATGCCAGTCCACTGTGGGAACAAGCGTAGACCCGAATGGCAGGAGGGGAAAGTCAGCAATAAGGAGGGTGCGACAATGGGTCGCAAAAAAGCCGCACCTGAATCAGGCGCGGCTTTTTGGTAGGGCAGGATTACTGGGCCTGGCTTTCAGGCGTTGCACTGTCGGCGTTATGGGACAGGCTGTAGACGTAGGCTGCGAGCAAATGCACCTTGTCATTGCCTTGCAACACGTCCTGCGCCGGCATTTGGCCCTGACGACCGTGGCGGATGGTCTGCTGCAACTGCGCCAGGCTGGTGCCGTAGATAAAGCCGCTCGGCTGCGTCAGGTTCGGCGCGCCCATGGCTTCGACGCCGTGGCCATCCGGTCCGTGACAGGCCACGCATGTGGCACTGAACGCCGTTTGGCCAGCCGCCACATCGGCGGTGCTGTCAGCCGGCAGCGGCAATTTGGCCAGGTCGTGGCGCACATAGGCGGCGACGTTTTTCACGCCGTCCTCACCCAGCACTTCGCCCCAGGCCGGCATGGCTGCATGGCGGCCGTTCATGATCGTCGCCTTGATGGCTTCTGCCGAACCGCCCCAGCGCCAGAGGTTGTCTGCCAGGTTCGGGAAGCCATAGGCGCCCTTGGCATCCGAGCCATGGCACACCGCGCAGTTGGACGCGAACAAGCGACCGCCCATTTTCAGCGCTTGCGGGTCTTTCGCGACGTCCTCTACAGGCATGGCCGAGAATTTGGCGAAGATCGGCCCGAACCTGGCGTCGGCCCTGGCCATTTCCTTGTCCCATTCCTTGGTCTGGGTCCAGCCGTCTTCATAGCCCGGCAACACGCCCTTCCAGTTGCCCAGGCCCGGGTAGAGGATCAGGTAGCCGACGGCAAACACCAGGGTCCCGGCGAACAGCATGAACCACCATTGCGGCAGCGGGTTGTCGTACTCCTCGATCCCGTCGAACGCGTGGCCCATGGTCTGGTCGACGCTGCCCTTGGTTTCGCCCTTGCGGGTGCCGACCAACAGCCAGGTCAGGCCGATCAGGCTGCCGAGGGTCAGTACACAGATCCATGTACTCCAAAAGGTGGTCATGGCCGAATGCTCCTTGTTGCAGGCTCTTCTTGAGCGTCGGATGGAAGGGGTTCATCGGCAAACGGCAGCAGGCGTGCCTGCTCGAACTCCGCGTTACGCCGGTTGTTGAACACCCAGAGCGACAGGCCGATAAAGGCGATGGCCACGACCAGCGTGCCCAGGCCACGGATGGTGCCTGCATCGAATTCAAATCCCATGGCTCACCTCTTGCTCTTGATGGCAGTGCCGAGCACTTGCAGGTAGGCGACCAGCGCGTCCATCTCGGTCTTGCCCTTGAGGGTGGCCACTGCGCCGTTGATGTCGTCGTCGGTGTACGGCACGCCGAGGGTGCGCATCACGTTCAACTTGGTTGCGGTGTGGCTGCTGTCGACCTGGGCGGTGACCAGCCATGGATAAGCCGGCATTTTCGACTCCGGTACCACGTTGCGCGGGTTGTACAGGTGCGCACGGTGCCAGTCGTCCGAGTAGCGCGCCCCCACGCGAGCCAGGTCCGGCCCGGTACGCTTGGAGCCCCACAGGAACGGGTGATCCCACACGCTTTCACCGGCGACCGAGTAGTGGCCGTAGCGCTCGGTCTCGGCGCGGAACGGCCGAATCATTTGCGAGTGGCACTGTACGCAGCCTTCGCGGATGTAAATGTCGCGGCCTTCCAGTTGCAGCGCGGTGTAGGGCTTCATGCCCTCCACCGGTTTGTTGGTCACGTCCTGGAAGAACAGCGGGACGATTTGGGTCAGGCCGCCGATGCTCACGGCGAGCACCATCAGCAGCATCAGCAGGCCGACGTTCTTTTCAATGGTTTCGTGTTTCATCATCGACTCCTCAGGCCATCTGCGCGGCAGTGGTGGCTTCGGCCGGTTGCGCCGAACGCACGGTGCGCCAAGTGTTGTAAGCCATCAGGAACATGCCGCTGAGGAAGATCGCACCGCCCACCAAGCGCACGATGAAGCCTGGGTGGCTGGCCACCAGGGTTTCGACGAAGGAGTAGGTCAAGGTGCCGTCTTCGTTGATCGCACGCCACATCAGGCCCTGGGCGATTCCGTTGACCCACATCGAGGCGATGTACAGCACAGTGCCGATGGTGGCGAGCCAGAAGTGCGCGTTGATCAGGCCGAGGCTGTACATCTGCTCGCGGCCGAAGATCTTCGGGATCATGTGGTACAGCGCGCCGATGGAGATCATCGCCACCCAGCCGAGGGCGCCGGCGTGGACGTGGCCGATGGTCCAGTCGGTGTAGTGGGAGAGGGCGTTGACGGTCTTGATGGCCATCATCGGGCCTTCGAAGGTCGACATGCCGTAGAACGCCAGGGACACCACCAGGAAGCGCAGGATCGGGTCGCTGCGCAACTTATGCCAGGCGCCCGAGAGGGTCATCATCCCGTTGATCATGCCGCCCCAGCTTGGCGCCAGCAGCACCAGGGACATCACCATGCCCAGCGACTGTGCCCAATCCGGCAGCGCGGTGTAGTGCAGGTGGTGGGGACCCGCCCAGATATACAAAGTGATCAGTGCCCAGAAGTGCACGATGGACAAACGATAGGAATACACCGGGCGTTCGGCCTGTTTCGGCACGAAGTAGTACATCATCCCCAGGAAGCCTGCGGTGAGGAAGAAACCTACGGCGTTGTGGCCATACCACCACTGCACCATGGCATCTGTCGCACCGCCGTACAGGGAGTAGGACTTGGTCAGGCTGACCGGGATTTCCAGGTTGTTGACGATGTGCAGGATGGCCACGGTGATGATGAACGCACCGAAGAACCAGTTACCGACGTAGATGTGCTTGGTGTTGCGCTTCATCACCGTGCCGAAAAACACGATGGCATAGGCGACCCAGACAATGGTGATCAGGATGTCGATGGGCCATTCCAGCTCGGCGTATTCCTTGGAGCTGGTGTAGCCCAGCGGCAAGGTGATCGCAGCCAGGACAATGACCAACTGCCAGCCCCAGAAGCAGAACTGGGCGATCTTCGGCGCGAACAGTTGAGTCTGGCAGGTGCGTTGCACTGAGTAGAAGGAGCTGGCAAACAGTGCGCAGCCGCCGAAGGCAAAGATCACCGCGTTGGTGTGCAGCGGACGCAGGCGACCGAAACTGGTCCAAGGCAGGTTGAAGTTGAGTTCGGGCCATACCAACTGGGCAGCGAGAAAAACCCCGAGCCCCATGCCGACGATGCCCCACACCACCGTCATAATGGCGAATTGGCGGACCACCTTGTAGTTATAGGCGGTACTTAAAGTAGTGTTCATGGTTCCCCATCCACGGTTCAACCCAAGCCAATGCGGCACTTGGGCTGGAGTTATAGGCAGACTAAAAAGCGAGGCAAGCATGGGCAAAGAGCACAAGGCCAGTATTGACGGGGATCAATGGGTGCAGTGTGTGCGGGAACGCGGCTGGATTTGGGAGGTCGCGTCAGGCGCCCTCCCGGGCGAGCCTGTGACGTTGATCCTGGCTCATGGTGCTGGCGCACCGATGGACTCGGGCTTCATGACTGACATGGCTGCACGCCTTGCGGGGCATGGCGTGAACGTGTTGCGCTTCGAGTTTCCCTACATGGCCCAGCGCCGTGTGGATGGCGGCAAGCGCCCGCCGAACCCTGCGCCGAAACTGCTGGAGGCGTGGCGCGAGGTCTATGCCGAGGTGCGACGTCATGTCGCTGGGCGTTTGGCTGTTGGTGGTAAGTCCATGGGCGGGCGGATGGCCAGTTTGCTGGCCGATGAGTTGGGCGCGGATGGTCTGGTTTGCCTGGGGTATCCGTTTTATGCGGTCGGTAAGCCGGAAAAACCACGGACGGAGCATCTGGCTGGATTGAAGACGCCGACGTTGATTGTTCAAGGCGAGCGGGATGCGCTGGGCCATCGGGCGGCGGTGGAAGGGTATGTGCTGTCGCCGAGCATCGAAGTGATGTGGCTGGTGGCAGGGGATCATGATTTGAAGCCGTTGAAGGCTTCGGGGTTTAGTCATGAACAGCATTTGGAGGCGGCGGCGGTGAAGGTGGCAGGATTCCTTGCTGGCCTCTAGGGCCTCATCGCAGGCAAGCCAGCTCCCACATTTTGAATGGGTTCACAAATCCAAATGAGGGAGCTGGCTTGCCTGCGAAAGCGATTTATCGGTTAAACCGCTCCACCAGTGAATACTGGGTATTCGCCGTATGCGTCAGCTCTTCACTCAACTGCGCCGAGTTCAGGGCTTGTTCCGACGTTTGATCCGCCAACAACGCAATCGTGCTGATATTGCGACTGATCTCTTCGGCCCCGGCGCTTTGCTCTTCGGTGGCGGCGGCGATCTGTGTGGTCATGTCGGTGATATTGGCCACCGCTTCACTGATCCCCACCAGCGCCGCATCCGCTTCCATCACCCGTGCCACACCTTCTTCCGCCTGACGATGCCCGGCGTCCATGGTCTGCACCGCCGCGCCAGCGGTCTGCTGCAGCTTGGCGATCAGTGCATGGATCTGCCCGGTGGACTCAGCAGTGCGTTGTGCCAGTTGCCGCACTTCATCGGCCACCACCGCAAAGCCACGCCCCATCTCCCCGGCACGGGCCGCTTCGATGGCCGCGTTCAAGGCCAGCAGGTTGGTCTGGTCGGCAATGCCCTTGATCACGTCGACTACGCCGCCGATTTCATCGCTGTCCTTGGCCAGTTGGGTAACAGTCACGCCGGTTTCGCCGACGGCCGCTGACAGACGCTGGATGGCCTCGCGGGTTTCCCCGGCAATATCGCGACCGCGACCGGTGAGGCGATTGGCTTCCTGGGTGGCATCCGCCGTGCGCTGCACATGGCTGGCCACTTCCTGGGTCGTTGCCGCCATCTGATTGACCGCCGTCGCCACTTGCTCAGTCTCCACGCGTTGGCGTTCCAGGCCGGTGGAGCTGTTATGCGCCAGGGTATTGGACTGCCGCGCTTGCTCGTTGAGGTGCTCGGCGGTGTCCTGCAAGCGTGTCAGACAGGTCTTCAGGCGGGCTTCCTGACTCAGGATCGACATCTCCAGGCGCGCCTGTGCGCCGCGACTGTCGGTGTACATCTGCGCGATCAGCGGGTCGGAAGTGGTCTGTTCAGCCAGGCGCAGCAGGCGCTTGAGGCCACGCTGTTGCCAAGTCAGCCCCAGAAGGCCCAGCGGCACCGAAAGCGCCGCGGCCAGCGCAAAGCCCCAATGCGAGTTAAGCCACACGCCAATCAGGAAGCTCAACTGGCTGACCAGGATAAACGGCAGCCAGTCCTGCAGCACCGGCAGCCACTTGTCACGGCGTGGAATGGCCGGCTTGCCCTGGTTGATGCGTTGGTACAGCGCTTCGGCACGGCGGATCTGCTCGGCGGTGGGCTTGACCCGCACCGACTCGTAGCCGATTACCTGATTGCCGTCGAAGACTGGCGTCACATAGGCGTTGACCCAATAGTGATCGCCGCTCTTGCAGCGGTTCTTGACGATGCCCATCCATGGCAAGCCTTGTTTGAGCGTGGACCACATGTGTGCGAACACAGCCGCCGGTACGTCCGGATGGCGAACCAGATTGTGCGGCGCGCGCATCAGTTCGTCGTGGGAAAACCCACTGATTTCGACAAAAGCGTCGTTACAGTAAGTGATCACACCTTTGGCATCAGTGGTGGAGATCAACCGTTGTTGCGCGGGGAAGGTCCGTTCACGCTGGGTAACGGGTTGGTTATTACGCATGGTGGTTCAATCCGCAAGGCTTTGACAGGTTGTCGACCGTTACGGGGTTTTATTTAACTTATTTTTGCAACAATCGGCACAGCCTCACACCGTTGAGATCCGGAGCTGGCGCAGGCTGTGCTGGTTTGATAAGCCAGTTATTAGCCCGCCAACATCGGGTAGGTAAACAGTGCAAAGTGCAGCAGATTCAAGCCGAAGTGCGTGGCAATCGCTGCACCCAGGCCACCAAAGCGATAGGCCAGCCCGTAACCGACGCCAGCAATCCCTGCCAGTAACGTCCACTGCCAGCCTGCGCCCAGGTGGACCAGGCCGAACAGCAAGGACGCCAATAGCAGCGCCAGGTTTTCCCCGTAGGGCAACTGTTTGAAACGCCGGCTCAGGCCGCCCTGGATATAGCCACGAAACAACGCCTCTTCCACCAGCGTCACCAGCAACAGGTTATTCAACACCCACAGCCAGGCCTGGTCAGGCCACTTCGGTGCCCAACTGATGATACCCAGCAGCAGCGCGCCACCGAGGGCGGCGATGGTCGTCAGGGTCAAAGCCATGGTGGTGGCGTAAATCGAAAGGCGCAGGGAGCGCCGGGCGACAATCCATGGGCACGCCAGCAACAGCCAGAAGCCGATCAGGGGTTTGTCCTGGTTCAAGTACATCGAGAAGGGCACGGAATCAGCTGTAAAGCGTTGTGGGGCAATTGCTCGGCCGTTGTAGAAACCGGGTAGCCAGTGCATTGCCAGGCCTAAGGCCAGCACGATGAACAGGCCATGGCCGAGGTAGCGTGCCCAGGGGTTTCTCTGTTGGCGTACGGCGAAACCGGCGATGAGCAGCAGGGCGACGGAGACGATTGCCAGCAAACCGACTTGCCCGTAGGTGAAGGCGAGTACATAGCCGATGGAGAGAAGCGCCAGGTACAGCCAGGGTAGAGCGGGCATGGGGGATCCTTGTGGAGGGAGCTATTTGAAGTAAAACGGTGTCTATAAAAAACAGCGGGGCATTATAGCGGCCGCACTTTCGACAAAAAATGAAAAACGAGACATGCACAAAACTTGCGCAATTTTCGTCAAAATAATGGTTATTGACTCACAAAATGATCACTTTGCTGGTCAATTGAGATGAGACCTGAGAGGGGGCGGGTAAGCTCAGCATGATTATCTTCATGGAACTTGGCGGTGGACTGGAAGTCTGGTTGAACGAACTGATTGTCTATGTCTCCTCAAGCGAGTAATGGCACTTGGCCTTGATTGGTGGCGTGAGCAAGCAAGGATAGCAGCCTGCAGAGGTTGCCAGGCTCGACCATCGGTCAAAGACCAGATTGTGTCTGGGGTAATTAGCTGTAATAATTCTGACCTTTTAGGGCGCATATCCGAATCGCTTTTGCAGGCGTACGGTGATCGTTGGGGCGGTGAACGCCTGACAGTCGTTACGGGGCCCAAGCAAGGCTTCGTTGCCAATTTTCTTTCACTGACTTGCCGTACAGACATTGACGCTGATTTTTTTGCGTGGGCAGATCAGGACGACAGTTGGAATGAGGACAAACTCCAGACGGCGTTAGATTGGTTGCAAACCATCCCGGCGCAGACACCGGCACTTTATTGCGGTCGTACCCAGTTGGTCAGTGAGTCAGGCGCACCAGTGGGGTATTCGCCACGCTTCAGCCTTCCTCCGCATTTTGCCAACGCGCTTGTCCAAAGTATCGCAGGTGGTACACCATGGTGTTTAACCAGGCTGCTCGCGAACTTTTACGTGAGGCGGGTGCCGATTTGAACGTACCCTCTCACGACTGGTGGGCCTATCAACTGATAACCGGCGTGGGTGGAGTTGTTTGCTACGACCCTGAGCCTAAAATGCAGTACCGCCAGCATGATGAAAATCTGATTGGCAGCAACTCCAGTTGGACTGCACGCCTGACTCGGCTAAGGATGGTTTTTCAAGGACGTTTTTACGAGTGGAATGAGCAGAACATTCAGGCACTCGAAGCCATGCAGCATCGTCTTTGTAAAGAGCATCAGGTGACCCTTGCTCACTTCAAGGGTGCGCGGGGTCAAACATTATTTCGAAGACTCCTGGGGATCCGGTTAGCCGGCCTGTACCGGCAAACCTTTTTGGGAAATCTGGGGCTGATCCTCGCAGCATTACTGAAAAAGATCTGAATCAATGACTA
The DNA here is from genome assembly GCF_009724245.1 of Pseudomonas spelaei. Classification (GTDB taxonomy): domain Bacteria; phylum Pseudomonadota; class Gammaproteobacteria; order Pseudomonadales; family Pseudomonadaceae; genus Aquipseudomonas; species Aquipseudomonas spelaei. The sequence goes on along the minus strand of NZ_WNNK01000007.1, from coordinate 60,344 downwards.
TCTTAGTGACTGGCGGTGCTGGCTTTATTGGGGCGAACTTTGTATTGGATTGGTTGGCCCAGGCGGATGAGCCGGTGATCAATCTGGACAAGTTGACTTATGCAGGCAACCTTGAAAACCTCAGTCGGCTTGAGGGCGACAAGCGGCACATTTTTGTGCAGGGCGATATTGCTGATAGCCAACTCCTTGAGCGCCTGCTGGTTGAACACAAGCCCCGTGCCATTCTGAATTTTGCCGCCGAGTCTCATGTCGACCGCTCCATCCATGGGCCGGAAGAGTTTATCGAGACCAACGTCGTCGGTACTTTCCGCCTGCTGGAGGCGGTACGCGCCTATTGGAAGAGCCTGGCGTCTGATGCGCAGCAGGCATTCCGTTTCCTGCATGTGTCTACTGATGAAGTCTACGGCTCGCTGGCCAAAGATGATCCAGCCTTCAGCGAAAGCCATCAATACGAGCCCAACAGCCCTTATTCGGCAAGCAAGGCCGCCAGTGACCACCTAGTTCGTGCCTACCATCACACCTATGGTCTGCCAGTTCTGACGACCAACTGCTCGAACAACTACGGGCCTTATCACTTCCCGGAAAAACTCATTCCGTTGATGATCGTCAACGCCCTGGCTGGCAAGGCTTTACCTGTGTATGGCGACGGCCAACAGATTCGCGATTGGCTGTATGTGAAAGACCACTGCAGCGCCATTCGTCGTGTCCTGGAAGCAGGTGCCGTGGGTGAGGTCTATAACGTGGGCGGCTGGAACGAGAAGCCCAATCTGGACATCGTCCACACCGTTTGTTCTTTGTTGGATGAACTACGTCCACGTGCTGACGGCGAGCTCTACAACACTCAAATTACCTACGTCACCGACCGTCCCGGCCATGACCGCCGTTATGCCATTGATGCCCGCAAACTCGAGCGCGAGTTGGGGTGGAAGCCAGCAGAAACCTTTGACAGTGGTATCCGCAAAACGGTCCAGTGGTACCTGGATAATCAAGGTTGGGTCAGTAACATCCAGTCTGGTGCTTACCGTGAGTGGGTCGAGAAGAACTACGCAGGGCGTACAGCATGAAAATTCTTCTGCTCGGCAAAAACGGCCAAGTGGGGTGGGAATTACAGCGCAGCTTGGCCTCCTTGGGCGAGTTGCTCGCGTTGGACTCGAAAAGCCAGGACTACTGTGGTGATTTGAATGACCTGGTCGGATTGGCTGCTACCGTGCAGCGTTTCGCGCCTGATGTCATTGTCAACGCCGCCGCCTACACTGCGGTAGACAAAGCCGAAAGCGAGCCACAACAGTCCCGCAGGGTCAACGCAGAAGCGCCTGCTGTTCTGGCCCAGGAAGCGAAAAAGCTAAACGCCTTGTTGGTGCATTACTCCACCGACTATGTGTTCGCCGGGAATGGCAACACTCCTTGGCAAGAAAGCGACCCGGTAGCGCCGTTGAGTGTCTATGGCTCCACCAAGCTTGAGGGTGAGCAAGCGATCCAGGCCTCTGGCTGTTCGCACCTGATCTTTCGCACCAGCTGGGTGTATGCCGCGCGAGGCAATAACTTCGCCAAGACCATGCTGAAGCTGGCCCAGCAACGCGACAGCCTGAATGTCATCGATGATCAGTTCGGCACGCCAACAGGCGCTGATCTACTGGCCGACGTAACGGCTCATGCCATCCGCGCCCTGCGTCAGCAGCCGGAACTGTCAGGGGTCTACCACCTTGCAGCCGCGGGCGAAACCACATGGTGTCGCTACGCTCGCTTTGTTCTCGAGCAGGCTCTGGCAGCAGGAACGGAACTCAAGGTTACCCCGGCCATGGTGGGCGCTATAGCCACAGAGGCTTATCCTACCCCGGCCAAACGGCCTAACAATTCGCGACTCAATACCCAAAAACTGCAAAATGCCTTCTCATTGCGCTTGCCTGAATGGCAAGATGGTGTGGCACGGATGCTCATAGAAACATTAGAGAAATGAACATGCTCAAACGTAAAGGAATCATCCTGGCTGGCGGCTCAGGCACTCGTCTTCACCCTGCAACCTTGGCCATTTCCAAGCAGTTGCTGCCGGTCTACGACAAGCCAATGATTTACTACCCGCTGACCACGCTTATGTTGGCTGGCATCCGCGATATTTTGATTATATCGACGCCTCAGGACACCCCACGTTTTGAGCAACTTCTGGGAGACGGTAGCAATTGGGGGTTGAATATTACCTATGCTGTGCAAGCCTCCCCGGACGGTCTTGCCCAAGCCTTCATCATTGGTGAGGACTTCATTGGTAACGATCTATCGGCGCTAGTGCTCGGTGACAACATTTACCACGGTCACGAGTTTGATCAGTTGCTGCAGAGTGCCATGGTGCGCCAGGAAGGGGCCAGCGTCTTCGCTTACCACGTGCATGATCCGGAGCGTTACGGGGTTGTTGAGTTCGATGCTCAGGGCAAAGCCATCAGTCTGGAAGAAAAACCGGCCAAGCCCAAGTCAAATTATGCGGTTACAGGTCTTTATTTTTATGATCAGGAAGTGGTTCAGATGGCTAAGAGTATCAAGCCATCACCTCGCGGCGAGCTGGAAATCACTGACCTGAATCGTCTCTATATGGAACAGGGAAAGCTGTCGGTAGAGATTATGGGGCGCGGCTATGCCTGGCTGGATACTGGTACTCACGATTCTCTACTCGAAGCCAGTCATTTCATTGCTACGCTTGAGCATCGCCAGGGTCTCAAAGTGGCTTGCCCTGAAGAGATTGCCTTCCGGCAGAAGTGGATTGATGCCGAGCAGCTTGAGAAGCTCGCGGCTCCGCTTGCAAAAAATGGATATGGCCAATATCTCAAGCGCCTTTTGCACAAGACCATCTACTGATGAAGGTCACGCCATTAGTTATAGCTGAAGTAGTGCTATTTGAGCCCAAGGTATTCGGCGATGATCGTGGGTTCTTCTTTGAAAGCTTCAATCATCGGCAGTTCGAAAGTGCTATCGGTCGTTCGGTACAATTCGTGCAAGACAATCACTCACGCTCTGCTAAAGGCGTTCTGCGTGGTCTGCATTACCAGATACAGCAGGCCCAAGGGAAGCTTGTACGCGTTGTTCAAGGTGAAGTGTTTGATGTGGCTGTGGATATTCGTCGTAGTTCTGCGACGTTTGGGCGGTGGGTGGGTACATATCTGTCTGCAGAAAATAAACATCAGCTATGGGTGCCGGAAGGCTTCGCCCATGGTTTTGTGGTGCTCTCTGAAACTGCAGAGTTTCTTTATAAAACAACAGACTATTATGCGCCTGAGCACGAGCGTAGTATTCGTTGGGATGATCCTGCGTTAGCTATTGGTTGGCCATTTAAGGGGGAGGTTATCTTGGCGGCCAAGGATGCTAATGCCAAGCATCTTGCTGAGTCAGAAGTGTTCGATTGACGTAACCCTACAAAGTCGTGGCTCGGCTTAAAGGTGGAACTCGCGTCTCTGGGGCAAAGTAATCGTCCGGCCAGCACCCTCTCCTGACAGCCCTCCAAATTAGCCAAGATAGTGGACACCATTTTTTAGTGGACACTATCTTGGATACAGTTGCCCCCGCTCGTCGAACCGGTCGCCGCCCCAACTTTTCGCTGGCGTTCAAACGCCAAGTCGTCGAGGCCACCCTCCAGCCTGGCGCCTCCGTGTCGTTGATCGCTCGTGAGCATGACGTCAATGCCGTAAGCGTCCGGCCAAGACGCCCCCTCGAAATCACAATCAGTCGGGACTTTCGAAACCCGTCTACCAACACAGCTGTCGCAGAGAAATTTCAAAATTTTTGAACCGAGGTTAATCTTCTACCCCTTCGACTATGACGCGTGCTCTATTTTCTACGAACTAATATCACGCGTTGATCGTTTATGTAGCAGGCGCTAGGGAGGCGAGCCGCGTCGACGTTGCTGCCGGCGCGCTGGTTGGCAAAAGTGAGGAGGCGGCAGCTACCGCCTCCTGCTTAAGGTTAACCCCGGCTACGAAGCAATCAACCCCCGCAACACATAATGCAAAATCCCTCCCGCCTTGAAGTACTCAACCTCATTGAGCGTATCAATCCTGCACAACACCTCAACCTTCTCACTGCTCCCATCCTCCCTCGTAACCACCAGCGTCAAATTCATCCGCGGTTCAATATCGGCATCCGTCAGCCCCAAAATATCGACCTTCTCCTTCCCCGTCAGCCTCAACGTCTTCCGGTTCTGATCCAGCTTGAATTGCAGCGGCAACACCCCCATCCCCACCAGATTAGACCGGTGGATCCGCTCAAAGCTTTCGGCGATTACCGCCTTGACCCCCAGCAGATTGGTACCCTTGGCTGCCCAGTCGCGACTGGAGCCGGTGCCGTATTCCTGGCCTGCAATGACCACCAGCGGCGTACCCGACGCCTGGTATTTCATGGCCGCGTCGTAGATTGGCATTTTCTCGCCAGTGGGGATGTAGATCGTATTGCCACCTTCTTCACCGCCGAGCATTTCGTTGCGGATGCGGATGTTGGCGAAGGTGCCGCGCATCATCACTTCGTGGTTGCCTCGGCGTGAGCCGTAGGAGTTGAAGTCCCGGGGTTCGACGCCTTGTTCGCGCAGGTAGTGGCCGGCAGGGCTGTCGGTCTTGATGTTGCCGGCGGGGGAGATGTGGTCGGTGGTTACCGAGTCGCCGAGCAGGGCCAGGACGTTGGCGCCTTTGACGTCTTTGATCACGGGCAGGGGCCCGGCGATGTCGTCGAAGAACGGTGGGTGCTGGATGTAGGTGGAGTCCTTCTGCCACACGTAGGTTGCAGCTTGCGGCACTTCAATGGCTTGCCATTGTTCGTCACCGGCAAACACTTCGGCGTATTCCTTGTGGAACATGCCGGTGCTGACTTGTGCGACGGCGTCGGCGATTTCCTGGCTGCTGGGCCAGATGTCCCGCAGGTAAACCGGTTTGCCATCCGAGCCGTTACCGAGCGGTTCGCTGCTGATATCCATGCGCACGGTGCCGGCCAGGGCGTAGGCGACCACAAGGGGAGGGGATGCCAGCCAGTTGGTCTTCACCAGTGGGTGGACGCGGCCTTCGAAGTTGCGGTTACCGGATAGCACCGAGGCTACGGCCAGGTCGGCTTTCTGGATGGCCTTTTCAATCGGTTCCGGCAGGGGGCCGGAGTTGCCGATGCAGGTGGTGCAGCCGTAACCCACCAGGTCGAAGCCCAGTTGGTCCAGGTATTGAGTCAGGCCCGCAGCCTTGTAGTAGTCGGTGACCACTTTCGAGCCCGGTGCCAGGGAGCTTTTCACCCAAGGTTTGCGTTTGAGGCCTTTTTCCACGGCCTTCTTCGCTACCAGGCCCGCCGCCATCATCACGCTGGGGTTGGAGGTGTTGGTGCAGGAGGTGATCGCGGCGATCACCACTGCGCCGTTTTTCAGGCGATAGGTCTGGCCTTCGAAGTCGTAGTCGGCTTCGCCCACCAGGTCGGCGTTGCCCACGGCGACACCGCCGCCGCCTTCGCTTTCCAGGCGGCCCACGTCCTTGCTCGACGGTTTGAACTGCAGGTCGAGGAAGTCGGTGAAGGCTTGGCCGACGTTAGGCAGGGAGACACGGTCTTGCGGGCGTTTCGGTCCGGCGAGGCTGGCTTCGACGCTGCCCATGTCCAGGGCGAGGCTGTCGGTGAATACTGGCTCTTGGCCGGCGTTACGCCACAGGCCCTGGGCCTTGGTGTAGGCCTCCACCAGTTTCACGGTGGCAGTCGGACGGCCCGACAGGCGCAGGTAGTCCAGGGTCACTTCATCCACTGGGAAGAAGCCGCAGGTGGCGCCGTATTCCGGGGCCATGTTGGCGATGGTGGCGCGATCGGCCAGTGGCAGGTCGGCAAGTCCGTCGCCATAGAATTCGACGAATTTGCCCACCACGCCTTTTTTACGCAGCATCTGGGTGACGGTCAGCACCAGGTCGGTGGCGGTGATGCCTTCTTTCAGTTTGCCGGTGAGCTTGAAGCCAATGACCTCCGGGATCAGCATCGACACAGGTTGCCCGAGCATCGCCGCTTCGGCTTCGATCCCGCCCACGCCCCAGCCCAGTACGCCGAGGCCGTTGATCATGGTGGTGTGGGAGTCGGTGCCTACCAGGGTGTCGGGGAAGGCGTAGGTGCGGCCGTCTTCGTCCTTGGTCCACACGGTGCGGCCGAGGTATTCCAAGTTGACCTGGTGGCAGATGCCGGTGCCTGGCGGCACCACGCTGAAGTTGTCGAAGGCGCTCTGGCCCCAGCGCAGGAAGGCGTAGCGCTCGCCGTTGCGCTGCATTTCGATGTCGACGTTCTGTTCAAAGGCGCTGGAGGTGCCAAATTTGTCGACCATCACGGAGTGGTCGATCACCAGGTCCACCGGCGATAGCGGATTGATCCGTTGGGGATCGCCACCGGCCTTGGCCACGGCAGCACGCATGGCCGCGAGGTCGACTACGGCAGGCACGCCGGTGAAGTCTTGCATCAGCACGCGTGCCGGGCGGTATTGGATCTCGCGATCGGAGCGGCGCTCTTTGAGCCAGGCGGCAATGGCCTTCAAATCGGCACCTGTGACGGTTTTTTCGTCCTCCCAGCGCAGCAGGTTTTCCAGCAGGACCTTGAGCGACATTGGCAGTTTGTCCAGATCACCCAGGCTCTTGGCGGCTTCGGGCAGGCTGAAGTAGTGGTAGGTCTTGTCGTCAATTTTTAAAGTTTTAAGGGTTCTCAGGCTATCAAGGGATGACATTACATGACTCCTTATGGTCCGCACGGCTACGGACCTGACGGGACGGACAGAGCTTCTAAACTAGCCCTGTTTTAAGTAGCTGGCTAATAACTGGACTCTATGGACAGATCCAAGGTTCCGAAGTCGGCTATCATGCGCGCGTTTTCATGACAGGCATTGCGCTAGAGCAGGCCGGTTACCAGGAGAGTCAATGAACACCCTTTTTATGCACTGTCGCCCGGGTTTTGAAGGCGAAGTCTGCTCCGAGATTGCGGAACACGCCGCTCGCCTGAACGTCTCGGGCTATGCCAAGGCCAAGACCAGCAGCGCCTGCGCCGAATTTGTCTGCACCGAAGAGGACGGCGCCGCACGCCTGATGCGCGGCCAGCGCTTTGCCGAGCTGATCTTCCCAAGGCAGTGGGCGCGCGGGGTGTTTATCGATTTGCCGGAAACCGACCGTATCAGTGTGATCCTCGCCCATCTGCAAGGCTTCCCGCTGTGCGGCAGCCTGTGGCTGGAAATGGTCGACACCAATGATGGCAAGGAACTGTCGAACTTCTGCAAGAAATTTGAAGTTCACCTGCGCAAGGCGCTGATGGCGGCCGGCAAACTGGTGGAAGACCCGAGCAAACCGCGTTTGCTGCTGACCTTTAAAAGTGGCCGTGAGGTGTTCATGGGGCTGGCCGAGTCGAATAACTCGGCGATGTGGCCCATGGGCATTCCCCGGTTGAAATTCCCTCGGGACGCGCCAAGCCGCTCGACCTTGAAGCTGGAAGAGGCCTGGCACCACTTTATCCCTCGGGATCAGTGGGATGAGCGCCTGCACAGCGACATGACCGGAGTCGACTTGGGCGCCGCACCGGGTGGCTGGACCTGGCAACTGGTCAATCGTGGCATGTTGGTCACCGCCATCGACAACGGCCCTATGGCCGAAAGCCTGATGGACACGGGGCTGGTGCAGCACTTGATGGCTGACGGTTTTACTTACACGCCCAAACAGCCAGTGGACTGGATGGTCTGCGATATCGTCGAGAAGCCGGCGCGTAACGCGGCCCTGCTGGAGACCTGGATCGGTGAGGGGCATTGCCGTGAGGCGGTGGTTAACCTGAAACTGCCGATGAAGCAGCGTTATGCCGAAGTGAAGCGCTTGCTGGAGCGGATCGAGGAAGGCTTCAAGGAGCGGGGCATTCGGGTGGAGATCGGTTGTAAGCAGCTGTACCACGACCGCGAAGAAGTAACCTGCCATTTGCGTCGGTTGGATGTGAAGAAGTCAAAGGCCCGGTAAACTGATGGCCAGTTTCAGGAGTGAATAATGAGCGACATTTTTGACACCCCCGTCGACGGCACCCTCGACGCCACCGGCCTCAACTGCCCGGAACCGGTCATGATGCTGCACCAGCACATTCGTGACCTGGCACCTGGCGGTTTGCTCAAGGTCATCGCGACCGATCCCTCGACCCGTCGCGATATCCCCAAGTTCTGCGTGTTCCTCGACCATGAACTGGTGGGCCAGCAGGAACAGGCCGGGACCTACCTGTACTGGATTCGCAAGAAGTCCGCTTAATCCACGCGAATCCGCCGGCGCGCACTGCGTGTCAGGCGGATCACCAGCATCGCCGCCGCGCAGCTCAGGCCGACAATCAGCCCTTGCCACAAGCCGCTTGGGCCACTGGCCTTACCCAGCCAGTCCGTAAGCCCCAGCACATACCCCACCGGCAACCCCACGCCCCAATAGGCAAACAGCGTCAGCACCATGGTCACCCGGGTGTCCTGATAGCCACGCAATGCGCCAGCGGCCGTGACCTGGATCGCGTCGGAAAACTGGAACAAGGCAGAAAACACGATCAGCATCGCGGCCACCTGGAGCACCAGCGGGTCCGAGGTGTAGATCGCGGCGATATGTTCGCGAAACAGCAGCATCAGGCTGCAGGACAGGCAGGCATATGCCAGCGCCGTGCCCATCCCCACGCCCGCCGCGAAGCGTGCTTCCCGGGGTTCGCCCCGGCCCAGGGCCTGGCCTACGCGCACGGTGACGGCCATGCTCAGGGAGTAGGGAATCATGAACACCAGCGAGCTGAAGTTCAGGGCGATCTGGTGCCCGGCCACCACAGTGGCGCCCAGGCTGCCGATCAGCAGGGCGATCACCGCGAAGATGCTCGACTCGGCAAAGATCGCGATGCCGATTGGCAGACCGATGCTCAGCACGCGCTTGATCACCGACCATTGTGGCCAGTCGAAGCGCTTGAACAATTCACTCGCCTGATAGACCGGCGCCCAGCGGGTCCAAGCGGCCAGGCCGAGCATCATCACCCACATCACAATCGCCGTGGCCCAGCCGCAACCGATGCCGCCCATGGCCGGCACGCCGAAATGGCCGTAGATGAACACGTAGTTCAGCGGAATATTCAGCGCCAGCCCGCACAGGCCCATGACCATGCTCGGCCGAGTACGGCCCAGGCCGTCACTGAAGCAACGCAGCACGTAATACAGCGCAATCGCCGGCATGCCCGAGGCGATGCCGTGCAGGTAGCCCATGCACGGCTTGATCAGCTCGGGGTCGACATTCATGGCATGCAGGATCGGTTCGGCACTGATCAGCAACAGCAGCGCGGTGATCCCGACCACCAGTGCCAGCCACAGCGACTGGCGCACCAATGGGCCGATTTCACTGTGGTTGCCGGCGCCAAAGCGTTGGGCGACCTTGGGGGTGGTGGCCAGCAGCGTGCCGGTCATCAGCAGGTACACCGGAATCCAGATCGAGTTGCCCAGGGCGACTGCCGCGAGGTCCCGGGCGCTGACTCGCCCGGCCATCACCGCGTCGACGAAGCCCATGGCGGTGGTCGCCAGTTGGCCGATCATGATCGGCAGTGCCAGGGCCAGCAAATTGCGTACTTCCAGGCTGACGCGTGCAGGGCGGGTGAGGGTGTTGGCGGCAGTGTTCACGAGCAGGTGTCCAAAAAAGGGGGAGCGCAGGACGGCGCATTCTACGCTTTGACGGAGCGGTCAGGAAAAAACCTGTGTTGCGCATTTGTAAGTGGTTTCCCAGGTAACCCAGAACCCTGTGGGAGCCGGGCTTGCCCGCGATGGCGGCCTGACAGTCGACGCCGGTGGTGGCAGACACACCCTCATCGCGGGCAAGCCCGGCTTCCACAAGGTATCGGCGTTGTTCGACCAATCTCATTCCCTCCCTGATCCCTGTACACTGCTGATCCGCGAAAGGAGCCTGCCATGCTGATTGTTGCCGACGAAAATATCCCGCTACTCGATGCGTTTTTTCAAGGGTTTGGCGAGATTCGCCGCGTTCCCGGCCGCTCCATCGACCGTGCCGTCGTCGAGCACGCGGATGTGCTGCTGGTGCGCTCGGTGACCAACGTCAACCGCGCCTTGCTCGAAGGCACACCTGTGGGTTTTGTCGGAACCTGCACCATCGGCACCGACCATCTGGACCTCGACTATTTCCAGCGGGCCGGCATCCAGTGGTCCAGCGCGCCTGGCTGCAACGCCCGAGGTGTGGTCGATTATGTACTGGGCAGCTTGCTGACCCTGGCCGAGATCGAAGGCGCAGACCTCGCCCAACGCACCTATGGTGTTGTAGGGGCTGGTGAAGTCGGCGGGCGGTTGGTCAAAGTCCTCAAGGGGCTGGGCTGGAACGTGCTGGTCTGCGATCCGCCACGGCAGACCGTCGAGGGCGGTGATTACGTCAGCCTGGAACAGATCATTGAGCAATGCGACGTCATCAGTTTGCACACTCCGCTGAACAAATCCGGCAACGGTTCCACCTGGCACCTGTTTGATCGCCAGCGGCTCAACCAGCTCAAGCCTGGCGCGTGGCTGATCAACGCCAGCCGTGGCCCTGTGGTGGATAACGCGGCCCTCAGAGACGTGCTACTTGAGCGCGAGGATCTGCAAGCGGTGCTGGATGTCTGGGAAGGCGAGCCGCAGGTGGATGTCGAGTTGGCTGACCTGTGTGTATTGGCCACTCCACACATCGCGGGTTACAGCCTGGATGGCAAGCAGCGTGGCACCGCGCAGATTTATCGGGCGTTTTGTCAGCATCTTGGCCAGGCACCGACTATTCAGCTAAGTGACTTGCTGCCTGAACCGTGGCTGGCCGAAGTCAGCCTCAACGCGAATACCGACCCGGCGTGGGCCTTGGCGACCCTGTGCCGCAGCGTCTACGACCCGCGCCGCGACGATGCAGATTTCCGCCGCAGCCTGGTAGGAAACGTGGAAGAGCAGCGTAAGGCGTTTGACCTGCTGCGCAAGCATTACCCCGAGCGGCGTGAGATTGACGGGTTGAAAGTGCGGATCAGTGGAGAGTCGGCCGGGTTGTCGAACATCGTTTCAGCGTTGGGCGCACAGGCAATCTGAGGACATAAAAAACCCGGCCATCAAGGCCGGGTTTGAAAGAGCTTGGGCGATTCAGCCTTGCTGGGCAGGCTTGACCAATTTCTGTTCCAGTTCGCGGCATGCGTCCTGGATCATGTCTTCGGTAATCTGCACCTCACGGCCTTGAGCATCGATATACGAGCAAGGCAGATGCTGGGGCTGGCGGATCACTTCAATTTTGGCATTGCTGCTATTTTGCAAGGACATGGCCTGTCTCCTCATCAGGTTGTGTACCTACTCTAAAACCCCCGCGTGACCAAGTTGTTACAACTCCGTACAAGGTTGCGGTTCGAATGCCCAGTCCAGCAGAAACCCCTGCGAATTTCCAGCCGGACATTAGACCGTTAACGTCTACGGGCTAGCACCAGCGGGCATAATTAACCTGACTCATTATGATTTACCCAAGTTCCAACGGATTGCAGTGTAGGCTTGAGGTTGTACCCCCTCAGGTGATGCTCTCCATGCTCTCAGCCCGTCAACGCCGCGCCATTCGCCTGGCCACCCGCTTTGTTTCTCCCTACCGCTGGCAGGCGCTGGGTGCCTTGTTGGCACTGATCGTCACGGCGGGGATCACCTTGTCCATGGGGCAGGGCATCAAGCTGCTGGTGGACCAGGGCTTCATGACCCAGTCGCCGCATCTGCTCAACCAGTCCATCGCTTTGTTCATGATTCTGGTACTTGGCCTGGCGGTGGGCACCTTTGCGCGGTTCTACCTGGTGTCGTGGATTGGCGAGCGTGTTGTGGCGGACATTCGCCGGCAGGTGTTCAACCATCTGATCTATCTGCATCCCGGTTTTTACGAAAACAACCGCAGTTCGGAAATCCAGTCGCGCCTGACCGCTGATACCACGTTGCTGCAATCGGTGATCGGCTCGTCGCTGTCGCTGTTCCTGCGCAATGCGTTGATGGTGATCGGCGGTATCGTGCTGCTGTTTATCACCAATCCCAAGCTCACCAGTATTGTGGTGGTGGCGTTGCCATTGGTACTGGCGCCGATCCTGATTTTCGGCCGCCGGGTACGCAGCCTGTCGCGGCTGAGCCAGGATCGGATTGCCGATGTCGGCAGCTATGTGTCCGAGACCCTTGGCCAGATCAAGACGGTGCAGGCCTACAACCACCAGGTACAGGACGAGCAGCGCTTCGCCGTCACTGTGGAAGAGGCTTTCACTACCGCTCGCAAACGTATCGTGCAGCGGGCCTGGCTGATTACCCTGGTGATCATGCTGGTGCTGGGCGCTGTGGGGGTGATGCTCTGGGTCGGTGGTATGGACGTGATCGCCGGGCGCATCTCCGGCGGGGAGCTGGCGGCGTTTGTGTTCTACAGCCTGATCGTCGGCAGTGCCTTTGGCACGTTGAGCGAAGTGATTGGTGAGCTGCAGCGGGCGGCAGGGGCGGCTGAGCGGATTGCCGAGCTGTTGCAGTCAGGCAATGAGATTCAGGCGCCTGCTGAAGGCACGATCAAGTTGCCAGACCGGGTGAGCGGCCGCTTGGAGTTACAGGACCTGCGTTTTTCCTACCCTTCGCGTCCGGATCGCTTTGCCATTGATGGCTTGAGTCTGACGATCAATGCGGGCGAAACCCTTGCGTTGGTCGGCCCGTCCGGTGCGGGCAAGTCGACGATTTTCGACCTGTTGTTGCGCTTCTACGACCCTCAGCAAGGTCGTGTGCTGCTGGAAAACCACGCTCTCACCGAGCTCGACCCGCTGGACCTGCGCCGCTGCTTTGCCCTGGTGTCCCAGAGCCCTGCGCTGTTCTTCGGCAGCGTCGAAGAAAATATCCGCTACGGCAATCCATCGGCGACCTTCGCCCAGGTCGAGGAGGCTGCGCGTATTGCCCACGCCCATGACTTCATCCTGCAAATGCCTGACGGCTATCAGACTCACTTGGGTGATGGCGGCATGGGGCTCTCCGGCGGCCAGCGCCAGCGCCTGGCGATTGCCCGGGCTCTGCTGGTGGATGCGCCGATCCTGCTGCTGGACGAAGCCACCAGCGCCCTGGATGCCCAGAGTGAACACCTGATCCAGCAAGCCTTGCCCAGCCTGATGCAGGGCCGTACGACGCTGGTGATCGCCCACCGCCTGGCCACGGTGAAAAACGCCGATCGGATCGCGGTGATGGATCAGGGCAAATTGGTGGCGGTGGGCACGCATCAGCAATTGATTGCCAGCAACCCGCTGTATGCGCGGTTGGCGGCGTTGCAGTTCAGTGATGCGGTGGGCATGGAATGACGCTGCGGTGTCCGTCCCCGAGGCAGAAGGCATAGGTGAGCCTTGCGCGGGTAGGGGCTGCGCAGCAGGGACGGCAGGCAACTGTCATCCCTGCTGCGATCATTGGTAGCCTGTCCTTAACGGTTGAAATGAATAGGTCGGTACGAAATAACATCATCTATATAGCGCGCGGGTTCGCCGAGTTCTGCGACATTGATTTTTATCGTGCTGCCATGATCCTTAACAACTTTTTGCTCGATTACTCCAATGAAATCCATTTGCATTCTTAAGTTGGCGAGCTCTTCGGTCTTTTTAGCAGTTAGGTTCGGGTTTATTTGATTAATTTGTTTGATAAGGTCGTTTCGGGCCTCTGTTATAGCGGTGGAACCGTGCTGCATCGAAACCGTACCTTCGAATGCCTTGACTGGCCGATTGATTTCCTGTTGCAGTAATCGACCAAACGAACGGCTTCCCCCCTCACCCGAGTGGCAAACCAGAAGCCGGACATTGTTAAATGTAGCGGGGTTGATCCCTTTGGATTGTAATAAGAAAACCAACGCTTTGGGGGAGAAAACGGCGTTGTCAATAATGATGCTGCTGCCCCGGTCCAAGAAACTTATTGATGGGCCATGTTGAGCGCCATGGGCGACGATATTGAGGCGGTCCACGCCTTTATAGGTGTCGACAAAAATATGCATCTCATTGGCAACCAGTTGGAGGTCTTTCATCGTGCCCTTCATTTGTATAACGTTGTCTAAGGCTAGGCTTTTCTCCGTGTTAGTGAGCGCTGTGGTGGTTTGACGACTACCGTCCTTTAAAAGGGTGTGAGGCACGTCGGGTGAAAAGTTATCCAGTTTTTTTCCATAGGCCTTGTTTTTAATAACATCATACTGCGACCAGTTTCCGGTTTTCTTATCAACGATGGCGGTTACTTTGGCTGGTTCAGGTGCCGCGTAAGCTCGATAGGTGCCTTCGGCAATGTCGGGTCTTTTGGCAAAATCGCTCAGTTGCGCATGGTCCATGCTGCGTTGCGACAGTTGCCGCACATTCGTGGTTTTTACGCGGGTGGCCAATCGGCCGCTGCTGCCAGGCGTCAGTGGCGCTTTACCGAGCACACCACGCCCCATTTGCCTGCTTGCTGCCGATGCCGCCCGTGTTCCTCTGGCGCCGCCGGCTGCACCCGCGCCTTTGCCGAATGCCGAGCCGGTCAAATACATGACCCCGTCAAAACACAGGTCGCCCAACGCGGCCCAGACATCTCCGTTGATCAGGTGCCTGATGGAGGAGGCGCCAGGTATAAAACCGAGCGCTATATTAAATATCTGGGCTTCCTTGGCTGCCACCTCATCGAAAGTGGTGACGCTTTTGCTTAATTCAAACAGCTCGTGAAAGTCGTAGCCGGCTTTTCCATGGTTGGCGACCAGCTCACTGATGTAGGCGCTTCGCGGGCTGTTAAATGAGTCAGGGGTCGTCACCGGCAACGGGCTGAGTTGTTGCTTGTCGGCGTTGTGAACGGAGTATTCCTTCTCATAGATAGCCGTACTTTTCCACTTGCGACCAATATGGTTGGGAGTTTCAACCCACTCCTTTTGAAGGCCTTCCTTGAAGTTTTTCTTGAGGTCGTCGCGCTTTTTTATTTGCCCTTGCTGCGTTGAAATCTCATAAAATTCCAGGTTTGCGTCGCGCTCGGTCTGGAAGATCAGAGCCCTCTGGTTCTTCGGCTGGCTTGGGACGCGGCTTTCATCGCGTAGGGTGCCCATGGGGGTAGAGGTCTCTGACTTTGTGACCTCCCCTTCTGTGAACACGCGTATTTTACCAAACTCAAGATTCTGACGATCTTCCAGGGGTAAAGCCGAGATCTGGCCTTTTACAAGGTTGAGTAGGGCGTCCTCGACACCTGTTTTATAAGCGGCGAATGCGTGCTCATGCTTGGCCTTGGCGTCTGGCAATTCTGAAAGGCGCGCGATCAGGCTGACGGGCATTTGGCGGTTATCTGATACCCAGTTTGAATACTGATCGATGTCAGGTTTTGAAAGATAAAAGTCCAATAGGGAATACATAGGTTGCGTGGGGCTGGCAAGGTTTCCGGGGCCCCTGCCGTGTGGACTGTTATCCCTGAAGCATTTGACTTCGTAGGGCAGTTCCACACCAAACTTCTGCTTGAGTTGCTCCAGGGCAACATCCCGTTGGGTAGGAACCTTCGTCGAGAGTTGTTCGACGGTTTTTTGCAACGTTGTTGTCTTTTCCGAAAGCGCTCGTTTCACGCGCTGGATTTGTATCTCAGGGTAGTTCTCATCATCTCGTGGGACGAGCACCCCGTTGACCTTACCCCACTCAATAATTGCCGGTTGCGAGGTCGCTTCCTGAATGGCATGACCAGAAAGTGAAATCGGGTCCTGGGAGTCTCGCGCAGCGACTTGTGCAAACGTCATCTGCATCGTGCTGCCCGGGCTGTAGGCTTCGATTCGCGCCACGGCCGCCTTCAAGCTTGCCCAGGCGGCCGATCCAAAAGTAACGCCACTGGGAATATCTTTAACCAGTAATTCCGGAGCTGCACGCGACAGCAGCAGATGCGCGGCAATGGGCGCCATTTCTGCAGAGGCTCGGTTCAGTTTGATCAGGTGGGTAGTAAGCGCTTGCTTGATGGTTTTCAAGGGTTGCCCGTTGAAGCGTCCATCGGCCAAGTTGAAACCTGCCACATGGTTGGGTTTGGGGTGATACATACTCTCTGGATCCAGAGTGGTCGCGATGGCGCTCAGCACCCAGTCATGGCTGGAACTGGTCTTCCAGTCATCGCCCATCTTCTGTTGCAAGGCCGCTTCGAGTTCGACGGCTTTGGGGGGGCTGACAATCTTCTCGATAACCCGCAGGGGGTTGCGTAATTCACTTTGAGAAAAGTGCAGGTTTTTTGTCAGATAACCCAGGGCACCTCTGGGATCCACACGTAACGTTCTATCGTTAGCCAGGGCCGGCAGTGTCAGGTTGTAGTAAAAATGACTGTAGATGGTTTTTTGGTCGTAGTTTTCCAGTGGGGCTGGCCAGGACATGGCCCCACCAAGACTACCCAGGCTCGGCACCGGCAGCGCAGGGGAGTTAATGACGCGTATCAGGTTTTCAAGCTCATCGATTGTCTTGGGCAGGAACCAGTTGTTTGCCAGGATCAATTGCTCAAGTGTAACGGGAGCGCTATGACCGGCGTCACGCCTTTGCCCGAATGTCGAGTGCGGATTTATATCCAGGGTCGTATTTTTCAACGCCTCCTCAATCTGGCTGGAACCACTGCGCGCAATGCCCTTGAGCTTTTCGGAGAGTGAGTGAATATCCTCAAGATCGCCCAGTGCAGTTCTCGCCAGATCCAGCTTGTATGTACCGGCCGGCCCGCTCTCAACGTTACTTGAGACAGCGTTGGCGGCGTTCTTGTTGAATGTTTGAGTCTGTTCCAGCTCTGCAGCCCTTGAAGCATTGCCTGGTGGCCATTCACCATAGAAATTCCCTACGACCTCATCGGGAGCGGATGAGGGGTTGGAAGAGGTTAATAAAAGTGGGCCGTTACCTGCGGCTACTACCTTGGCGGCGCTGAGAATTGGTGCCAAGACGACCGGCCAAAGGGGATCCTCATCTGCGGCAGTAAACATCTCACGTCGGCCGCTGGATGTCGTAAAGACGATATGGTCACGCAAACTGATCGATATCGGTTTGGACAGATCAATGTGGTTTTGCTCTGCCCACTCGACCAATTGTGGACTTTTGAGCAGGTTGTGCAGGTGCACCCACCATTTCCCGAAGGTTGAGTCTGGCGGGATGCCATTGGTGAACTCTATGCCATCGTACGATGGGCCGGCCTTCGCTATCCCACGTAGAACCTTGGCGAATATCACTGCCAGGTCCTGATCGGCCTTGGCTTGAGGTGCGATGTCGGAGGGTTGATTGGCCGGGTGCGTCATTTCGCTCCTTTCCTGGGCTGGGATAGGAGCAGTAATGAGATCGGAAATTATGGTGTTGCGAAAGGGGATACTGCTGGATATTGGGGTCATCTCGGATGTTCTCTATATGCCACTTCAGGATCAGCCATTCAGTCATTGCGTTGTCGACTGAGCTCATATGCTGAGTGGATAGCCGAGGATTTTGACTCCACTTATTCCGGCAATATTTCTCTCCGGATGTATCC
Organism: Pseudomonas spelaei; assembly: GCF_009724245.1. GTDB lineage: Bacteria > Pseudomonadota > Gammaproteobacteria > Pseudomonadales > Pseudomonadaceae > Aquipseudomonas > Aquipseudomonas spelaei. Next base: position 42,904 of record NZ_WNNK01000007.1, on the reverse strand, counting down.
TTGGCCTTCTGGAATCCTACGCTTAAAGCGCCTTGCTCTATGTCTCCCGTGTTGACTTTATATCGGGGCCGGCTGCGTGATTCGGCCGGCGGAATTTTCCAAAAAAAATGCCCGCCTCGTTTGAGGCGGGCATTTTTTATGAAGGCTTCACGCCTTATTGATCATCAAAATACCGCTCATGCCAATCCACCAGCGGCTGTGGTGCATTGAGTTTTTGCCCGTAGATCACCGAATAAGACAGCACGTTCTGCACATACTGGCGGGTTTCATCGAACGGGATGCTCTCCACCCACACGTCGAAACTCAGGTGGTCAGCACCGCGTAGCCATTGGCGTACGCGACCTGGGCCTGCGTTGTAGGCGGCGGAGGCGAGCACGCGGTTACCGTTGAACTGGCTGTGGACCTGGCTCAGGTAGGCGGCACCGAGCTGGATGTTCTTGTCCGGGTCCAGCACCTGGGCCGGAGAGGCCAGCGGGATGCTGAACTTGCGTGCGGTTTCCTTGGCGGTGCCGGGCATCAGTTGCATCAGGCCACTGGCGCCGACGCCGGAGCGGGCGTCGTCCATGAAGGCGCTTTCCTGGCGGGTAATGGCAAACACCCAGCTTGAATGCAGGCCGCGAACCTTGGCTTCGCGCACCAGGGTGTCGCGGTGGGCCATTGGGAAGCGGATGTCCAGGTCATCCCAGTATTGCGCCTGGCTGATGGTACGGATTGCCGGGAAATACCACTTCATGTCGTAGGCCAGCTTGGCCTGAGCGACCATTTCGTCGCGGTTGAAGTGACGGCTGACGTGGTACCACTCGCGGCGACCATCGACGATCTGGCCACGGGCGTAGAACTCCAGGGCACGCCGTACGCCTGGGGTATTACGCACCTTGTTGATCAGCGCCTGGCTCATCACCAGCGGCTTGTTGTTCAGTTGGTACGGTGCTTGGGAGCGATCCGCGGCGAGGAAGCCATAGAAGTCCCGCTCCTTCGCCAGGCCTTTGTACAGCACCAGGGCTTGCGGGTTCTTCGGCTCTGCCAGTTCCAGGCTGCGGGCTTGCCAGTAGCGCCAGCGGTTGGTGGTGGCCAGGTCTTGCGGCAACTTGCGGGTCAACTGGTAGGCGTCTTCCCAGCGAGCCAGGCGCAGCAGCAGGCGCAGGCGCCATTCGGAAACGGTGTTGTCCCGCAGTTCCGGGTCGTACTTGGTCATTACGTCCAGGGCGCGGGGGTCGAAACGTCGTGCCAGGGTCAGGCCGATCTCCCGGGCGATGGACACTTTTTCGTCACGGGAGAAGTGCATGCTGCTGGCGTAGCCGTCGAGCAGGCCCATGGCCTTGTCAGGATCCTGGCGTGCCAGGCGACGAAGGCCGAGACCAACTGCGTCAGACATTGCCTCGTTAGCCGGCAGGAAGCGTGACGGATCGCTGAGCATGTCTGGTCTTTGCGCCACGTCCACCATCAAGCGGCCCTGAGGCCCGAGGGTGCGCAAGGTTTTTACCAGGCTGTTGGCCAGCGCGTAATTGCGGGCTTCGGCAGCCAGTTTGGCGCGTTCCCAGATTTTCTGTTCAGTCAGTTGGCCATCAGCGGCCCATTGACCAAAGGTGGCATCACAGGCAGCCGGTTGGGATTTGCCGGTCATCCACAGTTTTTCAGCGGTTTTGTAACCTTCGGCCTTGAGGTTGTGGCTCAGCTGGTATTGGCCATGGAGGCAGTCCAGTTCGACGAAGTTGAGTTTCGCGTCGTAGTACTTTTCAAAGGTCTGCCAGTCCCCACGGTCGGCCAGCCAGCGCAACCAGCGCAATTTCATCCAGTTGGCCTGGGGCAGGTCGCCGTTTTTAGCGAGGAACTGTTCGATTTCCTCGTTACTGGCGGACTTCAGGCGGGCGGTCAGCTCGTCGTAGGCCAGGTAGGGTGTCAACGGATAATCGGCCAAGGCCTGGCTGTATTGCATGTAGGGACCGCTGTCACCTTTGGCCAAGGCGCGCTTGGCTTCATCGTAATACTGGCGTTGGGTGGTCAGATCCACGGCCTGGGCAGACTGAACGGCGGTGGCAGAAAGAAGCAGACAAGATAAAAAGTTGAAAAGGCGACTGCGCATGAGACGTCCGTGCAGAGGAATCAGGACTAGTGCCGGCATCGCCGACACTGATTGCCCCTAGCTTAGCCTTTTGCTCGCAGCCGGTGAAAGCTTTGACGGTCGCTTCGTTCAAGTTCACTGGAAATGTCCTACAGAACGTGTCGACCGCGAAAATGCCGGCCGCCTCAGGCCCTAAGTCAGGTAGAATGCGCGCCCAGTTTTTGGAGAAGCTCATGACCCTGCTCAAATTCAGCGATGTGTCCCTTGCTTTCGGCGCTATGCCGTTGTTGGACAAGGTGTCCTGGCAGATCGCCCGTGGTGAGCGGGTGTGCATCATCGGCCGCAACGGCACCGGCAAGTCCAGCATGATGAAGCTGGTAAAAGGCGATCAGAGGCCCGATGACGGCTCTGTCTGGCGCGCGCCGGGCCTCAAGATCGGCGAATTGCCGCAAGAGTTGCCGGTGGCCGACGAGCGGACGGTGTTCGACGTGGTTGCCGAAGGCCTTGACGGCGTGGGCGCACTGCTCGCCGAATACCATCACCTGGCGCAGAACTGTGTCACCGAGGAAGACCTGGACAAGCTGATGCATGTCCAGCACGACCTGGAAGCCCGTGACGGCTGGCGCCTGCAGCAATTGGTCGACAGCACCCTGAGCCGCCTGCAACTGCCGGCTGACAAGACCCTTGCCGAATTGTCCGGCGGCTGGCGTCGTCGCGTCCTGCTGGCCCAGGCCCTGGTTTCCGAACCGGATCTGCTGCTACTCGACGAACCGACCAACCACCTGGATATCGGTGCCATTGCCTGGCTTGAAGAAGCCCTGAAAGATTTCCAGGGCGCCGTGCTGTTCATCACGCACGACCGTTCTTTCCTGCAAAACCTGGCGACGCGCATCCTGGAACTGGATCGCGGCGGCCTGATCGACTGGAACGGCGACTACGCCAGCTTCCTGGTGCACAAGGAAGCGTCGCTGGCCGCTGAAGACACCGCTAACGCACTGTTCGACAAGAAGCTGGCCCAGGAAGAAGTCTGGATCCGCCAGGGCATCAAGGCGCGTCGTACCCGTAACGAAGGCCGCGTGCGTGCCCTCAAAGCCCTGCGCAATGAGCGTAGCGAGCGCCGTGAGCGTACCGGCAAGGCCAACATTCAGCTCGACACTGCCGATAAGTCGGGCAAGCAGGTAATGGTCCTGGAAAACGTGAGCTTCGCTCACCCAGGCGGCCCGTTCCTGATCAAGGATTTCTCCATGGTCCTGCAGCGCGGCGACCGGATCGGTCTGCTCGGCGCCAACGGTACCGGCAAGACCACCTTGCTCAAGCTGATGCTCAATGGCCTGCAGCCGACCAGCGGTAAAGTGGAAGAGGGCACCAAGATCGATGTGGCCTACTTCGACCAGTTGCGCCACCAGTTGGACCTGGAAAAAACCGTGATCGACAACGTCGCCGAGGGTCGCGACTTTATCGACATCGACGGCCAGAGCCGCCACGTGCTGAGCTACCTGGGCGACTTCCTGTTCAGCCCGCAACGTGCGCGCACGCCGGTCAAGGCATTGTCGGGTGGTGAGCGTGCGCGCCTGCTGCTGGCCAAGCTGTTCAGCAAGCCGGCCAACCTGCTGGTACTCGACGAACCGACCAACGACCTCGACGTTGAAACCCTGGAGTTGCTGGAAGAGGTCTTGCTGACCTTCAACGGTACCGTGCTGATGGTCAGCCACGACCGGGCATTCCTCGACAACGTGGTCACCAGTACCCTGGTCTTCGAAGGTGAAGGCAAGGTGCGCGAATACGTCGGTGGTTATCAGGACTGGCTACGTCAAGGCGGCTCGCCGCGCCTGCTGGGCGTGACCGAGAGCAAATCTGGCAAGGCTGACTTGAACTCGGCGGTAGTCACTCCGGTGGCGGCCGCTGCCCCAACTCAGGAAGCCGCTCCGGCCGCGAAGAAGAAACTCAGCTACAAGTTGCAGCGTGAGCTGGAAGCCTTGCCGGGTGATATCGACGCCAAGGAAAAGCAGATCGCTACTGTTGAAGCGGAAATGGCTGACGCAGGTTTCTATCTGCGTCCTGCGGCTGAAACCGCTAAGGTCATTGCATCCCTGGAGACGTTGAACCAGGAGTTGGAAGTGCTGGTTGACCGTTGGGCCGAGCTGGATGCCTGATTGATTCAAAAGCAATAAAAGCCCGGCGCTCATTTAGATGGGCGCCGGGTTTTTTATATGAAATGCAGTCAAAAAAGTGGGAGCTGGCTTGCCTGCGATAGCGGAGGGTCAGCGCCAGATATATCAACTGATCCGCCGCTATCGCAGGCAAGCCAGCTCCCACGCTTTGACTTTCGCTATTCTTACGAGCTTTTTACCAGCTTCACCGCCAGCACATCGCACGGCGCGCCGTGCAGTACATCGTTGGCAGTAGAACCCAACAGCAAGGCCAGGCCATGCCGGCCATGGCTGCCGACCACGATCAGGTCGCAGTTTTGTTCCTTGGCCAGGTGGTGGATTTCCTGGCGCGGCTGACCGTAGGTGAGGTGAGAGTTTTCCTTCGTCACTTCAGGGTATTTAAGGATCAAGCGTTCAAGGCGCTCTTTGGCCTGATCAAACTGTTGTTGCTGCAACTGGGAGAGATCCATGGGCACGTCGCCACCAAAGGCCATGGCCATAGGCTCGACGATATGCACCAGTGACAGTTTTGCGTTGCTGGCGACTGCGAAAGCCCGCGCGCGCTTGATCACTGGATCGCACTCTTCGGTCAGGTCCACGGCGACCAGAATATGTTCGTATGACATGGGGCGTTCCTCCAGGGGACTGCAATAAGTTCAGTATGGCTGGTTTCAAGCGGATGGGGTTGCGTCAGGTCAAATCCGCTCATCAAGAATTCGGGAGTACACATATGACGGTCTGGATAGTGGTGTCAATCCTTGTGGTGGTCTTGAGCCCTCTGGCATGGCTGCGTCCCTCGCGGCATCAGAGCGGGCGCATGGCCCTGCGCATGGAGGCGCGCCGCATCGGCCTGGCCATGCAGTTGTCGCCCCAGGAGTGGCCGCACTGGCTCAAGCAGGAGCCGCCTAGCCCGTGTGCGCAGTACCACCGGCCACGACGCGGCAACCGGCCTCAATGCTGGAGTTATTGGCAGTTGGAGCCAGGAGTCTGGGTCAATCAGTGGCAGGAAATCTGTGTTGATGAAAAGTTGTTGCCGCATTTTTCGACGCTACCGGCCAACGTCTACAAGGTCGAAGCGGACAAGCAAATGATCGCCCTGTATTGGGGCGAGAAGGGCGAGGCGAGTGTTTTGCAAGACATCGCGTCTTTGCTGAAGGCGTTGGCCTGAACGGCAGGCAATAAAAAGCCCGACATCAACATCGGGCTGGAGTTGGCCAGGCAGGCCGGTAATTCGTCACTAGCCAGGTCGCTCGATCACGCTGGATGTTCATCCATGCGCTCATACTCCCCCGCTAAGGTTGCCCTAGCCTAGTCGTATATCCCGGGCTGTACAGGTTTCTGTGCGAATTTTCCTACTATTGATTTGGTGAATGCTTAAACATTGGCGAGGCGCCGATGTATAGCGCGGGTTCTGAAATGACTGAAAAGTCGCGTTTTGCCTGCTCTTTCGGACGATTGACAATTGCCCGGATTTGGATGAAGGTGGCGTACCCAAATCAAACGGGCGTATGAATTGAGCGTTTGTATTTCAGACCGCTCTTACAGAATCCCGACTATCGCGTTGACGGGTGTGCCTGGCGGATTGGCGTAGCATCGACGGTAACGTCCCTGCTGAACCTGCGGCCAGCGTCCAACGTGTACTGTTCAGCTTCCATATCGTGGAGATCAGTTGATGATTTACGAAGGTAAAGCCATCACGGTTAAGGCTCTTGAAAGTGGCATCGTCGAATTGAAATTCGACCTCAAGGGTGAGTCCGTCAACAAGTTCAACCGTCTAACCCTGAACGAACTGCGTCAGGCCGTAGACACCATCAAAGCAGATGCATCGGTCAAGGGCGTGATCGTCTCCAGCGGCAAAGACGTGTTCATCGTCGGCGCTGACATCACCGAATTCGTCGACAACTTCAAGCTGCCCGATGCCGAGCTTGTGGCTGGCAACCTCGAAGCCAACAAGATTTTCAGCGATTTCGAAGACCTCAACGTGCCGACCGTTGCCGCGATCAATGGCATCGCCCTGGGCGGCGGTCTGGAAATGTGCCTGGCGGCGGACTTCCGCGTCATGTCCGCTACCGCGAAAATCGGCCTGCCGGAAGTCAAGTTGGGCATCTACCCAGGCTTCGGCGGTACCGTGCGCCTGCCACGCATCATCGGTGCCGACAACGCCATCGAGTGGATTGCCGCCGGCAAGGAAAACCGCGCTGAAGACGCGCTGAAAGTCGGCGCTGTCGATGCAGTGGTTGCTCCCGAGAAGTTGGCGGAAGCGGCACTGAACCTGATCAAAGGCGCCATCTCCGGCGAATTCGATTACAAGGCCAAACGTCAGCCAAAGCTGGAAAAGCTCAAGCTCAACGCCATCGAACAAATGATGTCGTTCGAAACCGCCAAAGGTTTCGTGGCAGGCCAGGCCGGTCCGAACTACCCGGCGCCGGTTGAAGCGATCAAGACGATCCAGAAAGCTGCAAACTTCGGTCGTGACAAGGCTCTGGAAATCGAAGCGGCTGGCTTCGTCAAACTGGCCAAGACCTCGGCAGCGCAGAGCTTGATCGGTCTGTTCCTGAACGATCAGGAACTGAAGAAAAAGGCCAAGGCCTACGACGAAATCGCCCGTGACGTGAAACAGGCTGCCGTACTCGGCGCCGGTATCATGGGGGGCGGTATCGCCTATCAGTCGGCGTCCAAAGGCACACCGATCCTGATGAAGGACATCAACGAGCACGGGATCGAGCAGGGTCTGGCAGAAGCCGCAAAACTGCTGGTGGGCCGCGTTGATAAAGGCCGCATGACTGCTGCGAAAATGGCTGAAGTGCTTAACGGCATTCGTCCTACGCTGTCCTACGGTGATTTCGGCCATGTCGACCTGGTGGTCGAAGCCGTTGTCGAGAACCCGAAGGTCAAGCAGGCAGTACTGGCAGAAGTCGAAGCCCAGGTTAAAGAAGACACTATCCTGGCTTCCAACACCTCGACCATTTCCATTACGTTGCTGGCGAAAGCCCTCAAGCGTCCGGAAAACTTCGTCGGCATGCACTTCTTCAACCCGGTGCACATGATGCCGCTGGTGGAAGTGATCCGTGGCGAGAAGTCCAGCGAACTGGCGGTAGCGACCACCGTTGCCTATGCCAAGAAAATGGGCAAGAACCCGATTGTCGTCAACGACTGCCCGGGCTTCCTGGTCAATCGCGTACTGTTCCCGTACTTCGGCGGTTTCGCCAAGCTGGTCAGCGCGGGTGTGGATTTTGTGCGCATCGACAAAGTCATGGAAAAATTCGGCTGGCCAATGGGCCCGGCGTACCTGATGGACGTGGTCGGTATCGACACCGGCCACCACGGTCGCGACGTCATGGCTGAAGGCTTCCCTGATCGTATGAAAGACGACCGCCGTTCGGCGATCGACGCACTCTACGAAGCCAAGCGCCTGGGCCAGAAGAATGGCAAAGGTTTCTACGCTTACGAGACCGACAAGAAGGGCAAGCAGAAGAAAGTCGCCGACCCATCGGTGCTGGAAGTGCTCAAGCCAATCGTCTATGAACAGCGTGAAGTGTCCGACGAGGACATCATCAACTGGATGATGATCGCTTTGTGCCTGGAAACCGTGCGTTGCCTGGAAGATGGCATCGTTGAAACCGCAGCCGAAGCCGACATGGGCCTGGTCTACGGTATTGGTTTCCCTCCGTTCCGTGGTGGTGCGCTGCGTTACATCGATTCGATCGGTGTGGCTGAGTTCGTTGCCCTGGCTGATCAATACGCTGATTTGGGCCCGCTGTACCACCCGACTGCGAAGCTGCGTGAGATGGCCAAAAACGGCCAGAGCTTCTTCGGTTAAGTGCCCAGACGACTAGAGCGAGAATATTTATGAGCTTGAATCCAAGAGACGTCGTGATTGTCGACTTCGGTCGTACTCCGATGGGCCGCTCCAAGGGCGGCATGCACCGCAACACTCGCGCCGAAGATATGTCGGCGCACTTGATCAGCAAGTTGCTGGAACGCAACGTCAAGGTCGACCCTAACGAAGTCGAAGACGTGATCTGGGGCTGCGTCAACCAGACCCTGGAGCAGGGCTGGAACATCGCACGCATGGCGTCGTTGATGACCCAGATCCCGCACACGGCTGCCGGCCAGACCGTCAGCCGCCTGTGTGGTTCCTCGATGAGTGCGCTGCACACCGCTGCACAAGCGATCATGACCGGCAACGGTGATGTATTCGTGGTCGGCGGCGTGGAGCACATGGGCCACGTCAGCATGATGCACGGCGTTGATCCTAACCCGCACATGTCCCTGTACGCGGCGAAAGCCTCGGGCATGATGGGCCTGACTGCTGAAATGCTTGGTAAGATGCATGGCATCACCCGTGAAGCCCAGGACGCTTTTGGCCTGCGCTCCCACCAGCTCGCCCACAAGGCGACCCTGGAAGGCAAGTTCAAGGATGAAATCATCCCGATGAACGGCTACGACGAGAACGGTTTCCTGAAACTGTTCGACTACGACGAAACCATTCGTCCGGATACCACCCTGGAAAGCCTGGCGGCCCTCAAGCCTGCCTTCAATCCAAAGGGCGGCACCGTGACAGCCGGTACTTCGTCGCAGATCACCGACGGTGCCTCGTGCATGATCGTGATGTCGGCCCAGCGTGCCCAGGACTTGGGCATCCAGCCGATGGCCGTGATTCGTTCGATGGCAGTGGCGGGTGTGGATCCGGCAATCATGGGCTATGGTCCAGTACCGGCCACACAAAAAGCATTGAAGCGCGCAGGCCTGACTATCTCCGATATCGACTTCTTCGAGCTCAACGAAGCTTTCGCCGCACAGGCCCTGCCGGTGCTGAAAGATTTGAAAGTACTCGACAAGATGAACGAGAAGGTTAACCTGCACGGCGGCGCGATTGCCCTGGGTCACCCGTTTGGGTGTTCCGGTGCACGTATCTCCGGCACGTTGCTTAACGTGATGAAGCAAAATGGCGGCAACCTTGGGGTTGCTACCATGTGCATTGGTCTCGGCCAAGGCATCTCCACCGTCTTCGAACGCATCTAAGCGTTCGGTTGACGGAAGCCGGGGCCCAGTGCCCCGGTTTTTGTTTTTTGGAAGGTTTGGTAATTTTTTTTTAACAATTTTTGTGAGAGGGCCAGAGCATGAAAGTCGAACCAGGGCTCTACCAACATTATAAAGGTCCGCAGTACCGCGTTTTTAACGTGGCACGGCACTCGGAAACCGAAGAAGAAGTGGTGTTCTACCAAGCACTGTATGGCGATTACGGCTTTTGGGTGCGTCCCCTGAGCATGTTCCTGGAGACCGTCGAGGTTGACGGCGAACAGGTCCCGCGCTTTGCTTTGATCCAGGTCGAACCCAGCCTTTTTTCAGCGCAATAAAGGCAGGCCGCGCAGAATGCTGCGCTTGACCTCACCTTGTTGCCACTATATATAGCGTTGCCGCGTCAGGCGCCAACCGCCTTTCACTTCTCGAATTCAGGAATTTTCCGATCCATGGGCAAATCGCTGGTCATTGTGGAATCCCCGGCTAAGGCCAAGACCATCAACAAGTACTTGGGTAACGAGTACGTGGTGAAGTCGAGTATCGGCCATATCCGAGACCTGCCCACCAGCGGTTCGGCTAGCGCCAGCAAGGAGCCTGCCGCCAAGCGCGGCAAGGCGGCTGCGGGCGAAGGTCCGGTGCTCTCGCCTAAAGAGAAAGCGCGCAAGCAGCTGGTCTCGCGCATGGGTGTCGATCCCGATCATGGCTGGAAAGCCAAGTACGAGATCCTCCCGGGCAAGGAAAAGGTCATCGAAGAGCTGCGCCGGCTCGCCAAAGATGCTGACACCATCTATCTCGCAACCGACTTGGACCGCGAAGGGGAAGCCATTGCCTGGCACCTGCGGGAAGCCATCGGTGGTGATGACAGCCGCTACAAGCGCGTGGTGTTCAACGAAATTACCAAGAAGGCGATCCAGGAAGCCTTCTCCAAACCGGGTGAACTGGATATTGACCGCGTCAATGCCCAGCAGGCCCGTCGTTTCCTCGACCGCGTCGTGGGTTACATGGTCTCGCCGTTGCTGTGGGCGAAGATCGCCCGTGGCCTGTCTGCCGGTCGTGTGCAATCGGTTGCGGTGAAGCTGGTGGTGGAGCGTGAGCGCGAGATTCGTGCGTTCAACCCCGAAGAGTACTGGGAAGTCCATGCCGACCTCGGCACCGCCAAGGGTGCGAACGTGCGCTTTGAAGTGGCCCGAGAGAAAGGCGAGGCGTTCAAGCCGCTCAACGAAGCCCAGGCCATGGCCGCGCTGGAGAAGCTCAAGGCCTCCAGCTACAGCATCGTCAAGCGTGAAGACAAGCCTACCAGCAGCAAGCCATCGGCACCGTTCATCACCTCCACCCTGCAACAGGCCGCCAGCAACCGTCTGGGCTTTGGGGTGAAGAAGACCATGATGATGGCCCAGCGTCTGTATGAAGCGGGCTACATCACGTATATGCGTACCGACTCCACCAACCTGTCGTTGGATGCGGTCGCGATGGCGCGTACTTATATTGAAGGTGAGTTCGGCAAGAAGTACCTGCCGGAAAAGCCTAACGTCTACAGCAGCAAGGAAGGTGCACAAGAGGCTCACGAAGCAATTCGTCCTTCTGATGCCAACACCGAGCCAAGCAAGCTGACCGGCATGGAGCGCGACGCTGAGCGCCTCTACGAGCTGATCTGGCGTCAGTTCCTCGCCTGCCAGATGTTGCCGGCGCAATACCTGTCGACCACCGTCAGTGTCGGTGCCGGGGACTTCGAGTTGCGGGCCAAGGGCCGGATCCTCAAGTTCGACGGCTACACCCGCGTCATGCCACAAATTGCCAAGCCGGGCGACGACGATGTGCTGCCGGACATGGCTCAGGGCGACGTGATGAAGCTGATCAAGCTTGATCCGAGCCAACACTTCACCAAGCCGCCGGCCCGTTATTCGGAAGCCAGCCTGGTCAAGGAGATGGAAAAGCGCGGCATCGGTCGTCCCTCGACCTACGCGGCGATTATTTCCACCATCCAGGACCGTGGTTACGTTGCGCTGCATAACCGTCGTTTCTACTCGGAAAAGATGGGCGATATCGTCACCGAGCGTTTGTCCGAGAGCTTCTCCAATCTGATGGACTACGGCTTTACCGCCGGCATGGAAGAGCACCTCGATGACGTGGCCCAGGGCGAGCGCGACTGGAAAAATGTGCTCGACGAGTTTTATGGTGACTTCAAGAAGAAACTCGAAGTAGCCGAAAGCGCCGAGAACGGCATGCGTGCCAACCAGCCGGTGATGACGGACATTCCGTGCCTCACTTGCGGGCGGCCGATGCAGATTCGTACCGCGTCCACTGGCGTGTTCCTCGGTTGCTCGGGCTATAGCCTGCCGCCGAAAGAGCGCTGCAAGGCGACCGTCAACCTGGTGCCGGGCGATGAAATCGCTGCCGATGACGAGGGTGAGTCCGAGTCGTTGGTACTGCGTGGCAAGCACCGTTGTCCTATCTGCAGCACGGCGATGGACGCCTACCTGCTGGACGAGAAACACAAGCTGCACATCTGCGGTAACAACCCGGATTGCAACGGATACGAGATCGAGGAAGGCACTTACCGCATCAAGGGCTACGAAGGTCCGAGCCTGGAGTGCGACAAGTGTGGCAGCGAGATGCAGCTCAAGACTGGCCGCTTCGGCAAGTTCTTCGGGTGCACCAACCCTACCTGCAAGAACACCCGAAAACTGCTGAAAAGTGGTGATGCCGCGCCGCCGAAGATGGACCCGGTGAAGATGCCTGAACTCAAATGCGAGAAGGTCAACGACACCTACATCTTGCGTGACGGCGCTTCGGGCCTGTTCCTGGCTGCCAGCCAGTTCCCGAAAAACCGTGAGACCCGTGCGCCGCTGGTGATCGAGATCGTGCCCCACAAGGACGAGATCGATCCGAAGTACCACTTCCTCTGCGAAGCACCGAAGAAAGATCCGGACGGTCGCCCGGCTGTGATCCGCTACAGCCGCAAGACCAAGGAGCAGTATGTGCAGACCGAAGTCGAGGGCAAGCCTACTGGGTGGAAGGCGTTTTATGATGGTGGCAAGTGGAAGGTCGAGGACAAGCGCCAAGGTGCTTGATCCCGCAGCCGCTTAGCGACAAAGGCCGCCGTTACAGGCGGCCTTTTTTTGCGCTTGCAGTGGGCTTGGTTGATCCATGACACTGCTGAACCAGCATCACGTCTTATGTCGTTTTGGAGACTGCCGTCATGGCCAACGAACTCTATACCCGTACCAATCAGAAAATTTACTTCGCGGGTTTGTCCCTGGAAGCCCTCGGCCGTGCCGAAGAGGGAAAGGAGATGAATGCTATCGCGTTGGTGCAGGCTGGACGTGAGTCGGCGTTGTTCCACCTCTACGGGGCTTTGTTGGGGTTGTGCCATGAGATCGCCGGGTTCTATCGCTTGCCTCAAGCGGGTGCACCACGGGCCGAAATGATCCTGACCCGCGAAGTGCTGGACTCGATGGCGATTCCGGAGTTGGCCGAACTGGTGGAAATGGCACAGAGCCCAGACAGCTGGCTGGCGCGCCTGCTGGTGGCTCACTCGTCGATGTTTCAGCCGCCAAGGGTTCCGCACAAGCCCAAGGGGGACGTGACCCAGCCACTGATTGTGGCGGTGAGCCTGGAAGAAGAGGGGCCGGAACCTTTAAGTCGTGAGGAGCTGGAGAGTTGGCGACAGGAGCTGAAGAAACTGGCAATTCGTTTTCGGGATGGTCTTAACGAGTGCTGAGTTGTGGTGAGCCCGCTTGCCACAAGACTGATATAATCCCGGCCTTTCGTGGAGAACAGATTTTTATGCCAACGTCCTTTCTGGAAATTGTTGAACTGCCCGACGGCCGAATTGAGCTGCGCAGGGCCGAGGACGAGGGTTCTCTGGTGATTCTGGACTTTTCCGAGGACGCCAAGGCGTTCCTGCAAGGCCAACATGTAGAAGTGGCAAAAGCCATGTTAAGCGTTGGTGTGCAGATGGCGGGGCGCCTGGCTGAAGGCGAACCGGAGAAAGAAGACGGCCCACGTATTCTTCACTGAGCCCGTTTGTCGGTTTTTTGCGAGTTTGAAGTTACCGATCGGCTTCTCAATCCTCGAGAAGCCTCGCGTTGATGTTGGCCCGGTATTTATCCCAATCGAATATTCAGGCTCTGTGCGTCGCCGTCCCGTGCCGCGCTGATCAACTGCTGCCTGGCCGTTGTATTCAGCGGGTTCAGCCAACTGACCACTGTATGGCTGCGGCCCAGGCGCAAGGCTTCGCAGGTCAATTGTTGGGCGCTCTGTGTGCCACGGGGTTGCAGCAACAGGATGCGCTCGCGATTCAGGCCCGCGTCCCGTAACCAGGCCTGAGTCAAGCTGGAAGGTGGGGCAATCAGTGTCAGCCAGCGTGCATCCTGTTCTTCACTCAGCTCGCGAAGAATGGGGGCCAGCAGGCTCAGGCAGTTCCCCGCAGCACCGCGCAACGACAGTTCACTGAACGTCTCGGCTTCGGCGTTCCAGGGCGCCTCGACCGACTCCTTGAGGATTGGCGCAAGGGGTTGCGCCATCATGAAGGCTTCAAACAGCGGAAGCTGAGTGTGTTGTGGTGTGTGTGGGAACTGCATGATGCCTCCGTTAGCGGCGAATAACGCCGACGCTCAAGCCTTCAATCACCAGATCCTGATCCTTCAGGTTGACTTCAATGGGCGCGAACTCAGGGTTCTCGGCCAGGAGCCAGACCTTGCTGCCTTCGCGTTTGAAGCGTTTGACCGTCACTTCGTCGCCGATGCGGGCAACGACGATCTGGCCGTTGCGGGCTTCACGCGTGGTATGGACAGCCAGCAGGTCGCCATCGAAAATGCCGACGTCCTTCATGCTCATGCCATGGACCCGCAGTAGGTAGTCGGCGCGGGGATGGAAGAAGGTCGGGTTGATGTTGCAGGATTCCTCGACGTGCTGTTGCGCCAGGATTGGCGCACCGGCAGCGACACGGCCGATGATCGGCAGGGTCGACTCGTCGGCCTTGGCTTCGAAACCGGGGATACGAATGCCCCGTGAAGCGCCTGGGGTCATCTCGATCGCGCCTTTGCGGGCGAGGGCCTTGAGGTGTTCCTCGGCAGCGTTGGGCGACTTGAACCCCAGTTCCAGCGCAATTTCCGCCCGAGTCGGTGGGTAGCCGTTGTCATCGAGGCAGCGCTTGATAAAAGCGAGAATCTCAGCTTGGCGTGGCGTCAGTTTTAGCATGTTGATCGCTCTGTCTTTTTATACAGTGACTGGGATTATATACAGTGGACTGCGCTTGGCAATCACCGTTTTTACTCACTCCGCTGGACGGTCATCCGTCACCTGTCCTACATGACTGAGATAGCGCTGCCTACAGACTGTGGAGGATGTGATTAAATAGCCATGGAAGAGATGACTGCCCAGCCGGAAAACGGACCTGCAGGCTTGACAAGACACAAAGTGAAACGTATGTTTCAAACAAGTGTTTGTCAGGCGGAGTAGCCATGGCCCAGTCGGAAACCGTTGAACGCATTCTCGATGCTGCCGAGCAGTTGTTCGCGGAAAAAGGATTTGCTGAAACTTCATTGCGGCTGATCACCAGCAAGGCCGGGGTCAACCTGGCGGCAGTGAACTATCATTTCGGCTCGAAAAAGGCCCTGATCCAGGCAGTCTTCTCACGTTTCCTGGGGCCGTTTTGCATCAGCCTCGATCGTGAACTGGAGCGCCGCCAGGCCAAGCCTGAGAACAAGCCGAGCCTGGAAGACCTGCTGGAAATCCTGGTTGAACAAGCGTTGGTGGTCCAGCCGCGCAGTGGCAACGACCTGTCAATCTTCATGCGTCTGTTGGGCCTGGCATTCAGCCAGAGCCAGGGGCACCTGCGCCGTTACCTGGAAGACATGTACGGCAAGGTGTTCCGCCGCTATATGCTGCTGGTCAATGAAGCTGCGCCGCGTATCCCGCCTATCGAATTATTCTGGCGCGTTCACTTCATGCTCGGCGCTGCGGCGTTCAGTATGTCCGGAATCAAGGCCTTGCGAGCGATCGCCGAGACCGATTTTGGCGTCAATACCTCCATTGAGCAGGTGATGCGCCTGATGGTGCCGTTCCTGGCCGCTGGCATGCGGGCCGAGACTGGCGTCACCGACCAGACCATGGCTGCCGCCCAATTGCGTCCGCGCAGCAAGTCCATACCGGCTGCCGCCAAGGTTTGACCGTTCCCGGGTGGGCGTGGCCGCTGGCATCCGCTAAGCTAGCCGCCCATGCCGATTTCAGATGTTTATCCACAACCCGTTGCTCACGCTGAGCGTCCATTGCCAGGTTTGATCCGGCGATGCGACCCCGCGAGGGCTTCGGGTTGTGCGCTATTTAAGGATTAAGGAAGGTTTATGACTGCGGCCCTGCAAGGCTCTTTGATGGTGGATGTCGCCGGTACCTGGCTGACGGCTGAAGATCGCCACTTGTTGCGTCAGCCCGAGGTGGGCGGCCTGATCATTTTTGCGCGCAATATCGAGCATCCGCGCCAGGTGCGTGAGCTGAGCGCGGCCATCCGCGCCGTGCGTCCTGACCTGCTGCTGGCGGTTGACCAGGAGGGTGGCCGTGTCCAACGTCTGCGCCAAGGGTTTGTGCGGCTGCCGGCGATGCGTGCCTTGGCGGACAATTCCAACGCTGAGTACCTGGCTGAGCAATGTGGCTGGATCATGGCCACTGAAGTATTGGCAGTCGGCCTGGACCTGAGTTTTGCCCCGGTACTGGACCTGGATTACCAGCGCAGCGCCGTCGTGGGCAGCCGTTCATTCGAAGGCGACCCTGAGCGTGCCGCCGTGCTGGCCGGTGCTTTTATCCGCGGCATGCACAGCGCCGGTATGGCCGCCACCGGCAAGCACTTCCCTGGCCACGGTTGGGCTGAGGCCGATTCCCACGTCGCCATTCCCAATGACGAGCGCAGCCTGGAACAGATTCGCGCCAACGATCTGGTGCCGTTTGCGCGACTGAGCAAACAGCTGGCGGCGGTCATGCCGGCCCATGTCATTTACCCACAGGTTGATTCGCAGCCGGCCGGTTTCTCCCGTCGTTGGTTGCAGGACATTCTGCGGGGAGAATTACAATTTGACGGCGTGATTTTCAGCGATGACCTGTCTATGGCGGGCGCTCATGTGGTTGGCGACGCTGCCAGCCGTATCGAAGCTGCGCTGACTGCCGGTTGCGACATGGGGCTGGTGTGCAATGACCGAGCCGCCGCTGAGCTGGCCCTGAGCGCCGCCCAGCGCATGAAGGTCACGCCATCGACGCGTATTGCGCGGATGCGCGGGCAGGCGATTGCGTCGACGGACTACAAGCAGGATCCGCGTTGGTTGGTGGCGATCGGGGCGCTTCGGGATGCTCAATTAATCGACTGACAGCTGCGGTGCGCCCTTCGCGAGCAAGCCCGCTCCCACACTTGACCCCGTATAGCCTGAAGAAATGCGGTCGAATGTGGGGGCGGGCTTGCCCGCGAAAGCAATCTGACAGTCAGCGCTTCTCTTGCTTGTGTGGCAGCGGCGCAAACAGCGCTTCGATATCCTCGTTGCCCAACTTCCAATCCCCGGTCGTCCGGCCATCCAGCACGCCCGCAGCCAGATCGGATTTTTCCTTCTGTAAATGCTGGATTTTCTCCTCTACCGTGCCCCGGGCGATCATCTTGTAGACGAACACCGGTTTCTCTTGACCGATCCTGTACGCGCGGTCGGTGGCCTGATTCTCTGTGGCCGGGTTCCACCATGGATCGTAATGGATCACCGTGTCGGCTTCCGTCAGGTTGAGCCCGACGCCACCGGCCTTGAGGCTGATCAGGAATATCTGCAGCTTGCCGCTCTGGAAGTCTTTCACCGGCGTGCGCCGATCCCGGGTCTGGCCAGTCAACAGCGCGTAGGCAACGTTGCGCTTCTTCAGTTCAGCCTCGATCAGGCTGAGCATTGAAGTGAACTGAGAGAACAGCAGAATCCTGCGTCCTTCGGCAAACAACTCCTCAAGCATCTCCATCAGACTGTCGAGCTTGCCCGAGCTGCTGCCTCGTGCGGGCAAGGTCGCGTCATTGACCAGGCGCAAGTCACAGCACACCTGACGCAACTTGAGCAGTGCTTCGAGGATGATGATCTGGCTGCGGGCCACGCCCTTGCGGGTGATCTCGTCGCGGACTTTCTTGTCCATGGCCAGGCGCATGGTTTCATACACGTCGCGCTGGGCCTCGTTGAGGTCGACCCAGTGGATGATCTCGGTCTTGGGCGGTAACTCCGTCGCCACCTGCTCCTTGGTTCGGCGCAGCAGGAAGGGCTTGATCCGACCGTTAAGGTGCTGCAATCGCACTTCACTGGCGCGCTTTTCGATGGGCACGCGGTAATCACGATTAAAACTTTTCACGTCCCCCAGCCATCCCGGCAACAGGAAATGAAACAGCGACCAGAGCTCGCCCAAGTGATTTTCCAGCGGTGTACCTGAAAGGCACAGGCGCTGGCGGGCGTTCAGCTCGCGAGCGGCCTGAGCGGCTTTGCTGGTGGGGTTCTTGATGTACTGGGCTTCGTCGAGGATCAGTACGTGCAGGGGCAAGGCGGCCAGTGCTTCAATGTCCTTGGGCAGCAAGGCATAGGTGGTAAGCAGAAGGTCGTAGTCCTGCAGTTGCGCAAAATGCTTTTTGCGCCCGGCGCCATACAGCGCCAGCACTTTGAGCTGTGGCGTAAAGTGCGCGGCCTCGTCGAGCCAGTTGGGGATCAAGCTGGTGGGCATCACCACCATGCACGGGCGATCCAGGCGTCCGGCGATTTTTTCGCTGAGAATATGCGCCAGGGTTTGCAGGGTTTTACCCAGGCCCATGTCGTCCGCAAGAATTCCGCCGACTTCCAGTTGCCGCAGCGATTGCATCCAGCTCAAGCCTTCCAGCTGGTAGGGGCGCAAGGTTGCATTCAGGCCTTCGGGTGCCGTGACGGTGAAATCCTTGATGTCCCGCAGTCGCTGGGCGAAGTTACGGATCTGCTCGCCGCCTTCCCACTGCAGTGGCAAGTCTTCCAGTGGGTTGAGGCGGATCGCATCGGCCTTGCTCAGGCGCAACGTGGTGGTGCCAGGCTCTTGCAGGTAGAACTCGCCAAGCGTGGCCAGCACCGGTTTCAGCCGGCCGTAGGGCAGGGCGACTTGCAGCGGCCCGTGGCCGCCGTTGGGCATGGCCGGGATGTTCACCAGGATCAGTTCGTCATCGCGGCGGCGCGCCAGTTTTTCCGGGTTGAGGATCTCGGTGTGGGAGCGCATCAGGTTCAACAGGATCGGCAACAGGCTCAGCCGCTCGCCGTTGACGATGATCCCCAGCTCCAGATCGAACCAGTCCCGCTCCGGTACTTCATCGACGGTGGCGTACCAGTCGTCCACGGCCGTCAGGTCGAAGCCAAAATCCTCATCAATCTGCAATTCCCAGCCTTGGGCGCGTAACCCCGGAGAAGCATTCAAGGTGAAGTTCAGCCAGGCGCTGTCATTGACCATCTCAAACAGTTCGCCGGCACTTTCCGGCAACGCTTTGCTCTGGCGGGTGGCGATCTTGAATCCAAGCACGCGCAGCTGTTCGCGAAACTGTTGCTCCACCTCGGGATGGCGTTTGATCCGCAGGCTCTGGGTTTCCTGGCGGACGATGATGTCGGCATTCTTCTGGCCGCTGACGTAGTTGTCCTGATAATTGAACGACAGCGCCGCCCGGTGCTGGATATAACGCTGCATCTTGCCGTTGCGCGGTTCGAACGCGCTGAACTCGATACTTGCCAACCACAGGCGCGGCACCGGCTGTACGTCGTCCAGCACTACTTGGGGCAGCACTACACGGTTGTCCAGCACTGCCTGGAGTTTTTCCAGCAGTTCGGCGTCCTTGGCGGCGGCCGGGTAGGCCAGGGTTTCCTGAACCTTGAGCAGCACCGCGGCGATGTGTTTGCAGTTGGTGTGCACGGGGCAAGTGCAGCGGCTGTCCACCAGGATCAAAGTGCCTTTGGCTGACTCGCGTAACTCGATGGTCTGTCGGTAGACGTTGCCGCCCGAGCCCTCGCAACTGGCAATGATCGTGCTGTCACCGGACTCGACGATCCGCACGCGGTTTTCCAGGGCGTAGCGCCGGCCGCGCTCAAGGCTTTGCTCTTTAAAGCGATTGGCCCACGAAGGGGCCAGGGGTTTGGTCAACGACGACGTCAGGGGCATGGTGCTGGATCAGTCCTGAACGTCAGGCGGTGGAGCGCTGGGCGGCTTGGCGGTCAGCGACGTGATCTTGATCAACAGGGCGAGATGGCCGCCGTCCAGGTAGTTGAGCTGGTTGTTCTTGGTGCGCACGTCTTGCTGGCTGAGGTGTTCGCTGGCGATGACGCTGCCGTTGCTGTCGAACTGGTTGACCCAGAAGTCTGCGTCGATATCGGTAAAGCGCCCCAGTTGCAGTTTCAGGGTGCCTTCGATGGGGAACTGGCCGAACTGTTCCGGGCCGTCGCTGATGGCTAGTTTGACGGGTTGCTCGCCGAGGCTTTGTTCCCAGGACTTGTGCAGTAATACGGTGTAGTCGCTGCTGGCTTGCAGCTTCTCGACAATATTTCCCAGGCGCGGCGGGCTCATTTTGTCAGCGCCAAGGCGTGGTGCGCCCGCGTCCCAGTTTTCCGGAGCTGCGCGGCTATTGATCACGGGCTCCGCATTTTGGCGGACCAGAATCATCTCCACCAGGTACGGGCTGTCGGCAAATGCCGAAGGCGCAATGACCACCAATAACAGGCTCAAAATGCGGAACAGGCGCATTGGGGCGTCCTTCAAGCAGATTTCGGGATGAGGCGCTCAAACAGCGCCTCCAATGTATTAAAGCGTTCTTCGGCACGTTCCATCGGCACCATGAACTTGAACAGCGTAGCCCCTTCGAACTTGTAGCGATTGGGCTGGCCCTGAATCAGTTTGATCAACACCAATGGATCCACCGGCGTCTGTGCTTCGAACTCGATACGCCCACCTTGCGGCCCGGCGTCGACCTTCTTGATCCCCAGCTGCTCGGCCTGCAATTTGAGCAGGGTCAGGCGCACCAGGTTCTTGGTCGGCTCGGGCAGCAGGCCGAAGCGGTCGATCATTTCCACTTGCAGGTCCTTGAGACCCTCTTCGTCGGTGGCCGAGGCGATGCGTTTGTACAGAATCAGTCGCGCATGCACATCCGGCAAGTAGTCTTCGGGAATCAACGCAGGCAGGCGCAGGTTGATTTCCGGGCCACCACCCAGCGGTTGATCGAGGTTCGGCTGCTCGCCCTTGCGGATGGATTTCACCGCGCGCTCGAGCATTTCCATATAGAGGGTGAACCCCACCGCCTGGATCTGTCCGCTCTGGCCGTCGCCCAACAGTTCGCCGGCGCCACGGATTTCCAGGTCGTTGGTGGCCAGTACAAAACCGGCCCCGAGGTCCTGGGTATTGGCGATCGCTTCCAGGCGCTTCTCGGCGTCGGAAGTAATCTGCTGGCGCGGTGGCGTCAGCAAATAGGCATATGCCTGGTGGTGACTGCGCCCGACCCGGCCGCGCAACTGGTGCAACTGCGCCAGGCCGAACTTGTCGGCGCGCTCGATGATGATGGTGTTGGCGCTCGGCACGTCGATGCCGGTCTCGATGATGGTCGAGGCGATCAGTACGTTAAAGCGCTTGTGGTAAAAGTCGCTCATCACCTGCTCGAGTTCGCGCTCGCGCATTTGCCCGTGGCCGATGGCGATTCGCGCTTCCGGTACCAGTTCAGCGAGGTCGGCGGCGCACTTCTCGATGGTTTTCACATCGTTGTGCAGGTAATAAACCTGGCCGCCACGCAGCAACTCACGCAGCAGCGCTTCCTTGACCGTGCTTTTGTTCTGTTCCATGACGAACGTGCGCACCGACAGCCGGCGTGCCGGCGGCGTGGCGATGATCGACAGGTCGCGCATGCCCGACACCGCCATGTTCAGCGTGCGTGGGATTGGCGTGGCGGTGAGGGTCAGGATGTCGACTTCACTGCGCAGGGCCTTGAGCTGTTCCTTCTGACGGACACCGAAGCGATGCTCTTCGTCGATGATCACCAGCCCGAGGTTTTTGATCTTCACATCGTCCGACAGCAGCTTGTGAGTGCCGATGACAATATCGATCTTGCCTTCTGCCAGATCAGCGATGGCCGCATTCACTTCCTTGGCGGACTTGAAGCGGCTCATCACTTCCACGCTGACCGGCCAATCGGCAAAGCGGTCGCGGAAACTGTTGTAGTGCTGCTGGGCGAGCAGGGTGGTCGGTACCAGGATCGCCACTTGACGCCCGCCGTGTACCGCAATAAAGGCTGCACGCATGGCCACTTCGGTCTTGCCGAAACCCACGTCGCCGCAGACCAGGCGATCCATCGGTTTGGGCGCGAGCATGTCAGCGCGCACAGCGTCGATGGTGGTTTGCTGGTCCGGGGTTTCCTCGAAAGCGAAGCCGGCGCTAAAGGTGGCGTAGTCGGCTTTCGGGTCGGCGAACGCATAACCCTCGCGGGCGGCGCGGCGGGCATAGATGTCCAGTAATTCAGCGGCCACATCGCGCACTTGTTCGGCGGCTTTGCGCTTGGCTTTCTGCCAGGTCTCGGAACCCAGGCGGTGCAACGGTGCCAGGGCGTCGTCGCTGCCGGTGTAGCGGGCGATCAGGTGCAGGTTGGCCACGGGCACATACAGCTTGGCGCCCTCGGCGTACTCCATGGTGAGGAATTCGGCGACCTGATTGTCGATTTCCAGGGTCTGCAGGCCCAGGTAGCGACCGACGCCGTGGTCGATGTGCACCACCGGCGCGCCTTCGCGCAGCTCGGTGAGGTTCTTGATCACGGCATCGTTGTTGGCGTCGGCGCGTTTTTCGCGACGACGACGCTGCATCACGCGCTGGCCGAACAGCGGGCTCTCGGCAATCAGCGCCAGGGCCGGATCATCCAGCAGCAGGCCTTCATCCAGCGGCGCAATGGTGATTGCCAGGCGATGTTTGCTGGCGACAAAGTCCGGCCAGCTGTCGACCGTTTTGGGTCGCAGCTTCAGGCGTTCCAGCAATTCCAGCAGTACTTCGCGACGCCCGGCGGATTCGGCGGTAAACAGCACGCGGCCGGGGAAGTCACCGAGGAAGTTCGACAGCGCTTCGAGCGGTTGGCTGGCTTTGGCTTCAATCGCGAGATTGGGCAAGGCTTGAGCCGGGAAGCGCTCACGGCCAACGCCGGTTTCCACGTCCTGTTGGCTGGCAACCACCCGTGGCCAGTTTTTCAGGCGGGCGAAGCAGTCTTCCACCGGCAGGAACAGCTCGGCGGGCGGTAATAAAGGACGGGATGGATCGACGCGGCGCTCTTCATACCGGTTGCGCACGTCATTCCAGAAATTTTCTGCTGCCTGTTCGATGCCTGGCAACGAGAACACCTGGGTGTCCTGGGGCAGGTAATCGAAGAGCGTCGAGGTCTCGTCGAAGAACAGCGGCAGGTAGTACTCGATACCGGCGGGAGTAATCCCGCTGCTCAAGTCCTGAAAGATCGGACAGCGGCGGAAGTCCACATCAAAGCGTTCGCGAAAGCGTGCCTTGAAGCGCGTGACGGCGTCTTTTTGCAGCGGGAATTCCCGGGCCGGCAGCAGCTTGACCGACTCGACCTTGTCGATGGAGCGCTGGTTTTCCGGGTCGAAGGTGCGCAGGGTTTCGATTTCGTCATCGAACAGGTCGATTCGATAGGGCAGTTTGCTGCCCATCGGGAACAGGTCGATCAAGGCACCGCGTACCGCGAACTCACCGTGTTCGTACACCGTATCGACGCAACGATAACCGCTGGCCTCAAGCCGGGTGCGCATCTGTTCCACATCGAGCTTCTGGCCGATATCCAGCACCAGGCTGCTGCCCAGCAGGAATTTGGTCGGCGCCAGGCGGTGCAGTGCCGTGGTGATTGGCACCACCAGCACACCGTGGGCCAGTTCCGGCAAGCGATAAAGGCTGGCGATTCGCTGGGAGATGATGTCCTGGTGCGGCGAAAACAGATCGTAGGGCAGGGTTTCCCAGTCCGGGAAATGCAGCACTGGCAAATCGGGGGCGAAGAAGCTCAGCTCCTGCTCCAGTCGCTCGGCGCTTTGGCTGTCGGCGGTCAGGAGCAAGGTAAAGCGCTTGGCTGCGCTGGCAGCCTCGGCAATGGCCAGGCTCAGGGCGGCACCGGGCAGATTGCCCCAATGCTGTTTACCTGCCTCGGCAGGGAGTAGCGGTAGACGCAGAACGGGCACGGAAGGTTGAGCTCCAAGCGTTGCGACAAAGTCGGTAATTGTAACGGCCCAGGGTGCCGCCTGTCAGTTGCTGACTGTGCCTAATACGTATTGAGGGAAATGTAGTGGCTAAGACAAACAAAGGTCTCTTTTGACTCATTATGTAGTGCAGAAAACGGCATATGTTTCGGAGGGTTACGGACACTTTACCCGAGTGCTCCTGTAAGGGGTGGGCTGAAGGCCGCGTATTTACTGGGCTCCAGCGTGGCGATATTTTTTTGCAAGAGGTTTTGTTGCGGGGCGTGCATTGCTCCGAGGGCGGTCGGGCGGCATAATGTAGCCCCTTTTTTCTGCCCCTACATGTGGAAGGTTCCCGTGACTCAGAAGCCCGACCAGTGTCTTGGTGAATGGATCGACCGTGAAGCACTCGCTGAAGCGATGATTCCGCTTATCGGTCAGCTGTACCGCAATAACAATGTGGTGAGCTCGATCTATGGCCGCAGCCTGATCAACCAATCAGTCATCGCGATTCTCAAGGCTCATCGCTTTGCTCGCCATCGTTCTGCCGACGATAGCGAACTCTCCGTCCACGAAACATTCCCTCTGCTCAAAGCCATGAGCGAGCTCAAGCTCGGCGCGGCCTCGGTAGACCTGGGCAAGTTGGCCTACAAATTCCGCAACGAAGCCAATGGCCGCACTGCTGAGCAGTTCGTCCGTGAAGAAATGGCCGACGTGGTTGGCCAGCAAAACGCAGCGGCCCGCAAAGGCACCGACGTTGTGCTTTACGGCTTCGGTCGTATTGGCCGTCTGCTGGCGCGTATCCTGATCGAAAAAACCGGTGGCGGTGACGGCCTGCGCCTGCGTGCCATCGTTGTGCGCAAAGGTGCCGACAACGACCTGACCAAGCGCGCAAGCCTGCTGCGTCGCGACTCGGTACACGGTCCGTTCAACGGCACCATCGTCATCGATGAAGAAAACAACACCATCACCGCCAACGGTAACCTGATCCAGGTGATCTACGCGAAGAACCCGGCTGAGGTGGACTACACCCAGTACGGCATCAAGGACGCACTGCTGGTAGACAACACCGGTGTGTGGCGTGACGCCGAAGGCCTGGGTCAGCACCTGGCCTGCCCAGGTATCGACCGCGTTGTTCTGACGGCGCCTGGCAAAGGCAAGCTGAAGAACATCGTGCACGGTATCAACCACGGTGAAATCACTGCTGACGACAAGATCGTGTCCGCTGCTTCCTGCACCACCAACGCCATCGTGCCGGTGCTGAAAGCGGTGAATGACAAGTTCGGCATCGTGAACGGTCACGTTGAAACGGTTCACTCGTACACCAACGACCAGAACCTGATCGACAACTTCCACAAGGGCGATCGCCGTGGCCGTAGCGCCGCGCTGAACATGGTCATCACCGAGACCGGTGCGGCGACCGCTGCTGCCAAGGCCTTGCCTGAGCTGGCCGGCAAGCTGACCGGTAACGCGATCCGTGTTCCGACACCGAACGTGTCGATGGCCATTCTCAACCTGAACCTTGAGAAAGCCGCCACCCGTGAAGAGATGAACGAGTACTTGCGCTACATGGCGCTGCACTCCGATCTGCATAAGCAAATCGACTTCGTCAATTCCCAGGAAGTGGTTTCCACCGACTTCGTTGGCTCGCGCCATGCGGGCGTGGTGGATGCCGAGGCGACCATCACCCAAGACAACCGTGTTGTTCTGTACGTCTGGTACGACAACGAATTCGGTTACAGCTGCCAGGTGGTTCGCGTGATGGAAGACATGGCCGGGGTCAACCCGCCAGCATTCCCGCGCTAAGCGTCAGCGATAAATGAAAAAGCCCCGACTGGTTCGGGGCTTTTTTGTGTCATGCAGTTTTTTGTGTGGGTTGTACTGGCCCCATCGCAGGCAAGCCAGCTCCCACATTTTGATGTGTGAATACATTCAAATGTGGGAGCTGGCTTGCCTGCGATGGCTATCTATCAGGCGCCGCCAACCACCGAGGCCTGGGCAGTCCGCAGCTCATGCCGATTGCCTTTGAACAGGATCAACGTCGCAATCAACCCCAGCACCGCCGCGCCACTGAGCCAGATCCCCGGTGCTGCTTTGTTATCCAATACATGGATCAAGTAAGTACAGGCCGCCGGAGTAAAGCCACCAAAGGTCGCCGTCGCCAGGCTGTAGGCCAGGGAGAATCCGGTGGTGCGCACTTCTACCGGCATGATTTCAGTCAGGGCTACCACCATGGCGCCGTTATACGAGCCGTACAGGAACGACAGCCACAGCAGCACAATCAACAGGTGGCTGAAGCTTGGGTTGGCGACCAGCCAGGACAGCGCCGGGTAAGCGGTGAGGATCGCCAGAATGGTCGCTCCCAGCAGCAGGGGTTTACGGCCGACCTTGTCGGACACTGCCCCCATCACTGGCAACCAGAAGAAGTTCGAGATACCCACGCACACGGTCACCAGCAGCGCGTCGAAGTCCGACAGGTGCAGCTCGGCCTTGCCGAAGGTCGGCGTGTAGGCGGTGATCAGGTAGAACG
The DNA here is from genome assembly GCF_009724245.1 of Pseudomonas spelaei. Classification (GTDB taxonomy): domain Bacteria; phylum Pseudomonadota; class Gammaproteobacteria; order Pseudomonadales; family Pseudomonadaceae; genus Aquipseudomonas; species Aquipseudomonas spelaei. Next base: position 16,936 of record NZ_WNNK01000007.1, on the reverse strand, counting down.
ACACAGTGGTCATCACCACCAGGGCCATGCCGGCGATGACGATGCCGAAGTTCTGACCGATCGAGCGGACGATTTCCTGCAGGGTAGGGCGGTGTTTACGTGCCTGGAACTCCGGGGTTTCTTCCAGCGAGCGGCGAATCACGAAGATCACCGGCACGATCAGACAGCCGATCAGGAACGGCACACGCCAGCCCCAATCACCCATTTCTTCCGGGCTCAGCCAATGGTTCAGGCCCACGCCCAGCAGGCCGGCGAACACCACTGCCGCTTGCTGGCTGGCGGACTGCCAACTGACGAAAAAGCCCTTGCGGCCCGGTGTGGCGATTTCCGCCAGGTACACCGACACGCCGCCCAGCTCGACACCGGCGGAGAAGCCTTGCAGCAGGCGGCCAAACAGCACGATCAGCGGCGCCGCGACGCCTAAAGTGGCATACCCGGGAACACAGGCGATCAGGATCGTACCGGCGGCCATCAGTGCCAACGTGATCACAAGGCCCTTTTTACGGCCGTGACGGTCGATGTAGGCACCGAGGAAAATCGCCCCCAACGGGCGCATCAGGAAGCCGGCGCCGAAGGTCGCCAGGGACAACATCAGTGAAGCGAATGCGCTGTCGGCAGGGAAAAATGTCTTGGCGATGGCCGTGGCATAGAAGCCGTAGACCATGAAATCGAACATTTCGAGAAAGTTACCGCTGACAACGCGAAAGATCGCTTTGCCTTTGCCCGTCGTGGTGGACATGTCATTCACTCATCTTGGCTATCTTGTTAGAAATCCCTGGTCACAACTCGTCCTTGCTGCAAAGTCTGGGCGCGAGGCTGTGCTGAACAGTTTTGTAACGATATGTGTATCAGGCCCTACAGGCAACAAAAACCGTTGGCAAGCTGGCCAATTGCCGCAGGGTCGTGAAATAGGCGAGTTTGAGCCTGCCGGCCACGATGAAAGGTCGCATAATGGCTGCCCTTGGCGGAGGGCTTGCCTACCGATCCAGTCAATTTAGCGATAAGGGTGTGTTGCCTATGGTTGGCCTGCGGCACGTGGTTGTGCTTTGTCTGCTGGCGATGCTTGCGGGCTGTGGCGCCAGTGAAACCCTGGAAAGCTTCGGCGGCCCGACCATGGGCAGCACCTATTCGATCAAGTATGTACGCACCGCCGAGGTGCCTGGTCCGGATGAAGTCCAGCGTCAAGTCGAGGGGATACTCGCTGAGGTCGACCGGCAAATGTCGACCTACCGCAGTGATTCCGATATTGAGCGCTTCAACGATCTGCCTGCCAACAGTTGCCAGCCGATGCCGGAACCGATCCTGCACCTGATACGCACCGGGGAGCAGTTGTCCCAGGCCAGCGATGGCGCCTTCGACCTGACGGTCGAGCCTCTGATGAATCTCTGGGGATTTGGTCCGCAGGCGCGGGAGATAAAAGTCCCGGACGCGGCAGCGCTTACGCAGGTGGGCCTGCGTGTCGGTCATGCTCATCTGCACATCGACGGTCAGCAGTTGTGCAAGGACGCAGCGGTCGAAGTCGACTTCAACAGCATCGCTGCCGGTTATGCCGTTGACCGGATCGCCGCACAACTGACGCAGTTGGGCATCCGCAGTTACCTGGCCGAAGCCACCGGCGAACTCAAGGCTGTCGGTCAAAAACCTGATGGCACAGCCTGGCGCATTGCCCTGGAAGAGCCCAGGGACGATCAACAGGTGGCTGAACGGGTCATCAACGTCGATGGCTTCGGTGTGTCCACATCAGGTGACTATCGCAATTATTTCCAGCAGGATGGTCGGCGTTATTCCCACACCCTTGATGCGCGTACGGGAGCACCGATCACCCATCAACTGGCCTCGGTGACGGTGTTGCAGCCTTCAGCGTTGATGGCCGACGGATTGTCGACCTTACTGCTGATCCTCGGCCCGGAGCAAGGGTGGGCGTACGCGGAAAAGCACCAGGTCGCCGCGTTTTTTGTGATGCGCGAGGGGACTGGCTTCGTCACACGGAGCAACAAGGCGTTCGAGCAACTGACGGCAGTGAAGCCGTAACGAACACTGTGTAGTAAAGGCAAAACTGGCCTACGACGCGACCAAGGGTTAATGTGCGCGGCGTTGAGGCTTATATAGACTGTGCCCCGGTTCATACACCTGAGCCCATTTGATCCTTCATGACCGCTGGCCGCGGCATGATTTAGCCAGGCGCCCAACCGTGCGCCTTGGCCTGTTCTGAGGAGTACGCATGGCTGTCTACAACTACGACGTAGTGGTGCTGGGTTCCGGCCCGGCTGGAGAAGGTGCGGCGATGAACGCCGCCAAAGCTGGGCGTAAGGTGGCGATGGTCGATAGCCGTCGCCAGGTCGGCGGTAACTGCACCCACCTGGGTACCATCCCGTCCAAGGCCTTGCGTCACTCGGTGCGCCAGATCATGCAGTTCAACACCAACCCGATGTTCCGGGCCATTGGTGAGCCGCGCTGGTTCTCGTTCCCGGACGTGCTCAAGAGCGCTGAAAAAGTCATCGCCAAACAGGTTGCCTCGCGTACCGGCTACTACGCCCGTAACCGCGTTGACCTGTTTTTCGGCACCGGCAGCTTCGCCGACGAGCAAACCGTCGAGGTGGTCTGCGCCAACGGTGTGGTCGAGAAACTGGTGGCCAAGCACATCATCATCGCCACCGGCTCGCGCCCGTATCGTCCGGCCGATATCGATTTCCATCACCCGCGTATCTACGATAGCGACACCATCCTCAGCCTGGGCCACACCCCGCGCAAACTGATTATCTATGGCGCCGGCGTGATTGGCTGCGAATACGCCTCGATCTTCAGCGGCCTGGGTGTATTGGTGGAGCTGGTGGATAACCGCGACCAGTTGCTGAGCTTCCTCGACTCGGAAATTTCCCAGGCGTTGAGCTACCACTTCAGCAACAACAACATCACCGTGCGCCACAACGAGGAATATGACCGCGTTGAAGGCCTGGACAATGGCGTGATCCTGCACCTCAAGTCCGGCAAGAAGATCAAGGCCGATGCCTTGCTCTGGTGCAACGGCCGTACCGGCAACACCGACAAGCTGGGCATGGAAAACATCGGGGTCAAGGTCAACAGCCGTGGCCAGATCGAGGTGGACGAGAACTACCGCACCTGCGTGACCAACATCTACGGTGCCGGTGACGTGATCGGCTGGCCGAGCCTGGCCAGTGCTGCCCACGACCAGGGCCGTTCGGCTGCTGGCAGCATTGTCGACAATGGCAGCTGGCGCTACGTCAACGATGTGCCGACCGGGATCTACACCATTCCCGAGATCAGCTCCATCGGCAAAAACGAGCACGAGTTGACCAAGGCCAAGGTGCCTTACGAAGTGGGCAAGGCATTCTTCAAGAGCATGGCGCGTGCGCAGATCGCCGGTGAGCCGCAAGGCATGCTGAAGATTCTGTTTCACCGCGAGACTCTGGAAGTCCTTGGCGTGCATTGCTTCGGCTACCAGGCCTCGGAGATCGTGCACATCGGCCAGGCCATCATGAACCAGCCGGGTGAGCAAAATACCCTCAAGTATTTCGTCAACACCACGTTCAACTACCCGACCATGGCTGAAGCCTATCGGGTAGCGGCCTACGACGGCCTCAACCGGCTTTTTTGAGCGGCTCCGGCCGGTGGCCTGAGCCGGCCGGGGAGACCGATTTCAGTAATTCCCGAGAGTGGCAGTGGCCAAACCGGGAAAGTCTGTAATCAGGCTATCTACGCCGAAGTCGGCGAGCCTGCGCATCAGCGCGGGTTCGTTGACCGTCCACACGGACACGTGCAGCCCTTGGCGCTGGGCCTTGGCCAGGCGCTCAGGGGTGCACAACGTCCAGTTCAGCGCCAGAATTTCACAGCCATAGTTTGCCGCGACCTTCAAAGGGTCGAGCCAGGCGTATTCGGCCACCAGTCCCCGGGACAGGTCCGGCGTCAGCTCCAGGGCCGCTTTCAGTACTTCCCGCGAGCTTGAGGTCACGGTGACCTTGTCCATCAGGCCAAACCGCTGGGCCATTTCCCGAATCGCCAGCACCGTCGTCGCAGCGCGCATGCGCGAAGCGCTTTTGACTTCCAGTTGCCAGTGATCGAAGTCGCATTGCTCGAACAGTTCTTCCAGGCGTGGAATCGGGCAAGGCTTGACCCAGCCCGGGCCGCCCTTGCGCGCGTCCATCTTCACCAGATCGGCGGCCGAGTACTCGACCACCTTGCCGCGCCGGTCGGCGGTGCGTTTGAGGGTGGGGTCATGGATGACCATCAACTCGCCGTCCATGGACAGGTGCAGATCCAGTTCGCAGCGGCGAACGCCGTGCTTGAGGCATTCCTGGAAGCTGGTCAGGGTGTTTTCCGGTGCTTCGCCTTTGGCACCGCGGTGGCCATAAATCAGGGTCACAGTTGCTCCTTTACGCCAGGTGTCCTGGCTGGTGGATGGCACAACGGGCCATTCAATGATCGTATTCAGGTGTCTTGGGCGTCGCTTTGTTCCCGGGCCAGGCGTCGTTCCTGGGCCTGTTTTTGCAGGATGTAGCGCGCCAGCAACTGGCGCTGGGCGTCGGTCATGGCTTCGAACTCGGTGCCGATCTCAAACCCGCCGCTCTCGGCATCGCAATGGGTGACCTTGGCGCGCAGCAGCAGGCCCAGTGCCTGGGGCATCAGCACCAGCTTGACCGCCAACGGGCTGTCGGGTGCCAGGGCGGTGGGGTAGTGGAACTCAATACCGCCCTCGGAAATGATCACCGGTTGCGGCGTGCCAATCTCGCCCAGCAGGCTTTGCGCCATGATCTGGCTGAGCAGGTCGATCCGCTTGTTCTGTACTTTGAGGAACGCGGCCAGGGTTCGGTCCCGCTCGCCAATCTGGCGCAGCAGGTGCTGGGACTCGAATTCGCTCAGGTGCAGTTCACTGAGCAGATTGAACAGCGGCGAATCATCCAGCAACACTTCCTTGCTCGCCGCTTCCGGGCCGGACAGAGGGCTAATTTCCAGTGCGATCATGTCCTCGATACGGTAGTATTCGCGGCGATCTTCTTCATCTAATGTCGACATGGCGAACCCAAGGTAGCGGTGATGGTCTGAGTGTAAAGCTGCTTACCTGACCCCGCCACAAGGACGTCTTCTTTTCCTCCGAACAAGCCCCGACATGTTCAGACCTCTCTTCGTATTTATCGGCACGCGTTATACCCGTGCAAAGCGTCGCAATCATTTTGTGTCATTCATTTCCTTGACCTCGATGATCGGACTCGCCCTTGGCGTCGTCGTGATGATCGTGGTGCTTTCGGTGATGAATGGCTTCGATCATGAGATGCGCACCCGCGTGTTGGGCATGGTGCCCCACGCCACCATCGAATCGGGTGAGCCCATCAGTGACTGGCAAAGCCTGGCCGCCAAGGTCAAGGAGAACCCCAAGGTTCTGGCGGTGGCGCCCTTTACCCAGATGCAGGGCCTGCTGACCAACAATGGCAAGGTGCAGAAAGTCCTGCTCAATGGCATTGATCCGGCGCAGGAGCGCAACGTCTCGATCATCGATAAGTTCATGCAACAGGGCAAACTGGACGACTTGTCGCCCGGCAGCTTTGGTATCGTGATCGGTGACAAGGCCGCCGCCAAGCTCGGCGCGGCTATCGGCGACAAGCTGACCTTCGTCGCACCGGAAGTCACTGTGACCCCGGCTGGCATGTTTCCGCGTATGAAGCGCTTCACCGTGGTCGGCATCTTCCACGTCGGCGCCGGCGAAATCGACGGCTACCTGGGCGTGACCAACCTCACCGACCTGGCCCGCCTGCATCGCTGGAAGCCGGATCAGGTGCAGGGCCTGCGCCTGAAGTTCAACGACCTGTTCGACGCGCCGCGTACGTCGTGGGAAATCGCCCAGCATCTGGGTGAAAGCCAGTACTACGCCCGCGACTGGACCCGTACCCACGGCAACCTGTACCAGGCCATCCGCATGGAAAAAGCCATGATCGGCCTGCTGTTGCTGCTGATCGTCGCCGTCGCCGCCTTCAACATCATCTCCACCCTGGTGATGGTGGTGAACGACAAGAAGGGCGATATCGCCATCCTGCGCACTCTCGGCGCCACACCGGGGCAGATCATGGCGATCTTCATGGTCCAGGGCACGGTCATTGGCGTGGTGGGCACCTTGATCGGCACTGCGGTGGGGATTCTCGCTGCGCTGAACGTCAGCGCCGCCATCGCCGGTGTCGAAACGTTGATCGGCCACAAGTTTCTTAACTCCGACGTTTACTTCATCGACTACTTGCCGTCCCAGGTGCAGAGCCAGGACGTGTTGATGGTCGGCGCTGCCGCGTTGGTCCTGAGTTTCCTTGCCACCCTGTATCCAGCCTGGCGCGCGGCACGTACCCAGCCAGCGCAGGCTTTACGTTATGAGTGAATCGGGCATGAGTGAAAAAGCAATCCTGAGCTGCCGCGACCTGGGCAAATCCTACGAGGAAGGCCCGGAGTCCGTGGTGGTGCTGTCCAATCTGCAGTTGGAGCTTCATCCCGGCGAACGCGTGGCGATCGTCGGCAGTTCCGGTTCCGGCAAAAGTACCTTGCTCAACCTGTTGGGCGGCCTTGATACGCCGTCCCAGGGCAGCGTCTGGCTGGCCGGTGAAGAGTTGTCGGCCCTGGGCGAGAAGGCCCGTGGCCAGTTGCGCAATCGGTCGTTGGGCTTTGTGTACCAGTTCCACCACCTGTTGCCTGAGTTCACCGCCCTGGAAAACGTCTGCATGCCGCTGTTGATCGGCAAGACGGCAATCCCGGAGGCCCGTCAGCGGGCCAAGGCGTTGCTGGAGCGGGTTGGCCTCGGCCATCGCCTGGAACACAAACCGGCCGAATTGTCCGGTGGCGAGCGCCAGCGTGTGGCAATTGCCCGAGCCCTGGTCAACAACCCAGGCCTGGTGATGCTCGACGAGCCCACCGGCAACCTCGACTCCCACACGGCCCAGGGCATCAAGGACTTGATGCTGGAACTGAGCACCCAGATGCGCACTGCGTTCCTGGTGGTGACCCATGACATGAGCATGGCCCGGCAGATGGACCGCGTGTTGCACCTGCAGGAAGGTCATCTGGTCGCCATCTGACCCGTTTCAAGCCCGGCGCCTGGCACCGGGTTTTCTATTTTTTCAACGGTGCCCGCGAATGTTCAGACCGTTATCGATTTTCATCGGCACGCGCTATACCCGCGCCAAGCGCCGCAACCGTTTTGTTTCGTTTATCTCGATGACCTCGATGATCGGCCTCGCCCTGGGCGTGCTGTCGATGATCGTGGTGTTGTCGGTCATGAACGGTTTCCAGCGGGAAATGAGCTCACGCATCCTCGGCATGGTGCCGCACGCCACCATCGTGGGCGTCAATCCGATCGATGATTGGCAGCCGGTGGCTGCCGCGGCGCTGAAAAACCCGGAAGTGACTGCTGCCGTGCCGTTCACCCAGATGGATGGCATGTTCTCCTATAAGGGCGCGATGCAGCCGATTGAGATCAGCGGTGTCGACCCGGCCCAGGAAGGCAAGGTGTCGATTGTTGCCCAGCATATTGTCCAGGGCAGCCTTGAAGACCTTAAGCCTGGTGAGTTTGGTGTGGTGGTCGGCGAGATTACGGCGCGGCGTTTCCGTCTGAATGTCGGTGACAAGCTGACCCTGATCGTCCCGGAAGTGAGCAGCGCCCCCGGCGGTATCACCCCGCGTATGCAACGCTTGAACGTAGTCGGCGTGTTCAAGGTCGGTGCCGAGCTGGATGGTTCCATGGCGTTGATCAACGTGGCCGACGCCGCGGAGATGCAGCACTGGCAGCCGAACCAGGTGCAAAGCGTGCGCCTGGCGGTGAAGGATCTATATGCGGCGCCGAAAGTCTCGGCGGACATCGCCAGCAGCCTGGGCGCGGACTACAAGGCGGACGACTGGACCCACACCCAGGGCAGCCTGTTCAGCGCGATGAAGATGGAAAAGACCATGATCGGCCTGCTGTTGCTGATGATCGTCGCCGTCGCCGCGTTCAATATCATCGCCACCTTGATCATGGTGGTGAACGACAAGGGCGCAGACATCGCCATCCTGCGCACCATCGGCGCCACGCCACGGCAGATCATGGCGATCTTCATGGTCCAGGGCACGGTGATCGGGATTGTCGGTACGTTGATCGGCGGTGTGCTTGGTGTGATTGCGGCGCTGAACGTCAGTGAACTGGTGGGCTGGCTGGAGCGTGTGACCGGGCAGCATATCTTCAGTTCGGATGTGTATTTCGTCAGCAACCTGCCGTCGGAACTGCAGGGTGGGGATGTGTTGCTGATTTGCACGGCTGGGTTTGTGTTGAGCTTCCTGGCGACGATTTATCCGGCGTATCGGGCGGCGAAGATTGAGCCGGCGCATGCCCTCAGATATTCGTAGTTCTTAAGTCCGCTATCGCAGGCAAGCCAGCTCCCACAGTTGACCGCGTTCGCCAGAACAACTCGGTCAACTGTGGGAGCTGGCTTGCCTGCGATGAGGCCGGTACAACTTGCATCAATTTTCCTGCGGTAACTCAATCACAAACCTCGTCCACCCCACCCCCGACTCACACCGAATTGTCCCTCCATGAGCCCGCACTATCGACCGGGTAATCGCCAACCCCAGCCCCGCATGCTCACTGCTACCTTCATGTCGCGCCGGATCCGCCCGGTAGAACCGATCAAACAATCTCGGCAGTAGCGTCTGCGGAATACCTTCCCCGGTGTTTTCCACGCTCAGCTTCACGCCTTGCGTTTCTTCAACAATGTTCACGCTGACTTTCCCACCTTGCGGGGTAAAGCGCAGCGCGTTATCCAGCAGATTGGAAAGCGCCCGGCGCAGCATGCTGCGATCGCCAAGGATGACGGCGCTGCCTTCCCGGGACATGTTCACCTGGGCGTCCTCTGCCAGCGGGGCAAAGAATTCCAACAGCACATCCGCCTCATCCGCCAAGGCCAATGGCTCGCGCTTGGGAATCAACAAGCCGTGATCGGCCTTGGCCAGGTACAACATGTCATTGACCAGTTGCGCCATCCATTGCAGCTCTTCCAGATTACTGTGCAAAGCTTCGCGGTAATCCTCAAGAGGGCGCGGCTGGGTGAGGATGACTTGTGTATGGGTCAGCAGATTTGACAGGGGCGTGCGCAGTTCATGGGCGATATCAGCGGAGAACGCTGAAAGACGTTGAAAGGCGTCATCCAGCCTGCCGAGCATGGCATTGAACGCTTGGGCCAGCTCCGCGAGTTCCGTCGGCATCTGTTCCTGAGGCAGGCGCTGGGTCAGGGAGTGCGCGGACACGCCAGCGGCGACCTCGCTCATGCGGCGTAACGGTCGCAACCCACTGCGGGCCGCCCAGGCACCGAGCAGCGCGGTGGCCAGGGCCGAGAGGCCGACGGTCAGCCAGATCAGGCGCTGCATGCGTTCCAGGAAGTGCTGGTGATGAGTAGTGTCGAGTATCAGGCTTAATTGCGGGGAATCTGGCTTGCCCGCTACCAAAGGTGCGTTGTACACGCGGTAGTCAGTGCCGGTGCTTTGCAGGCTGTACAGCCCGGCGTTTGAGGGCAGGGTAATGTTCGGCGCACTGTCGAACCAGCGCTGGCCGTCCATAGCGCTGATCCGCAAGGCCAGGTCCGGCTGGTGACGGAGTTCTTCGCGTAATGGGTCTTCACGTTGGGCAAACAACGGGCGTGTGTCGGCACCCTGCAAGACACTGCGCAGCGCCACCAGCTTGCCGTCGAGCAATTGCTGATCCAGTTCAATGAAGTGGGCTTCGCTGGCGCGGTTGAACAGCACACCCGCCAACAACGAGACCACGGCGGTACAGGCGGCAAACAGCAGCGCCAAGCGGGTGGCCAGGGATACTCGCCTCATCAGCAGAAGCGCTCTTCAAGCACATAGCCCATGCCGCGCACGGTATGAATCAGCTTATTGGGGAAGTTGTCATCGACTTTCAGGCGCAGACGACGGATGGCCACTTCGATGATGTTGGTGTCGCTGTCGAAATTCATGTCCCAGACCTGGGAAGCAATCAGCGATTTGGGCAGCACTTCACCCTGACGGCGCAGTAGCATTTCCAGCAGGGAAAACTCCTTGGCAGTGAGGTCGATGCGCTGGCCGTTGCGCTCCACCCGCCGACGAATCAGGTCCAGGCGCAGGTCGGCCAATTGCAGGCTGGTTTCCTGAGGGGCGCTGCCGCCACGGCGTAACAGGCTACGCACCCGCGCCAGTAGTTCGGAAAACGCAAAAGGTTTGACCAGGTAGTCGTCGGCCCCCAGTTCCAGGCCGTGCACCCGATCTTCCACGGCATCCCGCGCCGTGAGGAACAGCACCGGTATGTCCAGTCCGGCACTGCGCACCGCCTGGAGAATCTGCCAGCCGTCGCGACCCGGCAGCATCACATCGAGGATCAACAAGTCATAGTCACCGGTCAGCGCCAGGTGCTGGCCGGTGGTGCCGTCGGCCACCAGTTCGGTATTGAATCCAGCTTCGGCCAGGCCCTGGCGCAGGTAATGGCCGGTTTTCGGTTGGTCTTCGACGATCAGCAATTTCATGGGCAGCTCATGGCAACGGGTAACAGCAGGCTTTATACCGTGGGCGTCAGGATGCAAGTCCAACCTGACAAAGTTGTAATCTAGCAGTCAGCTGGCTGGCAGCGGTGCATCATTAGAGTTTCCCACAGGCTGATTCGAAACCCTTTGGAGTGTAACCATGTTTTTGCGTAAACCCTGGTTGTTGGCAGGTTGCCTGCTGGTGTTGAGTGTTCCGGTGCTGGCTTCTCCGGCTGAAACCTTTGCGTTCGGTGAGGCAGCGCCTGCCGCCAAGGCCACGCGTACGGTGGAAGTAGTGCTGCAGGATATTTCCTTTTCTCCCAAGTCTCTCGACGTAAAAGCCGGTGAGACCGTGCGTTTTGTGCTGGTCAACAAAGGCCAGTTGCTCCACGAATTCAACCTTGGTGACGCGGCGATGCACGCCAGCCATCAACAGGAAATGCTCAAGATGCAGTCCAGTGGGATGCTGACTCCGACGGGCATGAAGATGGGTGATATGGACCACAGCGCCATGGGGCATGGCGATACGGGCGGCATGAAACACGACGACCCTAACAGCGTACTGGTAGAACCAGGCAAAACCGCCGAACTGACCTGGACCTTCAGCAAGGCCGGCGCCCTGGAGTTTGCCTGCAACATCCCCGGGCACTACCAGGCGGGGATGGTGGGCAAGCTGACCGTCAGTCAGTAAACACCTGAGGCGCAAAGGCGGGAGCAAGGCTGGTAGACTGGCGGGGTTTATTTAGCCAGGTTTCCGCCATGCATCCCGCAGCCGAACATTCGCCGCTGGGCAAGTCCAGTGAATACATCTCCACCTACACCCCATCGTTGCTGTTCCCGATTCCGCGCGCCGCCAAGTGGGCCGAGCTGGGCCTGAGCGCCGATACCCTGCCGTATAAAGGCGTGGATTTCTGGAACTGCTTCGAGTTGTCCTGGTTGCTGCCGTCCGGCAAACCGGTGGTGGCCATCGGTGAGTTCAGCATCCCGGCCGACTCGCCAAACATCATCGAGTCCAAATCCTTCAAGCTGTACCTGAATTCGCTGAACCAGACGCCGTTTGCCGATACCCAGGGCCTTGAAGCTACATTGCGCACCGACCTGAGCGCCGCTGCCGGCAAGCCGGTGGGCGTGCGAATCCGCACCCTGGGCGAGGTTGAGGCCGAAGGCGTGGTATCGCTGCCGGGCGTGTGTATCGATGGCCTGGAGATCAGTGTCAGTAACTACGAGCATCCACGCCCGGAACTGCTGCGTTGCGATGAGTCGCGCGTGGTGGAGGAGAGCGTTCACAGTCATCTGCTCAAATCCAACTGCCCGGTGACCAGTCAGCCTGATTGGGGCAGCGTGGCGGTGGAATATCGTGGTGCAGCGCTGGATCATGCCAGTCTGCTGGAGTATCTGGTGAGCTTCCGTCAGCACTCGGATTTCCACGAACAATGCGTGGAGCGGATCTTCCTGGACCTGCAACGCTTGCTGAAGCCGGAAAAGTTGACGGTGTATGCACGTTATGTGCGCCGTGGAGGGTTGGATATCAACCCGTATCGCAGCACGGAAGAGGTGGCGTTCCAGAACCTGCGTCTGGCCCGTCAATAAAACCGGAAAATGCTTTGAGGTGGCGCAAAGGTTCGCTTGCGCCACCCTTTACCTACGTCTTCAAATCGTTACGTTCAGTAAGTGATTTGATTGTCCATGTCCGGTTCAGGCAGGGTAAAGCTCCCAAGTGCAGCTTGATCCGCCTGGCCCTGTGACGATCCTAAGGCCGCCGACGAACTTGAGGCTTGTTCTGTTTCCAGATCGTTGGGTTGAACCGGTTGTTGCATTTGCGACGATGCTGGGATGTTTGAAGTAGCGTCCATTGTAGGTAAATACTCCGAAATCAAATAAGAGGGACATTCCTCTCACAAGCTGGGTGGCATATACCGAAGCTTGGGTTCCGGCAGGCGACGAAATTTTTTCAAGGGTCGTTAAAAAACAGGCGTTTGTCGGTCAGCGACGACGAAGTTGTGAAGCGGTACCCGTGCGGTAATAGAAAATCCGATGCCGGTTAAAGCCTCGGATTTTTATGGGGCGGTAACAGATCCAGCGGGAAACCATGGGGATCGGCGTTCAGATGCCGATATTGCCCAGGGTTTGCACAATATTGCGCAAGGTTCCGGCAATGCCCGGGTGGTCGAGTTCAAAGCGTTCCACTGCCAGATTCACGCCGTCGGCGAGACTGGCGTCTTGGGTTGCCGTCTCCAGTTTGATCTGGGCGTCAATTTGCCCCATCAGTGTTTGCAGGTGTTCGCGCTCTTCAAGTGAAAGCGGTGGGTTCTGCTCCAATTGCTCGCGCAAAGTATTGAGCTGGTCTTGCAGTTCGCGGGCAGGCATGGCGTTCTTCCTTTTATCGATAGGCACTGGCATAGACCGCGGCACGCCGAGAAAGGTCTATGAACTGACCTGTAGATTAATCCACTCAGGCCTGTTGTGCATGATCTCGGTCAGGGCTTCTCGCCTTTGAGTTGCCGTAGGCTGATGTCTGCCAGGCACGTTTCCAGCTCGCCCAGGTGATCGATCACCGAGTGCACGCCCAGCCTATACAGCGCCATGGTCGCCTTGGCGCGCTTGTGCTCCCGCTCTTGCTGGCTCAGCGCCTGCCATTGCGCAGGGGAAAGCCCGCACAGCGAGCCGCAGGACGCCAGGCCAATTGTCCACAGCCCGGCGTTGAGCCCTGATTGCAGCAGGCGCGGTTCACCGCTGACCAATACACAGCCTTCCAGACGCTCAATGTTCAATGCCATCAATGCCTGCCAGCAGGCATGGGGTGCGGGCCAGTGGGTGGGGGAGGGAGGCGTTGCTTTGACCCAGCGTGGTAGCTCGGTAGCCAAGGCTGTGGAAACGGCGTTCGGTAACTCGTCCAGCCAGGCACAGGGAATGCCTCGTTCTTCCAGGCTGCACAGGACCTTCAAGGCACCGGGCGTGGTGTGGGTATCGGGGGAGGCCGTAGTGCTATTACGGGCCTGGGAACCAAAATCCACCAGGCAGCCACTCAAGCCGAACAGTACAGCGGTCAAGGACGGGGCACTGGCGACAGCAATCTCGGCGTGAGGCATTTCGACGTCCCTGAAAATAGCTGTGACGCTATCCGAGGGCTATGACAGGCAGATGACAGTCGATTCTAATTGTGGGAATTTTGTATATCTGCTGAACGAAATTTCCTCGAGACTGCCTTATCTGTCGCTTCCGTCATATACTGACACCCTTCATTCAGGGCATAGCGCCCATGACAGACCATTCAAGGAGTTCAAGCTATGCGCTGGAGTCAATGTCTAGCTCAGCTATCCGTGTGTGCCGGCATCCTGCTGGTGCCTTTCGTTGCCCAGGCGGCTTCGGAAGACGATCCATGGGAAAGTTTCAACCGTCCGATCTTCACCTTCAACGACACCGTTGATACCTACGCCCTCAAGCCTTTGGCCCAGGGCTATCAGTTCGTGACCCCGCAATTTGTGCAGGACGGTATCCACAATTTCTTCCGCAACATCGGCGACGTTGGCAACTTTGCCAACGATGTGTTGCAACTCAAGCCCCATGCCGCTGGCGTCGATACTGCCCGTTTGCTGGTGAACACCACTTTCGGTGTGCTGGGTTTCATTGATGTCGGCACCAAAATGGGGCTGCAGCGCAATGACGAAGACTTCGGCCAGACCCTGGGCCACTGGGGCGTAGGCAGCGGTCCTTACGTGATGTTGCCACTGCTGGGCCCAAGCACCCTGCGTGATGCGCCGTCCAAGTACGTGGACAGCTACACCCAGCCATACCGCTACATGAATGATATTGGCTGGCGCAACAGCACGTTCGGCCTGAACATTGTCGACACCCGCGCCAGCTTGCTGTCGAGCGAGAAGCTGATCAGCGGCGACAAGTACACGTTCATCCGCAACGCCTACTTGCAGAACCGCGAGTTCAAGGTCAAAGATGGCAAGGTAGTGGACGATTTTTAAGGCTTAGGCTCTTAAATGAAAAAGGCGACCTTAGGGTCGCCTTTTTTGTGTGCATTGATTTCAGTTCATCTTCAGGATCGACAGGCCCAGCTTCTGACCGCCATCGTCCTGATCCGCCACCCACACCACTTCGGTGTCGGCGTTCAGGCCCTTGAGCGCGGCGTGATCCGAATCGATACGCACGCTTAGTCGATCTCCAGCCTTGAATCGCTTGGGTGCCTGCACCTGCATGCCCGAGCCCGAAAGGTCGACGCATACCGCGGCAATCACTTGTCCGGCGTGGATCAGAGAGACTTCGGCGTCCACCCGCATGCGGATGAAATCGCGTTTTTCAGCGTAGTCGCGCTCGTGTTCGCTCACAGGTTCCATCCTTCCATTGCGTTGTGGTTTTGTCTGTTCTTATAACTCCCAGTGATTTGCGGTGTAAAGACGCCCGGCGACCATCGGCATGAGCTTGAAACCCCTGGCGGATGGGAGTACCGTCTGCGCCTTAGAAGGGCACCTCTGGTTTACTTTTGTGCGTGGGTAAAAAGCTCGCACTTTGTAGGACAGAGAGGCTAGAAAGCGAATCCAGTAGTGTGAGTCCGGCCTTTGCCGAGCCGCCTACGCCAACCTAATTCTGGCGCCGTTTGCCCACATGCAAAAAACCAGTGCCACGCTGCTGATAATCGATGACGACGAAGTAGTGCGCGCGAGCCTCGCGGCCTATTTGGAAGACAGTGGCTTCAGCGTCCTGCAGGCCAGCAACGGCCTCCAGGGTCTCCAGGTGTTCGAGCGCGACAAGCCCGACCTAGTGATCTGCGACCTGCGCATGCCTCAGGTGGGCGGCCTCGAGCTGATCCGCCAAGTGACCGATATCGCCCCGCAGACGCCGGTGATTGTCGTGTCAGGTGCCGGGGTGATGAATGATGCGGTCGAAGCCTTGCGCCTGGGCGCCGCCGATTACCTGATCAAGCCTCTGGAAGACCTGGCGGTGCTGGAGCACTCGGTGCGCCGCGCCCTGGATCGTGCACGGCTGTTGCTGGAAAACCAGCGCTACCGTGAAAAGCTGGAAACCGCCAACCGTGAACTCGAAGCCAGCCTGAACCTGCTCCAGGAAGACCAGAACGCCGGTCGCCAGGTACAGATGAACATGCTGCCGGTCAGTCCCTGGACCATCGACGAGTTCCAGTTTGCCCACCAGATCATCCCGTCGCTGTACCTCTCGGGTGATTTTGTCGACTACTTCCGCGTTGATGAGCGGCGTGTCGCGTTCTACCTGGCCGACGTTTCCGGTCATGGCGCATCCTCTGCATTCGTGACCGTGTTGTTGAAGTTCATGACCACACGGCTGTTGTTCGAATCCAAACGCAATGGCACCTTGCCGGAGTTCACTCCCTCGCAAGTGCTGGGCCACATCAACCGGGGCCTGATCAGCTGCAAGCTGGGCAAGCACGTGACGATGGTGGGCGGCGTGATTGATGAAGAAACCGGTCTTTTGACCTACAGCATTGGCGGTCACCTGCCATTGCCGGTTTTATACACTCCAGACAGTGTGCGTTATCTGGAAGGGCGTGGTTTGCCAGTGGGCTTGTTCAATGAAGCCACCTACGAAGACCACATCCTGGAGCTGCCGCCGACCTTCAGCCTGACGCTGATGTCCGACGGTATCCTGGACCTTTTGCCAGAGCCTACACTCAAAGAGAAAGAAGCCGCCTTACCCCAACGGGTCAGGTCGGCGGGCGGCAGCCTGGATGGCCTGCGGCAAGTTTTTGGATTGGCCACGCTAGGGGAGATGCCGGATGATATCGCCCTATTGGTGTTGAGCAGGAATCTTTGATGAGTACCGGAAGAATCCAATTCGCCGAGCAAGACGGGACTTTTGTCCTGAAGTTTGTCGGTGAAGTGCGCCTGACCTTGTGTTCGGCGCTGGATGCGACGATTGAGCGGATCTTTACTGCGCTGAATTTCTCGGCAATAGTGATTGATCTGACCGAAACCCGCAGCATCGATAGCACCACCCTTGGGCTGTTGGCCAAGTTGTCCATTCTGTCTCGGCAGAAGGTCGGACTGCTGCCGACCGTCGTCACCACCCACGAAGACATCACCCGGCTCTTGCAGTCCATGGGCTTCGATCAAGTGTTCAACATCGTTGACCGCCCGATCCCGTGCCCGGAATGCCTGACCGACCTGCCGTCCCAGGATCAATCCGAGGAGGTGGTACGGGTCAAAGTTCTGGAGGCCCACAAGATCCTGATGGGCTTGAACGACTCCAACCGCGAGGCGTTCCACGACCTGGTGAATGCGCTGGAGCGGCACTAACCAGCGACACAGACTAACTGTGGGAGCTGGCTTGCCTGCGATGGCGGTCTATCAGACGAAAATTCGTTACCTGATGACCCCTTTCGTAACCCGCATAGAAAAGGGCGGTACCTGTGAAGGTACCGCCCTTTTTGCCGTGGC
>NZ_WNNK01000079.1 GCF_009724245.1 Pseudomonas spelaei | reverse complement strand
CGGTGGCGAGCACTTCGAAAATCTGGTTCCAGGTACCACCCCGGTCACGACCACTGTGACTGACACACCGGGTACCGATAACACCACTACCGTGACCCTGACGGCTCCGTCGGAAGTGAGCGAGGGTGGTCAGATCACCTACACCGCGACCTTGAGCAACAAGGCCGGCACCGACGTCACCCTGAAACTCGACAACGGCTCCACCATCACCATCAAGGCTGGCGAAACCGTTGGCTCGGTGACCGTCGCCGCTCCAGGCGATGACGTGTTCATCGACAAGAGCACCCAGACCGTCAAGATCACTGACACCGCTGGCGGCAACTTCGAGAAGCTGGAAGTGGCGGGCGACGGTGCGACTACCACCATCAACGACACCATCGACAAAGTGGACGTGGTACTGACCGCGACCACCACCGTGGGTGAAGGCGGCCAGATCGTTTACACCGCCAGCCTTGTGGATAAAAACGGCGCGGCGGTGACTAACATCACCAACCCGCTGACCGTCACCCTGGACAACGGGCAGACCATCACCATCGGCGT
>NZ_WNNK01000078.1 GCF_009724245.1 Pseudomonas spelaei | reverse complement strand
CGCGTCACCGTCCACCACACCGATGGCAGTCAGGAAGTCTATGTCCACGACCAGCGCGCGCGGCTGGTACAGCGGATTGATCCGGATGGCGCGCAGCACTTCAAGTCCTACGACGACAAAGGCCGGCTGACGGTCGAACAGGACCCGCTGGGCGCGGTGACGGCGTATCAGTACGACGAAGCCGGACGCTTGATTGCGCTGTTTCCAGGGGACGATGAGCCGACGTCCTACGAACATGACAACGGCTTCGTACGGGTTATGCGGCGTGGCGAGGCGGTCTGGAAATACCAGCGCAACGATCAGGGCGATATCACTCGCAAAACAGATCCTGAAGGGCTTGTTACCGACTACCGCTACAACAAACGCGGCCAACTGACCGAAGTCTGGTACCCGGACCACAGCTGTCAGCGCCTTGGCTGGAATGACTTCGGCCAACTCATCGAGGAACAGTTACCCAACGGCAGTACCCGGCGTTATCGCTATGACGCACTGGGACGGCAGATTGCCCGCGAGGATGAACACGGCGCGCTGACTCAGTACCAATGGGACAGCGTTGGGCGGTTGATTCAGGTGGTGTTGCCGGGCGGAGCCACCCGGGCCTACAGCTACAACCCTTACGGAAAAA
>NZ_WNNK01000077.1 GCF_009724245.1 Pseudomonas spelaei | reverse complement strand
AGCGTCACGGTCCACAACGCTGATGGCAGTCAGGAAGTCTACGTCCACGACCAGCGGGCGCGGCTGGTACAGAGGATTGATCCGGACGGCGCGCAACACTTCAAGTCCTACGACGACAAAGGCCGGCTGACCGTCGAACAGGACCCGCTGGGCGCGGTGACGGCGTATCAATACGACGAAGCCGGACGCTTGATTGCACTGTTTTCCGGCGACGATGAGCCGACGTCCTACGAGCATGACAACGGCTTTGTACGGGTTGTGCGGCGTGGCGAGGCCGTCTGGAAATACCAGCGCAACGATCAGGGCGATATCACCCGCAAGACGGATCCCGAAGGGTTCGTTACCAACTACCGCTACAACAAACGCGGCCAGCTGACGGAAGTCTGGTACCCGGATCACAGCTGCCAGCGCCTGAACTGGAATGACTTCGGCCAACTCATCGAGGAACAGTTACCCAACGGCAGTACCCGGCGTTATCGCTATGACGCGCTGGGACGGCAAATTGCCCGCGAGGATGAACACGGCGCGCTGACTCAGTACCAATGGGACAGCGTTGGGCGGTTGATTCAGGTGGTGTTGCCGGGCGGTGCCACCCGGGCCTACAGCTACAACCCTTACGGAAAAG
>NZ_WNNK01000076.1 GCF_009724245.1 Pseudomonas spelaei | reverse complement strand
ATGTTGTCGAGGATCTGCACCGCAACGCCAATGGCCGAGGAATCCTTGGATAAGGCAATAACCGAAGAAGTCGTATCGAGAATTTCAGTGGTGGGATCAAGGCGGTACTTAACGCCCTTGATCCCCTCGGGGCAGGCATTTAGTGCAATGTTGAAGGCTTTGGGTATTAGACGGCTACCCACCCCGCTAAAGCCCGAGCTTTTCTGATCCCCCATCGACACCACAATGTTTGGGGTAGTGCATGTTGACTCGGTCACCACAATCTTTTGACTAAGCGCCAAAATTGCATTTGTTAGTGAACCCTTTTTAGATTCTAAAATATTACCCGCGGGTATTTCTGCGCCAGTCTGGACAGGTCCTACTTTAATTATTTCAAACCCATTTGAGGTACCATTCATGGTTAAAGGTTCACCGAAGTGCCTTACAGAAATAGGAAATGATTGCAGGGACTCTACGTCGGACCAACGGTATTTAAACATCCATTTAAAGGCGAGCCCTGAATTACCAATCGGATAGACATCGCTACTGCCAACTGGCTGTGTACCGACGAGGTTACGTACACCTGTATTTATCACCCCGTCGCATGTATAGTCTTTTGATGTTGGTATCATCACTGGCGATGTATAGACCTTCGTCCCG
>NZ_WNNK01000075.1 GCF_009724245.1 Pseudomonas spelaei | reverse complement strand
TGGAACGAAAGTCTATACATCGCCAATGATGATACTAACATCAAAAAACTATACATGCGACGGGGTGATAAATACAGGTGTACGTAACCTCGTCGGTACACAGTCTGTTGGGAGTAGAGTCTACCCAATTGGAAATTCAGGGCTTGCCTTTAAATCGCGTTATAAAGCTGCCAGTCACTCCGAGGCAGCCTACGGGATCTCATTTCCTATTTCTGAAAGTTACACTAGTAAATATTTAACCGTGAATGGCAGCTCAAATGGTTTTGAAATAATCAAAGTGGGTCCTGTCCTAGCTGGCGCAGAAATACCCGCGGGTAATATTTTAGAATCTAAAATGGGTTCGCTAACAGATACAATTTTGGCGCTTGGTCAAAAGATCGTGGTGACCGAGTCAACATGCACTACCCCAAACATTGTGGTGTCGATGGGGGATCAGAAAAGCTCGGGCTTTAGGGGCGTGGGTAGCCGTCTAATACCCAAAGCCTTCAATATTGCACTAAATGCCTGCCCCGAGGGGATCAATGGCGTTAAGTACCGCCTTGATCCCACCACTGAAATTCTCGATACGACTTCTTCGGTTATTGCCTTATCCAAGGATTCCTCGGCCATTGGCGTTGCGGTGCAGATCCTCGACAACAC
>NZ_WNNK01000074.1 GCF_009724245.1 Pseudomonas spelaei | reverse complement strand
GGCGCTGCTGCCGCCATCGAAGCCCGCGCCGTCACCGCCAATGACTCCGCCGCCATCGTGCGCGCCAAGGCCGCCCTGGACAAACTCGACGTCGCCGAAGGCCTCGCCGAACTCGAAGGCTCCGCCGCCCGCGTCGCCGTTGACGAAAAGCGCATGATCAACTGCCGCGCCGACCTCAACCAACTCGTGCCCTTCAAGTACGACTGGGCCTGGCAGAAATACCTCGACGGCTGCGCCAACCACTGGATGCCGCAAGAGGTCAACATGACCGCCGACATCGCCCTGTGGAAAACCCCCGAAGGCCTGACCGACGACGAACGTCGCATCGTCATGCGTAACCTCGGCTTCTTCTCCACTGCGGATTCGTTGGTAGCGAACAACCTGGTGCTGGCCGTATACCGCCTGATCACCAACCCGGAGTGCCGCCAGTACATCCTGCGCCAGGCCTTCGAAGAAGCGATCCACACCCACGCCTACCAGTACTGCATCGAATCGTTGGCCATGGATGAAGGCGAGATCTTCAACATGTACCACGAGATCCCATCGGTCGCCAAAAAGGCCGCCTGGGGCCTGAAATACACCCGCTCGATCTCCGATCCGAAGTTCGAAACCGGCACCGTCGAGACGGACAAAGAGCTGCTGCGCAACCTGGTCGCCTACTACTGCGTCCTGGAAGGCATCTTCTTCTACTGCGGCTTCACCCAGATCCT
>NZ_WNNK01000073.1 GCF_009724245.1 Pseudomonas spelaei | reverse complement strand
GGGACAGATTTATTTTAGTAGCTTGTCCCGTCCTGAATAAGGTTTAGGCCTGCTTCAGAACTAGATAGTCGATCAAATAAATCTGTCCCCTTATTTTCCATGTTCAGGGTTCGCCACTTACTGTGCCCCTGCCTGATACAAGGCATTTGGACGCGCATATGCCAGGAGGGTTTAGATATAATCCGGGCGGTCCAGGGTCGGCTCTCCCGGCCTACCCTCCGAAAAAAGGAGCTGAATAATGCATTCCGTACCGCTAGAGCATGAGAAACAAAAGTTAATTTTCTACGTTGCTCAGGATTTGGATCAGTCCATTCGATCTAATGTGCAGCAGCTTGTGAATGAGGTCGCCGCGTCAAGAATATGGAGCATTGCCCCGCCAACCTTTATTGACGCAATAGACGAAGGTGGCGCGGAAGTAGTGGGTGGAATGTTAGAGATTTATTCAGCACTGCAACCAAGCATACTATCTATTGATATGGACTCGAAAAATCTAGATGAAGTAGAGGAATTAATCTGTGCCGTAAAAAAACTATCTGAAAAAGAAAATCTTTCCTTTGAGTTTCAGCTAGGTACTACTTTTGTCGGCGCCATTGATGATGGTGTTATTGATCGAATCTTGCTGGAGGGGCTGCTTGTGCCGTGGCGAAATCATATCAAAGGGAAAAGTTGAGTTGGTGCAAAAGAGGCAGGCTCCATCAGTGCGGGCCCCAAAATCCCTCCAAAACTGCAACCTCTATCGAATCCTCCTTAAAAGAAAGGGGACAGATTTATTTGATTTTATGAGGTCTATTTTCTCCGATTAAATAAATCTGTCCCCTTTTTTCTCGTCCCCTTTTTTCTCAGAG
>NZ_WNNK01000072.1 GCF_009724245.1 Pseudomonas spelaei | reverse complement strand
GCCGTTGTCATCCCAGGCATAGCGCGTGTCCATCTGCGAAAAGCTGGCCCAATGCCGGACGCATCGTGCGGCCTTGCCAGAGCGTTCCCACGCCCAGAAGAAACTCGCCCCACCGGCCAGTTCCCGCTCCTGAATCACCTGCTGATCGTCGTAGCGATAGCGTTCGCTTTCGCCTACAGCGTTAGTCGCCTCAATCAACCGCCAGGCGTCGTCATAGCGGTAGGAAACGACGTTTTGCTCAGTAACCCAGACGAACTCCCGATCGCCCTCGGCGCGAAACACCTGATAGTCGACGGCGACGATATGGTCGCGGTCATAGCGCAACAACAGCGCACGGCCAACGCCGTTGTCCAGCCGTTGGATGCGCCCTAACACATCACGGGAAATACGCAGGCGGTTGTCATACGCGTCGCTGATCGACACCAGCAACCCGTCGCGGAAATGATAAAAACGCGAGGCCTGGGCCAACACCAGTTCATCCGGCGAAGCGCCCAGATAAATCGCCGCTTCGGCCAGGCTGTTGCTGATCGCCGGTCGCGAAACAGTAGGCAACGGAAAAACCGTGCTGCGATTTTCATGGTCGGTCCACACCACCGACTCGCCGCTCACCGACAGGCAATGAGCCACCCCATGGCTCCAACCGAACCCCAGCCCGCAATCGATTTCCACGGCACTGGTGCGGTACAACCGCGTCCAGGCAAACGGTAAAAAGCCGTCCAGTTCGCCATCGGTCAGGGTCAGCAGTTCCTCCCCGGTGACCATCGATACCGGGCAACCGTGAGTCGCGGTTTTATCGGCACTGGCGGCCGCATCACCCTTGGGGTTTTTCGAAGCAACCGGCACGTCATCGACGTGTTCTTGCTTGACCAATGCCGTCCTGGGCTGCTTGTTAACCCGCACCAACGGCACCGGGTT
>NZ_WNNK01000071.1 GCF_009724245.1 Pseudomonas spelaei | reverse complement strand
CAAAACCCCGGTCACCACTACTGTGACCGACACACCGGGCACCACCGACACCACCACCGTCACACTGACCGCGCCTAGCGCCGTTAACGAAGGTGGCCAGATCACCTACACCGCCACCTTGAGCAACAAGGCCGGCACGGATGTGACGCTGAAGCTGGACAACGGTTCGACCATCACCATCAAGGCCGGCGAGACCGTGGGTTCCGTGACCGTGGCAGCGCCAGGCGATGACGTGTTCATCGACAAGAGCACCCAGACCGTCAAGATCACTGACACTGCCGGCGGTAACTTCGAGAAGCTGGTTGTAGCAGGCGACGGTGCAACCACCGTTATCAACGACACCATCGACAAGGTCGATGTGGTGCTGACCGCGACCACCACCGTGGGCGAAGGCGGCCAGATCGTTTACACCGCCAGCCTTGTGGATAAAAACGGCGCGGCAGTGACGAACATCACCAACCCGCTGACAGTGACCTTGGACAACGGCCAGACCATCACCATTGGCGTAAACCAGTCCAGCGGCACCGTTTCGGTTGTAGCGCCAGACGATGTGTACAAAGGCGACCAGACTGTCACCACGGCTATCACCAAAGTAGCCGGTGGCGAGCACTTCGAAAATCTGGTTCCGGGGACCACGCCCGTCACCACCACCGTGACCGATACACCGGGCACTGAAAACACCACCACTGTCACACTGACTGCGCCTGATGCCGTCAACGAAGGTGGCCAGATCACCTACACCGCCACCTTGAGCAACAAGGCCGGCACTGATGTGACGCTGAAGCTGGACAACGGCTCCACCATCACCATCAAGCAAGGTGAAACTGTTGGTTCGGTCACTGTGGCCGCTCCAGGCGATGACGTGTTCATCGACAAGAGCACGCAGACCGTCAAGATCACCGACACCGCCGGCGGCAACTTCGAGAAGCTGGTCGTAGCGGGCGACGGCGCGACCACCGTCATCAACGACACCATCGACAAGGTCGATATCGTTCTGACCGCGACCACCAGCGTGGGCGAAGGCGGCCAGATCGTTTACACCGCCAGCCTTGTGGATAAAAACGGCGCGGCCGTGACCAACATCACCAATCCGCTGACTGTC
>NZ_WNNK01000070.1 GCF_009724245.1 Pseudomonas spelaei | reverse complement strand
CCGCTCGGTTGCTCAAGGCAATGGCTTTGATTTCAAACAAACCGGCGACAGCGAAAACCACCAGCTGCGCGCCGAGCGGGTGATCCATCGCGATGCTTTGAGCAAGACTTCGGTCAACGTCGGCCTGTCCCACCTGCGCACCAACAACTACATCGAAGACAGCCGCCTCAAAGAAAGCAGCAATCGCCTGAGCGAACTGCAACTGGGCATCAACCACGGTCGACGGGTCGGCAGCGCCTTCGTCAACTTTGATGTCGGCATGCAAAACGGTACCGGCGCCTTCGACGCCCAGGGCAATCACAACCCGCGCCCTGGCGTGCCCGATGCGCGCTATCGCAAATACACCGCCACCGTCAGCTACCTGCAACCGTTCAAGGTGTGGGGCGAATCTTTCAGCTTTACCAGCCTGGCCACCGGGCAGCGCAGTGAAGATGTGCTGTTCAGCCCGCAGCGCATGAGCCTGGGCGGCTCCTCGTCGATCCGCGGCTACAAGGACCAGCAACTGAGCGGCGACAGCGGCGGCTACTGGCGCAACGACCTGCGCTGGAGTCGCCCGGTGACCCTCGATTGGCTGCGTCCGGTGTTCGGCGAATACGGTGCCAGTGTCGGTTACGACCAAGGCGTGATTCGCAACGGTCGCTACAACGGCGAAGTGCACGGCCGGGTCTCGAGCAACTCACTGGAGCTGTTCGCCCGTGGCAAATACCTCAGCACCAGCGTGACCTTTGCCCACTCGCTGGAACGCCCGGCCGCGCTGCTTGATCGCGAAGCGCCGATCTACTTCCGCATGGATTTCTTCCTGTAATTCAACGCCTAGTTGCATCGAGAATTTGAAATGGATGTTCGCCAATTTGCCTTCCTGGCTCGCCAGCCTTCTGCTGCCCTGAAAAGCCGTGACTCGTTCTTCGGCCTGCCCAAACGTGGCCTGGCGCTGATCCTGGCCAACGCGCTGTTCTGGCAACCGTTGCTGGCCCAGGCCGACGGCATCGTCGTCAGCGCACCCGGCACCACCGTCGGGCAGGCAGGCAATGGCGTGCCGGTGGTGAACATCGCTACCCCCAATGGCAGTGGCTTGTCCCACAACCAGTTCAAGGACTACAACGTCGGCGCCAACGGCGTGATCCTCAACAACGCCACCGACCGTACGCAATCGACCCAACTGGGCGGGATCATCCTCGGCAACCCGAACCTGACGGGCGGCGCCGCCAAT
>NZ_WNNK01000006.1 GCF_009724245.1 Pseudomonas spelaei | reverse complement strand
ACCTTCAGAAAAAGGGGACAGATTTATTTTCCACTCTGAAAAGAGCATCTGAAAAAGAAACTCATAGAGCGCGCAATCGAATTGCCACGCAGGGGCGGCGCTGTGTGGAGGGGGGGCAGCGACGCACACCCCAGAAACAACAAAGCCCCCGCATTTCTGCGAGGGCTTCGTTTTGTATGGTGCCGGCACCAGGAGTCGAACCCGGGACCTACTGATTACAAGTCAGTTGCTCTACCAACTGAGCTATACCGGCGTGTTAGGGCGACGATTATAGCGATTGGCAAGCTTCTGTAAACCCCTGAATTCAGACTATTTTTCGTAGCCCCGGCTTTTTCCCCGCCAGCCCTCAGATTTCGATATCTCCCAGCCTCATCGCCCGCGCCACTACGTGTGCTGTAGGCGCCGATCCCAAGCGCTTTCTGGCTGAGCAGCGCTGGTTTTCCACGGTGCGTTCGGAAATCATCAATCACGCTGTCGAACAGGATGCATTTTTCCCTTCTGCGTATTCCCTCATCCAATTCACTGCGTCAAAAACCGATTCTGCCGGTGCGAATTTTCCGAAGCCCTACACCGGCAAGGTATCGGTGATTGCTACCGCCGATGGGGCCATCACAGGCCTGCTTATGCCCCTAGCTACGGATGCTTATGCACAATCCGTTGGTTCGACATGTCATGAAACGGCAATTTTGTGAAGCTGCTCTCATCACGCTGCAACTGCCTGTTTTCCGTGCGTTTTATTTTGTGAACAAAAAATGACCAGCCTGCCTTTTGGCCTGTAGCGCTTGCCGTTACGGCCTCCGTCGAAAATCCATCAACAGAGTTATCCACAGGGCACGGGTGTAGAGTTTTGCCCTCTAATCGCGCTCGGCAAGCACCATCAAGTTGCGTGGGGTCAGGGGTGTTTCGCAGAAGGTGCCTAGCCGTACGTTGTAGCCTTTTTCCACCAGGAAAAGTGCCCGATCCAGCACCAGCCATATCTCCAGCGGGCGCCGAAACAGACCACGCAGCAATTCCAGGTTTCGCACTTGGGCCAGGCGCTTCCAGCCTTGGGCCTCCAGCGCCTGCCAATCCTGTTCACCTGTGGATAAACCTTTGAGTGCCGCCAGTTCATGGCAGTAATCCGCGAAGGGTTTGTCCAGCCAATGGCTGGGCAGGGAGGGCGTCGGCAAGTACTCGTCGCACTCGCGCAGTTGCCGTTGCAGCCCATCAAACCCCAGGCGCCTGGCCATGGAGATATCCCGCTGATGGCGCACGCGAGCGCCGGCGGTGACGGTTTCACTCAGGGGCAGGCCGAGGTCTTCTATCGATAGGCGCAGGGCAGACGCACGGGCGGCGCTGGACAGCGCCTGATAGTGGTCGGCGCTGGTGCGGTTATAACAGCAAGGCGCTACCGCAAGTTGTTTGCAGCCAGCGGCGCTGGCCAGTTGCATCAGGCGCACATGCAGGTCGCCGCAGGCATGCAGGGCGACGGGTGTGTGTTGGTGACCGAGTTGCAAGGCCGCATCGGCCGCCATTACATCCTGCTGACGGTGAGTGACCGGCAGTCGATGGTGATCGCTCAGGGCTTGGCCCGAGGTGATAAGGGCCGTGTCGTATTCCAGGCAGGTCAGCTGTTGGTCCGGTTGTAGCAGGCGGCGGCCGAGATGGCCCTTGCCGGAGCACCAGTCCAGCCAGTGGCGAGGCGTTTCGGCAAAGTGCAGGGCGGCGCCGAAGGCTTCGATCTGCTGCCACTTGCGGCCGGGTACGTCGACGTTCAAGCGGTGCGGGGCAGCATCAAGGGGATGGGCCGGTAACTTATCCACAGCACTGAGGCGAGCAGCTTGCTCGGCCAACTGAGGAAAAGGCGCTGGCGCGAGTAGGTCATAGGGTTGGTTATGGCTGCTTTCGGCCTGTGCCAGCGAACGCTGGCGCAACCACCGGGCCATTTCGGGATGCTGCGTTTCCCACGGCAAGTGCAGGTGGGTAAAGGGCCGTGGTCGCCACAGCCCTTGGTGTTCGATCAGGAAGGCGTCCAGCGCCTGGAAGCGGGCGAGCAAATGCTCACCCGTCAACGAGGTTTCAGCGTCCCTGGCAGGCATCGACCCGCAACCAGCGTTCCAGCAGTTTGAAGCCGCGCACCAGCACATAGGCCATCAGCAGGTAGAACAACCCGGCGGCGAAGAAGATCTCCACCGGCAGGTAGGTCCGGGCAATGATGGTACGGGCCATGCCGGTCAGTTCCAGCAAGGTCACGGTACTGGCCAGGGCGCTGGCCTTGAGCATCAGGATCACTTCGTTGCTGTAGGCCGGCAGGCCGATGCGCGCCGCACGCGGCAGGATGATGTAGAACAGCGCCTTGGGTTTGGACATGCCCAAGGCCCGCGCCGCTTCGATTTCACCCGGCGGAATGGCCTGGATTGCGCCCCGCAGGATCTCGGCTATATAGGCGGCGGTGTGCAGGGTCATGGTGGCGGTGGCACACCAGAACGGGTCCCGCAGGTACGGCCACATCGCGCTTTCGCGCACGGCGTCGAACTGCGCCAGGCCGTAATAGACCAGGAACAGTTGCACCAACAGTGGCGTGCCACGGAAGAAGAAAATGTAGCAGTAGGGCAGGGTGCGCACGTACCACCGGCGCGACGAGCGCGCGATGCCCAGCGGAATCGCCAGCAGTAGGCCTGCGATGACCGCGATGGCCACCAGTTCCAGGGTCAGGGTCGCGCCCTGGGCCAGTTTCGGCAGCCACTTGATGATCACCGCCCAGTTCAGGCCGAGGTCGAAATGCGACAGCCAGCTGTAGTCGCCACTCATTGCGTGCTCCTCGCAAAGCCGCGAGCGGCGCGTTTTTCCAGGAAGTACATGCCGGTCATGGCCAGGACGGTGAGGCCCAGGTACATGAAGGCCGCGACCATGAAGAAGGTGAACGGCTGCTTGGTAACCGTCACGCCGATCTGCGCGTGGCGCATGATTTCTTCCAGGCCAATCACCGAAACCAGCGCGGTGTCCTTCATCAAAATCATGAACAGGTTGCCCAGGCCCGGCAGGGCGATGCGCCACATCTGCGGCATGATCAACCGGGTGAAGATGCGAAACTTCGACAGGCCCAGTGCGACACCGGCTTCACGGTGGCCCTTGGGAATGGCCAGGATCGCACCGCGGAACACTTCCGTGGCATAGGCGCCAAAGCACAGGCCCAGGGCGATCACGCCGGCGGCGAAGGCGCTGAGGGACAGGTCGGGATTGCCGAAAAACTCGCCGAGGGCACGCATCAGGTTGACCGTGCCGAAGTAAATCAACAGCACCCATAGCAGTTCCGGGATGCCGCGAACCACGGTCGAGTAAGCACCGCCAAGCCATTGCAGCGGCTTGTATGGAGAAGTCTTGGCCAAGGCACCGGCCAGGCCCAGCACCAGCCCCAGGCACAAGGCCGTGAGCGCCAGTTTGACGGTCATCAGCGCGCCGGCTGCGAGCGCCGGGCCGAATCCGTAGAGATCGAAATTCATGATTTAGTCGTTTCGCAAGGCAAAGCTCAGGACCGGCGCGCTCAAGCGAGCGCGCCAGACAGGCGATTCAGATCATTCGATGCTGAAAGGGAAGTACTTGTCGTTGATCTTCTTATAGGTGCCGTCGGCCTTGATTTCGGCCAGTGCTTTGTTCAGACGCTCGCGCAGCGGGTCGCCTTTACGCACGGCAATACCGATCTTGTCGCTTTCCACCACCGGGTCGCCCTTGAACTCGTAGGCGGAGCCGTCTTTGCTCTTGAGCCATTCGTACTGCACGTACTTGTCGGCAAGGATCCCGTCCAGTCGGCCGGAAGTCAGGTCGAGGTAGGCGTTTTCCTGGGTGTCATAGAGCTTGGAGGTGGTGTCGGGCAGTTTGTCTTCCAGGTAGGTACCGGCCAGCGTCGCACGCTGTGCACCGATGATCTTGCCCTTCAGGTAACCCGCGTCGGTCTTGAAGTCTTTGGTGGCTTTAGGTGCGATGAACTGCAGCTTGTTGGAGTAGTACGGGTCGGTGAAGTCGACGGCCTGCTTGCGTTCATCGGTGATGGACAGCGAGGAGACCAGGAAGTCGAACTTCTTGGCGTTCAGGGCCGGGATAATGCCGTCCCAATCCGAGACATACACTTCGCACTTCTCGACTTTCATCTTGGTGCACAGGGCGTCGCCGATGTCTTTGTCGAAGCCCACGACGTTGCCGCTGGCATCTTTATTGTTGAACGGCGGGTAAGCCGCTTCGATCCCCATTTTCAGGGTCTCGGCCATGGCCGAGGCGCTGAACGCCATCGATACGGCCGCGGCCAGGAGGAATTTTTTATAGTTCTGCATGCATGTTGCTCCGTTAGCGGTTGCTGGACATGAATTGTTTGCAGCGCGCCGAAAGCGGGTTCTCGAACACCTGCTGTGGCGATCCTTGCTCTTCGACCAGGCCCTGGTGGAGGAACACCACTTCACTGGACACCTGGCGGGCAAAGCCCATTTCATGGGTGACCAGCAGCATGGTGCGGCCTTCTTCGGCCAGTGCGCGGATCACATTAAGTACTTCCTGAACCATTTCCGGGTCAAGGGCCGAGGTTGGCTCATCGAACAGAATGACTTTGGGCTGCATGGCCAGGGTGCGGGCAATCGCGGCGCGTTGTTGCTGGCCGCCGGACAGTTGCGCGGGGTAGGCGTGGCGCTTGTCGCTGATGCCGACCTTGGCCAGCAGGGCTTCGGCGACTTCAATGGCTTCGGCCTTACTTTGGCCGAGCACCCGGCGTGGGGCCTCGATGATGTTGTCGAGGATGCTCATGTGCGGCCACAGGTTAAAGTTTTGAAACACAAAACCGATTTCGCTGCGCAGGCGGTTGATCTGTTTGCCATCGGCGGCCATCAGCTCGCCGTTTTTTGCGGCCTTGAGCTTGAGCTCTTCACCGGCCACCAGGATTTGCCCCTGGTGCGGGTTTTCCAGCAGGTTGATACAACGCAGGAACGTGGACTTGCCGGAACCGGAGGAACCCAGGATCGAGATCACATCGCCGTCGCGGGCGGTCAGCGAGATACCTTTAAGCACCTCCAGCTCACCGTAGCGTTTATGCAAGTTGCGGATTTCAAGCGCGGGCGTGGCCTCAGCCATGTGCGGTCCTCATTGTGTTCATTGCGCTCCTGCTGTTGGGCCGCCTTCCTGGCGAGGCGCCAAGCTAGCATAGCGTTTGGATGACAGCCAACAGCGGTACAGGAGGTAACTGGGTAGCGTGTGGCAGGTTGTCGCATCGGCACAGCAGTGTGTCGCGCCATCAACAACCGAACAGCCGTTTGAACCAGAAAACCTGTGTGCTTCGCGTAAAAAAGGGCGCGATGTTGCCAGCTTTGGCCGGGTGTTGGAAGGGTTAACCGGGCAAACGGTCCATATCAGCCCTTATATGGAGCGTCACGCACTTTTTGTGTGTGTTTTTGGTGCACTCCTTCGTTTGAAAAGTGAGTCGCAGGGTAACGATCTGGCGGATTACCATTAATCTCAATGACTTGCGAAATGTAATCAGCTGCGCTGTAGGCGCCGCCAACCGTGACGCTGTAACATTTTGGCGCAAATCTTGCGTAAAAAATAAAGAACGCCCTGTTGGATTCTTTTCACGAGAAAGTATGCAAGCCGGGTGGACCGTATTCGCAATTCCTCGCAAAGGTGTGTCAATGAGTAGTACGCAAAGCTCCAATGACCTCGAACAGGGGCTCAAACCGCGTCACGTCACCATGCTGTCGATTGCCGGCGTCATCGGTGCCGGTTTGTTTGTCGGTTCCGGCCACGCGATTGCGGCGGCGGGGCCTGCGGTACTGCTGGCCTACGCAGCGGCCGGTACGTTGGTGGTGTTGGTAATGCGCATGCTGGCCGAGATGGCCGTCGCTTCGCCGGACACCGGTTCGTTTTCTACTTATGCCGACCGGGCGATCGGTCACTGGGCCGGTTTCACCATCGGCTGGCTGTACTGGTGGTTCTGGGTGCTGGTCATTCCCCTGGAAGCCAACGCGGCTGCGACCATCCTCCATGCCTGGTTCCCTGATGTGGCGATCTGGGCGTTTACCCTGTTCATCACCTTGCTGCTGACGGCGACCAACCTGTTCAGCGTGAAGAACTACGGCGAGTTCGAGTTCTGGTTTGCGCTGATCAAGGTTGTCGCGATCATCGGGTTTGTGATCCTCGGGCTCCTGGCGATTTTCGGTTTCCTGCCGGGTAGCCAGGTCAGCGGCGTGTCGCATCTGTTCGACACCCAAGGCTTCCTGCCTAACGGCATGGGCGCGGTGTTGGCGGCGATCCTGACCACCATGTTCTCGTTCATGGGCACCGAGATCGTCACCATCGCAGCGGCTGAATCGAAGAACCCGGGCCAGCAAATCTCCAAGGCCACCAACTCGGTGATCTGGCGAATTGGCTTGTTCTACCTGGTGTCGATCTTCATCGTGGTCGCACTGGTGCCGTGGAATGATCCGAGTCTGGCTGCCGTCGGTTCCTACCAGACCGTACTCGACCGCATGGGCATCCCGAATGCCAAGCTGATTGTCGACCTGGTGGTATTGGTGGCTGTGACCAGTTGCTTGAACTCGGCGCTGTACACCGCTTCACGCATGCTGTTCTCCCTGGGCCGTCGCGGTGATGCACCGGCTGTGGCCAAGCGCACCAACAAGAGCGGCACGCCTTACTGGGCGGTGTGGATGTCGACGGGCGCAGCGTTCCTGGCGGTGTTTGCCAACTACGTGGCGCCGGCGGCGGTCTTTGAATTCCTGCTGGCCAGCTCCGGCGCCATCGCGTTGCTGGTGTACCTGGTGATTGCTGTGTCGCAACTGCGCATGCGTCAGAAGCGTACGGCGGCGGGGGAGAAAATTGCCTTCAAGATGTGGCTGTTCCCGGGCCTGACCTACGCGGTGATCGTGTTTATCGTGGGCACGCTGACTATCATGCTGTTCCAGGAAGCACACCGGGTGGAGATTATCGCTACCGGGATTTTGAGCGTACTGGTGATTGTGGCGGGGTTGGTTGTGGCCAGCCGGCGCAAGGGCCGGAAGGTGGGAGCTGCGGTGCTTAATTGATGGGGCATGCCCTCTAGAGCACAGCCAAACTCATGTGGGCGGGCTTGTGTGGGAGCTGGCTTGCCTGCGATGCAGACGCCTCGATGTATCAGTTACACCGAGGTGATGCTATCGCAGGCAAGCCAGCTCCCACACAAGCCCGCACATTTGTGTTGTGTCAGTCTTGCGAGCTGACCAGCGCCTGGGACGCCGCGACGTAATCAGCCTGAAACTCGGGCGATTCAATCCACGCCAGCGCTGCCGCTTCATCATCGCTGTCCGTGGCCCACTGCCGATACTCGATCAGCGCCGCCAGGATAAAGTCGGTCGCTTCTTCTTCGCCTTCCTGCTCCAGCACCAGTGCCAGCAGCGGATGCGCCAGGAACACCGCACACAGCGCCTGTTGGCTGGTTTCGCCCGCGGTGCGCATTTCTACAAACAGCTCGGTCAAATCCACCGATTCAAGATCGATACGGCTGTCATCGCCCTCAAAGGCATCTTTCTTCGGCGCAACCGCCCGTTGGCTACGATTCTGCTTGGCCTTGGCCTTTGCCCGGTGGGCGCGTTTTTGCTGCTTGTTCGGCGAGGCCATGGGCTCACGTCCTTGGGTCAGGATCTGGGTGGGCTATTGAAGCGCAGCTGTGGGGAAATCCCAAGGGTTTCTACGTGCGATCCGTCACCCGGCGGCCCGGTGTATCCGTGGCGAGCTCTCCTTGTTGCAACCATGCCAAGGCTACCGGCCACAACCGATCCTGATATTGGCTGCGAAAAAACGCGAAATGCCCGACTTCTCTTTCGCCGATATCCTCGGGCGCGATCCGTAGGTGGGTGCGTTCGCTGTTCTCGAAGTAATTCAGCAAGCGATCTATCGCCGCCACTGTCCCGAACGGATCATCAGTAATGCTGATCGCCAAGACCTGCGCCTTTACCCGGGAAAACGGCAATTCGCCCAAGGCTCGCCCGCTGGGTCGCGTCTCGTAGGTTGGCGTCGGTGTCTTCCAGTCCCGCACCACACCCGCCGGTGTGTCCTCAAGCCAGCCCATGCGTTTGCCAGGAAAGTATCCACAGACCGCCGTCACCAACGGCATTACCACATGCCACTTACCCAGCATCCGCCAGCGCCCGCTCGCCTCATAGTCACGCCAGTAGGCAAACTGCGCGCCCACTGTGACCAGGCGCCGAATCACCGCCCCCGAGGCCCCGAGCCCTGCCGCGCAACCACCGAAACTGTGGCCGACCACATCAATCGGCTGCCCCGCAAACTCCCGTTGCACCCGCTGCAGCATTGCTTCGAAATCCAGTACGCCCCAGTCCGACCAGGACGCCTTGAACCCACGCAACGAGCCGCTGCGGGATTCGCCGATGCCGCGATAGTCGTAGGTGATCACGTCGAAGCCATTGGCAAACAGGTAGTCGGCAAAGCGCGAGTAGTGGCGGCAGCGCACCGACGTGGCGGCGTTGATGATCACCACCGGGCGTTCGATGTCGGTGCGGATATGCCGCCAGGTGAAGCCCCCAATCGGGTAGCCGTCGGCGGCGGGTTCGCTGAAGGCCTCAGGTTGAGGCTGGGTGGGCAGGTTCATGGGCGGGCTCGCTCCTTGCGCTTTCGGTGGGGCTTTGGAGGCCCGTGCGCAGTTTTATAGGGGATCGAAGCTAACAAATTTCGCCCGCTAAAGGCGCACAGTTTTTTCCTCGGCTCGACCTGGACCTCGCAGATGCATAGGCTTACGGTCTTTCGACCGATCAGAATCAGCCCATGACTCGCGACACCCTTGAGCAAAACCAAATCCCGGTGTACTTCGCCACGGTGCTGCTGGCCGTTGCATTGGGCCTGCTGGCGCCTTCATTGGCTCCGGGTCTGGGCGCCCTGGTCACGCCCGCCATCGCGGTATTGATGTATGCGATGTTCCTGCAAATCCCGTTTCTGGACCTGCGCCAAGGCTTGAGCAACAAGCGTTTCATGGCGGCGTTGCTGCTGGCCAACTTCATCTTGATCCCGTTGTTGGTGTGGGCGCTGACCCGTGGGCTGGTGGAGCATCCGGCGATTCTGGTGGGTGCCTTGCTGGTGTTGCTCACGCCGTGCATCGACTACGTGGTGGTGTTTACCCATATCGGCAAGGGCGATTCGCGGTTGATGCTGGCCGCCACGCCGATTCTGCTGTTGCTGCAATTGGTGTTGTTACCGGTGTACCTGGGTTTGATGTTGGGAGCGCACTCGGGCGTGGTTGTTTCGGTCGGGCCGTTTATTGAGGCGTTCGTGTGCTTGATCGTGGCGCCCATGATTCTGGCGGTGCTGACAACGTCCTTGTCCCGACGATCAAAAGCCGTCAGCGCCTGGAATGACGCCTGGGCCTGGCTGCCGGTCCCGGCCATGGCGTTGGTGCTATTGGTGGTGATCGGCTCGCAGATCACCTCGGTGGTGCGCGATATCGACCTGTTGACGCCGGTGATCCCGGTGTATGTCGGTTTCCTGCTGTTGGCGCCCCTGATGGGAATGCTCGCTTCTCGTCTATTCAAATTGCCGGCCATGACTGCCCGGGCGGTCACGTTCAGCGCGTCGACCCGCAATTCTTTGGTGGTGCTGCCCCTGGCGCTGGCGCTGCCTGAAGGTATCCGTGGTCTGGCCGCCGCTGCGGTCATTACCCAGACGCTGGTCGAGTTGGTCGGCGAGTTGATCTACATTCGTTTGATTCCGGCATTGGTGAAGTCCACAGGTCGGTAGCCCGATGAATGTTTGATTTTGTTCAGGCGTTATTCAGGGATGAGTTAGGCAACATGAGGTGCTACTCCCACCTGACAGGTTAAACAATGGATCAACGCAATCGCTTTCGAATGGAATCGCTGGGTATTTTTCTGATCGCCTTGCTGCTGTTTACGCTGGGCATCTGGGATCAACAGCCTCAAGGTTTCGATGGCCGTTGGGCGGTGTTCATGCAAGAGATGTTTCGCCACGGCGCGAGCCTCTTTCCTACCACCTACGGCGAGCCTTATCCGGACTATCCGGGGACGGCGACCTATTTCAGCCTGCTCTTTGCCCGGTTGTTCGGTGCGCCTAACGACCTGGCCAATGTCATGCCTACCGCCCTGGCTTCGGCGGGCGTCATGGCGCTGGTCTACCGCCTGCTGGCGCCGTCTGGTCGAGCATGGGCGCTGCTGACGGTATTGCTCACGGGATTGACCGCTCAGTTGCTGGACAAGTCGCGTTCGGTCTGCCTGGACCAGATGGTCTCCCTGCTGTGCCTGGCGTGTTTCTACCTGTTGCACACAGGAGAGCGCTCGGGCTCGCGGCTACGGCAATACGCAATCTTTCCCTTGTTCGTGGTGGCGTTTGCCATTCGGGGGCCGTTGGGGCTGATCGAAGTCTGTGGTGTTGCCTGTGTGTACTGGGCGCTGGGTACCGCCCGTTCACGCGAAGACAAGATTCGCTTGCTGAAAAAGGTGATTGCCCACGGCGTGATCGGCCTGATCCTGCTCTTTGCCTGTTGGTGGGTGCTATTGAAGCTGGCGCGGATCAGTGGTGGTGATGCCTTTGCCGATGAGGTGCTGAAGATGCAGGTGGCCGGTCGCCTTGATGAAAGCGGCGAGCCGTTTTACTTCTACTTCAAGCTGAGCCTGTACCGCTATTTCCCGGTGATACCGCTGGCGCTGGCGGCGTTGATTGCCCTGCGTCACACATGGTCGGCCCGTGATGACGACGCCGATGTGCAGTTGATGCTGCGCCTGGCTGGCTGCGGCTTGATGATTCTGTTGGGGTTGTCGGTGCCGCACTTCAAGCGCGCTTATTACATTCTGCCGATGGTCCCGATGTTTGCTGCTGTGGCTGCTTATGGTTTGCTCCAGGCGCAAGGCTGGCTGCTTCGGGTCCGTTGCGGTTATGAGTGGTTGGTGGGTGCCCTGCCTGTCCTGGGTATCGTGGTGATAGTCGTTTTGCGCCAATCCTGGCACAAACACGGTTACTGGCCCGACGTTTCAGTACCGGCATTGATTGCTGTGCTGGTCGTCCTGCAACTGGCGGCGGTCGTTGCCTGGCGCCGTCTGCAGGGTAACGTGGCGCAGCGGTTGGTGGTGCTCAGCTTGATCGCGCTGGTGACCCAATGGATGGTGCTGGTGAAGGTCGTGGAGCCGGCCAAGGACCTGCAGTTCGACACCAAGAACTTCGTCGGCGCGGTGGAAGCCTTGCGGGCCGAGAATCCGGGCCCGCTGGTATTTCTCAACCTCGGCAAGGACACCTGGGCCATTCGCTACATCATGAACCTGGATCATGACGAGCGGCCGTTGTTTGTCAGGGACAACGACCTCGCACCGTTGCAGACGCTGCCGCGTCCGTCCTGGGTCATCGTGGCGCGCAAGGAAACCGAGTTGCTGCGAGGCACGCCGCTGGAGCATCTGGTGCCGGCGTTCAATGGACGGCTCAACGACAACCCGTTGCTGGTTTTCCTGGTGAAGTGATCAGTCGCCGTATTCGTCGTGGCGATGCATCCAGCTGTAGGGCTCGGTCTGTGGCCAGCCCTTTGGCGAATCTTCCCAGGTTTCCTGGCGTCCCCAGGGCGTCAGGTCCAGGTAGGTCCAGTGGCTGCCCAGATGCTCGACGCCACGGGCACCGGTGAAGTAGCTGCGGTAGATACTGTCGCCATCGCGTAGCAGGATGCTGACCCCGTGCTTTTCGCCCTGGGGGGTGGTGACGCCGAAGTCGGCATTGAAGTCGCTGCCAAACGATGAATACCAGGGCAGGTCCCAGCCCATGCGTTTCTTATAACCTTCAAGCTTTTCCAGAGGCGCCCTGGACACCAGCACCAGCGACGTATTGCGCGCATGCAAGTGGGCGAGGTGCGGCATCGCTTCCACGACCCAGGAGCAGCCTGGGCAACCTTGGGACCAATCTGGCGCGAACATGAAGTGGTAGACGATCAGTTGCCGGCGACCGTCGAACAGATCAAGCAGGCTGACTTGGCCGGTTTCGCCGTCGAAGCGGTAGTCGTTCTCGATCTTGACCATGGGCAGCCGCCGGCGCTCGGCGTTGAGGGCGTCCTGGGCGCGGGTCAGGGCTTTTTCCTTGATCAGCAATTGGCTGAGTGCGGTGTCCCATTGTTCAGTCGAGACGATGTCGGGGAGAGCGGGTTTTGAGGTTGTCATGGGGAATCCTCGTTCCTGGTGCCGAAGAGGCGTGAGTGGCGGGCACTACTGGTTTGAGGATAGATCAAGGATGTTTGGGGGGGAGGGTATGCCTGTCATCACCACATTCCTGGCCATAAAAACCCCCAAGGAGTCATCTTCGCTTGGGGGGTTCGGTATGAGTGGTGCCCGGAGACGGAACCAGGCTCACGAGCTATTTACAGCGGTAACCCTCAGGCATCGTGACGGTGTAGTTGCGCTGCACGCGGTCCTGGAAATTCAGGTTCTGTAGGCCCTGCTGCACCAGAAAGGCTTCGACCTTGGCGGCCTGGCAATCTTCGTTATAGGACGACGCCCGAAGCAGGTATACCGCACGCTTGCTCGCTTCATCGCGGGCAGTGGCTGTGAAGGTGGTGAGGGTGGTGTAGCCGGTTCGCTCCGAGGTGCCCACCGGGCCATAGGTGGTGTTCGGCGTACTGGTGCAGGTCAGTCGGTCGTCTTTTTTCTTGTTTTTCTTGCAGTCGGTGGTGGTGCTGGTTGCTACCTGACCATACTCGGTGGCGGTATAGCGGTAAGTCACCTGCCGGCTGTCGATATCGAGGGTGATGGTCATTTTGATGGGGGCGTGGTTCTTGGGCAGGGTGGTGTCGGTAAAGACCTCCCGGAAGCCCTGGTCCTTCATGGCGTTGACCATGTCGCGCAGGTAGTAGCGGGCATTGAGTGCGTTTTCATCACTGCCGCCTGTCGATGTCACCAGCACCGTTGCCTGTCGGTCAAAGCGATAGTCCGGGTCAGGTGTGGCGTTGATCGCCACGTCCATTTGTGTGGCGCATCCACTGAGCAACGCCGTCAGCAGTAACAGCGTGCAGAACAAGTACCGGGTCATGAAATAACTACCTTGCAACTGAGAATTTAGTAACAGCTAAACGATTGAACCTGACGATAAATAACCCTCGGATGGGAGCGTAATGCTGTTCAGTCAAGGAATGGAGATCCAGCAACCGAAGCAGATTCAGTGTGGGAGCTGGCTTGCCTGCGATAACATCGCCTCGGTACAGCTGACATGCCGAGTCGCCTGCATCGCAGGCAAGCCAGCTCCCACAGTTGGTCTTTTTGGCCTTGAGCATTACGGGTGTGAGCGAGGCTTGGCCTGGTGAACACTAAATTGGAGGCAATAAAAAACCCCAAGGAATTATCTTCACTTGGGGTTTTTCGGTATTAGTGGTGCCCAGAGACGGAATCGAACCGCCGACACGGGGATTTTCAATCCCCTGCTCTACCGACTGAGCTATCTGGGCAACGGGGCGCATTAAACTGGTTTTTCAGGGGGTCGTCAAGCAAGTTTTCAAAAAATATTTAATTATTACCGTCGCTTACGTTCCAACCCCCGATTTTGATCAATTATTCAGCAGGTGGCACGTAGCCGTCGGCCTTGGCGTATTCCTCGCCGGAAAAGAACTTGTCCATCTCGCCCTGAAGATATTTGCGGTCTTCGGCGTTCATCATGTTCAGGCGCTTTTCGTTGATCAGCAGGGTCTGGTGTTTTTGCCAGTCGGCCCAGGCCTGGGCAGAGACGTGATCGAAAATATCCTGGCCCTTGGCACCCGGGAACGGGGCGCGCTCGAGGGCGGGCAATTCTTCGTGGTATTTGCGGCACATAATGGTGCGGGTCATGACGAAACTCCTGCGTTCAATACGTCGGCCGCGCGCTTCAGCAGTTTTTTCACCGGGGCGGCAAGGCCCAGGCGCGGCGGGGTGGCGAGGTTATACCAGAGCCAGTCGGCCTCGGCCACGTGGTGGGCGGATTCCTGGACCTGGACCAGCCAGGGTTCGATAGCCAGTTGGAAGTGACTGAAGGTGTGGATCAGGCTTGGCAGTTCCTGCTGTTTGCCCAGTTCCAGCGAGTGCTGGTTGGCCAGATGCTCCAGGTCGCTCAGGTCATCCAGCTCCGGCAAGCTCCACAGCCCGCCCCACAAGCCCGTGGAAGGGCGACGGTAAAGCAGGATTGCTCCCTCGCCATTGGCCAGCAGCGGCATCAGCGTGCGTTTCTGCGGGACGGTCTTGCGCGGCTTGGGGATCGGGTAGCGCGTTTCCAGGCCCAGCATGTGGGCTTCGCAGCCCTTTTCCAGCGGGCAAAGCAGGCAGCTGGGCTTGCTACGGGTGCAGAGGGTGGCGCCCATGTCCATCATCGCCTGGGTGTAGGCGTTGACGCGGGTCTGTGGCGTGAAGCGCTCGGCGGTGGCCCACAGCTGTTTAGCGACCTTGGGTTCGCCCGGATAGCCTTCCTGGGCGGTAAAGCGCGCCAGCACCCGCTTGACGTTGCCATCAAGGATCGGTGCCCGCAGGCCCATGCTCAGGCTGGCAATCGCGCCTGCGGTGGACAGGCCAATACCCGGCAGTTCAATGAGCTTCTCGACATCCCGAGGGAATTCGCCAGCGTATTGAGCAACGACGATTTTCGCGGTCTTTTGCAGGTTGCGGGCGCGAGTGTAGTAACCCAGCCCGGTCCACAGGTGCAGTACTTCGTCTTCCGGGGCGGCGGCCAGGGCTTCGACCGTTGGCAACGAGGCCATGAAACGGTCGAAGTAATTCAGCACGGTGCTGACCTGAGTCTGCTGCAACATGATTTCCGACACCCACACCCGGTAAGGCGTGATGCCCTGTTGCCAGGGCAGATCGTGGCGGCCGTGACGGTCGTACCAATCCAGCACCGCCGTTGAAAATTGCTCGGCTCTCATCGTTTGAACAGACCTTTGAGTGCGTCTTTCAACTGCGGATTGACCTTGTCGAGTTTCTCTTCCAGCTTCTCGCTGATCTTGTTGCCGGCCGCCTTGAGGGCGACCTGGCTCAGGCCATCCTTGTCCAGGCGGCAAGCCTTGGCGCCCAGTTCCAGCGGGCCACGGCAGCGCAAGGGCACTTCGATGCCCTGGAAGTTCGAGCCCACCTGGCAGGCCGGGTCCGGCATGTCGCGCTTGTCGCCTTCGACGATGATGCCGACGCGGTAATCCATACCCAGCACCCGCAGGTCGACATCGCCGTTGCCGTTGACGGTCAGGCCCGGGATGCGCACTTTCAGGTCCGGGTTGCTGGCCACGCCGTTACGGAAGGTCAGGTTGCCCTTGAGCTCCTGGAACGGTGTGTCCTTGCCCTTTGGTTCGCTGCTGAGGGTCTTGCGGTTGAGCAGGGCGATGCCGGTGCACAACTGCTGTTCAATGTTGGCATTGAGCAGCACGCCGTTGGTGATCACGAAGCTGGCGCTACCGTTGAGGCTGTCGATCAGGGCTTTCTGGCTGTTGCCACGGCCGCTCAGGTTGCTGTCGAGGGTGACCTGGCCCTTGATCGGCGGGTTTTTCCCCTGGGCTTGCAGGATGCGCTCCACCGGCACTTGCTTGATGTGGGTTTGCAGGGCCAGCACCGGGATATCCTGGCGCACGTCGAGGTTGCCGTTGGCCTGGAAGGTACCGTTGTAGAGGCCACCGCTCAAGGTATCGAGCTTGAGCTGGCCGTCCAGGCCGGAGGCTTTCAGCGCGGCGTTCTGAATGGGTAGCTTGCTCAGGATCAGTTGATCGAAGGCCAGGTCAGCATTCACGTCCAGGGTACGCAGGCGTGTCAGCGGCAACAGCTTGTCGGTGCTCCAGGCACCCTTGGTCGGTGCGTCCGGCAGCGGCGAGTTGCCACCGGCGGCCATGGCACCGGCTTCACTGCTCTGGACTTCGGCCTGGCGGGCGACGGCTGCACTGTTGGCGGCTTCAGACTTGGCCGGCAGGTAGTTGTCGGCGTTGAAAGTGTCCGCCTTGAGCTGCAGGCGCAGGGATTGCTTGGCGAAATCATCCACGGCGATGCGACCGGTGAAGGTGCTGCCGTCGAGTTTCAGGTTGAGGTCTTCCAGGGCCAGGCTGGTGGGCGTGCCCGTGAGGCGGCTGACCATTTCGACCTTGCTCAGGCTGCCGGGCGCCATGGCCGGCAAGGTGTGGCCGACGCTGTCGAGGAACTTGGCCAGGTCGAACTGGGCGATCGACAGGGCGCCGCTGATCTGCGGGGTCTTGTCCAGGTCATTGACCTTCAGTTCGCCCAGGGCGCGCAGTTGGTTGGCCGAGAGTTTCAGGCCGGTCCATTCGGCAATGTTGGCTGCCAGGTCCACCAGCAACTGGCCCTGGGTGGCGAAGGTCATGGTTTTGCCTTGCAGCGGTTCGCCGGTGGCTTCACCGGTGATTTTCATGTCTTCGAGCTGGTAGCGCTTGAGGGCACGTTGAATGCGCAAATTGCCGTTGAGCTCGGTCTTGACGCGCATGAGCGGCTGGTTGGTGCCGAAGAATGCCGTGAGCTTCAGCGGGATGCTGGCCCCATCGTGTATAGCGCCGGCGCTCAACTGGATGCTTTCGGCGCTGAACTGCTTGCCCGTCTGCTCGTCGTTGTATTCAACGCGGGCGTTGTTGATGGTCAGGCTGTCGATGTCCAGGCGGATCGGCTGCGGCGGTTTTTCAGGTTTGGGCGGCGTGGCAGGGTCAGTGACGGCGGGCACCTCGGGGGTTGTACCCGCGACCGGTGCATTCTTGCCGATGTCTTCCCAGTTGCCGTGGCCATGCACATCCTTGTTCAGGCGCAGGTTCAGGCCTTCGACGCGCACGTCGCTCATCTGTACTTCGCGGCGCAGCAACGGCAGCACGCGCACTGACAGGCCGAGCATTTGCAGGTCGGCGAACGGTTGGGTCGGGTTGGTCAGGGTCGCCACGCTGGCTTCGTGCAATTCCAGGCCCAGCCAGGGGAACAGGCTCCAGCCGATGTCGCCATTGAGCGTCAGCTCAATGTGGGCCTTGTCGCGGGCTATCTGGCGGATCTCGTCTTTATAGTCGTTGGGATCGAAGAGATGGGTCAGGGCAAAGCCTAGAGCCACAATGATCAGCAACAGCCCGAGAAGTACCAGACCCAGGATTTTGCCGAACGCTTTCATGGGCGAGTCCTTGTATGTCGATTTCAAAAATTAGCCAAAGAGTATAACGCCCGCGGACGTACGGCTGTTTATGGATCGTTACATGGTGTCAAACAAAGCAGATATCCCGAAAAAGGTGATGTCAGTTTGGTTTTTCTGTCATCCACAGGTGCTAATCTCTGCACGTTCGTCCGCCTTCTGCGGCTAAACGTCGCGCCAAAACGGAGCTTTACTCAATAAAACGGCCACGCTTTGCGTGCAAGGCCGAGGGAGAGAGTGCTTGACGGACACATACTAATAACTGGGGGAAACACCAATGAGCACTAGCACTGCGGCCGATCATACTGCCGCACAGCCTGCGTTCCTGTCCAAGGAGCGCATCATCGCCAAGCCCGGCTTCAACCGCTGGCTGGTACCGCCGGCCGCGCTGGCCATCCACCTGTGCATCGGCATGGCCTATGGCTTCTCGGTGTTCTGGCTGCCACTGTCCAAGGCCCTGGGCGTTACCGCTCCCGTGGCTTGTGCGCCGGACATGAGCTTTATCGCTCAAATCTTCTCGTCCCAATGCGACTGGCCCATCTCCATGCTGGGCTGGATCTACACCCTGTTCTTCATCTTCCTGGGCTGCTCGGCAGCGATCTGGGGCGGCTGGCTGGAACATGCCGGGCCACGCAAGGCGGGTGTCGTGTCGGCACTGTGCTGGTGTGGTGGCCTGCTGATCTCGGCGTTGGGGATCTATACCCACCAGATCTGGTTGATGTGGATCGGTTCCGGGGTCATTGGCGGTATCGGCCTGGGCCTGGGGTATATCTCGCCTGTCTCGACGCTGATCAAGTGGTTCCCGGACAAGCGCGGCATGGCGACCGGCATGGCGATCATGGGCTTCGGTGGCGGCGCGATGGTGGGTGCCCCGTTGGCAGCTGCGTTGATGGGCCACTTTGCTTCGCCGACCAGTGTCGGTGTGTGGCAGAGCTTCGTAGTTATGGCAGCGATCTACTTTGTGTTCATGATCGGCGGCGCCTTGTCCTACCGCGTTCCGCCGACTGGCTGGAAGCCTGAGGGCTGGACTGCACCGGCGAAGAAAGCCAGCAATGCGATGATCACCCACCGTCACGTGCACGTGAATGTGGCCTGGAAAACTCCGCAATTCCGTCTGGTGTGGCTGGTGCTGTGCCTGAACGTTTCTGCCGGTATCGGTATCCTCGGCATGGCTTCGCCGCTGCTGCAGGAAGTGTTTGGTGGCAAATTGTTGGGTAACGGCCTCGCATTTGGTCAGTTGGATGCCGGGCAACTGGCTTCGATTGCCGCGATCGCTGCCGGGTTCACCGGTCTGTTGAGCCTGTTCAACATTGGTGGGCGGTTCTTCTGGGCGTCGTTCTCCGACTATCTGGGCCGTAAAAACACCTACTTCGTGTTCTTCGCCTTGGGCTTTGCCCTGTATGCGCTGATCCCGAACCTGGGGCACCTGGGCAACGTGGCCCTGTTCGTGGCGGCGTTCTGCATCATCCTGTCGATGTACGGCGGTGGTTTTGCGACGGTGCCGGCTTACCTGGCAGACCTGTTCGGCACGCAAATGGTTGGCGCGATCCATGGTCGTCTGCTGACGGCGTGGGCAGCGGCGGGCGTACTCGGCCCGGTGCTGGTGAACTACTTGCGTGAGTATCAG
The DNA here is from genome assembly GCF_009724245.1 of Pseudomonas spelaei. Taxonomy (GTDB): domain Bacteria; phylum Pseudomonadota; class Gammaproteobacteria; order Pseudomonadales; family Pseudomonadaceae; genus Aquipseudomonas; species Aquipseudomonas spelaei. Next base: position 261,947 of record NZ_WNNK01000006.1, on the reverse strand, counting down.
CTGAGCATCGGCGTTGAACGCGCTGCAGCCTACGACATCACCTTGTACATCCTCGCCGGCCTGCTGGTGCTGGGCTTTATCTGCAACCTGCTGGTACGGCCGGTGGCAGACAAGTACTTCATGACCGACGCGGAGCTGGCGGCCGAACAAGCGCTGGGTCATGACAAAGGCGCCGATTCCAGCACTGTGCTGGAGTGGAAAGCGTCTTCCGGCAGCGTGCCATTGGCCATTGCCGCCTGGCTGGTGGTCGGCATTCCGTTGGCGTGGGGTGTGTGGGTAACCCTGCAGAAGACGGCGGTATTGTTCCACTAAGCTGCTGTAGTCGGGTGGGCCCGGTTCCTGTGGGAGCCGGGCTCCCACATAATCCGGTCCCATCTGAACCCGTGCCCACTTGTATGCACATGTCTATCCCCGACACTCCATCAGTCTTATCCCCTCCGATGTTTCTGTTTAGCGCCCGCGCCCCTATAATGGCTGCCTTTTTCGCCCAATGATTTTGCGGAGTTGGTGATGGCCGAACGTAAGGCGTCCGTCGAGCGCGACACTCTGGAAACCCAGATCAAAGCCTCGATCAACCTGGATGGCACCGGAAAGGCCCGATTTGATATCGGTGTTCCTTTTCTTGAGCACATGCTGGACCAGATCGCCCGTCACGGGCTGATCGACCTGGATATCGTCAGCAAGGGCGACCTGCATATCGACGACCACCACACCGTGGAGGATGTCGGTATCACACTGGGTCAGGCCTTCGCCAAAGCCATCGGCGACAAAAAAGGCATCCGTCGCTACGGCCACGCCTATGTGCCGCTGGATGAAGCGCTGTCGCGTGTGGTCATCGACTTCTCGGGCCGTCCAGGCTTGCAGATGCATGTGCCGTACACCCGCGCCACCGTGGGCGGCTTCGATGTCGACTTGTTCCAGGAGTTCTTCCAGGGCTTCGTCAACCACGCACTCGTCAGCCTGCACATCGACAACCTGCGCGGCACCAACACCCACCACCAGATCGAAACCGTGTTCAAGGCTTTCGGCCGCGCCCTGCGCATGGCCGTGGAGCTGGATGACCGCATGGCCGGGCAAATGCCGTCGACCAAGGGCGTCCTGTAATGCAGACGGTCGCGGTTATCGACTACGGCATGGGTAACCTGCACTCGGTGGCCAAGGCCCTCGAGCACGTAGGCGCCGGCAAGGTGCTGATCACCAGCGATGCCGATGTGATTCGCGAAGCCGACCGGGTGGTTTTCCCAGGTGTTGGTGCGATTCGCGATTGCATGGCCGAGATTCGCCGCCTGGGCTTCGACACCCTGGTACGCGAAGTCAGCCAGGACCGTCCGTTCCTCGGCATCTGCGTGGGCATGCAAGCCTTGCTCGACAGCAGTGAGGAGAACGATGGCGTCGACTGCATCGGCCTGTTCCCTGGTGAAGTGAAGTTCTTCGGCAAGGACCTGCACGAAGACGGCGAACACCTGAAAGTCCCGCACATGGGCTGGAACGAAGTGCGCCAGACGGTGGATCACCCTCTATGGCACGACGTCCCGGACCTGGCGCGTTTCTATTTCGTCCACAGCTACTACATCGCCGCCGGTAATCCGGGCCAGGTGGTGGGTGGTGGGCACTACGGTGTCGACTTCGCCGCTGCCCTGGCTGACGGCTCGCGCTTTGCCGTGCAGTTCCATCCGGAGAAGAGCCATACCCATGGCCTGCAATTGTTGCAGAACTTCGCCGCCTGGGACGGGCGCCGGTAATGGCCAAGAAGATCAAGCCGCCGATCCTCAACCTCACTCCCCAGCAGGAGAGTGAGGCGACTGACAAGATCAAGCGCTTCATGGAGGACCGCTTCGAGCTCAAGCTGGGCTCGTTCGAGGTGGCTGAGATCCTCGAGCTGTTCACCACTGAAATTGCTCCGCACTATTACAACAGGGCGATTTTCGATGTGCAGACGCACCTTAAAGAAAGGTTCGAAAGCATCGAAAGCGACTTGTGGGCGCTCGAGAAACCCTGATTTTTCGAGCAATGCTGAATATCGAATAAGGTTTGCCAGATGCTGATTATTCCCGCTATCGATCTCAAGGACGGCGCTTGCGTACGTCTGCGCCAGGGCCGCATGGAAGATTCCACGGTGTTCTCCGATGACCCGGTGAGCATGGCTGCCAAGTGGGTGGAAGGTGGTTGCCGTCGTTTGCATCTGGTGGACTTGAACGGTGCGTTCGAAGGCCAGCCGGTCAACGGCGAAGTGGTCACGGCCATTGCCAAGCGCTACCCGAACCTGCCGATCCAGATCGGCGGCGGTATCCGTTCCCTGGAAACCATCGAGCACTACGTGAAAGCGGGTGTGAGCTACGTGATCATCGGTACCAAGGCTGTGAAAGATCCGGCGTTCGTCGCTGAGGCCTGCCGCGCCTTCCCAGGCAAAGTGATCGTTGGCCTGGATGCCAAGGACGGTTTCGTCGCCACCGACGGCTGGGCTGAAATCAGCACCGTACAGGTGATCGATTTGGCCAAGCAGTTCGAAGCCGACGGCGTGTCTGCCATCGTTTATACCGACATCGCCAAAGACGGCATGATGCAGGGCTGCAACGTACCGTTCACCGCTGCACTGGCCGCTGCCACCAAGATCCCGGTGATTGCCTCCGGCGGTATCCACAACCTGGGCGACATCAAGTCGCTGCTGGACGCCAAGGCGCCCGGGATCATCGGCGCCATCACTGGCCGGGCGATCTACGAAGGTACCTTGGACGTCGCCGAAGCCCAGGCTTACTGCGATGCCTACAAAGGCTGAGGACTGACCATGGCGCTGGCCAAACGCATCATCCCTTGCCTGGACGTCGACAACGGTCGAGTGGTCAAGGGCGTCAAGTTCGAGAACATCCGTGACGCCGGCGACCCGGTGGAAATCGCCCGTCGCTACGATGAACAAGGTGCTGACGAGATTACCTTTCTCGACATCACCGCCAGCGTCGATGGCCGCGACACCACGTTGCATACCGTTGAGCGCATGGCCAGCCAGGTATTTATCCCGCTGACCGTGGGCGGTGGCGTGCGTACCGTGCAAGACATTCGCAACCTGCTTAACGCGGGTGCGGACAAGGTCTCGATCAACACCGCCGCCGTGTTCAACCCGGAGTTTGTCGGCGAAGCCGCGCAGCACTTCGGCTCGCAGTGCATCGTCGTCGCCATCGATGCCAAGAAAGTCTCCGGTCCGGGCGAAACCCCGCGCTGGGAGATCTTCACCCACGGCGGGCGCAAACCTACCGGGCTGGATGCGGTGGAGTGGGCGATGAAGATGGAAGGCTTGGGTGCCGGTGAAATTCTGCTGACCAGCATGGACCAGGACGGCATGAAAAACGGCTTCGACCTGGGCGTGACTCGGGCGATCAGCGATGCCCTGGGCATCCCGGTGATCGCTTCCGGCGGTGTCGGCAACCTGCAGCATCTGGCCGATGGCGTGATCGAAGGTCATGCCAGCGCGGTACTGGCGGCGAGCATTTTCCACTTCGGCGAATACACCGTTCCCGAGGCCAAGGCCTACATGGCTGCGCGCGGAATTGTCGTACGCTAAACGTCACTGGACACCATGGCAGGCTCGCGGCACTCTTGGGCCTGCCATGGATTTCGGTAACCTTTCATGTTCAAAGATCTGCTTCTCGCCCTCGCCAGTTCTTCCATCCTGTTGGTGAGTGCGGCCGATGCGGCCGACCCGACTGACACCTCGCTGGTGTTGCTGACGGAAAACTTTCCGCCCTACAACATGGCGAAAAACGGCAAGAACTTCGCCAAGGACGAGAACATCGAAGGCATTGCCGTGGACATCGTCCGCGAAACCTTCAAGCGTGCCGGCATTTCCTACAACCTCACCCTGCGTTTCCCCTGGGAGCGAATCTACAAACTCGCCCTGGAAAAGCCTGGCTACGGTGTGTTTGTGATGGCCCGCCTGCCTGATCGTGAAGCGCTGTTCAAGTGGGTGGGGCCTATCGGTCCGGATGATTGGGTGCTGTTGGCCAAGTCTGACAGCAAGATTGAGTTGGCAGACCTTGAGCAGGCGCGGCGCTACAAGATCGGTGCCTACAAGGGCGATGCCATTGCTCAGACCCTGGAGAAGCAGGGCCTCAATCCGGTGGTGGTATTGCGCGATCAGGACAACGCGCAAAAGCTACTGGATGGGCAGATCGACCTGTGGGCCACCGGTGACCCCGCCGGGCGCTACCTGGCGCGGCAGGTCGGCGTGACGGGGCTCAAGACTGTGCTGCGCTTCAATAGCGCCGAGCTGTATCTGGCGCTGAACAAGGAGGTGCCGGACGACGTGGTGGCCAAGTTGCAGGCCGCGCTTGATCAGCTACGCAAGGACGGTGTGGTGGACGAGATCATGGGGCGGTATCTATAAACTCGGTCACCTTGTGGCGTTCAAGCCTTCAGCGGTAAATCCCATTCTTCCCGTGCCCGGCCATGGCCTGATTGCTGCGCACGCTGATCATCAGCTTGATATCAATCCACTCGATGCCCTGGGCCTTGAGCTTGGGTAGTTCGCGCTCCAATACTGCCAGGGTCTGCGGATAAGGATGACCGATCATCACCGCCGAGCCCTGTTTGTGGGCCAGCTTGATGGCGGTTTGCAGTTGCGTGGTAATCGCCGCTTCGGTGCGTTCGTCATCGAGAAATACATCCCGCGAAACGCTGGCCAGGCCGATCTTCTGCGCCTCGGCGGCGGCCACGGTCTTGGCGCTGGTACGGCTGTCGACGAAGAACTTGTGCCGGCGTTGCAGCTCACCCATCAGCCAGGCCATGGCCTCAGGCTGCGCAGTCATGCGGCTGCCCATGTGGTTGTTGATACCGGCGGTGTACGGCACGGCCTTGAACGCGGCGTCCAGGCGTTTGCCGAGCTCTTCGATGGACAGGTCGGGGTGCCAGGCGAACGGGCCGGTGGCCGGGTCCATGGGCATGTGCAGGATGACGATCTTGCCGGCGCGATGCGCCTCGCGGGCAAACTCGGCGGCGTGGGGCGTGTCGGGCATGATTGCCGTAGTGACCGGGCCGGGCAAGGCCAACACGCGACGATCCCGGGGCAGGTTCTGGCCGAGGTCGTCGATGATCAGGGTCAGGTAGGCTTTGCGGGGTGCGGGATCGACGCTGGCAGGAGCGCCTTGGGCAACTCCCGCCAGACAGCACAACAACGTGATGATCAGTCCACAACGCATATCAACGGCTGCGCGTAATGCTCAAGCCCTTGAGCAGGCTCAGCGCCTGGGCCAACTGGTAATCGTCGTCCTGAGGCATCGCCTTGGCTTTCGGGCTGCTGCCGGTAGGCTTGTCGGCGCCGCCGTTGCCATTACCCAAGTGACCTTGCAGGTCGGCTTCCTTGAAGTATTCGCTGTCCTGCTCGTTGGTGATCTTGGCCTTGCGCACTTCGATGTCCGGGATAATGCCCTGGGCCTGGATCGAGCGACCATTTGGCGTGTAGTACAGCGCCGTGGTGATCTTCAGTGCCCGCTCGTTGTTCAGCGGCAGCACGGTTTGCACCGAGCCTTTGCCGAAGCTGGTGGTGCCCATCAGCACACCGCGCTTCTGATCCTGCAGTGCGCCGGCGACGATTTCCGATGCCGAGGCACTGCCGCCGTTGATCAGCACAACCATTGGCACGCCTTCGCTGAGGTCGTTGCCGGTGGCCGAGAAGCGTAACTCGGAGTTGGCGATACGGCCCTTGGTGTAGACGATCAGGCCTTTGGTGATGAAGTGGTCGACCACTTCCACCGCCGCCTGCAATACGCCGCCTGGGTTATTGCGCAGGTCGAGGACGATACCGCTGAGCTTCTTGCCATTGTCCTTGCGCAGTTTGGCCAGGGCCTTGGCCACTTCGTCGCCGGTCTTGACCTGGAACTGGGTGATACGGATGTAGCCGTAACCCGATTCCAGCAACTGGCTCTTCACGCTCTTGACCGTGATGGTCGCCCGCGCCAGGGTCACGTCAAACGGCGCTCCGCCGTCGCGTACCAGGGTCAGGGTGATTTTCTGGCCGATCTTGCCGCGCATCTTGTCCACGGCTTCGGTCATGGTCTGGCCGCGGGTCGGCTGGCCGTTGATCTTGACGATCAGGTCGCCGGCCTGGATTCCGGCCTTGGAGGCTGGCGTATCGTCGATCGGCGAGACCACTTTGATCATGCCGTCTTCGGAGCCTACTTCAATCCCCAGGCCACCGAATTCACCGCTGGTGCTTTCCTGCAGTTCGGCAAAGTCTTCCGGGCCCAGGTAGGCGGAGTGCGGGTCGAGGTTGCTGAGCATGCCCTTGATGGCATTTTCCAGCAGGGTCTTGTCGTCCACGGGTTCGACATAGGCTGCCTTGATCCGGTCCATGACCTCGGCAAAGGTGCGCAACTCGTCCAGGGGTAGCGGCGCCTTGGTGGTCGCTGCAACGGCTGACTGAGCGGTCTGGTCGGCGAATGCCAAAGGCGCGCCGATCACCAGGGCGATCGTCAGGGCCAGCGAAGTGAGGCGGGACAAATGCAGCATGTCGAACGAACTCCTAATTTAGGTACGACCCTTATCCTTGGGTGCGACACCATTGTGCCGGGTCGCTCGGGCGGCCCTGCTGACGAATAGCGAAGTACAGCGCCGGGGTGTCCTGGCCACCACTGCTACCAACAGTGGAGATGGATTCACCGGCTTTTACAACATCACCTGCCGCTTTGAGCAAAGTCTGATTGTGGCCGTAAAGGCTCAAATAGCCATTACCGTGGTCAAGAATCACCAGCAAACCGGCGCCACGCAACCAATCGGCAAACACCACGCGACCACCGTGAACGGCATGCACCTGGCTGCCGGCGGCGGCGCTGATCATCACGCCATCCCACTTGGTACGGGTGTCGTCGCCACGGGTTTCACCAAAGCGCGCAAGCAATCGACCATCAACGGGCCATGGAAGTTTGCCCCGGGATGACGCAAATGGCCCGCCGTAGGACACGCCAGCACTGGAAACCAACGGGCCTGGAGCCGCATGCACAGGTTTGCGTGGGGCGTCGGTGGCGACGGCTTCAGCTTCACGCTGGCGCTTTTTTTCCGCTTCCTGCTGGGCGAGCAGCGCTTTTTGTCGCGCTTGCTCGGCTTCGCGGGCCTGGCGGGCGAGGGTTTCTTCGATGGTTTTCAGAACCTTGGCCAGGTCGGCCTGGTCTTGCTGACGGGCCTGGAGCTTGGCGTCACGGGCTTTCACGTCGTTGTTGAGCTTGGCCAGCGCTTGTTGGCGCTCCTTGCGGACCTTGTCCAGCTCATTGCGCTGGGCGTCGAGGCTGCTTTTCTGGTCCAGCAGCTGCGATTGCTGGTCGGCAATTTCCTGTTCGACATTGGCCAACTGGCGCAAAGTCTCGTTGAAGCTTTTCAACTGCTCCAGGCGGGCCTTGCTCAGGTAGTCGTAATACGTGAGGGTGCGGGCGAATTTTTCCGGGTTCTGCTGGTTGAGCAACAGCTTGAGGTATTCCTGGCGGCCGTTCTGGTAGGCGGCGCGGGCCTGGATCGCGATCAGGCGTTGCTGTTCAACCCGTGCGCTCTGGAGTTTTTTTTTCTCACCGTCGAGTCGCTCCAGTTCCGACTCGCTCTTCTTTAGTTCTTTTTGTAGCTCCTGGACCTGCTTCTCCAGCTTGCCTATCTCGGTTTCCGTGCCGCGCAGGTCTTTCTGCACTCCGGATTTCTCTTCCTGGAGCTTGCCGAGCAGTTTCTTCAGCTCGGTAATGTCCTGACGCGTAGCGTCCAACTGTTGTTGGGTTTGTGCGCGCTCATCGGCAAAAGCCGGTTGGAGCAGGCAGACAAGAGCGAGGGTAATCAAGGCGCGAAGCATAGAGGCGGGCGACACCAGGGAAAGGGACGGTCTAGTATGCCCGGCCCACGCTGCAAAAAAAACGCCCAATTCGGGCTGGCAGGCAAGTTAGGTGCCGAGTGGTGGTGGGATGGCTAAAAGACATCCCCTAAATTGCCACAAACCAATGTGGGAGCGGGCTTACCTGTAGCCGCAGCCTCGTACCTCGACAGCGGCTACAGGGGAGTTCGCGGGCTTGCTTTAGACCAGGATCGAAGTGCCCGTCATCTCTTTCGGCTTTTCCAGCCCCATCAGTTTCAGCATGGTCGGCGCCACGTCTGCCAGTACGCCACCTTGACGCACTTTCAGGTCGCGCTTGCCGACATAGATGAACGGTACTGGCTCGGTGGTGTGGGCGGTGTGGGCTTGGCCGGTGGATTCGTCGGACATCTGCTCGCAGTTGCCGTGGTCGGCGGTGATCAGTGCTTCGCCACCGACTTTTTCCAGGGCGTCGACGATGCGGCCGACGCACAGGTCCAGGCATTCCACGGCTTTGACCGCCGCTTCCAGGTTGCCGCTGTGGCCGACCATGTCACCGTTGGCGTAGTTGACGACAATCACGTCATAACGCTGGTGTTCAATCGCATCGACGATCTTGTCGGTGACTTCCGGGGCACTCATTTCCGGCTGCAGGTCGTAGGTGGCGACTTTTGGCGACGGAATCAGGATGCGTTCTTCGCCCGGGAACGGTTCTTCACGACCGCCGGAGAAGAAGAAGGTCACGTGGGCGTACTTCTCGGTTTCGGCAATGCGCAGTTGGGTCTTGCCGTTTTTCGCCAGGTAATCACCCAGCACGTTTTCCAGGCTGCCCGGGGCAAAGGCCGACGGGGCCGGGATGTTGGCGGCGTATTGGGTGAGCATCACAAATTCGACTTTCGGCTGGCGGGCGCGCTCGAAGTCCTTGAAGCCAGCATCGACAAACACATGGCTCAGCTCGCGGGCACGGTCGGCACGGAAGTTCATGAACACCACGGCGTCGCCGTCTTCAACCTTGACCGGCTCGCCGAGGGTGGTGGCCTTGACGAATTCATCGCTCTCGCCACGGGCGTACGCGGCTTCGAGGCCTTCCTGGGCGGTGGCGGCGTTGAACTCGGCGTTGCCGTCGACGATCAGGTTGTAGGCCTGGGACACGCGGTCCCAGCGGTTGTCACGGTCCATTGCGAAGTAGCGACCCACCAGGCTGGCGATGCGGCCTTTGCCCAAGGCGGCGAAGGTGGCATCCAGCAATTCGATGGACGATTGCGCGCTTTTCGGCGGGGTGTCGCGGCCGTCGAGGAAGGCGTGCAGGTAGATCTTTTCGGCACCGCGCTTGTAGGCCAGTTCGGCCATGGCGACCAGGTGATCCTGGTGGCTATGCACGCCACCGTCCGACAGCAGGCCCATGAAGTGCACGGCCTTGCCGGCGGCGACGGCTTTATCTACCGCCGCGCAGAGGGTCGGGTTCTCGAAAAACTCACCGTCGCGGATGGATTTGGTCACTCGGGTGAAGTCCTGATAGACCACTCGTCCGGCGCCCAGATTCATATGGCCGACTTCCGAGTTGCCCATCTGGCCGTCCGGCAGGCCCACGTCCATGCCGGAACCTGAGATCAGGCCGTTGGGTACGGTCGCGGTCAGGCGGTCCAGCACAGGCTTGTTGGCCGAGTACACGGCGTTGTCGTGGTGGCTTTCACTGTGTCCGAAGCCATCGAGAATTATCAGGACCAAAGGTTTAGGCGTGGTAGTCATAGATCCTCTCGCGGCGGTAATTAATGAAGGGGATTGAAAAGGGAGTGGCAGTTTAAAGCGAAGTTCCGGTGACGTCACCGCTTTACGGGGGTTGGCCGACCATGGCGGCTGTGTATACTTACCGCCATTTTAACGCCCTGGAACCTCCTTGATGGTTGATCATCTGATTGCATTCGCCACAACCCACTATTTGCTCGCCGGTGCGTTCGTCGTACTGCTGGCTCTGCTGATCGCTCACGAAATGAGCCGCGGTGGCCGCAGCCTCAGCACGGCTGAGCTGACCGCACTGGTCAACAAGGATGAGGCCGTCGTTGTCGACATCCGTCCTGCCAAGGATTTTGCCGCTGGTCACATTGTCGGTGCCCTGAACATTCCTCAGGACAAACTGATTTCGCGCCTGGCCGAGCTGGAAAAGCACAAGGCCAAGACCATCATCCTGGTGGACGCCCAGGGCCAGCACTCCGGCACTCACGCCCGCGAGATGCTGAAAACCGGTTTCACCGCCGCCAAGCTGTCCGGCGGTATCTCCAGCTGGCGCGCTGATAACCTGCCGTTGGTGAAGTGATATGAGCCAGGTTGTCGTTTATTCCAGCGATTGGTGCCCTTACTGCATGCGGGCCAAGGCCTTGCTTGAGAAAAAGGGCGTTGCCTTCGAAGAAATCAAAGTCGATGGCAAACCCCAGGTGCGCGCCGAAATGGCCCAGAAGGCGGGACGCACGTCCGTGCCGCAGATCTGGATCGGCGACAAGCATGTCGGTGGATGCGATGACCTGTTTGCCCTGGAGCGTGCCGGTAAATTGGACACGCTGCTTCACGTCTGATTCCTAAACCCTAAAAGACCCCAAGATCAAGAAGGATCTGAGATGACTGACCAACAGAACACCGAAACGGCAGCAGAAGAGGCTCAAGGCCCACAATTTTCCCTGCAGCGTATTTACGTGCGCGACTTGTCGTTCGAAGCGCCAAAAAGCCCGGCGATCTTCCGTCAGGAGTGGAGCCCAAGCGTTGCTCTGGACCTGAACACCCGCCAAAAGGCCCTGGAAGGTGACTTCCATGAAGTGGTGCTGACCCTGTCGGTAACCGTCAAGAATGGCGAAGAAGTGGCCTTCATTGCTGAAGTGCAACAGGCCGGTATCTTCCTGATCCAGGGTCTGGACGAAGCGTCCATGAGCCACACCCTGGGCGCGTTCTGCCCGAACATCCTGTTCCCGTATGCCCGTGAGACCCTGGACAGCCTGGTCACCCGCGGCTCGTTCCCTGCGCTGATGCTGGCACCGGTGAACTTCGATGCCCTGTACGCTCAAGAGCTGCAGCGCATGCAACAGGAAGGCGCACCGACGGTTCAGTAATTTCGAGCCCGACGCAAGTCCACATGTGGGAGCCGGTTCGTGTGGGAGCTGGCTTGCCTGGATGCAAACACCTCGGTGTGTCAGTCACACCGCAGTGATGCTATCGCAGGCAAGCCAGCTCCCACACAAGCCCGCTCCCACATTTGTTATGTGCGTTACTTGAAACCGAGTTGCCGCCAGCCTTCGTAGACCGCAACCGCCACGGTGTTGGACAGGTTCAGGCTGCGGCAGCCCTCGCGCATGGGCAGGCGCAGGCGATGGCCGTCGGGCAGTGCGTCGAGGACGTCTGCCGGTAGGCCACGGCTTTCCGGGCCGAACAGGAAGGCGTCGCCCTCGGCAAAGCTGGCATCATGAAACGGTCGCGAGCCTTTGGTGGTGAAGGCGAACAGCCGTGGGTGGTTCAGGCTTTCCAGGCAACTGGCGAGGTCGGCATGGCGTTGCAAGGTGGCGTACTCGTGGTAGTCCAGCCCGGCGCGGCGAAGGCGCTTGTCGTCCATGTCGAAACCCAGCGGCTCGATCAAATGCAGGTGGCAGCCACTGTTGGCACAGAGCCTGATAACGTTGCCGGTATTCGGCGGTATTTCTGGTTGAAAAAGGATGACGTGAAACATGCACGGCTCCGAAGGCAAAGATGCGCTGCATTCTACCCCTGAAGAAGACCCCAGGCCGAAGCTATTGCCAAGGGTTTTAGGCTCGCTGGCGATTGTCGGCTTGATGGTGGGCTTGATGATCGGTCGGCTGACCACCCCTGATCCGATTGAGCTGCAGCAGGTCGAGCCGATGGCCGACGGTGTAGTGGTGTGGTTCAACAGTGAGCCCAAGCTGCACGGCGAGCATATCGACGGCACTGTGGCGTTGTTGTTCGACGCCCTTGGCAAGGCTCAAGGCGGGCAGTTGAAGGTCAACAATAAGGATGTGAACTGGCGGTTGCGCAAGACCGATGGTGGCTTGCTGTTGAACCTGGTGGCGGCCAGGCCGTTGCGCGGGACGTGGGCGGGAGAGAAGGTCGATGGTCGCTGGCGGTTGGAGGTCCATCTCCGGGAGCAATAAAAGAGGGAGTTCCCGGCCTGCCTGTACCAGGGCTCCCAAAACGGTGTGGGGCACGACGCGATTCGCATCAAGCGCCCCGGGTGTAAAGAGGGGATTCTCGGCCTGCCTGTACCAAGGTCCCCGAAACTGGGTAGTGATAGGGGTATTGCAGGTGGCGTGCCAGAGTTGTGACGTTGTGCCTAAAAAAACCTGAAGAAAGCACAAAGCCCCGGATTACGGGGCTTTTGCATTGTCTTTGGCTGTGGTTTTGTAAAGTTGAACGCCATTCAAGCCGAGGATTTATGCGCGGTGCTGGATCCTGGTGCATTGAAGCGGTGCACGATCTTTGGAAATGCACAAAACAAATGTGGGAGCTGGCTTGCCAGCGATGGCGGTGTATCAGCCCATAGATACGGTGACTGACACATTGCTATCGCGGGCAAGCCCGCTCCCACAGTTTGGATCTTCAGTGGAGTGGAGGGCTGCGATCAGCCCTCATCGCTCTCGTCATCATCGCCACCATCAACCTTCATCCCCAGCTCCTTGATCTTGCGGGTCAAGGTGTTGCGGCCCCAGCCCAGCAGTACGGCGGCATCGCGGCGGCGACCGGCGGTGTGTTTGAGGGCGGTTTCGATCATGATCCGCTCGAAGGCCGGCACGGCACTGTCCAAAAGGTTCGATTGGCCACGGGCCAGCGCCTGATCAGCCCACTGGCGCAGCGCCTGTTCCCAGTTGGTCACCGGGGCCGAATCCTGCGGCAGGCTCAGCAATTCCGGCGGCAGGTCGCTGATATGCACCTCGCGCCCGGACGCCATCACCGTGATCCAGCGGCAGGTGTTTTCCAGTTGGCGCACGTTGCCTGGCCATGGCAGGTTCTTGAGGTATTCCTCGGTTTCGCTTTTCAGCAGCTTGGGCTCGACGGCCAGCTCCTGAGCCGCACGGCTGAGGAAGTGGCGAGCCAGGGTCGGGATATCTTCGCGGCGGTCCGACATCCGGGGGATGTGGATGCGGATCACATTCAGGCGGTGGAACAAGTCTTCACGGAATTTCCCGGCATGCACCAGGGTTTCCAGGTTTTGGTGGGTGGCGGCGATGATCCGCACGTCAACCTTGACCGGCGTATGCCCACCGACCCGGTAGAACTCGCCGTCGGCCAATACCCGCAGCAGGCGCGTCTGGGTATCTGCCGGCATATCGCCGATTTCGTCGAGAAACAGCGTGCCGCCATCGGCCTGTTCAAAACGGCCACGGCGCAGGTTGGCCGCACCGGTGAACGCGCCCTTTTCATGGCCGAACAGCTCGGATTCCATCAAGTCCTTTGGAATCGCGGCCATGTTCAAGGCGATGAACGGCGAGGCTGCCCGTGGGCTGTGGCGGTGCAGGGCGTGGGCCACCAGTTCTTTACCCGTACCGGATTCGCCGTTGATCAGCACGGTGATGTTGGAGTGGCTCAAGCGCCCGATGGCGCGAAACACTTCCTGCATTGCCGGTGCTTCGCCGATGATTTCCGGGGTTCGGGTCAGGGCGGGCACCACCTCCTGGTTTTGTTGTTCCTGGGCGTGCTGGTTGGCACGCTTGACCAGGGCCACGGCCTCGTCGACATCGAACGGCTTGGGCAAGTACTCAAAGGCCCCGCCCTGATAGGACGCGACAGCGCTGTCCAGGTCCGAGTGTGCAGTCATGATGATCACTGGCAGGCGCGGGTGCTGTTCGCGAATCCGCGCCAGCAAGTCCAGGCCACTGGCACCGGGCATGCGGATATCGGAGATGATCACGTCGGGCTGCTGGCGGGCCAGGCGGCTCATCACCCCGTCGGCGCTGTCGAAGCTCTGGGTGGTCATGCCTTCCTGTTGCAAGGCTTTCTCCAGGACCCAGCGGATAGAACGGTCGTCATCGACGATCCACACAGTTTCACTACGGCTCATGTCGATGGGGCTCCTTGTTCCAGTGGCAGAAAGATCGAGAAGGTGGTGTGGCCAGGATGGCTTTCACATTCGATCAGACCCTGGTGCTGGCTGATGATGTTCTGGGTAATGGCCAGGCCCAGCCCGGTACCGTCCGGGCGGCCGCTGACCATGGGGAAGAAGATGGTTTCCTGCAGCTCGGCCGGAATGCCCGGGCCGTTGTCGATGATCTCGACCTTGGTCACCAGCCGGTGGCGCACATGGCCAATGGTGAACTGGCGCAGGGCACGGGTGCGCAGGCTGATGCGGCCCAGGCGCAGCTCGTTCTGGCTGCTGATGGCTTGCATGGCGTTGCGCACGATGTTGAGTACCGCTTGAATCATCTGTTCGCGGTCGATCAATACGTCGGGAATGCTTGGGTCGTAGTCACGCACCAGGGTGATGCAGCCCTGGCTTTCGGCTTCAACCAGATGACAGACGCGTTCCAGCACTTCATGGACGTTGGTCATCGCCAGCGACGGCAGCTTGTTGGAACCGAGCATGCGGTCCACCAGATTACGCAGGCGGTCGGCTTCTTCGATGATGACGTTGGTGTAATCCTTGAGGTTTTCGTCCGGCAGCTCACGTGCCAGCAACTGCGCTGCGCCGCGAATCCCGCCCAGCGGGTTCTTGATCTCATGGGCCAGGCCGCGCACCAGCATCTTGCTGGTTTCCTGCTTGGACAGTTGCGCCTCTTCCTTGGTGATCCGCAGCAGGCGGTCACGGGGATGGACTTCCAGCAAGAGCAGCGTGGCACCGTGGCTCAGGATCGGGGTCACGGCGTAGTCGACGGTGAGGGTCTGGCCGGTGAGGGCCGTGAGCATCGCTTCGCGCTTGGTGAATGGGTGTGCCTGCTCTACGGCCTGACGCAAGGAACTCAAGGCCTCGGCGGACTCGGTGAACAGTTCGCTGATGAATTGCCCATGGCTGCGCTGACCGCTGATGGCCAGGAGCATCTCCGCCGCGGGGTTCATGTACTCAAGGCGCAGTTCGTCATTGAGCAGGATGGTCGCGGTGGTCAGGTTGTCGAGTAGCAAACGGTGCAGTGCGTCGCTGATGGTCATTAGGACCTCTTTTGGAGCAAGGCGCAGGCTTGAGGCACGCGCTGATACAAGGAAAATGCAAAAACCAAACCAAGGCTCCGAAAAGAAGCGTTAAAGCCCTGAAATAAGGGTTTAAGGTGCGAAACTGTGGCGCTCTGCCAGCTTTGGCGGGAAGTTTCGAACCAAAATGGGCTGGGTTAGTGGGAAGGGTGCAAGGCATTGCACCAATATAGTGCGATTTTGCAAAGTCTGTTCAGGAAGTAGGTCGCAGTGGCGTATGACTTGGATGGTTGCGGTCGATGTGGGAGCTGGCTTGCCTGCGATAGCAGTTTTGAATGTGCCGTCGTCATCGCAGGCAAGCCAGCTCCCACATTTTGATTGGGTTCGCAGCTTTAGTGCTTGTAGATGCACAGTTCGGCGGTGGCGCGGATCATTGCCAGTTGGCGCAGTGGGTCTGCCTGGGGCTTGTGATTAGCCTGCGCCAGCCACTGCGGACACTGCGGGTTGGTGCGTTCCGGGGTGAAATCCGCGAGCTGTTGCAGCAGGCGCTTTTGCAACTGATCCAGTTGCGGGCGAATGGTCCCGACCAAATCAGGGCGCGGGTCATCGGGCGCCTTGCCTTGCAACTGCCAGTCAGACAGGTGGACGTACTGCACCAATTTATTGGCCTCGATCTGTGCCGAGAAAAATTGCTCGGCTGCCGCCGGTGCCAGTGTGTAGCTCGGCGCCTGAGCCACCACGCTGGCAATCACATCCTGTTCCCGTGCCCGATCTTCGACGGGCTTGTGGCTGTCCCATTTGCTCAGGGCTACCTGATCTGCGATCGCCAGTCGTTCGGCAATGCTGTCGAGCAGTGGGGTGAGGGTGGGTGGCGCAGCGAATGAACTGGCGCTGACGAACAACAGGGCGAACGCAAGTCGACGTTTCAACGGTGATCTCCTTGTGGGAGCGGGCTTGCCCGCGATGACGGTATGTCAGTCAATACAGCAGATGGCTGACTCTGCGCTATCCTGAGGCAAAAAAAAGACCTCCCGAAGGAGGTCTTTCTCATCACGCTACGTCAAGCAGCGCTACCGGATCAGCAGCTGTAGTACAGCTCGTATTCCAGTGGGTGTACGAAGGTGCGGACCTTGATTTCTTCTTCGCTTTTCAGGGCGATGTAGGCATCGATAAAGTCGTCGCTGAACACGCCGCCTTTGGTCAGGAACGCACGGCCCTTGTCCAGCTCTTCCAGGGCTTCTTTCAGGCTGCCGCACACTTGTGGGATCTCTTTGGCCTCTTCAGGCGGCAGGTCGTACAAGTTTTTGTCGGCGGCGTCGCCTGGGTGGATCTTGTTCTGGATACCGTCCAGGCCGGCCATTACCAGGGCCGCGAAAGCCAGGTACGGGTTGGCTGCCGGATCCGGGAAACGAGCTTCGATACGGCGAGCGCGAGGGCTGGACACGTAAGGAATGCGGATCGAAGCGGAACGGTTGCGAGCCGAGTAGGCCAGCATCACTGGAGCTTCGAAACCTGGGACCAGACGCTTGTAGGAGTTGGTCGACGGGTTGGTGAAGCCGTTCAGGGCCTTACCGTGCTTGATGATGCCGCCGATGAAGTACAGGGCGGTGTCGGACAGGCCGGCATAACCTTCGCCTGCGAAGGTGTTCTTGCCATCTTTGGCGATGGACAGGTGAACGTGCATACCCGAACCGTTATCGCCGTACAGCGGCTTAGGCATGAAGGTAGCAGTACGACCGTAGGCATCAGCCACGTTGTGTACGCAGTACTTCAGGGTCTGAACTTCGTCAGCCTTGGCCACCAGGGTGTTGAACTTCACGCCGATTTCGTTCTGGCCGGCAGTCGCCACTTCGTGGTGGTGAACTTCGATAACCAGGCCCATTTCTTCCATGGCGTTGCACATGGAGGTACGGATTTCGTGGTCGTGGTCGAATGGTGGAACCGGGAAGTAGCCGCCTTTGATACCTGGACGGTGGCCTTTGTTGCCGCCTTCGATGTCCTGGTCGGACATCCACGAACCTTGTTCGGAATAGATTTTGAACATCGAGCCGGAGATGTCGGACTTGAACTTCACTTGGTCGAAGATGAAGAACTCAGGCTCCGGGCCTACGAATACGGTGTCACCGATACCGGTGGACTTCAGGTATTCCTCGGCACGCTTGGCGATCGCACGTGGGTCACGGTCGTAGCCTTGCATGGTCGACGGCTCGATCACGTCGCAGACGATGATCAGCGTTGGGTCTTCGGTGAACGGGTCGAGTACGGCGGTGCTGTCGTCCGGCATCAGGATCATGTCGGACGCTTCAATGCCTTTCCAGCCAGCGATGGAGGAGCCGTCGAACATTTTGCCTTCTTCGAAGAAAGCATCATCCAGCGCATCGCGAGCCGGCATGGTCACGTGGTGCTGAGTGCCTTTGGTGTCCGTGAAGCGCAGATCAATCCATTTGACGTCATGATCTTTGATGAGTTGAACCGACTTCGACATAGTGTCCTCCGGGTGGCTTCGGGCTGGGTAGTGGAGTAGCCCTTAGAATGTGGGTGATGCCGGCGCGAATACTCGACCAAGGCAACCTGCCTCACAAGGGAGCAAATTGCATGCCAGTGCGCCAACATGGCCTTTTTGCCTCAAAATGGCCCCTATAAAGGTGCAATCCGTTAAAACGGCATAAATCGCGCACCGCAATGTAGCGCTAAAAACCACAAATGCCCCGTTTTAGTGCGTTCAAAGCCGTTTGTATATTAACTGGTTAAACCTTGAGCTATTTCCGCTATAATCCGCGCCCCCCTTTTTCGGCTGGCCCTGTGCGCGCTGTTTCCATGAAATTAATCGTTAAAGTCTTCCCCGAGATCACCATCAAGAGCCGACCGGTACGGATGCGTTTCATCCGTCAGTTGGCCAAGAACATCCGTGCCGTGCTCCGCGATCTGGACCCGGCTGTGGTGGTGAATGGCGTGTGGGACAATCTCGAACTGGAAACCCGCATTACCGACGCCAAAGCCTTGAAGGACATGACCGAGCGCCTGAGCTGCATGCCGGGCATCGCGCATTTCCTGCAGGTTGACGAGTACCCGCTGGGGGACTTCGACGACATCACCGAGAAGTGCAAACAGCACTTCGGTACTGAGCTCGAAGGCAAGATCTTTTCCGTGCGCTGCAAGCGTGCCGGCAAGCACCCGTTCAGCTCCATGGACGTCGAAAAATACGTCGGCAGCAAGCTGCGTCGTGAGTGCGGCGCCGCCGGAATTTCCCTGAAAGAGCCGCAAATCGAAGTGCGGATGGAAATTCGCGACCAACGGTTGTTTGTGATCCACAGCCAGCACAACAGCATCGGCGGCTACCCGCTGGGCGCCCTGGAACAGACCCTGGTACTGATGTCCGGCGGTTTCGATTCTACCGTGGCGGCCTACCAGATCATGCGCCGCGGGCTGATGAGCCACTTCTGCTTCTTTAACCTGGGCGGGCGTGCACACGAATTGGGCGTGATGGAAGTCGCGCACTATATCTGGAAGAAGTACGGCAGCTCCCAGCGCGTGCTGTTTGTCAGCGTGCCGTTCGAGGAAGTCCTGGGAGAAATTCTCGGCAAAGTCGATAACAGTCATATGGGCGTAGTATTGAAGCGTATGATGTTGCGCGCTGCGTCCCGGATTGCCGATCGGCTACAGATCGAGGCACTGGTGACCGGCGAGGCGATCTCCCAGGTGTCCAGCCAGACGTTGCCGAACCTGTCGTTGATCGACTGTGTGACCGAGAAGCTGGTCTTGCGCCCGCTGATCGCCAGCCACAAACAGGACATCATCGACCTGGCGAACGAGATCGGTACCGCCGACTTCGCCAAGCACATGCCTGAATACTGCGGGGTCATTTCGGTGAACCCCAAGACCCACGCCAAGCGTCACCGCGTGGAGTACGAAGAACAACAGTTCGACATGGCGATTCTGGAGCGTGCGCTCGAGAACGCCAAGCTGGTGCCAATCGATCGCGTGATCGACGAACTGGGCCAGGATTTGCAGATCGAAGAAGTCAGTGAAGCGCTGGCCGGCCAGATCGTCATCGATATCCGTCACCCGGATGCCGCTGAAGATGAGCCGCTGGACATCACTGGCATCGACGTACAAACGTTGCCGTTCTATGCATTGAACGCACGTTTCAAGGAACTGGATGACAGCCGTCAGTACCTGTTGTATTGCGACAAAGGCGTGATGAGTCGCCTGCATGCCCACCATTTGCTCAGTGAGGGGCATGCCAATGTGCGCGTTTATCGACCGAGCTAAGAGCCCGGGGCTGTTTGCCTGTGGCCTGCGTCACCGGCCCCCCGACTCTGCCGTCAAGCTGTAACGGCAAGGCCTGACTCTACTGTTAATCGCTGCCACGACCTGTCAGCACACCGAATCCTCTGATCGAGATACACAAGTGATCGAAAATCTACGTAACATCGCCATCATTGCTCACGTTGACCATGGTAAGACCACCCTGGTAGACAAACTCTTGCGTCAATCCGGCACCCTGGAGCGCAACGAGCTCAACGACGAGCGCGTGATGGACTCCAACGACCAGGAGAAAGAGCGCGGTATTACCATTCTGGCGAAAAACACCGCCATCAACTGGAACGGCTACCACATCAACATCGTGGATACCCCGGGCCACGCCGACTTCGGCGGTGAAGTTGAACGTGTAATGTCGATGGTTGACTCCGTTCTGCTGCTGGTTGACGCTCAAGACGGCCCTATGCCGCAAACCCGTTTCGTGACCAAGAAGGCTTTCGAAGCCGGCCTGCGTCCAATCGTGGTTATCAACAAGGTTGACCGTCCAGGCGCACGTCCGGACTGGGTTCTGGACCAGATCTTCGACCTGTTCGACAACCTGGGTGCTACCGAAGAACAGCTGGACTTCAAAGTCGTCTACGCCTCGGCCCTGAACGGTATTGCCGGTCTGGACCACACCGACATGGCTGAAGACATGACCCCGCTGTACCAGTCGATCGTCGACAACGTACCTGCGCCGAAAGTCGACCGCGATGGTCCGTTCCAGATGCAAATCTCCGCACTGGACTACAACAGCTTCCTGGGCATTATCGGCGTTGGCCGTATCGCTCGTGGTCGCGTCAAGCCGAACACCCAGGTTGTGGCGATCGATGCCGACGGCAAGCGCCGTAACGGCCGTATCCTGAAGCTGATGGGTCACCACGGTCTGCACCGTGTAGACGTTGAAGAAGCAGCTGCCGGCGACATCGTCTGCATCAGCGGCTTCGAGTCGCTGTTCATCTCCGACACCCTGTGCGACCCACAGAACGTTGAAGCGATGAAGCCGCTGACCGTTGATGAACCAACCGTTTCGATGACCTTCCAGGTTAACGACTCGCCGTTCTGCGGCCGTGAAGGCAAGTTCGTCACCAGCCGTAACATCAAAGAGCGTCTGGATAAAGAACTGCTCTACAACGTTGCCTTGCGCGTTGAAGAAGGCGACACCGCTGACAAGTTCAAAGTCTCCGGCCGTGGTGAGCTGCACCTCTCGGTACTGATCGAAACCATGCGTCGCGAAGGCTTCGAAATGGGTGTTGGTCGTCCGGAAGTGATCATCCGTATGGTTGACGGCGTGAAGCACGAACCGTACGAAAACGTGACCATCGACCTGCCAGAAGAATCGCAAGGTTCGATCATGGAACAGATCGGTATCCGTAAAGGCGACCTGACCAACATGGTTCCGGATGGCAAGGGCCGTGTGCGCCTTGAGTACAACATCCCGGCTCGTGGCTTGATCGGTTTCCGTAACGAGTTCCTGACCCTGACCTCCGGTGCAGGCATCCTGACCTCGATCTTCGACCGTTACGACGTGATGAAGTCCGGCGACATGTCCGGCCGTCAGAACGGCGTGCTGGTTTCGGTGGCTACCGGTAAGGCTCTGACTTACTCGCTGGAAACCCTGCAAGCTCGCGGCAAACTGTTCCTGGGTCACGGTGAAGACGTGTACGAAGGTCAAATCGTCGGCATCAACAGCCGCGACAACGACCTGGGCGTCAACCCAACCAAAGGCAAGAAGCTCGACAACATGCGTGCTTCGGGTAAAGACGAAACTATCGCTCTGGTTCCGCCTATCCGCTTCACGCTGGAGCAGGCTCTGGAATTCGTACAAGAAGACGAACTGTGTGAAGTCACTCCTAAGTCCATCCGTCTTCGTAAGAAGATCCTGGGCGAAAGCGAGCGTACCCGCGCTGCGAAGAAGTCCGGTAACTAAGTCATTTAGTTAGCTGGCAAAAAAACGCCCCCGACCGCAAGGTCGGGGGCGTTTTTGTTTGTCTGGGGTTTGTGCGGTGGCTGTGCAGGCCCTTTCGCAGGCAAGCCAGCTCCCACCTTTGAATGTGTTCACAGCTCAAAATGTGGGAGCTGGCTTGCCTGCGATAGCGGCCTGTCTGGCAATAAAAATCTTAAAACTTATCGAGCGTCCGCAAATTAGTCTCGCGCACCACTTCCTTCGGCTTATAAGCGCAATACCCCGGCCGTGGCCCGATCTTGGGGTGATTGCGGCAAGTATCCGGGCGCTTGTCATAAATAGTGCAGAAACGGCTCTTACGATCCAGGTACAGGCAATCGTTGTTGCTCATGCGCTGCAGGGTAAAGATCTCGGATTTTGAGTTGAAGCGCTCGACGATCCCTTCCTTCTGCAGCCGCTTGGCGATGTTCTTCGGCGGGTCGCCACGTTCGAACTCATCGACGATGCCGATCCGAATCAGGTCCTTGATCTTCACCTCGACCGGCAAGGTGCAGCAGCTGGACACGCAGCCGCCACACATGTGGCTGGAGTACTTCTGCCACGTTTCGAGACGGTCGAGTTCCGCGGCGGCGATCAGTTGAGGCTTCATCAGGTTTCCAAGAGGGGCGTTATCCGGGCGCGGGATCATACCGGGATTGGTGGTTTTTTGAACAATATTTTGCAGGTTTCAGCTCAAAGGTGGCTTTGAGAAATAAACGGGCACGGCCCCTGCATCCTTTTCCAGGCAATGGGGACGATTGAAAAAACTGCCGAACCGCTGGCGTTGCCATTTGTCAGACCGTCTAGGCTCTAGCCTTTCCCTTCTTCTATCTCGCCCGAGGTCGCACCGATGTCTCAGGAACCGCTTGTACGAGAAGCAGAGGTAGCCGCATTTCGCGATGCCGTCTTGACCAAACTCACCTACGCGGTGGGCAAGGATCCCGATCACGCGTTCGATCATGACTGGTTCGAGGCTATTGCCCTGGCTGCGCGGGACCATATGGTCGACCACTGGATGGACCATACCCGGCATATCTACCGCAAGGGACAGAAGCGGGTCTATTACCTCTCCCTGGAATTCCTGATCGGCCGCCTGCTCTTTGACAGTTTGAGCAACCTCGGGCTGCTGGACGTGGCGCGCGAGGCGTTGAGCGAGCTGGGCGTGGACCTGGAGCGCATTCGCCTGCTGGAGCCCGATGCGGCCCTGGGCAACGGTGGCCTTGGGCGGTTGGCGGCGTGCTTCATGGAAAGCATGTCGACCTTGGGGATTGCCGGCCATGGCTATGGCATCCGCTATGAGCACGGCTTGTTCCGCCAGGCGATTGTCGATGGTTGGCAGCAGGAGCAGACCGAACGCTGGCTGGATTTCGGCAACCCGTGGGAGTTCGAACGGGCCGAAGTGATTTACCCGATCGGCTTTGGTGGCGCGGTGGAGACGGTGCTGGACGCCGCCGGCAAGTCGATCCAGGTCTGGACGCCCAATGAAACCGTACGGGCGGTGGCCTACGACACGCCGGTCGTCGGCTGGCGCGGCGCCAGCGTCAACACCTTGCGACTGTGGCGTGCGCGGGCGGTGGAAGATTTGCACCTGGAGCGTTTCAATGCCGGTGATCACCTGGGCGCCGTGGCCGAAGTGGCCCGGGCCGAAAGCATCTCTCGGGTGCTTTACCCGGCCGATAGCACCGAAGCAGGGCAGG
Organism: Pseudomonas spelaei; assembly: GCF_009724245.1. Taxonomy (GTDB): domain Bacteria; phylum Pseudomonadota; class Gammaproteobacteria; order Pseudomonadales; family Pseudomonadaceae; genus Aquipseudomonas; species Aquipseudomonas spelaei. The sequence goes on along the minus strand of NZ_WNNK01000006.1, from coordinate 239,077 downwards.
AATTGCGTCTGCGCCAGGAATACTTCTTCGTCTCAGCTTCCTTACAGGATTTGCTGCGCCGCCATAAAAACATGCACGGCTCGGTGCTGAGCCTGGGTGAGCACGCGGCGATCCAGCTCAACGACACCCACCCGTCCATTGCCGTGGCCGAATTGATGCGCCAACTGGTGGACCTGCACGACATCGCCTGGGATGCGGCGTGGCAAGTCACCGTCGAAACATTGTCCTACACCAACCACACCTTGCTCCCCGAAGCCCTGGAAACCTGGCCGGTAGGCTTGATGGAACGCATGCTGCCGCGGCACATGCAGATCATCTACCTGATCAACGCCCAGCACATCGACTCCCTGCGGGCCAAGGGCATCCATGATTTTGACGTGCTGCGGGCGGTATCACTGATCGAAGAGGACAACGGTCGCCGCGTGCGCATGGGCAACCTGGCGTTCCTCGGCTCCCACAGTGTCAACGGCGTGTCCGGCCTGCACACCCAGTTGATGCGCAGTACGGTGTTCTCCGAACTGCACAAGCTCTACCCGGAGCGGATCAACAACAAGACCAACGGCATTACCTTCCGCCGCTGGTTGTTCCAGGCTAACCCCAAGCTCACGGCGATGCTGGTGGAAGCGCTGGGCCCGGACATTCTCGACAACATCGAGCAGCGTCTGGTGGAGCTGGAAACGTTTGCCGAGAAGCAGGCGTTCCGCAAAGCCTTCGCTGAACAGCGCCTGCACAGTAAAAGGGCGCTGGCGGACATCATTCACGAGCGCCTGGGGATTTCGGTCAATCCGGCGGCGATGTTCGATGTGCAGGTCAAACGGATCCACGAGTACAAGCGCCAACTGCTGAATCTGCTGCACACCGTTGCCTTGTACCAGGCGATCCGTGCGGAGCCGGGCACCGATTGGGTGCCTCGGGTGAAGATCTTCGCCGGCAAGGCGGCGGCCAGTTATCACCAGGCCAAGCTGATCATCAAGCTGACCAACGACATCGCCCGCACCGTAAACAACGACCCGACGGTGCGTGGTTTGCTCAAAGTGGTGTTTCTGCCCAACTACAACGTCAGCCTGGCGGAAAGCATCATTCCGGCGGCTGACCTGTCGGAGCAGATTTCCACTGCCGGCTTCGAGGCCTCGGGCACCAGTAACATGAAGTTCGGCCTCAACGGCGGGCTGACCATTGGCACGATGGATGGCGCCAACGTCGAGATGTGCGAGCGCGTGGGGGCTGAGCACATGTTTATCTTCGGCCTCAGCGCCCAGCAGGTGGAAGCGCGCAAGCACGCCGGCGAGTTCAATGCCGGGCCGGACATTGCCGCCTCCCATCGTTTGAACGATGTGCTGCAAGCGATTCGTGGCGGCGTGTTCTCGCCGGATGATCCGGGCCGTTATGCCGGGCTGATCGATTCGTTGATCGACTACGACCGCTTCCTGGTGTGCGCCGATTTCGACTCTTACTGGGATGCCCAGGCACGGGTTGAAGCGCATTGGCATGACTCCAAGGAGTGGTGGCGCTCGGCGGTGCTCAACACGGCACGCATGGGCTGGTTCTCATCGGACCGGACGATCAGGGAGTACGCGACGGAGATCTGGAAAGCCTTGGATTAGCGCTGAAGATCCATTGTGGGAGCGGGCCTTGTCGATATACTAAGCACCAGTTTGACCTGCGCGGACCTGTAGCCGCTGCCGCAGGCTGCGATCGAGCCCGAAGGGCTCGCACGATCTGAAGATCGCTGAAGGCCTTCGGCCTTATCGCAGCCAGCGGCTACAGGCTTTGCATTTGCCCGCCTTGGGCTGCTTAGGGATATCGACCATGCAATGGATCTTCATGCTGATTGGGTTGCTGTTCGGTTGGACACTCGATGAGAGGTTCAGTGATGCGCTCATCGGCGGGCTATTCGGCTTGGGGGTTGGTCAGGCGATTCGTCTCTGGATGCTGGTCTCGCAGACGGATGAGCAGGGCCGCCAGTTGGAGTCGACCAAGAATGCCTTGAAGGTGGTCGAACAACGCCTGGCATTGCTGGAAAGGCCCGGTGCAGAGCCGGTCGTGTCCAGTGCTGCGGTTGAAGTCCCCGGATCCCTCGAACCCTTTTTTACCGAAGATCCCATTCCCGATACCCCAGCGGCAGCGCCACCCACGGAGCTTGTCTGGGATTTGCCCGTCGATCTGGAACCTGCCTTCTGCGCGATAGAGGCCGAACCGAGTCGCCCACTGCCGGCAGACATCTGGAGTGCCGCGCCGGTTGAGCGCGCGCCTGAGCGACCGGCTGAGCCGGTTGTGCCACGCGGCCCCAACTTTATCGAACGCGCCATCAGCGGCGCCCGCAACTGGCTGTTCGGCGGCAATACCGTGCTGCGGGTGGGCGTGGTGCTGTTGTTCCTCGGCCTAGCCTTCCTGCTGCGCTATGCCACTGAGGGCATGGTCGTTCCGATCGAACTGCGTTACGCCGGCGTGGCTGCCTGTGCCGTGGGCTTGCTGGGCCTGGGCTGGTGGTTGCGACTGCGCAACAGTAACTACGGGTTGATGCTGCAAGGCACCGGTGTCGCCGTGCTGTACCTGACGGTGTTCGCGGCCATGCGTCTGCACCCGTTGCTGGATCCTGGGGCCGCGCTCGGCTTGCTGGTGGCGGTCACGGTGTTCTCGGCGATCCTGGCGATTACCCAGAACGCGTTGGGCCTGGCGTGTGCTGCGGCCCTTGGCGGATTCGCTGCGCCGATACTCACCTCCACCGGTGCAGGCAGTCATGTGGCGCTGTTCAGCTACTTTGCCTTGCTGAACGCCGGCATCCTGGGGATCGCCTGGTTCAAGGCCTGGCGCCTGCTCAACCTGATTGGTTTTGTCGGCACCTTCGGCATCGGCTTCGCCTGGGGCATGCGTTCCTATACGCCGGAGCTGCTCTGGAGTACCGAGCCATTCCTGGTGCTGTTTTTCCTGATGTACCTGGCCATCGGCCTGTTGTTCGCCCGGCGAAAACTGCTGGAGATGACCGACGCCCCTGAAGACGACAGCCGTGGTGCATTGCTGCGCTGGTCGGCAGCCAAGGGTGATTATGTCGACGGCAGTATGCTGTTCGGCCCGCCGCTGGTAGGTTTTGGCTTGCAGTTCGCGCTGGTGCAGCACCTGGAATTTGCTGCTGCGTTCAGTGCGTTGGGCCTGGGCATCATCTACATGGGCCTGGCTCGCCTGCTCCAGGGTGGTCGCGCCTTGTTGCTGGCGGAAACCTGCCTGGCCCTGGGGGTGATCTTCGCCAGCCTGGCCATTCCCCTGGGATTGGACGCGCGCTGGACCGCTGCCGCCTGGGCGGTGGAAGGTGCCGGGATCTTCTGGCTGGGCTTGCGCCAACAACGGCCGTTGGCTCGCGCTTTTGGCTTGCTGTTGCAGGTGGGCTCGGCAATCGCGTTTCTCAGTGAGCTGCGCGTGGGCGAGAGCAACTTGTTGGACGGCGCGCCACTGGGCGCCTTGCTGTTGGGCGCCGCGTTGCTGTTCAGCTTCTACCAATTACGCAAAGCCCCGCTGGAGCAAGCTGCGGACTGGGAGCGCCAAGGGTTGCCGGTACTGGCCAGTGTCGGCCTGGGCTTCTTGTATTTGCTCGCGCCGTTACTGCTGTCGACGCACGGCACGGCCATCAGTTGGGCGTTGGCGGGGCTGGTGACCTTGGTGGTCGGCCTGCGCATCGGTTCGCGGACCTTCCTGTTCACCGCGTTTGCTGTGCAGTTGCTGGGCGGCGCGTTGTTCCTGCTGCGCTTACAGGGCGCGAGCGGCGATTCGGGGGCAGTATTCAGTGCGGGCTGGAGCGGCTTGCTCACGGCTTCATTGATTGGCCTGGCTTTGATTGGCGGCATGCTGCTGGCGGCACGGGATGAGATGGTGCGCAACGATGTGCGTTTGTTGCGCGGCCTGTCGGTGGTGCTGTTGGCCGGGTTGGTGTTGATCAACCTCGCGGTGCTGTTTGTCCTGCCTTGGGAGATGGCGAGCGGCGTGTGGGCGGCCAGCGGTTTGCTGATCATCTGGCTGAGCCTGTACCTGCAACAGCGGGTCAGTTTTGTCTTTGGGTTGCTGCTGCAGGTGATCGGCGGCTGCTCGTTCCTGCTGGCAATACCGGACCTGTTGGGGCCGCTGACCAGCGAAGGTTTGCGCCCGCTGGGGCATAGTGGTTTCTGGACCCCGATGGTGTTGGGGCTGGCCGCGTTGGTGGGCGCTTGGCGCTTGCAACGGGGGAGCCAGTCGCCGGTGTTTGAAGTGCTGAAACTGCATCAGTTGTCCGATCTGTTGTTGGTGTGGGGTGCGGCCTGGTGGACGTTGGCGCTGACCAGCGAAGTGCTGCGTTTTGCACCGCAGGCGGTGCAAGGCACCTTGTTGTTGGCCGTCGCCGCCGTGAGTGTAGCGATCTGGGCGGTACTGGCCTTGCGTCTGCAATGGGCGTCGCTGGGGCTGCTGTGCACACTGCTGATACCGGCGGCAGGCGTGGTGTTGCTGGGGGCTTGGGATTCGCGTTATCACCCGGCGGCGAACTTCGCCTGGATGGCCTGGATCGCGGTGTTCGCCGTGCACTTCATCTCCTTGCGCCGCCTGGCCTTGATCATTCCGGAAAAAATCTTGAGCGCCGCCCATGTTCTGGGCTGCTGGCTGTTGATTGGCGTGCTGGCGCTGGAGCTGCGTTACGGCCTGTTGCTGCTGTCGGAGCAGTACAACGCCTGGCGCTGGCTGGGTTGGGCGATTCTGCCGAGCCTGTACCTGGTGTTGGCGGCCGCACCACGCAGTTGGCCATGGCCGGTATCCGCCTACCCGCGCGAGTACCGCGTGTTTGTCGCGCTGCCTTTGGCGGTGTTGATGCTGGGTTGGTTCTGGCTGGCGAACATTTTCAGCGATGGGACGGCCGAGCCATTGCCTTATCTGCCGCTGCTCAATCCCCTGGACCTGGGGTTGTTGTTCGCGTTGCTGGGTGTGTATTTGTGGTCGCGTAGTGCGGCGCCGCAGATGGGTGTTCGGGGTGAGCAGATTGCCCAGGGCGTCGCGGGTATTTCGTTATTCGTGTTCTTCACTGCGTTGGTGATGCGTACCGCGCACCATTGGGGCGGCGTGCCGTTCCAGCTGGATGCGTTGCTGGAGTCGATGCTGGTCCAGGCCGGCCTGTCGATTGTCTGGACCCTGATTGCCCTGGGCCTGATGATCGGCGGCCACCTGCGCCATCGTCGTGAGGTGTGGCTGATCGGTGCGGCACTGATTGCCGTAGTGGTCGCGAAATTGTTCTTTGTCGAGCTGAGCAACCGTGGTGGCCTGGCGCGGATCGTGTCGTTTATCGGGGTCGGCGTGCTGTTGTTGGTGGTGGGCTATTTTGCGCCACTGCCACCCAAGCGCGTTGAACCGGTGGTTGAAACTGAAGGAGCGTCCTCTTGATTGGCAAGCTGAGTGTGGCGGTGTTGGGCCTGTGTACAACGTTATCGGCCTGGGCCCAGGAAACGCCCGCCGACTTCACCACCCAGGTGCCGCTGACGGTGAGTGGCGAAGGCCCGTGGTATCGCCTGGAGCTGCCGCTGGCGGTGCAATTGAGCGCTCGCCAGGCGGATCTGAGCGATGTGCGGGTGTTCAATGCCGCTGGCGAGCCGCAGGCCTATGCGTTGGCTCGGCAGTCGGCGCAGCTTTCGGAAAGTCGCAGCGTAGCCAACGTCAAATGGTTCCCGCTGTACGCTGCTGCTGACGCCAGCGAAGCAGCGCCCAGCGTGCGGGTGCAATCCAGCGCTAATGGCACGTTGGTGCAAGTGCAGCCGGCGAGTCAGTTGGAAGTGGGCGAAGAAGTACTGCGTGGCTGGCTGCTGGATGCCAGCGCGATCAAGGCGCCGTTGCAGCAACTGATCCTCGACTGGACCAGTGAGCGCGATGGCTTCCAGCGCTTCAGCATCGAGGCCAGTGACGATTTACAAAACTGGCGATCGTGGGGTGACGGGCAGGTCGCCCGGTTGTCCTTTGCCGATGAGCGGGTCGAGCAGCATGAGGTTGGCTTGCCGGGGCAGTCGGCGCGTTATGTGCGCCTGTTGTGGAAAGGCCAGGCAGCGCCGGTGCTGACGTCGGCCCAGTTGGAGAGTGCCAGCGTCCACAGCTTGCCGTTGCCACTCGTGTGGTCGCAGCCGCTGGCGGGTAGCCGCTTGAAGGCAGGGGAATACAGTTGGCAGTTGCCCACCGGGCTGAATGTCGAACGCCTGCGTATCGACTTGAGCCAGCCCAACAGCCTGGCGCCGGTGACATTATCCGGGCGGCGGGAGAGCAATCAGGCCTGGCAGCCATTGAGCAGCGGTTTGCTCTACCGACTGACCCAGAACGGTCAGGACGTGGTGCAGAATGAATTGCAGTTGTCGGGTCAGACGGTGACCCAGCTCAAGCTGGACGTGGATGAGCGCGGTGGTGGCTTGGGCGTTGAGGCGCCGGCCTTGAGCTTTGCCGTGCGCACCACGCAGTTGGTGTTCCTGGCGCGCGGCGAGCCGCCGTTTACCCTGGCGTTGGGCAACCCGTCGGTGCAAGGGGCAAACTTGCCGCTGTCGACGCTGATTCCCGACTATAGCGTCGAGCGCCTGGCCGGTTTGGGGCAGGCCAAGGTAGCAGGGCCGGTGGTGGTGGTCAGTGCGCCCGCCGTGCCAGCGCCAGCGCCTGCGGGCACGAACTGGAAAAAACTCGGCTTGTGGGCCGTGTTGCTGCTGGGTGTGGCGGCGCTGGGGGCGATGGCCTACAGTTTGCTGCGCAAGCCACCGGTCAAACCTTAACGGCGTCTCATGAACTCTATCGGAGTTAAATCCTCTGATAGGAGGAAATACGCCTCGACTCGCGTTAAACTGCGCGGGTTTTTAGCCCCCCCATTCTCCGGAGCCTTCCATGTCCCGCGTTACCCTGAGTCGCTATTTGATCGAGCAGACCCGCAGCAACAACACGCCTGCCGATCTGCGCTTCCTTATCGAAGTGGTGGCGCGTGCTTGCAAGGAAATCAGCCACGCCGTCTCCAAAGGCGCGCTGGGCGGCGTCCTGGGCAGCATGGGCACTGAAAACGTGCAAGGCGAAGTGCAGAAGAAGCTCGACGTGATTTCCAACGAAATCCTTCTCGAAGCCAACGAATGGGGCGGTCACCTGGCCGGCATGGCGTCCGAAGAAATGGACAATGCCTACCAGATCCCGGGCAAATACCCGAAAGGCGCCTACCTGCTGGTCTTCGACCCGCTGGACGGTTCCTCGAACATCGACATCAACGCGCCGGTTGGTACCATCTTCTCGGTACTGCGTTGCCCGAACGAATACCTGAGCCAGAACGAAGCCTTGAACGAAAAGGCCTTTCTGCAGCCAGGCACCGAGCAGGTCGCTGCCGGCTATGCCATCTACGGCCCGCAGACCATGCTGGTGCTGACCTTGGGCGATGGCGTCAAAGGCTTTACCCTGGACCGTGAAATGGGCAGCTTCGTGCTGACCCACGAAGACATTTCCATTCCTGCGAGTACCCAGGAATTCGCTATCAACATGTCCAACCAGCGCCACTGGGAAGAGCCGGTCAAGCGCTACGTGAACGAGTTGATGGAAGGCGAAGAAGGCCCGCTGAAGAAAAACTTCAACATGCGTTGGGTCGCCGCGATGGTTGCCGACGTACACCGCATCCTGACCCGTGGTGGTTTGTTCATGTACCCACGTGACAGCCGCGAGCCGTCCAAGCCGGGCAAACTGCGCCTGATGTACGAAGCCAACCCGATGTCATTCCTGGTAGAGCAGGCGGGCGGTGCGTCCACCGACGGCCACCAGCGTATTCTCGACATCCAGCCTGAAGGCCTGCACCAGCGTGTCGCGGTGTTCCTGGGTTCGAAGGAAGAAGTTGCGCGTGTGACGGGTTATCACAAGGCGTAAGTCGTTGCGGTAAGCCAAAGCCCCGAAACGTTTCAGCGTTTTCGGGGCTTTTTTGTTTTCGCTTGTCGGGAACCAGACCCCCCTTTTCCCTTCTAAGCTTCTGGCAGACCCCCCAGGCTGCTTTGTCTCTCCAGGAGCTATTCCATGTCGTTACGCCGTCTTGCCCTGTTGTCGTTTTGCGTGCTGTTAGCCGCTTGCAGCAAGGTCACCCAAGAAAATTACACGAAGCTTTCGGCAGGCATGCCCAAGGCCGAGGTGGAGTCGTTGCTGGGTAAGCCGACTGATTGTTCCGGCGCGCTGGGTATGTCCAGCTGCACTTGGGGCGATAAAAACAGCTTTATCAGCGTGCAGTACGCCGGTGACAAAGTTCTGATGTTTTCCGGGCAAGGCCTGAAGTAAACCGGGGCGAAAGCCTGCGGGAGAAAAACAATGATGCGTTTTGTTCTCTACCTCTGCGCCAGCCTGTTTTTGGCGGGCTGCGCCAGCCATTCTGGCGATGATCTGCAACCCAAGACTGTTGGCAGCGTCAATCTCCATCGTTACCAGGGCACGTGGTACGAGTTGGCCCGTTTGCCGATGTACTTCCAGCGCAATTGCGAGCAGTCCGAAGCCCGCTATTCCTTACTGCCCGATGGCGACATGTCAGTGTTCAACCGCTGCCTGACGGCTGACTGGAAGTGGGAAGAAGCCAAGGGCACGGCCACGCCGCAGGTTGCCGGCAAGACCGACAAGCTCTGGGTGGAATTCAATAATTGGTTTACCGCGTTGCTGCCGGGCGTCGCCAAGGGCGATTACTGGGTGTTGTATGTCAGTGATGACTACAAGACCGCCATCGTCGGTAGCCCGAGCCGGCGTTATATGTGGCTGTTGTCCCGCACGCCGACGGTCAGCGCCGACACACGCGAAGACCTGCTGAGCAGGGCGCGGCAACAGGGTTACGACACTACTCGCTTGATCTGGCGCACGTCGGACAAGCAGATGGCGAAGACTTCGCAGTGATCCGCGCTTAACGCCGATTCAATGTGGGAGCTGGCTTGCCTGCGATAGCATCACCGTGGTGTGACTGACACACCGAGGTGTCTGCATCGCAGGCAAGCCAGCTCCCACATTTGTTATGTGTCGTTCTTAAGTCAACAAATCCCGCAAGACCTGAGTAAACGCCCGGCTGCTGTCTTCTTCGCCAGCATGATGCCCGTCGCGAATCACCCACTGGCCGTTGACCAGTACATCGCGCACTTGCCGATCCCCACCGGCAAACAGCCAGCGATTCAGAATCCCGTCTTTACTGGCGGTTGCCAGGTACGGATCGTTGCCGTCCAGCACCAGCCAATCGGCACGCTTGCCGACTTCCAGTCGACCAATCGGCTGCCCCAACGCCTGGGCGCCGCCGTCGAGCGCGGCATCAAACAGCGTACGGCCGACCATCGGTTGATCGCTGCGGTACAGCCGGTTACGCCGCTGATCCCGCAGGCGCTGGCCGTATTCCAGCCAACGCAATTCTTCCACCACGCTCAGTGAGACATGGCTGTCGGAACCAATCCCCATGCGCCCGCCCTGAGCCAGGAAGTCCACGGCCGGGAAAATCCCATCGCCCAGGTTGGCCTCGGTGGTCAGGCACAGGCCGGCAATCGCCCGGCTCTTGGCCATTAGGGTGACTTCTTCCGGATTGGCGTGGGTGGCGTGTACCAGGCACCAGCGTTGATCGACTTCGGTGTTTTCATACAACCATTGCAATGGGCGACGGCCGCTCCAGCTCAGGCAGTCATCGACTTCCTTTTGCTGTTCGGCGATGTGGATATGGACCGGGCACGTCTTGTCGCTGGCGGCCAACACTTCGCTGATCTGTTGCGGCGTGACGGCGCGCAGCGAGTGGAAGCACAGGCCCAATTGCTGTGCCGGTTGCGCTGCCAGGATCGGTTGCAGGCGCGATTGCAGGTTCAGGTAATTCTCGGTGCTGTTGATAAAGCGTCGCTGGCCTTCGTTGGGTGCCTGGCCGCCGAAACCGGAATGGCTGTACAGCACCGGCAGCAACGTCAGGCCGATACCGCTGCTGGCGGCGGCCTGGCTGATCTGCCGTGATAACTCTGTCGGGTCGGCGTAAGGCTGGCCATTGATGTCGTGGTGGACGTAATGAAATTCAGCGACCGAGGTGTAGCCGGCCTTGAGCATCTCGATATACAGCTGGCGGGCGATGACCTGAAGTTGCTCGGGGCTGATCTTGCCCACCATGCGATACATCAGGTCGCGCCAGGTCCAGAAGCTGTCATTGGGGTTGCCAACCACTTCCGCCAGGCCCGCCATGGCGCGCTGAAATGCGTGGGAATGCAGGTTGGGCATGCCTGGCAGCAGCGGGCCCCTGAGCCGTTCGGCACCGTCAGCATGGGCATTGGCCGTAACGTTGGTCAGCACGCCGTCGGCGCTGACTTCAAGACGTACATCATTGGCCCATCCATTAGGCAGCAGCGCGCGTTCGGCAAAGAAAGCGGACATGGTTCGTGCACCCCATCGTGTGTTATTTGTATATACATATACAGACGTTTGCCTGCTCGGTAAACTCCGGCAAGCTAGGCTTCTTTTTTCACCTGCAAGGATTTCCTGTGCCGACTCCGCCTGCCAACTCCTCGCTGGCTGCCCACATGGACGAAAGTCCGGCGCCCTTGTATGCCCGCGTCAAACAGATGATCAGCCAGCAGATTCTGAGCGGAAACTGGCCGCCGCATTACCGTGTGCCTTCGGAAAGCGAGCTGGTCAGCCAGTTGGGTTTCAGTCGCATGACCATCAACCGTGCCCTGCGTGAATTGACCGCCGAAGGCCTGTTAGTGCGCATGCAAGGCGTCGGCACGTTCGTGGCCGAGCCCAAGAGTCAGTCGGCGTTGTTTGAAGTGCACAACATTGCTGATGAGATCGCGTCCCGCGGCCATCGGCATACGTGCAAGGTCATCACCCTCGGTGAAGAAGCGGCAGGTTCCGAGCGCGCCGTGGCTCTGGAAATGCGCGAGGGCGGGCGGGTGTTTCACTCGCTGATCGTGCACTACGAAAACGATATCCCGGTGCAAATCGAAGACCGTTTCGTCAACGCGCTGGTCGCGCCGGAATACTTGCAGCAGGACTTCACCCAGCAAACGCCGTATGCCTATTTGAACCAGGTCGCGCCGTTGACGGAAGGCGAGCACGTGGTTGAAGCCATCTTGGCTGATGCTGAAGAATGTAAGCTGCTGCAAATTGAAACCGGCGAGCCGTGCCTGCTGATCCGCCGCCGTACGTGGTCCGGCCGCCAGCCAGTGACCGCCGCCCGTTTGATCCACCCCGGTTCCCGTCACAGCCTGGAAGGACGTTTCAGTAAATGAGTGAAGTGAAAGTCTGGCGCGCAGCCGATTACGTGCGCATGCCGTGGAAAAACGGCGGCGGCAGCACCGAAGAAATCACCCGCGATGCAGGTGAGGGTTTGGACGGTTTTGGCTGGCGCCTGTCGATTGCCGATATTGCCGAGTCGGGCGGGTTCTCGAGCTTTGCCGGGTACCAGCGGATCATCACCGTGCTGCAAGGTGCGGGCATGGTCTTGACGGTGGACGGCGAAGATACGCGAGGGCTGTTACCGCTGGACCCGTTCCCATTCAAGGGGGAGAGCCAGGTGTCCTGTCGGTTGGTGGGCGGGCCGCTCCGTGATTTCAACCTGATCTATTCGCCGCAACGCTATCAGGCGCGGTTGCAGTGGATGGATGGCGCGCAGCGTTTCTTCAGTGCGGCGCACACGCTGTTGGTGTTCAGCGTGGCGGATGAAGTGACCGCACTCGGTGAGCTGTTGAGCCGCCACGATTGCCTGCAATTGGATGGCAACACTGAGCTGTTGGACGTATCCGTCACCGGCCGATGCTGCGTGATCGAACTGACTGCACGCGATTAAAATGTGGGAGCAGGCAAGCCAGCTCCCATATTTGATCTCCATAGACCCTGAAGCCTGTTCCCTTACCCGCACCAACTTGTTACCGAACGCCCCAGCATGGCGCAAAGCCTTGCCTTGGTAACAAGCCTCCCTCGCATCAAAAACCATCTGTAAGAAATTTCATCAAGCTGCGAAGCCCTATTCTCCAAGGCTTTCACACCTCTCATTAAAAATCTTCAACCCTTGCCCGCCAAGTTGGCCGCTTGATTGCATATGCTTGTATGTACAAGTAAAGATGTGTGCGTAAGAGTCCATGAACACCCTCTTCGCACCAATCATGTTCGCGCATAGCGTTGAGGAGTTTTTTTCGTGACTACCAAGCCTACAAAATACCGTGACGTCGAAATTCGCGCTGCCCGCGGTAACAAGCTCACCGCCAAAAGCTGGCTGACCGAAGCGCCGCTGCGCATGCTGATGAACAACCTCGACCCACAAGTGGCCGAGAACCCGAAAGAATTGGTGGTGTACGGCGGTATCGGCCGTGCGGCGCGCAACTGGGAATGCTACGACCAGATCGTCGAAAGCCTGACCAACCTCAATGACGACGAAACCCTGTTGGTGCAATCCGGCAAACCAGTGGGTGTGTTCAAGACCCACAGCAATGCTCCGCGCGTGCTGATCGCCAACTCCAACCTGGTACCGCACTGGGCCAGTTGGGAACATTTCAACGAGCTGGATGCCAAGGGCCTGGCCATGTATGGCCAGATGACCGCCGGCAGCTGGATCTACATCGGCAGCCAGGGCATCGTCCAGGGCACCTACGAAACCTTCGTTGAAGCCGGTCGCCAGCACTACAACAGCGATCTGAAAGGTCGTTGGGTCCTGACCGCAGGCCTGGGTGGCATGGGCGGCGCCCAGCCTCTGGCTGCGACCCTGGCCGGTGCGTGCTCGCTGAACATTGAATGCCAGCAGGTCAGTATCGATTTCCGCTTGAGCAGCCGCTATGTCGATGAGCAGGCCACCGACCTCGACGACGCGCTGGCCCGCATCGCCAAATACACCCAGGAAGGCAAGGCGATCTCCATCGCTTTGCTCGGCAACGCTGCTGAAATCCTTCCGGAACTGGTCAAGCGCGGTGTGCGCCCGGACATGGTCACCGACCAGACCAGCGCCCACGATCCGCTCAATGGTTACCTGCCGGCCGGCTGGACCTGGGACCAATACCGCGCTCGCGCCAAGACCGAGCCTGCTGCCGTGATCAAAGCTGCCAAGCAATCGATGGCCGTTCACGTTAAAGCGATGTTGGACTTCCAGAAAATGGGCGTACCGACGTTTGACTACGGCAATAACATCCGTCAGATGGCGCAAGAAGAAGGCGTGGAAAACGCATTCGACTTCCCGGGTTTCGTACCGGCTTATATCCGTCCGCTGTTCTGCCGTGGCATCGGTCCATTCCGTTGGGCTGCGCTGTCGGGCGATCCGCAAGACATCTACAAGACCGACGCCAAAGTAAAAGAACTGATCCCGGACGACGCCCACCTGCACAACTGGCTGGACATGGCCCGCGAGCGCATCAGCTTCCAGGGTCTGCCGGCGCGAATCTGCTGGGTTGGCCTGGGCCAGCGCGCCAAGTTGGGCCTGGCGTTCAACGAAATGGTGCGCAGCGGTGAGTTGTCGGCACCGGTAGTGATCGGTCGTGACCACCTGGACTCCGGCTCCGTAGCCAGCCCGAACCGCGAAACAGAATCCATGCAGGACGGTTCCGATGCTGTGTCCGACTGGCCACTGCTCAATGCCCTGCTCAATACCGCCAGCGGCGCGACCTGGGTCTCGTTGCACCACGGCGGCGGCGTCGGCATGGGCTTCTCTCAGCACTCGGGCATGGTGATTGTCTGCGACGGTACCGACGAAGCGGCCGAGCGTATTGCACGCGTGCTGCACAACGACCCGGCCACGGGTGTGATGCGTCACGCCGATGCCGGTTACCAGATCGCCATTGATTGCGCCAAGGAGCAGGGCCTGAACCTGCCGATGATCAAATAAGGACCGGCTCGGTTCCTGTGGGAGCTGGCTTGCCTGCGATGCAGGCGACTCGGTTTATCTGTAAACCGAGGTGATGCCATCGCAGGCAAGCCAGCTCCCACAGGAAAGCAGGTTTCACACAGGCTTATGAACAATCCATCAGAGGTTGAACACACATGGCTGCAAAAGACGCTCGTGCAAGCACCCCCCCGTTGATCGAAAGGCGTTCGATCGACTACATCCCGGAAGCGGAAAGACACGGTCGTCTATTTAGCCAGTTCACCCTGTGGATGGGTGCCAACCTGCAAATCACCGCCATTGTCACCGGGGCCCTGGCCGTGGTGCTGGGCGGTGACGTGTTCTGGTCATTGATCGGTCTGTTGATCGGGCAACTGCTGGGCGGCGGCGTCATGGCGTTGCATGCGGCACAAGGGCCCAGGCTTGGTCTGCCGCAGATGATCTCCAGCCGGGTACAGTTCGGTGTTTATGGCGCGGCCATTCCGATCGTGCTGGTCTGTTTGATGTACCTCGGTTTCACCGCAACGGGGACCGTGCTTTCCGGTCAGGCACTGGGCCAGTTGTTTGGTGTCAGCGACAGCGTCGGTATCCTGATCTTCGCCAGTGTCATCGTGCTGGTCACGGTGCTCGGTTACCGGGTGATCCATTTCATCGGTCGTGTCGCCAGCGTCATTGGTGTGATTGCCTTTGTCTACCTGTTCAGTCGCCTGATGAGCCAGACCGACATTGGCGCACTCCTGCAAATCCGCCACTTCAGTTGGAGTAGCTTCCTGCTCGCGGTATCGCTCGCGGCATCCTGGCAAATCGCTTTCGGCCCTTACGTGGCGGACTATTCACGCTATCTGCCGAGCAAGACATCCTCGGTGAAAACCTTTCTGGCCGCTGGCGCAGGTTCGGTCATTGGCGCGCAGGTGGCGATGATCCTCGGCGTGTTTGCCGCTGCCATGTCCAATGGGCAATTTGCCGGTCACGAAGTGGCCTACATCGTTGGTTTGGGCGGCACGGGTGCCACTGCTGCGCTGCTGTACTTCAGCATCGCGTTTGGCAAGGTCACCATCTCCACGTTGAACTCCTATGGCAGCTTCATGTGCATTGCGACCATCGTCAGCGGCTTCCGTGGTCGCCTGGAGGTCACGCGCTTGCAGCGCCTGGTTTTCGTGCTGGTCATCGTCGGTACTGCGACCCTGATCGCGCTGCTCGGTCAGCACTCGTTCCTCGGTGCGTTCAAGTCCTTCATCCTGTTCCTGCTGGCCTTCTTTACGCCATGGAGTGCGATCAACCTGGTGGACTACTACTGCATCACCCGTGATCGCTATGACGTGCCGGCGCTGGCCGATCCGAACGGTCGCTACGGCCGTTGGAACCCGCTCGGTATCAGCGTCTATGTATTCGGTGTGCTGGTGCAATTGCCCTTCATCTCCACCAAGTTCTACACCGGTCCGCTGGTGGCGGCCCTGGGTGATGTGGATATTTCCTGGATCATCGGTCTGGTACTGCCCGCAGCCCTGTATTACGTGTGTGCCAAAAAATGGCATGGCGCAGTTCCTGAACACCTGATCCTGCCGACAGAGCAGGGCGCTACACCAACGACAAGCGGGCTGGTTGCACAGGCCTGATGGGACGTGGACAAGGCAGGACGCCTTTCGACTGCCGTAATCCATTTCATGATTGGGAGCGTCACACAATGAAAATGAATAAGACCCTGCTGACCACGTTGTTCGCCGCAGGCTTGCTGGCCAGCGCTGGCGCCTCTCAGGCGGCAGGCTGGTGCGAGTCGGGCAAACCGGTGAAGTTCGCCGGCCTGAATTGGGAAAGCGGCATGTTGCTGACGGACGTCCTGCAACTGGTGTTGGAAAAAGGCTACGACTGCAAAACCGACAGCTTGCCAGGCAACTCCATCACCATGGAAAACGCCCTTGGCAGCAATGACATCCAGATCTTCGCCGAAGAGTGGGTAGGCCGCAGCGAGGTCTGGAACAAGGCCGAGAAGGCCGGGAAAGTCGTCGGTGTCGGCGCTCCGGTGGTGGGCGCTATCGAAGGCTGGTACGTACCCCGTTATGTGATCGAAGGTGACGCCAAGCGCAAGTTGGAAGCCAAGGCGCCGGACCTGAAAACCATCGCCGACCTGGCCAAATATTCCGCCGTGTTCAAGGACCAGGAAGAGCCGTCCAAGGGCCGTTTCTACAACTGCCCGGCGGGCTGGACCTGTGAGCTGGACAACAGCGAAATGCTCAAGAGCTACGGCCTGGAAAGCACCTACACCAACTTCCGCCCAGGCACCGGCCCGGCGCTGGATGCCGCGGTGCTGTCGAGCTACAAGCGTGGCGAGCCGATCCTGTTTTACTACTGGTCGCCAACGCCGCTGATGGGCCAGGTCGACCTAGTGAAGCTGGAAGAAAAACCAGGCGTGGATAAAAGCGTGACCATCAAGGTCGGCCTGTCCAAGACCTTCCACGAGCAAGCCCCGGAACTGGTGGCGGTGCTGGAGAAGGTCAACCTGCCGATCGACCTGTTGAACCAGAACCTGGCACGCATGACCAAAGAGCGAATTGAATCACCAAAACTGGCGAAAATTTTCCTCAAGGAACATCCTGAAGTCTGGCACGCATGGGTGAGCGACGACGCAGCCAAGAAAATCGACGCGGCCTTGTAGGTTGAGCGTTCCCGGTTGTCTCCACAGGCCGCCGGGCGCCTGGCCACAACCCACTGGATCGAGAGCACGATATGTTTCCTGAGAGTTTTACGTTTTCCATCGCCGACTGGGTCAACAGTTGGGTTGATTCGCTGGTGACCAACTACGGCGATGTGTTCCGGCACATCTCCGACACCCTGCTATGGGCCATCGTCAACCTGGAAGGCGTGCTGCGTGCAGCGCCCTGGTGGTTGATGCTGGCGATCGTCGGCGGTATTGCCTGGCACGCCACCCGCAAGGTGGTCACCACGGCTGTGATTGTCGGCCTGCTGTTCCTGGTGGGCGCGGTCGGGCTGTGGGACAAGCTGATGCAGACCCTGGCGCTGATGATGGTGGCCACGGTGATCTCGGTGCTGATCGGGATCCCCCTGGGCATTCTTTCGGCCCGCAGCAATCGCCTGCGTTCGGTGCTGATGCCGTTGCTGGACATCATGCAAACCATGCCCAGCTTCGTGTACCTGATTCCGGTGCTGATGCTGTTCGGCCTGGGCAAGGTCCCGGCGATTTTCGCCACGGTGATCTACGCTGCGCCGCCACTGATCCGCCTGACCGACCTGGGCATTCGCCAGGTGGACGGCGAAGTCATGGAAGCCATCAACGCCTTTGGCGCCAACCGTTGGCAGCAACTGTTCGGCGTGCAATTGCCCCTGGCCCTGCCGAGCATCATGGCCGGGATCAACCAGACCACCATGATGGCGCTGTCGATGGTGGTGATTGCCTCGATGATCGGCGCGCGTGGCTTGGGTGAAGACGTGTTGGTAGGCATCCAGACCCTCAACGTTGGGCGTGGCCTTGAAGCCGGCCTGGCGATTGTGATTCTTGCAGTGGTCATCGACCGCATTACCCAGGCCTATGGTCGTCCACGGCATGAGGCGAGCAAATGACTACTGTCAGCAAGATTGAAGTCAAAAACGTATTCAAGATTTTCGGTGCTCGTTCCAAGGACGCACTGGCGCTTATCGGCCAGGGCAAGACCAAGGATCAGGTGCTGGCCGAGACCGGTTGTGTGGTGGGTGTGAACGACCTGTCCCTGAGCATCGGCACTGGCGAAATCTTCGTGATCATGGGCCTGTCAGGATCCGGTAAATCCACGTTGGTGCGCCACTTCAACCGCCTGATCGACCCGACCAGCGGCGCGATCCTGGTGGACGGCGAAGACATCCTGCAACTGGACATGGACGCCCTGCGCCAATTCCGTCGGCACAAGATCAGCATGGTGTTCCAGAGCTTCGGCCTGCTGCCCCACAAGAGCGTGCTGGACAACGTCGCCTACGGCCTGAAAGTGCGCGGCGAAACCAAGCAAGTGTGTACCGAACGGGCGCTGCACTGGATCGAGACCGTGGGCCTCAAGGGCTACGAAAACAAATACCCGCACCAGCTTTCCGGCGGCATGCGCCAACGGGTGGGCCTGGCCCGTGCGCTGGCGGCCGACACCGACATTATCCTGATGGACGAAGCCTTCAGTGCGCTCGACCCGCTGATCCGTGCCGAAATGCAGGACCAGTTGCTGGAGCTGCAAAAGACCCTGCACAAGACCATCGTGTTCATCACCCACGACCTCGACGAGGCCGTGCGCATCGGCAACCGCATTGCGATTCTCAAGGACGGCAAGCTGATCCAGGTCGGCACCCCGCGCGAGATCCTGCATTCGCCGGCGGATGAGTATGTGGACCGCTTTGTACAGCGGCGGGCGGCGGTGGTCTGATCCGCTAGTTGTGGTGAGTCGGCTGGCGCTATCGCAGGCAAGCCAGCTCCCACATTTGAACTGCATTCCCCTGTGGGAGCCGGGCTTGCCCGCGATGAGGCCGGCAAAGCTGTAGAAAATATGAAGAGGTCAACAATGTCCCAGGCTGAAAAAATCATCATCGCCGACGCTCCGATGCGTTGGCAGGACGTGGTCGCCGTGGCCCGTCACGGCGCGGTCCTTGAACTGTCGGGCCAGGCCTGGGCGCGGATCGATAATGCCCAGGCCATCGTCCAGCGCATCGTCACCAGCGGTGAACGCGCCTATGGCGTCAACACCGGCCTGGGTGCCTTGTGCAACGTCTCGCTCGAAGGCGAGCAACTGAGCCAGCTGTCGCGCAATACGCTGCTTAGCCACGCATGTGGCGTGGGTGCACCATTGAGCGATGAGCAGACTCGGGCAATCATCTGTGCTGCAATCATCAACTACAGCCACGGCAAATCCGGGTTGCACCCGCAGGTGATTCATTCGCTGCTGGCGCTGTTGAACCATGGCATCACCCCGCAGGTACCGTCCCAGGGTTCGGTGGGTTACCTGACGCATATGGCCCATATCGGCATCACGTTGCTGGGCGTCGGCACGGTCAGCTACCGGGGCCGCATCGTCCCGGCGCACGAAGCCTTGGCGGCCGAAGGTTTGCAGCCTGTGGTGCTCGGCGCCAAGGACGGTCTGTGCCTGGTCAATGGCACGCCGTGCATGACTGGCCTCAGCTGCCTGGCCCTGGATGACGCACACCGCCTGCTGCAATGGGCCGACGTGATCGGTGCCATGAGTTTCGAAGCCCAGCGCGGTCAGATCGATGCGTTCGATGAAGAGATCATCGCCCTCAAGCCACACCCGGGTATGCAGCAAGTGGGCATTAACCTGCGTGCGCTGCTGGACGGCAGTGAAGTGATCGCCACCAGTAAAGGGATTCGCACTCAGGACGCTTTGAGCATCCGTTCGATTCCCCAGGTCCACGGTGCAGCTCGTGATCAGTTGGAGCACGCCACCCGGCAGATCGAAACCGAACTTAACGGTGCTACCGACAACCCGTTGCTCCTCGGCACTGCGGACAATTACCGCGTGGTGTCTCAGGCCAACCCGCACGGGCAGTCTGTGGCATTGGCGGCCGACATGTTGGCCATCGCCATGGCGGAAATCGGCTCCATCGCCGAGCGTCGCCTGGACCGTCTGATCAACCCTCACGTCAGCGGCTTGCCGGCCTTCCTGGTGAGCAACCCCGGCGTCAACTCCGGGATGATGATCGTGCAGTACGTCGCCGCCTCGCTGTGCGGGCAAAACCGCCAACTGGCGCAACCGGCGGTGCTCGACAACTTCGTCACCTCGGGCCTGCAGGAAGATCACCTGAGCATGGGCACCAATGCCGCACTGAAGCTGCATCAAGTGCTGGAAAACGTCACCCAGATCCTCGCCATCGAGTACCTGCTGGCGGCCCAGGCTTTCGAATTTCTCAAAGCACAACGTTTCGGCGCGGGTACTGATACCGCCTGGCGCGTGCTGCGTGAACAGGTCCCGGCCTACGACCAGGACCGCTGGCTGGCGCCGGACATCGCTACAGCGGCAACGCTGCTGAAAGACACCGCCTTGCTGCAACGAACGCTACCGAATTTGCACTGAAAATTTTTCCAACAATAACCAGCGTGCCAAGCCGTCAGTCACTCAAAAAGAGGACAGCGGCGGATAACGGAAGCATCCGGAGCGACTGGTAGTTAACAACACTCTCAAAAGGAGCATGAATGTGACTGCGCTAAACCTGATTCCAGGCCAACTGAGCCTTGCCCAACTGCGTGCCATCTACCAGCAGCCGGTAACCCTCAGCCTGGATGACAGCGCTTCGGCCCAGATCGAAGCCAGTGTCGCCTGCGTGGAGCAGATTCTCGCCGAGAACCGCACCGCTTACGGCATCAACACCGGTTTCGGCCTGCTGGCCTCGACCCGTATCGCCAGTGAAGACCTGGAAAACCTCCAGCGTTCCCTGGTGTTGTCCCACGCCGCCGGTGTCGGCGAGCCCATCAGCGATGCACTGGTGCGGTTGGTCATGGTGCTCAAGGTCAACAGCCTGAGCCGTGGTTTCTCCGGGATTCGCCGGCAAGTGATCGATGCGCTGATCGCCCTGATCAACGCCGAGGTGTATCCGCACATTCCCCTCAAGGGTTCGGTGGGTGCATCCGGTGACTTGGCGCCGTTGGCGCACATGTCGCTGGTACTGCTGGGTGAAGGCAAGGCACGCTACAAGGGCGAATGGATGGAGGCGACCGAAGCGCTGAAAGTCGCCGGCCTGACGCCGCTGACCCTGGCCGCTAAAGAAGGTCTGGCGCTGCTCAACGGCACCCAGGTGTCCACTGCGTTTGCCTTGCGCGGCCTGTTCGAAGGCGAAGACCTGTTCGCCGCCGCCCTGGCCTGTGGTGGCCTGACGGTGGAAGCCGTACTGGGTTCGCGTTCGCCGTTTGATGCGCGTATTCACGCTGCCCGCGGCCAACGCGGCCAGATCGACTCCGCCGCCGCTTATCGTGACCTGCTGGGCGAGAGCAGCGAAGTGTCCAAGTCCCACCAGAACTGCGACAAGGTTCAGGACCCGTACTCCCTGCGTTGCCAGCCGCAAGTCATGGGTGCCTGCCTGACCCAGTTCCGTCAGGCCGCCGAAGTGCTGGTGATCGAAGCCAACGCTGTTTCCGACAACCCGTTGGTGTTCGCTGCCGAAGGTGACGTGATTTCCGGCGGTAACTTCCACGCAGAACCTGTCGCCATGGCCGCAGACAACATGGCCCTGGCCATCGCTGAAATCGGTTCCCTGAGCGAGCGCCGCATCTCGTTGATGATGGACAAGCACATGTCGCAACTGCCGCCGTTCCTGGTAGCCAATGGCGGCGTGAACTCCGGCTTCATGATCGCCCAGGTGACTGCAGCGGCCTTGGCCAGTGAGAACAAGGCATTGTCCCACCCGCATAGCGTGGACAGCCTGCCGACGTCGGCTAACCAGGAAGACCACGTATCCATGGCGCCGGCTGCAGGCAAGCGTCTGTGGGAAATGGCGGAAAACGTGCGCGGTATTCTGGCGGTGGAATGGCTGGCGGCGTGTCAGGGCCTGGACCTTCGTGATGGTTTGAAAACCTCGCCGAAGCTGGAAAAAGCCCGTGGCATCCTGCGCGGTAAAGTGCCGTTTTATGAGAAGGACCGTTTCTTCGCGCCGGACATCAACGCCGCGAGCGAGCTGTTGGCCAGCCGTTGTTTGAATGAGCTGGTGCCGGCGAAGTTGTTGCCGAGCCTGTAAGCGCCTTGCTCAAAACTGGGTCGCCAAGGTGATCCAGTGTGGGAGCTGTCGAGCTTTAGCGAGGCTGCGATGACGTCGGCACAGCTGGCATTAATGTCGCCTGACCCGCCGCTATCGCAGCCTCGCTAAAGCTCGACAGCTCCCACCATTGTTCAGCGCTTCACCTTCTCAGATAAGAACAATTAGGGACGAGAAATGCACCAGCAAGAAAAGGGTTTGAAACGCGGGCTGTCCGCCCGCCATATTCGCTTCATGGCACTGGGGTCGGCGATCGGCACCGGGCTGTTCTACGGTTCCGCCTCGGCTATCCAGATGGCTGGCCCAGCCGTGTTGCTGGCCTACCTGATCGGTGGCGCCGCCGTATTCATGGTCATGCGCGCCCTCGGCGAAATGGCCGTGCACGACCCGGTGTCCGGCTCGTTCGGCCACTACGCCAGCACCTACCTGGGACCAATGTCGGGCTTTATCCTCGGCTGGACCTACGCCTTTGAAATGATCATCGTCTGCCTGGCCGACGTCACCGCCTTTGGCATCTACATGGGCTTCTGGTTTCCCGAAGTCGCCCGCTGGGTCTGGGTGTTGGGCATCGTCCTGGTGATCGGCGGCCTGAACCTGTGCAACGTCAAAGTCTTCGGCGAGATGGAGTTCTGGCTGTCGCTGCTCAAGGTGGCGGCCATTGTCGCGATGATCCTCGGTGGTTTCGGCATCATGCTGTTCGGTATTCATTCATCGGCGGATGCACCGGCTACCGGCCTGAGCAACCTGTGGGCCCACGGCGGATTTATGCCTAACGGCATCGGCGGCCTGATCGCCTCCTTCGCAGTGGTGATGTTTGCCTTCGGCGGGATTGAAATCATCGGCATCACTGCCGGCGAAGCCAAAGACCCGCAACGCGTGATTCCCAAGGCGATCAACGCGGTGCCGCTGCGCATCCTGTTGTTCTACGTGCTGACCCTGTTTGTACTGATGGCGATCTATCCATGGCCGCAAATCGGCAGCCAGGGCAGCCCGTTTGTACAGATCTTCAGCAATCTGGGCATTGGCTCGGCGGCGACCATCCTCAACATCGTGGTGATCTCGGCTGCGGTCTCGGCCATCAACAGTGACATCTTCGGCGCCGGCCGCATGATGTACGGCCTGGCTCAGCAAGGTCATGCACCCAAAGGTTTCGCCCAACTGTCGAAACAGGGCGTGCCGTGGATGACCGTGGTGGTGATGGGTATCGCCTTGTTGGGCGGCGTGGTGCTCAACTACCTGATCCCGGAAAACGTGTTCCTGGTGATCGCCTCGCTGGCGACCTTTGCTACCGTTTGGGTATGGCTGATGATCCTGGTGACTCAAGTGGCGATGCGTCGCTCGATGACCAAGGAGCAAATCGCCGACCTGAAATTCCCGGTGCCGTTCTGGCCTTACGCACCTGCGGCGGCCATCGTGTTCATGCTGTTTATCTTCGGCGTGCTGGGTTATTTCCCGGACACCCAGGCCGCCCTTGTGGTCGGCGCCGTGTGGATCGTGCTGCTGATCGTCGCCTACCTGCTGTGGGTCAAGCCGGCGGCCGGGCAAGCAGCCAAGGTTCATTACGACCCGGCTTTGACTCATCGATAACTGACGGAGACGTTGGATGAAAACGCTTTGGCAACACTGCCACGTCGCAACCATGGCCCAGGGCAAGTACTCGATCATCGAGGATGCCGCCATGGTGACGGCCGGTACGCTGATCGAGTGGATCGGCCCACGGGCCGAGCTGCCGAACGGCGACTACGCCCAGGTTCATGACCTGCAAGGGGCTTGGGTCACGCCGGGGCTGATCGACTGCCACACCCACACGGTGTTCGGCGGCAATCGTAGCGGTGAATTCGAGCAGCGGCTCGAAGGCGTGAGCTACGCCGAGATCGCCGCCAAAGGTGGCGGTATTGCCAGCACCGTGCGTGCTACCCGTGCCGCCAGCGAAGATGAGCTGTTTGCCAGTGCCCACAAGCGCCTGCGCAGTTTGCTGCGCGACGGTGTGACCACGGTGGAGATCAAGTCCGGCTATGGCCTGGATTTGGCCAGCGAACGCAAGATTTTGCGGGTGATCCGTCGCCTCGGCACCGAGCTGCCGGTCAGCGTGCGCAGCACGTGCCTGGCGGCCCACGCCTTACCGCCGGAATACGCCGATCGCGCCGATGACTACATCGAACACATCTGCCAGGAGATGCTCCCGGCCCTGGCAGCCGAAGGGCTGGTGGATGCCGTCGACGCCTTCTGCGAATACCTGGCGTTCTCCCCCGAGCAGGTGGAGCGGGTGTTTATTGTCGCGCAACAACTTGGCTTGCCGGTGAAGCTGCACGCCGAGCAACTCTCGTCGCTGCATGGCTCCAGCCTGGCCGCGCGTTATCAGGCGCTGTCGGCGGATCACCTGGAATTCATGACCGAAGAAGACGCCATCGCCATGGCCGCTTCCGGCACCGTCGCGGTGTTGTTGCCGGGGGCGTTCTACTTCTTGCGGGAAACCCAGCTGCCGCCGATGGAAGCCTTGCGCAAGCACGGCGTGAAGATCGCCATCGCCAGCGACCTCAACCCTGGTACCTCGCCAGCCTTGTCCGTGCGTCTGATGTTGAACATGGCCTGCACCCTGTTCCGCATGACCCCGGAAGAAGCCCTGGCCGGCGCCACACAACATGCGGCCACCGCCTTGGGCATGGGCGAGACCCATGGTTCGCTGGAAGTGGGCAAGGTCGCAGACTTCGTCGCCTGGCAGATTGATCGTCCTGCCGACCTGGCTTACTGGCTGGGTGGCGAACTGGATAAACGCGTCGTGCGCCACGGCGTCGACGTCACTGTTTAAAGCTGCCTTTGTGAATGAGGAGTACCGTTGTGGATAAGGTTCTGAACTTCAAACAAGGCCGTGTGCCGCTGCTGATCAGCATGCCCCACGCGGGCTTGCGCCTGACGCCGGCCGTTGAGGCAGGCTTGATTCCCGAGGCGCAAAGCTTGCCGGACACGGACTGGCATATCCCCACGCTCTATGACTTTGCGCAAGAGCTGGGCGCCAGCACCTTGGCTGCCGAATACTCGCGGTTTGTGATTGACCTCAACCGGCCCTCTGACGACAAACCGCTGTACGTCGGCGCTACCACCGGCCTGTACCCGGCGACGCTGTTCGACGGTGTACCGTTGTTCCGCGAAGGGCTGGAGCCGTCGAAGGCCGAGCGCGCGACTTATCTGGAGCAGGTCTGGACGCCGTACCACCGTACCCTGCAAGAAGAACTGGCCCGGCTCAAGGCCGAGTTCGGCTACGCGTTGCTGTTTGATGCCCACTCTATCCGCTCGGTGATCCCGCACCTGTTCGAGGGCAAGTTACCGGACTTCAACCTTGGCACCTTCAATGGTGCTTCCTGCGATCCGCAACTGGCCAGCCAACTGGAAGCCATCTGCGCCGGTCATCCGCAGTACAGCCATGTGCTGAACGGGCGCTTCAAGGGCGGCCATATCACCCGGCACTACGGCAACCCGGCGCAGAATATTCATGCGGTGCAACTGGAACTGGGGCAGTGCACGTATATGGAAGAGTTTGAGCCGTTCCGTTATCGGGCGGATTTGGCTGAGCCGACCCGGGTGGTGTTGAAGGAACTGCTGGAAGGGTTCCTGGCATGGGGGCATAAGCATTACGGGTGACCATCGGTCGCCCCTGTGCAAATCCCTGTCGCCACAGGTCGCTTTTATCGAGGTTTCGCTGGGTAAGGTGTTGGGTACGGCGCGTCAGACGCCATCCCCGACAATAAGAACTGCCGAGTGAGACCTCTTTCATGAAAAGACTGTTCAACCGTTGCTTGTTGATCCTCACCGGCACCGCACTCCTGAGTGCCAACGCCATGGCCGCTGACCCGGCCGTCTGCAAAACCGTACGCATGGGCGTGGTCAGTTGGACCGATGTGGTGGCCACCAGCGGCGTGGCCGACGTGCTGCTCACCGGCCTCGGCTACGACAGCAAGCAAACCAGCGCCGTGCAGCAAATCATCTTTGCCGGCATCCGCGACAAGCGTCTGGACATCTTCCTCGGCTACTGGAAACCGGCGATGGACAACAACATCGCGCCGTTCCTGGCAGCCAGGCAGGTGAAGGTGTTTGCTACACCGAGCCTGTCCGACGCCCAGGCTACCTTGGCGGTGCCGCAGTACGTTTCTGACGCGGGCCTGAAAACCTTCGCTGACATCGCCCGCTTCAAGCAGCAACTGGGCGGCAAGATCTACGGCATCGAGCCGGGCAGTGGGGCTAACACCGATATCCAGAAAATGATCGACAGCAATCACTTCGGCCTCGGTGGCTTCAAGCTGATTGCCTCCGGCGAAGCGGGCATGTTGGCGGCGGTGCAGCGGGCGGTGAATCGCAAGGAGTTCGTAGTGTTTGTCGGTTGGACCCCGCACCCGATGAATATCAATATGAAGATGGCCTACCTGACCGGCAGCGAAGATGTCTTCGGACCCAATGAAGGTGCGGCCACTGTCTCCACCGTCACCGCGCCGGATTACGCCGAGCGTTGCCCGAACGTTAACCGCCTGTTGGAAAACCTCACCTTCACCGCTGCCCAGGAAAGCCAACTGATGGTGCCGATCATGGATCGCAAGACGCCTCAGGACGTGGCCAGGCAATGGCTGCGCGACAATCCTGAGGACTTGCAGCGCTGGTTGGCGGGTGTGACGACGCTTGACGGGAAAGATGGCGTAGCGGCCGTACAGGCCAGCCTCAAACCCTGATTCAACGAAGATCAATGTGGGAGCTGGGCTTGCCCGCGATGGCGCAGTGACAGTCGCTGAAGATGTTGGTTGATCTACCGCTATCGCGGGCAAGCCCGGCTCCCACACTGGATCTGTGGTGGTTGTTAAATCTCCATCTTCAGGACGATCTCTTTTATGTCCCGTTATTCGATATCCCAGCAGCTTTACGCCTTCGTTGAAAAAACCGAATCCTTCACTCATGACGACACGTCGCTGGCGGGTTTGCGCCAGGCTTACGACCGCATGTGCCGAGCCTTCACCCCGCGACAGCCCGAAGGGTTGCAGGTATCGGATTTCCCTCTGGCTGGCGTGGGCGTACGCAGCTATCAACCATCGACGCCCACGCCTCCCTCCGGTTGGCCCTGCATCCTTTATATGCACGGCGGCGGCTGGGTGGTCGGTGGCCTGGATTCCCATGATTTCATCTGCCTTGAGCTGGCCAGCGCGCTACAGGTGCTGGTGATCGCCATTGATTACCGGCTGGCCCCCGAACATCCGTTTCCAGCAGCCTACGACGATTGCCGGGCGGTCTGGCAGGCCATTCAGTTATGCGAAACACCCTACGAGATCGACCTCCAGCGGCTGGTAGTTGTCGGCGATAGTGCCGGTGGCAACCTTGCAGCGGCCTTGTGCCTGGGTTTACGGGATGACCGGCAGCCGCTGCCTCGGGCCCAGGTGCTGGTCTATCCGGGGCTGGGCGGCGCTGCCGATTTGCCCTCCCGGCGTGACTGCTTCGATGCGCCGCTGCTCAGCACCAGCGACACCGAGTGTTACCTGACGCTCTATCTGCGCGGCTCGGGGAAGCCATCACCTTACGCCATGCCGCTGCTGGCCGAGGACTTCAGTAGCTTGCCACCGGCGTTGATCGCCGTGGCGCAATTCGACCCGCTGCGCGATGACGGCATGCTCTACGCCGAACGCCTGCAAGGGGCTGGCGTGGCCGCCACGCTGTATCCGGGGAAAGGGCTGATTCATGGCTGTTTGCGAGCGAGGGGGCAGGTGCCCGAGGTGGATCAGTTGTACGAATACTTGCTGGGCTATCTGCGCGAGGTTCTGTTGACGCAAGTCTGAAGCGTCAAGGACATGCTCATTGCACAATTCGGGTTTATGATGCCAGACGGCAAAATAATAGATGTCCCCCCAGGGATGAACTCGACCCCTTACGGAGCGCGCAATGCAGACTTTGTACCCGCAGATCAAACCCTACGCCCGGCACGATCTGGCCGTCGACGAAACCCACGTGCTGTATGTTGACGAAAGCGGTTCCCCGGAAGGTTTGCCCGTTGTGTTCATCCATGGTGGCCCCGGTGCCGGGTGCGACGCCAACAGCCGCTGCTATTTTGATCCCAACCTGTACCGCATTGTCACTTTTGATCAGCGCGGCTGCGGACGCTCCACTCCACGGGCCAGTTTGGAAAACAACACCACCTGGGACCTGGTGGCCGACCTTGAGCGGATTCGCGAGCACCTGGGTATCGAAAAATGGGTGCTGTTCGGCGGGTCCTGGGGGTCGACCCTGGCCCTGGCCTACGCGCAAACCCACCCTGAGCGCGTGCATGGCCTGATTGTGCGCGGCATTTTCCTCGCTCGCCCCCAGGATATTCAGTGGTTCTACCAGGCGGGTGCCAGCCGCCTGTTCCCGGATTACTGGCAGGACTACCTCGCTCCTATTCCTCAGGAAGAGCGCCACGACCTGCTCAGCGCCTACCACAAACGCCTCATCGGTAACGACCAGATTGCCCAGATGCACGCCGCCAAGGCATGGTCCACCTGGGAAGGCCGTATGCTGGGACTGTGCCCGAACCCACAGTTGATCGAGCGCTTTTCCGAGCCACAACGCGCCTTGTCGATTGCCCGTATCGAATGCCACTATTTCACCAACAACTCGTTCCTTGAACCGAACCAATTGATTCGAGACATGCACAAGATCGCCCATTTGCCTGGCGTAATCGTGCATGGCCGCTACGATATGATCTGCCCGTTGGATAACGCTTGGGAGTTGCATCAGGCTTGGCCCAACAGCGAACTGCAGATTATTCGCGAGGCCGGCCATGCGGCTTCCGAGCCCGGAATCACCGATGCACTGGTGCGTGCGGCGAGTGAAATGGCACGACGCCTGCTCGATCTACCGCCTGAAGAAGCATGAAGGGGCTTTTGCAACGGGTGCGAGGCGCCCGGGTCGAGGTAGAGGGGGAGGTTGTGGGGGCGATCGACCAGGGTTTGCTGGTGCTGGTGGCCGTCGAACCTTCAGATACCCAGGCGAGTGCCGACAAATTGCTGCACAAGCTGCTTAACTATCGGGTGTTCAGCGACGGCGAGGGCAAGATGAACCTGTCCTTGAAGGACATCGGTGGCGGTTTGCTACTGGTGTCGCAGTTCACCTTGGCCGCAGACACCAAGAGTGGCCTGCGCCCCAGTTTCTCCACGGCGGCTCCACCGGCACTGGGAGAAGCGCTTTTCAACTACCTGCTGTTACAAGCGCAACAATTGCATGGCACGGTGGCGTCGGGGCGTTTTGGCGCGGATATGCAGGTGCATTTGGTCAATGATGGCCCGGTCACCTTCCTGTTACAGACCTGAATGTACTAAAAACGACTTTTAATGCCTAAAAACACAGGTTTTCGCTACAAATACTTCGCTGCCCCTGATGCGTTGTCTCGCGGGCTACTAGATAATCGCGCGCTACGGGGATCAGCGTTGTTTGGTCCATATTTGACTTAAGTAGAGCTTTGTCCGACAGCCATTGGGGAATCATTTAGCCCCATCGGAGTCGGAACATTGCTCGCCAACCTGGCATATAGATAGCTGGCCGTTGGTTTTTTGATCTGTTTTCGGCGAGGGTTGCTCGTGATTGTTAGTCCCTGTAATGCACCAAAATTGTCTGCCAAACGGTTACGAAACGTACTGGTGACGGGCTCCGCCCTGTTTTGCCTGTTCGGCGCCGGTCAACTGTGGGCATTCAGTCTGGATGATGTGTCGGCCAAGGCAAAAGAGCTGGCCGGGCAGAAATACGAAGCCCCGCGCAGCAATTTGCCTAACGAATTCCGCGAAATGAAGTTCGCTGATTACCAGAAAATTCGTTTCCGCAATGAGAAAGCCGAATGGGCCGATCAGAAAACCCCGTTCAAGCTGTCCTTCTATCACCAGGGTATGCACTTTGATACGCCGGTGAAGATCAACGAAGTTACCGCCGACAGCGTCCAGGAAATCAAGTACGACCCGGCTCGTTTCGATTTCGGCGACGTCAAGTTTGACCCCAAAGCTACCGAACAGCTGGGTTATGCCGGTTTCCGCGTCCTGTACCCGATCAACAAGGACGACAAGCAAGACGAAATCATGACCATGCTCGGCGCCAGCTACTTCCGCGTGGTGGGTAAAGGTCAGGTGTATGGCTTGTCCGCCCGTGGCATGGCCATCGACACCGCCTTGCCGTCCGGCGAAGAGTTCCCGCGTTTCACCGAGTTCTGGATCGAGCGTCCAAAACCGGGTGACAAGCACCTGGTGATCTTTGCCTTGCTCGATTCGCCGCGGGCCACTGGCGCCTATCGCCTGATCCTGCGTCCGGGCACCGACACCGTGGTCGACGTCAAATCCCAGATGTTCCTGCGTGACAAGGTCACCAAGCTGGGCATCGCTCCATTGACCAGCATGTACCTGTTCGGCGCCAACCAGCCGTCCAAGGTCCTCAACTACCGTCGTGAACTGCATGATTCCAGCGGTCTGTCGATCCATGCCGGTAACGGCGAGTGGATCTGGCGCCCGTTGAACAACCCTAAACACCTGTCGGTCAGCAACTTCACCGTGGAAAACCCACGTGGTTTCGGCCTGTTGCAACGTGGCCGCAATTTCAGCCACTACGAAGACCTCGACGACAACTACGACAAGCGCCCAAGCGCCTGGATCGAGCCTGAGGGCGACTGGGGCAAGGGTTCCGTCGACCTGGTGGAAATCCCGACCGCCGATGAAACCAACGACAACATCGTTGCCTTCTGGAGCCCGGAAAAACTGCCCGAGCCAGGCAAGCCGCTGGATGTCAGCTACCGTCTGCACTGGACCCTGGACGACGCGGCCTATCACTCGCCTGACAGTTCCTGGGTCAAGCAGACCCTGCGTTCGACCGGTGACGTCAAGCAGTCGAACCTGATTCGTCAGCCGGACGGCAGCGTGGCGTACCTGGTGGACTTCGAAGGGCCTGCCCTCAAGAAATTGCCGGCGGATGCCCCGGTGCGTAGCCAGGTCAGCGTCGGCGACAACGCCGAGATCGTTGAGAACAGCGTGCGCTACAACCCGCATACCCAAGGCTGGCGCCTGACCCTGCGCTTGAAGATCAAGGATGCAGGCAAGCCTACCGAGATGCGTGCGGCCCTGGTGCAGGACATCGTCAAACCTGAGCCTGAGAAGGCTTCGAGCCAGGTGCTCAAGGCTGACAAGGTCTTGGCCAAGCAGCACGAGAAACAGGCCAGGAAAGACGCCAAGGAAGCGAAAGAAGCCAAGGACAAGGATGCCAAGCAGCCAGAAGCGGCTGCCCCAGCCACACCAGAGCCGACCAAGACCGAACAAGTCCTGAGCGAGACCTGGAGCTATCAGTTGCCTGCCGATGAGTAATTCCCAAGCCCAGCCAGAGACTCTGAGCGAGTACCTGGCGCATCTCCCGATGACCGATGAGCAGCGCGCCGAATTGGCGGGCTGCACGTCCTTCTCCGAACTGCACGAGCGCCTGTCGTCGGCTACCTTCGATGCGCCTGTCGACGCTGCCCAAGCGTCGGTGGGCCGTCGGCTGACCCTCAACAGTGCCGAAGAGCTGCAAGATGCCGAAATGTTGGCGCTCGACGCCAGCGGTCGGGTTTGCCTCAAGGCCACGCCGCCGATCCGTCGGACCAAGGTAGTGCCTGAGCCCTGGCGCACCAATATCCTGGTGCGTGGCTGGCGTCGCCTGACCGGTCGCACCAATCCTCCGGCACCGCCGAAGGATGAGCGCGTGTTGCCGGCTGCCCGCTGGCGCACCGTCGGTTCGATTCGTCGCTATATCCTGTTGGTGCTGATGCTCGGCCAGACCATCGTCGCAGGCTGGTACATGAAAGGCATCATGCCTTACCAGGGCTGGTCCTTCGTCGACTTTGACGAGATCCGCAACCAGACCCTGCTGCAGACGGCCACCCAGGTGCTGCCTTACGCCCTGCAAACCAGCATCCTGGTGTTGTTCGGGATTCTGTTCTGCTGGGTCTCGGCCGGTTTCTGGACCGCGCTGATGGGGTTCCTGGAACTGCTCACCGGACACGATAAGTACCGTATTTCCGGGAAAAGTGCCGGCAACGAGCCGATCGCGAAAGAAGCACGTACTGCTTTGGTCATGCCGATCTGCAACGAAGACGTGCCCCGAGTATTTGCCGGCTTACGCGCGACTTTCGAGTCGGTCGCCGCGACCGGTGATCTGGACCGCTTCGATTTCTTCGTGCTCAGTGACAGTAACGACGCCGATATTTGTATCGCCGAGCAGCAAGCCTGGCTCGACGTCTGCCGTGAAGCCGGCGGGTTCGGCAAGATCTTCTATCGCCGCCGTCGCCGTCGCGTCAAACGCAAGAGCGGCAACCTCGACGACTTCTGCCGTCGTTGGGGGGGTGACTACAAGTACATGGTGGTCCTCGACGCCGACAGCGTAATGAGCGGCGAATGCCTGACCAGCCTGGTGCGCTTGATGGAAGCCACACCGGACGCCGGGATCATCCAGACCGCGCCACGGGCGTCGGGCATGGACACCCTGTATGCGCGCATGCAGCAGTTCGCCACCCGCGTCTATGGCCCGCTGTTTACCGCCGGCCTGCACTTCTGGCAGTTGGGTGAATCCCACTACTGGGGGCACAACGCGATCATCCGCATGAAGCCGTTTATCGAGCACTGCGCCCTGGCGCCGTTGCCAGGTAAAGGCGCGTTTGCCGGTGCGATCCTCTCCCACGACTTCGTTGAAGCCGCGCTGATGCGCCGTGCCGGCTGGGGCGTGTGGATTGCCTACGACTTGCCGGGCAGCTACGAAGAGCTGCCGCCGAACCTGCTGGATGAGCTCAAGCGTGACCGTCGCTGGTGCCACGGTAACCTGATGAACTTCCGCCTGTTCCTGGTCAAGGGCATGCACCCGGTGCACCGCGCGGTGTTCCTGACCGGGGTGATGTCGTATCTGTCGGCACCGTTGTGGTTCTTCTTCCTGGTGCTGTCGACGGCACTGCTGGCGGTGAACACACTGATGGAACCGCAGTACTTCATGGCACCACGGCAGTTGTACCCGCTGTGGCCGCAATGGCATCCGGACAAGGCGGTGGCGCTGTTCTCCACCACTATCGTGCTGCTGTTCCTGCCTAAATTGCTGAGCATCATCCTGATCTGGGCCAAGGGCGCGAAAGAGTTCGGCGGCAAGTTCAAGGTGACCTTGTCGATGCTGCTGGAGATGTTGTTCTCCATGCTGTTGGCGCCGGTGCGGATGATTTTCCATACGCGCTTCGTGCTCGCCGCGTTCCTCGGCTGGGCTGCGACCTGGAACTCGCCACAGCGTGACGACGACTCCACGCCATGGAGTGAAGCGGTCAAGCGCCATGGCCCGCAGACCTTGCTCGGCTTCTTCTGGGCACTGTTGGTGGTGTGGTTGAACCCAAGCTTCTTGTGGTGGCTGGTGCCGATTGTCGGTTCGCTGATGCTGTCGATTCCGGTGTCGGTAATCTCCAGCCGGGTCAAGCTGGGCCTCAAGTCTCGCGACGAGAGCCTGTTCCTGATCCCTGAGGAGTACAACCCGCCCCAGGCGTTGCTGTCGACCGACCAGTACACCCACGAAAACCGTTGGCACGCGCTGAATGACGGCTTTGTGCGGGCGGTGGTCGATCCTCAGCAGAACGCTCTGGCCTGTGCCCTGGCGACCTCCCGTCATGGTCAGGCCGAGCCGATTGAGTGGCTGCGCATCGAGCGTGTTCGTCATGCATTGAAAGTCGGCCCTGCCGGCCTCAACAACGGCGAGCGCCTGGCCTTGCTCAGCGACCCGGTCGCCCTGGCTCGCTTGCATGAACAGGTTTGGAGCGAAGGTCATGCCGAGTGGCTGACAGCTTGGCGTGCCTCGGTCAAAGCCGATCCTCATGCGCCATTGCTTCCTCTGAAACCGCAAGCGTCCCAGGCCCTGCCTGCCTGAGTCTGACGCCCCCGAGCTAACACCTCGGGGGCGTTCGATGGTTCCTTCCTACAGCGTTTTTCCTTTCTGTTTCATTGCGCTAACCCCTTGTTATTTCGAAACAAAAGTCCATCACGTGGACCGTACTTCCCGGCCGGGGAGTGGGTTAGGATCGCCCCCCAAATCTGACTCGTCTTCTCCTGTTTTGCGCTGAAGTGCGCATGAGCAGGTGCGCGAGTGCTTAATGGAACAGGGGCATTTCATGATCAAAAGGTATTTGTCGGTGCTGCTGTTTGGCATTGTTGCGCTTTCCCACAGCTGCCTGGCGCAGGCCGGAGCGATTGATGAGGCCGTCCGGCGTGGGGTGCTGAAAGTCGGGACTAATCCCACCTATGTCCCTTTCGAAATGACCGATAAGCGGGGCCGTATCGTCGGTTTTGAAATCGACCTGTTACGGGAGATGAGCAAGTCCCTGGGGGTGAAGCTGGATCTGGTAACGGTGCCTTACACCGAGCTGGTTCCAGGGCTGATTGCCAGCCAGTTCGACATGATCGGCAGCGGTATGACCGTGACCCAGGAGCGCAACCTTGCGCTCAATTTCAGCGATTCGTTCATCATCGTCGGGCAGACGGTGCTGCTTCATCCTCGGTGGGCAGGCAAGGTCGGCAGCATCGAAGACTTGAACGAAGCGGGTTATCGGATCGTTGCAACCGAAGGCACCACAGGGGAGGCGGCGGCCAAACGGTTTCTGGGTACTGCACAGTTGCGCAGTTTTCCAACCCCGGAAGAGGGCGTTCGCCAGGTGGTCGAGGGCAAGGCCGACGCCTTTATCCATGACGCGCCCTATAACCTGATCGCCCTTACCCGGCCGGAAAACAGCCAGCTGCTGGCGTTGGAACAACCGTTCACCTACGAGCCCCTGGCGTTTGGCCTGAGAAAGGGCGATTACGACAGCCTCAACTGGATCAATCATTTTCTCAATCAGATTGCCCAGGATGGCACCTACGATCGCCTGCACGATAAGTGGTTCAAGGACACGGATTGGCTGGCGGAAATTGATTGAAAGTCATAACTGCTTACACATCTGGCGAGGCTTGAGCGCTTGCCGCGAACGCTCTACCCGCGCTGCCGTCACTGTATTTGTGCGCTTTTTCTGTCATATCCCCCAACAAACATGGGCTAGACCTTTGTGCTATTGGGCGAGTGGGTTAGCATCGCACCCCGAAATGGTGCAGCCCTTTGCGCGCCGACCTCACAATAAAATGAGTTCAGGGGACTTGATGATGAAAAAGTATCTTTCGATGCTGCTGCTTGGCGTCTCGGCGCTGGTAGCGGTCAATGCGGCACACGCCGGTGCCATCGATGATGCCGTCAAGCGTGGGACACTGAAAGTCGGCATGGACCCGACCTACATGCCCTTCCAGATGACCAACAAACGCGGTGAAATCATCGGCTTTGAAGTCGACATCCTCAAGGCCATGGCCAAGTCCATGGGCGTCAAGTTCGAGCCGATCTCCACCGGCTACGACGGCATTATTCCGGCCCTGCTGACCGACAAGTTCGACATGATCGGCAGCGGCATGACCCTGACCCAGGAACGCAACCTGCGCCTGAACTTCAGCGAACCCTTCATCGTTGTTGGCCAGACCCTGCTGATTCGCAAGGAACTGGAAGGCACCATCAAGTCCTACAAAGACCTGAACGATGAGAAGTACCGCCTGACCTCCAAGCTCGGCACCACCGGTGAGATGGTTGCCAAAAAGCTGATTTCCAAGGCCAAGTACCACGGTTACGACAACGAACAGGAAGCGGTGCTCGACGTGGTGAACGGCAAGGCCGATGCCTTCGTGTATGACGCGCCGTATAACGTGGTCGCCGAGAAAAAAGTCGGCAACGGCAAGCTGGTGTTCCTTGAAGAACCCTTCACCTTCGAACCCTTGGCGTTTGGGTTGAAGAAAGGCGATTACGACAGCATCAACTTCATCAACAACTTCCTGCACCAGATCCGTAACGACGGCACCTACGATCGCATCCATGACAAGTGGTTCAAGAGCTCCGAGTGGCTCAAGGACATGGAATAAAGCTAGTGCCGCGTCGTCTTCATCGCAGGCAAGCCAGCTCCCACATTTGACCGAGTTGTCAGGGTGGACATCAATCCAGGTGGGAGCTGGCTTGCCTGCGAAGGCGACCTGACAGGCGACATCAATCCCGGAACCTGAAATGAAACAGAAAAAAGCCCAATGGCCCTGGCACCTGCTGACGGTGGTCGTGCTGGTCGGCCTGGCTGGCGCGCTGTACTACGCCACCTCGCTGATGTCCTACGAATGGCGCTGGAATCGCGTGCCGCAGTACTTCGCTTATCAGGCTGAAGAGTCCCAGCGTGCAGCGGACATTTCCACCGTCGTTGAACTGGTACGCAAAGGCGATGTGGCCGAAGTCACCCTGCGCAACGACGCGGGTGTCGAACAGCACCTGACGGTTGCCGACAACAGTCTGCAAGTAGCGCGCGGCGACGATGTGGCTGAAGGCGATGTGGTTGGCGTAAACCGGCATTGGGCGCTGGGCCCGCTGATGTGGGGTTTGTGGACCACCTTATGGCTGTCGGTGGTGTCCGGTATTCTCGGCCTGCTGATCGGTCTGGCCACGGGGCTGTGTCGTCTTTCAAACAACCCGACCTTGCGGGATCTGTCGACGATCTACGTCGAACTGGTACGCGGTACGCCGCTATTGGTGCAGATTTTCATTTTCTACTTCTTCATTGGCACGGTGTTGAACCTGTCCCGGGAATTCGCCGGGATCGCCGCCTTGTCGCTGTTTACCGGTGCCTACGTGGCGGAAATCATTCGTGCCGGGGTGCAGTCGATTGCCCGTGGCCAGAATGAAGCGGCCCGCTCCCTGGGCCTGAGTGCCGGCCAGTCGATGCGCCATGTGGTATTGCCGCAAGCGCTCAAGCGTGTGCTGCCGCCACTGGCCGGGCAATTTATCAGCCTGGTCAAGGACACCTCCCTGGTGTCGGTCATCGCTATTACCGAACTGCTCAAGAGCGGGCGCGAAGTGATCACCACCTCGTTCTCGCCGTTTGAGATCCTGTTCTGCGTTGCAGGCCTGTACCTGCTGATCAACCTGCCGCTGTCGAAAATCGCCAGTCGGCTTGAGCGGAGGCTCGCGCAAAGTGATTGAAGTCCGCGATCTGGTAAAAGTCTTCGACACCCGTGGGCATGTGGTCCGTGCGGTGGATAACGTCACCACTCAGGTGGCCAAGGGTGAAGTGCTGGTGGTGATCGGTCCGTCCGGTTCTGGCAAGTCGACCTTCCTGCGCTGCCTCAATGGCCTGGAAGCGTTCGATTCGGGTTCGGTGAGCATCGACGGCCTGCAACTGGCTGATCCGAAGACGGATGTGAACGCCTACCGCCGTGAAGTCGGCATGGTGTTCCAGCATTTCAACCTGTTCCCGCACATGACTGTGCTGGAAAACCTCTGCCTGGCGCAAAAGGTCGTGCGCAAGCGCGGCAAGAAAGAGCGTGAAGCCAAGGCCCTGGCCTTGCTGGAAAAGGTCGGGATAGCCCAGAAAGCCAACGAGTTTCCGTCGCGGCTTTCCGGCGGCCAGCAGCAGCGCGTAGCCATTGCCCGTGCGTTGGCCATGGAGCCGAAGGTGATGCTGTTCGACGAGCCCACCTCGGCGCTGGACCCGGAAATGGTCGGCGAAGTGCTGGACGTCATGAAGACCCTGGCCCTGGAAGGCATGACCATGGTCTGCGTGACCCACGAAATGGGCTTTGCCCGCGAAGTGGCGGACCGGGTGCTGTTCTTCGATCATGGCAAACTGCTGGAAGACGCCGCCCCGGCGCAGTTCTTCGACGCACCGAAGGATCCGCGGGCCCAGGCGTTTTTGCGTCAGGTCCTGTAACGGGTCACACCTTGAACTTGCCCACCCACACCTGCAACTCCGCTCCCAGTCGCGCCAGTTCTACACTGGCGTCGGCTGTCTCCTGACTGGCGGCCGAGGTCTGCTCCGACACATCCTTAACCTTCAGCACGCTGCGGTTGATTTCCTCGGCGACGGCTGTTTGCTCCTCGGCGGCAGCGGCGATCTGCGGGTTCATCTCCTGGATCACCGACACGGTGCGGGTGATGCTGGCCAGGGCATCGCCGGCACGGCGAGTCAGTTCGACACTGTTGTCGGTGAGGTTGCGGCTGTTGTCCATGATGTCTGCGACCTGCTGTGTGCCCCTGTGCAGGCTGCCAATCAGCTCTTCGATTTCCTCGGCTGATTGCTGCGTACGTTGTGCCAAGCTGCGCACTTCATCGGCCACCACGGCAAAGCCCCGGCCTGCTTCACCAGCGCGAGCCGCCTCTATCGCCGCATTGAGCGCGAGCAGATTGGTCTGTTCCGAGACGGATTTGATCACGTCCAATACGCTGCCAATTTTCTGGCTTTCCTGTTGCAAGCCTTGCATTGCCTGGCTTGAGCGGGACATTTCCTGGGCCAGGTGTTCGATGTGAGTAATCGCTTCAGCCACCACCTGATCACCCATGCCCGCCTGCCGGTCAGCTTCGGTGGCCGCCGCCGAGGCTTGCTCGGCATGGCGCGCGACTTCCTGGGAGGTGGCGAGCATTTGGTTCATCGCGGTGGCGACCTGTTCGGTTTCCTGTTTCTGGTCGTCGATTCCGCTTCGGGTCTGTTGGGTGACGGCAGACAATTGCTCGGCGGCGCTGGCGACCTGCCGGGCGTTGTCGCTGATACCGCTGATCAAGCCCCGCAGGTTGATGGTCATTTGTCCGATACTGCGTTGCAGTTGCCCCAGCTCGTCCCGGCGCGAGGTCTGGATGTCGTGGCTCAGGTCGCCCTCGGCAATCCGGTTGGCGGTCAGTAGGGCCTGGCGTAACGGGGTGACGATCTGCCCGGAGATCAGCCACGCGGCCAAGGCGCCCAGCAGTAGCGCGGCAGCGGTGACATTGAGCATTAGGGTGCGGGCCTGGTCGGCTTCTTTGTCACGTTGTTCGGTCTGGTACTGGCTCAGCAGGTCGCTTTGTTTGAGCAATTGATCGAGCCATTGCTCCAGTTGATTCTGGGTAGTTTCGGTGGTGACCTGAGCCTCCTTGAGTCGGGTCAGTTGGGTGCGGTAATCGAGCACGGCATTTTTCAGCGAAGTTGCGTCCACCGGCAGAGTCGCTACGACGGCCTGAGCGCTGTCGAGTGCCTGGAACGCGTCAGCGACAGCTTGGGCATAGGCTTCCAGTGAGGCGGCTGCCCAGGCGGGGGCCTGGGCACTGTCTTCGGCTTTTTCCATGGCCTGGCGCAGGTTTTCTATCGCGTCCAGCGCCTTTTCGTCGTCCTGGTTGGGCAGGTCGCTGGCCAACTGTGCGAGGGTGTCACTGGCCTGGACGGAGCCGCGCTTGAGCTGCTCACGGGCGTTTTCACGCTGTTCAATCAGGTTGGGCAGGCCATTCAGGGCGGTTTTGAAACTGGCTGTCAGGCGGTTCGAGTCTTGTACCTGCTGCCGGCTGGCTGGGTGTTTCAGGCGATCGGAAAGTTCGGCCAGGTAGCCGTCTATTTTCTCCATGTGCAGACCGATCCTGGTCAGGCTCGATGGAGTATTCAGGGTGCGGTAGACAATCCGCTCAGCCCGCAGCTCTTCGCCCGTCACGGCCAGTTGAGAAAGGACGGTCAATGATTGCGAGCGAAAGAGTGAGGCGCTCAAGGCTTGCCAGCCCGTCAGGGCGATAGCCAGGCTCAGTGCCAAGACCAGGGCGAAGCCAAGGGTGAGTTTGAGGGTGACGCTGGTGTTGCCTAATACGCGGGTCAGTGGACGAAACATGGTGAGCCTCCAACGAATCAAAGAGAGCGTTTCGACAGTCCGGCTGACGCGGGTCAGGGGGAGTTGAAACGCTACTTCTATTCGGCGTGAGGTGTGTAATCCACGACCTGAAAAACGTGTAGGAAACTTCGCAAGCTGTCAGGACGGGAGCCATGATGGCCGCCGCGAGGGGTCAGGTCCTGAAACGGCCCACGAGGGTTTGCAGGTAGATCCCCAGCCGAGCCAGTTCGGCACTGGAGGCAGCGGTTTCTTCGCTGGCGGCGGAGGTCTGTTCGGAGACATCGCGCACATTCAGCACACTGCGGTTGATTTCTTCGGCCACTGCGCTCTGTTGTTCGGCAGCGGTCGCGATTTGCTGGTTCATCGCCTGGATCGCCGAAACCGTGCGGGTGATATTTTTCAAGGCACTGCCGGCCCGGCGAGTCAGTTCGACACTGCTGTCGGTGAGGCCACGACTGTTGTCCATGACGGTCGACACCTGCAGGGTGCCGGCTTGCAGGCCGACAATCAGCTCTTCGATTTCCTCGGTGGACTTCTGGGTGCGCTGGGCCAGGCTGCGCACTTCGTCGGCGACCACCGCGAATCCCCGCCCGGCTTCCCCGGCACGGGCGGCTTCGATGGCCGCGTTGAGGGCCAGCAGGTTGGTTTGCTGGGCCACCGACTTGATCACGTCCAGCACGCTGCCGATCTTGTCGCTTTCGCGTTTGAGATGGCCCATGGCTTCGGTGGAGTTACCCACCTCGCTGGCCAGCCGCTCGATCTGCGCGATGGCTTCGCCGACCACCTTGTCGCCTTCGCGAGCCTGCTGGTCAGCGGCGACGGCGGCTTCGGACGCTTCTTCGGCGTTGCGCGCGACTTCCTGCACCGTGGCGGCCATTTCGTTCATGGCGGTGGCGACTTGGTCAGTCTCGACTTTCTGGCTGTTGACCCCGGCGCTGGTCTGTTCGGTGACCGCCGACAGTTGCTCGGCAGCACTGGCGATCTGGGTGACACCATCGCTGATACCGCCAATCAATTCCCGCAGGCCTACGGTCATGCTTTGCATGGCCCGTTGCAGTTGGCCCAGTTCATCGCGGCGCAGGGAGGTCAGGTTGTGGCTCAGGTCGCCAGAGGCCACGCGCTCGGCGACTTTGAGGGTCTGGCTCAGTGGAGTGACGATCTGCCGGGTGATCGCCCATGCAGCCACTATGCCGAAGACCAGCGCCAGGGCGGTGGCCAACAGCAACAGGTTCTTGGCGTGTGCTGTGTCGGTGTCGCGGACCACGGTTTGAGAGGTGGTGAGTTTTTTACTGTGGTCCAGCAGAATTTCGCCCTGCTCGGCCATGATTTTCATCGCCGCCGTGCTGGCTACCTGTGCGTCCCGATACTGGCTGACTGCGGCTCGGTACGC
Source organism: Pseudomonas spelaei (assembly GCF_009724245.1). GTDB lineage: Bacteria > Pseudomonadota > Gammaproteobacteria > Pseudomonadales > Pseudomonadaceae > Aquipseudomonas > Aquipseudomonas spelaei. Next base: position 198,459 of record NZ_WNNK01000006.1, on the reverse strand, counting down.
TTGCAGCGATACGCTGGCGTGTTGCAGGTTGGCCTGGAAGGGCTCTGGCAATTGGCCGTTAAGGCTGGTGATTTTCTTCAGGGCGTTGTCGATGGCGTCCAGGGCCGGCTGCTGCGCTTCAACCTTGCCACTGTAGGTGTAGCCGCGCACCTGGAAGCGGGCCTGCTGGATCAGCTTGCTCAAGTCGACCACGTTGTTGAATTGACTGACGCTGTCGCCTTGCAGCAGCGACTGCTCGACTTCACCGACCTTGAGCACTGCGTTGTCGGCCGTATCACCAAGCTTACTGCGGGCGTCTTCGCGGTTGGCGCCCGCCTGGGTCATGGCGGTAAACGCACGTTTGTATTGGTCAACGGCGGCCAATTGCTCATCGATCAGGGCGATATCGGCGGGTTGTTCGATCAGGCTGCGAGCGGTTTTCAGGCCGGTGTCCAATTGGCCCAGCAAGTCGTTGACGGCCTGCGGCCCTTGTTCGCCACGGCGCATTTCATAGTCCAGGCGCGCCAGGCGCAACTCCTGGGTCAGCTCATTGAGGCTGGAGATAAAACCCAGCTTGTCACCACGGCTGATCACGCCGCCAAGGCCGGTCCAGCCGGTGAAGCTGATCAACACGGTCAATATCAACACCAGGCCAAAGCCTATGCCCAGCTTGCGATTGACACTCACATTCCCCAGATTCTCGGCTAACCAACGATACATGCTGCGAACTCCCTTTGAACAAGGCCTGGACTTATTCAAGGGCTATCGGCATATCGGGAAAAATCTGTAGCCGCGGCCTCATACCTCGGCAGCGGCTACAGGGTTAGAACAGGCGGGCGAGCAGGGCTGTGACGGCGGTTTCGACCCGCAGGATGCGTGCGCCTAATTGAACCGGCTGCAAACCGGCCTTGGCCAGCAGATCCACCTCGTAGGGGATCCAGCCGCCTTCCGGGCCGATGGCCAGGGTTACGGGCTCATCCAGGCCACGGGGGCAGGGAGGATAGTCGCCAGGATGACCGATCAGCCCGAGGGTGCCGTGGGTCAGGGCGGGCAAACGGTCTTCAACAAAGGGCTTGAAGCGTTTTTCGATAATGATCTCGGGCAGTACCGTGTCCCGGGCCTGTTCCAGGCCAAGAATCAACTGTTCCCGAACCGCCTCGGGCTCCAGGAAGGGTGTCTGCCAGAAGCTCTTTTCCACCCGATAGCTGTTGACCAGCACCACCCGTGGCACACCCATGGAGGCCACGGTTTGCAGGACGCGACGGAGCATTTTCGGGCGGGGCAGAGCCAGCAGCAGGGTCAGTGGCAGTTTCGTCGGTGGCGGCTGATCGAGGCTGACTCGCAGCTCCGCTTCATGGGCTTCCAGGCGCAGCAGCTCAGCGTTGCCCATCAACCCGCCAATTCGTCCGACCCGCAGGCTGTCGCCCACTGCCGCACGGTGGACCTCCTGCATATGCACCAGGCGCCGATCGCGCAGGATCACCCGGTCGGCCGCGATAAAGTCGGCCTCCTCAAGCAGCAGCAGGTTCACGGCTGAGTCGCTGGCGGCTGGTCGTCGTCGGCGGGCTGGTCATCCGGATGGTCGCCGCGCTTACTGACCAGGCTGGCAAACAGAATGCCAATCTCGAACAGCATCCACATCGGCACGGCCAGCAAGGTCTGGGAGAAGATATCCGGTGGAGTCAGGATCATGCCGACCACGAAGCAGCCGATGATCACGTACGGGCGGATCTTCTTCAGGTATTTGACGTCGACCACGCCGATCCACACCAGCAGCACCACGGCCACCGGAATCTCGAAGGCCACGCCAAAGGCGAAGAACAGCGTCATCACGAAGTCGAGGTAGCTGGTGATGTCGGTCATCATCTCCACCCCGGCCGGGGTGGCGGCGGCGAAGAACTTGAAGATCAGTGGGAACACCAGGAAGTAGGCGAAGGCCATGCCGGTGTAGAACAGCAGGATGCTGGAGACCAGCAACGGCACTGCAATGCGCTTCTCATGTTTGTACAGGCCGGGGGCAATAAAGCCCCAGATCTGATGCAGGATCACCGGGATCGCCAGGAACAGCGACACCATCATCGTCAGCTTCAACGGCGTGAGGAACGGCGACGACACATCGGTGGCGATCATCGTCGCGCCGGCCGGCAGGTAATTGCGCAGCGGCGTGGAGACGAAAGTGTAGATCTGCTGGGTAAAGGCAAACAGCCCGGCGAAGATCACGAAGATTGCCGCGACACAGCGCAGCAGGCGGGTGCGCAACTCGGTGAGGTGCGAGACCAGCGGCATGTGCTGGTCGTTTTCCGGTTTATCAGCGCTCATGGGGCTCGCGGCGGCAATGTAGGGTCGTGGGGAGCGGGCGCTGTAGCGGGCGCCGGCGCGGGTTCTGTCGGGGTGGCGGGTGCAGGCTCTGTGGCGTGCACGGGTTCGACAACCGGTGTCGGCGTTGGCGCAACGGGTGGGGCAATGGAGTGCTCGGCCACGGGTTCAACCGGCTTGGGCGTTTCCTGCACCGGAGAGAGAATCTTCCGTGCCTCCTGTTCCAACGACAGAATGTGCTCGTTGTGCAGTTGCCGGCGAATCTCGTCGGCACCGATTTCCCGTTCAACTTCCTGTTTGATGGCGTTGAAACTGCGTTTCAGGCGCCCGATCCACAGGCCGGCCGTGCGCGCGGCACCGGGCAGGCGTTCCGGCCCCAGTACCAACAGGGCAACAAGGCCGACGAGCAGCAGTTCAGAGAAGCTGATACCAAACATTAGTCAGTGCTCACGAGTCTTTGCGGGTCGGCTCTTGGACTTTCTCGGCCTGCACGTCGAAGGTGCGACGCTCGGTGATCGGCTGGGCGGCCTGCGGGTGTACAGGCTGGGCCGGTGGCACCGGGTTGGAGGCAGGGTCGGCTGGCTTTTCTTCGTCGTTCATGGCCTTGCGAAAGCCCTTGATGGATTCGCCGACGTCGGTGCCCAGGTTCTTCAACTTCTTGGTGCCGAACACCAGTACAACCACTACCAGAATGACGATCCAGTGTTTCCAGTCAAAAATGCCCATGCTGCAATTCCTCTCTAAAGATTATTCAAGCGGACGGGCGCGAGGCCTTTTCGGCGTGCCCGGACAAGCCGAAGCGACGGTCCAGTTCATCAAGCACGGCCTGCGGATGCTGCCCCAGTTGGGCGAGCATCACCAGGCTGTGGAACCACAGGTCAGCGGTTTCATAGATCACATCACTGCAGTCGCCGCTGATCTGTGCGTCCTTGGCGGCAATAATAGTCTCGACGGATTCTTCGCCGAGCTTTTCCAGAATCTTGTTCAGACCCTTGTGGTACAGGCTGGCGACATAGGAACTGTCGGCAGCCGCGCCTTTGCGGTCTTCCAGCACCTGGGCCAGGCGGTTCAGGGTGTCAGTCATGTTCAGTGTCCTGCCGAATAGATGGCGTGCGGGTCTTTGAGCACGGGCTCGACGGTCTTCCACTCGCCGTTCTCGAACACGCGGTAGAAGCAGCTGTGACGGCCGGTGTGACAGGCGATACCGCCGATCTGCTCGACCTTGAGGATCACCACATCGGCGTCGCAGTCGATGCGCATCTCGTGCAGGGTTTGCACGTGCCCGGACTCTTCGCCCTTGCGCCACAGTTTGCCACGCGAACGTGACCAGTAGATGGCACGGTTCTCGGCGGCAGTGAGGCTCAGGGCCTCGCGGTTCATCCAGGCCATCATCAGCACGCGCCCAGTCTTGTAGTCCTGGGCAATGGCCGGCACCAGGCCGTCACTGTCCCACTTGATCTCGTCCAGCCAGTCTTTCATGTTCGACTCCGACAACCGGGCCCTGTCAGCCTCGGCAATTTGCGACAGTGTATAACCGGACGGGCTATCGGCGCACGATCAGATATATACCCACGGCGACCATGATCCCCGCTGGCCAGTGGCCCAGTTCGTTCAATGGTCCGCCTGCGGCCAGGATCACGCCGCCGGTCAGGTGGGCAGCGCCCAACAGGCGCAGGAACCAGTCGTCGCGGCGCGTGTGCCACGGCGGTGCCGGGTCCTTCGCGTGGGGCTGGGACATGCGCTCCAGCAGGTCGCGGGTCATGTTGGCCAGGTGCGGCAGTTGCTCGACCTGGCTGTGCAGGTTGCCCAGCAGGGTTTTCGGGCTGACCCGCTCGCGCATCCAGCGTTCGAGGAACGGTTGGGCGGTGTTCCACAGGTCCAGGTCCGGGTACAACTGGCGGCCCAGGCCTTCGATATTGAGCAGGGTTTTCTGCAGCAGGACCAGCTGCGGCTGCACTTCCATATTGAAGCGCCGGGCGGTCTGGAACAGGCGCATCAGCACCTGGCCGAAGGAAATATCTTTTAACGGTTTTTCAAAGATCGGCTCGCACACGGTGCGGATTGCCGCTTCGAACTCGTTGAGCTTGGTTTCAGCCGGCACCCAGCCTGAATCGATGTGCAGTTGCGCCACGCGGCGGTAGTCGCGCTTGAAGAAGGCGAACAGGTTGCGGGCCAGGTAGTCCTGGTCTTCTGGCGTCAGGCTACCGACGATCCCGCAATCGATCGCAATGTACTGCGGGCTCCACGGGCTTACGGTGCTGACGAAGATGTTGCCGGGGTGCATGTCGGCGTGGAAGAAGCTGTCGCGGAACACCTGGGTGAAGAAGATCTCCACGCCACGCTCGGCGAGCATTTTCATGTCGGTGCGCTGGTCGGCCAGGGTCGCCAGGTCGGTGACCTGAATCCCGTAGATACGCTCCATCACCAGTACTTTTGGTCGGCACCAGTCCCAGTAGACTTGCGGCACATACAGCAGCGGTGAGCCTTCGAAGTTGCGCTTGAGCTGACTGGCGTTGGCGGCTTCGCGCAGCAGGTCGAGTTCGTCGTAGATGGTTTTTTCGTAGTCGGCGACCACGTCCACCGGGTGCAGTAAACGCGCATCGGCGGAGAAACGTTCGGCGGCGCGGGCGAGGATGAACAGCCACGCCAGGTCCTGGCCGATAATCGGTTTGAGGCCCGGACGGATCACCTTGACCACCACTTCTTCGCCCGTCTTGAGCTGGGCGGCGTGAACCTGGGCCACCGAGGCCGAGGCCAGCGGTTCGATATCGAAGCGGCTGAACACCTCGCTGATCTTCTTGCCCAGCTGCTCTTCGATCAAGTTGACTGACTGCTGCGAATCGAACGGCGGAACGCGGTCCTGCAACAGCATCAGTTCGTCAGCGATGTCTTCGGGCAACAGGTCGCGGCGGGTGGACAGGATCTGCCCGAACTTGATGAAAATCGGCCCCAGGTCCTGCAATGCCAGGCGCAAGCGGGCGCCACGGCTCAGGTCCAGGGTCTTGCGCGGGAACCAGCGCCACGGCAACACATAGCGCACCGCCAACAAGAACCACGGCAGCGGCAGGGCGAACAGCAGGTCATCAAGGCGGTAGCGGATTACGACGCGCTGGATACGAAACAAACGGCGGACGGCAAGCAGCTTCATGCTTTATCGCTTGAATCAAGGGATTGGCTCAGGCGCTCGAAGCGCGCCTCCAGCCGTTCCAGGTCGAGTTTGGCCTGGTCGAGTTCACGAAAGCGCGCTTCGGCCTCCCGTTGTCCGACCAGGGTGCGCGATTCTTCGCTCAGGTATTCGGCAAGGTTCTGGTTCAGGCTGGCGAAGCCCTGCTGGTACCAGCGTGTGCGGCTGCGCAGGTGGCCACTGATCAGTTGCGTGGCGACCGGGCCGAGCCAGCGGGACAGCTCGTATTCCCAGTCCAGTTCCAGGTCTTGCAGTACGGCGGCCAGGTCCATCAGCACCGTGCTGTCACCTTCCAGGATGACGTCCGGACCGTGGAGGATCGCCGTTTTGTCGCGGCTCAACGCCAGACGTAACAGGTAGGGCGCGGACGCGCGCAAGGTGCAGTCGGCATCGGCGGCCCATTGGGTTGCCAGCAGCAGGCCTTCATCGCTGGGCAGGATAAACAGCTGCAAGGCAGGGCTGGTGCAGTCGACGGCGATGACTTTGCCGTTCAAGTGCGCCAGCCGTGCCAGGGCGGTACTGTCCAGGCGCAGAACACGGTTAAGGCCGTGCTCAACGCTGGCGAGCAGGCCTGCGAACAGCATCAGGGCTTGATGCCGCGGTGCAGGGCGACGATGCCTGACGTCATGTTGTGGTAGGTCACGCGGTCGAAACCGGCCTCTACCATCATCGACTTCAGGGTTTCCTGGTTCGGGTGCATGCGGATCGATTCGGCCAGGTAGCGGTAGCTTTCGGCGTCATTGGTGATCAGCTTGCCCATCAGCGGCATGAAGGCGAACGAGTAGGTGTCGTAGACCTTGGACATCAGCGCGTTGGTCGGCTTGGAGAACTCCAGTACCAACAGGCGACCGCCGGGCTTGAGCACCCGCAGCATCGAGCGCAGGGCGTCTTCCTTGTGGGTCACGTTGCGCAGGCCGAAGGCGATGGTCACGCAGTCGAAGTGGTTGTCCGGGAACGGCAGCTTTTCAGCGTCGGCCTGGACGAACTCAATGTTGCCGGCCACGCCTTTGTCCAGCAGGCGGTCACGACCGACCTTGAGCATCGAGCCGTTGATATCGGCCAGTACCACTTGCCCCGTAGGGCCGACCAGTTTCGAGAACTTGGCCGCCAGATCGCCCGTTCCGCCGGCGATATCCAGCACGCGGTTGCCGGTGCGTACGCCTGACAGCTCGATGGTGAAGCGCTTCCACAGGCGGTGCATGCCGCCGGACAGCACGTCGTTCATCAGGTCGTACTTGGCGGCCACCGAGTGGAACACCTCAGCGACTTTTTCCGCTTTCTGGCTTTCCGGGACGTTCTTGAAGCCGAAGTGAGTGGTGGGTTCGGCATCGCTGCCTTTGCGCTGATCAGTCATATCGCTGTCACCAAAAGAGAATGCGGGACATTCTAATCCCCAAGGCATGCTTTGTCTTGGCAAGGGTGAAGGTAAGATAGGCCATCACCGAGACCTTTTGCCGCATGGAAGGTTTTCAAGTCTCTATAAAGAGGAGTCATACCAATGGCCCGTATACACGTTGAGCGTGCCCACACTCTTGGTAAAGAAGCTGCCCGGGCCAAGGCCGACAAGTTGGCGCAAAAACTCAAAGATCAATATGGCCTGGAGCCTTCGTGGTCCGGCGATACCTTGAACCTCAAGCGCTCGGGGGTAAAAGGCACCCTGAAAGTAGCGGAAGACTCTCTGCGTATCGACGTTGAACTGGGCCTGTTGATGTCGGCCATGAGTGGCAGCATCAAGTCCGAAATCGAGAAGGCGTTGGATAAGGCCCTGGCGTGATACCGACCTTCTTAGGGTGCTGTTTCTAATTTTTCTGCCTACTTTGTGCCTGAGCCCTCAACTCCTGTGGGCAGTTCCTCCACCCTTTTATGCGTGAGGTGCACCATGGCCAAAGTTATTTTGAAGAAAAAAATTGCTGCTTCAACTAACGCCTTCTACGACGTTAAAACCTATGCCCGCAAGATCTGGCTGGCGGGTCTTGGGGCATATGCCAAGGTTGGAAGTGAGGGCGGCGAGTACTTCAAAGAGCTCGTAAAGACCGGTCAACATGTTGAAAGTAAAGGTAAAAAAGTTGTGATTGAACAACTTGATGCCGCCAACAGTCAGATTGATCAAGTCAAGAGCAATGTCTCCAGCGTCAAAGGTCGCGTCGAAGTGCAACTGGATAAAGTCGAGAAGGCTTTTGATACTCGTGTTGCAAGTACCTTGAATCGGATCGGCATTCCGTCTAAACATGACGTGGAGACACTCTCTGCTAAGCTCGATGAGCTGACGGCATTGCTCGAACGTGTCGCGCGTAAACATTAAGGAGACAACGGGATGGCTGTTCAAAAGAAAACTCAGAAAGAAGGCAGCTCGTGGATCGGGGAAGTTGAAAAATACTCCCGTAAGATCTGGCTTGCTGGTTTAGGCGTGTACTCGAAGGTCAGCAGTGACGGCGGTAAATACTTCGAGACTTTGGTTAAAGACGGCGAGAAAGCCGAGAAGTTGACCAAGACCACTGTCGGTAAACAAGTCGATGCAGCGAAAGGTTCCGCCAAGTCCCGGCTCGGTGCTGTAAAAGACCAGGCACTGGGCAAGTGGGATGAACTGGAAGGGGCATTCGACAAGCGTCTGAACAGTGCCATTTCGCGACTGGGTGTCCCTAGTCGCAATGAAGTGAAGGCGCTGCACAGCAAGGTCGATACGCTGACCAAGCAAATCGAAAAACTGACCGGCGCGAAAGTGGCGCCAGTGGCGGCGAAAACCGCAGCGGCAAAACCGGCTGCCAAACCTGCTGTGAAAACGGCGGCGGCCAAACCTGCTGCGAAAAGCGCTGCCAAGCCACTGGTCAAGGCCGCGGCTAAACCCGCAGCCAAAAAACCAGCAGCCAAGGCGCCTGTAAAAGCTGCCGCTAAACCTGCTGCCAAGCCTGCCGCCAAACCGGCAGCGAAAACTGCAGCTGCTAAACCCGCCGCCAAACCAGCAGCCAAGCCAGTCGCGGCCAAGGCAGCAGCAAAACCTGCGGCCAAGCCGGTTGCAAAACCTGTAGCTAAACCTGCCGCCAAACCTGCGGCGAAAACCGCAGCTGCCAAACCTGCTGCAGCCAAGCCGGCAGCCAAGCCTGCCGCTGCGAAACCTGCGGCAAAACCGGTTGCGGCCAAACCCGCCGCCAAACCTGTGGCTGCCAAGCCGGCTGCAAAGCCTGTCGCGGCAAAGAAACCCGTCGTAGCCAAGAAGCCAGCAGCACCCAAGCCAGCCGTTGCAGCCAAGCCTGCAACCCCGGTTCCATCGACCAATTCGGTCTCTGCGCCGACACACGCCACCGCTACCCCGACTGCAACGCCGGCAACCCCGACGCCTTCCAGTCAGTCCTGATTTTCAAGGGACACACAAAAACGCCCGGCCTGCGAAGGTCGGGCGTTTTTGTTATTGCGCGTCATCCAGATAGCGCAGCGCGAACCTTTCCGTCGCCTGTCGCGCCGGCATCAACAGGTGCGGCGCCACCAGCATCATGATCTGGTACACCACCACCCGTACCTCCCCTTCACGGTCGAGAATCCGCTGGTAATCCAGGGAAAACAGCAAGGTCATGGTGATCTGCTCCACCAGTTGCCCCAGGGCCTGGGTATCACTGGCAAGCTGCCCCTCGGTCTTGAGCCGCGCCAGCAACGAGGCAAGCGTGCGCTTCAGTGCCGTCAACAGATTGCGAATGCCCTTGGCCAGTTTCGGCAAGCGTCCGGCCAGATTCGACAGGTCCTGGAACAGGAACCGATAGTGCGCCATGCGCTCGACGATCAGGTGCAGGAACAGCCAGTAATCCTCAGCCGCCAACTGCACATCTGCCGGCGGATCAAGCAGTGGCGCCAGTTCACCCTGAAAGCGCTCGAACAGCCCAAGCACCAGCGGTTCCTTGCCATGAAAGTGGTAGTAGAGGTTGCCGGGGCTGATCCCCATTTCATTGGCCACCTCCATGGTCGATACATTCGGTTCGCCCTTGTGGTTGAACAACTGCAGGGCACATTCAAGGATACGGTCGCGGGTTTTCATCCAGTCTTCTTAGGTGATCGGTGAGCCAAGGCGTCAGCGCACCCGCACATAAGTGCCGGGCGCCGCTTCCATCGGTGGGTAATTCTGGTTGCCCAGGGCCGTCAGGGTTTCGCGTTGCACGCCGGAACGCTGCTGAATCCACGCAAGCCATTGCGGCCACCAACTGCCCTCGATGTGGCTGGCGTCGTAATACCAGGCGCGCGGGTCGCTGCTCAGTCTGGGGTTCTCGACGAAGTTGGCCTTGGGGTTGCCCGGCGGGTTGAGGATGCTCTGGATATGCCCGCTGTTGGACAGCACGAAGCGCTTGTCGCCGCCCAGTAACAAGGTCGAACGGTAGACCGCATCCCACGGTGTGATGTGGTCGTTGATCCCGGCCACGCTGAAGCTGTCCACTGTGACCTTCTGCAGGTCGATAGGCGTGCCGCACACTTCGAGGCCACCGGGATGGCTCAGCGGGTTGTGTTTGAAGAAATCCAGCAGGTCGCCATGCAGCGCGGCCGGCAGGCGGGTGTTGTCGTTGTTCCAGTACAGAATGTCGAAGGCCGGCGGTTCTTTGCCCAGCAGGTAATTGTTGATCCAGTAATTCCAGATCAGGTCATTGGGGCGCATCCAGGCAAACACCTTGGCCATGTCCCGACCATCCAGCACCCCTTGCTGGTAGGAGCGACGCTTGGCGGCTTCCAGGGTTTGTTCGTCGGCGAACAGTGTGGCCGGGCTTTCGATCTGGCTGTCCAGCAGGCTCACCAGATAACTGGCACTGGAGATCCGCCGCAACTGGCGCTTGGCTTGCAGGTGGCCTTGCAACGCGGCGATGGTCAGGCCGCCAGCACAGGCGCCCATCAGATTGACCTCACGGGCACCAGTGATCGCCCGGCATATATTCAACGCCTCCTCCAGAGCGGCGACGTAAGTGGAGAGGCCCCATTCGCGGTGTCGCACGTCCGGGTTGCGCCAACTGACCATAAACACTTGCAGGCCGTTCTTCAGCGCGTACTGGACGAAGCTGTTGGCCGGGCTCAGGTCGAAAATGTAGTACTTGTTGATTTGCGGCGGCACCACCAGCAGCGGCTTGGCGTACTGTTTTTCGCTCATGGGCTTGTACTGGATCAGCTCCAGCAACTCGCTGCGAAACACCACTGAACCGGGCGTTGTGGCCACCGTCTTGCCCACTTCAAAGGCCTGCTTGGTGACTTGGCGCGGCAAACCATTGTTGTGCAACAGATCGTCAAACAGATTGCTGACGCCGCGCACCACACTGTTGCCGCCGGAGTTGAGCAGCTCCTTGATCGCCAGCGGATTGAGCAGGGTGTTGGACGGTGATACTGCATCGTTAAGCAGGGTGAAGGCGAAATGCGCCCGTGCCCGATCGTCGGCGCTCAGGGTGCTGTCGTCGATCCAGTGGCGAGTCTGCTTCTGCCAGCTCAAATAGGCTTGCAGGCTGCGCCGGTAGAAGGGGTTGAGTTTCCAGGTGGGGTCGGCGAAGCGGCTGTCGCGTGGATTGGGCTCGTGTACGGTTTCGCCCAGCAGCACGCGGCCTAACTGTCCACTCAGGGCCATGGCATGCCGTGCACTGTGCAGCGGGTTGCGCAGCCCGTGGGCCGCGACGCTGCGCAGGGTCGACAGCAAGTCCCGACCACGCAGGCCGGTGATTGCACTTTGTGCATTGATGAACGCGGCGGGGGTGGGCACCGCGTCCTTCATGGGTTTGTCTCGCATGAGTCAACACTCCTTCGTCAAGCCATCAACAAGCACGCCAATTCAGAACCATAGTTGGTCTGTAGCCGCTGTCGAGGAACGAGGCTGCGATGGGCTACGCAGCGGCCCCCCAAAGGCGGTCCTGCGGACCGCATCGCAGCCTCGTTCCTCGGCAGCGGCTACAGGGCCGGCTGCGGATGAATCACTGCACGCAAACGCTCTTCCTGGAGAAACTTCATGATGATCGGTGCCACGGCTTCGGCCCGGGTAATCAGAAACAGATGGCCGTCGTCGATGATGTGCAGTTGGGCGTTGGGGATGCGCCAGGCCAGCATGCGCATGTTGATCAACGGGATCAGCGGATCGTCATCGCCCGCCAGCACCAGGGTGGGCTGCTTGATCTTGTGCAGCCAGTGGATGCTGGTCCAGCCCAGGCCTGCGAACAGTTGCCAGTAATAACCCAGCTTGCCGGCCGAACGCACTTTACTCGCATGTTCGGCCGCCAGTTTTGAATCCCGACGGAAAGAGCCGCCATAGATCATCGGTGCAATGCGCACCACATGGGAAGGTTGGATATAGCGCCGAGGGCTCGCCATCAGCCACAGCACCTTTGGCTTGCCGGGGACCATAAAGGCCCCGGCTGCCGTCGCCGCTAGGATCAGCTTCTTGCAGCGCTCCGGATAGTCGTAGGCAAACTGCTGCGCCAGTGCACCGCCCCAGGAAACCCCCACCGCGTTGACCTGGCCATAGTCCAGGTAATCGAGCATGCGGGCGGTGAGCTTGGCCAGGCCGGGGAAGCGATAAGGACGACTGGGTGTAGAAGAGCCGCCAACACCCGGTACATCAAAGGCAATCACTTCCAGGTCCGGGTCCAATGCCTGGACGAACGGAAACACCAGCTCAAGGTTGGCGCCGATGCCGTTGAAAATCAGCAACGGCGTCAAGTGAGACTTGCCCGGGCGTACCGCCGTGCGGATGGCTTGGCCATCCAGGTCGATGGTACGGAAGATGAACGGTTGCGGCATGGGCTTACCCTGTGAAATGGCGCGCTATTTCCCTGTCGAAACTCGGTCAATGTGGGAGCTGGCTTGCCTGCGATGGCGGTATGTCAGACACACTCATGTTGTATGTGCCTATGTCATCGCAGGCAAGCCAGCTCCCACACTGACCTCATTCCCGCCGCAAATTATGTTTACCGTTCGTGAACGTAAGTACCCGGCGCCGCTTCAGCTGCTGCATGTGCCTTGTTACCCAGCACTGTTGGCGCCTTCTTCAACTTGCCCGACCGCTCCGCCTGCCAGGCCTGCCAATGCAGCCACCAGGAGTCGGTGTGCTTGGTGGCGTTTTCCTGCCAGTCCAGCGCCTTGCCCGGCATGGTGTCGCTGGTCTGGTAGCGCGACTTGGGGTTGCCCGGCGGGTTAAGGATGCTCTGGATATGACCGCTGCTGGACAGCACGAATTCCACCTTGCCACCAAACAGTTGCGCCGACTTGTAGCAGGACTGCCAGGGCGTGATGTGGTCGTTGGTGCCCGCCAGGGAGTAGATGTCCGCCGTCACCTGTTTGAGGTCAATCGGCGTGCCGCACACTTCCAGTGCATTGGCGCGCACCAGCGGGTTGTTTTTGAACAATTCGATCAAGTCACCATGAAAGGCGGCCGGCAAACGGGTGGTGTCGTTGTTCCAGAACAGGATGTCGAACACCGGCGGCTCGTTACCCAACAGGTAATTGTTGACCCAGTAATTCCAGATCAGATCGTTAGGGCGCATCCAGGCGAACACCTTGGCCATGTCGCGACCTTCCAGCACGCCAGCCTGATAGGAATGGCGCTTGGCCGCTTCCAGGGTCTGCTCGTCGACGAACAGCGCCACCTGGGTGTCCAGGGTGGTGTCCAGCACGCTCACCAGCAGAGTCAAGGCGTTGACCTTCTTCTCCCCCAGCGCCGCGTAATGGCCCAGCAGCGCGGTGCAGGTGATGCCGCCGGAGCAGGCACCGAGCATGTTGACGTCTTTGCTGCCGGTGATGGCAGTGACCACGTCGACGGCTTCTTTCAGCGCTTCGATATAGGTCGACAGGCCCCACTCACGCTGGGCCTTGGTCGGGTTACGCCAGCTGACGATAAACGTCTGCTGGTTATTGCGCAGGCAGAAGCGCGCCAGGCTCTTATCCGGGCTCAGGTCAAAGACATAGAATTTGTTGATCTGCGGCGGCACCACCAGCAACGGGCGCTCGTGGACCTGTTCGGTGATCGGCCTGTACTGAATCAACTCCAGCACGTCGTTGCGAAACACCACGGCGCCTTCGGTGGTGCCCAGGCTCTTGCCCACTTCGAAGGCGCCCATGTTGACCTGGCTCGGCATGCCGCCGTTGTGCACCAAATCCTTGGCCAGGTGCGACAGGCCATCCAGCAGGCTTTTGCCGCCCGTCTCGAAGAAGCGTTTGACCGCCGCCGGGTTGGCAGCGCTGTTGGTCGGGGCCATGGCTTCGGTCATCAGGTTGATCACGAAGTGCCCGCGACTGATGTCGTGTTCCGACAGGTTGCTGTCGCCAATCCAGTCGTGCAGCTCCTTGCGCCACGCCAGATAGGTTTGCAGGTAGCGTTTATAGAGCGGGTTCTGGCTCCACGCCGGGTCGTTGAAGCGACGGTCATCGCTCTCGGGTGTCAGCTCTGATTTGCCGAACACCACGTTCTTCAGCTCGACGCCAAAGTGGGCGACATGCTTGACGCTGTGCAACGGTTGCTTGATGGCTTGGGTCAGCACCATCCTCGCAGAAGCCAATAAATCCTTTTTGCGTAACGCGATGATCGGGTTCAGCCCCAGGGTGTTTTCCGAGGCTTGGCGTTTCAAGTCATCGTTATTCTTGTTACTCATCTACGACGCTCCATTGTCCGAAAGACGAGTACCGGGTACCGCTGTGTCCTTGCTCTTGCGACACAGCACAAGCCAGGTACTGCTGCTCGGATGACCGTTGATACCGCATCGTCAAATGCAGGGAACTTGCCAGTTCCATTGGTTACCCGAGTTTAATTTTTTTCGCAAGCGGGCCAATCGTTGGCCACGCGACAGGGCATTCAAGCAGATGAAATTAGAAAATGCCCACTAATGAGCAAGAGGCTTGAGCTAGAGCATCAGCCTGACGACCGACTCGCTCGGATCGCGGGTTTTTCCGGCGGCTTTGAGTTCGGCCAGGTAATCGGCCCACAAATCGTCCTGACGCACGGCGAGCTGATAGAGGTAGTCCCAGGTGAACAGTCCGCTGTCATGACCGTCGTCGAAGGTCAATTTCAGTGCGTACTGGCCGGCGGGTTCGATCTTGGTCAAGCCAACATTGAGCTTGCCGAATTGCAGGATCGGCTTGCCGTGGCCCTGGACCTCGGCGGAAGGCGAATGCACCCGCAGGAACTCGGCGGGCAGGTGGTAGACCTCGTCGGGGCCGTAGGTCAGCGACAGGGTCTTGGAGGCTTTGTGCAGGTTGATGGCGGTGGGCAGCTTAGTCATTTGGGTTCGCTCAGAGATGATCCTGAAGGAACCGACTTAATGTGGGAGTCGGGCTTATGTGGGAGCCGGGCTTGCCCGCGATGGGATCGCCGCGTGGTGTCAGAAACACCGCAGTGATGCCATCGCAGGCAAGCCAGCTCCCACACAAGCCCAGCTCCCACACCAGCCATTCCCGGAAGACTTACAGGATATAACGAGACAGATCTTCGTTCTGCGCCAATTCGCCCAAGTGACCATTGACGTAGTCGGCGTCGATCTTGATCGCCTCGCCATTCTGCGCCCCAGCTAAGTCACCGGCGCTGAAGGACACTTCCTCCAGCAGGCGCTCAAGCAAGGTGTGCAGACGACGGGCGCCGATGTTCTCGGTCTTCTCGTTGACCTGCCAGGCGATCTCCGCCAGGCGCTTGATACCGTCCGGCAGGAACTCGATGGCCAGGCCTTCGGTTTTCAGCAGTTCGCGGTATTGCTCGGTCAGCGAGGCGTGCGGTTCGCTGAGGATGCGTTCGAAGTCGCCTGGGGTCAGCGCCTTGAGTTCCACGCGAATCGGCAGGCGGCCTTGCAGCTCCGGCACCAGGTCGCTTGGCTTGCTCAGGTGGAACGCACCGGAGGCGATAAACAGGATGTGGTCGGTCTTGACCATGCCCAGCTTGGTGTTGACGGTGCAGCCTTCGATCAGCGGTAGCAGATCGCGCTGTACGCCCTCACGGGAGATGTCAACGCCACCGGAGTTGCCGCGCTTGGCCACCTTGTCGATTTCATCGATAAACACGATGCCATGCTGCTCAACGGCTTCCAGGGCCTTGGCCTTGAGTTCTTCTTCGTTGACCAGGCGCCCGGCCTCTTCGTCACGCACCAGCTTCAGTGCGTCCTTGACCTTGAGCTTGCGGCTTTTTTTCTTGCCCTTGCCCATGTTGGCGAACAGGTTCTGCAACTGGTTGGTCATTTCTTCCATGCCAGGCGGGGCGGAGATGTCGACGCCGGACACTTCGGCGACTTCGATCTCGATTTCCTTGTCGTCCAGTTGGCCTTCACGCAGACGCTTGCGGAACAGCTGGCGGGTGTTGGAGTCCGAGGTGGGCGCCGCGTCTTCGTTGAAACCCATGCGTGCAGGTGGCAGCAGGGCGTCGAGGATGCGTTCTTCGGCGGCGTCTTCGGCGCGGTGGCTGACCTTGGTCATTTCCTGTTCGCGCAGCAACTTCAGGGCGGCGTCGGCCAGATCACGGATGATCGATTCGACGTCGCGGCCCACATAGCCGACTTCGGTGAACTTGGTCGCTTCGACCTTGATGAACGGTGCGTTGGCCAGTTTGGCCAGGCGGCGCGCGATCTCGGTTTTACCGACGCCGGTAGGGCCGATCATCAGGATGTTCTTGGGGGTTACTTCAACACGCAACTCTTCGGGCAGTTGCATCCGGCGCCAGCGGTTACGCAGGGCAATGGCAACGGCGCGCTTGGCATCGTCCTGGCCGATGATATGGCGGTTGAGTTCGTGGACGATTTCGCGGGGAGTCATGGACATAATAATTGGCGGTCCTCAAGCAAGAAAAAGCCGACGGCTTATTCCGCGAGGTCCTGCTCCTCAATGGTGAAGTTGTGGTTGGTGAAGACACAGATGTCGCCGGCGATACCAAGGGCCGTCTCGACGATTTCACGGGCCGACAGATCGGTTTTCTTCAACAGTGCGCTGGCCGCGGCCTGGGCGTAGCCACCACCGGAGCCCATGGCGATCAGGCCGTGCTCGGGTTCTACCACATCGCCGTTACCGGTGATGATCAGCGAGGCGTCTTTGTTAGCGACTGCCAGCATGGCTTCAAGGCGGCTGAGGGAACGGTCGGTGCGCCATTCTTTGGCGAGCTCGACGGCGGCGCGGACCAAGTGGCCCTGGTGTTTCTCAAGTTGGCCTTCGAAACGCTCGAACAGGGTAAAAGCGTCAGCGGTGGCGCCCGCAAAGCCGGCGAGGACTTGGCCGTGGTACAGGCGACGCACTTTTTTTGCGTTGCCTTTCATCACGGTATTGCCAAGGGAAACCTGGCCGTCGCCGCCCATGACGACAATGCCGTGGCGACGAACTGAAACGATGGTGGTCAAGGGGAGAGTCTCCACGCTGCGGGGCGAAAATGCCCTGATGGAACTCATATGGGGGTGACGGGGGGGATTTCAACTGTAGGAAGGGAGGGCTGTAGCCGCTGCCGAGGCACGCGGCTGCGATGCATGTCCGCAGGACCGCCCCTTGGGCCGCTGCGCAGCCCATCGCAGCCGTGTGCCTCGGCAGCGGCTACAGCCGTATTCGCGAGCAAGTCGAATCGTCGCACCGCCGCTCCCACATTTGGTTCGCGTTTAGCCTGGAATCAGCGGCTCTGGCGCTGTTGTAACAACAGGTTGCTAAACCCTGCGCCGGCCAGTTGTTTCTGAGCGACGGTCAGTTGCTCGCGGTTGCTGAACGGTCCTACAAGCACTCGATACCAGGTCGCTTCCTTCACCGTCCCGGACTCCACCGTCACCGATTGCCCGAGCAAAATGATCTGCGCCCGCACCCGATCAGCATCCGCCTGCTTGGGGAACGAACCCGCCTGCAGGAAGAATTTGGTCACCGGTGCCGCCTTGGTGGTAGCGACGGGAGGCGGTGGCGGAGGGGTAATCCCGGCCAGTGCTGCCTGGGCCCGGGCGGTATCGATTTTTGCCGCTTCCGCAGGTGTCACGGGGGTCGTTGGTATCACGGGCACTTGTGGCGTCGGCAGGGTTTTCTCCGGCACGGCGTCGGGCGGCACGATCACTTCCGATTCCGGCAGCAGTGTGTAGAAGTCGTATTTCGGCTTCACAGGGGCGGTTGGGCTGGGGACAGTCTTGTTCGCTTCGGCCATTTTCGTGGCTTTCTGCTGCTCCTGTTTGACCCGCTTGACGTCATCGCCCTTGCCCGGCTCCAGCTTCATCAGAAACACGATAAAGGCGCCGACAGTCAGGCCGATGGCCATCCACAACCAGCCGGGAATAGGTTTCTTCGCCGGTGCCTGGTAGCGGCTGGCGCCGCGCTTGGGTGCAGGTTTTTTCTTGGCAGCCAACTTACATACGCTCCAGAGTTTCCAGGCCCAAGAGTTCCAGGCCTTGCTTGAGGGTCCGTCCAGCCAGTGCGGCGAGGCGCAGGCGGCTTTGCTTTTGCGCTTCGTCGTCGGCCGTCAGGATCGGGCAGTTCTCGTAGAAGCTGGAGAACAACCCGGCGACTTCATACAAATAGGTGCAGAGGATATGCGGTGTGCCTTTCTCGCCCACACTGTTC
Organism: Pseudomonas spelaei; assembly: GCF_009724245.1. Lineage (GTDB taxonomy): Bacteria > Pseudomonadota > Gammaproteobacteria > Pseudomonadales > Pseudomonadaceae > Aquipseudomonas > Aquipseudomonas spelaei. The sequence continues at coordinate 180,488 of NZ_WNNK01000006.1, read as the reverse complement.
AGCACTTCGCCGAATTGTGCCAGCTTGGCCGCCAGTTCGTGTTCCTGTGGCGCTTCAAGGTTGATCTGGCCTTGGACCTCACTGAAGTCCTTGCCCAGCTTGCGGAACACGCCGGCTACCCGAGTGTAGGCATACAGCAGGTATGGCGCGGTGTTGCCTTCGAAGTTGAGCATCAGCTCGAAGTTGAAGCTGTAGTCGCTGGTGCGGTGCTTGGACAGGTCGGCGTATTTCACCGCGCCAATGCCCACCACGCGGGCGATGTTACGCAGGTCGGCTTCAGCCAGTTCCGGGTTCTTTTCCTTCACCAGGGTGTAGGCACGCTCCTGGGCTTCGTTCAGCAGGTCGATCAGCTTCACGGTGCCGCCGTCGCGGGTCTTGAACGGGCGGCCATCGGCGCCGTTCATGGTGCCGAAGCCCATGTGTTCCATGTGCATCGGGTGCGTGACGAAACCGGCGCGGCGCGCCACTTCGAACACTTGCTGGAAGTGCAGGGCCTGGCGCTGGTCGACGAAATACAGGGCACGGTCGGCTTTCAGCACACCGCTGCGGTAGCGCACGGCGGCCAGGTCGGTGGTGGCGTAGAGGTAGCCGCCGTCGGCCTTGACGATGATCACTGGCAGCGGCTCGCCGTCGGCGGTCTTGAACTCTTCGAGGAACACGCATTGGGCGCCGTTGCTTTCTACCAGCAGGCCCTTGGCCTTGAGGTCGTTGACCACGTTGATCAGGTCATCGTTGTAGGCGCTTTCGCCCATCACGTCGGCCGGGGTCAACTTGACGTTGAGCAGCTCGTAGATCTCCTGGCAGTGGGACAGCGAGATATCGCGGAAGCGGCTCCACAGCGCCAGGCACTCGGGGTCGCCGGCTTGCAGCTTGACCACCAGGCCGCGGGCACGGTCGGCGAACGCTTCGGATTCGTCGAAACGTTTCTTGGCGGCGCGGTAGAAGTTTTCCAGATCGGCCAGTTCGTTGCTGGTGATCGGGTTTTCCTGCAGGTACGCCATCAACATGCCGAACTGGGTGCCCCAGTCGCCCACGTGGTTCTGGCGGATCACGGTGTCACCGAGAAACTCCAGGACCCGTGCCACGCCGTCGCCAATGATGGTCGAGCGCAAGTGGCCAACGTGCATTTCCTTGGCCAGGTTGGGTGCCGACAGGTCGATCGCCACACGCTGGGTCGGGCCGGCCTTGCGCACGCCGATCTCGGCGTCAGCCAAGGCAGCGTCCAGGCGCGAAGCCAGGGCCTGGGTGTTCTGGAAAATATTGATAAAGCCCGGACCGGCGATTTCAGCCTTGCTGACTTGCGGGTCGGCGGGCAGCGCGGCGATGATTTTTTCTGCCAGATCGCGAGGTTTCATGCCCGCAGGCTTGGCCAGCATCATGGCGATGTTGCTGGCGAAGTCACCGTGGGTCTTGTCGCGGGTGTTTTCCACCTGGATCGCCGGCGTCAGGCCTTCAGGCAACACACCTTCGTTGACGAGTTGGGTGAGGGCTTGTTGGATCAGCTGGCGAATGGTGTCTTTCATGGTCTTCTCTTTCGACCGCAAGCGGCGGCGCGTCGATGCGCAGGTGGAAAAACTGGGCATTATCCGTGGCGAGGGCGGGCTTGCCAACCGTTCAGAATGGTTGGCGGACCTGCGGGCCTCATCGCAGGCAAGCCGGCTCCCACATTTGAAGGTGTTCACACATCAAAGTGTGGGAGCTGGCTTGCCTGCGATAGCGTACGTTCTATCAATACAAATCTACTGGGTCTACATCCAGCGACCAGCGCACTTGCCGCCCGCTGGGCATTTGCTCCAGGGTCAGCAGCCAACTGCTTAATAAACGATGCAGCGGTGCCCGGGCAGTGGCTTGCAAGAGTAGTTGCGCTCGATAACGTCCGGCACGGCGCTCCATGGGGGCTGGCACCGGGCCCAGCAACTCGATGCCACTCAGCCCCAGCTCGCCCAGTAAGCGCTCAGCCTCACTGCAGGCTTCGTCCAGGAAACCTTCGGCCTGGCCGGGCTTGTGGGCTTCGGCCCGTAGCAGCGCGAGATGGGAAAACGGCGGCAAACCGGCGGAGCGACGCTCACTCAACGCCTGCTCGGCGAAGGCGAAATAGCCTTGTTCGGTCAGCTGGATCAGCAACGGATGGTCGGCCAGGTGGGTCTGGATGATCACTCTGCCGGGTTCTTCGGCGCGTCCGGCGCGGCCTGCAACCTGGACAATCAACTGCGCCATGCGTTCGCTGGCGCGAAAATCCCCGGAAAACAGCCCGCCGTCGGCATCCAGGATCGATACCAGGGTCACCCGCGGGAAGTGGTGCCCTTTGGCGAGCATCTGCGTGCCCACCAGAATGCACGGCTGGCCCTTCTGAATAGTGGCGAACAGTTGATTCATCGCGTCCTTGCGCGACGTAGTGTCGCGGTCGACGCGCAATACCGGGTAATCCGGAAACAGAATTCCCAGCCGTTCCTCGGCGCGCTCGGTGCCGGCGCCCACAGGACGCAGGTCGACCTTGCCGCATTGCGGGCAATGGCGCGGCACCCGCTCCACATGCCCGCAGTGGTGGCAGCGCAGCTCGCCGGAGCGCTGGTGTACGGTCATTCGCGCATCGCAACGCTCGCACTCGGACATCCAACCGCAATCGTGGCACAACAATGTGGGCGCAAAACCTCGGCGATTGAGGAACACCAGTACTTGCTGGCCGGCCGCCAGGGTCTGGCCGATCGCTTGCTGCATCGGCCCGGAAATGCCGCTGTCCAGCGGACGACTTTTGACGTCCAGGCGCAGGAAACGCGGTTGCTTGGCGCCACCGGCGCGCTCATTCAGGCGCAACAGGCCATAGCGCCCGGTGTAGGCGTTGTGCAGGCTTTCCAGGGAAGGCGTGGCCGAGCCCAGCACAATCGGGATGTTTTCCTGGCGCGCACGCACAAGAGCCAGGTCGCGGGCGTGGTAGCGCAGGCCTTCCTGCTGTTTATAGGAGCCGTCGTGCTCTTCATCGATGATGATCAGCCCGGGATTTTTCATCGGGGTGAACAGCGCCGAACGGGTGCCGATAATAATGTCGGCCTCGCCGTCCCGCGCCGCCAGCCAGGATTCCAGGCGTTCGCGGTCGTTGACTGCCGAATGCACCAGGGCAATGCGCGCGTTGAAGCGTTGTTCGAAGCGCGCCAGGGTTTGCGGGCCAAGGTTGATCTCGGGGATCAGTACCAGCGCCTGCTTGCCCGCTTCGAGGGTCTCGCGGATCAGTTGCAAATAGACTTCGGTCTTGCCGCTACCGGTGACGCCGGCCAGCAGGAACGCGTGGAAACTATCAAAACCGGCACGAATGGCTTCAAAGGCAGCGCGTTGTTCCGGGTTCAGTGGCAGTTCCGGCTGGGCCAGCCAGTGTTCGTGACGCTCCCTTGGCGCGTGCTTGCGGATCTCTACCTGTACCAGTTCCTTGGCGAGTAGCAGGTCCAGGCTGTCCTTGCTCAACATCAGCTTGCTTAATAGCTGATGGGCTACGCCATGGGGATGCTGGGCCAGGGTGGCCAGGGCATCCCGCTGGCGCGGGGCACGGGCGATACGCGGGTCGTCCAGGCGGGCGCCGGGGGCCATCGACCAGAAGCGTTCCTGGCGGGCTTCGGCCAGTTCGCCCTGACGCAACAGCACCGGCAGCGCCCAGCTCAGGGTGTCGCCCAGGCTGTGCTGGTAGTACTGGGAAGTCCACAGGCACAACTTGAACAGCGAAGGCGGCAAGGGCGGCGTGGCGTCCAACAGGGCCAGGGCCGGCTTGAGCTTTTCGGCGGGCACTTCGCTGTGGTCGGTGACTTCCACCAGAATGCCGATCATCTCGCGCCGCCCGAACGGCACCCGCACGCGCATCCCCGGCTGCAACTGTGACCGCAGCACACCAGCGGGTGCCCGGTAGTCGAACAGGCGGCGCAGGGGCGAGGGCAGGGCGAGGCGCAAAATGGCGTCGGGCACGCGGGAAGTTCTCATATGGCGGGCGGTGAAGAAGGGCGCGAGCCTAGCAGACGAGTGGTGGAAGTGTCCCCCTCCCACAATTTCTGATGAAAGGGGCTGTGGCGCCGCTTGCGCGTTTAAAAAGGTCTGGTAGAATCCGCGGCCTAATTACGTGCGGTATTCGACAATAGTGTCGAGTGGCGGCACGCTAGCCTGAGGAATACACCATGAAAGCCGATATCCATCCAGCGTACGAAACTATCGAAGTAACTTGCAGCTGCGGCAACAAGTTCGAAACCCGTTCGAACCTGTGCAAGCCACTGGGTACTGACGTATGCAACGAGTGCCACCCGTTCTACACCGGTAAGCAGAAGACTCTGGATACTGGCGGTCGTGTACAGCGCTTCGCAGACCGTTTCGGTGCTTTTGGCAAAGCCAAGACTCCTGCTGCAGAGTAAGGCTGAAGAGCCCGATGGGCTGTTCCCAGCTGTTAAAAAAGGCGTCCCTTGCGGGCGCCTTTTTTGTGTCTGCGATTTGGCTGGCGCCCGCCCAGGCGCAGGTGTTTTGTCCGGCTCCCGGCGCCGTCGACACCTTTGAGGTGCAGCGAGTGGTGGATGGCGATACGGTTCGTCTGAAAGATGGTCGCAGCGTGCGCATGATTGGCGTCAACACCCCGGAAACCGGCAAGAAGGGTCGTTCCGACGAGCCCTTTGCCGTGGCCGCGCGGGAGCGCTTGCAAGGCCTGGTGGATGCCGGCGGCGGTCGGGTGGGTGTGGTGCTCGGTCGCGAGAGCAAAGATCACTACGGACGCACCCTCGCCCATCTCTATGGTGCCAATGGGGCAAACCTGGAGGCGCAATTGCTCGCCGACGGCCTGGGTTTCCAGGTGGCCGTTGCGCCGAATGTCGACCTGGTCGCCTGTCAGCAGAACGCCGAGCGTAGTGCCCGGCAAGCCCGGCTTGGGCTGTGGCGCCAATCACCGGTCCGCAGTGCTGCGCAGATCAAACGGTCCGGCTTTGCCGTCGTCAGCGGTCAGGTGAGCAAAATCGAGCGCAACCGCGGGGGTATCTGGATCGAATTGCAGAACTCCCTGGTATTACGTATTGCTCCGAATCTGCTCGACCGTTTCGACAGTGCCCTGCTGAATCGTTTGCAGGGCCAGGAAATCGAGGTGCGCGGCTGGGTGGTGGATCGTTCCCGACGTGGAGGCCTGGAAAAAGCTCAGGCCCGCTGGCTTCTGCCACTGACTGATCCTGGCATGTTGCAGCTGGCGCGATAAGAAAAAATTGTAGACATTTATTCGTATGATTGTGAACAGATGAGCCCTTGTATCTCGCGGCTCTTGGCCAAAAGTCGTAGGGTAGGGCCCTTGACACCTGTGACCGCCCAGTCTTGTAGGGACTTTGCGACACGCGTATCCTCGGCGGTCCGTCGTCCAACAGTAAAAGCGGAATGCCGATATGTCTGATTTGAAAACTGCCGCTCTCGAATATCACGCCAATCCTCGTCCAGGAAAGCTGAGTGTCGAGCTCACCAAACCCACTGCTACCGCTCGCGACCTGTCGCTGGCCTACAGCCCCGGTGTAGCCGAGCCCGTGCGTGAAATCGCCCGTGACCCTGAACTGGCCTACAAGTACACCGGCAAGGGCAATCTGGTTGCAGTGATTTCTGATGGCACCGCGATTCTCGGCCTGGGTAACCTTGGCCCATTGGCTTCCAAGCCAGTCATGGAGGGCAAGGGCGTGCTGTTCAAGCGCTTTGCCGGCATCGACGTATTCGACATCGAAGTCGATTCCGAAAGCCCACAGGCTTTCATCGACACCGTAAAACGCATCTCCATCACGTTTGGTGGCATCAACCTGGAAGACATCAAGGCACCTGAGTGCTTCGAGATCGAAAAGGCCCTGATCGAACAGTGCGATATCCCGGTATTCCACGATGACCAGCACGGCACCGCGATCGTTACCGCTGCCGGCATGATCAATGCCTTGGAGATCGCTGGCAAAACCCTCGGCGAAGCCAAGATCGTCTGCCTGGGCGCTGGCGCTGCAGCCATCTCCTGCATGAAGCTGATCGTGAGCATGGGCGCCAAGCTGGAAAACATCTTCATGGTCGACAGCAAGGGCGTGATCCAGTCCGAGCGTACCGACCTGAACCAGTACAAGGCGATGTTTGCCCATCCGTCCGAGAAACGTACCCTGGACGACGCCCTGAACGGTGCTGACGTATTCGTTGGCCTGTCCGGTCCGAACCTGCTGAGCGCCGAAGGCCTGAAGCGGATGGCGGCCAACCCGATCGTGTTCGCTTGCTCCAACCCGGATCCGGAAATTGCTCCGGCCCTGGCGCACGCTACCCGTGATGACGTGATCATGGCCACCGGCCGTTCTGACTTCCCGAACCAGGTCAACAACGTACTGGGCTTCCCGTTCATCTTCCGTGGTGCCCTGGACGTTCGTGCCAAGCGCATCAACGAAGAGATGAAAGTCGCCGCCGCCAACGCCCTGCGCGAACTGGCCAAGCTGCCGGTACCTCAGGAAGTGTGCGATGCCTATGGCGGTATCAAACTGGAATTCGGTCGTGAGTACATCATTCCGAAACCAATGGATGCCCGCCTGATCACCGTGATCTCCGATGCCGTGGCTAAAGCCGCCATCGAGACCGGCGTTGCCACCCTGCCGTATCCGAAGAACTACCCGCTGAAAAGCGTGGATGATGTGTTCAACGGCTAAGTCGTTGTAGCGCACCAACAAAAAGCCCCGGCTCTCACGAGTCGGGGCTTTTTGCTGTGTGGCTGAAATGCTGTTTCAAAGTTTGGGCAAGTCCTGTGGGAGCCGGGCTTGCCCGCGATAGCATCACCTCGATATGCCTGAAGCACCGCGCTGCCTGCATCGCAGGCAAGCCAGCTCCCACACAGATCGTATCTGTCTGAGAGTGGGTACTTAGAACAAATCGATCGGTGCGGCTTCATCCGCTGGCAGCGGGCTGCCCGGTACGGCACCGTTACCCAGCTCATTGACCGACGGCGGCGTGTCTTCGCTCTTGAACAGTTCGAAGTACGCATTCGGCGTACCCGGTACGGCGGCGCGGCCGCTGACGGGGTCGACCCGCAGGCTGAGGATGCCTTCCGGCTCAGCCTGGCTATGAGGTGGCTTGTCCTTGAGGGCCGCGCCCATGTAGCTCATCCAGATCGGCAACGCGACTGTGCCGCCGAATTCGCGACGGCCGAGGCTTTCCGGTTGGTCGTAGCCCGTCCAGACGGTGGTCACGTAGTCGGCGTTGTAGCCGGAGAACCAGGCGTCCTTGGATTCGTTGGTGGTACCGGTCTTGCCTGCCAGGTCCGTACGGCCCAGGGCCAGGGCACGACGGCCGGTGCCTTTCTTGATCACGTCTTCCAAAATGCTGTTGAGGATATACGTGGTGCGGCCATCCACCACCCGCTCGGCCACTGCGGGCACTTGTGGGGCGGCAGGGGTTGCGGGTACACCAGCGGTTGGCGCTGCGCCCGGTGTCGGCTCGATGGTGATGCCGCCATTGGTCGGTGCTGCCACGCCATCGGTAGCGGCAATGCCGTTGACCACGTCACCCGGCACGCGCGGTGGGTTGGCGGTAAACAGCGTCTCCCCGTTGCGGCTTTCGATCTTGTCGATCAGGTACGGCGTAATCTTGTAGCCACCGTTGGCAAAGGTGCTCCAGCCCGTGGCGATTTCCATCGGCGTGAGGGTCGCGGTACCCAGGGCCAGGGACAGGTTGGGCGGCAGATCCTGCTTGTTGAAGCCAAAGCGGGTCATGTAATCGATGGTCTTGCCCACGCCCATCGCCTGCAGCAGGCGGATCGACACCAGGTTGCGGGACTTGTACAGCGCCTCACGGATTCGGATCGGCCCGAGGAAGGTGTTGGTGTCGTTCTTTGGTCGCCAGACCTTGTCCAGGTACTCGTCGACAAACACGATCGGTGCATCGTTGACCAGGCTGGCGGCGGTGTAGCCGTTATCCAGGGCTGCGCTATAGACGAATGGCTTGAAGCTGGAGCCTGGCTGGCGCTTGGCTTGGGTGGCGCGGTTGTAGTTGCTCTGCTCGAAGGCAAAACCACCCACCAGGGCGCGAATCGCACCGTTTTGTGGATCCAGCGACACCAGTGCGCCTTGTGCCACAGGCACCTGGCTGAATTTCAGGCTGTCGTCCTTCTGGCGCTGCACGCGGATCAGGTCACCGACCTGCGCCACGTCCGACGGCTGCTTGGGCATCGGGCCCATGCTGTTGGTGTTGAGGAATGGGCGGGCCCATTTCATGCTGTCCCACGACACATGCTCTTCGCCGGTGCGGGTCAGCACCTGCACGCCATCTTTCTTCACCTGGGTGACGATAGCCGGCTCAAGGCCACTGATTGCGCGCTGTTTGCCCAGCTCGACGGTCCAGGCGCTCAGGGTCTTGCCCGGAAGGCGTGATTCGGGGCCGCGGTAGCCGTGGCGCTGGTCATAGGTGATCAGGCCTTCATGCACCGAGTGGTTGGCGATTTCCTGCAAGTTGCTCGGAATGGTCGTGGTAACGCGGAAACCTTCGGTGTAGGCGTCGCTGCCATAACGGCCGACCATCTCGGCCCGGGCCATTTCGGCGATGTACGGTGCGTTCACTTCAGGTGTCGGCACGTGATAGCTGGCGTTCAGAGGTTCGGCCACGGCGCTTTCATAGGCGGTTTGGTCGATCTTGCCCAGCTTGTACATGCGCCCCAGGATCCAGTCGCGACGCTCTTTGCTGCGCGCCGGGTTGGCCAAGGGGTTGAAGCGTGAAGGGGCTTTAGGCAGGCCGGCAATCATGGCCATCTGCGCCAGGCTGGCGTCGCGAATCGACTTGCCGTAGTACACCTGTGAAGCCGCCTCGATCCCGTAGGCGCGGTTGCCCAGGTAGATCTTGTTGACGTACAGCTCCAGGATCTCGTCCTTGGTCAGTTGCCGTTCGATCTGCAGCGCCAGGAGGATTTCGGTGGCCTTGCGGGAGAAACTGCGCTCGCTGGTGAGGAAGAAATTCTTCGCCACCTGCATGGTGATGGTGCTACCGCCGGATTGAATGTGTCCGCTTTTTACCAACTGAGTGGCTGCACGCACCAGGCTGCTGGGGTCGACGCCATAGTGATTGGCGAAATTGTCGTCTTCGGCCGACAACAGGGCGTTGATGAAATTGGGTGGAATGTCGGCGAAACGGATCGGGGTACGGCGCATTTCGCCGAACTCCGCGATCAGTTTTTCATCGCTGCTGTAGACCCGCAAAGGAATCTGCAACTGGATACTTCTCAGGGCCTCTACCGAGGGCAATCCCGGACTAAGGTAGAGATAGGCCCCGCTGAGAACGAGCATTAGCCCGCAGACGATAGCGACAATGGAGTACCCGAAAAACTTCAGCAGACGAATCAAGGCTTTTGGATTTCCAGAGAAAAGAATGAGTTAGGCGTCGGGGCATACACGACAAACGATGGAGCAACCCGGCCTGCGGATAAAAAGCGGGAAAAAACGCTGGGCATTAAAGCATTTTTCGGATTGGGGCGTCATTCGCGCCTCTCAAACAAGCCGACCGAATGCATCAATCCAGACTGACAGTCAGGCCGTAAGACAGGGAAAGTTTTGGGGAGTTTTATGAGAAAGGGATTTTTCAGGCAAAAAACCGATGCCGTCCTGGGTATCGACATCAATGATGCCGCAGTGAGGCTGGTGGAATTGGAGCGCTCGGGCGCTGGTTACACGGTCCGGGCCTATGGTATCCAACACCTGCCGGCCCATGCCGTGATCGACAGCACGCTGGTTGATCTTGACGCCGTAGGGCTGGCGCTTTCCAAGGCGTTGTCACGGGCGCGCACATCCCTTAAAACCGCAGCGGTTGCGGTAGCCGGGTCGTCGGTTATCACCCGTGTGATCGAGATGGAAGCAGGGCTCAGCGATGACGAAATGGTGCGTCGAGTCAATCTGGAGGCGGACCAGTACATTCCCTACCCACTGGATGAGGTGGCCATCGACTTTCAGGTCCAGAGTGTCTCGGCCCGTGATCCGCAGCGCGTCGAGGTGCTGCTCGTCGCCTGTCTCAAGGAGCAGGTCGAGGCACGTGAGGCGGTGCTGGCCCTGGCGGGGCTGGTGACACGGATAGTGGATGTCGAAGCGTTTGCATTGGCCCGCGCCAGCGGTCAGGCTTTCGACAGCATCGTGCCAGGCCATCGAGTCGATGGTGTGCAGTGGGGCAACGATGCGCAAGGGATGGGAGTTGCCTGCGGCTTGGCCCTGAGGAGTTTCGATTGATGACACGCATCAACCTTTTGCCTTGGCGCGAAGAGCAGGCCAAGCGTCGACGCCAATATTTTCTGGCTTTTTTGTTCGGGATGACGGGTGTGGCGCTGGCGGCGGTGTGGCTGGCGGACCGTGTGATCGACCGGGCGATTGATCGGCAAGTGGCCCGCAGCAGCCACTTGAGCAGGGCGGTGACGGTGCTTGATTCGCAGATCAAGACTATCGATGAGTTGCGCGAGCAGCGCTTGCAGCTTGTGGAGCGAATGAAGGTCGTCCAGGGGTTGCAAACCGATCGCCCGGCTGACGCCCTGCTGTTCGACCAACTGGCCCGTGCTGTGCCGGACGGGGTGCAACTGCGCGAAGTCATTGTCGAAGGCGGCAATGTCGGGGTTCGAGGTAGCGCCGAGTCGAATCAGGACATTGCCCGGCTGCTGCGTAGTCTTGAGGCGAGCAATGACTTGCAGGCACCTCGGTTGCAGCATGTGCAGGCCGACGACGAGGATGGCAATGGCTTCCATTTGATGGTTCGCCAGAGAGAGTCCGTCGAGGCACTGCAATGAGTTTGTCAGCAAGCCTGCCAAGGCTGGCGGAACTCGAATTTGCCACGCTCTACCGCAATGCCCCTGATTGGTCCTTGTCCCGAAAGGCGCTGTTGGGTTTCGGACTGCTCTGTCTGCTGCTGGTATTGGCTGACGTCTTCTACCTGAGTACCTCGCGGGAGAAGTTACGCCAGCAAGAGGCGCAGGAGGCGATCTTGCTGCAGGATTTTTCCCTGAAGTCGGCCCAGGCCGCCAATCTTGAGGCCTACACCTTCCAGCTCCAGACCCTGCAGGAGGCTTTCGCCAAGCTGTTGCAGCAGTTGCCAACTGATACTGAAGTGCCGGGCCTGCTTGAGGACATTACTCGTCTGGGCATGGCCAACGGTTTGGTATTCGAGGAAATCAGGCTGCTGGACGAGCGGGTTCAGCCGCTCTATATCGAGTTGCCCTTGCAGATTGGTGTTACCGGCGCCTATCACGATCTGGCGACATTCATCAGCGCCCTGGCCGGGTTGCCGAGGGTTGTTACCTTGCATGACTTGGCCATCCGGCCGGCCAATCCGCAGGCGGGGCCGTTATTACGGCTTGAGCTGCTGGCCAAGACCTATCGCTACAACGAACAGGGGTTATTGCCATGAGCCGCGTCAAGGGTGTGTGCCTGGCCTTTGGCTTGGTATCGCTGGTCGGTTGTGGCGGTGGTGGTGATGTGCAGGCGTTGGAGGCTCAGTTGCGTGAGATTCGCCAACGGCCAGTGGCGCCTATAGAGGTGGTGCCGCAACCTGTCAGCCGCCAACGCTTTGTCTACGATCCGGCGTCCCTGCGTGATCCTTTTCGGCCGCCGTCTCTACAGGTCGAGCGTGCTACAGGGCGCTCGGCTCTCGGGCCTGATCCTGGGCGTCTGCGAGGGTTTCTGGAAGGTTTTGCCATCGAGCAATTCGAAATGGTCGGTACCTTGTCCCGCGGTGGGCAAACCTTTGCCCTGTTGCGTGGTGCTACGGCGGTGCATCGCCTTGCAGTGGGCGATTACTTGGGGTCGGATCACGGACAGGTGACGGCCATTCATGACTCACACATCGAGCTTGTCGAGCTATTCCCGGATGGCGAGGGTGCGTGGCTGGAACGCTCGCGAACCCTTGCCTTGAACGTGCATTCATAACGGAATCAAACAATGAAACGGACTTTTTCGTCCTTCGGTGTGGCGCTATGGATAGCGTTCATGGCACCGATGGCCAAGGCTGTGCCCAATCGGGTCGACCTGATTCACCTGCCGCCGCCTGGCGGTGTGCCACTCAATGCCGAGCGTGCTGCGTTCACTGGCGATAAGTTGAGCCTTAATTTCCAGAACATCGAAGTGCGCGTCGTCTTGCAGCAGATTGCCGACGTTGCCGGCCTGAACCTGGTGGCCAGTGATGAGGTGCAAGGTTCGATTACGTTGCGTCTCAAGGACGTGCCTTGGGACCAGGCCCTGGATCTGGTGCTGCAGACCAAGGGGTTGGACAAGCGTGTGACCGCCAACGTGTTACTGGTTGCACCTGCCGAAGAGCTGGCGGCGCGCGAGCTGCTGGTTCTGGAGTCACGCAAGCAGGTGGCCGAGCTGACACCCTTGCGCCGTGAGTTGCTTCAGGTGAACTACGCCAAGGCTTCTGACCTTGCCAGGCTCTTTCAGTCGGTGACGGAGGTTGAAGGCGCCACAGAAGAACGAGGCTCGGTCGCGGTGGATGACCGGACCAACAATATCATCGCGTACCAGACCCAAGAGCGCCTGGACGAACTGCGGCGGATCGTGGCACAGCTGGATATTCCGGTGCGTCAGGTGATGATCGAGGCGCGGATTGTCGAGGCCAATGTCGATTACGACAAGAGCCTGGGCGTGCGTTGGGGTGGGCGGGCCAATCGGGGTAACTGGAGTGCTGGCGGGATCAATAAGCCCGTAGCCGACGGTGTAGAACTGCCGGAAAGCCTCCCGAGCTCGCCCTTTGTTGATCTGGGCGCCATCAACGGCACCTCAGGCCTTGGCATCGCCTTTATCACCGACAACATCCTGCTGGATCTGGAACTGACCGCCATGGAGAAAACCGGCAACGGCGAAATTGTCTCGCAGCCCAAGGTGGTCACTTCCGACAAGGAAACCGCGCGAATCCTCAAGGGCACCGAGATTCCCTACCAGGAGTCCAGCGCCAGCGGTGCCACGTCCGTGTCGTTCAAGGAGGCTTCGTTGTCCCTGGAAGTCACGCCACAAATTACCCCTGATGACCGGGTGATCATGGAGGTCAAGGTCACCAAGGATGAGCCCGACTACCTGAACAAGCTCAATGACGTGCCACCGATCAAGAAAAACGAAGTCAACGCCAAGGTGCTGGTCAAGGATGGCGAGACTATTGTCATCGGCGGGGTTTTCTCCAATACCCAGAGCAAGGTGGTAGATAAAGTGCCATTTTTGGGCGATCTGCCGTATCTTGGCCGCCTTTTCCGGCGGGATGTGGTCTCGGAGAAAAAATCCGAGCTGCTGGTGTTCCTGACTCCGCGTATTATGAATAACCAGGCGATTGCTGTGAGTCGTTGATTCTGTGCGAAATTTGATTCTTGTAGGACCGATGGGGGCTGGAAAAAGCACCATCGGCCGTTTGCTGGCCAAAGAGCTGCGCCTGCCATTCAAAGATTCCGATAAGGAAATTGAATTGCGCACGGGCGCCAATATCCCGTGGATCTTCGATAAGGAAGGCGAACTGGGCTTTCGCGACCGTGAGCAGGCAATGATTGCCGAGCTGTGTGGCTGCGATGGCGTGGTATTGGCCACCGGTGGCGGTGCAGTGATGCGCGATGAGAACCGTCGAGCGCTACATGCCGGCGGTCGGGTGGTCTATCTGCATGCGTCGGTTGAGCAACAGGTCGGCCGTACGGCTCGCGACCGCAATCGTCCATTACTGCGTACCGCAGACCCGGCAAAAACCCTGCGGGATCTGTTGGCGCTGCGGGATCCTCTGTATCGGGAAATCGCGGATCTGGTGGTGGAAACCGATGAACGGCCGCCACGAATGGTCGTGCTCGACATTCTGGAGCGCTTGCAGCGGCTGCCCCCCCGTTAAAGCCTGGCTCGAAATGCGCTATCCTCGGCGTCGTACTATGGTCGTCAGAGTTGTGGCGTAGAGCCATCAGGCGGCGTCAGATCTCGACGTTGCCGACAAACGTAAATGTAGGGCAGGGCACCTGCTTCCATCTTCAACGCGGGGACACATGCAGACACTTAAGGTCGATCTAGGCGAGCGCAGCTACCCGATCCACATTGGCGAAGGTTTGTTGGACCAGCCCGAGTTGCTCGCACCGTATATTGCCGGGCGACAAGTGGCGATTATCTCTAACGAAACGGTAGCGCCGCTTTATCTTGAGCGTCTGAGCCGCAGCCTTGAGGCGTTTTCCGTTATTTCGGTGGTGTTGCCCGACGGCGAAGCCTTCAAGAACTGGGAAACCCTGCAACTGATCTTTGATGGTCTGCTGACTGCTCGTCACGACCGTCGCACTACTGTGGTTGCGCTCGGCGGTGGCGTCATTGGCGATATGGCCGGTTTCGCGGCGGCCTGTTACCAGCGTGGCGTGGACTTTATCCAGGTGCCCACCACCCTGTTGTCCCAGGTCGACTCGTCGGTAGGCGGCAAGACCGGCATCAACCATCCGCTGGGCAAGAACATGGTCGGTGCGTTCTATCAGCCCAACGTGGTGCTGATCGACACTGCCACCCTCAATACTTTGCCGCCTCGCGAACTGTCGGCGGGCTTGGCGGAAGTCATCAAGTACGGGCTGATCTGCGACGAACCGTTCCTTACCTGGCTGGAAGAGCATGTCGATGCCCTGCGTGCCCTGGACCAGGTGGCGTTGACCGAAGCCATTTCCCGCTCCTGCGCCGCCAAGGCGCTGGTGGTCAATGCCGACGAACGGGAGTCCGGCGTACGCGCCACCTTGAACTTGGGCCACACCTTCGGCCATGCGATCGAAACGCACATGGGCTATGGTGTGTGGTTGCATGGGGAGGCCGTAGCGGCTGGCACAGTGATGGCGCTGGACATGTCGCAGCGCCTGGGCTGGATCAGCGCTCAGGAGCGGGATCGCGGTATCCGCTTGTTCCAGCGCGCCGGTTTGCCGGTCATTCCTCCCGAGGAGATGACCGAGGCTGATTTTCTCGAACATATGGCGATAGACAAGAAAGTGATCGACGGTCGACTGCGACTGGTGCTGCTGCGCCGAATGGGCGAAGCGGTAGTGACCGACGATTATCCGAAAGAGATTTTACAGGCCACGCTGGGAGCGGACTACCGCGCCCTGGCCCAGCTCAAAGGTTAATAAGATCCCGATGACTAGTTTGCATGCCGACGAGGCCTTCCTCGGCCATTTCCAGTTAAGCCATGACCCTTTTGCTCCACGGGTGCCTGGTTTCAAATTCTTCCCTGCGCAACGCAAGCCGGTGTTGGGGCAGTTGCATCACCTGGCCCGCTACAGCCAGTTGCTGCTGGTAGTCACGGGCCCCCTGGGCAGCGGCAAGACATTGCTGCGCCAGGCGCTTGTCGCCAGTACCAACAAGCAATCGGTACAAAGCGTGGTGGTCTCGGCACGTGGCGCCGGTGATGCAGCGGGCGTATTGCGTCAGGTCGCCCAGGCGCTGGACGTGGCCAATGCCGAGCCGAACGCGATCCTCAAACAAGTGGTGCAACTGGGCCTGACCGGTCAGGAAGTCTACTTGTTGGTGGACGACGCCGAGCAACTCGACGAGTCCGCCCTTGAAGCGCTGCTGGCGCTGGCAGCGGGCACGCCCGAAGGTCGCCCGCACGTATTCCTGTTCGGCGAATCGTCGTTGATTGCCGAACTTGAGCAGCTCAGTGGCGAGGAGGAGCGCTTCCACGTCATCGAATTGCAGCCTTACGAAGAGGAAGAAACGCGCGAATACCTGGCCCAGCGTCTTGAAGGTGCCGGCCAGGGTATCGAACTTTTTTCCGCTGCGCAGATCTCTGATATTCACGAAAGCTCCGACGGCTGGCCTGGCACCATCAACCAGGTCGCCCGGGATGCCATGATCGAAGCCATGATTGCCAGCCGCTCAGCGGTGAAGCGTCCAAAGATGGGGTTCACCATGCCGAAGAAACACGTATTGGCGATTTCTGCAGTTGTCGTAGTTGCCGTTGCCGCCGCCTGGTTGATTCCGGGTCGTAGCAAGGCACCGGCCACCGGCGCGCCAACCGAACAGGCGCAATTGCCATTGGGCAAGCCAACCCCTAACGTCGAGTTTGCCAACTCCGGCCAGCCCACCAACCTGCCGATGGTCGGCCAGCCAGTAATGCGTGGCCCGTTGGCCGAAGCGGCTGGCGGTATCTCCGAAGGCGACGACGGCGTACCGGTGGAAGGCTCCAGCGCCACACCACCGACCGTCACCACCACTGCGCCACCTGCCGGCATTCCAGCAGGCCCTGCGCCGACGCCAGTAGCCAAGCCGACCCCGGCACCTGCCCAGGTTGCTACTGCCAAACCAGCGCCTGTCGCCAAGCCTGCTCCGGCGCCAGTGGCCAAGCCAGCTCCAGCGGCCAAGCCGGTTGAAAAGCCAGTCACCGTTGCAAAAGCAGCCGCTACCGGCGGTAGTTGGTACACCAGCCAGCCTGCTGGGCATTACGTGGTGCAGATCCTCGGCACCAGCTCTGAAACCAACGCTCAGAACTTCGTGAAAGAGCAGGGCGGCGAGTACCGTTATTTCAAGAAAGTCCTCAACGGCAAGCCGCTTTACGTGATCACTTACGGCAACTTCCCAAGCCGTGCAGCAGCCGATACCGCTATCAAGGCCTTGCCAGCGAAGGTTCAGGCTGGTAAACCTTGGCCTCGCACTGTCGCCAGCGTCCAACAGGAACTGGCAGCAACTCGCTGAAGATTCGGCGGCCTTACCCAGGCCGCCTCTCCCGGCACCTCAAAAAATCCGCAAGTGCGTGCTGCCCTCAAGGCCGCGCGCTTTGTGGTGTCCGCGCACGTCGCCTTTGAGTCGTAGCAGTCAGAATTAAAAAAGTTTTGACTAGCACAGCATATCGATTTAAACCTTTCATAAATGCGACATAGATTTGCGACATTTCGTCGCTAAATTTGTGAGCGTCTGTGTCGGTGTGTACAATGACCTCCCTTTTGCCCCCGCTAAGCCGGCGTACGTTCGGCGTGGAAGGTAACCGGTTGAATTGAAAAGAAATTTGCCTCATAAAAAGAGGCAGCCTGGTGAGAAAGTGTCTATGAAAGCAGGTCTGTACCAACCCGATGAATTCAAGGATAACTGTGGTTTCGGCCTGATAGCCCATATGCAGGGCGAGCCCAGTCATACCCTTTTGCAAACGGCCATCGAGGCCCTGACCTGCATGACCCACCGCGGTGGGATCAACGCCGACGGCAAGACCGGTGACGGTTGTGGCTTGCTGATTCAAAAGCCCGACCAGTTCCTGCGCGCCGTCGCCAAAGAGCATTTCGGCGCCGATTTGCCCAAGCAGTACGCCGTGGGGATGGTGTTCTTCAACCAGGACCCGGTCAAAGCCCAAGCCGCTCGCGAGAACATGAACCGCGAGATCCTGGCCGCAGGCCTTACGCTCGTCGGCTGGCGCAAAGTGCCGATCGACACCAGCGTGCTCGGCCGACTGGCCCTGGAGCGTCTACCGCAGATCGAACAAGTGTTCATCGCCGGCGATGGCCTGAGCGATCAGGACATGGCGATCAAGCTGTTTACCTCCCGTCGTCGCTCGTCCGTGGCCAACGCCTTGGACACCGACCACTACATCTGCAGCTTTTCCCACAAGACCATCATTTATAAAGGCCTGATGATGCCGGCGGACTTGACCGCCTTCTATCCAGACCTGAGCGATGAGCGCCTGCAAACCGCAATCTGCGTGTTCCACCAGCGCTTCTCCACCAACACCCTGCCGAAATGGCCGCTGGCCCAGCCATTCCGCTTCCTCGCCCACAACGGCGAGATCAACACCATCACCGGCAACCGCAACTGGGCCGTAGCCCGTCGCACCAAGTTCGCCAACGACCTGATGGACCTGGAAGAGCTCGGCCCACTGGTCAACCGCGTGGGTTCCGACTCTTCCAGCATGGACAACATGCTCGAACTGATGGTCACCGGCGGCATCGACCTGTTCCGTGGCGTGCGCATGATCATTCCGCCTGCGTGGCAGAACGTCGAGACCATGGACCCCGACCTGCGGGCGTTCTATGAGTACAACTCGATGCACATGGAACCGTGGGACGGCCCGGCCGGCGTGGTAATGACCGACGGCCGCTACGCCGTGTGCCTGCTCGACCGTAACGGTCTGCGTCCGGCACGTTGGGTCACTACCACCAACGGTTTCATTACCCTGGCGTCGGAAATCGGCGTCTGGAACTACCAGCCCGAAGACGTGATTGCCAAAGGCCGCGTTGGCCCTGGCCAGATCCTGGCCGTGGACACCGAAACCGGTCAGATCCTCGACACCGATGCCATCGACAACCGCTTGAAGTCCCGTCATCCGTACAAGCAATGGCTGCGCAAGAACGCCCTGCGCATCCAGGCAACCATGGAAGACAACGACCACGGTTCGGCTTTCTACGACGTCGACCAGCTCAAGCAGTACATGAAGATGTACCAGGTCACCTTCGAAGAGCGTGACCAGGTGCTGCGTCCACTGGGCGAGCAAGGCTACGAAGCGGTCGGCTCCATGGGCGATGACACGCCAATGGCCGTGCTGTCCCAGCGCGTACGCACGCCGTACGACTATTTCCGCCAGCAGTTCGCCCAGGTGACCAACCCGCCGATCGACCCGCTGCGTGAAGCCATCGTGATGTCGCTGGAAGTGTGCCTCGGTGCCGAGCGCAACATCTTCCAGGAATCGCCTGAGCACGCCTCCCGCGTGATTCTCAGCTCGCCGGTCATTTCCCCGGCCAAGTGGCGTTCGTTGATGACCCTGGACCGCCCGGGCTTCGACCGTCAGATCATCGACCTGAACTACGACGAGAGCCTTGGCCTGGAAGCGGCTGTGCGTAACGTCGCCGATCAGGCTGAAGAAGCCGTGCGTGCCGGTCGTACCCAGATCGTGCTGACCGATCGTCACATAGCCCCAGGCAAGTTGCCGATCCACGCCTCACTGGCCACCGGCGCGGTGCACCACCGCCTGACCGAAAAAGGCCTGCGTTGCGACTCCAACATCCTTGTCGAAACCGCCACCGCCCGTGACCCGCATCACTTCGCGGTGTTGATCGGTTTCGGCGCCTCGGCGGTGTACCCGTTCCTGGCGTACGAAGTACTCGGCGACCTGATCCGTACCGGCGAAGTGCTGGGCGACCTCTATGAGGTGTTCAAGAACTACCGTAAAGGCATCACCAAGGGCCTGCTGAAGATCCTGTCGAAGATGGGCATCTCCACCGTTACGTCCTACCGTGGTGCGCAACTGTTCGAAGCCATTGGCCTGTCGGAAGAAGTCTGCGACATGAGCTTCCGTGGTGTGCCGAGCCGTATCAAGGGTGCGCGTTTCGTCGATATCGAAGCCGAACAGAAAGCCCTGGCGGCCGAAGCCTGGAGCGCGCGCAAGCCGATCCAGCAAGGCGGCCTGCTGAAGTTTGTCCACGGTGGCGAATACCACGCCTACAACCCGGACGTGGTCAGCACCCTGCAAGCCGCTGTGCAGCAAGGTGACTACGCCAAGTTCAAGGAGTACACCGCGCTGGTGGATAACCGCCCGGTGTCGATGATCCGTGACCTGTTCAAGGTGAAAACCCTGGACACGCCGCTGGCCATCAGTGAGATCGAGCCTCTGGAATCGATCCTCAAGCGTTTCGACTCCGCCGGTATTTCCCTGGGCGCTCTGTCGCCCGAGGCTCACGAAGCCCTGGCCGAAGCCATGAACCGCCTGGGTGCGCGTTCCAACTCCGGCGAAGGCGGTGAAGACCCGGCGCGTTACGGCACCATCAAGAGCTCGAAAATCAAACAGGTCGCCACTGGCCGCTTTGGTGTGACCCCGGAATACCTGGTCAACGCCGAAGTGCTGCAGATCAAGGTGGCCCAGGGTGCCAAGCCCGGTGAAGGCGGCCAACTGCCAGGCGGCAAGGTCAACGGTTTGATCGCCAAGCTGCGTTACGCAGTGCCAGGTGTGACCCTGATTTCGCCTCCGCCGCACCACGACATCTACTCCATTGAGGATTTGTCGCAGCTGATTTTCGACCTGAAACAAGTCAACCCCAAGGCTCTGGTTTCAGTGAAACTGGTCGCAGAAGCTGGCGTCGGTACCATCGCCGCCGGTGTGGCCAAGGCCTATGCTGACCTGATCACCATCTCCGGCTACGACGGCGGCACTGGCGCATCGCCACTGACCTCCATCAAATACGCTGGCGCGCCGTGGGAACTGGGCCTGGCTGAAACCCATCAGACCCTGCGCGGCAACGACCTGCGCGGCAAAGTCCGGGTACAAACCGACGGCGGCCTGAAAACCGGTCTCGACGTGATCAAGGCCGCGATCCTCGGCGCTGAGAGCTTCGGCTTCGGTACCGCGCCGATGATCGCCCTGGGCTGCAAATACCTGCGTATCTGCCACCTGAACAACTGCGCCACCGGCGTCGCCACTCAGAACGAGAAGCTGCGCAAGGATCACTACATCGGCACCGTCGACATGGTGGTGAATTTCTTCACCTATGTTGCCGAAGAAACCCGTGAGTGGCTGGCCAAACTGGGTGTACGTTCCCTCGAAGAGCTGATCGGCCGTACCGATCTGCTGGACATTCTCGAAGGCCAGACCGCCAAGCAACAACACCTGGACCTGACGCCGCTGTTGGGCAGCGATCACATCCCGGCAGACAAGCCACAGTTCTGCCAGGTGGAGCGCAACCCGCCGTTCGACAAAGGCTTGCTGGCCGAGAAGATGGTTGAGATGGCCATCTCTTCGATCAATGACGCCAGCGGTGGTGAGTTCGCCCTGGATATCTGCAACTGCGACCGTTCCATCGGCGCACGGATCTCCGGCGAAATCGCGCGCAAGCACGGCAACCAGGGCATGGCCAAGGCGCCAATCACCTTCCGCTTCAAGGGCACTGCGGGCCAGAGTTTTGGTGTGTGGAACGCCGGTGGCCTGAGCATGTACCTGGAAGGCGACGCCAACGACTATGTGGGCAAGGGCATGACCGGCGGCAAGCTGGTGATCGTCCCGCCGGTGGGCAGCGTCTACAAGACTCAAGACAGTGCCATCATCGGCAACACCTGCCTGTATGGCGCAACCGGCGGCAAGCTGTTTGCGGCCGGTACTGCCGGTGAGCGTTTCGCGGTGCGTAACTCCGGTGCTCACACCGTGGTTGAAGGCACGGGCGACCACTGCTGCGAGTACATGACTGGCGGCTTCGTCGCGGTGCTGGGCAAGACGGGCTACAACTTCGGTTCGGGCATGACTGGCGGTTTCGCCTACGTGCTGGACCAGGACAACACCTTCGTCGACAAGGTCAACCACGAGTTGGTGGAGATCCAGCGGATCAGCGGCGAAGCGATGGAATCCTACCGTAACCACTTGCAGCATGTGCTGGACGAATATGTCGAGGAAACCAACAGCGAATGGGGTCGTAACCTCGCTGAAAACCTCGATGACTACCTGCGTCGTTTCTGGCTGGTCAAGCCCAAGGCTGCCAACCTGAAATCGTTGCTTTCCAGCATCCGTGCCAACCCGCAGTGATATGCGCCTGAAGAGTTTGATGAGGTTTTAACATGGCTGAACGTCTGAATAACGACTTCCAGTTCATCGATGTCGGGCGCAAAGATCCGAAGAAGAAACTGTTGCGTCAACGCAAGAAAGAGTTCGTGGAAATCTACGAGCCCTTCAAACCCCAGCATTCGGCCGACCAGGCCCACCGCTGCCTGGGGTGCGGTAACCCGTATTGCGAATGGAAGTGCCCGGTGCACAACTTCATTCCCAACTGGCTGAAATTGGTGGCCGAGGGCAACATCCTCGCTGCCGCCGAGCTGTCGCACCAGACCAACACCTTGCCGGAAGTCTGCGGCCGGGTGTGCCCACAGGATCGTCTGTGCGAGGGTGCTTGCACCCTTAACGACGGTTTTGGTGCGGTGACCATCGGTTCGGTGGAGAAGTACATCACTGACACCGCGTTCGCCATGGGCTGGCGCCCGGACATGTCCAAGGTCAAGCCGACCGGCAAGCGTGTGGCGATCATCGGCGCGGGCCCTGCGGGCCTGGGCTGTGCCGACGTGCTGGTGCGTGGCGGCGTGACCCCGGTGGTGTTCGACAAGAACCCGGAAATCGGCGGCCTGCTGACCTTCGGTATCCCCGAGTTCAAGCTGGAAAAGACCGTGCTGAGCCATCGCCGCGAAGTCTTCACCGGTATGGGCATCGAGTTCCGTCTCAACACCGAGATCGGCAAAGACGTGACCATGGAGCAACTGCTCGAAGAATACGATGCCGTGTTCATGGGCATGGGCACCTACACCTACATGAAGGGCGGTTTTGCCGGCGAGGACCTGCCTGGCGTGTATGACGCTTTGGACTTCCTGATCGCCAACGTCAACCGCAACCTGGGCTTTGAAAAGTCGCCGGAAGATTTTGTCGACATGAAAGGCAAGAAGGTCGTGGTGCTGGGCGGTGGTGACACCGCGATGGACTGCAATCGGACTTCGATTCGCCAGGGCGCCAAGTCGGTGACCTGTGCGTATCGTCGTGACGAAGCCAATATGCCGGGCTCGCGCAAAGAGGTGAAGAACGCCAAGGAAGAAGGCGTGAAATTCCTCTACAACCGCCAGCCGATTGCCATTGTTGGCGAGGATCGCGTTGAAGGCGTGAAAGTGGTCGAGACCCGTCTCGGTGAACCGGATGCCCGTGGCCGTCGCAGCCCAGAGCCGATCCCGGGTTCCGAAGAGATCATCCCGGCTGATGCGGTGGTCATCGCCTTCGGTTTCCGTCCAAGCCCGGCGCCATGGTTCGAGCAGTTCGAGATCCAGACCGACAGTCAGGGCCGTGTTGTAGCCCCGGAACAAGGCCAGTACAAACACCAGACCAGCAACCCGAAAATCTTCGCCGGTGGCGACATGGTTCGTGGTTCTGATTTGGTGGTGACGGCCATCTTCGAAGGCCGCAACGCCGCTGAAGGTATCCTGGACTACCTGCAGGTCTGATCAAGTTTCAATCTGAAATGCGATCAACTGTGGGAGCTGGCTTGCCTGCGATAGCATCACCTCGGTCCTACTGAAAGACCGAGTTGCCCGCATCGCAGGCAAGCCAGCTCCCACCTAAACCTCATTCCACAGTGGGGGTTGTGGTGTCAGCAAGTTCGCAAGACACCGCGACAAATTGACCCGATAGACAAAAGGCACGGCTCTTGCCGTGCCTTTTGCGTCGCGCTCTGAGAAAATGCCCGCACTTTTTTTGCGGATGCCGACATGACTGCCCTCAAGAACGACCGTTTCCTTCGTGCCCTGCTCAAGCAACCCGTGGACGTCACCCCTGTGTGGATGATGCGCCAGGCCGGTCGCTACCTGCCGGAATACCGCGCCAGCCGCGCCCACGCCGGCGACTTCATGAGCCTGTGCATGAATCCAGCGTTCGCCTGCGAAGTCACGATGCAACCGCTGGACCGCTACCCACAGCTGGATGCGGCCATCCTCTTCTCCGATATCCTGACCATCCCTGACGCCATGGGCCAAGGCCTGTACTTCGAAACCGGCGAAGGCCCGCGGTTCAGGAAAGTCGTCAGCACCCTGGCCGACATCGAAGCCCTGCCGATTCCTGATCCCCACAAGGATCTGGGCTACGTGATGGATGCCGTCAGCACCATCCGCCGCGAACTCAATGGCCGCGTGCCGCTGATCGGCTTCTCCGGCAGCCCATGGACCCTGGCCACCTATATGGTCGAAGGCGGTTCGTCGAAAGACTTCCGCAAGACCAAGGCCATGCTCTACGACAACCCGCAAGCCATGCACCTGCTGCTGGACAAGCTGGCGCAATCGGTCACCTCCTACCTCAATGGCCAGATCATGGCGGGCGCCCAGGCCGTGCAGATCTTCGACACCTGGGGCGGCAACCTGTCGGCGGCGGCGTACCAGGAGTTCTCCCTGGCCTACATGCGCAAGATCATCAGCGGCCTGATCCGCGAACACGAAGGCCGCAAGGTGCCGGTCATCATGTTCACCAAGGGCGGTGGCCTGTGGCTGGAAAGCATCGCCGATGCGGGTGCTGATGCATTGGGCCTGGACTGGACCTGCGACCTCGGCGAAGCCCGCCGCCGGGTGGGTAACAAGGTTGCGCTGCAAGGCAACATGGACCCGACTGTGCTCTACGCCAAGCCAGAAGCTATCCGCACTGAAGTTGGCCGTATCCTCGCCAGCTATGGCAAGGGCAGCGGCCACGTGTTCAACCTTGGCCACGGCATTACCCCGGAAGTGGATCCGGAGCACGCAGGCGCGTTCCTGCGGGCGGTGCATGAGTTGTCGGCGCAGTATCACGAGTAACACGCAAAACAACTGTGGGAGCAGGCAAGCCAGCTCCCACATAAAGCAAATCGCGTCAGGCCCGCACTTGTCCCAGCGGTGGCAACTTCGCCAGCTTCAGCGCCACCAACAGCGCGCCAATCAACAACGCCACGATAAACCCGCCAATCCCGTTCCACCCGGCAAAGTGCCAGAAGAACCCGCCCGCCGTGCCCGCAATACTCGACCCGGCGTAGTAGCTGAACAGGTACAGGGACGACGCCTGCCCCTTGGCCTTCAGCGCCCGACGGCCAATCCAGCTACTGGCCACCGAGTGGGCGCCGAAGAAGCCAAACGTGAACATCAACATGCCGACGACCACTAGCACCAGCGGCGTGAACAACGTCAGGGCGATGCCCGCGAGCATCAGTACGATGGTGGCCCACAGCACGCGTCGGCGGCCGAGGCGATCAGCCAGGGAGCCAATCTTTGCCGAGCTGTAGATGCCCGAGAGGTACACCAGCGAAAGCAAACCGACGACGGCTTGGCTCAGGTCGTACGGGGCGGCCAGCAAGCGATAACCGATGTAGTTGAACAGGGTGACGAAGCTGCCCATCAGCAGGAAGGCTTCCAGGAACAGCCACGGCAGGCCGGCGTCCTTGAAGTGCATGACGAAGCCGTCCAGCAGGCTACGGGGCTTGAGGCTGCTGGCGCGGAAGTTGCGCGATTCGGGGAGGATTTTCCAGAACACCGTGGCCGCGATCAGCGCCAGGGCACCGATGATCAGCATCGCCGTGTGCCAACTGACGAAGTCGATCAGCACACCAATGATCAAGCGTCCGCTCATCCCGCCAATGGCATTACCCCCGATGTACAAACCCATCGCCAGGCCGATATGTTGCGGGTGGATCTCTTCGCTCAGGTAAGTCATCGCCACCGCCGCCAGACCACTGAGGGACAGGCCTACCAGCGCCCGCATCAGCAGGATACCTTCCCAGGTCGGCATCAGGCCGCTGGCGATGGTGCACAGCGCAGCACAGAACAACGCCGCTACCATGACCGGCTTGCGCCCAAGGCGGTCGGAAATCGGTCCGGTGATCAGCAGCCCAAAGGCAAGCATCGCGGTCGCGACCGAGAGAATCAGGCTGCTCTGCGCCGCATTGATGGAGAACTCGTCGGACAGTGCCGGCATCATTGGTTGCACGCAATAGAGCAGGGCAAACGTAGCGAAACCACCGGAAAACAGCGCCAGCACCGTGCGCATGAACATCGGCGTGCCTTTTTCGATGTACGGCTCATTGAGCTGTGCCACCACCTCGTCCAGGGCAGTGGGTGGGCGTTCTTGAGCAACTGGAGCGACAGCAGATTTCACGCGGGACCTCGGGGAGGAAAGACTGCCAGGGCTGGCAATGAAAAAAAGAATATAGCTCCCTAATGATTCTTTCCAATATATTGTTCGACCTGTTTGATAGCTTTTACGACCTAATGGGATTTGTATGGAATTGCGCCATCTGCGTTACTTCATCGCCGTGGCTGAAGAGCTGCATTTTGGCCGCGCCGCGCAGGTGCTGGGTATTTCCCAGCCGCCGCTGAGCCAGCAGATTCAGGCGCTGGAGCTGGAGGTCGGCGCACGGTTATTTGAGCGTACCAACCGTCGGGTTGAGCTGAGCGAGGCAGGCAGGCTGTTCCTGCAAGAAGCGCGGTTGGTACTGGCCCAGGTTGATAAAGCAGCCGATGTGGCGCGTCGGGCACAGTTAGGTGAACTGGGGGAATTGAAGATCGGCTTCACGTCTTCTGCGCCGTTCAACTCCAGTATTCCACAAGCGATCTTTGCCTTTCGCCAGGCGTTCCCTGCGGTGCAACTCAATTTGCAGGAGATGAGTAGCACTCAAGTGGCCGAGTCGTTGGTGGATGAGTCGATTCAGGTGGGACTGATGCGGCCGTTACCGTTATCTGATTCGTTGAGCGTGGTGGAGTTGATGCGCGAGCCGTTGGTGGCCGTGCTGAGCGCAGGCCATCCGTTGGTAGAAGGCAGCGAGCGCGGTTTGTACTTGGCGCAACTGGCCGAAGAGCCTTTTGTGTTTTTCCCACGAACCTACGGCAGCGGCTTGTATGCGCAGTTGCTCAACCTGGCCCGTGACGCCGGCTTCAGCCCGCATTTTGCCCAGGAAGCGGGGGAGGCGATGACGATTATTGGCTTGGTGGCAGCGGGACTTGGCGTTTCGGTATTGCCGGCGTCGTATCAGCGAATGCGCATTGATGGCGTGGTCTACCGGACGTTACTGGACCCGGAAGCGGTGACGGCGGTGTGGCTGGTGCAGCGCAAGGACCAGCGATCGCCAATGGCCAAGGCGTTTGTCGAGTTGCTGGTGGCGAGAGGACAAGCCTTGATGTCGGTACACTAAGAAATACAGATCCATCAAGCGAAGTGAGTCCAGTGTGGGAGCTGTCGAGCCCCGGCGAGGCTGCGATGGCGTCTGCACTACAAACATTGATGCAGGCTGACCCACCGCTATCGCAGCCTCGCCGGGACTCGACAGCTCCCACCTTTGATCTTCGCTGTTACTGGGCGGTCCCGGTCTGCGGGAACACCTGTACCGCCGAACCTGCCTCACTCGCACCCGTGGAACGCAACCCCGCCAAGATGTCCCGGTCCAGCATGCTGATCCAGCGGTTGTAGTTGCGATGAATCTTGCCGTCCTTGTAGCCCAGGTCACGGCTGTCGCGGTAGGTGATGGCGTAGCTGTTGCGGGTGTAGCGGATGTCGATTTCAGCGTGGAATTGATTGCGCACGGTGATCTCGGCCTGGATCAGTTGCGGGCTGAAGCGCTGCACCGTCCATTCGCGCTTTTCCAGTGCTGCGACGATGGTCTGTTTCATCTTTTCGTCACTGACCTGCGCCGGCAGGTCGTGCTGGGTGTTGAGCACCGGTTTGTTGGTGCAGCCGGCGGTGGTCAGCAGGGCCAGGGTGATCAGTGTTGCGCGTAGCAAGGAAGACATTCCGTTTTCTCCAATCAATAAAAAAGCTTACGGCCAGCGGCGAAAGATCAGCGAAGTGTTGACGCCGCCAAAGGCAAAGTTGTTGTTCATCACGTAGTCGTTGTGCAGCTCGCGGAACGCGCTGCGCAGGTAATCCAGTTCGCCGCAGCGCGGGTCAACTTCGTCGAGGTTGAAGGTGTGCACGTATTGGTCGCTGTTCATCATCTCGATGCTGAACCAGGACTCCAACGCGCCACAGGCGCCCAAGGTATGGCCGAGGAAGCTCTTCTGCGAACTGATGGGCATGCGGCTGCCGAACAGGCTGCTGGTGGCCAAGGTTTCAGCGATGTCGCCCTGTTCCGTGGCCGTGCCGTGACCGTTGACGTAGCCGATGGCGGCAGGCGCCAGGCCTGCGTCTTCCAGGGCCAGTTCCATGGCCCGGCGCATGGTGCTCTGTTCGGGGCGGGTGGTGTGCTGGCCGTCGGCGTTGCTGCCGAAGCCGACGATCTCGGCGTGGATATGTGCACCACGGGCCAGGGCGTGTTCCAGTTCTTCGAGTACCAGCATGCCGCCGCCTTCACCGATCACCAGACCGTCGCGGCCACTGTCGTAGGGGCGCGGGCTGGTTTGCGGGGCGTCGTTTTTCAGGCTGGTGGCGTACAGCGCATCGAACACCATGGCCTCGGTGGGACACAGCTCCTCGGCACCACCGGCGAGCATCAGCGGCAGGCGGCCGAACTTGATGGCTTCATAGGCGTAGCCGATGCCCTGGCTGCCGCTGGTGCAGGCGCTGGACGTTGGGATCAGGCGCCCGGTGAGGCCGAAGAAGATGCTGATATTGGCAGCCGTGGTGTGGGGCATCATCCGCACGTAGGAGTTGGCATTCAGCCCCTCGGCCACCGAGTTCAGCAGCATGTTGCCGAACGCCTTGATCTCGTCGGTGCTGCCGGTGGACGAGCCACACGCAACGCCCATGCGCCCGTCCTTGATCGATTCGTCGCCCAGTAAACCGGCATCCTGCAACGCCTGTTCCGCTGCCCACACCGCCAGGCGTGAGACCCGACCCATGCTGCGCAGCTGCTTGCGGGTCCAGTGGGCCGGCACGACGAAATCGTCGATTGGCCCGGCCAGCCGTGTATTCAATTCACTGAAACGATCCCACTCATCCATGCGCCGGATGCCGCTGCGATTGGCGCGAAAGTTGGCGGCGATACTGTCCCAATCGCGGCCCAAGGAAGTGATGCCGGCCATGCCGGTGACAACCACGCGTTTCATCAGCACAGGCCTCCATTAACGGCCAGCACCTGGCGAGTGATATAGCCGGCTTCTGCCGACATCAGGAAATTCACTGCACCGGCGACTTCCTCCGGGGTGCCCATGCGTTGGGCCGGGATCATCTTCATCAGTTCTTCCACCGGCACGTTTTCATCCAGCATCGCCGTGTCGATCAACCCGGGCGCTACGCAGTTGACGGTGATCTTGCGTTTGCCCAGCTCGATAGCCAAGGCCTTGGCGGCGCCGATCAAGCCGGCCTTGGACGCGCTGTAGTTGACCTGGCCACGATTGCCGATCAGCCCGGACACGGAGGTAATACATACGATCCGCCCGGCAGCGCGACGACGAATCATCGGCATCATCACCGGGTGCAGCACGTTGTAGAAACCATCGAGATTGGTGCGCATCACCACGTCCCAGTCTTCTTCCGACAGTGCGGGAAACGCGCCGTCGCGGGTCAGCCCGGCATTGAGCACCACGCCGTAGTAAGCGCCGTGTGTTTCCACGTCGGCTTCGAGGATTTGCTTGCAGGCGGCGCGATCCGAAACGTCGAATTGCAGCACCCGGGCCTTACGGCCCAGCGCTTCAACCTCAGCCTGTACGGCATCCGCTTCGGCACGACCGCTGCGGCAATGCAGCACGATGTCATGGCCGGCCTGGGCCAGGCGCAGGGCAATGGCGCGACCGATACCACGGCTGGAGCCGGTAACCAGAACGGATTCAGTCATGGTGTTGTGTCCTTCGATTCATCTAAATAATTGGCCACCTGAGGCGGTCGAAATACGTTCAAGCGTGCACTGGCCTGGATGCCGTCCCCGGTGAGGTGGCATTCGAACACACCCATGCCGTTGTCGTCTTCCAGGGAGCGCAGACCGTGGATGGTCAGTTCGGTGCCGGCGGGAAAGTACTCGACGTTGCATTCATATTTACGGGTGCCCAGCAGGAACCCCAGCTCCACTGGGTCACCCTGCTGGCGGGCACGGCAACCGGCGTAGGCGGCGACACTTTGTGCCATCAACTCTACGCCAACCCAGGCCGGCAAGCTGCCGTCGGGGCGGTTGAACAGGCCGTCGGGCTTGACGGTGAGACGGGTATGAATCTGCTCTTCATCAAACGCCAGGACTTGATCGATCAGGATCATGTCACCGGCGTGGGGCAGCAGTTCGGCGAGCGGCCAATCGATCATGGGGCGTCTCCGATAATCAGGCTGACGTTGTTGCCGCCAAAGGCGAAGGAATTGCTCATCAGGCAGCGCTTTTCCAGGAGGTCGGCGGGTGTGACCCACTGCAAGGCCGGCAGCGCAGGGTCGGCTTGGCCGTCCCAGACATGAGGCGGCAAGGCATGGGCGCTGTTGTCGGCAGACAGGCTCAGCCAGCAGAACGCGGCCTCCAGCGCTCCGGCTGCGCCCAGGGTGTGACCGGTCATGGGTTTGGTCGAGGAGCAGGCCACGCCGTTTGGGAACAGGCTGGCCACCGCCAGGCTTTCCATGGCGTCGTTGTGCTGGGTCGCGGTGCCGTGCAGGTTCAGGTAGCCGATCTGTTCAGGCTTCAGGAGGGCGCTGGCCAAGGCCTTGCCCATTGCCAACAGTGCGCCTTTGCCGCTCGGGTCCGGGGCGGAAATATGGTGGGCGTCGCAGCTGGCGCCACTGCCCAGCAGGGCGATGGGGCCCGGCACTTTGCTCATGAGAAACAGCGCAGCAGCTTCACCGATGTTGATGCCATTGCGATTGACCGAAAACGGATTGCAGCGCTGCCCGCTGACCGCCTCCAGGGAGGTGAATCCATTGAGGGTCAGTTTGCACAGGCTGTCGACACCGCCGCACAGCACCACGTCGCAGATGCCAAGATCCAGCAGGCGCTGGGCGCTCATCAACGCGCGGGCGCCGGAGGTGCAGGCGGTGGAAATCACATAGGCCGGGCCGCTGGTTTGCAACCAGTCGGCGAGAAACGTGGCCGGGGCGCTGAGCTCTTGTTGCTGATAGTTGTAGTCGCTGGGGAACTGCTGGTTGCTCAGGTAATGGGCGATACCGCGACTGGCTTCATCGATCCCCGAGGTGCTGGTACCGAGGATGATACCGATGCGCGACGCACCAAAGGTCTTGATCGCGTGTTGGATCTCGTCCTGGATCTGCAACGCCGCTTCCAGCAACAGTTGGTTATTGCGACTGCTTTGTGGCTCCAGCCCAAGTGGGATTGCCGCCAGTTCGCCATGCACACCAGCCACCGGCAACACGCGTTCCGGCACCCAGCCGCCTTCATCGCGCATGCCTGAACAGTCACCGGCAAACAGGTTGCGGCTGACTTCACGCTTGTCGCGGCCCAGGGCACAGATGACGCCGAGCGCATTCAGGTAGGCGGTCATCGGGCGGTCTCAAGCGGGCTGATGTGGTAGATCAGGTGTTGCCCCGGCAGGCTCACGCGAAACACCAGGGAGGAGTGATAAATGACCTGCCAGCGGGACGGGAGGGTGCGTGTCAGGTCCATTTCCTGAGTGCCAGGATACAGCGTGGAGACTTCATCCGCCGACGTCAGGGCAAACAGTAAGGCAGCAAACAGCTCTCGAGCCTGAGGGTTTGGGGGCAACAAGCCGTCAGCTTGCCACGCACCGTTGATCAACTTCTGCCGGGCCAGGGGGATGCCCAGCGGGTCCATCATCGACCAGCGAATACCGCCGCCTTCCCGTTGGATCACCAGCAGCCAATCCTGGCGCTGGGCGTCCTGCTCGCGCACCACGTGCAATTGCAGCGGCAAGGCCAGGCTTGGGTTATGGGTCGGCAACGGTGGCTGGCTGGCGCAGGCGCTCAGCAGCAACAGACAACCCATCAGCAGCCTGCGGATCATTGCCCGGCACCTGCCAGGGGTTTGCGGGCGACCACGTTGACCAGGGTTTCTTCCCGCTCACCGAAGGGTTTCGGACGACGCAGGCCCCAGCGTTCCAGCAAGCCGAAATCCGTGGAGCGGCTCCACCACAAGTACGGGTACGAAACATTCTGCGGACCGAATTCGAAGCCCTGTTCGCGAATCATCTCCAGGTACTCTTCTGCGCTTTTTTGTACGTGCATGGGATGGCGGAACAGCCAGCGAATCACCCAGGTGTCGATATAGGCCTCGGTGGACTCGGCAAACAGCAGATAGCCGCCGGGCTTGAGCACTCGGTAGAACTCCGTCAACGCTCGCTGCTGTTCTACCAGATGATGGAAGGTCTGGTGGCAGAACAGGATATCGACACTGTCGTCGGCTACTTTGAGGGTGGCGCAGTCGCTGCCGATCAATTCGATGGCCAAGTTCTGACGTGCGGCTTCGGCGCGGCTCAGTTCCAGGCTGTGGGGGTCGGCGTCCAGGCCAATCAAGCGTTCAGGCGCAAACACCTGCTGCAAATACTGGAACGACTTGCCCTGGCCGCAGCCGGCATCCAGCAGCACCGGCGCCGCCGGCAGTGGATCGCTGAACAGGCCGCGCAGGTCATTGATGGCTACCCGCAACACATGGTGCTGCCAGGTGTGGCTGCGCAGAAACCAGAAACCGAACTTGGTTTCCTCGACGTAGTTTTTGCTCAAGTACCCTTTTTGATAAGAAGAACTGCTCATACCGCATCCCCTGCACAAATTTCCGACAACATCCGTAACCGCCGTTTGGGTTCGCTGACAAACGGATTACGTTCATCCCAGGCGTAACCGGCGAGGATCGAACTGATCATCCCGCGAATCGCCGGGGAACTGCCGGGATGGAAAATCACATCCTGGAAGGTCCCGGCATACCAGCCTTCGACGTAGCAGCGAAAGGTGTCGACACCGCGCTTCAACGGTTCGGCGAACTGGGTTTGCCAGTCGACAGGTTCGCCCTGCAACTGACGATGCAACAGGCCAGCGGCCATACTCGCCGAACGCATGGCAATGGTCACACCAGAGGAGAACACCGGGTCCAGAAACTCAGCGGCATTGCCCAGCAGCGCGAAGCCCGGGCCGTGCAAGGTTTTGACGTTGGCCGAGTAGCCACCGATGGTGCGCGCCGGAGTATCCCAGACGGCATTTTTCAGCACTGTAGAGAGGCTTGGCGTTTCATTGATAAAACTACGCAAGCAGGCATCGAGGTCGGTATCGCGACCGTCGAAATGCTCCTTGGCGGCGACCACACCCACCGAACAGCGGCCGTTGCTGAACGGGATGGTCCAGAACCAGATATCGCGCTTTGTCGGGTGAGTGGTGACGAGGATCTTGGTGCGGTCGAAGCCTGGGTGCTCGATGCGGTCTTCGATGTGGGTAAACACTGCTTGGCGCAACGGGAAATTCGAAGGTGCTTCCAAGTCCAGCAGACGCGGTAACACGCGGCCATAGCCGCTGGCGTCGAGGACGAAGCCGGCCTTGAGGTGATACTCGCTGCCGTTCTCCCGACGGACATGCAGATAGCGGCTGCCCGCAGCGAAGTCGACACCGACGATCGTCTCGCCGTAGCGGATTTCCACCCCTTGCCGCGCGGCCTGATCAGCCAGCAGCTTGTCGAAGTCAGCACGCTGCACCTGGAAAGTGGTGGGCTTGCCGTTGCTGAAGGTGTCGCCGAAGTCGAAGGCGCTGTAGCGCTCGCCCCAGGCAAACGCAGCACCGGTTTTTACCTGAAAACCCGCTGCGTTGACGGCCTCCAGCATCCCGGCCTCTTCGATGAAGTCGATGCAGTGCGACAGCAGGCTTTCACCGATGGAAAAGCGCGGGAAGTGCTGGCGCTCGATGATCAAGACGTCATGCCCGTTACGTTTGAGCAAGGCGGCAGCAATGGCGCCGGACGGGCCGGCCCCAATCACCACCACCTGGCGACGCTCTATTTCAACTGTGGACACGAGGGCTCCTTGCCGCGTTGGCGATAATCGAATTCATGGGGTGTGTCCCTGACGGCCAGCCCATGGCGCGAGGATAAAACTGAAGGCCAGTCCGAGGCTCACCGACAGGCCAAAATTACTCACCGCCGGCGTGCTGGAAATCGCCAGCAGGCCGAACGACAACCACGTCGTCACGGCCGCCAGCAAGGTGCCCAGCAGACTCACGGCGGCACCGCCGATTTGCTCGCGCATCAGGATCGCGTAATCGACGCTGATGGCGGTCACCAGTAGCAGGCCGAACAGGCTGAACAGGGTCAGCGGCTGTCCCAGCCAGCCGAGGCTGGCCAGGCTGCACAGGGCTGCGAGCAACGGCAGGGCAACAATACGCAGGGCGCCACCGAAGCCGAAAGGCAGGATCAACAGCAGCACGATCAGCACGCAGGACATCAGCTTCAACTCGGCTGCGCTGATCTGGGTGGCGGCGAATACCCGGTTCAAGTCACCCAGGCGATCCACCAATTGCACGCCCGGAAGATCCAGGGCCTGGACTCGCAGCAGCGCCGGGTTATTCAACCCTTGCAGGCTGACCATCGCCGCCACGCCGGTGTCGGTCGGGCCGAGCCACAGCAGGCGCCAAGGTTCGGCCAGCGGGCCGCTCAAGGCGGCGTCGATGTCTTCGGTGGGCAGGGCTTGCAGGTGCGCCAGTTCGGCTTGCAGGGCGCTGGCCGGTACGCCGAGGTCCAGCAGCGGTTGCCAGAATTGCGGCAGTTTGCTCAGGGCTTCGCGTACTTGCTGCTGTTCGCTGGGTTGACTGACCAATTGGTTCAGCGCCAGATAACCCTGGAGCTTGTCCATGTTCACCAGTTGATCCAGGCGCTGGCCCAAGGCTGCCTGACGCTCCAGCAACTGTTGTTGATTGTCAGCCCGCACCAGAAAGAATTGGCTGGTGGGTTGATAGCCGGTAATGCGCGCAATGGCCTGGGCTTCCTGCAGCAATTGCGGTGGTGCGCCGATCCACTGGCGGATATCGTTTTTGCTGTTCAGGTGCCACAAACCACCGGCGCAAAACAGCAATACCAACACCAGCAACACCGGGCTCGGCAAACGCTTGAGCAGGGACTCGCGCACGCTCAGCAAAAACTCGGCGATCCGTAGCGGCCACTGGGCCGGACGCAGCTCGACGCCCTTGAGCAACGCCGGCAGCAAGCACACCGCCGACAGATACGCGCCCACCAAACCTGCGGCGGAGAACACGGCAATCTGGGTCAGGGCCGGGAACGGTGTCCAGGCCAATGCCAGATAACCGATGCAACTGGTGGCCAGGCTCAGGCTCAAACCCGGCAAGGTCAGGCGCAAGGCCGGCCAACTGCGCCAGGGGCTCATGCTCCAGCTCTTGGACAGATAGTGCAGTGGGTAATCGACGGCCACCCCGATCAGGCTGGAGCCCAGCACCAGGGTCATCACATGCATATGCCCGAACAGCGCGACACACGCCACTGCACCGAACAACATGCCCACCAACACCGGCACAAACGCCAGCAACACCCGCCAACGACGGAAGGCCAGTAACAGCAGCAACAGAATCCCGGCCGTCGCGCCGCCGCCGACCCAGGTGATTTCCCGGGTGGCCTGCTGCTGACCATTGGCGGCGTACAACAAGCCGCTGGCTGCGAGTAATTGCACACCTTGCTGGCTGGCCTGTTCCCGGCTGGTTTTGAGTAAGTCGGCCACTTGCAGCGGCAGTTTCATATCGAAGGCATTGCCGGTGGTGCGCGCGCGCAGCAGTACCCAGCGCTTGCCGTCGGCATCGGCGATCAAGGCGCCGCTGCCGATGTCCAGTTGCACCGAACCGTGCTGCGGCTGGCTGTTCTGGATACGTCCAGTCAGGCCCAGCCAATCATCCTGGCTCGGCACCAGGCTGAACCCGGTAAAGGGATCGAACAGCGCCTGCACCCGTTGCTGAATGAAGGCTTGTGGGTGTTCGATCAACTGCTCGCGGTCCTTGGCCGAGAGCATCGCCAGCCGCCCTTGCAGCAACTGCTGACGCAGGGCGGGCAGGTCGGCTTGCAGGTTCCACTGGACCTTTTCAAACAGGCCGCTGGCTTGCCAGCGTTCGCCCAACTGCTGAGCCATGGCCACCGCCTGTTGGCGATCGGTGTGCCCCACCAGCACCAGCATCTCGCGGTTCAACGGCTCCTGCATGCGCTGTTCGGCACGTAGCTCCAGGGCATCCGGCGCGGTGCCTGGCACCAACTCCATCAGGTTGGCAGACAGCGGCGCGCCATGGCGCCATTGCCAGCCTGCCAGGGCCAAAACAGCCACCAGCAGGATCAGGAACAGGCGCGGCAACCAGCGTTCACTCGGCAAAATCATGTTGCTCCGCGTCGCTCAACGGTTGGCTGCCGGTGCTGTCCTGCATGCGCAGTACGGTGCTGTCGCCCTGGGTTTCCAGCAGTTCGATTTTTTGCACCAATTCACCGCCGTCGATATTGATCTGGGTGAACACTTGCTTGAGCAGCAGCGAGCGCGGGATCAAGGTCAACTTCCATTGTTTGGCCTCGCCTTGCAGTTGCAGTTCGAAGTCGCGCTGCAAGCCGCTGCTGTCGCCTTGCAAGACGGCGAGGAACAGGCGGTTCTGCTCGGCACCGGCGCTCTTGTTCGGGAGCAATTGCCAGCCGTTGGCGTCCCGGCGGGCAATGCCTTGGGCGCTGATGCGGTAGTCCTGTTGCAGTGGGGTTTTGAGCAGCCAGAGCAGGCCGTGGTCCTTTGCCAGAACAAAAGTGCCCTTGCTGGTCAGTGGTTGCGGCAGGGCACGCAGGTGTTTTTCCTGGATGAAGTTGCCGTGAATCACCGACGGTTTGGCCAACTGATCGCTAAGTTGTTGCAGGTCGAAGGCCTGAGCCAGGCCTGTAAAACCAAACAGTGCGAACAGTGTAGGAGCGAGCTTGCTCGCGAAAAACCCGAGGGCGCCGCGCAGTGTCAGGCGGCCTGCGTTATCGTTGACGACCTTCGCGAGCAAGTCGAATCGTCGCACCGTCGCTCCCACATTGGATCTCATTTCAAAGCCCTTTCGACAGCGTCTGTAAATACCTTGGGCGAGGCCAACTGCATTTCGCGGCTGGCAATCTCCACCGCTACTTGCACGGTGCTGGCGCGGGTCAGGCGCTCGCCGCTGGCAAGGTCAGTAATCAGGTAATTGACCTTCAAGCGGCTCTCCCACTCCACCAGGCTGGCGCGCACGTTGAGGGTTTGGCCGAAGGTTGCGCCGCGCACATAACGCAGCTGCATATCGATCACCGGCCAGGCGTAGCCCGATTCGAGCATCGTCGTGTAGTTATGGCCGATCTTGTCCAGCAAGGCGCAGCGGGCCACTTCCAGGTACTTCACGTAATGGCCGTGCCACACCACATTCATGGTGTCGATGTCGAAAAACGGCACCAGGATTTCGGTGTCGCTGTGCAGCACGCCCTTGCTACGCATGCAGCCTCCAGTGTTGCTCGGCGATGCGTTGCAGGCACAGGCGCAGTTCGCCTTCCAGGGCGCGGTCTTCGATGACTGGCGGGAAGTCCTTGGCGAGTGCTTCATGCATCGCGGCCAGGGCCGGTGGCAGAGGACGCGCGTCTGCGACTTGGCCTCGCAGCCACACACCCTGATTGGCGGCGAGCAAGGTGGCGGCGGCGACCTGTTCGGTCAGCTCCAGCACACGGATGGCGTCACGGGCGGCGATGGTGCCCATGCTCACCTTGTCCTGGTTATGGCACTCGGTGGAGCGTGAAAACACGCTGGCGGGCATCGTGTTTTTCAGGGCTTCGGCGGTCCAGGCGCTGGTGCCGATCTGCACGGCCTTGAAGCCATGGTTGATCATCGCCCGGTCGGCGGGGGCGCCCGACAGGTTGCTCGGCAAACCGTGGTTGTAACGCACGTCCACCAGCAGCGCCAGTTGCCGGTCCAATAGGTCGGCGACGTTGGCCACCAGGGTCTTGAGGCTGTCCATGGCAAAGGCGATATGCCCACCGTAGAAATGCCCGCCGTGCAGTACGCGTTCGGCTTCGGCGTCGATGATCGGGTTGTCATTGGCGCTGTTGAGTTCGATCTCGATGAACGAGCGCAGCCAGTTCAGGCTGTCGGCCAGCACCCCCAGGACGTGGGGTGCGCAGCGCAGGGAGTAGCGATCTTGCAGGCGATGCAACGGCGCGGTTGGCGCGTCGATGGCCAGGTCCTTGCGCAGCCAGGCGGCGACTTGCATCTGCCCTGGATGCGGCTTGGCGGCGAACAGGCGTTCGTCGAAGTGCTCCGGATTACCTTGCAGCGCCACCACGTTCAGTGCGGTGATGCGCGTGGCCAATTGCAGCAGATAATCGGCGCGGGCAAAGGCCAGGCAGGCCAGGCCGGTCATCACGGCGGTGCCATTCATCAACGCCAGGGCTTCTTTCGGGCGCAGTACCAGCGGGTCCCAGCCCAGTTCGCGGTGTACATCGGCGGCCTGGCGACGCTCGCCACGGAACATTACTTCGCGCTCGCCGGACAGGGTCGCGGCCACATAGGACAGCGGCGTCAGGTCACCGCTGGCGCCCACCGAGCCTTCTTCCGGGATCAGTGGCAGCACGTCGAATTCGAGGAACGCGTGCAGGCGTTCCAGCAGTTCCACGCGCACACCGGACACGCCATGGCACAGCGACTGCAAACGCGCGGCGAGTACTGCCCGGGTCGCTTGTGCATCCAGCAGCTTGCCCAGGCCGCAGCCGTGAAAGGTGTAGAGATGACGCGGCAGCGCTTCGACGTGCTGCAATGGCACGGCCACCACGCAGGAGTCGCCATAGCCGGTGGTGACACCGTAGATCACGCCTTCCTTGTCCAGCAGCGAATCAAGGAACTGCGCGCCCTTGGCGATGCGTTGGCGATACTCGGCATCGCTTTGCAACTGAGTCGGCACTTGGCGGTTGGCCAGGGCCAGCACGTCTTCGATGCGCAGAGGGAGTTCGCCGAAGGTTACCGGCTCAAGATGCGTCGTCATCGGTCTTCCAGAAAGGGTAAAAGTTGAACCATTGTTGGGGCGCTTGCAGGCAGAACTGGCCCAGGCGCTCGGCGTAGCGGGCGGTCCATTGGGCGATCACCTGCTGGCGGTTGCTGCGCTTCCATTCGATCAGTTGGGTGAAGGGCTCGATGATCAAGCGATAACGGCCTTCGTGCTTCAGGCACATCAACAGGTTGACCGGGCATTTCAGCAGGCCTGCCAGCAGCCATGGGCCTTGTGGAAACGCCGCGTCGTGGCCGAGAAAATCCACCCGAACCGTACGCCCGCCATGCAGCGGTACGCGGTCACCGGCGATCGCCAACCACTCGCCGTCGTCCAGGCGTTGGCTGAGCAGCAGCATGGTCGCCGGGTCCAGTTCGCTGACCTGGATCAGTCGTAGATTGCTGGCGCCGGCTTCGCCCAGCAGGCGATTGAAACGCTCGGCGTGCTTGGTGTGCACCAACACGTTCATGGTGACTTTCTCACCCAGCTCCGCCAGCGCGCGGCACACTTCCAGGTTGCCCAGATGTGCGCCCACCAGCATCTGCCCGCGTTCGCCGCGCAGTTGGTCGCGCAGTTTCGCCGGGTCGACGATTTCGATCTGTTCCAGGCGCAGCTTGCCGTTCCATACGTCGAGCTTGTCCAGCAAGGCATCGCCGAAGGCCATGAACTGGCCGAAGACTCTTTTATGGGTGGGGCGTAGATCGTCGCGACCACTCCACTCGGCCAGCCGCTGCTGGTACTGCCAGGCGCTCTGTCGGGCGGTGCGGCCGAACAGGAAGAAGTAGAAAACGATGCCATACAGGAGCGGGCTCAACACCCGACGGCCGAGGAACTTGGCGCCGAATGCGGTGAGCTTCATCAGCCAGAAACTGCCGCGCTCCTGGCGGTCGGCCCAATGCCGGGTGCTGTCACTCATGCCTGCCACCTTCGCCAGAGGATCATCGGCGCACGCAGCAGCATGCCGAAGAACAGGCGGGTGTGCATGGAAGAGATCAGGGCGTTGTCGTGGACCATCCGAAAGTGCGACAGGCCGTCGGCGGGGTAATGCACTTTGGTGGGCAGCCAGAGCATCGGCTGGTTGCGCCACGACAGGCGCACGATAATGTCCGAGTCGAAATCCATGCGTTTGCCGATGTTGGCCGAGTCCATCAACGCCAATACTGGTCGCAGCGGGTAGATGCGAAAGCCACACATCGAATCACGAATCTGCAATGAGAGGCTATTGATCCACACCCACACGTGGGTCAGGTAGCGGCCATACAAGCGGCCCTTGGGCACGCTGTGGTCGTACTCCGGGTAGCCGCAGATCAGCGCCTCGGGATGGGTGCGCGAGGCGTCAAGGAAGGTGCTGACTGCCCGCAGGTCGTGCTGGCCGTCCGCGTCCACTTGCAGGGCATGGGTGAAGCCCAGGCGTGCGGCCTCGCGAAAACCGATCATCACGGCGCCGCCTTTGCCCTGGTTGGTGGGCAGGGTGACCAGCGAGACATTGTTGAGGGTCGCAAGCTGCGCCAGGACCGCCGCGCAAGCCAGGCTGCTACCGTCGTCCACCAACAGGCACGGCAAGCCACTGTCCAGCAGGCTGCGGACCACGGCAGGCACGGCAGCTTCGTGGTTGTAGACCGGGATCACGGCGCAGGGGTTATGCATGATCGGGCGTCCCTGATGTACCGAGTCGCCTGCATCGCAGGCAAGCCAGCTCCCACACCGACCCAAAGTGGGAGCGGGCTTGCCCGCGATTGAGTGCGTAGCACTCACCAGGCTTATACATGGTCTGCCTCCAGCACTATCCGGCCACTGGAGCAGGCGGCCGTGTCGTTGCGGTAGGAGAAGTACAACTTGCTGCGTTCGCGGTCGAAGCGCAGGTGCAGTTCAATCCGGTCGTCGGGGCGTACCAACTGCTGGAACTTGAGCACTTCCATTCCGGCGAATTTGCCCGGCAGGTCGAGCAACTGCTGGCCCAGGCTCAACGCCCAGTCCACTTGCACGACACCCGGCAGTACCGGGGTTTGCGGGAAGTGGCCGCTGAAGTAGGCCAGGTCCGGCGGGATCGCCAGTTGCAGGGTCCATTCGCCGTTGGTTTCCACTTGCTCCAGCACTTCTGGGGCCTTGGGCCGAGGCGCGAGCAGCAGCGCTTCGACGTCGGCCTGGGGCAACTTGCCTTGGGTATTAAGCGGTAACTGACGCAGCAGGCGCCAGCGGCGCGGCAATGCCAGGGCTTCGCAGTGTTGGCTCAGGTGCTGGCGCAGGGTTTGGGTGACGGTGCGTCGGCCTTGATTACGCAGGGCATGCAGGCCGGGCGCTTTGAGCACCACCAGGGCGCCGAGGGAGGCGCGGTTTTCCTGCACCACCCCGAGGCGGGTTTCCGCGACCCAAGGGTGATCCATCAGTGCCTGTTCCAGCATCGGCAGGGAGATGCGTTTTTCTTCCAGCTTGACGATCCGGTCCAGGCGGCCCAACAGCTCGAAGCGACCATCGGCGTGGATCTTCGCGGCGTCGGCGGTCTGCTCGATGTGCCCGGCGGGCAAGTACGGCGAGGCGATGCGCAAGGCACCGTCAGCGTTCTGGCTTATCTGCACATCGGCAAACGGCTGCCAGGGCTGCTCGCCCTGGCGCCAGGCGATGCCGCCGGTTTCCGAGCTGCCGAGGATTTCCGTCGGCCATTGCTGCAAGCGTTGCTGCAGGCTACTGGCGGCTTCCATTGGCAAGGCGCCACCGGAGGAGAACACGCGCTTGACCGCACTCAATGCCGGCCAGTCGAGGTTGTCGCCCATGCGCTTGAGCAGCGCCGGGCTGGCGATCCAGGCGAAGTGCGGCTGTTCGCGGCTGGCCCGCTGCAGGTCTTCCGGAAAGGCCAGTTGCTGGCGCACAAAGGTCCGCCCGGCACACAGCGGCCACAGCACCCGGAACAGCAAGCCGTAGATGTGTTGAGTGGCAACGCTGCCGATGATGCAGGCTTCACCGAGCTCAGCGCCCCATAGGGTTTCCAGCGCCTGAACCTCATTGGCCAGTTGCCGCAGGGTTTTATCGATGCGCTTGGGTTCGCCACTGGAGCCGGAGGTGCACAGGCTTAATTGGCAATGATCCAGGTCGAGGGCGGCGGCGGCCAATGGTGCCTGGTAGAGCGCGTCGAGATCGGCGGCTTCTGTCAGCCAACCGTCCACGTCGTCCGCCCAGCGTTGACGGGTTTGGGGTTGCAGGTCGGCCGGCAACAGCACACTGACTCCGGCGCGCCAGGCGCCCAGGAGGGCAGTCGCCAACACGCCGGCATCTTCCAGATGCACCGCCAGCCGCTGGATGCCACGAGCTTGCAGCCCGGCCGCCAGGCTCAGGGATTGTTCCCACAGTTGCGCATGATTCAACGCCGGCGCACGGGTAACTGGGCGCTGCGCCACAGGCTCAAGCAGCAAGTGCTCAAGATTCAACCAATTCATACGCGGCCTCGAATCCTTTGTCGTACCAGCCATTCCACGGCAAACAACAGCCCCATCAACCCGTAGGCGATCAGGCCGTTGTACAACGTCCACCAGCTCAGCGGCGCCCACAGTGTGAGGGCGGCAGCGAACAGGCCGTTACACAGAAAAAATACACTCCAGACCACGGTGACCTGACGGGTATATCGAATCGCCACGTCGGGCAGTTGCGGCTCGGTCATGCGTGCCAGGCGCTCGACCATCGGCGGGCCATACTTGAGGCTCAGGCCGAACAACGCCAGCATGAAGCCGCTGACCAGGC
Organism: Pseudomonas spelaei; assembly: GCF_009724245.1. Classification (GTDB taxonomy): domain Bacteria; phylum Pseudomonadota; class Gammaproteobacteria; order Pseudomonadales; family Pseudomonadaceae; genus Aquipseudomonas; species Aquipseudomonas spelaei. The sequence continues at coordinate 138,503 of NZ_WNNK01000006.1, read as the reverse complement.
TTGGGTACCAGCGCAACAGTTGCGGGTTATCGAACCAGGCCAGCAGCAGGCAAAACACAACGGCCACCACCGCCATCCAGCGGGCGCCTGGGTTGCGGGCACCGGTCAGCGCCCGCAGTAGCCAGAGGCAGGCCAGCAGCAGGCCAAATTGCCACGGTGCAAAATGCTCCGTACCGAAATACACCGCAAAGGGGTACAGCAGCCCCGCCAGCAACAGGCCAAGGCCGATCAGCCGGCTCATGCGGCCGGCTGGACCAGACGGTAGACCGCCTCGACCACGTCGTTCACGGTGCGCACGGCCTTGAACTCTTCGGCGGCGATTTTCTTGCCGGTCTGGCGCTTGATGTGGTCGATCAGGTCGACCGCATCGATGCTGTCGATTTCCAGGTCCTGATACAGGTTGGCGTCGAGGGTGACGCGTTCAGGTTCCAGTTCAAACAGTTCCACCAAGGCGTCGCGCAGGGTGTTGAAAATATCGTCACGAGTTTGCATGGTACGGTCTCAAGCTGCCTGTCGGGCCGTGACGAACGCCGCGAGGCTGGCCACGTTGGTGAAGTGATTGCGAGTGTCCTTGGCGTCGGCATCTATCTTGATGCCGTACTTTTTCTGGATGGCCAGGCCCAATTCCAGGGCATCGACGGAATCCAGGCCCAGGCCTTCGCCGAACAGGGTTTGCTCGTTGCCGATGTCGTCCACGCTGATGTCTTCAAGGCCCAGGGCCTCAATGATCAGCGCTTTTATGTCGTGCTCAAGGCGGTGTTGGTCGCTCATCTTCGGCGAGCTCCTTAATAAAATACTGGTGCAGGTAATCGTTGAGCTTGCGTGAAGCCTGGGGCGCGGGCCCCAGTGCTGCAAACGCCTGTGGTTCTATATCGGCACCGACTCGCAAACTGAAGTGAAAACGACGTTTTGGGATGCGGTACCAGGGTTCGGCCTTGGTCAGAGTGGTGGGGCTGACCGTGATCACCACGGGGGTGATGATTGTCGCACCCCGCAGGGCAATGGCGGCGCCCCCGCGATGAAAGGCCGGCATCTGGCCCGGTGAGGTACGGGTGCCTTCGGGAAATATGATCAGGGTCTGGCCTTCCCGCAGGGCATTCGCAGCGGCATCGAGCATGTCCGCGCTGCCGTCATTGCTGATGTAGCCGGCGTCGCTCACCGGTCCGCGCGTGAACGGGTTTTGCCACAGGCTCTGCTTGACCACGCAGTTGGTCTGGCGCATCAGGCCGATCAGAAACACCACGTCGATCAGCGACGGGTGGTTGGCGACGATCATCTGGCCAGGGCGGCCAAGATTCTCGGCGCCTTCGACGTTGTAAGTGAGAATGCCCAAACGCTGCATCATGCGAATAAAGCACCAGAACAGCCAACTGATGGTGTGGCGGGCGCGCTTTTGATGCTGACTGGCGCCACCCGGCAAGCAACTGAGCAGCGGAAATACCAGCAAGCGCAGGCACAGGCTGCCGACGCCAAACACGGTGAAGCTGGCGGCGGTGGCGAACAGACGCCAGTAGTAGGCGTGCCGAGGCTTGTCGGTCAGGGCTTGCGTTGCCAGTTCCATACTCGGTTCTTCCAGGCATGTTGGCAGGCATTCTGCTCATTGAGCAGGGTGCGCAGCAGGTTCAGGGCATGGGGCCACTGGGCTGTGGTGGAGGGTTGGACAGTGGCGGCGGTGAGTTCCAGCTGCCATTCGTCGCCCGGTGTCAGTAGCAGCCCAAGGGCGTAGGGGAATGGCACGTCGTCGATCCAGCTGGCGTAAGCCTCAGGGGGCTTTTCTTCGCTGATCACCAGCAATACGGCGGGTGCGCCTTCGTTGAGCAGGGCGGCGGCTTCCAGCATGCCGTGCTCCAGGCCATCGCCCGCAGCGGCGAGGGCGGTCATTTCACTGGTTTCATTGCGCAGGATCGACCACAGGCCAATCACCGCGTTATGCACCGACAAGCTGAACTGTGTGGGCGACAGCGGCTGGTCGTTGGCCAGGTCGCTGAGAATCTCCAGGGTGCGTGGGGTTTCGCCGTGGCGGGAAATAAACACCAGTGGCAGGTGCTGCAGGCCTTCGGCCAGCGGCCAGCCGACACTGAACGCCATCCGCGCCAGGCGACTCAGGCGCCTGCGTTGCATGGCAGGCAGGAATGACACATCGGGGGCGGCTTCGCTGCTGGCCAGCAACACCGGGGCCTGACACCAGGCGCGCCAGTCGTCCGCGCTTTCGAGCCCGGGGGCCCAGGCGCGCCATTGGGCGATGTTGAAATTGATCACTGAGAAGATTTCCCGCCCCTGCGGGCTTCCTTGTGCGGCGGTTGGCCCGGATTAACGGGACAGGGAGCAATGGCCGAGTGGGGCGCATTATCCCGGTGCGACTGGGTTCTAGCAAATTTTGGTAAAAAATTGTTCACAGGTCATTACAAAGTGCTGGAATTGATTGCCGATTGTCATCTATGAGGGATGGCCTGAGTTGTCGGTCTTTTCCGGTTCGCACCGTGTTCGCGCACTGCTGTTGCGCGGAATCAAACGGGTGCCTTTGTAGTACATGGATGAACAAGGTAGCTAACGGGCGCTTTTGCCCTCTACACTCGATCATTCATTGATACACGGAGGTTTTTCCATGCGGCGCGTGGTGTTCAATCAGAAAGGCGGTGTCGGCAAGTCCAGCATTGCCTGCAACCTAGCGGCGGTCAGCGCCAGTGAAGGCTATCGAACCCTGTTGGTGGACCTCGATGCCCAGGCCAACTCGACCCAGTACCTCACCGGGCTGACGGGTAATGACATTCCGATGGGCATTGCCGATTTCTTCAAGCAAACCCTGTCTTCCGGGCCGTTTTCGAAGAAAAACCAGGTGGATATCTACGAAACCCCGTTCGATAACCTGCATGTGATCACGGCCACGGCGGAATTGGCGGACTTGCAGCCCAAGCTTGAGGCCAAGCACAAGATCAACAAGCTGCGAAAGCTGCTGGATGAATTGAGCGAGGATTACGAGCGGATTTACCTGGATACGCCGCCAGCGCTGAATTTTTATGCGGTTTCTGCGCTGATTGCCGCTGATCGTGTATTGATCCCCTTCGATTGCGACAGTTTTTCGCGCCAGGCGCTGTATGGCCTGCTGGCGGAAATCGAAGAGCTGAAGGAAGACCACAACGAAGGTCTTGAGGTGGAAGGCATCGTGGTCAACCAGTTCCAGGCCCGGGCGAGCCTGCCGCAACAGATGCTGGATGAGTTGATCGCCGAAGGTTTGCCGGTGTTGCCGGTGTACCTGGGCAGTTCGGTACGGATGCGTGAGTCGCACCAGGCGAATATGCCGCTGATCCACCTGGACCCACGGCATAAGCTGACGCAGCAGTTTGTGGAGTTGCATAACCTGCTGGAAAACGCGTGATCGCTACGGGCAACACATAACAAATGTGGGGGCTGGCTTGTCGGGTCGCCGCATCGCTGCGATCACGGTTGTAGCCGCTGCCGAAGAATGAGGCTGCGATGGGCTGCGTAGCAGTCCCAAGGGCGGTCCTGCGGACACGCATCGCAGCCTCGTGCCTCGGCAGCGGCTACAGAAAGCCAAGTCTTCGAAGTTGTGTAGATACCGATGCTCATCGCGGGCAAGCCCGCTCCCACATTGGGTCTTTGTTCCTACAGGGAAATCGCTGTCTTGCGTCGTTGCCTACAGTGACGCCAGAATCCGCCGGCTTGTGCGCCTGGATGGGCGTCTCTAAGGTTCTTCGGTCACTGAAATCTCAGTGATCGGGTTTAGTAGCCCGTCAGAGCGTCGTAAAGTGCATGAGCCTCGTCTGTGTTTGATGGCGGCTGTGCGTAGGGCACCTTCGGGTGCGCCGGTCTTTGCGATGTTCCCCGGTCTACTAACCTGCGTACAGCTGCCACCCCTTTGTTTAGTAGCGATGTGATGGCGGCTCAATCCTGGAGCATCGTTCATGTTTAAAACTACTCCCAGCCTTTTCACCGCCACCCCCAACCTTCCTACTGAAACGCTGATCCTCAACAGTTACGAAACCTTCTCCTCGGTCCGCACCCTGTTGCTCAATCTTTCTAACGACCTCGCTGGTGAACACCGCGATGTAGCTCTGGCTATTCATCAATTGAGCGAGCTGGGCGTATTGCTGGTGGGCCAAATGATGGACCGCGAAGCGCCTGTGGTTCAAACGCCCTGACTACGCAACCAGCTCATCAACTGCGGCAACGGAAACGCCCCGCTCTGGCGCGCGACTTCCCGGCCATTCTTGAACAGAATCAGGCTAGGAATCGACCGAATACCCAGTTGCGCGGAAAGTTGCTGGTTGGCCTCGCTATCGAGCTTGGCCAATCGGCATTTTCCCGTCAGTTGCCCGGCCGCCTGTTCAAACACCGGTGCAAATGACTTGCACGGCCCGCACCACTCGGCCCACACATCGACCAACAGCGGCAGATCACCTTTGATCTGGCTGGCGTAGTCGCCTTGTTTCAGCTCAAAAGGTTTGCTCAGCAATACCGGCTGCTTGCAGCGCCCGCATTTAGGCGCATCGCCCAAGCGCTCGGCAGGGATGCGGTTAAGACCGTTGCAGTGGGGGCAGGGAATTACCAGAGGATCGGACATGGTGGGCTCCGCTTAAATGGGCAATGGGATCTATTTGGAGCCAGCGCCGCGATTTATCAAGGAACAACCGAAAGAGGATTAATCATGAGCGAACTCGTCAAACAAGCCATCAAGCATTGGCCTTTTGTTTCGCCCCTTTTGTGCAAACCTAAAACCGAGAGTGATTATGATGTTCTGGCCCAGGCTCTTGATGAGTTACTGGACCTGATTGGAGAAGATGAGTCCAACCCGCTGATGAGTCTGGTGGACATCATCGGTGATTGGATCGAAGCCTATGATCTTGAGCACTGGCCCATGCCCGGCGATGGTGCCTGATCGTCTTTAAGAGGAACAACTGATCTCCAAATGCTTGCCCCAATCCGGCGGCCGCTGCGCGTATTGCTCCATTCCAACCTGTTCTTCAAACGGCTTTGTCAGTACCTCATGCAGCCGGCGCACTTCGCTGTAATCCCCCAACTCAGCCGCCTGAATAGCGTTCTGAGCCAGGTAATTACGCAGGATATAAAGCGGGTTAACCGCGTGCATCCGCTCACGCCGCAGTTCTTCGCTGCCATTGGCTTCCCGCTCGACACGGGCTTTGTACAGGTCAGCCCAGGCATCAAACCCCTTGAGGTCGACAAAGTCATCGCGCAACCGAGCCACAGCTAGTGCTGCCGATTCATCCCCCAGTCGGCGGAAGAACAAGGTGTAGTCAACGCCGCTGTTTTGCATCAGTTGCAGCAGTCGCTCCACCAGTTTCTGGTCATCGTCTTCGGCAGTGGTAAAACCCAAGCGGCGACGCATCAGGTCCAGGTAGTGAGCCTGGAACAGCGGCAGGTACAGGCCGAGGGTTTCGCGCAGGGCTTCAACGCTGATGAAGGGTGTCAACGCCTGAGCCAACGCACTGAGGTTCCACTGGCCAATCGGTACCTGGTTGCTGAACGAATAACGCCCTTGGTCATCGGAATGGTTGCAGATGAACTGAGCATCGAAGTCGTCGAGGAAGGCAAACGGCCCGAAGTCGAAGGTAATACCGAGGATCGACATATTGTCGGTGTTCATCACCCCATGGCAGAAACCATAGGCCTGCCATTTGGCGATCAGCTCGGCGTTGCGCTCGACGATTTCGCGGAACATCGCCAGATACGGTTCGGGTTGTTCCAGGCACTCAGGGAAGTGCAGCGACAAAACGTGCTCAGCCAGTTGCTTCTGTTGTTCGGGTTTCTTGGTGTAGTAGAAGTATTCGAAGTGGCCAAACCGCACATGGCTCGGTGCCAGGCGCAAGACCATAGCGGCGCGCTCCTGTTTCTCGCGCCACACCGGTGTGGTCGAGCCAATCACGCACAGTGCGCGGCTGCTGGGAATGCCCAGGGCATGCAGGGCTTCAGAGGCCAGAAATTCGCGAATCGAGGAACGCAGCACCGCGCGACCATCGCCCATGCGCGAGTACGGGGTTTGCCCGGCGCCCTTGAGGTGCAGGTCCCAATGCTCGCCGGCCTGGTTGTAGACCTCGCCCAGCAACAACCCTCGACCATCACCCAACTGCGGGTTGTAGGAGCCGAATTGATGCCCGGAATAGATCATCGCCCGCGGCTCGGCCTCGGCCCAGAGTTTGTGCCCGCCAAACAGTTCGGCAAATACCGGTGTTTCGGCAACGGCTGGGTCGAGGTCGAGCAGCGCCATGGCAGCTTCGCTCGCAACCACCAGGCGCGGCTCGTCGATGGGCTCGGGCAGCACGTGGGTTGAGAACGCATCGCCCAGGCGTGCGAAGCGGTTGTCGAAGGTCAGTTCGTCGAGGGCTTTCAACGGCCATCTCCCAGCAGAATGTCCGAACATTCTGCTGGGGATAACGCGTTTAGTCGAGTTTGGTCGGCGGTGTGGCAGGCCCCGAGGCGTCGTTTGCAGGCTTGTTGGGCGGGTCTACTTCCACCAGCTTGTATTCCTGGCCGTGGAGGTTTTTCAGGTAAACCTCCATCTGCCGGAACGAGATGTTGATGTGGTGATTCTTGAACTCACGGTTGATGAAGCGGTTGACCTCATCGATCACCGGGTTGCGATCGCCCAGGTCGCGTACATGCATGCGCAGTTCGTGGTCGAGGGTGCTTTCGCCGAAGTTGAGGAAGTACACGTGGGGTTCCGGCTCTTTCAGCACCCGCGGGTTTTCCCGGGCGGCCTGCAGCAGCAATGCTTTCACCAGGTCCAGGTCGGAGCCATAGTCCACACCGAGCTTCAGGGTGACCCGGGTGATGGTGTCGGTCAGCGACCAGTTGATCAGTTGTCCGGTAATGAACGTCTTGTTCGGGACAATGATGTCCTTGCGGTCGAAGTCGGTGATGGTGGTGGCGCGGATGCGGATCTTGCTGACTGTGCCCGACAGGTTGCCGATGGTGATGGTGTCGCCGATCCGCACCGGGCGTTCGAACAGGATCATGATGCCGGAGATGAAGTTGGCGAAAATCTCCTGCATACCAAAACCCAACCCCACCGATAGCGCCGCCACCAGCCATTGCAACTTGTCCCAGCTCACGCCGAGGGTGGAGAGGGTGGTGACAAAGCCGATACCGGCGATCACATACGACAACAGCGTGGTGGTGGCGTAGGCGCTGCCCTGGGCCAGGTCCAGCTTTGACAGCACCAGGACCTCCAGCAGACCGGGCAGGTTGCGCGCCAGGGCAAAGGTGATGCCGACGATGATCGATGCACCCAGCAGGTCGCCGATGCTGATGGGCACCATGCTGATGTTGGCACCGGTGCCGCTGGTGTATTCGTAGAGGGTGACGTTGTCCAGGTAGGAGAATACGGTGATCAGGTCTTTCCAGACCCAGTACAACGCCGCGATAAAACCACCGAGCAGGGCCAGGCGAATCAGGCGCATGGACTGTTCGTTGACCTGTTCGATGTCCAGGGTGGGTTCTTCGATCACCGCTTCGCCGTCGCCGGCTTCCTTGGCGGCCTGGCGTTTGGCCAGGGCGCGGGAATAGGCCAGGCGCCGGGCCGCAACCCCCAGGCCGCGGACGAAGGTGGCTTCGATCACCAGCCAGAACATCAGCAGGTACAGGGTGTTGATCAGGCGGTCGCTGAGTTTGAGGGCGGTGTAGTAGTAGCCAAAGCACACCGCGATAAACAGAGCGATGGGCAGCGCGGTGAAGAGCAGGCCCACGGCTTTGCGAAACAGCGAGGCTTTTTCATGGGTCGGGCTGTTGAGGAGCAGGCGACTGAGCAGCCATGCCATCAGTGCATAGCAGGCCAATACCACGCCGATACCCAGTACGTCGTCGGCCAAGGCTGCGGGTTGGTGCTCTGCAATGGCCACCACGGCCACCAGTGCCAGTACCACCAGCCCCAGCTTTCGGATCCAGCCCTGGAGGAATTCGACCTGGGGCTTCTCCCAGCGGAAGTGCAGTTCGGCCACGCCACCCGGCGCGAGGATCCGATAGGCGGTGTAGAACACCATCCATGCCTGGGCAATTTGCAACAGAGCTGCGCCCAGGTTGGCGTTTTGTCCGCGTGCGTCGATTTGCAGTGCATAGCCACACAGGGCCAGGCCCAGGGCCACTGGCATCGCCAGCAGGATATTCACCAGGATCGCTACGGGCGTGTGCCACTGGCTATCGCGCTTGAAATGGCCGATGTCCAGGTGGATTTTCTTCAGTCGGGCGTACAGGTAACTACGCCGCCACAGCAGGGCGCCAATCAACAGCAGCAGAGGCAGGAACAGCAGGGGACGCTGAGTCAAGCCGTCGTACAGCTCGCTGACACTGGAGGCCCAGGGCAGGGTGGTGACCTGTTTGCTCAAGCGCGAGGGCACGGTTTCCAGCCATTCGGCGTCCAGCGGCTTGTTGCTGGGAATCCAGAACATCTGTTCATCAAGCGTCGCCCGCAGGTTGGTCGCGGTGCTCAACAGTTGCTTCTGGTTCAGTTGCAGGGTGATGGATTCGTTGAGCAGCGCGCTCAGCTCGCGGCTCAGTCGCTCCAGCAAATCGCTACGGGTGTCAGCCAGCTCCAGCAGGGTACGGCGCAGTTGTGGGGTGACCTGGTCCGCCGGCTGGGTGGCCAGCAAGTTGTCGACGTAGGTGCTGGGTGGATTGATCAGTTCGCGCTGTTGGTTGACTTCAAATTGGTACAGGCGAATGTTGGCAATGTCGTCCGCCAGGTTGCGATCTACGGTCAGGCGCGGTAGCGCCTGTTTCTGCTTATAAAGAATCTTCGACAGCAACAGGCTGCCCTTGAGCACGTTGATCTGCTCATCCAGCGCCGAGTCGCTTTGCGTCACGGTGTCCAGTTGTTGTTTGGTTTGCAGGTTCTTCTGGGTCAGTTCATTGAGCCGGTCAGTGCTTTTGAGCAGGTAATCGGACAGCTTGAGGTTGTCGGCACTTTCGGTGGCCAGCAAGCTGCTACCGCCGGTTTTCTGCGCCTCGATGGATTGCTGGGTCACCGTTTCCTGGGACTGGGCCAGGCGTTTCTGGTTGATCAGGGTTTGCAGGTCCTGGATTTCCTGCTCCAGGCGGCTGGTTTTTTCCAGCGCCAGATCATGCTGGCTGTTGCCCAAGTCTTGCAGTTGGCTGTTGCTCGCCAGCTCCTGGCGACGCAGGGGAATCAGGGCATTAAGGGATGCCAGTTCGGCGTTCAACTGATTGCGCTGGTCGCCGCTGAGGGTCTTGCCATTGTCTTTGCCCAGTTTGAGGATGGCGTTGATCTGCTGAATGCGCGTCTGACTGCTGCTGATTTCGGTCTGGGCGCGCTCGGGGCGGGTCTGGGCAGCGATGGTCAGGCTGTTGGCGTCGGCCAGGTCCTTTTGCAGGTCGCCTTGCTGGGTGCTGCGCTGCACCAGCAGTTGTTCAAGCTGCGGCACCGGCAGGCTGGCGTAGCGTTGGGTGACCGGAATGACCTTGGTGGCCTTGAGACGGCTTAGCTCGCGCTGGTTGTCTATGGTCCGGCGTGGCGCGTCTTCCAGTTGGCGCTTGAGATCGACCAGGCGCTGCTGGTAGTCCTGCTGGTTACCCAGGAAGGTCAAGGTCTGCTGCAGGATGCTCTGCAGGGCCTTCATGTCCGCATCCGGCAGTTTGCGGTCGGGCAGCTTGTCCAGGGTTTGCTGGACGGACTCGGCGCTGGGCGGATCGGCCGCTTGCACGGTGCCGACACAGAGACTCAGGCCCAGCAGGGCAGTAGCTAGAAAAATGCGCAGGGTTGTCATAGAGACCGGTCGAGCAAGATGGAATAGAGGGGGCGGCCTGACGTCGAATGGCGCGTCATCGCCCCGCAGTTTAGAGGAAGAGTCCGGGGCCCGGGCGACTTCCTTCGGGGAATCTGACGCCGACTTTGCCAATCTTGTTCCCGTCCATGACTGCGACGGTCCAGATGGTGTTGTTCCACTCCACCTGGTCGCCCACCACCGGTGCACCACCGACTTTCTGGGTGATGAAACGGCTCAATGGCATGTCCGGATCGATACCCTCGAGCTTGAGCCCGTACAGCGCCGAAACCGCGCCCAGCTGGGCGTCGCCTTCGAGAACGAAGTCGCCGAAGAAGCGCAGGTCGAGGCCCCGTTGAGGTGCCTGGCTGAACAGCTTGCCGAGGGCTGGCAGGTTGTGTTCATGGCCGATGACGCAGAGCAAATCGTCGACCTCCAGCACGGTACTACCCGACGGGTGGAGCAGTTGCTGGCCACGAAACAGCGCGGCGATGCGCGTGCCTTCGGGCATTTTCAGCTCGCGAAGGGCCGCGCCGATGCACCATTTCTCCGCGCCGAGTCGGTAGACGAACAGCTCCCACTCGCTGGTGACATGCACTTCCAGGGCCGCCCGGGAAATCGGTGCGGGCTCCGGCGGTACCGTCACCTTCAGCAATTTGGCGACCCACGGCAGGCTGGTGCCCTGGACCAGCAATGAGACCAGCACGATAAAGAACGCCAGGTTGAAATACAGCTGGGCGTGGGGCAGGCCGGCCATCAGCGGGAATACCGCAAGAATGATCGGTACCGCGCCGCGCAGGCCGACCCAGGCGATAAAGGCTTTTTCCCGGCCGTGGAAGGCCTTGAAGGGCAGCAGGCCAACCATCACCGACAGTGGCCGGGCGAACAGAATCATCCACAACGCCAGGCCCAGGGCCGGCAGCGCGATAGGCAGCAAATCATGGGGCGTGACCAGCAGGCCCAGCACCAGGAACATGCCGATCTGTGCCAGCCACGCCATGCCGTCGAGCATGTGCAGGATGCCGTGGCGGCTGCGTACAGGGCGGTTGCCGATCACCAGGCCGCACAGGTACACCGCGAGGAAGCCGCTGCCGTGCAAGGCGTTGGTCAGGGCAAACACCACCAGGCCGCCAGCAATCACCAGGATCGGGTACAGGCCGTTGGCCAGATTGATGCGGTTGACCATTTGCAGCATCAACCAGCCGCCGCCCAGGCCGATGAAGCCGCCGATGCCGAACTCGCGGATCAAGTGGCCCAACAGGCTCCAGTGCAGGCCGGTCTGGCCGCTGGCGAGCATGTCGATCAGGGTCACGGTGAGGAACACCGCCATCGGGTCGTTGCTGCCGGATTCGATTTCCAGGCTGGCGCTGACCCGTTCGTTCAGGCCCTTGCCGCCCAGGAGTGAGAACACCGCTGCGGCGTCCGTGGAGCCGACGATGGCGCCGATCAGCAGGCCTTGGATAATGTTGAGGTCGAACAGCCAGGCCGCGGCCATACCCGTGAGGCCGGTGGTGATCAACACCCCCACGGTTGCCAGCGACAAGGCTGGCCACAGTGCCACGCGAAAACTCGCCACCCGTGTTCGCAAGCCACCATCGAGCAGGATCACGGCCAGTGCCAGGTTGCCTACGAGATAGGCGGTCGGGTAATTATCGAAGATGATGCCGCCGCCATCGACACCGGCGGCCATGCCCACGGCCAGGATGATCACCAGAATCGGGATGCCCAGGCGGGACGAAAGAGAACTCACCAGAATGCTCGCACCTACCAGCAACGCGCCGATCAAGAACAGGCTGTTGATGGTCGTCGCATTCAAAGGCAGTACTCCACGAGCAGGAAAGACGGGCGCAAACTGACCATGCAGTCTGCGTGCCAGCGATTCTAACCTGTTGAAATGCTGCGCTGTCAAAAAGCTTTTGCGGGGCGAGCGCAGAGCCAATGTGGGAGCGGCGGTGCGACGATTCGACTTGCTCGCGAACAGGCAAGCCGCTGCCGAGGTACGAGGCTGCGATGGGTTTGGTGCGGCATTCCGACGAAGCGGCCCCGAGGGCGGTCCTGCGGCCCGCATCGCAGCCTCGTGCCTCGGCAGCGGCTACAACGTGATGCGGTGTCAGTTAGAGGCGGAACCGCCCCACCATCCCATTCAAGTCCACCGCCAACCGCGACAGCTCATTACTGGCCGCACTGGTCTGGCTGGCACCGGTCGCCGATTGCACCGACAGGTCGCGAATGTTCACCAGGTTGCGATCCACTTCCCGCGCCACTTGCGCCTGCTCTTCGGCGGCACTGGCGATCACCAGATTGCGCTCGTTGATCTCGACAATCGCGGTATTGATGGTGTCCAGCGACATCCCCGCGCCCTTGGCAATATTCAGCGTCGACTCTGCGCGCTCGGTGCTGTTGCGCATCGAATCCACTGCGTGTTCGGTACCGGCCTGGATACTGCCGATCATCCGCTCGATCTCGCTGGTGGACTGCTGCGTACGATGGGCCAGGGCTCGCACTTCATCGGCCACTACCGCAAAACCACGCCCGGCTTCGCCGGCACGCGCCGCTTCAATGGCCGCGTTCAGCGCCAGCAGGTTGGTCTGGTCCGCCAGGCCGCGAATCACGTCCAGCACTTTGCCGATGTCTCGGGATTCTTCCGCCAGGTTGCCGATCAGTGTCGCCGTTGCCTGCACGTCACTGCTCATGCGCTCGATGGCGCCGACGGTTTCCTGTACCAGGTCACGGCCGTCACCGGCAGAGGCGGTGGCATTTTTCGAGGCTTCGGAAGTGCTCACGGCATTGCGGGCGACTTCTTCGACGGCGCTGGTCATCTCGTTGACAGCGGTGGCGGCTTGCTCGATTTCGTTGTTTTGCTGGGTCAGGCCACGGGCGCTTTCGTCGGTGACGGCGTTCAGCTCTTCAGCGGCCGAAGCCAACTGGGTGGCGGAGCCGGAAATGCGTTGCAGGGTATCCCGCAGCTTTTCCTGCATCTTCGCCATGGCCAACAGCAGGCGTCCGGCTTCGTCCTCACCCTCAACCTTGATCGGGCGAGTCAGGTTGCCTTCGGCGATTTCCTCAGCCGCACTCAGGGCCTGAGAAATCGGCTGGGTAATGCTGCGGGTCAGCAGCCAGGCGAACAGCAGGGTCAGCGCCGTGGCGAATACCAACAGGACGACCACCAGGTTGAACGCTGTGTCGTATTGATTGGCCGCTTGTTCGTTGGTGGCGATGGCCGCTTTGTTGTTGATATCCAGCAAGCGGTTCAGAACGGTGTTGACCTGCTCGGAGTTATTCAGCAGCTCGGTGTTCAGCATGACCCGCAACTCATCCACTTGATTAGCCCGGGACAGGCTCTTCATGCGCGCTTCAATCTGATGGTATTGCCCCAGCAACCGCACGTACTCGTCGTAGGCGCTGCGCTCTTCACTGCTGGTGATCAGCTTTTCGTAGATACCCTGGGCGGTGCGGATCTGCTGATTGCGCACATCAAAGGCCTCCAGGGTCTTTTGCTGTACGTCCGGCTCGCGGTTGGTCAGCAAGCGATAGGACAACACCCGCAGACGCAGGGTCAGTTGAGTGAACTCGTCCAGGGCGCGGATGCTGGGCACGCTGCTCAGGGTGATGTCTTCAGTGGCCGCGCGGATCTTGCTCATCTGGTTCAGGGCGAACACACCGAGAAACAACATCAGGGCGCCAATCAGCGCGAAGCCGAGGAATGCCCGTGGCGCGATATTCATATTACGAAGAGACATGCTGTCATCCTGGAAGAAGCGCGATCCGTGCGGCTTTGAGACGGGTTGTCCCATGACCTATCGGTCATGGGACTAAAGTCTTGAGGGGGTGCGCTCTTTTGTCGCAGTTGACGCGAATCAGGGTGGGGTCAGGAACCAGATGGGCTAAAAGCAGTCACTAAGGCTCTAAAGTGCGGCCTGCCCTGTAAAATCAAGGCCGCGCGCCAGGATAACCCTGGCATCCGAGGTGAATTTTCTTTATCGTCACCGCCCTTTGAAAATGCCCGAGAAATCAAAATGTTAGAAGCATCCCTCAGCCAATTGGAACAACTGGTCAGCGATCTGGTACAGCAAAATCAGGAACTGCTGGGCACCAACGAATCCCTCAAGGCAGAACTGGCCCGCGCCAAGGATGAAAACGACAGTCTGCAATTGAACCTGATGGAACAGGAAGAAAAACAGGGCGCTACCGCGGCGCGTATTCAGGCGTTGGTTGAGCGTGTGAGCGCAGGTCCTGTCAGCGCATGAGTCAAGGCACCGAGGGGGTAAAGGTCGTTTCGATTCTCGGTGAGGATTACTCGATCAAGGCACCGGTTGGGGAAGACACTACGCTGATGAGCGCTGTGACCATGCTGAAGGCGTCCCTGGCCATCACCAAGAAAAAGTACCCGACATTGATCGGTGACAAACTGCTGGTACTGGCGGCGCTGAACCTGTGTGCCGAACAGATCGAAATGCAGCAGCGCCACCAGCAGGAACTCGACCGTTACCAAGAGCAAGTCAGCGCCACGGTCGAGGTGATCTCCAAGGCAATCGGTCAGCCCTGACTAGAACCACTCATCCTGCATGCCCAGGCACGTATCGTCCCGTGCCTCAAGAATCGCCAGTTCATGATGGCAGCCCGGTATTTCCCACGTGAGGAAGTACCGGGCGGCTTGCAGCTTGCCTTTATAGAAGGCGACATCGGCAGCATTGCCCTTGGCCAGCCCTTCCTCGGCGCGTATCGCCTGCTCCAGCCAGCGCCAGCCAATCACCGTATGCCCAAACACTTTCAGGTACAGCGCCGAGTTCGCCAGGCTGCTGTTGACCTTGCCTTGGGCAAGATCCGTCAACAGCCCAAGCGTGACGGCTTGCAGGCGTGCGACCAGCGTTTCCAGCGGCTCACGCAGTGCCGTGAGTGATGGATAGGCCTGTGCCCGCGCACCGGTCTCGGCGATCAGTCGAATCAATTGCTTCAAGCCCGCGCCGCCGTTCTGCGCCAGTTTGCGGCCCAGCAAATCCAGCGACTGGATGCCGTGGGTGCCTTCGTGGATCGGGTTCAGGCGGTTGTCGCGGTAGTACTGCTCCACCGGGTATTCCCGGGTGTAGCCATGGCCCCCGAGAATCTGGATCGCCAGTTCGTTGGCCTTCAGGCAGAACTCCGAGGGCCAGGATTTGACGATGGGGGTCAGCAGGTCGAGCAGTTCATGGGCCTGTTTGCGTTCAGCTTCAGTTTCAAGCGTCGTGGTGTCGTCGAACAGGCGGGCCGCATACAGGCCCAGGTCGAACGAACCCTCCACATAGGCTTTCTGGGTCAGCAGCATGCGCTTGATATCGGCGTGCTGGATGATTGATACCGGCGCGGTGTTCGGGTCCTTGCTGTCGGGCAGCCGCCCTTGTGGGCGTTCCCGGGCGTACTCCAGCGAGTAGAGGTAACCGGCGTAACCAAGCATCACCGCGCCCATGCCGACACCGATCCGCGCCTCGTTCATCATCTGGAACATGCAGCTCAGGCCCTGGTGAGGCTTGCCTACCAGATAGCCGACACAGTCTCCATTATCGCCGAAATTCAGTGCCGTCGAGGTGGTGCCGCGCCAGCCCATCTTGTGGAACAGCCCGGCCAGCAGCACGTCGTTGCGCTGGCCCAGGCTGCCGTCGTCATTGACCAGGAACTTGGGCACGATAAACAGCGAAATGCCCTTCACCCCGGCAGGCGCATCCGGCAGCTTGGCCAGCACCATGTGCACGATGTTTTCCGACAGCGGGTGATCGCCACCTGAGATGAAAATTTTGTTGCCCTTGAGGCGATAGGTGCCGTCAGCCGCCGGCTCTGCGCGGGTGCGAATATCCGACAGGGACGAACCGGCATGGGGTTCGGTCAAGGCCATGGTGCCGAAGAAGCGGCCTTCGATCATCGGTTGCAGGAAGCGCTGTTTTTGCTCCTCGGAGCCGAAGCTTTCGATCAGGTTGGCGGCGCCCATGGTCAGGAACGGGTAGGACGTGGAGGCGGCGTTGGCTGACTGGAAGTGGGCGAAGCAGGCTTGGGACAGCAGGGTCGGCAGTTGCATGCCACCGGCTTCGAAGCTGCGGGCGGCATTGAGAAAGCCGGCTTCGAGGAAGGCATCCACGGCCGGCTTCACTTCCGGAATCAGAATCGCCTGACCGTTCTCATAGCGCGGCTCGTTCTCGTCACCCTTGCGGTTGTGCGGTGCGAAGAATTTTTCGGCAATGTTGCGGGCGGTGCTGATGGCGGCGTCGAAGGTTTCGCGGTTGTGTTCGGCAAACCGCTCGCGCTGGGTCAGGCCCTCGGCATCGAGGACTTCATACAGCTCGAAAGCCAGATTGCGGGAACTGAGCAGCGTCTCGGACATGGCGGCTTACCTGTGTGGGAATACGCCTGAGTCTAAGTGCGGGAATAGAGGCTGGATAGCAAGATTGATTTGGGTGATGCAGCGGCAGAACAACAGCAGAGAGTTGCAAACACGATCAGTGTGGGAGCGGGCTTGCCCGCGATTACGGAGTGTCAGCCAATACATTAATTGGCTGATCCACCGCTATCGCGGGCAAGCCCGCTCCCACATTTTTGACAGTGTTTCTTCAGTTAGCCGATCGTCATCAGGCTGGCGTTACCGCCTGCTGCCGCAGTGTTGACGCTCAATGCCCGCTCGATCACCAGGCGTTCCAGGGCAATCCCGGTTTCACCTTGCGACAAGCCATGCACCCCGACAATCGCGCCGCCACGCTGGGCCACTTGCTGGCAGACCGCGCGCAGTTGGTCGGAATCACCGTGATGCAGGACTGCATCGAAGATCACCTCGTCCTTGGTCCAGTCGGCAACGCGCTTGATCTTCGCCTGAACATCCTTTGGCAGACGTGCGAACAGTGCCTTGGTCAATTCAGACTCCGGCCACACCGCCGAACTGCCCACGGCGAGTACCGCTGCCAGTTGGGCCAGCAGGTCGCCTTCTACTTCCGCCAGGCACAGCACGTGCTCGCGGGGCAGGATGGCGTAGCTGTTGCGCTCACCGGTCGGGCCGGCCAGTTGGCGGGTGATACCGCTTTGAGACTGCGTGGCGAACTGCACGCACAGTGCGCTCAAGTCGCTGAGTTTGCTGCTGTCGGCCCAGGCTTGCAGGGCGGTCAGTGGCTGGCTCATGGCATCCCGCAGGCGTACATCCGGCGCGGCCAATACATCACCACGAACGAAGGATTGCTCGATCGCATCGGTAGGACGTGTCGACAGCAGGCGGTACAGGTACAGCGGGCCACCGGCCTTGGGACCAGTGCCCGACAGGCCTTCGCCGCCGAATGGCTGCACACCGACCACCGCACCCACGATGTTGCGGTTGACGTAGACGTTACCGGCATGGACGTTGTCGATCACCTTGGCGATGGTCTCGTCGATACGGGTGTGCACGCCCAGGGTCAGGCCGTAGCCGGAGGCGTTGATCTGGCCGATGAGCTGGTCGATCTCTTTGCGCTTGTAGCGCACCACGTGCAGTACCGGGCCGAAGATCTCGCGTTGCAGTTCGTCGAAGCTTTCCAGTTCGATCAGGGTTGGCATCACGAAGGTGCCGCGCTTGATTTCTTCACTATCAGCAATGGCGACCTGATACACGTTGCGGCCTTTGTCGCGCATGGCCTGGATGTGTTTCTCGATGCCAGCCTTGGCTTCGGCGTCGATCACTGGGCCGATGTCCACAGACAGGCGCTCAGGGTTGCCGAGACGGCATTCAGCCATGGCGCCTTTGAGCATTTCGATCACACGATCTGCCGAATCTTCCTGCAAGCACAGTACGCGCAGGGCCGAGCAACGCTGGCCGGCACTGTCGAAAGCTGAAGAAACAACGTCGATCACAACCTGTTCGGTCAATGCTGAGGAGTCGACGATCATCGCGTTCTGGCCACCGGTTTCGGCGATCAGTGGAATCGGACGACCTTGGGCATCCAGGCGACCCGCGACATTGCGCTGCAGCAGGCGAGCAACTTCGGTGGAGCCGGTGAACATCACGCCTTTGACGCGATCATCACCCACCAGTCGGGCGCCGACGGTTTCGCCTTGGCCTGGCAGCAGTTGCAGGACGCCTTCCGGAATGCCTGCTTCCAGCAGCAGGCGCACGGCCTGGGCAGCCACCAGCGGGGTTTGCTCTGCCGGCTTGGCCAGCACCGGGTTACCGGCGGCCAGCGCAGCAGCCACTTGGCCACTGAAAATCGCCAGCGGGAAGTTCCATGGGCTGATGCACACCACCGGACCCAGCGGGCGGTGGGCGTCGTTGGTGAAATCGTTACGGGCCTGCACCGCGTAGTAACGCAGGAAGTCCACGGCCTCACGCACTTCGGCGATGGCGTTGGCGAAGGTTTTGCCGGCTTCACGGGCTAGCAGGCCCATCAGCGGCTGGATCTCGCCTTCCATCAAATCGGCTGCGCGCTCAAGGATCGCGGCGCGTTCGGCGGGTGGGGTGGCCTGCCAGATCGGTGCGGCGTTCAGGGCGCATTGGATGGCGTTGTCGACGTCTTCGACGGTGGCTTCCTGGACATGCCCAACCACGTCACGATTATCGGACGGGTTCAGCACCGGCGCAGCCGCTTCGTTGCTCGACGGGCAGCCGAGCATCGGCGTGGCTTTCCAGTTGTTATGAGCGGTGGCCAGCAGCGCGCAGGACAACGACGCCAAACGGTGTTCGTTGGCCAGGTCGATGCCGGCGGAGTTCGCGCGCTCGCTGCCATACAGGTCACGGGGCAGCGGGATACGCGGGTGCGGCAGGCCGAAGCCGCCTTCCAGCGTGGCCATCTGCTCGATGCTGGCCACTGGATCGGCCACCAGCTCCTGGATCGAGATGGATTGGTCGGCGATGCGGTTGACGAACGAGGTGTTGGCGCCGTTTTCCAGCAGGCGACGCACCAGGTAAGCCAACAGCGTTTCGTGTGTGCCGACCGGTGCGTACACGCGGCACGGCCGGTTCAGCTTGCCTTCGGAAACCTTGCCTACAACCTGCTCGTACAGCGGTTCACCCATGCCATGCAGGCATTGGAACTCATACTGGCCGGGGTAATAGTTCTGACCGGCAATGTGGTAGATCGCCGACAGGGTGTGGGCGTTATGCGTGGCGAATTGTGGATAGATAACTTCCGGTACTGCCAGCAACTTGCGTGCGCAGGCGATATAGGAAACGTCGGTGTACACCTTGCGGGTGTAGACCGGGTAGCCTTCCAGGCCTTCGACCTGGGCGCGCTTGATTTCGCTGTCCCAGTACGCGCCTTTTACCAGGCGAATCATCAGGCGGTGACGGCTGCGGCGTGCCAGGTCGATCACATAGTCGATCACATACGGGCAACGCTTCTGGTAAGCCTGAATCACGAAACCGATGCCGTTCCAGCCGGTCAGTTGCGGCTCGAAGCACAGGCGCTCCAGCAGGTCCAGCGACAGCTCCAGACGGTCAGCTTCTTCAGCGTCGATGTTCAGGCCGATGTCGTATTGCTTGGCCAGCAGGGTCAGGGACAGCAGGCGCGGGTACAGCTCGTCCATGACGCGCTCGTACTGCGCGCGGCTGTAACGCGGGTGCAGCGCTGAGAGCTTGATGGAAATGCCCGGGCCTTCATAAATCCCACGGCCGTGGGAGGCTTTGCCGATCGAATGGATGGCTTGTTCGTACGAGGCCAGGTACTTCTGGGCATCGTGTTCGGTCAGGGCGGCTTCACCGAGCATGTCGTAGGAATAGCGGAAGCCCTTGGCTTCGAACTTGCTGGCGTTGGCCAGGGCTTCGGCGATGGTTTCGCCCGTGACGAACTGCTCACCCATCAAGCGCATGGCCATGTCGACACCCTTGCGGATCATCGGCTCGCCGCTCTTGCCGATGATGCGGCTCAGGGAGGAAGTCAGGCCGGCTTCGTTGTGGGTGGCGACCAATTTGCCGGTCAGCAGCAGGCCCCAGGTGGCAGCGTTGACGAACAGCGACGGGCTGTTCCCCAGGTGCGGCTGCCAGTTGCCGGTGCTGATCTTGTCGCGGATCAATGCATCACGGGTGCCTTTGTCCGGGATGCGCAGCAGCGCTTCGGCCAGGCACATCAGTGCCACGCCTTCCTGGGACGACAGGGAGAACTCTTGCAGCAGGCCCTGGACGATACCGGCACGGCCGCCGGCGCTCTTCTGGTTGCGCAGTTTTTCGGCAATCGAGGCGGCCAGCTTGTTGGTGGCTTCGGCCATTGGTGCCGGCAGGCGAGCCTGCTCGATCAGCATCGGCACCACTTCCGGCTCAGGGCGACGGTAAGCGGCGGTGATCGACGCACGCAGGACCGATTGCGGGAGGATGCTCTCGGCGAACTCCAGGAAGCATTGGTGGGCGTGGTCGTTCTGGACCTCGCCGGCATCGTCTGCGTCCTTGCTGCTCGAGCCGTTGAGCTCGTTCAGGGTTGCACCACCCTCGAGTTTCTCCAGGTAATTGAAAATTGCCTGCTTGATCAGCCAGTGCGGCGTGCGATCAATGGAGGTCGCGGCGGCCTTGAGGCGTTCGCGGGTCGGGTCATCGAGTTTGACCCCAAGGGTGGTCGTAGCCATATTTTTATCCTCATGGGTGCCACGACTGCGTGGCATCAGCTGGCGGCAAGATTAGCTTTGCGCTGGAAGAGGTGCAACCGGGTGCAACCCTTTTTTTGCCGGAAAAGAACGCTGCTCATCAGGAAAAAAATTCCCCTCGACCGATTCGGCTTCTTGTTGATGCATTTACTTCTGAGTTTTGCTGTTTTTGCTCCGAAAAGGAGCAAAAACAGGCTGTTTTGCCAAAAACACACCTAGGTGCAACTTAATCTCAAGAAACTGGTTGCACCTTATTTGCTTTGTTGAATAGCATTCGCGCACCAAGGTGCAACCACCTCCACCGGTTCGGTTCATCGGCTGATGGCTTTCCTGGGGAAACGTCAGTCATAAATGCGCGGCATTCAGCTTCGTCTACCCACCAGTGGGTGGCCGTCCTGACAGACCGCCGCTACATAAAAACAAAGCCAGGGCGTAACTCAATGAGCGTAAGTAATCCCACCCTGATCACGTTTGTGATCTATATCGCGGCAATGGTGCTGATCGGCTTCATGGCCTATCGCTCCACCAACAACCTCTCCGATTACATTCTTGGCGGCCGCAGCCTCGGCAGCGTGGTCACCGCGCTTTCGGCCGGCGCCTCTGACATGAGCGGCTGGCTGTTGATGGGCTTGCCGGGCGCGATCTACATGTCTGGCCTCTCGGAAAGCTGGATCGCCATCGGCCTGATCGTCGGTGCTTACCTCAACTGGTTGTTTGTGGCCGGTCGCCTGCGGGTGCAGACCGAGCACAACGGCGACGCCCTGACCCTGCCGGATTACTTCTCCAGCCGCTTTGAAGACAAAAGCGGCCTGCTGCGGATTATCTCGGCGGTAGTGATCCTGGTGTTTTTCACCATTTACTGCGCTTCCGGCATCGTGGCCGGTGCCCGTCTGTTCGAAAGCACTTTCGGCATGTCCTACGAGACCGCACTGTGGGCCGGTGCTGCGGCGACCATTGCCTACACCTTCGTTGGCGGTTTCCTGGCTGTGAGCTGGACCGACACCGTGCAAGCCACGTTGATGATCTTCGCCCTGATCCTGACCCCGATCATCGTGCTGCTGGCCACCGGCGGCGTCGACACCACCTTCCTGGCGATCGAAGCGAAGAACCCTGACAACTTCAACATGCTGAAAAACACCACCTTCATCGGCATCATTTCGCTGATGGGCTGGGGCCTGGGTTACTTCGGCCAACCGCACATCCTCGCGCGTTTCATGGCGGCAGACTCGGTGAAGTCGATTGCCAAGGCACGTCGTATTTCCATGACCTGGATGATCCTGTGCCTGGGCGGCACCGTGGCAGTGGGTTTCTTCGGTATCGCTTACTTCTCGGCACACCCGGAAGTCGCCGGTCCCGTGACGGAGAACCACGAGCGTGTGTTCATTGAGCTGGCCAAGCTGCTGTTCAACCCATGGATTGCCGGTGTGTTGCTGTCGGCGATCCTGGCGGCCGTGATGAGTACCTTGAGCTGCCAGTTGCTGGTGTGCTCCAGCGCCCTGACCGAAGACTTCTACAAAACCTTCCTGCGCAAGAACGCCTCGCAGATCGAGTTGGTGTGGGTCGGTCGTGCCATGGTGCTGCTGGTTGCGCTGATTGCCATCGCCATGGCGGCCAACCCGGAAAACCGCGTGCTGGGCCTTGTGAGCTATGCCTGGGCCGGTTTCGGCGCCGCCTTCGGTCCTGTGGTGCTGATCTCGGTGATGTGGAAAGGCATGACCCGCAACGGCGCACTGGCCGGCATCCTGGTGGGTGCGATCACCGTGATCGTGTGGAAACACTTCAGCCTGCTGGGCCTGTACGAAATCATCCCGGGCTTTATCTTTGCCAGCTTGGCGATCTACTTCGTGAGCAAGCTTGGGGCGCCGACTGCCGGTATGGTCGAGCGCTTTGATGCGGCCGAGAAAGACTACAACCTCAACAAATAATCAGCGGGGCCTTGATGGCCTGTTGAATTGAAAACGGCCCGCATCCTTTGGATGGCGGGCCGTTTTTTTTGCGCGCTGATTCAGCCTCGATCAGTGTCCGATTGGTTGAGGAAAATCAGCACCCCAAGAATCGCCATATAAAACTTGAAGGCCGCCTCCTGGCCATTCCACTGGTGGGATTGCCACATCAGAAACCACTCGCCGCCAATCACCATGAAGCCGAAGAACCACACCACGAAACCGAGGGTGAGGCCGACGATGGCGTATTTTTTAGCCTGGTTGAACTCACCGGCGGTGGCCTGCCGAGCTTGCCACAAGGCCAACGCGCCGCGTGCCAGGAGCACAGCGGTCAGGGTTTCGCCGGCGATAATCAGCCAATACGCGGCATGCCACAGCCACGGCGTGGTGATTGAACGGTACAGGGCGGCGTTGTCGGGAAAGAGGGTGTCCATGCTTAGCACGTGTTTGACGAAGGCGAAGTTGGAGCCGTAGTCGGTGATGTTGTTGAAGGCAACGAGCGCGGCGAAGGCCGCCAGCGCAAGGGTCAGAGTGATTTTTGCGTAGCGGCTGGCCATGTTGTTCTCCATTCTCGTGGCGGGATTGATGACGGTTACGCTAACACGGTGCGGGTGTGGGTTCGACGCTGGGTGTTTGAAGATTAACGACCCTGTCGCGTAGGGATTTACTGATTTGCCTGCGGTGCGTTCAGCTCGACAAAGCGCTGGTGCAGAATCGGTCGCCCACTACTTGCAGAGAAACACCGGATGTTCGCTCCTGCCAATCAAAGTGCTTTCACCCTGACCCTCGACGGTGTGTCCAGTGAACTCAAGGTCCTTGAGTTCAGCGGCACCGAGGCCATCAGCCAGCCTTACCGGTTTGACCTGGAACTGGTCAGCGAGCAGCCTGATCTGGATCTGGAAAGCGTGCTTCATCGCCAGGCGTTCCTTGGTTTTGATGCTCAGGGCCATGGGATTCACGGTCAGGTTTATCGGGTCGCCCAAGGCGATTCCGGCGCACGCTTGACCCGTTACCAGATCAGCCTGGTACCGCAGCTGGCGTATCTGCAACACAGCAGTCATCAACGTATTTTCCAGCACAAGAGCGTCCCGCAGATTATCGCTCTGGTGCTGGAAGGGCAGGGGATTCAGGGTGATGCGTTCGAGTTCCGACTGGGCGGCGAGTACCCCAAGCGTGAGTACTGCGTACAGTTCGATGAAACGGACCTGGCGTTTATCCAGCGGCTGAGTGCCGAACTGGGTATTCACTATCACTTCCAGCACAGCACAGACGGCCATCGGTTGGTGTTTGGCGATGATCAGGTGGTGTTCGCCAGGGCTGATCAACCCACGGGCTATGCGCCCGGCTCCGGGATGGTCGCCGAGACGCCGGCGATCAAGCGTTTTACGGTGAGACTGGAGGCTCGCACTACTGGGGTGAACCTGCGGGATTACGACTTTCGCAAACCGGGCCTGCAACTGGAAAGTGCAGTCCTCGGCGAGCAGTTGCCGTCCCTGGAGGATCATGGCTATCCCGGCCACTTCACGGATCGTCCTCACGGCAAACACTTGGCACAGCGTGCCCTGGAGCGCCACCGCAGCGACTACCGGCAGGCCCACGGCAGCAGCGATCAGCCGGCGCTGGTGAGCGGCCAATTCTTTACGCTGAGCGGGCATCCACGCGAGGAGTGGAATGACTTGTGGCTGGTGACTCAGGTGATCCACGAAGGCAAGCAACCTCAGGCGCTGGAGGAGGCTGTTACCGAAACGGGCGGTGAGGCTTTTCAGCAGGGTTATCGCAATCATTTCGTTGCGACCCCCTGGGATGTAGTGTTTCGAGCGCCTTTGCCAGCACCCCGCCCGCTGATCTGTGGGTATCAGAACGCCGTGGTGACCGGGCCTGCGGACAGTGAAATTCATTGCGACGAGTTCGGGCGGGTCAAGGTGCAATTGGCCTGGGACCGCCTTGGGGAATACAACGCGCATTCCAGTTGCTGGCTGCGTGTTACCAGTGGTTGGGCCCACGAACACTATGGCGCGGCCATGATTCCGCGTGTCGGCATGGAGGTCTTGGTCGGTTTCGTCAACGGCGATGCCGACTTGCCCGTGGTGGTCGGCTGCCTGGCCAATACGGCGACACCGGTGCCTCTTGACCTGCCAGCAGACAAAACCCGCAGCATCTTGCGCAGCCAGAGCAGCCCCGGCGGTGGAGGCTATAACGAGCTGCGTATCGAGGACCGCAAGGACGCCGAGGAAATCTACCTCAGGGCCCAGCGCGACTGGACCCAGCACGTGCTGCACGATCAGCGCGTGCAAGTGGGCAATTTGCGCCGGGTGGAAGTGGGAGGCGAGGAACAACACATCATCCGTGGCAACCATTCCCTGCAAGCGGGCCCGCAGATCAGCTTCAGCGCCGGGCAGCAGGTTGTCGTGGAGGCCGGCGCCAGTGTGACCCTGCAGGCAGGTGGGCAGTGGATCAACATCTCTGGAGCCGGAATTTTTTGCAGCACGCCTATTCAGATTGGCGGTGCGCCCAAGACGGTTTCAACTTCGCTGCCTGTGGGGTTGGAAACACGATTGGCGCCGTTGAGTGCGGCGCAAATTTTCAGCCTCAAGCGCAGCGCACTATTTTGTGAGGAGTGCGAGCGTTGCAAGGAGGGCGTGTGTAACCCCTTGCAGCATCGTGGGGTGCTGTTGGCCGCAGGTTTACTATGACTTGTCTGCATGAGTGGCTTGAGTGCGAACCCTTGCAGGTCGACGAGCAGTTGTATGCAGTGCTGAGTAACGCCAGTGACTGTAAGGCCTTGGCGGCCTGGCGTCAGGCCGGAGGGGGCTCACCCAGCCCTCTCTGGGCTGGCAGCGAGTATGCGGACTGGCAAGAGGTAATGCCTTATGCCGCGGTAGTGGCCATCGATAGCGCCTTTCTCGACTGGGTGGCTGCATGCGAGGGCGACGATTGGGGTTGGCTGGCCGTCTCGTCCTGTTCTTTGCAAACGGTTGTCGAGCATCTGTGTAGCCTGACCAAGGTTCTCCTGCCCGAAGGGCAAGCGGTATTTTTCCGTTTCTGGGACGGGGCCTGTCTGCTGCCTGTCTTGCAGGCGCTTGGGCCTCAGGCAGGGGAGGTTATCCCCGTGTTTCGGCGCTACTGGATCAATGGCCAGTCTCATGAGGTGACTGGAGCCGTGATGGGGAGCGCGCGCAAAAGCCCATGGTGGAAGGTGCCTGCGCCGGTTCTCAAACGGCTGGAGGAGCGGTCGACGGTTACGCTTGTCGACAACCTGCTGCAATGGCTGGAGGAGCAACGGTCGGACCTGCACAGTGCATTTGCACTCACGACTTTGAGGCACAAGGTCACCTACTTCGTGGGCGGGCCAAATGAAGGCCATCAAGCGTTGGCGGCCTACCTGAGCTCAGAGCTGGGCAAGCCTTCTGACCGCGACCCTGCACCTTTGCCTGTGTAAAAGGTAAACTTCGCCTCCTGCGCAGGAGCAATCATGAATTATCGTCACGCCTTTCACGCCGGCAACCACGCCGATGTCTTCAAACACCTGACCTTGACCCGTCTCATCGCCTTGATGTCGCGCAAGGAGCAGCCGTTTGCCTATCTCGACACCCACGCCGGGATTGGTCTGTATGACCTCCAGGGTGATCAGGCCAACCGCACCGGTGAGTACCTGGAAGGCATCGCCCGGCTGTGGGGGCAAACTGACCTGCCGCCGCTGACGGCGGATTACATGCGCGTGCTGCACGAGATGAACCCGGATGGCCAATTGCGCTACTACCCGGGCTCGCCTGAGTGGGCGCGACGCCTGACTCGTCCTCAGGACCGTGTGTTGCTGAACGAGAAACACCCGGAAGACGGCGTGCTGCTCAAGGACAACATGAAAGGCGACCGTCGGGTAAAAGTGCACCTGGGCGAAGGTTGGCACGTGCCACGGGCCTTGCTGCCGGTGCCGGAAAAGCGTGCGCTGATGTTGATTGATCCGCCGTTCGAAAAACTCGACGAGATGCAGCGCTGCGCCGCGTCGCTCAAGGAAGCTATCAGCCGCATGCGCCAGACGGTGGCCGCTATCTGGTACCCGGTGAAGGACCAGCGCATGTTGCGCCGCTTTTACCAGGACCTGGCGGGTACCGGTGCGCCAAAGTTGCTGCGTGTAGAGTTGCTGGTGCACCCGCTGGACACGCCCAACAGCCTGAATGGCTCGGGTCTGGCGATTGCCAATCCGCCGTGGGGCCTGGAGGAGGAGTTGCGTGAGCTGCTGCCGTGGCTGTCCAAGCAGCTTGGGCAGACCCAGGGTGGGTGGCAGATGGATTGGTTGATTGCTGAATAATCAGGTCTAAACATAAGCGCAGAACCCCTGTGGGAGCGGGCTTGCTCGCGAAAGCGGAGTGTCAGTCAAATGTGTATCAACTGACCCACCGCCTTCGCGGGCAAGCCCGCTCCCACATTTGATCGGGGTCTCATGTGGGAGTGGGCGGTGCGACGATTCGACGTGCCCGCGATGTTTTTGGCGTCAGATCGGGCAGCTCACGCCTGTCCCGCCAATCCCGCAATACCCCTGCGGATTCTTCGCCAGGTATTGCTGGTGATACGCCTCGGCGAAGTAGACCGTCGGGGCCTCTTCGATTTCCGTGGTGATGGTGCCCAGGCCGGCCTTGGTCAGTTCTTGCTGATAGGCTTGTGCGCTGGCTTTGGCGGCTTCCAGGTGCTCAGGTTTGACCGCGTAGATCACCGAACGATATTGGCTGCCGATGTCATTGCCCTGACGCATACCCTGGGTTGGGTTGTGCAATTCCCAGAACATTTTCAGCAGTTCTTCGTAGCTGATCTTGTCCTGGTCAAACACCACCAGCACCACTTCGCTATGGCCGGTCAGGCCCGAGCAGACTTCTTCATAAGTCGGGTTTGGCGTGTAACCGCCGGCATAGCCGACGACCGTACTGACCACGCCGTCGCGCTGCCAGAATTTGCGTTCCGCGCCCCAGAAACAACCCAGGCCGAAGATCGCAAACTCTACGTTGTCGACGAACGGGCCCAGTAGTGGGTTGCCATTGACGGAATGCGTTTCGGGCAAGGCCATCGGAGTTTCACGGCCGGGCAAAGCTTGTTCTTGAGTAGGAAGCACGTTTTTGTTCACCAGAATTTCCGAGCGCAAGACCATGATGACAGTCCTCTCAGTCAGATTGAGTTAACAGTAAGAATTCAGACAGCCAGTGTGCCCGAGTGTTACAGCGCTGTCAGGCGATTGGCCCGCGCGGGTAGCGTTTAAGCTTCTCAAGCAGCTCTGACCCCGGGATGGGGCGGTCGAACAGGTAGCCCTGGCCGACGTCGCAACGGTGCCGGCGTAAAAACGCCAGTTGCTCGGCGGTCTCGATGCCCTCGGCGACCACCTTGAGTTTGAGGTTGTGGGCCATGGCGATTACGGCCGAGGTGATTTCCATGTCGTCCTGGTTGTCCGGGATTTCATGGATAAAGCTGCGATCGATCTTGATGATGTCGATGGGGAATTTTTTCAAGTAGCTGAGCGACGAGTAACCGGTGCCGAAGTCGTCCATGGCCAGGGTCAGGCCGAAGCTCTTCAATTGATCCAACTGCAGGCGGGTGTCTTCGGTGGCTTCCAGCAGCAGGCCTTCGGTCAGCTCCAGCTCCAGCAGGTTGGCCGGTAGTTGCTCTTCCTTGAGGATGGTGGCAATCGAGGCCACCAGGTCCGGGTCGGAAAACTGTTTGGGAGACAAGTTGATCGCCACCTGCAGATTGCCCATGCCGGCGGCGCTCAGTTGTTTGCTCATGCGACAGGCCTGGCGGGCGATCCACTTGCCGATGGGGATGATCAGGCCGGTTTCTTCGGCCACGCTGATGAACTGATCCGGGCGGATCATGCCTTTTTCCGGGTGGTTCCAGCGCAACAGCGCTTCCATGCCCAGCAAACGGCCACTGCGCAGGCACAGCTTGGGCTGGTAGAACACCTCCAGCTCATTCTGGGTCAGGGCGCGGCGCAGGTTGTTCTCGACAAACAGTTTGTAGCTGGCCTCGGCGTTCAGCGCTTCGGTGAACACCTGGACCTGGTGCTTACCATTGGCCTTGGCCTTGTGCAGCGCCAGGCCTGCGTTGCGCATCAGGGTTTGCGGGTCACGGCCGTGCAGCGGCGCGCAGGCCAGTCCCACGGAGCCGGTGACGCTGATCAGTTGGTTGTCGACGAACATCGGCTTATCGAGCGTCATCAGCAGTTGGCTGGCGACTTGTTGGCCGGTTTCCAGGTCGGTGTCGTCCAGCAGTACCGCGAACTCGTTACTGGCGAAGCGCGCCAGGCTGCCACTGCTGCTCAGGCTGTTGCGCAGGCGTCGGGCCAGGCTGATGAGCAGCTTGTCACCGGTCTGGTGGCCGAGGCTGTCGTTGATGCGCTTGAAGTTGTCGATGTCCACCAGCAGCAGGCTGATGGGGCTATCGCTGTCTCGGGCAAAGCGCTCATCGAGATTGCGAATGAACGCGGGGCGGTTACCCAGGTTGGTCAGGTTATCGGTGTAGGCCAGGCGTTCGATGCGTTGCTGGGCCAACTTGGTCTGGGTGATGTCTTCGTAGATGCCGATGTAGTGGGTCAGCTCGCGGTTGTCGCCATAGACCTTGGAGATCGACAACTGGCCCCAGTAGGGTTCGAGGTTTTTGCGCCGGCTCTTGAATTCGCCTTGCCAGCTGTTGCTCTTGGCCAGGCTCGACGGCGCGTCGAACAACAGTTCGCTGAGATTCTCCAGGGCCGGCAGTTCCGACAGTTTGTGGCCGTGGACTTCCTCGGTGCTGTACTGGGTGATCGCAGTGAAGCTGGGGTTGACGTATTCCACCACACCGTCGCAATTGACCAGCAGAAAAGCGTTGGCGCTTTGTTCCACCGCTCGCTGGAACAGGTGCAGGGCACTGGTGGCGGTACGTCGGTTGTGGTTATTGATGACCTGGGCGAATTGGTCGGCCAGTTCGCCGGCAAAGGCGATTTCATCGGACTGCCAGGCGCGGGTGCTGTTCCGTTGTTCCAGGCACAGCACGCCGACCACCTGGCCATCGACGCGGATGCTGGCATCGAGCATGGCGTGGACATTATTGGCTCGCAAGCTTTCGGCCATTTCCCGGGTGCGAGGGTCGCGCATGGCGTTGGTGGCGTCGATGGCGCGGCTGGTATGCAGGGCTTCCAGGTAATCCGGGAAGTTGCTGGCATCAATGGGTTCTGGCAAATGGTGTTGCTGCTCGGCGCGCTGGTAGGCGGAAATCGGCACCAGGCGCTGATCTTCCAGGTTCCAGATGCTGGCGCAATCGATCTGATAGATGTCGCAGGCACTGCGGGTGATCAGCTCGGCGGCTTCCTGCAGCGAGTTGTTGGTGCTGTAGCGCTGACGGGCCAGCACCAGGATCAGTTCCTGCTGGGCGCGTACGCGTTCCAGGTGCAGCAACTGTTCTTGTTGTGCGCGCTGGTTAAGCTCCAGGGCGATCTGCAAGCGGCTGTTCTGGTTTTCCAGATCGGCTGCCGGCGCTAGCGGTGCTGCTCCGCTGAATAGGCCGTCAACCACCATCAAGTAGCCGCGCAGCAGGTGACGGTTGTGTTGTTTGTAGGCCTCACCCAGCTCCAGCAGGCTCAGCGGGCCGTCGTGGGTGTGCAAGGTGTAGCGCACCAGGTAATGGGGGCTGATAGTCAGTTGTTGTTGAATCGCATCATGCAACTGGTAGCGGGCCTGGGGTTCCATCAGGCTGGCGTAAGGCGAACCGATCAGGGCACACAGCTCGACGGCTGGCAGACCGAACTGGCGTTCGCAATTGGGGTCGAGATAAAGCAAGGCCCAGCTTGCCTCATTAAGCCGTTCGAAACGCAGCATGCCGAGGCGCGAAGGCACCGGTAATTGCGTCACTACCTCGGCCGCCGTTCGGGCGACATCGGGTTGGCTTTTCATGGGGAAACTCGCTTGGAAAAATGCGCACGGCGCTGGGCTCACGCCCTCTTTACTGTTGCCTGCGGCAAGGTTGCATCATGCGGCACGGGCTGACAAGTGAGGATGAAGGCTAAGTGCTATAAGTGTGTTATCGGCCGCGCAGGCGATTTCTGCAGCCGGGGTGATGGGTGGTTGTAGCCGCTGCCGAGGCACGAGGCTGCGATGGGCTGCATAGCGGCCCACTCTGGCGGTCCTGCGGCCCGCATCGCAGCCTCGTGCCTCGGCAGCGGCTACAGAGATTTGGGTGTTAAAAAAGCCTAAAAAAAGCCCCGCCAAATTGGCGGGGTTGAGGTACGAGCGTGGCGCTCGGAAATCGGTGTAACCAGGCCTCCTCGGTGAAAAGGAGGCCTGTTGAGGCTTACAGCAAGATGGTGCGGATGTCGTTCAGCAAGCTGCTCAGGCGCTGAGTGAAGCGTGCAGCAGCGGCGCCGTTGATCACACGGTGATCGTAGGACAGCGACAGCGGCAGCATCAGCTTCGGCTGGAAGGCTTTGCCGTCCCACACAGGCTGGATAGTAGCCTTGGAGACACCGAGGATCGCCACTTCCGGCGCGTTGACGATTGGCGTGAAGCCAGTACCGCCAATGTGCCCGAGGCTGGAGATGGTGAAGCAGGCACCTTGCATGTCGTCTGCGGTCAGCTTCTTGTCGCGGGCCTTGGCAGCCAGTGCAGCAGCCTCGGCAGCCAGTTGCAGCAAGCTCTTCTGATCAACGTTCTTGATCACAGGTACCAACAAGCCGTCCGGGGTATCAACCGCGAAGCCGATGTGTACGTACTTCTTGCGAATGATTGCCTTGCCGCTAGGCGCCAGCGAACTGTTGAAGTCCGGCAGTTC
The DNA here is from genome assembly GCF_009724245.1 of Pseudomonas spelaei. Taxonomy (GTDB): domain Bacteria; phylum Pseudomonadota; class Gammaproteobacteria; order Pseudomonadales; family Pseudomonadaceae; genus Aquipseudomonas; species Aquipseudomonas spelaei. Next base: position 107,473 of record NZ_WNNK01000006.1, on the reverse strand, counting down.
CTTGAGCAGGTGTGCGCAAGCCTTGAGCAGCAGTGGCAGTACGGTCAGCTTGACGCCAGCCTTCTCGGCCACGGCTTTCTGCGCAACGCGGAAGGCTTCCAGGTCGGTGATGTCAGCCTGGTCGAACTGGGTCACGTGCGGAATGTTCAGCCAGCTGCGGTGCAAGCTCGACGCGCCGATTTGCATCAGGCGGGTCATGGGCACTTCTTCGGTTTCGCCGAAGCGGCTGAAGTCCACGACCGGGATTGGCGGGATGCCCGCACCACCGGTAGCTGCGCCGGCAGCCGGAGCTTCCTTGGCTTTCTGCATCATGGATTTGACGTAAACCTGCACGTCTTCCTTCAGCACGCGACCGTGAGGACCGCTGGCCGTTACCGCGTTTAGCTCGACGCCGAATTCACGGGCCAGCTGGCGCACGGCAGGGCCGGCATGAACCTTGGCACCGCTTGGCGCAGGTGCAGCGGCCGGCGCAGGTGCGGCCTCGGCTTTTGCAGCAGGCGCAGGTGCGGCAGCAGCAGGTGCTGCTTCAGCTTTTGCGGCCGGAGCAGCTGCGGCTGGAGCGGCAGCAGGGGCAGCAGCGCCCGCAACCTTCAGCTTGAGGATGAAGTCACCAGTACCGACTTCGTCTTCCAGCTTCACGGCAATGCTTTCCACCACGCCGGCAGCCGGCGATGGGATTTCCATGCTGGCCTTGTCGGATTCCAGGGTGATCAGCGATTGGTCGGCTTCGACGGTATCGCCGACCTTGACCAGCAACTCGATGATCTTGGCCTTGCCCGACGAACCGATGTCCGGAACATGAATGTCCTGAACAGTCGCGGCAGCAGCAGGTGCAGCAGCCGGGGCCGCAGGGGCCTCGGCAGCAGCGGCAGGCTTTTCAGCTGCAGCCGGGGTGGCAGCAGGAGCGGCCGCCGCAGGGGCCGCATCAGCGGCACCTTCGATTTCCAGCTCCAGCAGTTCGTCGCCTTCTTTCAGGCGATCGCCCAGCTTCACTTTCAGGCTTTTGACCACGCCGGCCTTGGGAGCAGGGATTTCCATGCTCGCCTTGTCCGACTCCAGGGTCAGGATGCTCTGGTCGGCTTCGACGCGGTCGCCGACCTTCACAAACAGTTCAATTACTTCACCTTCACCGCTGCCGATGTCAGGTACGCGAATGAGTTCGCTCACAGAAAATCTCCTCAGCAGTCCAGTGGGTTGCGTTTTTCCGGGTTGATCCCGAACTTGACGATAGCCTCGGCCACCACCTTAGGTTCGATATCACCACGGTCAGCCAAGGCTTCCAGGGCTGCCAACACCACGAAATGACGGTCGACTTCGAAGAAGTGACGCAGCTTCTTGCGGCTGTCACTGCGACCGAAACCGTCGGTGCCCAGGACTTTGAACTCCTTGGACGGGACCCACTGACGAATTTGTTCAGCAAACAGTTTCATGTAGTCGGTAGAGGCAATAACCGGACCTTTACGGCCAGTCAGGCACTCTTCGACGTAGCTCAGCGCAGGCTTCTGACCTGGGTGCAGACGGTTGCTGCGCTCCACGGCCAGGCCATCGCGACGCAGTTCGTTGAAGCTGGTCACGCTCCACACGTCAGCGCCAACGTTGAACTCTTCACGCAGGATCTTCGCCGCTTCACGGACTTCACGCAGGATGGTGCCGGAGCCCATCAGTTGTACGTGGTGCGCCGCTTCCTTGGTGTCTTCTTCGAGCAGGTACATGCCCTTGATGATGCCTTCCTCGACACCGGCCGGCATGGCTGGCTGCTGGTAGGACTCGTTCATCACGGTGATGTAGTAGAAAACGTCCTGCTGCTCTTCGGTCATCTTCTTCATGCCGTCCTGGATGATCACCGCCAGCTCATAGCCATAGGTTGGATCAAAGGTGCGGCAGTTCGGGATGGTGCCCGCCAGGATGTGGCTGTGACCGTCTTCGTGTTGCAGGCCTTCGCCGTTCAGCGTGGTCCGCCCGGCGGTGCCGCCGATCAGGAAGCCACGGGTACGGCTGTCGCCGGCAGCCCAGGCCAGGTCACCGATACGCTGGAAACCGAACATCGAGTAGAAAATGTAGAACGGCAGCATCGGCTGGTTGTGGCTGGAGTACGAAGTACCGGCAGCGATGAAGGAGCTCATGGCGCCTGCTTCGTTGATGCCTTCTTCGAGAATCTGGCCCTTCTTGTCTTCCTTGTAGAACATCACCTGGTCTTTATCGACTGGCTCGTAGAGCTGGCCGACGGAGGAGTAGATGCCCAACTGGCGGAACATGCCTTCCATACCGAAGGTACGGGCTTCGTCCGGGATGATCGGCACGATACGCGAGCCGATTTCCTTGTCCTTGACCAGTTGCGCGAGGATCCGCACGAAGGCCATGGTGGTGGAGATTTCACGGTCGCCCGAGCCGTCCAGGATAGCCTTGAGGGTATCGAGTGGTGGCGTCGGGATGTTGAAGCTCTTGGCGCGGCGCTGTGGCACGAAACCGCCCAGTGCAGTGCGACGCTCGCTGAGGTAGCGGGCTTCGGCGCTGTTTGGCTCCGGCTTGAAGAACGGCAGGTTTTCCAGCTCCTCGTCCTTGACCGGGATGTCGAAGCGGTCGCGGAACAACTTCAGGCTTTCAACATCAACTTTCTTGGTGTTGTGCGCGGTGTTTTTCGCTTCGCCGGCACCGGTGCCATAACCCTTGATGGTCTTGGCCAGGATGACGGTGGGTTGTTCTTTGTGGTTGACCGCTTCGTGATAGGCCGCATAGACCTTGTACGGGTCGTGGCCACCACGGTTGAGCTTCCAGATCTCGTCGTCGGACAGGTCTGCAACCATCGCCTTGAGTTCTGGCGTGTTGAAGAAGTGTTCACGTACGAACGCGCCGTCTTTGGCCTTGTAGTTCTGGTACTCGCCGTCGATGACTTCGTCCATGCGACGTTGCAGGATGCCGTCGACGTCCTTGGCCAGCAGTGGGTCCCAGAAACGGCCCCAGATGACTTTGGTCACGTTCCACTGAGCACCACGGAACACGCCTTCGAGTTCCTGGATGATCTTGCCGTTGCCGCGAACCGGGCCGTCGAGGCGCTGCAGGTTGCAGTTGATGACGAAGATCAGGTTGTCCAGCTTCTCGCGGCCGGCCAGGGAGATGGCGCCCAGGGATTCCGGTTCGTCGCACTCGCCGTCGCCCAGGAAACACCAGACTTTCTGCTTGCCTTCCGGGATGAAACCACGGGCTTCCAGGTACTTCATGAAGCGAGCCTGGTAGATCGCCTGGATTGGGCCCAGACCCATGGATACGGTCGGGAACTGCCAGAAATCAGGCATCAGCCAAGGATGCGGATAGGACGACAGGCCCTGGCCGTCGACTTCCTGACGGAAGTTGTTCATTTGTTCTTCGGTGATGCGGCCTTCCATGAACGCACGGGCGTAGACGCCTGGCGAGGTGTGGCCCTGGAAGTAGATCAGGTCGCCGCCGTGTTCTTCGGTCGGGGCCTGGAAGAAGTAGTTGAAGCCAATGTCATACAGGGTTGCGCTGGAGGCGAAGCTGGAGATGTGACCGCCCAGGTCAGAATCTTTCAAGTTCGTGCGCATAACCATGGCCATCGCGTTCCAGCGTACCAACGAGCGAATGCGGCGTTCCATGAACAGGTCGCCAGGCATGCGTGCTTCGTGGGTAACAGGGATGGTGTTGCGGTACGGTGTAGTGATGGCGTAGGGCAGTTGCGAGCCGCTGCGGGTCGCGAGTTCGCCCATACGGGTCATCAGGTAGTGAGCACGGTCTTCGCCTTCTTTGTCGAGAACCGATTCCAGGGCGTCCAGCCATTCCTGGGTTTCGACGGGATCGAGGTCTTGCATGGCTTGCTCCAGGGCGGAAAGGCTACCAGAATCGGTTGCCTGAAGTTTGCGACTGGCCTTGTGGGCAGACGACATAAATTCTTGGATGGCCGAAGGTTGCTTCGGCGTCCTGTAGTTTTACTACAAATCGTCGGCCATTTCAGCCTTTCGAATGTATATACGAGTAGTAAAACTACACAAGACTGAGCGTATGGCTCGGTCTGGCTGGTGAGCATAATCGTTATTGTTGATCTTTTGCGAACAAGAAAAGGTAGAGAGTTAATGTTGCCTGCCAAAAAATATAAATTTTCAGCTATTTCTAACTTTTGTTCGACAGTCCTTCACCGAGCGTGGTTCTTGCGTTCACAGCTACAAGCCATTTACGCGCCGATCAAGGATAGACCATGAGCCTTCCAATGCTGGCCGAACTACCGGCCGTTCTCCTGTCATTTGCCAAACGGGCCGAGCAGTCATTTCGTGACGCGGCAGCCAGGTTGGAGGGCGATAATGGCCTTTCTGAGTGGACGCCGCAACGCTGGGCCGACTTCGCCCGGGTGTGCGCCGCCAGTGATTTCGTCATTGAACAGAGTGTTCGTGACCCTTTGATGTTGCTTGAGTTGGTGGCCTGGGGCGAGTTGGATCGCAGCTTTGCACCCGATGAGCTGTGCGGGCAGATTGCCGCCGCTGTGCAACAAGCTGAAACAGAAGATGAGCTGGGCCGCGTCCTGCGTCGCCAGCGTACTCGCCAGCAAGTGCGGATCATCTGGCGCGACCTGACCCGACAGGCGGACCTGGTCCAGACCTGCCGCGACCTGTCGGACATGGCCGACGCCTGCATTGATCAAGCCTATCAATGGTTGTACCTGCGCCATTGCGTGCAGTTCGGCACACCCACTGGCCGGCGCAGCGGTGAGCCGCAGCAGATGGTTATCCTCGGCATGGGCAAGCTCGGCGCTGTGGAGTTGAACCTGTCTTCGGATATTGACCTGATCTTTGCCTACCCCGAAGGTGGCGAGACCATGGGTGTGAAGCGCTCCCTGGATAACCAGGAGTTTTTCATTCGTCTTGGTCAAAAACTGATCAAGGCGTTAGATCCAATGACGGTCGACGGTTTTGTGTTTCGCGTCGACATGCGCCTGCGGCCCTACGGTTCGGCCGGCGCGCTGGTGCTCAGCTTCAATGCATTGGAGCAGTACTACCAGGATCAGGGGCGTGACTGGGAACGCTACGCCATGATCAAGGCGCGGGTGGTGGCGGGCGATCAAGTGGCCGGCGCACAGTTGCTCGACATGCTCAGGCCGTTCGTCTACCGGCGTTACCTGGACTTTTCCGCCATCGAAGCACTGCGCACCATGAAGCAACTGATCCAGCAGGAAGTGCGGCGCAAGGGCATGGCCGAGAACATCAAGCTCGGCTCCGGCGGTATTCGCGAAGTGGAGTTTATCGCCCAGGCGTTCCAGTTGATCCACGGCGGGCGTGACCTGAGCCTGCAGCAGCGGCCATTGTTAAAGGTACTCGGCACCCTGGAAGGGCAGGGTTATCTGCCGCCGGCGGTGATCGCCGAGCTGCGCAACGGCTACGAATTCCTGCGCTACACCGAGCATGCGATCCAGGCGATTGCCGACCGGCAGACGCAAATGCTCCCGGATGGAGCCGAAGATCAGGCGCGGATTGCCTTCATGATGGGCTTCCCGGACTGGGCTGCGTTCCATGAGCGCCTGATGTACTGGCGCGGTCGCGTGGATTGGCATTTCCGCCAGGTGATTGCCGACCCGGATGAAGAGGAAGGCGAAGAAAGCGAACTGGTGGTCGGCGGCGAATGGTTGCCGCTGTGGGAAGAGTCCCAGGACGAAGAAGCCGCTTGCCGCCAATTGCAGGAAGGCGGTTTTACCGATGCCCCCAAAGCGTTAAAAGCCTTGGCCGGGCTGCGCAGTAGCCCACAATTGCGGGCCATGCAACGACTGGGGCGTGAGCGACTGGATGCTTTTATTCCGCGTTTGCTGGCCCAGGCGGTTGAACATGCCAACCCCGACCTGGTGCTGGAGCGCGTCTTGCCGCTGGTGGAAGCGGTCGCCCGGCGCTCGGCCTATCTGGTACTGCTGACGGAAAACCCCGATGCCCTGCGTCGGCTGTTGACCTTGTGCGCCGCCAGCCCATGGATTGCCGAGCAGATCACCCGTTTCCCACTGCTGTTGGATGAATTGCTTAACGAAGGTCGCCTGTTCAAGCCGCCGCAGGCGCCGGAACTGGCCGCCGAGTTACGCGAGCGCCTGACGCGGATTCCTGAAGATGACCTTGAACAGCAGATGGAAGCCCTGCGCCACTTCAAACTGGCGCACCGTCTGCGGGTGGCCGCCTCGGAAATTGCCGGCAGCCTGCCGTTGATGAAAGTCAGTGACTACCTGACCTGGCTGGCCGAAGCCATCCTTGAGCAAGTGCTGGCTTTGGCCTGGCGCCAGACGGTTGCCCGCCACGGCTCGCCGCAACGGGTAGACGGTACCCTGTGCGATCCCGGATTCATTATTGTCGGCTACGGAAAAGTCGGCGGGATCGAGCTGGGGCATGGCTCAGACCTGGACCTGGTATTTATCCATGATGGTGACCCGCAAGCTGAAACCGACGGGGCCAAGCCCATCGACGGCGCGCAGTTCTTTACGCGCCTGGGCCAGCGCATCATTCATCTGCTGACCACCCAGACCAACTCCGGGCAGTTATACGAGGTGGATATGCGCCTGCGGCCGTCAGGCGCTTCCGGATTGTTGGTCAGCTCATTGGGCGCCTTTGCCCGCTACCAGGAAAACGAAGCCTGGACCTGGGAACATCAGGCGTTGGTACGGGCTCGGGTGTTGGTAGGCAGCCAGGATGTGGGGCGTGCGTTCGAGCAAGTACGGGCCAAAGTATTGGGCCGGGACCAGGACCTGGCGAAGCTGCGCCAGGAGGTCAGCGAGATGCGCGCCAAGATGCGTGACAACCTGGGGACCAAGTCCACCGCAGCCGGCACGGCGGCCAATGCCTTTGAAGCCACGGCCACCTTCGATCTCAAGCAGGACGCCGGAGGTATCGTCGATATTGAATTTATGGTGCAATACGCGGCTTTGGCGTGGTCTGCGCAACATCCATCGTTGCTGCGCTACACCGACAATATCCGCATCCTGGAAGGCCTGGAGCAGGTCGGGCTGATGCCCGCTGCCGATGCCGACCTGCTGCGCGAGGTGTATAAGGCCTACCGTTCCGCCGCTCACCGCCAGGCCTTGCAGAACGAGGCGGGGGTGGTAGCTGGCGACCAGTTCGCGGACGAACGGCGCCAGGTGATGCGAATCTGGCATGAACTGGGGTTAAGCTGAAACAACTTTAAGGTGGGAACTGGTTATGCCATTCCCGCACAGACTATCGAGGCGGGGAGGCATGAGCCTCCCCGTATCGTTTGTGGAAACTACATGAATATTCTGATCGTTGGGCCTAGTTGGGTCGGTGACATGGTGATGGCGCAGACACTGTTCCAGTGCCTGAAACAGCGTCATCCCGACTGCGAAATCGACGTGCTCGCCCCCGAGTGGAGCCGGCCGATCCTCGAGCGCATGCCCGAAGTGCGTCAGGCCCTGAGCTTTCCACTTGGTCACGGCGCCCTCGAACTGGCGACCCGTCGACGCATCGGTAAGTCCCTGGCCGGCCAGTACGATCAGGCGATCCTGTTGCCCAACTCGATGAAGTCGGCGCTGGTGCCGTTTTTTGCCGGCATCCCGAAGCGCACCGGCTGGCGTGGCGAGTTTCGCTATGGCCTGCTCAATGATGTGCGCAAGCTCGATAAGGCTCGCTACCCGCTGATGATCGAGCGTTTCATGGCTTTGGCCTACGCGCCAGGCGCCGAGTTGCCGACACCGTATCCGCGTCCCAGCCTGCAGATTGACCCGGTCACCCGCGATGCGGCCTTGGCGAAATTCGGCCTGACCCTCGATCGACCCGTGCTGGCGCTGTGCCCGGGTGCCGAGTTTGGCGAGTCCAAGCGCTGGCCGTCGGAGCATTACGCCAAGGTCGCGGAGATGAAGATCCGTGAAGGCTGGCAGGTCTGGTTGTTCGGCTCGAAAAATGATCACTCGGTGGGCGAAGACATTCGCCAGCGCTTGATCCCGGGCCTGCGCGAAGAAGCGGTCAATCTCAGCGGCGACACGTCCCTGGCCGAGGCCATCGACCTGCTGTCGTGTGCCGATTCGGTAGTGTCCAACGACTCCGGCCTGATGCACGTTGCTGCCGCGCTCAATCGCCCACTGGTGGCGGTGTATGGCTCCACGTCTCCAGGCTTCACTCCGCCGTTGGCCGACAAGGTCGAAGTGGTGCGCCTGGGCCTCGATTGCAGCCCGTGCTTTGATCGCACCTGCCGTTTCGGCCATTACAACTGCCTGCGCCAATTGCTGCCGCAACCGGTGGCCGATGCCTTGCAGCGGTTGCAGGGCTCCGTGGTCGAGGTTCGTTAAGTTGCGGGTACTGGTAATCAAGACCTCATCCCTGGGTGATGTGATCCACGCCCTGCCGGCCTTGACCGACGCGGCGCGGGCGATCCCGGGGATTCGCTTTGACTGGGTGGTGGAAGAAGGCTTTGCCGAAATCCCCACCTGGCATCCTGCTGTGGATAACGTGATTCCGGTGGCGATCCGCCGCTGGCGCAAGAACATCTGGCAAACCATCAAGAGTGGTGAATGGCGGCGCTTCAAGCAGCGTATCCAGTCGACTAAATACGACTTGGTGATCGACGCCCAAGGCCTGCTGAAAAGCGCCTGGCTGACTCGTTATGTGCGTGCCCCGGTGGCCGGTTTCGATAAACAGTCCGCTCGCGAGCCCCTGGCCGCGCGCTTCTACTCCCGACGCCTTGCAGTCGCCCGTGGACAACATGCGGTGGAGCGCCTGCGCCAGTTGTTCGCCGTCGCCCTGGGTTATGACTTGCCCAAGGGCCTGGGGGATTACGGTCTGCGTGTCGATAAACTGCTGGGGTTGCCGCCGAAGAAGCCTTTCGTGTTGCTGCTCCACGGCACCACCTGGGACACCAAGCACTGGCCGGAAGCCTACTGGCGCGAGTTGGCCGAGCGCATGGACCGGCTGGGGGTCGATGTGAAGCTGCCCTGGGGCAACGCTACCGAAAAATCCCGTGCCGAACGGCTGGCCCAGGGTTTGAGTCACGCCGAAGTATTGCCCAAGCTGAACCTGGCGGGTGTGGCGCGGGTGCTGGCTGGCGCCAAGGCCTGTGTTGCAGTGGATACCGGCCTCGGTCACCTGGCTGCGGCCCTGGATGTGCCGACCATTTCCCTGTTCGGCCCCACTAATCCCGGCCTGACCGGTGCCTATGGCAAGGGCCAGATTCACCTGGCCAGCGACTTCCCTTGCGCGCCGTGCCTGCAAAAGAAATGCACCTATCAACCGACCGCTGATGATCAGCGCCGGTTTGACATAAAACGCGAGTGGCCCCTGTGTTTCACTCGCCTGAACCCTGAGCGTGTCGCGAGCCGATTAAGCACGTTGTTACTGGCTGAGGAGCTGCGCTGATGCAACTGGCTTTTGTGCTGTACAAATATTTCCCCTTTGGTGGCCTGCAGCGCGACTTCATGCGCATTGCGCTGGAGTGCCAGCAGCGCGGCCATCAGATCCGGGTCTACACCCTGATTTGGGAAGGTGACGTGCCGCCTGGCTTCGAAGTGCTGGTGGCGCCGGTCAAGGCGTTCTTCAACCATCGGCGCAATGAGAAGTTGAGCGCCTGGATGGAGGCTGACCTGGCCAAGCGCCCGGTGGATCGCCTGATCGGCTTCAACAAGATGCCGGGCCTGGACGTGTACTACGCCGCCGACGGCTGCTTTGAAGACAAGGCGCAAAACCTGCGTCATTCGCTGTACCGCAGCTTTGGCCGCTACCGGCACTTTGCCGAATACGAGCGTGCGGTATTCGCCAAGGATGCCAAGACCGAAGTCTTGATGATTTCTGAAGTTCAGCAGCCGCTGTTCATCAAGCATTACGACACGCCGCTGGAGCGTTTCCATTTGCTGCCGCCGGGTATCGCCCAGGATCGTCGGGCACCGCCCAACGCGGCCGAGATTCGTGCCGGGTTCCGTGAGGAATTCAACCTCGGCGAGGATGATTTGCTGCTGGTGCAAATCGGTTCCGGCTTCAAGACCAAGGGCGTGGACCGCAGCCTGAAAGCACTGGCGGCCCTGCCGGCTGAACTGAAAAAACGTACGCGCCTGTTTGTAATTGGTCAGGATGACCCCAAAGTATTCCAATTGCAGAGTGCTACCTTGGGGCTCGGTGATAACGTGCAGTTCCTCAAGGGGCGCAGTGATATCCCACGTTTCCTGCTCGGCGCCGACTTGCTGATTCATCCGGCCTACAACGAAAACACCGGAACTGTGCTGCTGGAGGCCCTGGTGGCCGGGCTGCCGGTGCTCGTCACGGCGGTCTGTGGTTATGCCCATTACATTGCCGAGGCCGACAGCGGCCTGGTGCTGGATGAACCTTTTGAGCAGGCCCAGCTCAATCAATACTTGGCACGGATGCTTAACGACCCACAACAGCGCGCGGCCTGGAGCCGTAATGGTCTGGCCTTCGCGGAGACGGCCGACCTCTATAGCATGCCGCAGCACGCTGCTGATGTGATTCTGGCGGAGCAACACTAATGAAGTTGATTCTTGCCGAACCGTTCAAGACCCTTTGGGCCGGACGCGATGCGTTTGCCGAAGTCGAGTTGTTGGACGGTCAGGTTTACCGTGAACTGGAGGCCCGGCGCACCTTGCGCACCGAGGTAGACGGACGCGGCTACTTTGTGAAAATCCACCGTGGCATCGGCTGGGGTGAGATTTTCAAGAACCTGCTGACCGCCAAGCTGCCGGTGTTGGGCGCGGGCCAGGAATGGCAGGCGGTTCAACGCCTGCAAGAAGTCGGCGTACCCACCATGACTGCAGTTGCCTATGGCGAGCGTGGCAGCAATCCGGCAGACCAGCATTCTTTTATCGTCACCGAAGAACTGGCGCCGACCGTCAGTCTGGAAGACTTCAGCATCGATTGGCTCAAACAGCCGCCGGAGCCACGCCTCAAGCGTGCGCTGATTGCCGAAGTGGCGCGTATGACCGGCATGATGCATCGCGCCGGGGTCAATCATCGTGACTGCTACATCTGCCATTTCCTGTTGCACACTGATAAACCCGTGACTGCCGATGACTTCAAACTCTCGGTAATTGACCTGCATCGCGCCCAGACCCGCTCGGCCATCAGCCAGCGCTGGCGCAACAAGGACCTGGCGGCGTTGTATTTTTCCGCACTGGACATCGGCCTGACCCAGCGCGACAAGTTGCGCTTTCTCAAGGGCTACTTCCAGCAGCCGTTGCGCCAGATCCTGGCGCAGGAAAGCGCATTGCTTTCGTGGTTACAAGGCAAGGCGGAAAAGCTGTATGACCGCAAGCAGCGCTACGGGGATGCGCTCTGATGGCGGGTTGGAACCTGGAGCCTGCTTATGCCGCGCTGGCGGACGACTTTGGTAGCCTCGAAGCGGTGTTCGCCTTGCAAGGGGAGCAACTGACGTGCGATCCATTGTCCGAAGTCATCCGTGTCGAGCGCGACGGGGTCAATTATTACGTCAAGCGTTACGTCGGCGCCGGCAAAGGCTTGCGTCGTTACTTGGGCAAGCCTCGGGTCAGGTCTGAATGGCAGAACCTCAAGCGCTTCGCCAAGTGGGGTATTCCCACCGCGCAAGTGATTGCCTGGGGCCTGGAACGCAAGGGCCTGGCATACGACCGTGGGGCAATGATTACGCGTGAGCTGCCCAAGACAACTGACCTGTCGGTCCTGGCCGAGCGCAAGGACCCACAATTGCGTGATCCCAAGTGGGTGGACAAGGTCAGCCGCCAGCTCGCCGAATACACCCGTACCATGCATGAGCACCGGTTTACCCACAACGATTTGAAGTGGCGCAACCTGCTGGTCGATCAGCAGCAAACCCTGTACTTGATTGACTGCCCCAACGGCGATTTCTGGCGTGGGTTCTGGCTCAAATACCGCATCACCAAGGACCTGGCCTGCCTGGACAAGGTCGCCAAGTATCACTTGTCGGCCACCCAGCGCCTGCGGTTCTACCTGCAATACCGTCAGCGCTCGCACCTGAGCGCGTCGGATAAACAGCGAATTCGCCATGTGGTGAAGTTTTTCGAGGGGCGCGAATGAGTGACTTCCTGGCGGCCGAAGACCGCACTCTATTAGAGCGCAACGGCCTTGGTACCTTTGACGCTTTGTGGGCTAAACAGCTTGAGGCCGTGGACGAGCCGAACACCAGTGGCGATGGCTGGAGCAGTGTGTTCCGGCTGGAGGTTGAGGGCCAGGGCTACTACCTCAAGCGCCAGAGCAATTACCTGACTCGTACCCTGCATCGGCCCTTTGGTGAGCCGACGTTTTCTCGCGAGTTTCGTAATATCAGCCGCTATCGACGGCTGGCGATTCCGGCGCTGCAGGCGGCGTTTTTTGGCGAGCGCAAGGTGGGCGATGAACATCGGGCGATCTTGCTGACGCGCGCGCTGGACGGTTGGAATGACTTGGATTCGTTGCTGGAACAATGGCCGCAACTGAGCGACGCCGAGCAGCAAGCGATCCTGCGGGCATGTGGCCAGTTGGCACGCAAGGTACACAGTGTGGGTCAGGTCCATGGCTGCTTTTATCCCAAGCATATTTTCCTGAAAGCGTCGGGTGACGGCTTTGCGGCGCAATTGATCGACCTGGAAAAGACGCGTCCGCTGATGTTTGGCTGGCGGGATCGCATCAAGGACCTGGAGCCGTTGCTGCGGCGTGCGCCGCAATGGTCTGACGAGCAGATTCGACAGTTGTTGGCGGCTTATATCGATCAGCCTGAAGACAGCTCACTGGTTGCGGCCTGGAGCCGGCGGCTGGCGGCTCGTCGCAGTCAAAAGGAGACGCGTTGATGCGTTTGTCCGAGCTCAAAAGCGCCGGTCGCGCTCCCGGCCTGCCCCTGAGCGTGGAATTGGCTGATGCCGCCGGCCCTGGCCAATTGCAGCTACTCAGTCTGCTGCGGGTACTGCCGGGGCAGCGCTATGTAGGCGCTGCGGTCTGGCGCGGGCGTCCGGTGCTGGCCAAATTGTTGGTGGGTAGTAAGGCGGCGCGGCATTTTCAAAGTGAATTGCAGGGGGTACGCCTGCTGGCTGAGCAAGGCCTGACGACTCCGCAATTGCTGGCCGATGGCCTGAACGAAGGCGAGGGCGGCTGGCTGTTGTTCGAGTTTCTGGACGGTGCACACAGCTTGGCCGACGCCTGGCAGGCTGTCGAATCCTTGTCGCCGTTGGCGGATGAGCAGCAAGAGGTTCTCGCCGAAGCCTTGACGGCCATTGGTCAGATGCACGCCAAGGGCCTGTGGCAGGAAGACTTGCACCTGGACAACCTGCTGCGCCAGGACGGCAAGCTGTATTTGATCGATGGTGCAGGGATCCGTGTTGAACAGGCGGGCAAGCCGCTGTCACGCAACCGGGTGCTGGAAAACCTTGGGGTGTTTTTCGCCCAGTTGCCGAAAAGCCTTGAACCGTACACCGAAGAATTGCTGGTGCATTACCTGTTGAGCAACGGCGAACACGCGCTGCCGCTGGAAGCCCTGCAAAAGCAGGTGCGTAAAGTCAGTGCCTGGCGTCTGCGGGATTTCTTGAGCAAGGTGGGTCGCGAATGCACGCTGTTCAGCGTGTTGCGTGGGCCTTTTGCCTTGCGCGCGATTCGCCGGGAGGAAGAAACGGCGATGCTGCCGGTGCTGGAGCAGGCTGACGCTTTGCTCGATCAGGGACATCTGTACAAGACCGGCGGCGCGGCCAGTGTGGCCAAGGTCGAAGTGGCGGGCCGACCGCTGGTGATCAAGCGCTACAACATCAAGGGTTTCGCCCATTGGCTCAAGCGTTTCTGGCGGCCGAGCCGCGCCTGGCACTCCTGGCGTGAGGGCAACCGCCTGGCGTTTCTTGGCATCGCCACGCCCAAGCCGTTGGCATTGTTGGAAAAGCGCTTTTTCTGGCTGCGCAGTCGGGCCTACCTGGTCACTGAGTACCTGCCGGGTCCGGACATCATCGAGCGTTTTTCGCCGTATGTTGAAAGCGGTGAAGCTCCCGAAGCCGAGCTGTTGGCGCTGGACCATTTGTTCGCTGAGTTGATTCGCGAGCGCATCAGCCATGGTGATTTCAAGGGCCATAACCTGTTCTGGCACGAGGGTCGCTGGACACTGATTGATCTGGACTCGATGTGTCAGCACGGCGGTGTCAGTAGCTTCGCCCCGGCCTACGCCAAGGATCGGGCGCGGTTCATGCGTAACTGGCCAGAGAGTAGCGCGTTGTATCGGCTGATTGATCAGCGGTTGCCCAGGCAGGTCGAGCTTGTCAGCTGATTGAGCGTTTCGGGGAGGAGCATTTCAACCATAGGTGCTCACCCCGAGTGCAGGCAGCGAGCTGAAGTTATCCATCGTGTTTAATTGTGCTGATATGTTTGGAAAGTTGTACTTCTCAGGCATTGTTTTTTGAATTTGATTGCCGTGGTTTTTTGGTTTTTTCTCTCTCGTTGATTTCGAGTTGTTAAATTATTGTTGCTGGTGAAATGAGTCGCCCTGATTGGGTGGGGGCTCTGTGACTTAACACGCTTGGTGTTTTTGTCTCTTTCTGTTTTGTTTTTCTGTATGTGTTTTGTTTATTGACGACAGGTTTCCGTTTTTTGCTGTCTTGATGGATACATTTTATTGGAAAGTCAGTGTGTGTTGTTTTTCTATTTGGCGGTAGTTTTGTTGTCGGCTAGTTCGCTTTGTCTTGTTTTTTAAAATACGAGGGATGTATATATGTTTTTAGTCGGCAATGCATTTTTGGAAAGTTTTTCTGCGTGGATCAACCCGCAAAATATGGACGGTCCCGGACACGATTCAAGTGCGCTCGTGGATAGCGGTGGCAGTGGCAACTCAGCCCCATTCGACCTGCCCGACGATGATGGGCCTGGCAGTGTTCTACATTCGATGTTTCCTCACGCAAATAATATAGACGCGTCGGCTGGACTGTCGGCGCGAGACTTGCGTGCAGGGAAATTTGATCCGCTCCCTCTTCACATTGCTAAAGATCTGGAGTCCTTGCCAAAAGACCAGAACTATTCGCTGCGCAGTTACTTGGGGATGAGCGGTGAGGAGGAATTGGCGTGGGAGCCTGAAGACCCTTCTGGTAAAATCTATGATGTTGGTGATCCGCCTTTTGTAACTGAAGCGCTGAAGCGAGTGACTTTGGAGTTGGGGGGTATCGAAAGTGCATCGGTTACTGCTTCGCGTAACTTGAAGGCACTTTTTCCTAAGTTGCGTGTTGACCCTGAAGAAGGTATCTCAACAGATGATCTGCGTGCGGGTAAGTTTGGCCCGCTGCCGCTTCAAGTTGCCAAGGATCTTGAGTGCCTGCCCAGGAATGAAACATATTATCTGAAGCACTTGGTGAATATGGAGGCGGAGGGGTTCAGTTTAGGCTGGGAACCAGAAAGCGATAGGCTCCCGACGCAAACTCTCGGTGAGCCCCGTATTAGTGCTGAGGTGAAGATGCTACGTTCGCAAGCCGCAGCGATAATGCCGAATGGCATGAGCTCTTTGAGAGCCAGGCAATTCATTTAAGATCGATGGAGGTGGCTCTCATCGAGAGCCGTCTCCAGTCTGTACTGCCGTGGCTCAAAATTGATATTGCGCACCGGCTCCCATGTACCAGGAACGCCCAGGTGCGGCCTCGTAATAGCGGCCGTTGCCATCTGCGACAATCACTGAGCCGACATACTGGCGATCCAGCAAGTTATCCAGACGCAAGGTCTGGTGAAAGGTCCAGTGCTCCACCTTCTGCTCAAACTGTGCACGCCAGTTGAACACGCTGTAGCCAGGCGCAGCATGTTCCTGGTTGGTGTCTTCGACGTAGACCTTGCTGCGGTACATGCCCTCGACGGCGGTGCTGACCCAATCCCGGGGTTTCCAGTTCAGCTCGGCAAACAGCGTGGTTTGCGGTACGCCGGGCAAGTAGTTGCCCTTGTCGACCGGAGTTTTTCCGCCGCTGATGAAGTCGCTGTCATAGGTGGCTTGCAGGCGGGTGTAGGCGATGTTGGTGCTCCACTGCTCGCTCAGTTGGCTTTCGATGCCCAGCTCAAAGCCTCGGCGCAAGGTGCGGCCGGCGTTTTGGTAGGTGGTGCGGCCGCCGCTGGATTGTTGCACCACTAGCTCGTCGTCGGTGGTGATCTGGAATAGCGCCGCGTTGACGCGGGTGTCCTGGCCGATCCGCGCTTTCAGGCCGACTTCGTATTGTTTGCTGACTGACGGCTTGAGCGCAAAGTTGAAGCCATTTGCGGTGCTGGAATAGGCCGACTCCGCCTGGGTGGGTGTTTCAAAGCCTTTGCCGGCGCTCACATAGCCATGCAGGTCCGGAGTAAACGCGTACATCACGCTGACCGACGGTGTGTTTTTCTGGTAGGTCTTGCTGCCGCTGTCGTTGCCGTCGCCGAGGAAGTGGTCATCCACGTCCATCTTCATGGTGCTGTGGCGCAGGCCCGCTTGCAGGGTCCAGTCGCCCAGCAGCCAGTTGGCCTGTACAAACGGATCGAGGCTGGTGGCGGTGTCGATTTCGTCGCGGCCCAGCGCGCCTTTTACGCCATGTTCGCCATTGAGGGTGTTTGAGTAGCCCTGGCGATCATCCTGGCTGCGGTCGTAATCCAGGCCGCTGATAATCGTCAGGTCGCCTGGTGCGCTGGCGATGGGTTGTAGCCAGTGGACTGAGCCGCCGTAGAACTTGCGATCAAAACTCACCACGCCGCCGCGCGTGTTGGCAGGGTTGGTTTTTCCAGTGGCGAGTTTGTCTGGAATCGACAGGTACTGAATCACACTCCGCCGCCCGGTATAGGCATTGACCTGCAAGGTCGCATCGCCGAAGTAGCGCTCGTAATTCATCCCCAATTGCTGATGATCAATGCTCTTGCGGGTGTTGTACGTCAGCGCACTAGCGCTCACCGAGCGCGGATCGGCCTTGTACGCTGCCCACGTCTGCCCCAGCGGATCCTGGGTACCGTTCTGCTCCAGGCTGCTGTAGATCAGCGCCAGTTTGCTGTCGTCATCGGGGTTGAGGTTGAGCTTGGCGAAGGTCTGGTCGCGGCGGGCGCTGCTGTGGTCGCGGTAGCCATCGGTGTCCATGCGCGAGGCGTCGAGGACGAAGCCTGCGCCGTTCGCTGCGCCTTCGGCAGTCAGATGGTTCTTGCTCAGGCCATCGCTGCCGATCAGGGTTTCGGCGCCGATACGTGGTGGGCCTTCGCCGTCGCGGGAAAACATCTGGATCACCCCGCCGGCATTGCTGCCATACAAGGTGGCGGCCGGGCCGCGAAGGACTTCGATGCGGTCGGCGGTGTCGAGATTAAAGGTGGCGGCCTGGCCCTGGCCGTCCGGGGTGCTGGCGGGAATACCATCGGCAATCAACTTGATGCCGCGTACACCAAACGCCGAGCGTGCGCCGAAGCCGCGAGAGGAGATTTGCAGGTCCTGAGCGTAGTTCTGGCGATTCTGCACCACCAACCCTGGCACGCGTGACAGGGCTTCGGAGGCGTTGATGCCCAATTGGCCGTCGCTGATCTGTTCGCGACTGATGCTGTCCACGGAGTACGGCAGGTCGAAGCTGGGGCTGGCGCTGCGCGACCCGGTGACCACGCTGGGGTCGAGGACCAGTGGGGATTCGTCGGCCTGGGCGCCGTTGCACAACCCCAGAAGGCCGGGAAGCAACATGGCGAAACAAGTGGGGGTTACAACTTTCATGAGCAAGCCAACATCCATAACGCGCAGCGCTGGCGCGGAAAATGCGCAAGTTTAACGATTCAGCACGTGTTTGCCGACTGATCTTCCAGCCGTTTACCGGCGTACCCGGATTGTGCAGCCCTGGGGTAAGCTGCTCGCCTTATGTCAAAAGGCGCTGCTCGTGAATCTTGCAAAGAACATCCTTCTGGCCGCGATTGCTCTTTCAATGGTCGGTTGCGGCACCCTCAATACGGTATTTAGAGAAGACGCGGTGGCGAGCCAGAACCTTAAGGACTTGCGTAGTCACTGTGAGAATGTGCCGCGTGTTTACAGCGGTGTGGTGTATGACTTCTGCTCCCTCAATGGCGAACCTAACAGCAACAAAAGCATGGAAAACCAGCAGATCGCCTCGGTTCCCTGGGTCGCCATTGATTTTGTCGCCTCAGGCGTCCTGGATACATTGGTGCTGCCTTACACGACCTATCGGCAGAGCAAGGACGGCAGTATCGAGATATTCCGTTAGAGCACAGTGACAACCGGTCGCCATAAACGCTAGATCATCACGGGACGTCTTTACGCTATAATCCCGCCCTTTAGCTGTTTCTCGCCCAGGCGGGGAGCACACTTTTTTCAGGCGCCAGGCGCCTGCATGCAGACTAAAAGAGGCTAGACCCCTGTGGCATTGACGATTCTTGGCCTGTCCGGCGCCCTTAGCCATGATCCTTCCGCAGCCTTGTATATCGACGGCAAGCTGATCGCGGCCGCCGAAGAAGAGCGCTTCGTACGCGACAAACATGCAAAGAACCGCATGCCCTACGAATCGGCGAAGTTCTGTCTGGAACAAGCCGGTATCAAGCCTTCCGACGTTGATGTGGTAGCGATCCCGTTCGCCCCTATCAGCTTGTTCGGTGAAGCGCGCTGGCACTACGCCAAGCGTTACTGGTACGCCCCGGACCGCGCCCTTGACGCGATTCTGATGGGTAACCGTCGCTACAAGCGCTATCGCAACAAGATCGTCTGGTGCCTGGAGCAACTGGGCTTCGATCCGAAGAAAATCAAGATCGAGCCGGTTGAACACCACCTGGCCCACGCTTCCAGCGCTTACCACTGCTCGGGCTTCCAGGAGAAGACCGCGATCCTCGGGATCGACGGCAAGGGCGAGTACGCCACCACCTTCTTCGGCTACGGCGAAAACGGCAAGATCCACAAGATCAAGGAATTCTACGATCCGGACTCCCTGGGCGGCCTGTACGGTGCGATCACCGAGTTCCTCGGCTTCGAGATGCTCGACGGTGAGTTCAAGGTCATGGGCATGGCGCCGTATGGCGATGCCAGCAAGTACGATTTCTCGCGTTTGGCCTCCTTTGAAAACGGCGAGCTGGTGATCAACACCGACTACGCCAACGTCATCGGCCTGCGCCGCTATAAAGAGAAGGGCAAGGGGTTCTATTTCTCGCCAAAACTGATCGAGTGGCTGGGTCCCAAGCGCGAAGGCGACATCGCCGACGAGCCGTACATCCACTACGCGGCCAGCATGCAGGCGCTGTTCGAGAAGCTGGCGTTGCAGATGATCGACCATTACCTGGGCGACATCCTCAAAGACACCGGCAAGCTGGCCTTCGCCGGCGGCTGTGCGCTGAACGTCAAGCTGAACCAGAAGATCATTGCCCGCGATGACGTCAAGGAGCTGTTCGTCCAGCCGGCGTCCGGCGATGCCGGCACCGCCGTGGGTGCGGCCGCCTATGTGTCCCACGCCCGTGGCGTACCGGTAGAGAAGATGGAACACGTCTATCTCGGCCCGTCCTACAGCAACGAAGACGTGATCGCTGCCTGCGCCAAGCACCCGAGCAAGCCTAAGTGGCGCCAGATCGAAAACACCCCGAAGCGTATCGCCAAGATCATGGTCGATGGCAACCCGGTGGCCTGGTTCCAGGGCCGCATGGAGTTTGGCCCGCGTGCGTTGGGCGGTCGTTCGATCATCGGTTGCCCAAGCGCCACGGGCGTGGCTGACCGGATCAACCACCAGATCAAGTTCCGCGAGCGCTGGAGGCCTTTCTGCCCGTCGATGCTCGACACCGTCGCGCCGCAGATGATCAAGGTCGATCACCCAGCGCCGTTCATGACCTTCACCTTTGAAGTGTCGGAAGAGTGGAAGACCCGCGTGCCGGAAGTGGTTCATGAAGATGGTACTTCCCGTGCCCAGGTGCTCAAGCGTGAATACAACCCGCGCTACTACGACATGATGAAAGAGCTGGAAGTGCTGACCGGCAACGGCGTATCCCTGAACACCTCGCTCAACCGTCGTGGCGAAGCGATGATCTGCTCGCCGACTGACGCACTGAACATGTTCTTCGGCTCGGATCTGCAGTACCTGATCATGGAAGACATCCTGGTGGTCAAGGATGGCGTGGACCCTTATGACTCGGTCGGCTGATCGGCACGTCCTGCAGTTCTGCCACGGCTATGACGGGCCGTTCCTGGACTGTGCGCGGCAGTACGCCAGCTTGTTCGCGGATTCGGGCTACAAGGTAACCACGGTGTTTCTCACCGGGGTTGCCGATCCTGAAGTGGCTGCAGGCTGCGGGTCTGACGAAGTGTTGTTCATGGAGTTCAGCTCGAAGGCCATTCGTGGCCTCAAGCTGGCGGCCATCAATGAGCTGCACAAAATTGCCGCGTCGCGCAATTTCAGTTTCTGTATCGCGCACCGCTTCAAGCCGATCTACATCGCCTTGTTGGGCACCAAGCTGCCGGTGATCGGTGTGCACCATGCGTTTGGCGACTACCAGCGTCGTAGCCGCCGCCTGTTCGCAACGATTTTCCGCAAGCGTTTGAGCCTGCTCGGTGTATCCGATGCGGTGCGTGATGACATGCGCCGCTGTTTGCCGGCATGGCCGGCGGCGCGGATTCAAACCTTGTACAACCGCATTGATGTCGAGGCCTTGCAGGCCAGTCAGGTGCCCGCCGACGAGGCGCGTGATGCCTTGGGACTGTCGCCGGATGAGTGGGTGGTCGGTAACGTCGGCCGTCTGCATCCGGACAAGGACCAAGCCACGCTGCTCAAGGGCTTTGCCTTGGCGCTGCCACATTTGCCAGCCGAGAGCCGTCTGGCGATCCTCGGTACCGGGCGTCTGGAGCAGGACCTCAAGGAACTGGCGCGCGAGTTGAATATCGCCGGGCAGGTGCTGTTTCTGGGTCAGGTGCCGGATGCGCGTCGTTATTTCCGTGCATTCGACGCCTTTGCCCTGAGCTCCGATAACGAACCTTTCGGCATGGTGTTGCTGGAGGCCATGGCCGCCGGTGTGCCGTTGCTGGCGACTGCCTGCGGTGGGGCGCGAGAAGTGGTCGAGGGTGTGGGGATTTTGTTTCCCTTCGGTGATGCCGAACACCTGGCCAAGGGGCTGCAGCACCTGGCCGCCATGGACCGTAGCCAGCGCCTGCAATGTTCCGAGATGATGCTGGAGCGCTTGCATGAGCGTTTCTCGGACCAGGCCGTGCGCGACACTTTCTGGAGCTTGCCTCAAGTGACCGAACTGGCTGCGAGGGCCTGATGCTCAACCGATTCCAAGGCTGGCGCGAGCGTGGCTGGTCTGTCGTTGACGCGCCTACTTATAACGAGGCCTGGCAGCGTTTTGGCGGCAGTGTCGCGACCCACCCGCTGGTGGTCGAGCGCTTGGCGCAGTTGGCCAATATTCCGGTGCGTTACCTGGCCTGGGAGCAGGGCGGCGAACTCAAGGCGTCTATTGCCACCTGGGGGCGGGACTTGGCTTTGTCCAAGGATGTGCTCAAGCGTCACGGCAAGAAAGGATTGTTCGACTTGGGCAACGCTGAGCTGATTTTGCCGGCTGCTGCTGACATCCAGGCCCCGTTGCGCCACCGCGCGCGGTACCTGTCGGCGCTGAATGAAGGTCGCTTTGCCGGCCTCAAGCCTCAGACTGAACAGCTGGCCATGGCGCGTACCCCTGAAGAACTCTCGAAAAAGTTTCGCTACAACCAGCGTCGCGAACTGCGTTTGCTGGAAGAGGCGGGCGGTGTCGTGCGGGCTGTGGGAGAGTTTTCCAGTACAGAGCTGGCGGCGATCTATTGTGATTTGTTCCAGCGTCGCTGGGGCTTCCCGGCCACCGGTGCCGAGCGGATGGCTGAGGTCATCGAGCTGCTGCGCGAGCTGTTGATCGGCTCGGTGATTTTCCTCAATGACGCGCCGATTGCGATTCAGTTGGTCTATCGTGTCGAAGCACCGGAGTGGATCAGCATTGAGTACATCAATGGCGGTGTCGACCCTGAAACCCGTGAGTTCAGCCCCGGCAGCGTGTTGAGTTTCCTCAATACGCAAAGCGCCTGGGAACAGGCGCGAGCACTGGGCAAGCCCCTGCGGTTTTCGTTTGGCCGTGCTGACCGCGAGTACAAGGACCGTTGGTGTAACCCTGTGCCGGTGTTCAAGGTATGAGCCAGTCCCCGAGCCGCAAGCAGATATTGCTCAAGCGTCATCGACGCAATAAACGTATCGGCCTGCTGGTTGGGTTGCTGCTGTTGATTGGTATCGGTGTGCTGGTGGCCTGGTGGTTGCCGTTGCTGCTGGCGGTCTTGGCCTGGGTCGCCCATGAGGCCTGGTTTGCCGACCATCTGTTTTACTCCCCCGCGGACGACTATCAATACCGCTTCCCGGCCGATACCGAGCAGCCCAAGGTACGCCTCGACAACGGGCGATTGGTGTTGGAACAACCGCTGGAGCTGTCAGGCGACGAAACACTGATTCTGGCGTTGCGGATCAGAAGCGGCTGGCTGGGTCGCTTTATCGATCCTTTTATCGAGTTGTCAGGGGGTGAGCATCTGGATCGCCAGGCGTTCGAGCGCGGCGTTGATGGCTTGCGCTATCTGAACCTCAGCGGTCAGGCGCAAGCGCTGGCCGATGGACAACTGCAACTGCGTGGTCGTTTCTGTCGGATGCAGGGTGATCCTGTGCTGTCGGTGTTCCGCCAGCCCGATGTTCGTCGTCAGCGAGTGATGGTCATTGCCCCTCATGCCGATGATGCCGAGCTTGCGGCCTTCGGCTTGTACAGCCAGGCAGCTGAGTCCTGGATTGTTACCTTGACCGCTGGTGAGATCGAGGCCGAGCACTATCAGCAGATGGGGCTTGGAAAAGCTGAAGCGGCGCGTCTCAAAGGGCGCCTGCGGGCCTGGGACAGTATCGCGGTTCCGCGCTGGGCGGGGGTGGCGCAAGAGCACTGTGTGCAGCTCGGGTACTTCTGCCTGCAACTGGCGACGATGAAGGCCGAGCCGGAGCGTGCGGTGGCCTCAAGGGAAGCCGAGCTGACCGATATCCGTCCGTTTCGCCAACTGAACCCGTTCCCATTGCCGGCAGACGCCGATGGTCAGCCGACCTGGAATAATCTGCTGGCCGACCTGCGCATGTTGCTGCTCAAGGCGCGCCCTGAAGTCATCGTGCTGCCACATCCGATGCTTGATCCACACCCCGACCATATCTGCGCCCAGGAAGCGGTACTTGAGGCATTGCAGGGGCTGGCGTGGCAGCCAACCACGTTGCTGGGTTACGCCAACCATCTGCATGACAACGATCGCTGGCCGATGGGGGATTCGGGCACGGGTATCGCTTTACCGCCATCTTTTGATCCCGCGTACACTTTGCAGCCCTATTGTTTGCCCCTGTCCGGGCAGCAGCAGTGTGACAAGGCCATGTCGTTGGGGATGATGCATGACTTGCAGCCGAGGATGCCCTTCAAGCGCAGGCTGCGCCGTTTGATCCAGCGTTTGCTGGCGGCCCGGGCTATCTCGCCCTGGGGTGAAAACGAGTTTTTCCGCAAGGCCGTCCGGCGGCATGAGCTGTTTTGGTTCATCAAACACAAGTAAAAGTAATGCAAGCCGTTGACCTCTGGTAGCGGAGCCTGGCCCTCAGGACGTGATCGCGTTAGCCAGAGAGTTGTCCTGGGCCGTTGAGGCAACAGGTTTCCATCGAGGAGAGTTATGAGTCGGCCGTTCAAGGTCCTGCAATTGCAGCCTGACTACAATGTTAAATCCCATGACTTTGCCGACCTTGCCGAGCAGATCGTCAAGGCCTTGCCAGCGGACCGTTATGAAGTCACCGCCGCTTTCCTGCGCGGACGGCCAGGGCCGGCGGACCCCGTCAGTCGTGCTGCCACGTCGGTCTACTTCGACTTCTCCGACAAGTCCCTCAAGGGGCTGAGGCTGCGGGCGATGTGGCGGCTCTATCAGTTCTGCCGCAAGGAAAAGTTCGACGTCGTCATCTGCAACCGCTTCAAGCCGGTCAACATGATGTTGCAGCTTAATCGCTGGTTGAAAGTACCGTTGTGCATCGGTATTTCCCACGGCTTCGGTGAGTACGACCGCCTTTATCGGCGTAAACAGGCTCAGCGCCTGATCGATGAACACTGGCGTTTTGTCGGTGTGTCTCCGGCCGTGAAACAGTACCTGCTGGATTGCCGCTGCGGTTTCACCGACGCCAATACGTATGCAATCACCAATGCCATCGACATCGAGCAGGCAGAGGGGTTGCAGCATTCCCGCGAGCGCTCGCGGGAACTGTTGGGGATTGACCCTTCGGTTCGCCTGATCGGCGCACTGGGGCGTCTGGTTCCGGTGAAGGGGCATACGTATTTGCTGCAAGCGTTTGCCGCGCTCAAGGATAAATACCCGCAAGTGCAACTCGCCATCATCGGTGCCGGTCGTGAAGAGTCCAACCTGTCGACGCAAGTCCAGCAGTTGGGCCTCGGTGGACGTGTCCATTTGTTGGGTTTCAAGGAAAATGCCCTGCAGTACGTGCGCGCCTTTGACATCTGGACCATGCCCTCCCTGGCGGAGGGGCTGGGCCTGGCGCTGCTTGAAGGCATGAGCGGGCGTTTGCCCGTCATTGCCTCGAGCGTGCCGGCCATGCTGCCACTGATTGAAGGGGCGGGCGGCCTCGCGGTAGAGCCGGCGAATGTGCCTGCACTGGTGCAGGCGCTGGATACTTACCTGGGGCTTTCGAATGAAGACCTTGCTGCCAAGGGCGAGCAGGCTTATCGCTACCTTCAGGAACAGCACGACATCGAGGTGTTCCGTCAGGAGTATCTGGATTTGATCGACTCAGGCCTGAGCCAAGCACGTGGGAAGGATGTATGAACGAACATCAGCCATTGGTCACCGTGATCATTGCGTCTTACAACCATGCTCCCTATATCGAGGAGAGCATTCTGAGTGTGTTGAATCAGACGTACGCCAATATCGAACTGTTGGTGATCGACGATGGCTCAACAGATGACAGTGTTGAGCGCATTCGTCGGCTGCAGGCGGGGCATGCCTTCGATTTCCAGGTTCAGCAGAATCAAGGGCTCACCAATACGCTCAACGGTGCGATAGCCCGGTCCAGGGGGACGCTGATTGTTCCGTTTGGTTCGGATGACATTATGCTGCCTGAGCGGATTGCGGTGCAGGTGGCCCATATGGATGGCAAGCCGGAGGTGGGCATCTGCGCCGGCAATATTGAATTGATTGATTCTAAGGGCGAGCTGTTTCCTGAAAAGCGCCAGCGGCGTGATGTGCCTTTCAGGCGCCTGGATTTCGATGACATGTTCCTGGAGCGTAAGCCGTACCCGCCCGCGCCGACGCTGATGATTCGGCGCGAGGCGCTGGAAAAGGTCGGAGGTTTTGATCCCGAGATTCGTCTGGAAGATTTGCTGATCGAGTTGAAAGTGACCCATGCCGGGTACTTTATCGATGGGTTGAATGTGTTGATGGCCCGCTATCGCAAACATGCCACCAACTCATACAAGAATCATCGCTTTATGGTTGATAGCATCCT
This sequence comes from Pseudomonas spelaei, assembly GCF_009724245.1. GTDB lineage: Bacteria > Pseudomonadota > Gammaproteobacteria > Pseudomonadales > Pseudomonadaceae > Aquipseudomonas > Aquipseudomonas spelaei. The sequence continues at coordinate 82,074 of NZ_WNNK01000006.1, read as the reverse complement.
GCGCACCTATGCGTTGTTCAGCGACCACCCTCTGTATGAGCAGGTGCGCTGCAAGTTTCTCAACTCGATGTTCCTTAAGACGTCCAATCGCGACCGTAAGCTGGCGCGCGAGCTGCTGGCACAACTTCCACTGAAGGCCTGGAATGGCAAGACGTGGCGTGGACTGGCACGGATGTTCTTTTCGCCCCTGGAGAAAAGCTGAGGCTGTTGAGTGGGTGCTGGCGGTTTCGTCGGCGCCTGCATCTGCAAGCGCCTGGCTGACTGGCTGCGCTAGTGAGTCAACTGGATTTGTTTCTGCAGGCATTCAACTGCTTGCTTCGATGCCTTCATGCCATAGCCCTTAAGTAGCGCCTGCAGATGCTCGTCGAAGAGCCAGGCGCGGTCTTCGTCATAGCGCTGCATATGGCGCAGGTTGCGCTGGCGCAGGGAGAGGCTCAGCGATGAGGGATAAATCCGCATGTCGGCCAGATCAATCAAGCCGAACCCGCCGCCTTCAAGTACCAGCACATTGCCCAAGTGCAGCGAACGGAAGTAGATGCCTTGTTCGTGTAGCTGGGCCATGAATTCGCCGAACTTTCTCACATGTTCCTGACGCTCGGCCGGGCTGGCCGATGCGAGTACGTGACGAAGTGTCTGGCCACTCAATGGGTGGTATTGCACGGCGTTACTCCCGTCGTGCAGGTCATAAAGGGCCTGTACTTCAGGTGTCGTTATACCCAGTTCGCGAAGGCGCTGGCAATTGGCGGCAAAGCGCTGTGAATAAGGGTTGTAGCTGCCGGAGGTGTAGAAGCGGCGGCGGCGGAACAGTTTTAGAAAGCTGCCGTCCTTCAGTTGAAGGACTTTTGGGCCCAGTCCGTCGGCTTCGATCACCTGGGCATCGATCATCATGTCTTCAGCGGCTGAACGGTCCAGAGCCTGCACAGGCTGAGTCAGCAGTCGTTTGGCCTTGGCACTGATCGACAGTGCTACGATCAGTGCCAAGGGGATTGGCAAGAGAAACCAGTGTTCCTTGGGGCGTGAAAGAATTCCGCCGCCTTCGGTGAGACCCGCGCCGATACCGTAGGCCAGCCACGTCGAAGCCAGAATAAACAGGGGGTGTACGCGATATTGCCAGCAGGTCAGCAAGCCTTTGAACTGCATGAACACCCACGGTAAAAAGCCGATGATACCCACGTAATAAAGCACGCCCAGGGCAAAGCTATGGGGCTCCTCGAGGATGTAACCAATGCCGTCAGGTGAAACACCAAAGGGGGCATCGAAGCCCTGGCCAATCCACGGGCTTTCGGCAATTTTGTGCAGTGCAATTTGCCAAATTTCAAAGCGATAGGAGCTGCCTCGCTCGATTAACATTTGCGAGAGCAGCTCGGCAATGGCAATGCCGCCGATAACCATAGTACTGACCAGTGCCAGTGACCTGCGGTTCCAGCAGTTCATGCTGATCCACAGAGCTGCCAGGATCAGGGCTACCAAAGGGGTCCTTGAGCCGGTGGCAAGCATTGCTGCAAACATGATCGCCCCAGCCGGAAGGCTGAGCCAGAGTAGAGGCATGCGTCGACAGGTCATGCTCAGGCTGAGCCAGTAGACGCAGAAAAAACCAAACAGATGGGAGCTCAAGAGGGGGTTGTCAAACGCGCCGCCGCCGACCATTCGCAGTACCGGGACAAAGCCCCGGGCAAAGAGATAAAGGTCTTTGAGTGTAAAGGCGAGGGCCACGATAGCCGCTCCAAACAACAGCGGACGCAGCAGGTCTTCACGGTGGCGAATCAGCAGAAAACAACCGACAAAGAGAAACAGTCCATGCAGCGGAGGTTTTAACTCACCCAGGAAACCCTCGGTTTGCGGGCTCCATATCAGGCTCGTGAGTGCCCAGGCGATAAACAGAATCAGGGCAATGAAAATAGGTTCACGTAGCAGTTCTTTGAAATCTCGGGGTCGTAGCAGCAGGGCAATCAAGGCCGGGATACTAAACAGACCATAATAAAATTTGTGCAGAACACTACGGTCCGGCAGGAAAAAAAGACCGCACAACAGCATGAAAAAGCCGGCTGGGAGGATCCAGAGGCAAATGAAGTCGAAGACTCGATAAGGGGTATTTTTTAGGCCGCTGAGGTGCATGCTTTGAAATTCGTCGCCGGGATGAGTGGCCATCATAACGGTAATGGGTGTGCACTGTCGTTTATCAGGTTCGCGCTTTAGCGTCCTTCGCTGGTGCCGGTCCGGCAGGGAAGCTGTGCTAAAGTCTGCGTCCTTTCCAACGACTTTCGCGTGATATGACCAACTCCAGTCCCAGCGCCGACCCATCGAGCTTGAAAATCTACTTCCGTTTGCTCGGCTATGTCCGGCCTTACGTGGGGCTGTTTATCATCAGTATCGTCGGGTTTCTGATTTTCGCTTCGACCCAGCCGATGCTTGGATACATCCTCAAGTATTTCGTCGATGGCCTGTCAAACCCCCAGGCCGCGCTATTTCCCTCGGTGCCTTACCTGCGTGACTTGCGGTTGCTGCAGGCTGTGCCTTTGTTGATCGTGCTGATTGCCGCCTGGCAGGGCCTGGGTTCTTTCCTGGGCAACTACTTCCTGGCCAAGGTGTCCCTCGGGCTGGTGCATGACCTGCGGGTGCAGTTGTTCAACAACCTGCTGGTATTGCCCAACCGTTACTTTGACCAGCACAACTCGGGGCATTTGATCTCCCGCATTACCTTCAACGTCACCATGGTCACCGGGGCGGCGACGGATGCGATCAAGGTCGTTATCCGTGAGGGCATGACCGTCGTATTCCTGTTCGCCTCGCTGCTGATCATGAACTGGCGCCTGACGCTGGTGATGGTCGCCATTCTTCCGTTGATCGCCGTCATGGTCAGCACGGCCAGCAAAAAATTCCGCAAGCAAAGCAAGAAAATCCAGGTGGCGATGGGCGACGTGACCCACGTCGCTTCGGAAACCATCCAGGGTTACCGCGTCGTGCGCAGCTTCGGCGGTGAAGTCTACGAGCAGAAGCGTTTCCTCAACGCCAGCCAAGGCAATACCGACAAGCAATTGCGCATGACCCGCACCGGTGCGATTTATACACCGATGTTGCAGCTGGTGATTTACAGCGCGATGGCTGTCCTGATGTTCCTGGCGCTCTATTTGCGTGGCGATGCTTCGGCGGGCGACATGATCGCCTACATCACCTTGGCGGGTTTGCTGCCCAAGCCGATCCGGCAGTTGTCGGAAGTCAGCTCGACCATCCAGAAAGGCGTTGCAGGGGCCGAGAGCATTTTCGAACAGCTGGACGAAGAGCCAGAGGTCGATCGCGGCACCGTTGAGCTGGACGCTGTCACTGGGCACCTTGAAATTCGTAACCTGAGCTTCACCTACCCAGGCACCGAGCGCCAAGTGCTCAACGACATCAGCTTCAGCGTCGAGCCTGGAAAGATGGTGGCATTGGTGGGGCGCTCCGGCAGTGGCAAGTCCACATTGGCCAACCTGATTCCGCGTTTCTACCATCATGACAAGGGTGAAATTCTTCTGGATGGCACCGAGGTGGAAGACTTCCGCCTGCTGAACCTGCGCAAGCATATTGCCCAGGTTACTCAGCATGTGACCTTGTTCAGTGACACCGTGGCGAACAATATTGCCTACGGTGACCTGGCGGACGCGCCTCGCGAGGATATCGAGAAGGCCGCCACCGATGCCTTCGCCATGGACTTCATTGCGCAATTACCCCAGGGCCTCGACACCCAGGTTGGCGAGAATGGCGTGCTGTTGTCGGGCGGCCAGCGGCAAAGGCTGGCGATCGCACGTGCCCTGCTGAAAAACGCCCCGTTGTTGATCCTCGATGAGGCGACATCGGCGTTGGATACCGAGTCCGAGCGCCACATTCAAGCCGCATTGGACAAGGTCATGAAAGGCCGCACGACCCTGGTGATTGCTCACCGCTTGTCGACTATCGAGAAGGCGGATCTGATCCTGGTCATGGACCAAGGACAGATTGTCGAGCGTGGGACCCATGCAGAGCTGCTGGCACAGAACGGCTACTACGCGCGCCTGAACGCCATGGGACTGGACGCGCCGACGGCTGTCGATATCGTTTGAAAAAAAACGGGGTGAGCCTAATCACCCCGTCATCCTCCAGGACGCGCAACGCGCTCTGAGGCTTTGTATCCGCATCTTTACACACTTGACCAACGCCAAATAATTCCCCGCCCTTCGTTTGTTATGTTGGTCCCACGATCTTGATAACGAACGATTGGGTTAACCCTCTCGCGTGGGTAATGGGATGTTGCAACGTATTCTCTGGAAGCTACTTCCAAAACCTCAAAGGGCCTTCCTGTTGGCACGCTTGTCGGTGGTTGATCGCCAAGCCGTGAACAAGTCCATGTCTGCGGGCGTAGCGTTTCCGGAGTCTTTTCGGCGGCATGCATGCGTGTTCATCCATGTCCCCAAGTGCGCTGGCAGCAGCGTCTGCTCCGCACTCTTCGATAACTGGAGGCCGGGGCATTTGCCGCTGTACTGGTACCAGCAGCAGTTTCCTGAGCAGTACTCGCGCAGCCTCAAGTTCACCTTCGTTCGTGACCCTCTGGAACGTGCCTACTCTGCCTATGCCTTTTTGCGGGGCAACCACCTGGGTACCCGTGACCATCAGGCCCAGGTGTTGGTGTCCAGCTATCGGGATTTCGACGATTTTGTCGCGCGCTGGCTGCACCCGGAAAACGTGCGGCGCCAACTTCACTTTGCTCCGCAGACCGACTTCCTGGTGGACTCCATGGGGCACATGGCGATGGACTTCATCGGTCGTCAGGAATATCTGGATCGAGATTTCCAGCACCTGTGCGAACGCCTGGGTGTTGCGTCAGCCCTGCCTCATCTAAATGGTTCCATTGAGCGTCGTCCGGAACCTGTCAGGGATTTTTGCTCCTTGCGCACGCGACGCCTGGTCAGGCGTGTCTATCAACGTGATTACGAGCTCCTGGGTTATGAATAATGTGTCCTCGTCAGTCGGCTTTGCCTCTATTCGCCCCTTTGCGTTGTCGCTGTCAGTGGCCGCTCGTGCAGCCATCAAACATCAGCAGCCCTGCTGCTTGTGGCTGACGGGATTGTCCGGAGCCGGAAAATCGACCCTGGCCAATGCGCTGGAGGTGAAGCTCAATGAGCAAGGGCGCCATACCTTTGTGCTCGATGGCGACAACTTGCGCACGGGGTTATGCAATGACCTAGGGATGGGCAATGAGGCACGTAAGGAGAACATCCGCCGTATTGGCGAAGTCGCACGCCTGATGGTGGATGCTGGATTGATCGTGATTGTTTCCGCCATCTCACCGTTCAGTGTTGATCGGGCTGTCGCCAAAGCGCTGTTCGGCCCTGGGCAGTTTTTCGAAATTTACGTCAGTACGCCGTTCAGCATCTGTGCGCGGCGCGACCCGAAAGGCTTGTACCAGGCTGCCTTGCAAGGGCGCATCAAGGACTTCACCGGTCTGGACAGCCCGTACGAGGCGCCGCATCAGGCCGATTGTGAAGTCAATACCGACGAGTTCGAATTGGCGGATGCCGTTCAGCATATCTTGAGCAGTCTGTTCGAAAAATGATCAGGCAAAGGGCGTGATACATCGCAGGTAAAGCTGTCGAACGAGCCAGCGCTCACCCTGTGGTAATATCGCGCCCCTGTTCATTTTGTATGTGGGTTGCTCCATGAAGTTGTCCATGCCGCGATTCGATCAAGCCCCTGTCTTGGTGGTCGGCGATGTCATGCTCGACCGTTACTGGCATGGCGGTACCTCACGGATTTCCCCTGAGGCACCGGTACCGGTAGTCAAGGTCGAGCAAATCGAAGACCGCCCAGGCGGCGCTGCCAACGTTGCCCTCAATATTGCCGCTCTCGGCGCCCCCGCCTCCCTGGTGGGTGTGACGGGTGACGACGAAGCCGCCGACAGCCTGGCCAACAGCCTGCGTGGTGCCGGTGTGCGTGCGCTGTTCCAGCGTATTGCCCATCAGCCGACCATCGTCAAGCTGCGGGTCATGAGCCGTCACCAGCAACTGCTGCGTATCGATTTTGAAGAGCCCTTCGCGACTGACGCCCTGGCCCTTGCTGCCCAGGTCGATGAGTTGTTGGAAGGTATCAAGGTGCTGGTATTGTCCGACTACGGCAAAGGCGCCTTGAAGAATCACCAGATGCTGATCCAGGCCGCCAAGGCCCGGGGCATTCCGGTGCTGGCCGATCCCAAGGGCAAGGACTTCTCGATTTATCGGGGCGCCAGCCTGATCACGCCAAACCTCAGCGAGTTTGAAACCATTGTTGGCGGTTGTGTCGATGAGCACGAACTGGTGACCAAGGGTGCAAAACTCATGGCCGATCTCGACCTGGGCGCCCTGCTGGTGACCCGTGGTGAACACGGTATGACCCTGTTGCGTCCTGATCACCCGGCCATGCACCTGCCTGCGCGGGCTCGTGAAGTATTTGATGTCACCGGTGCTGGCGATACAGTGATTTCCACCTTGGCGGCTGCGATTGCTGCCGGTGAAGAGCTGCCCCATGCCGTGGCCCTGGCCAATCTGGCGGCGGGTATCGTGGTCGGCAAGCTGGGTACGGCGGCCATCAGTGCCCCAGAGCTGCGCCGCGCGATCCAGCGTGAAGAAGGTTCGGAGCGAGGTGTGCTGGGCCTGGAGCAGTTGCTGCTGGCGGTCGACGATGCCCGTGCCCATAACGAAAGCATTGTTTTCACCAACGGCTGTTTCGACATTCTCCATGCCGGTCACGTGACCTACCTGGAGCAGGCGCGCGCTCAGGGCGATCGCTTGATCGTCGCGGTCAACGACGACGCTTCGGTCAGTCGCCTGAAAGGCCCGGGTCGGCCGATCAATAGTGTTGATCGGCGTATGGCGGTGCTGGCGGGGTTGGGCGCAGTGGACTGGGTGATCAGCTTCTCCGAGGGAACTCCGGAAAATCTGTTGGCCCAGGTCAAGCCGGACGTACTGGTCAAGGGCGGCGATTACTCCGTCGACCAGGTCGTCGGTGGCGATATCGTCAATGCCTATGGCGGCAAGGTCAAAGTGCTGGGGCTGGTGGAAAACAGCTCGACCACGGCGATTGTCGAAAAAATCCGCAGCAATGACGTTACTTAATAGGTTTTACCGATATGGCTGATGCCCCCCTTGTTCTGATCACCGGCGGTGCTGGTTTTATTGGCTCGCACCTGGTGGATGCCTTGCTCGTGAAGGGCTACGCCGTTCGGATCCTCGATGATTTATCGACCGGCAAGCGCAGTAACCTGCCCATGGACAACGCTCGAGTGGAGTTGCTGGAAGGTGATGTCGCCGACGCTGCGTTGGTTGCTCGCTCGGCCATTGGCGCTTGTGCGGTGGTGCACCTGGCGGCGGTTGCCTCGGTACAGGCGTCGGTGGATGACCCGGTCAGCACGCACCAGAGCAATTTCATCGGTAGCCTGAATGTCTGCGAGGCGATGCGTGAGGCTGGGGTCAAGCGTGTGGTGTTTGCCTCCAGTGCGGCGGTGTATGGCAACAATGGTGAAGGCGCTTCCATTGATGAGGAGACGTCCAAGGCACCATTGACGCCTTATGCCTCGGACAAACTGGCCAGCGAGCACTATTTCGATTTCTATCGTCGCCAGCATGGTCTGGAGCCGGTGATTTTCCGCTTCTTCAATATCTTCGGGCCACGGCAGGACCCTTCTTCGCCCTATTCCGGGGTGATCAGCATCTTCAGTGAGCGCGCGCAAAAAGGCCTGCCTATCACTGTGTTTGGCGATGGTGAGCAAACCCGCGATTTCATGTATGTGGGAGACCTGGTGGACCTGCTGGTGCAAGCCATTGAAGCCGAAGAGGTCCCGGCAGGTGCGATCAACGTCGGCTGGAACCAGACCACTACACTCAAGCAGGTGCTGGAGGCATTGGTCGAAGTGGTTGGCGACTTGCCGGCTGTCAGCTACACATCAGCGCGGTCGGGGGATATTCGTCACTCACGGGCGAACAATCAGCGTTTGTTGGCGAGTTTCAAACTGCCGGAGCCGACGCCAATGAAAGTCGGATTGGCGCGCTTGCTTCAGCTGTGACTCAAGGGCAGGGTGTCGAACGATGAGCGCAGCCGCTATCGGCTTGCCTTCTTCGGCACCATCTTGCGCAAGATCTGCCGCGCCTTGCCGGTCAGTTGTTTCAGCTTCGATTCCTTCTCGGGTGTGCTCAGTCCTTGTTGTCTGAGCCAGTCCTTCCACCGGATCCGTTCATCGCGTACCAGCCAGCCCTCCTGCTGGGCAAAGCTTTCTGCCAGGTACAGTCCTCGGGTACTCGCCGGATAGAGTTGATCCTTTTTTAAGGTATACAGCTCGGCACACGGCTGGCCGTCCTTGAGCGGCATCAGGTACAGGTCGGGGCGCTGACGATCCAGTCGCGCCACCAACTGGTCGCCCTCCAACCGCTCATCGACATGAAACAGGCTCAAGGACTTGGCCTCTCTCGGCACTTCCAGGCGCAAGTCATAGATCAGTTGCAGCGAGGCTGTGGGCAAATGCACATAGGCCCGTGGGCGTTCGATCAGTTGCATGGTGGCGCAACGTACCGGGCGGGCGGCACCTGATAGTGGGCTCAGGCGAAACGGCAAGGCTTCTCGGTAATGCAGGGCAGAAGAGTAGGGCGCCGGCAGCCAGGTGTCGTTGAAGCGACCGCCGAGCCAGCCTTCCGGGGTTTCCAACAGACACTCTTCGGCGATTTCCTGGATAGCGGTGTGCAGCGGCAGGTTCAGTTCGTGGGCCGGGACGTAACCGGAAATCAGCTTGAGCACCACGTCACCACGATCCTGCCGACGTTGGCGCACCAGTACCCAGTAATCGCGATTCTGCCAATGCAGGGTCAGGCGCACTGAAACGCCGAGATTGGCCAGTTCCAGGGAAAACCGTTCGGCATCGGCCACTGTCACCGGTTTGCGTCGCTGCAACGTCTGGGCAAAGTTGAGCGGCATGCCGACGCTCTGGTAGCTCAGGCCTTCGGGGGTGGCTTCGACGAACAGTGGCAGTGTCTTAAAGTTACTGGGGTTCTTTCTTATGAGCGTTCGCGGCATGTCGGCTCCTTCTTGCGTCGGGGTCGGCCGCGTCGGCGGCATCAGAGTTGGCGGATGACCTGGGCAGCGGTCGCCACGTTATGGGCGAGGTGCAGCGGATTAATGGTCCCGACAATAGCACTGGCGACGCCAGTTTGCGCAAACAACAACATGAAACTGGCATGAATTGGATCCATTCCGGGCTCCAGGCACACATGACCACTGGCCAGGGCCTTTTTCACCAGGATGCCTTTGCCATGGGCGGCAGCATAGTCAATCACGGCCTGCTCGGCCTGTTCGTTCAGATTGTAGGTGACCATGGCACAATCGCCCCGTTCCAGAGCCTTCACGCCGCCTTCGACGGTTTTGCCGGAGAAGCCGAAACCTCGGACCTTGCCCTCGCGCTTGAGCTCCTCCAGGGTCTGGTAGACCTCACAGTCATTGAGGATATGCAGGTCGTTGCCGTCGGAGTGCACCAGCACCAGATCGATAAAATCCGTTTCCAATCGTTGCAAGCTGCGCTCCACCGAAAGCCGGGTGTGGGCAGCACTGAAATCGTGGTGGGACACGCCATCGACGAACTCTTCGCCGACCTTGCTGACAATCACCCAGTCCTGGCGCTGGCCGCGTAACAGCGGCCCCAGGCGTTCTTCGCTGCGGCCATAGGCGGGGGCAGTGTCGATCAGGTTGATGCCCAGGTCACGGGCCTGGCGCAAGAGCATCCGCGCTTCGTCGTCTCCTGGGATCTGGAAGCCGCTGGGGTATTTCACCCCTTGGTCGCGGCCCAGCTTGACGGTGCCAAGTCCCAGCGGGGAGACCCATAAACCGGTGCTGCCCAGGGGGCGGTGAAGGTCATGCAGGGTCGGCAGGCTCATGGCAACAGTTGCTCCCAGGCGGGTTGGGCGAGGGGTGGCTTTGGCAGGTCGGGCAGTTTTTCGGTGGATGTTGGCTTGATGCCGTCACGTTCCAGCGCATTGATCACCCGATCGGCGAAGTCGGGTGCCAAGGCCAGTTTGGTCGGCCAGCCCACCAGCAGACGATCCTGCTCCGCGAGAAAGGCATTGTCCGGGCGGGTCAGGCCTGATTGCAGTGGTTCGGCGCGATCAACACGCAGGGTGGCCCACTGCGTCTGGCTCATGTCGATCCACGGCAGCAGTTGCGCCAGTTCCTTTTGTGCCGTGGCAATCTGTTCTGCTGGCGTGCGTGCGACACCTTCAGCCTCGGCAATGTCGCCGCCCAGGTACCAGACCCAATTGCCATCAGCCGCCGGGTGAGTGGTGACGGTGATGCGTGGCTTGGTGCCGCCGCCCAGGCAGTGGGCGTACAGCGGTTTCAGACCGGGGCCCTTGGCGATGATCATGTGCAGCGGACGGCGTTGCATGGCGGGCTGGCTCAAGCCCAATGCGCTCAGCAGGTCAGCCGTACCGGCACCGGCGCTGAGGACGATGCGCTGCGCGCGAATCTCGCGGCCATCGACCTTCAGGCCCACCAGAGTGCCGTCTTCCAGCAGCGGTTCGATCTGTTGCCCGGCGAGTAAACCATCCCCGGCCAGTTCTGCCAGGCGTTCGATCAGGCTTGGCACGTCCACCACCAGCTCGGCCAGACGGTAGACCTTGCCTTTGAAGCGGCGGTCTTGCAGGGCAGGCGGCAGGTCGTCACCCTTGACCTGATCCACCCGGCCGCGCACGGCCTTGCTGGCGAAAAAGCTGGTGAGGTTGCCGGCCAGGGTGCCCGGGGACCACAAATAATGAGCCTGAGACAGTAGGCGCACGCCGGACAGGTCCAGCTCGCCGTTGCCCGCCAATGCTTCGCGCCAGCGGCGGGGCATGTCGGCAATGGCTTCGGAGGCGCCGGTCAGGGCACCGTGCAAGGCGTATTTCGCACCACCGTGAATGATCCCCTGGGACTTCACGCTCTGCCCGCCGCCCAGCGAGGCACTTTCCACCAGCACCGTGGAAAACCCCTGGCTGCGCAGGCGCGCATTGAGCCAGAGGCCGGCAACCCCGGCGCCGACAATCAGAACGTCGGTGGAAATAACGGATGGCATGCGGCGACCTCAGTGTTCAAGACAAGCTGCCAAGTATACAGGCTCATGCCATGTGCACTGTAGGAGCTGTCGAGTGAAACGAGGCTGCGAATTCTGGACTCACTTGAGTGCTGAGCGAACGGTCAATGCCCTGCCGTTTTCGAAAACAACTGAATCACCACCACCCCCAACACAATCAGGCCCATCCCGAGCATCGCGGGTATATCGAGTTTCTGCCCATAGATAAACAGTGCAGCAATGCTGACCATGACGATCCCCATCCCGGCCCAGACGGCATAGGCCACGCCCACCGGCACAGTACGTACCACCAGGGTCAGCATCCAGAAGGCCACGCTGTAGCCGACAATCACCAACAGCAACGGGATCGGCGTGCTGAAGCCTTTGATCGCTTTCATGGAAACGGTAGCGATCACTTCCGAGCAAATGGCGATAGCCAGGTAATAGTAAGCAGCGTTCATGGGGTAATCCTCGGTGTAGGGTCGCTTGATAAGGTCGGCATTCTAGAGACTCCACAGATGGGGTAAAGTCATTACCTATCCGAAATAAAGATGGGTTTGGCCATGAGTGTGCAATGGAGCCTGGAGCAGATGCGCCTGTTTGTCAGCGTCGCCGAGCAGCGCTCGTTTTCGGCGGTGGCGCGGGAGCAGCGCAAGGCGCAGTCGGCGGTCAGCAATGGCATTGCTTTATTAGAGGCGGATTTGGGGCTGAGCCTGTTTGATCGTAGCAGCGGCCGCCAGCCCCGCCTGACCGAAGCGGGCATGGTGTTGCTGGAAGAGGCGCGGGAGGTGTTGCGTCAGTGTGAACGGCTCAACGGCCGGGCTATGTCCTTGATGCGCGGGGAAGAAGCATGCCTGCGCCTGGCCCAGGACGAAGCGATGCTCTATCAGCCGGTACTCGATAGCCTTGAGGGGCTGGCCGGTAAATTCCCCAGTCTGGAGGTGCAACTGTTCAGCGTCGCCCAAGGTGATGTGGCGCGCAAACTGGTGGAGCGCCAGGCGGACCTGGGCTTGTTGTTCTACCACGACCAAATCCCCGAAGCCCTGGAGCGGCGAGTGGTCGGCAGTGTGGAAATGGTCACGGTGTGCGGCGTCGGGCATCCGCTGGCAACGGGGAAACATGTACTTTGCCAGCACCTGGCGCAGTTTCGCCAATTGCTGATGTCCACCCAAACCAGTGTTTATCCCGGCAGCGAAGCCGCCAGCCCGCAGGTGTGGCGTGCCGACAGCTTCTATGTGCTGGCCGAATGGCTCTCGCGGGGGTTGGGCTGGGCCTGGCTGCCGCGACACGTGGTGCAGTACCCGACCTATCAGGGCCAGATGGTCGAACTGGACAGCGAATGGACTCCGCCGGCGCTGGTGGTGGAGATGGTATGGCGCCGTGATGAGCCCTTGGGCCCGGCTGCACGTTTCCTGGCCGAACGTTTTGCCGAGTGCTTGCAGGCGATCGACTGAAAAAGCCGATAAACTCCGCCGCCATGAATAGAACTCTCTACAGCTGTCTGTTTTACCTGGCGCTGCCGTTGGTGGCTTTACGTCTATGGCTGCGGGCCCGCAAGGCGCCGGCTTATGCCAAGCGCGTCGGCGAGCGCTTTTCCTACGGGTTGCCGGCGATGCAACCCGGCGGGATCTGGGTGCACGCCGTGTCGGTGGGCGAAAGCATCGCTGCCGCGCCGATGATCCGTGGCCTGTTGCAACGTTATCCACAGTTGCCGATCACCGTCACCTGCATGACACCCACCGGTTCCGAGCGGATCCAGGCGTTGTTCGCCAATGAGCCGCGGATCCAGCATTGCTATCTGCCCTATGACTTGCCCTGCGCTGCCGCGCGGTTTCTCGATAAGGTCCAGCCGAAGCTGGCGGTGATCATGGAGACCGAGCTGTGGCCCAACCACATCCATCAGTGCGCCAAACGCAAGATTCCGGTGGCACTGGCCAACGCGCGATTGTCAGCGCGTTCGGCGAAGGGTTACGGACGTTTCGCCAAACTGACTGCGCCGATGTTGGCAGAAATGAGTCTGTTCGCTGTGCAGACCGAAACCGAGGCTGAGCGTTTTCGCAGCCTGGGCGCGCGGCCGGAAACCGTCGAAGTCACCGGTTCGATCAAGTTCGATCTGACGATTGATCCTCAGTTGTTGGTGCGCGCAGCCGCTTTGCGCGAGCAATGGCAGGCCGGTGAGCGTCCGGTATGGATCGCCGCCAGTACCCACGAAGGTGAAGATGAAGTGGTGCTGGCCGCCCATCGTCAGTTACTCGCCAGCCATCCCGATGCATTGCTGATCCTGGTTCCGCGTCATCCTGAACGCTTCAACGCGGTGTTTGAACTGTGCCAGCAGCAAGGGTTTGCCACGGTGCGACGCTCCAGCGGCGAGCCGGTTATGGCGGACACTTCGGTATTGCTGGGCGACACCATGGGCGAATTGCTGTTTCTGTATGCCCTGGCCGACAGCGCCTTTGTCGGCGGCAGCCTGGTACCTACTGGCGGACATAACCTGCTGGAACCGGCGGCGTTGGCCAAGCCAGTCCTCGCGGGTCCGCATTTGTTCAACTTCCTCGAAATCGCCGCGATGATGCGTGAAGTCGGCGCGTTGCAGGAAGTGGACGATGCCGATGGCCTGGCAGTGGCGGTGCAACGTTTGTTCGAGCTGCCGCAGGATGCGCAGAAGATGGCAGAGGCAGGGCTTAAGGTGATGCGGGCCAATCAGGGTGCTTTGCAGCGGTTGCTGGATGGGTTGGGCAAACTGCTGAATCCCTGACAACACAAAACCAATGTGGGAGCTGGCTTGCCTGCGATATCGGTGTAACAGTCAACAGTGATGTTGAATGTAAATCCGTCATCGCAGGCAAGCCAGCTCCCACATTTTTGTTTTGTGTTGTGCTTAATAGTTGGGGTTGGCTTTCAACTGCTCTGCAGCCGCCTTGGCCAGGTCGGGCGGCAGGAAGTCTTTATCAGGGTTGTAATCAGCCTTCAGATACCGCGCCAAATCCTGCAAATCCCCCGGGTTCAATGTCCCTGCTGCCTGTTTCAAGCGCAGGTTGTCGAGGATGTAGTCATAGCGGCTGTTGTTGTAGTTGCGCACCGAGGTGTACAGCTGGCGCTGAGCATCGAGCACGTCGACGATATTGCGTGTGCCCACCTGGTAACCGATTTCCGTGGCTTCCACTGCGCTCTGGTTGGAGATGATCGACTGGCGGCGCGCTTGCACCTGCTCCACATCGGTGTTCACCGCGCGGTGCAGGTTGCGGGTGTTTTCCACCACTTGGCGGCGCAGGCCTTCGCGTTGCTGCTCGGTCTGGTCCAGGCGGGAATAGGACTCACGCACTTGCGAGCTGGTGAGGCCACCGCTGTAGATCGGGATGTTCAGGCGCAGGCCGACGGTGCGTTGCGAGACATCACCGCCGTAAGCGATAGGCAGGCTATTCGGGTTACTGAAGCCGAGGGCGTCGTTGTCACCCTTTTCATACTGCGCCACCGCATCCAGGGTCGGCGCGTGGCCGGCCTTGCGTTGCTTGAGGGTTTCCTCGGCCGCAGTCACCGCATAGTTGCTGGCCAGCAAGTTCAAGTTCTGCCGGCCTGCGGTTTCGACCCATGCCTTGGCGTCGTTCGGCGCCGGCGGTAACACCGGCAGGGTGTGGACGATGCCCTGGATCGCGTTGTACTGGCGGTTGGTCAGGGTGATCAGCGCTTCGAAGGCGTCGTCCACTTGGCGCTGGGCCAGGATCCGATTGGCCCGGGCGGTGTCGTAGCTGGCCTGGGATTGCAGCACGTCGGTCTTGTCCGACAGGCCGACATCGAAACGCTCATTGGACTGGTCGAGCTGGCGCTTGAACGCGGCTTCTTCAGCCTTGGTCGATGCCAGGTTGTCCTGGGCCCGCAGCACCGCGAAGTAGTTCTCGGCGCTTTGCAGGATCATGTTCTGTTCGGTGGCCGACAGTTGCAGGGCAGCCTGCTCATTGACCGCTTCGGCGGCCTGCAGCTGGAACCAGCGATCAATGCGGAACAGCGGCTGGCTCAAGGTCGCCCGCCAGGAGTGAGCATCCCGATTGGCGGTGGCGGCGGGCTGGTAGATTTGGGTGCGCACGTTATTACTGTCGGCACCGGCTGACAGGTTCGGCAGCAAGCCGGCGCGGGCCTGCGGCACCACTTCTTTCTGCGCGCCGTACTGGGCGCGGGCGGCAGCCAGGTCGGCGTTGTTATCCACGGCTTCCTGGTAGACGCTGACCAGGTCGGTTTTGGTCGTCAGGGGCGCTTCAGCTGCCCAGACCATTCCATTGGTCGCACAAGACACGGCAAGAGCCAGTGAGAGTTTGCGCAGCATGAGGCGATCCCTAGAGTGAATATTACGACAATAATTTAGCGCCCAAGGCTACGGCGAGCGATTCGGAGCGTCAAGGCCTTGAGCAGTAGCCGAGTGTAGTGGCGCCATCACGGCACAACAATCCGGTAATTACGCCATTCATCACGCTGAATGCACCGCTATTGGCAATTTGCCTGCTCCATGGTCTAGACTGGCCGCGTTCTTGTCGGGGTGCCTTGCTATGAGGCTGAGATCGGTAAATACCGGATCCCGTTGAACCTGATCAGGTTAGCGCCTGCGTAGGGAACAAGATTTCTCGTCACCCGGCGAGTCCTCTTGTGCTTCGTCCGGGATGTTGTTCGACAATCGAACAGCCCTCGTGCACCAAGCACAGCACTGATTTCAGTGCGTCCATCCGTTACAGGTTCGCTCCGACAAAAAATCCGCCGCCTGGATAGTTGGAGAGCCCGTGATGAGCACAGAACTAAAAAGTACAAAACTGAAAAACACCGTGCACTTGAGTGAATCGGCCAAGGTCGACTCCGGTTCCGTGCAGCCGTTTACCCGCTCGCAAAAGATCTACGTCCAGGGCACTCGTCCGGACATTCGCGTACCGATGCGCGAGGTCAGCCTCGACGTGACCCCCACTGATTTCGGCGGCGAAATCAACGCGCCCGTGGTGGTGTATGACACCTCCGGCCCGTACACCGACCCCAACGTCATCATCGACGTGCGCAAAGGCCTGGGCGATGTGCGCTCACCGTGGATCGAATCCCGTGGCGACACCGAGCGCCTGGCCGGCCTCAGCTCCCACTTCGGCCAACAGCGCCTGAGCGATGCCGAACTGACCGCCCTGCGTTTCGCTCATGTGAAAAACCCGCGCCGCGCCAAGGCCGGGGCCAACGTCACGCAGATGCACTATGCCCGCAAAGGCATCATCACCGCCGAGATGGAATACGTCGCCATCCGCGAAAACATGAAGTTGGAAGAGGCCCGTGCCGCCGGCCTGCTGGATCAGCAACACGCCGGCCACAGCTTTGGCGCCAGCGTGCCGAAAATCATCACCCCGGAATTTGTGCGCGAAGAAATCGCCCGTGGCCGCGCGATCATTCCGGCCAACATCAACCACACCGAACTGGAACCGATGATCATCGGCCGTAACTTCCTGGTGAAGATCAACGGCAATATCGGCAACAGTGCGCTGGGTTCGTCCATTGAAGAAGAAGTGGCGAAACTGACCTGGGGCATTCGCTGGGGTTCGGACACGGTGATGGATTTGTCCACCGGTAAGCACATCCACGAAACCCGTGAATGGATCATCCGCAACTCGCCGGTGCCGATCGGTACCGTGCCGATTTATCAGGCCCTGGAAAAAGTTGGCGGCGCCGCCGAAGACCTGACCTGGGAGCTGTTCCGCGACACGCTGATCGAGCAGGCCGAGCAGGGCGTCGACTACTTCACCATCCACGCCGGCGTGCTGCTGCGCTATGTACCGCTGACCGCCAAGCGCGTCACCGGCATCGTTTCCCGTGGTGGTTCGATCATGGCCAAGTGGTGCCTGGCGCACCACAAAGAGAACTTCACCTATACCCATTTCGACGAAATCTGCGAAATCATGAAGGCTTACGACGTCAGCTTCTCCCTCGGGGATGGCCTGCGTCCGGGCTCGATTGCCGACGCCAACGACGCTGCACAATTTGGCGAGCTGGAAACCCTCGGCGAGCTGACCAAGATTGCCTGGAAGCACGACGTGCAAACCATGATCGAAGGCCCCGGCCACGTGCCGATGCAACTGATCAAGGAGAACATGGACAAGCAGTTGGAGTGCTGCGACGAGGCGCCGTTCTACACCCTCGGCCCGCTGACCACCGACATCGCACCAGGCTACGACCACATCACCTCCGGCATCGGTGCGGCAATGATTGGCTGGTTCGGTTGCGCCATGCTCTGCTACGTCACGCCCAAGGAACACCTGGGGTTGCCGAACAAGGATGACGTGAAAACCGGAATTATCACCTATAAGATCGCGGCCCATGCGGCGGATTTGGCGAAGGGGCATCCGGGGGCGCAGATTCGCGACAACGCGCTGAGCAAGGCGCGTTTCGAGTTCCGCTGGGAAGACCAGTTCAACCTGGGCCTGGATCCGGATACCGCGCGCTCCTATCACGATGAAACCTTGCCGAAGGACTCGGCCAAGGTCGCGCATTTCTGCTCGATGTGCGGGCCGAAATTCTGTTCGATGAAGATCACCCAGGAAGTCCGTGAGTATGCGGCCAACCAGCGCATTGAGGCGGTGGATGTGGACGTTGCCAAGGGATTAGCGGAGCAGGCGGAGCGGTTCAAGCAGGAAGGTAGTCAGCTTTACAAGAAGGTCTGATCCAAAGGCGGCGGTGCTTGCACTGCCGCCATCGCGGGCAAGCCCGCTCCCACAGTTGATCGAGTTGTTAGTGGGTTCTGTGTTCACAGCAGACCCTCCTGTGGGAGCGGGCTTGCCCGCGATAGCGGTCTACCAAACAAAAAATGCCCCTCTGAGATAACACCCTTGAGCATTCAACCCAGCACCTATTCTCCAGACATTGCGGTCCCCACCGACAAACGCGTCTTCGGCGCCCGCGATCTCTTCTCCCTGTGGTTCTCCCTCGGCATTGGCCTGATGGTCCTGCAAACCGGCGCGTTATTGGCGCCGGGCCTGGGCTTGTCCGGCTCGTTACTGGCGATTTTCCTTGGCACTCTGGTGGGCGTACTGTTGCTCGCCGCCGTCGGGGTGATCGGCAGCGACACCGGCTTGTCCTCCATGGCCGCCCTCAAACTCAGCCTCGGCTCCAAAGGCGCAAGCCTGCCAGCGCTGCTGAACCTGCTGCAACTGATTGGCTGGGGCTCGTTCGAAATCATCGTGATGCGCGATGCCGCCAGCTTGCTGGGTACACGGGCGTTCAGCGAAGGCAGCCTGTTGGCCAGCCCGCTGCTCTGGACCGTGTTCTTCGGCGGCCTCGCCACCTTATTAGCTGTCAGCGGTCCGCTGACCTTTGTGCGACAAATCCTGCGCAAATGGGGTATCTGGCTGCTGCTCGCCGCCTGCTTGTGGCTAACCTGGAACCTGTTCGCCAAAGCTGACCTGGCCGCCCTCTGGGCTCGCAGTGGTGACGGCTCGATGCCGTTTGCCGCAGGCTTTGATATTGCCATCGCCATGCCGTTGTCCTGGCTGCCACTGATTGCCGATTACTCGCGTTTCGGCAAGCGTGCGAAAAGCGTTTTCGGCGGTACAGCGCTGGGCTTCTTTATCGGTAATTTCTGGCTGATGAGCCTGGGCGTGGCCTACACTCTGGCCTTTGCGCCGAGCGGCGAAGTGAATGCGCTACTTCTGGCGTTGGCCGGCGCCGGCCTGGGGATTCCGCTGCTGCTGATTTTGCTGGATGAATCAGAAAACGCATTCGCCGATATTCACTCGGCAGCGGTGTCCAGCGGGATTCTGTTGCGTTTGAAAGTCGAGCACCTGGCGTTGGCTATCGGTTTCATCTGCACCCTGATCGCCTGTCTGGCACCGCTGGCGCAGTATCAGAATTTCTTGCTGTTGATCGGTTCGGTGTTCGCGCCGCTGTTCGGTGTGGTGCTGGTGGATCACTTTATCCTGCGCCGCCGTGGCTCGACGGTGGTGGCGAGCTTGCGCTGGCCGGCGTTACTGGCCTGGCTCGGAGGCATCAGCACCTATCACCTGCTGGCCAATCTGTACCCGGATATCGGCGCGACCCTGCCGGCACTGGTGCTGGCAGGGCTGCTGCAATTTATCCTGGGCCGGGCCTTCAGTGGTGCGCAGGCACCAGTTCAGGCTTGATTACACCGCTGAGCCGCGCGTAGGGGAGGGTTATTTCGATCAGCCCCAACGCATAAGGTGCAATGGTGGTGACGTTGTACTTGAGGACTACCCCGGTGCTGGTCAACGCCACATTCGGGGTTTTCTGGAAGGGCCAGTTCTTCACGAATTCCGGGTCACGGTCCATTTGCGAACTGATCAGCCAGCTGTTGTGGGCCACTTTCGCGGTTCTCCAGAAGGCATCTTCCTGGCCTGGCAGCAGCATGTCGGCCAGGGTCAGCTCTTTGTGCAGCAGGCGTGAGTAGTTGATAAAGCCGCGTCCCGGGTCGCCGTGGGCGGTACCGGTATCCAGGTAACTGGACACTTCGATGATCACCAGTCCGTCATGCTGCTCACGTACCTTGGCTTGCAAGTACATGCTGTTGCGGTTGGGCGACTCACGCAAAAACTTTTCCCGGTAGGCGTTCAGGCTGGCCGGCACACTGGCGTTGGGCGAGGTGCGGGTCATCTGCAGCAGGCGTTGTTCCACCACGGTGTCGAGTTGTGGCTCGGTGGGGAAATGCACGGTATCGATGTTCACCAGCGGGCAATCCGGGCTGCTGCAGCCAGGCTTGATTTGCTCCGAGGCGTCGGAAGTGGTGTCCAAAGGCTTGAGGTAGCTGGGCTGGAACAGGCTCTGGCAAGCGCCGAGGGTCAGGGCAATACAAGCCATGGAGGCGATTTTTAAAAGCGACATGTGCGTCCTTCGTGCCTTCTAGAGAAATCAGGAGGAAAGGTGAAAATGTGGAGCTTCGACTACCAACAGGGCCGTCAGTTCGCCACTAAGCTGATTAGAGTGAGTTTGACGCCCGCCGTCCATCCCGGCAACTGGAAAGGGGCTGCATCCTGGGGCGGGAGCGCGTTAGGATGGCGCGATCTCGAGGGCTGCCTCGACACCGCCAGGCAATAAACGAGGTTGAGTATGACGGACATTGCGAAATCGACGCCGAGCAAGATTGAAGTGGTTCAGCGCGAGAATGCCTACAAGGGCTTCTACAAGCTCGATCGGCTGAAGCTGCGCCACGAAAAGTTTGACGGCGGCATGAGCCGTGAGCTCAATCGTGAAGTCTTTGTCCGCCATGATGCGGTGTGCGTGCTGCCTTACGATCCGCAGCGCGATGAAGTGGTGTTGATCGAACAGTTCCGTGTCGGCGCCATGGGGCGTACCGACAACCCATGGCTGATCGAAATGGTCGCCGGCCTGATCGACAAGGATGAGCAACCGGAGGAGGTTGCACACCGCGAAGCTGAAGAGGAAGCTGGACTGACCTTCTCTGCGTTGTGGCCAATCACCCAGTATTTCCCTTCGCCGGGCGGCAGTACCGAATTTGTTCATCTGTTCCTGGGGCGTTGCGACAGCAGCGGGGCAGGTGGCGTCCATGGACTGGAAGAGGAAGCAGAAGACATTCGCGTCACCGTCTGGGCCTTCGAAGATGCCCTGCAAGCGGTACGTGACGGGAAAATTTCCAACGCAGCCAGCATTATCGCCCTGCAATGGCTTGCGCTTAATCGCGCGGAAGTGAGGGGGTTATGGCAGTAAAGGCACGGGAGCGATATCGGGTTGACCTGATCGGGCTGCAAGCAGCCTGCGAGGCCAACTATGCACGGCTGATGCGGCTGCTGCCGGACATGCGCCATACCCCTGAGGCGCGGCGCATTGCGGTGACCCGCGGGGACCAGATGCTCGGCGTGCTGACCCTGGAGGTCGTGCTTGCCTGCCCGTACACCACAACGTTACGGGTGCGTCAGGAGCACAGCCTGCCCTGGCTGCCGGTGCCGCAGTTGGAGGTTCAGGTGTACCACGACGCGCGCATGGCCGAAGTGGTCAGTGCCGAGCATGCGCGACGCTTTCGCAGCATCTATCCTTACCCCAATGTGTTCATGCACCAGCCCGATGAGAAAGCACAGCTCAATGTGTTCCTGGGTGAATGGTTGAGTCATTGCCTGGCACTGGGCCACGAGTTTGAAGTCGTTCGATAGATGTGAACTGCGTCTGCTTCCTTGGATTTCCTCTTTGTGTCCTGCCCCAGCATAATTGCGCCTAATGTCCATTCCTGTGATCACGCCCTGGGAGAACGCCTTGCCGAGCGTATCCACTTTGAACCCTGACGCTGCGGCGTTGCTGGTGCAACTGTCCGACAGCCACCTGTTTGCCGAGGCCGACACTCAGCTGCTGGGCATGAATACCCGCGACAGCCTGCAACGGGTCATCGACCGGGTACTGGCCCGGCAGCCGAAAATCGACTTGCTGCTGGCCACCGGCGATCTGTCCCAGGACGGTACGCTGGCGTCTTACCAGGCGTTTCGTGACATGACCCGGCAAATCCCGGCGCCAGCGCGCTGGATTCCGGGCAATCACGATGAACCCCAGATCATGGCGCACGCCGCGATCAACAGCGCGTTGCTCGAACCGGTGGTGGATGTGGGCAACTGGCGCATCACCTTGCTGGATTCCGCCGTGCCAGGCTCGGTGCCGGGGTATTTGCAGGACCGGCAACTGCAATTGCTCGCGCAATCCTTGAGCGAAGCGCCAACCCGTCATCATCTGGTGTGTTTCCACCATCATCCGGTGTCTATCGGTTGCGCCTGGATGGAGCCCATCGGCCTGCGCAATCCCGAGGCGCTGTTTGCTGTGCTGGATCGCTTTCCCCAAGTGAAAGCAGTGCTCTGGGGGCATGTTCATCAGGAAATCGACCGTGAACGCAACGGCGTGCGCTTGCTGGCGTCGCCTTCTACGTGCATTCAATTTGCGCCAGGCAGTGAGGATTTCAAGGTCAGCGAGGAGGCACCAGGCTACCGCTGGCTGCGGCTGCATGCCGACGGGCGGTTGGAAACCGGTGTGGAGCGGGTCGAAGGCTTCGTGTTCCAGGTGGATTACGGTAGCAATGGCTACTGATTAAATGTGGGAGCTGGCTTGCCTGCGATGGCGGCGTGACAGTCGCTGCCGGGTATTCTGGCCTACCGCCATCGCAGGCAAGCCAGCTCCCACAGGTGATTGGTGGTGCGTGGAGAGACCGAGCCCGTTGTTCCCTGTAAACTGCGCCTCTTTGGCAGCCCCACAGAGGACCCGGAATGTCCGCTTCGATCTTGTATATCCACGGTTTCAACAGCGCGCCGGCCTCCAACAAGGCCCGCCAACTGATCACCGTGATGGACAGCCTCGGTCTGGCTGATCAATTGTGCGTGCCGGCCCTGCATCACCACCCGCGTCAGGCGATAGCCCAGCTGGAACAGGCCATCAGCGAGATGGGCCGGCCACTGCTGGTCGGCAGCTCACTCGGCGGCTACTATGCAACTCATCTTGCCGAGCGCCATGGCCTCAATGCCTTGCTGGTCAACCCTGCGGTCAGCCCCCATCGGATGTTCGACGGTTACCTGGGCACCCAGAAGAACCTCTACACCGATGAAACCTGGGAACTGACCCATGATCACGTCGCAGCCCTGGCCGAGCTGGAAATCCCGGCGCCCCAGGACGCACAGCGTTATCAGGTGTGGTTGCAGACCGGGGATGAAACACTGGATTATCGTCTCGCCCAGCAGTATTACCGGGCCTGTGCCTTGCGCATCCAGGCCGGTGGCGATCATGGTTATCAGGGGTTTGCCCGGCAGCTACCGGCGCTGTTGAGTTTTGCCGGCATTGGCGCCGATCAGTATCAATCCTTCGATTTCACAGCACTGTGAAACCGCAGGTTACTTTTTAATCGAACGACTCACGACGAGACCCCATGGCCACTCCCAGCGCTAGCTCTTATAACGCCGACGCCATCGAAGTCCTCTCGGGCCTCGACCCGGTGCGCAAACGCCCCGGCATGTACACCGACACCAGTCGGCCGAACCACCTTGCCCAGGAAGTCATCGACAACAGCGTCGACGAAGCCTTGGCCGGGCACGCCAAGTCGGTACAAGTCATCCTTCACGCCGACCACTCCCTGGAAGTCAGCGACGATGGTCGCGGCATGCCGGTGGACATCCACCCGGAAGAGGGTGTGTCGGGCGTCGAGCTGATCCTCACCAAGCTGCACGCCGGTGGCAAGTTCTCCAACAAGAACTACCAGTTCTCCGGTGGCTTGCACGGTGTGGGTATTTCCGTGGTCAACGCCCTGTCGACGCAGGTCACGGTCAAGGTCAAGCGCGACGGCAACGAATACCAGATGACCTTCGCCGACGGCTACAAGGCCACCGACCTGGAAGTGGTCGGCACCGTTGGCAAGCGCAACACCGGGACCAGCGTTTACTTCGCTCCCGACCCGAAATATTTCGACTCACCGAAATTTTCCATCAGCCGCCTCAAGCACGTGCTCAAGGCCAAGGCTGTATTGTGCCCGGGGCTGCTGGTCAGCTTTGAAGACAAAGGCACCGGCGAGAAAGTCGAGTGGCATTACGAAGACGGCCTGCGCTCCTACCTGGAAGACTCCGTCGCCGAATTCGAACGCCTGCCCAACGAGCCGTTCTGTGGCAGCCTGGCCGGTAATAAAGAGGCCGTGGACTGGGCCCTGCTGTGGCTGCCCGAAGGTGGCGACAGTGTTCAGGAAAGCTACGTCAACCTGATCCCGACAGCCCAGGGTGGTACTCACGTCAACGGTTTGCGCCAGGGCTTGCTGGATGCCATGCGTGAATTCTGCGAATACCGCAGCCTGTTGCCGCGTGGCGTGAAGCTGGCGCCGGAAGACGTCTGGGAGCGGATCGCGTTCGTTCTGTCGATGAAAATGCAGGAGCCACAATTCTCCGGCCAGACCAAGGAGCGCCTGTCGTCCCGTGAGGCGGCAGCGTTTGTCTCGGGTGTGGTCAAGGACGCTTTCAGCCTGTGGCTCAATGAGCATCCGGAACTGGGCCTGGCCCTGGCTGAGTTGGCGATCAACAACGCTGGCCGTCGTCTGAAAGCCAGCAAAAAAGTTGAACGCAAGCGCATCACCCAGGGCCCGGCACTGCCGGGCAAGCTGGCGGATTGCGCCGGGCAGGACCCGATGCGTTCCG
The DNA here is from genome assembly GCF_009724245.1 of Pseudomonas spelaei. GTDB lineage: Bacteria > Pseudomonadota > Gammaproteobacteria > Pseudomonadales > Pseudomonadaceae > Aquipseudomonas > Aquipseudomonas spelaei. The sequence goes on along the minus strand of NZ_WNNK01000006.1, from coordinate 57,882 downwards.
AGCTGTTCCTGGTGGAAGGTGATTCTGCCGGTGGTTCCGCCAAGCAAGCGCGGGACAAGGAGTTCCAGGCGATCCTGCCGTTGCGCGGCAAGATCCTCAACACCTGGGAAGTCGACGGCAGCGAAGTGCTGGCCAGCCAGGAAGTACACAACATCGCCGTGGCCATCGGTGTCGACCCAGGCGCGGCGGACATGAGCCAACTGCGCTACGGCAAGATCTGCATCCTTGCCGACGCCGACTCCGACGGTCTGCACATCGCGACCTTGCTCTGTGCGCTGTTCGTCCAGCACTTCCGCCCGTTGGTGGATGCCGGTCACGTCTATGTCGCCATGCCGCCGCTGTACCGGATCGACCTGGGCAAGGAAATTTTCTACGCCCTGGACGAAGCCGAGCGCGATGGCATCCTCGATCGCCTGGTGGCCGAGAAGAAACGCGGCAAGCCGCAAGTTACCCGATTTAAAGGTCTGGGCGAGATGAATCCGCCGCAATTGCGGGAAACCACCATGGACCCGAACACTCGGCGCCTGGTGCAGTTGACCCTGGAAGACTTCGCCGCCACTTCGGAAATGATGGACATGCTGCTGGCCAAGAAGCGTGCTCCGGATCGCAAGAGCTGGCTGGAATCCAAAGGCAACCTGGCCGAGGTTCTGGGCTGATGCGCAGCGGTTTCGCCCTGGCGATACTGTTGTTGAGCGGGTTGGCGACCACTTCGGTGGTCGCGGCGCCTGCTGCTGAGCTCAAGCTGTTGTCTGAACACCCGGTAGACGGCATGCGCGGCGGCAACCTGTCGGGCTTGGCCGTTTGCGGCAAAGAACTGTGGACCGTCTCCGATCGCGATGACGAGCAGATTTACCGGCTCGATACCTCGGCGGATGTCTGGCAAGCCGAAACGGTAAAGATCAACGTACCGCCGGTGCCTGACTCCGGGTTGCCCTGGGGCTTGCGCTCGCGTACCAAGGTCGCTTCGTTGGTGCGGGGTGGCGATCTGGACTTTGAAGGGATCAGTTGTGATGCCGCCGGCAATCGCTACATTGTCAGCGAAGCCCACGCTGCGGTGCTACAAGTACCGGCGACCGGGGAACCGGAGTGGCTGAAGATTGCCCCGGGCATGGTGCGCGAAGCGCGGGCCAGTGGCATGTTGCTGCACTTCAATGCCTTGTTTGAAGGCCTCGCGGTGAACCCCGAAGGCACTCAGATCTGGCTTGCTGCCGAGCGTGAACGGCGAGGACTGATCTCGATCAAGCGTGGGCAAAGCCTTTGGGACTGTGACGGACGTTGCGTGCTGCTGAGCGAAGCCGGTCAGGAGATGCAGCCGGCCCAGTTCCCGGGCGCCAAGGCCGTGTCCAAGGACTTTGCCGACCTGTCGCTGTTCAATGGCAAGCTGTTTACCCTGGAGCGCAATGCGTTCCAGATCTGCCGTCGGGATATCGTCACCGCCAAGGTCGAGTTGTGCTGGTCGTATGCCGAAGACGCGCTGGTGCCGAATCGGCGTTATCCCCAGTCGTATGGCCTGGCCGAAGCGCTGGTGGTGGACACCGAGGGTGCCTGGGTCGGCATCGACAATAATTTCGGCCCCCGTGCCGATGGTGAAAAGCGGCCGATGGTCTATCGTTTCGCCGCTCCGGCCGGTGGCTGGAGCGCCAAGCCATGAGCACACAGCCGCCCGGCAAGCGCGCCGGACGTGTGCTGATGTTCGTGGCTTGGGGGGCCGGGCTGTTTCTGGCAACACGGTTTTTCGAGCAGTGGGAAGCGCGTCAGCAAAACCCCAATGCCGTGGTTACCTCGGAGCAACACGAGGGTTACATCGAAGTGAAGCTGGCCGGTAACGGTCAGGGGCATTTCGTCGCCAGCGGCCAGATCAACGGCCTGCCGGTGGAGTTCATGCTCGATACTGGCGCCACCGACGTGGCGGTGCCCGCCGAGTTGGCCGAGCGCCTGGGGCTCAAGCGGGGTTTACCGGTGACCTTGAGCACGGCCAACGGTCGTAGCCAAGGGTATCGTACCCACCTTGACCGCCTGCAGTTGGGCGATATCGTCTTGCAGGACGTCCGCGCCCTGGTGGCGCCGGGACTGGGTGGCGAGCAAGTGCTGTTGGGCATGAGCGCATTGAAACAACTTGAATTTACCCAGCGTGGCGGCACCTTGCTGCTGCGCCAGACCAAACAATGATGAGGCCCGCATGAGTGACATCCTTGCAGACAGCTTAGATGGCGTTGAACGCCGATCGCTGGCTGACTTCACCGAAAGTGCCTACCTCAACTACTCCATGTACGTGATCATGGACCGTGCCTTGCCGCATATCGGCGACGGCCTGAAACCGGTACAGCGGCGCATTATCTATGCCATGAGTGAGCTGGGACTGGACGCCGACTCCAAGCACAAGAAATCGGCGCGTACCGTCGGTGACGTGCTCGGCAAGTTCCACCCCCACGGTGACTCGGCGTGTTATGAGGCCATGGTGCTGATGGCCCAGCCGTTCAGCTACCGCTATACCTTGGTGGACGGCCAGGGCAACTGGGGTGCGCCGGATGATCCCAAGTCCTTCGCCGCCATGCGTTACACCGAGGCGCGACTTTCCCGTTATTCGGAAGTGTTGCTCAGCGAGCTGGGCCAGGGCACGGCCAACTGGGGGCCTAACTTCGACGGCACCCTTGAGGAGCCGCTGGTGCTGCCGGCGCGTCTGCCGAACATCCTGCTCAACGGCACCACCGGCATTGCCGTCGGCATGGCCACTGATGTGCCGCCGCACAACCTGCGGGAAGTCGCCACGGCCTGCGTGCGCTTGCTGGATGAACCCAAGGCCACCGTCGAACAGCTGTGTGAGCATATCCAGGGCCCGGACTACCCGACCGAAGCGGAAATCATCACGCCTCGCGCCGACCTGCTGAAAATGTACGAAACCGGCAAGGGCTCGGTGCGTATGCGCGCCGTGTACCACGTCGAAGACGGCGACATCATCGTCACCGCGCTGCCGCATCAGGTTTCCGGTGCCAAGGTGCTGGAGCAGATTGCCGCATTGATGCAGGCCAAGCCCTCGAAGCTGCCGCAAGTGGCCGACCTGCGTGACGAGTCCGACCACGAAAACCCATGCCGCATCGTGATCATCCCGACCAACAGCCGGGTCGACCACGAAGTGCTGATGCAGCACCTGTTCGCCAGCACCGACCTGGAGTCCAGCTACCGGGTCAACGTCAACATCATTGGCCTGGACGGCAAGCCGCAGTTGAAGAACCTGCGCAACCTGCTGGTGGAATGGCTGGAATTCCGCGTGCAGACGGTGCGCCGTCGCTTGCAGTTCCGCCTGGACAAGGTCGAGCGCCGCCTGCACCTGTTGGACGGTTTGCTGATTGCCTACCTCAACCTGGATGAAGTGATCCATATCATCCGCACCGCCGAGCACCCGAAAGCCGACTTGATCGCGCGTTTCGAACTGAGTGAAATCCAGGCCGACTACATCCTCGACACCCGTCTGCGTCAGTTGGCGCGACTGGAAGAAATGAAGTTGCGGGACGAGCAGGACGCGTTGCTCAAGGAGCAAGCCAAGCTGCAAGCCCTGCTGGGCAGTGAAGCCAAACTCAAGAAACTGGTGCGCAGCGAACTGATCAAAGATGCCGAAACCTATGGCGATGACCGCCGTTCGCCGATTGTCGAGCGTGCCGAAGCCAAGGCTCTGACAGAAACCGAATTGCTGCCTAACGAGAAAATTACCGTCGTTCTGTCGGAAAAGGGTTGGGTTCGCTCGGCCAAAGGGCATGATATCGATGCCACGGGGCTGTCCTACAAGGCGGGTGACGGTTTCAAGACCGCTGCCGCCGGACGTTCCAACCAGTTTGCGGTGTTTATCGACTCCACCGGTCGCAGTTATTCGGTGCCCGCCCATACCTTGCCATCGGCAAGAGGGCAGGGCGAACCGTTGACCGGTCGTCTGACACCGCCGCCAGGGGCGAATTTTGAATGTGTGCTGCTGCCGGACGACGATGCGCTGTATGTCATCGCCTCCGATGCGGGTTATGGGTTCGTGGTCAAGGGTGAGGACCTGCAGGCCAAGAACAAGGCGGGCAAGGCATTGCTGAGCTTGCCGAACAACGCCAAGGTGATTCTGCCGCGTCCGGTCACGGACCGTGATGGCAATTGGCTGGCCTCGGTGACCACTGAGGGGCGCCTGCTGATCTTCAAGATCAGCGACCTGCCGCAGTTGGGCAAAGGCAAGGGCAACAAGATCATCGGTATTCCCGGAGAGCGCGTGGCCAGTCGCGAAGAGTTCGTGACCGACATCGCGGTGATCCCGGAAGGCTCGACCTTGGTGCTGCAAGCCGGCAAGCGCACGCTGTCGTTGCGTCCTGATGACCTTGAGCACTACAAGGGCGAACGTGGTCGGCGTGGGAATAAACTGCCTCGAGGCTTCCAGCGAGTGGATGCGTTACTGGTAGACACTCCCGTTTAAGGCGATATAGAGCTCCCGATCTACGATTTAACCCGTAGATCGACGCTTTCGCGCTGGAGTCATGGCGCATATTCACGGATGATATGGCCTTTCCAGCGCCGGCGTGGCTGAGCGCGTATAGGTTATTTTTGAGTATTACATTGTGGTTCGCCTTGTGGCAGCCACCTGGATGGGATGATGACTGCTTCGCGCCTTCCTTTATTTTTGATGCTCGCTGGCCTTTTGGGGCTGGCGGGTTGCAGCACGCACCAACCGGTGTCGTTGTATCAGCTGGACAGTGGAAGTCCGGCTCAGCCTGCACAAAGTGCTGGCATGGCAGTATTGCTTGGCCCGGTTGTCGTGGCTGACTACCTGCAACGCGAAACCCTGTTGCAACGTCAGAACGACGGCAGCCTGCAAGGTTCCGTTGACGGCCGTTGGGCGGGTAGCCTTTCGTCCGACATCAACCAGTTGATGTTGCGTCAGGTGGCCGGTCAACTCGACAGCCAGCGTGTGGTATTGGCGCCGGCACCGACGGGGTTTACCCCGGACGTACAGGTACTGCTGACCATCACGCGCCTGGACTCGGGTGCTTCGCAGCCGGCGATCCTCGATGCGCAATGGCGCTTGATCGACCGCCGTGGCCAGGTGCGGGATAACCGCATCGTGCACTTGCAGGAAGAGCACGCGGGCACCACCGCTTCCCAGGTCCAGGCCCAGGGCGTGTTGTTGCAGCATTTGGCGGAGCAGTTATCGGTAGCACTCAAGCCATTGGCCAACCAGCCGTCGGTTGCTGAGGCTCCACGCAAACCGGCACCAGCCCCGGCCAAGCCGGCGGCACCGGAGAAGCCGAAGATGCCGATGGCTTCGCCGATTCGCACCGATATGGAAGTGTTCAGGTTCTGAGTTGAATGCTGACAAAACAAGGCCCGCTGATTAGCGGGCCTTTTTGTTGGGGCGGAATTTGAGTTGTGGCGCCGACCAAAGTAGCGAAAGCAGTTGTAGCCGCTGCCGAGGTACGAGGCTGCGATGCGTGTCCGCAGGACCGCCCTGGGGGCCGCTACGCAGCCCATCGCAGCCTCGTACCTCGGCAGCGGCTACAATCGCCTTCGCGAGCAAGTCGCACCGCCGCTCCCACATTTGTTCTGCAGTGTTTATGAGTGCTTCGCGCGGGTCTCATGCATCCGCGCCAGTTGCCGCTCCAGCATCGACGGATAAGGCTCCATCAGCCGCTCTACGCAGCATGCACCTTCCGGGCTGGCAATCGGCCGGATTCGTGCGCGCTGGCGAATCAGTACGTCATCACCGATCTTGCGCTCCACCAGCAGCAGGTTGCGGCTGTGTTGGGACAAGGCCAGGGCGTCCTGGGCAATCTCGGTCAGCAGCAGGTCGATCTGGCTCATGCCATATAGATCGTCACCCAGTGTTAAACCAAGTTGCAGTTGCAAGGTGATGCCGCTGTCGGCCACTTCGATTTGCAGCGCGTGGCCCAGGGCCCGCAGCAACTCACCGCAGCAGATGGCGTTGGTCAGGTAGTCTTCGCCGCTGTCTTCGCTGTGGAACAGCATCAGCGTACTGCCGTCGTTCAGGGTGTGCAGTTCGCTCTGATACAGCGAGGCGGCCTGGTCGAGGCAATCACGATAGCGTTCCAGCAGTTCGGTCAGGCGGGCACGGGGCAGGCGGCGCAGTTGATCTTGCGCACCCAGTTGCACTGCCAGTACCGCACTGTGTTGCGGCTCGGTGTTTTGCACGGGTGCCGGCTTGGGCACAACGACTGGAGCTTGCGCCGAATGATCGCGAAGGTCGGAGAACGGATCTTCTTCGTCCAGTTCGTCTTCCTCGGCCTTGATCACATGCCGCGTAGCAGGCTTGAGCCCGGCCACCGGCGTGCTTTCATCGAAACTTGGGTCCCGCAGGTTACGCACCTCGAACTCAGGCTCTTCTTCTTCGTACTCGGTGTCGTCGTACTCGGGCTCAGGTTCAGCCTCGGGCACTACCGGTTCAGGCGCGAAGCTTGTGTGCAGCTGGCGGGCGAGGTCGCCGATTTCATCCTGGCGATCGGTGGCCGGGGTGTGTTCGTCGATGTCCCGCAGCCAGATGCGCAATTGCATCAGGGGTGTGGAGATATGCCGACCCAGGCGCAGGCTTAAGGCCAGAGACAGGGCCAGCAGGATCGCACTCAAGATGCCCATGCTTTGCAGGCTGATGGTCATCGGCTGCTGGAACTGCTGCATGTCCAGGCTGATGCGCAACTGTCCAGCCTTCACATCCTGAAAGGTGATGTTGCTCGAATACAGGCCTTCGGCTTCACCCAGCAGGCCGTTTTTCGGGCGTTGCCCGGCTTCGGCCATGATCCGGTTGTCCACGCTGTAGATGGCGGCGTGGGCCACCAGCGGGTTCTTGGTCAGGTTGTTGAGCAGCACATTGAGGCTGAGGATGTCGTTGGACACCAACAGCTCCGTCGCAGACGTTGCGGTCTGGGTGGTCAAGCTGGCACCCAGGGCGTCGGCTTGCTCGTGCATGGCCTGCTTGAACTGCAATCCCATCACGCAGGCGTAGATCACCAGGGCCAGAGCGACCAGGATCACGTTATGGCTGGCGATGCGTAATGCGATCGGTACACGGCGGTGACGCAGTGCCCGGAAGATCAGCAGGAAGAAGTTATCGGTTTTTACTGGCGTGGGCCGGTTCACTTAAGCTCGGCTCTTTAGTCCGTGAAGTTGACGCGCAGTATAGCGACAGGCCTGTGACCGGCAAAGCGCTGGCTGTGCCCGATGGTCACTGAAAGTGGGTAGAATGCGGTTTTTTTCCACCTCGGGGGTGCGCTTTGCGCGAAATTGTCCTGATTAACATCACCGGTGAAGATCGTCCGGGTCTCACTGCAGCCATTACCGGTGTTCTGGCCCAGGGTGGTGTGAACATTCTCGACATCGGCCAGGCGGTGATCCATGACGCTTTGTCGTTCGGCATCCTGGTCGAGATCCCGAACACTGAACGTGCCTCGTCGGTGCTCAAGGACATCCTGTTTACGGGCTATGAGCTCAATCAGCAGGTGCGTTTCACCCCGGTGTCTGAAGAGGACTATCAGAATTGGGTGGCCGGCCAGGGCAAAAAGCGCCACATCGTGACGCTATTGACCCGCAAGGTAACCGCTGAGCAGCTGCAGCGTGTCAGTTCGATCACGGCTCAATATGGCTTGAATATTGACCACATTGACCGTCTGTCGGGTCGTATGCCTTTAGACACACCCGCCGACAAAGGCAAAGGCTGTATCGAGTTCTCCGTGCGTGGTGAACCGGCTGATCCGCAAGCTTTGCGCGCCGAGTTCCTGAGTGTCGCCCAGGAACTGAATGTCGATATCGCCTTCCAGGAAGACTCGCTGTTTCGTCGCAACCGCCGTCTGGCGGTCTTCGACATGGACTCGACACTGATCGAAGCTGAAGTTATCGACGAACTGGCCAAGGCTGCCGGCGTTGGTGAACAAGTCTCGGCGATCACTGAGCGCGCCATGGCTGGTGAGCTGGACTTTCGCGCCAGCTTCAAGGAGCGCCTGGCGCTGCTTAAAGGGCTGGACGTCAGTGTGCTGGACTCCATCGGTGCTTCCCTGCGTCTGACCGAGGGCGCGGAGACGCTGTTTGCCGAACTCAAGCGTCTGGGCTACAAGACCGCCATTCTGTCGGGCGGTTTCACTTACTTCGCCAAGCAATTGCAGGCCAAGCTGGGCATCGACTATGTCTTCGCCAACGAACTGGAAGTGGTGGATGGCAAGGTGACGGGCGTGGCGGTCGAGCCGATTGTCGACGCGCAGCGCAAAGCTGATTTGCTGAGAGAGTTGGCGCACAAGGAAGGCTTGCGTCTGGAACAGACGATTGCGGTGGGCGACGGGGCCAACGATTTGCCGATGCTGGCAATTGCCGGGTTGGGCGTGGCGTTCCGTGCCAAGCCATTGGTCAAGCAATCGGCCAAGCAGGCGATCTCGACCTTGGGGCTGGATGGGGTGTTGTACTTGTTGGGCTTTCGCGACCGCGACGGTCAGCTCTAGTCACTGCCAATAAATGTGGGAGCCGGGCAAGCCCGCTCCCACACTTGATCTTCGCAGTACTTGAATCAGGCCTTTGGCAAGCCGATGCTCTGCCCCATCTGCACTGGCAAACCGGCCACCAGTTCTTCGGCCCACTTCACCTGATCCGGGCCAAACAGCACGATCGCCGTCGAACCCAGCTTGAAGCGTCCCAGTTCTGCACCTTTTTCCAGATGGATCGGCGCACGGGCGGCTTCGTCGTAGCGTACGGTTTTCAGTTCGCGTTTGGGCGGCGTGACCAGGCCGGCCCACACGGTTTCAATCGACGCCACAATCATCGCGCCCACCAGTACCACAGCCATCGGGCCGCGTTCGGTGTCGAACAGGCAAACCACGCGCTCGTTACGGGCAAACAGCTCCGGCACGTTTTCCGCGGTGGTTTGGTTCACCGAGAAAATCCGCCCAGGGACGTAGACCATTTCCCGCAGGGTACCGGCCAGTGGCATATGCACGCGGTGGTAGTCCTTCGGCGACAGGTAGATGGTGGCGAAGTCGCCGCCCATGAACGGCGCAGCGACGGCTGCGTCACCGCCGAGCAATTCCAGCACGCTGAAACTGTGGCCCTTGGCCTGGAATACCCGGCCGTGCTCAATCGGACCGGCCTGGCTGACGGCGCCATCGGCCGGGCTCAGGACAGCACCCGCAGTGGTGTCCAGCGGGCGGGCGCCCTCTTTCAAGGCACGGGTGAAGAAGGCGTTGAAGTGCTCGTAAGCCGTCACGTCTTCTACCAAGGCCTGGGACATGTCCACTTGATAACGCTTGGCGAACCAGGTGGTGAAGGCATTCTTGAACCAGCGCACGCGGCATTCGGCGATGCAGCCCGCCAGCCGTGACAGCAGGTGGTGGGGCAGCAAGTACTGGCTGAGGATGAACAACTGCTTTTTCATTAATTAACTGTCCTTAACGCTTAAATCTCAACGGGGGTGTCGGGGTGGTTGCCCCATTCGCCCCAGGAACCGGCATAACCTTTGACTCGCGGATAACCGAGCGCCTTGGCCACCAGGTAGGTGAAGCCAGAACGGTGGTGAGTCTGGCAGTGGGTGATGATTTCCTTGTCTTTCGTCAGCCCCAGGTCTTCGAGGATCTGTGGCATGTCGCGGCGGATACGCAGGCTGCGTGCCTTGTCCATGCCGGACGTCCATTCGAAGTTCACGGCGCCGGGGATGTGTCCACCCTTGGCGGCGAGGACCTTCTCGCCGGAGTACTCCAGTGGGCCGCGGGCATCCCAGATACCCAGGTCGGCAGCGCCGAGACGGCTTTGCAGGTACTCGCGGGTGGCGGTGGGTTCGTCGTGCAGGGTCAGGCTGACCGGGCCGCCGACAAGGGCGGGCACGTCGGTACTGAGCGGAGATTTTTCCTCCAGCCAGGCCAGCAAACCGCCGTCAAGGTAGTGATATTTCTTGTGCCCGATGACGTCGAGCATCCAGATAAATCGCCCGGCCCAGCCACCGCCTTCGTCGTCGTACACCACGTAAGTGGCGTCTGGCGTGTGGCCCAGTTCGCCGAACAGTGCCTCAAGGGATGCCTTGGATGGCAGCAACCCCGGAGCCGGTGTCTGGCCCAGTTGGGTGCGCTTGGGGTCCACGAAGCGGGCGCCGGGGATATGCCCTTCGGCATAACGTGCCGTGCTGGTGAGGTCCACCAGAATCAGATGTTCGGTTTCGAGGCGACCAAGCAGGTCGCTGGGCTCGATTACCAGCGGCAAGCCAGAGAAGTCAGGCATGTGAGGTCTCCTGGGCACAAGTGTGGGGCTGTAGAGGAGGGCGATTGTAGCGCAAGCATCAAGCGCTGCGGTTGGTAAAGGTGTGCAGAGCCTTCTCGATGCACTGGGCCGTTTTACCGAAGGCTTGCACGGTGGTTTCCGAGAACGGCCCACCGCCTTGGTCGGCCACCATCAGCATCACTACTCGGCCGTTGCTGCTCAAGGAGCGTAACAGCAGGTGTTGGCCGACAAACAGGCGCCGCAACTGAGTAGGTAACAGCCCCGAAAACTGGGCGTGATTATCCGGCGTCAGGCGTACTTGGGCGGACTTTTCCAGCAGTCGCTGTAGCAGCGTACTTTGCGTGACGTCCAGACTCAGGTGGGCGGCATCCTTGGGCAGGCCGTCGATCTGATGTACCCGCAAGGTGCTCAAGGCTCGGTCTGCCATCAGCAACATGACCCGTTGCATGCCGCAGGCCGCCAAGGCCTCTTTGGCGCAGGTGGTCAGGTGCATGGCGTTGGCAAAGCGGCTCGGTTCCATCAGCAGTTCGGTGCAGTGCTTACGCCAGACTGCCAGGGCTTCGGCAGTCGGCGGCGGTGCCGGGAGCAAACCGCGATGGACCCGTTGCACATTCCACGGCCAGATCAGCGACAGCGCCGGGTGCCAGAGATCGCTCATCAGGTCGTTACGGGCACTGGTGACCGCGTGTTGATGCACCTGTTGCTGCACTTCACTCAAGGGTTGCTGCAAGTACAGCGCAGTCAGGTATTGCCAGCGTTGAGTGTGCGGGCAGGTCCAGGACTCCTGGGCCGACATGGCCAGGCCGTTGGCCAGCAGCACGGTGTTGGCCGGCTGGTTCAGCCAGCGCCGCAGCGTCGGGTCGGCATCCAGCAATTGCTGTTGGCGCAATGGCTCTTCTTCGCGGGCAATGTGCAGCACTTTGACCAACAGGCGCTGTTCGTTCAGCAGCAAGGTGTAGCCCTGGGACACCCAGATCGGCAGTCGCCAGGCTTCGGTCAGGCCCAGGCACAGCTCCAGCAGGCGTACGCCAAACAACGCCTGCTCGACCTTGTGTGCGCACTGGCCTTTGTGGATCACCCGCAGCTCCCACTCCTCCAGCAGCTTGGGATAGGTAATCGCCATCGGCCACAGTGGTGACAGAAACAGCAGGCTGCCCCAGTGGATGTCTTGCCACAGCCGCGCCAGGCGACTGGCGAACAGGCCATTGGCTTGTTGCGAGGCGTGCTGGCTGATCATTTGCAACTGGCGCAGGGCCACGGGGATTTCATTGAGGGGCACGGACGGCAGGCGGGCCAGCAGTTCTGCGGTGCGTTCAAGACCGAGGCGGTTGATTGCCACCTCAAGGTTTTCCGCCGGTTCCGACAGGCTGCCGTGGGTGTGATGGTTCGCTTCGCGCATCACGCTGAGTACCAGCGCCGGGCTGTTTTGCATCAGCTCAGCAATCTCTCTCAATGATCGGCGGCTGTCGCCGATGGCTTTGCACACCCGTTCGTGGCTCGCCTGGGGAACAGGCAGCGCAACCTCGTCCAGCCGCTTTATCCAGCCGGCAATTGTGTTGGGTTTGGGAGTTGGAACTGTCGTTTCATTAACCATGATTAGCGCGCGATCATCACTTGCGGTCAACACGCCCGGAGCGGGCCGAACTGGCTTTTCGCCTTAACGGGCTATAGTCTGGCGCAGATTTGCCGATAAGTAGAAGAAGAGTTTTCAGATCTTCCGAATATGTCCATGAACCCGACGGCACAAGTACTCATCCCCTATGGCTAAAATTATCGGCATCATCGTCGTCATCGCGAGCGTGCTCGGCGGATACGTCCTTTCCCACGGTAAAATTGCGGCACTGATCCAGCCCTTCGAAGTGCTGATCATTGGTGGCGCGGCATTCGGTGCATTCCTGCAAGCCAACCCTGGCTACATGACCATGCACGTGATCAAGAAGTCGCTGGGCATGTTCAGCTCGCGCTTTTCCCACACCTTCTACCTGGAAGTGCTGGGGCTGATCTACGAGATTCTCAACAAAAGCCGCCGCGAAGGCATGATGGCCATTGAAGGCGACATCGAGGACGCTGCGGCGAGTCCGATTTTCGCCAAGTACCCGGCCGTGCTCAAAGACGAACGCATGACCGCCTATATCTGCGATTACCTGCGCATCATGTCCTCCGGCAACATGGCGCCCCACGAGCTGGAAGGTCTGTTCGACATGGAATTGTTCAGCTTGAAAGAAGAGCTTGAACACCCATCCCACGCCGTGACTGGCATCGCCGACGGCATGCCCGGTTTCGGTATTGTCGCGGCAGTCCTCGGGATCGTGGTGACCATGGCGTCCCTCGGCGAAGGTGACCAGAAAGCCATCGGCATGCACGTGGGGGCGGCACTGGTGGGGACCTTCTTCGGTATTCTCGCCGCCTATGGTTTCTTCGGCCCACTGGCGACTTCCCTGGCCCATGATGCCAAGGAAGAACTGAACGTATACGAAGCAATCAAGGCCTCCCTGGTGGCCTCCGCTTCTGGTATGCCACCGTCCCTGGCTGTGGAGTTCGGGCGCAAGGTTCTGTATCCGAAGCACCGTCCGAGCTTTGCCGAGCTGGAACAAGCAGTTCGCGGTCGCTAAGCCATGGAAAACAACCAGCCGATCATTATCAAGCGCGTCAAGCGCTTCGCTGCGGGGCATCACGGCGGCGCCTGGAAAATCGCCTTTGCCGACTTTGCGACGGCGATGATGGCGTTCTTCCTGGTGTTGTGGCTGATGTCCACTGCCACGCCGGAACAAAAGATCGCCATCGCCGGTTACTTCAAGGATCCCATCGGCTTCTCCGAGAGTGGCACGCCTTTTGTGATCGACCTGGGCGGCTCGCCGCAACTGGCCCCCGAGCGCACCATTAACCCGGAAGTGAAGACCGAGTCGCCCCAGGAAAATATTCCCATCGAGCGAGACACCGTCGAAAGCATGGCCGAACAGGTCGAGCACGAACGGTTGGAATTGCTCCTGCAAGAGTTGCAGAAGAAGGTCGACGAGAATCCGCAGTTGGAGAAGTTCAAGGACCAGATCCTGTTCGAGATCACTCCGGATGGCTTGCGTATCCAGATCATGGATGCTGCCAACCGGCCAATGTTCGACTCCGGCAGTGCGCGCTTGAAACCGTACTTCGAGGACATCCTGCTGGCCATGGCTGACACCATCAAGGCGGTGCCGAACAAGATCAGTATCAGTGGCCACACGGATGCCAAGCCGTATTCGGGCCTGGGTGATTTTGGTAACTGGGAGCTGTCCGCCAACCGTGCCAACGCCGCACGTCGCGCCTTGGTGGCGGGTAGCTATCCGGACGAGCAAGTGGCGCGAGTAGTGGGTTTTGCTTCTTCGCAGCTGTTTGATATCAAGGACCCGTTCAACCCGGTGAACCGCCGCATTGATATCGTAGTGCTGACCAAAAAGGCCCAGCGCGCGATTGAAGGTGAGCAGGGTGCCGCGCAACCGCCGGTGCCCACTCAGGGCGCTGGTGCGCCGGGTGAAGTGCTGGCGGATCCGAATGCGCTGCCACCTGAGCAGGAGCCGCTACCCGCTCACGAGCTGCGCCAGAAGCTGAACCTGTTTGATGACGGCGGGATGAAAGACCCGACTCAGCCCGCCACTGGCTCATAACGCAACTCTGTAGCCGCTGCCGCAGGCTGCGGCAGCGGCTACAGGTATTTCATTTTAGTAACTGGTTTCCGGCAAGCTGGCGATGATCGAGCGATAGCTGTTCATTCGCTGCTGTTGCACGCGGCCGTCTTCCAGTGCCTTGAGCAGCGCACAACCCGGCTCGCGATCATGCTTGCAATCGCGGAAGCGGCACGTGCCGATCAGTTCGTTGAACTCGATAAAGCCCGCTTCCACGTCCGCCCGGCTGACGTGGCCCAGGCCGAACTCACGGATCCCCGGGGAGTCGATCAACTCACCGCCGCCCGGGAAGTGGAACAGCCGCGCCGTGGTGGTGGTATGCGTACCCTGGCCGGAAAGCTCCGACAGCGGGCCGACACGAGTCTCGACTTCCGGCAGCAGGCTGTTGACCAGCGACGACTTGCCCACGCCCGATTGGCCAACGAACACACTGATGCGGCCATCCAACTGCTCTTGCAGTTGTTCCATGCCGTTACCGTGATGGGCCGAGACTTCCAGCACCGGGTAGCCCAGGGTGCGGTAGACCGCCAGCAACGCATTCAGCGCCGGTGCGTTCTGCTCGTCGATCAGGTCGAACTTGTTCAGCAGCAGCAGCGGACGAATACCCGCGTGCTCGGCGGCTACCAGGTAGCGGTCGATCAGGTTGGCATGGGGCTCGGGCAGCGGGGCGAAGACGATGACGATCATGTCGACGTTGGCCGCCACCGGCTTGAGCTGGCCACGGCTGTCCGGGCGACGCAGCTCGGTGGTACGCGGCAGTTGCGCGACGATCACACCGATGCCCTGGTTGCCGGCACGCCAGACCACTTGGTCGCCGGTTACCAGCGCAGGCAGGTTGGCGCGCAAGTGGCAGCGGAACACCGAGCCTGCGTGTTCGCCTTCCTTGGCCTCGACCTCGACCTGCACACCGAAGTGCGCGATCACCAGCCCCGTTTGTTCGGGGCCCAGGTCGCCGCCTTCCAGCGCTTCCACGGCGGAGGATTCACGTTTGGCGGCGCGGGCAGCGCGTTCACCCTGAATCTTTTCGATGCGCCAGTTTTGGCGACGGTTGAGCTGGCGTTTGGCCATGGGTGTTCCGTGTCGATAATGCAAAGGTTAGGTAAAACGGTCGCGAGTCTAGCACGCCCTGCCTGCTAAACTGCGCAGCTACGCCAAGGTGCCAAGGAACCAAGACATGCAAAACCCACAGAACCTGATTTGGATCGATCTGGAAATGACCGGTCTGAACCCTGACACCGACGTCATCATCGAAATGGCGACCATCGTCACCGACAGCAACCTCAACACCTTGGCCGAAGGCCCGGTGATCGCCATCCACCACAGTGATGAAGTCCTCGCCACTATGGACGAGTGGAACACCCGCACCCACGGCAACTCGGGCCTGACCCAGCGCGTGCGTGAAAGCCGCGTGAGCATGGCCGAGGCCGAAGCTGAAACCATCGCCTTCCTGGAAAAGTGGGTGCCCAAGGGCAAGTCGCCGATCTGCGGCAACAGCATTTGCCAGGACCGCCGCTTTCTTTATACCCACATGAAGGCGCTGGAAAGCTACTTCCATTACCGCAACCTGGATGTGTCGACCTTGAAAGAGCTGGCCGCACGCTGGGCGCCGGAAGTCAAAGACAGCTTCCACAAGGGCAGCACTCATCTGGCACTGGATGACATTCGCGAGTCGATCGCCGAGTTGCAGCATTACCGCAAGCATTTCATCAAGTTCTGATTTTGAGGCGTCTGAACGGGCGCCATCGCAGGCAAGCCCGCTCCCACATTTGAATGTGTTCGCAAATCAAAATGTGGGAGCGGGCTTGCTCGCGAAGGTGGGCGACACGGTCTTTCGCCGGTCGCCCCCTTTTGGTGCCATCACCAAATGATTAGACTGCGCGCCTCATTGCAAGGATCGCCCCCATGCTGCTGATGCTCTACCTCATCGCCATCACCGCCGAAGCCATGACCGGTGCCTTGTCCGCCGGTCGGCGTGGCATGGACTGGTTTGGTGTGGTGCTGATTGCCTGCGTGACGGCGCTGGGTGGTGGTTCGGTGCGCGATGTGCTGCTCGGTCACTACCCGCTGACCTGGGTCAAGCACCCGGAATACCTGGTGCTGACCTCCGTCGCCGCGCTGGTGACAATCTTCATTGCGCCACTGATGCGCCATCTGCGCTCGCTGTTCCTGGCGCTGGATGCCGTGGGTCTGGTGGCCTTCACCCTGATCGGCTGCATGACCGCCCTTGAAATGGGCCACGGCATGTTGGTGGCGTCGGTCAGCGGTGTCATTACCGGGGTATTTGGCGGCATCCTGCGGGATATCTTCTGCAACGACATCCCGTTGATTTTCCGCCGTGAGCTGTATGCCAGCGTGTCGTTCCTTGCCGCCTGGTTCTACATGCTCTGCATCTATCTGCAGTTGCCCAGCGAGCAGGCAATCCTGCTTACGCTGTTCAGTGGCTTTCTATTGCGTTTGCTGGCGATCCGGTTTCACTGGGAAATGCCCAAGTTTGTCTACAACGACGAACACTGACGCTCGGCGTGCTGCTTCAGCGCCCATTCCACATGTTCGCGTACCAGCTCGGATGGGTAATCCCGCCGTGCTTTCAGGGCTTCCAGCACCGGAATACTCGACGGAGCGTTGCCCAACCCTACCGCCAGATTGCGTAGCCAGCGCTCATAACCGGCGCGGCGCAGGGGGGAGCCTTCGGTGCTGCTGAGGAATTTATCCTCGTCCCACATAAACAACTCGGCCAGTTCTGCGTTATCCAGATTGTGCCGAGGCTTGAAATCGCTTTCGGCCGAGGTGCGTGCGAAACGATTCCACGGACACACGATCTGACAGTCATCGCAGCCGAACACACGGTTGCCAATCAGTGGGCGCAAGTCTTCGGGGATGGCGCTCTTGAGCTCGATGGTCAGGTAGGAAATGCAGCGCCGGGCGTCGAGTACGTAAGGCCCGACGAAAGCATTGGTCGGGCAGATGTCCAGGCAGGCGGTACAGCGGCCACAGTGTTCGGTGGTGTGAGGCGGGTCGACCGGCAACGGCAGGTCGACAAACAGTTCGCTGAGGAAGAAGTAGCTGCCGGCCTTGCGATTGAGCACCAGGGTGTTTTTGCCGATCCAGCCTAAACCGGCCTGTTCGGCGATGGCTTTTTCCAGTACCGGGGCGCTGTCGACAAAGGCGCGAAAGCCAAACGGGCCGATTTGCGCCTGAATCCGGTCCGCCAGTTGCTGCACGCGCTTGCGGATCAGCTTGTGGTAGTCGCGGCCCAGGGCGTAACGGGAGATGTAGGCTTTTTCGGGTTGAGCCAGCAATTGCGCCATGTGTGTGTCGCCGGGCAGGTAATCCATGCGCAGGGAGACCACGCGCAAGGTGCCGGGTACCAGTTCTTCAGGGTGGGAACGTTTGCTGCCATGGGCGCCCATGTAGTCCATCTCGCCATGGTAGCCGGCGTCGAGCCAGCGCTGCAGGTGTTGCTCATGCTCGGCCAGGTCGAGGCCGCTGATGCCCACTTGTTGAAAGCCCAGCTCACGGCCCCAGTCTTTGATCGATTGGGCGAGGGCGGGCAGGTCGGAGGTGATAGCAGGCATGAGACAAGAGAAACCGCAGGTTAGATGCGTATAATTCTGCCAGACATCGGAGCTTGAAGACGCATGCCGCAGACAAAACACGAAATAACCGACGTTCAGCACCTGTTGCCCGGCCAATTGCCGCAACTGCCTGCCCGTTCCCCGGATGCCCATAAAGGCCAGTTTGGTCATGTCTTGCTGATTGGCGGCGACCGTGGGTTCGGTGGCGCGGCCTTGCTCAGCGCACAAAGCGCGCTGCGCAGCGGCGCTGGCCTGGTTTCCCTGGCGACCCGCAGTGAACATGTGCCGGCTGCCTTGGCGCGCCTGCCGGAAGTCATGACCCTGGGCGTGCATTCGGCCAACCAGTTGATGGGCTTGCTGGAAAAGGTCTCGGTGATCGTTATCGGTCCCGGCCTTGGCGAAGCGTCCTGGGGCAAGAGCCTACTGTCGGTGGCGGCGAATGCGCGGCAGCCGCAGGTCTGGGATGCCGACGCGCTGAATCTGCTGGCGATGGGCGCTGTCAGCCTGCCGGTCAACTGCGTGATCACCCCGCATCCAGGTGAAGCGGCCCGGTTGATGGGGATTTCGACAGCCGAGGTTCAGGCGAACCGCCTTAACGTAGCGCGCGCGTTAAGTCAGAAATTCAATGCGGTGGCGATCTTGAAAGGCGCTGGCAGTTTGATTGCCAGCCCTGACGGTCGGGTTGCCCGCTGTGATCAGGGCCACCCGGCGATGGCGACAGCCGGTCTGGGCGATGTGTTGGCCGGTCTGGTGGGTGCTTTGCTGGCCCAGGGGATGTCGGCATTTGACGCCGCTTGTCTGGCGGTCTGGTTGCACGCGACCGCCGGGGATCGCCAAGGTACATTGGGTCGCGGGCTGGCGGCCAGCGATCTGATTCCCGCCATTCGTCAGTTGTTGGAGGAACAGTCACCGTGTCTGAAGTAACCCTTTTTCTGGCTGATGAAGAGGCCATGGTCGCGTTCGGCAAACGCATTGCCGAGGTCACCAAAGGCTCGGGGCTGATCTTTCTGGAAGGGGATCTGGGTGCCGGTAAAACCACCTTGTCCCGAGGCATTATTCGCGGGCTGGGTCATGACGGCGCGGTGAAGAGTCCTACGTTTACCTTGGTCGAACCCTACGAGATCGGCGCAGTGCGGGCCTTCCATTTCGATCTGTACCGGTTGGTGGATCCCGAGGAATTGGAGTACATGGGCATCCGCGATTACTTCGACGAAGATGCCTTGTGTCTGATCGAGTGGCCGGATAAAGGCACAGGCTTTTTGCCAAAGCCCGACCTGACCATTACCATTAGCCCGCATAAGAGTGGACGTCAGCTGAAGTTGTTGCCCCAAGGTGCGCGCGGTGAGTCGTGGTGCGTCGCCTTGGCATTGGAATTCAAATAATTGATGGGGTTAGGTATGCGCTTTCGCGCGTTGGTTACTGTCGTAGGGGTGTTGCTTGCGGCAATGACTGTCAATGCTCTGGCCGCTTCACAGGTGAAAAGTGTTCGCCTGTGGCGGGCACCGGATAACACGCGACTGGTATTCGACCTGTCTGGCCCGGTCCAGCACAGCGTCTTCACCCTGACGGCGCCTGATCGCCTGGTGATCGACATCAACGGTGCGACCCTGGCCGCGCCGTTGAAAGTCTCCACGGCCAATACGCCGATTACCTCCATGCGCTCGGCCCAACGTACGCCGACGGATTTGCGGGTGGTCATCGACCTGAAAAAGGCCGTGACTCCGAAAAGTTTCTCCCTGGCGCCCAACGCCCAGTACGGCAACCGGCTGGTGGTCGACCTGTTCGACAACGCCGCCGACGCCGCGCCGCCACCTGCGCCAACGCCAAGCGTGGCGACGGTACCCGCAGTGCCGGTCAACCAGTCGCAGCCTCAGGTCAAACTGCCACCATTGCCGCCGGCTCCGGCCGGCAAGCGCGACATCATCGTGGTCATCGATGCCGGTCACGGCGGGGAAGACCCGGGCGCCTCGGGCTCGCGCGGCCAGCATGAAAAAGACGTGGTACTGGCCATCGCTCGTGAGCTGCAGCGCCAGATCAACGCCATGAAAGGCTACCGCGCCGAGCTGACCCGTACCGGCGACTACTTCATTCCGTTGCGTGGCCGTACTGAGATTGCCCGCAAGAAGGGCGCCGACCTGTTCGTCTCGATCCACGCGGATGCTGCGCCGTCGACCGCCGCCTTTGGTGCCTCGGTGTTTGCCCTGTCTGAGCGCGGCGCCACCTCCGAGACCGCCCGTTGGCTGGCGGACAGTGAAAACCGTTCCGACTTGATCGGCGGGGCCGGCAACGTGTCCCTCGACGACAAGGACAAGATGCTCGCCGGCGTATTGCTCGACCTGTCGATGACGGCCTCGCTGACTTCCAGCCTGAACGTCGGGCAGAAAGTCCTGAGCAATATCGGTCGTGTCACCTCGCTGCACAAACAGCGCGTGGAGCAGGCCGGGTTCATGGTGCTTAAATCGCCGGACATTCCATCGATCCTGGTGGAAACCGGGTTTATCTCCAACTCCAATGAAGCTTCGAAACTGGCCTCCTCCAGCCACCAGCAGGCGCTGGCGCGTTCCATCAGCGCCGGTGTTCGTCAGTTCTTCCAGCAGAATCCGCCACCGGGTACGTATATCGCCTGGCTGCGTGACTCCGGGAAAATTGCCCAGGGCCCGCGTGATCATCGAGTCCAGCCGGGCGACACCCTGGCGATGCTGGCGGTGCGCTTCCAGGTTTCTGCGGCGACTTTGCGCAGTGCCAACAAGCTGACGACCGACGAACTGAAGGTCGGTCAAGTGTTGACCATTCCTGGCACTGAACTGGCGGCGCAGTAATGAGCGAATCGGTATTGAGCAACACCTCGCGCATTGAGTTGCTAAGCCCGCGCCTGGCCAACCAGATTGCGGCAGGCGAGGTGGTCGAGCGGCCGGCCTCGGTGATCAAGGAGTTGCTGGAAAACAGCATCGACTCCGGTGCCAAGCGCATCGACGTCGATGTTGAACAAGGTGGTGTCAAGCTGCTGCGGGTGCGTGACGATGGCAGCGGCATCTCCTCCGATGACCTGCCGCTGGCCCTGGCCCGTCACGCCACCAGCAAGATTCGCGACCTGGAAGACCTTGAACGGGTGATGAGCCTGGGCTTTCGCGGTGAGGCGCTGGCTTCTATCAGTTCCGTGGCGCGCCTGACCCTGACCTCCCGCACCCGTGACGCCGACCAGGCCTGGCAGGTAGAAACGGAAGGCCGCGACATGGCGCCCCGGGTTCAGCCGGCCGCGCATCCTGTGGGCACCTCGGTGGAAGTGCGCGACCTGTTCTTCAATACCCCGGCGCGACGCAAATTCCTCAAGGCCGAGAAAACCGAATTCGATCACCTGCAGGAAGTCATCAAGCGCCTGGCCTTGGCCCGCTTCGACGTGGCTTTTCATCTGCGCCATAACGGCAAGACCATCCTTAGCCTGCATGAAGCCAATGACGATGCAGCTCGCGCCCGGCGTGTGGCGGCAGTCTGTGGCTCGGGGTTCCTGGAACAGGCTTTACCCATTGAAATAGAGCGCAATGGCTTGCGCTTGTGGGGTTGGGTCGGTTTGCCGACCTTCTCCCGTAGCCAGGCAGACTTGCAGTACTTCTTTGTGAATGGCCGGGCGGTGCGCGACAAGCTGGTGGCCCATGCGGTGCGTCAGGCGTACCGCGATGTGTTGTTCAACGGGCGGCACCCGACGTTTGTGTTGTTTTTTGAGGTCGACCCGTCGGTGGTGGACGTCAACGTGCACCCGACCAAGCACGAGGTGCGCTTCCGTGACGGGCGCATGGTGCATGACTTCCTTTATGGCACCTTGCACCGTGCCCTTGGCGATGTGCGGCCGGATGATCACCTGGCGGCGCCGATTGCGACGGCCATTGTCCGTCCTTCGGGGCCGGAAGCCGGTGAGTTCGGGCCCCAGGGTGAAATGAGCCTGGCGGCCAATTTGCTGCAATCGCCGCAAGCCCAGCCGAGTTATACGGCTCCGGGCTCGGGGGCGGGCGCAGGCTATCAGTATCAATACACCCCGCGTCCGCAATCGGCAGTGCCGGTGGCCGAGGCCCAGGCGGCCTATCGCGAGTTCTTTGCGCCGCTTCCCGGTGCTGAGCCGGGCTCTGTCGCCTTGCCGGAAGGCCAAGGCGATGTCCCACCGTTGGGTTATGCCCTGGCGCAACTCAAGGGTATTTATATTCTTGCGGAAAACGCCCAAGGTCTGGTGCTGGTGGACATGCACGCCGCCCACGAGCGGATCATGTACGAACGCTTGAAAATTGCCATGGCCAGTGAAGGCCTGAGTGGCCAGCCGTTGTTGGTACCGGAATCCCTGGCAGTCAGCCAGCGCGAAGCCGATTGCGCGGAAGAGCATGTCAGCGTGTTCCAGAAGCTCGGCTTTGAACTGCAGCGCCTGGGCCCGGAAACCCTGGCTATCCGCCAGATTCCAGCGTTGCTCAAGCAAGCTGAAGCCAACCGGCTGGTAGCCGACGTGCTGGCAGACTTGATGGAGTACGGCACCAGTGACCGGATCCAGGCGCACATCAACGAACTGCTCGGCACCATGGCTTGCCACGGTGCGATCCGCGCCAACCGGCGCCTGGCCCTGGCGGAAATGAACGGCTTGCTGCGGGACATGGAAAACACCGAGCGCAGCGGCCAATGCAACCATGGCCGACCGACCTGGACCCAAATGGGCCTGGACGATCTGGACAAACTATTCTTGCGCGGTCGTTGATGAGCGCTCTACCTCCGGCCATCTTCCTGATGGGCCCGACTGCCGCCGGCAAGACGGACCTGGCCATCGAACTGACCAAAGTCTTGCCTTGCGAGCTGATCAGTGTCGATTCCGCCCTGGTTTACCGGGACATGGACATCGGCACCGCCAAGCCTTCAAAGGAACTGCTGGTCCAGTATCCGCACCGATTGATCGACATCATCGACCCGGCCCAAAGCTATTCGGCGGCGGATTTTCGCACCGACGCCCTGGCCGCAATGGCTGAAATCACCGCGCGGGGCAATATTCCGCTGCTGGTGGGCGGCACGATGCTCTATTACAAGGCTTTGCAGGAAGGGCTGGCAGATATGCCGCCGGCCGATCCCCAAGTGCGCGCCGAGTTGGAAGAAGAGGCTGCACGCCTTGGCTGGCAAGCCCTGCATGACCAGTTGGCAGGGGTGGATCCGGTGTCTGCTGCGCGGATTCACCCCAATGACCCCCAGCGCCTGACGCGAGCCCTGGAAGTCTGGCGGGTCAGTGGGCAGACCATGACTGAACACAGGCTGAAACAAACTGCGCAAAGTGCTGACGCAGGCGCCTCGGGACACTCACAATTGCCCTATACTGTGGCGAATCTGGCCATCGCCCCGGCGAATCGTCAGGTGCTGCATGAGCGAATTGCACAAAGATTCACAATTATGTTGGAACAGGGGTTCGTGGAAGAGGTCGTAGCACTGCGTTCCAGAGGTGATCTGCATCCCGGGTTACCTTCGATACGTGCTGTAGGCTACCGCCAAGTCTGGGATCATCTGGATGGCAAGTTGACGTCAGCCGAAATGCAGGAGCGCGGCATCATTGCCACGCGCCAATTGGCGAAGCGCCAGTTCACCTGGCTACGCAGCTGGACTGACTTGCATTGGCTGGACAGTCTGGATTGCGACAATCTGTCACGCACCTTGAAATACTTGGGAACGGTCTCCATATTGAGCTGAGTCCTTGCAATTGCCGTCTATCCTTGGGGGTGTGACGGCTACGAGCTATCTATTTTCCGATTTTTATTATTGATCCTTAAAGGAGTGCGGCACATGTCAAAAGGGCATTCGCTACAAGACCCTTACTTGAATACTTTACGTAAAGAGAAAGTTGGGGTTTCCATCTATCTGGTCAACGGCATCAAGCTGCAAGGTACGATCGAGTCTTTCGACCAGTTCGTTATCCTGCTGAAAAACACCGTCAGCCAGATGGTTTACAAACACGCTATCTCGACAGTAGTGCCGGTTCGTCCAATTCGTCTGCCTAGTGCAACCGATGCCGAACAGGGTGACGCTGAGCCAGGTAACGCCTGATAGGAGTCTCCTTTGTTCTTTGAGCGCCACGGTGGTGGTGAGCGGGTAATCCTCGTTCATTTGGATGGTCAGGACCCTGAGGCGCGCGAAGATCCGCAGGAGTTTCAGGAGCTGGCAAATTCGGCTGGCGCCGAGACCGTCGCGTTTTTTAACGTGCCGCGTCATCGGCCAACCGCCAAATACCTGATTGGCAGCGGCAAGGTCGAAGAGTTACGCGACCTGGTCCATGCCGAACAGGTCGATCTGGTTATTTTCAATCATGTCCTCACGCCCAGTCAGGAACGTAACCTCGAACGTGTTTTCGAGTGCCGCGTGATCGACCGTACGGGCCTGATTCTCGATATTTTCGCCCAACGCGCGCGTACCCATGAAGGCAAGCTCCAGGTTGAACTGGCCCAGCTGGACCACATGAGTACCCGGCTGGTCCGTGGCTGGACTCACCTTGAACGTCAGGGTGGCGGTATCGGCATGCGTGGCCCGGGTGAAACCCAGCTGGAAACTGACCGTCGTTTGTTGCGGGTTCGCCTGCGACAGATCAAGGGACGATTGGAGAAGGTGCGCAGCCAGCGCGAGCAATCGCGACGCGGCCGTATGCGTGCGGATATCCCTACCGTTTCCCTGGTGGGCTACACCAACGCTGGTAAATCCACGCTCTTCAACAACGTGACGAAATCGGACGTGTACGCGGCCGACCAACTGTTTGCCACGCTCGACCCAACCTTGCGCCGTCTGGAACTGGACGATCTGGGACCGATTGTCCTGGCTGATACCGTGGGTTTCATTCGCCACTTGCCTCACAAGCTGGTCGAGGCATTTCGGTCTACGCTCGAAGAGTCGAGCAACTCCGACTTGTTGTTGCACGTGATCGATGCGGCCGAACCGGATCGCATGTTGCAGATTGAACAGGTAATGGTGGTGTTGGGCGAGATTGGTGCCCAGGACTTGCCGATCCTCGAGGTCTATAACAAACTCGATTTGCTTGAAGGCGTTGAGCCACAAATCCAGCGCGATGAAAACGGCAGGCCCCAGCGGGTCTGGCTTTCGGCGCGTGATGGCAGTGGCCTGGAATTGCTTGAACAAGCCATTGCCGAGTTGTTGGGCAGCGATTTGTTTGTTGGCACCTTGCGCTTGCCCCAGCGTTTTGCTCGACTGCGTGCACAGTTTTTCGAGCTGGGGGCGGTACAGAAAGAAGAACACGACGAAGAAGGTGTCAGCTTGCTGGCCGTTCGATTACCGCGTTCGGAGCTTAATCGGCTGGTCAGTCGTGAAGGTGTCGTACCGACTGAGTTCCTCGAACAACACACTTTGCAATAAAAGCCTGAGAAAGCGGTTGTGCCGCTGTAGCAGGCATTCTGTAGCATTGGTCGGCGCGCCGTGGGTGCGTCTTTGCTTTATCAGATGGAGAGCGCTATGGCTTGGAATGAGCCGGGTGGCAACTCGAATAATCAGGATCCTTGGGGTGGTAAGCGCCGCAATAATGGCGACCGCAAGGGGCCACCGGATCTCGACGAGGCCTTCCGAAAGCTGCAGGAAAGCCTGAATGGGTTGTTCGGTGGTGGAAAGAAACGTGGTAGTGGTGACGAAGGCGGTGGTTCGGGCAAGGGCGGTGGTTACGGCCTGCTCGGCATCGGTCTCGTCGTGCTGGCGGCTGTCTGGCTGTACAGCGCGGTCTACGTGGTGGACGAGCAGGAGCAAGCCGTGGTGCTGCGCTTCGGCAAGTACTACGAGACTGTCGGCCCGGGCCTGAATATCTACTTCCCGCCGATCGACAAGAAGTACATGGAAAACGTCACGCGTGAGCGTGCCTACACCAAGCAGGGCCAGATGCTCACCGAGGACGAGAACATCGTCGAAGTGCCGCTGACCGTGCAGTACAAGATCAGCAACCTCCAGGACTTCGTGCTGAACGTCGATCAGCCGGAAATCAGCCTGCAACAAGCGACCGAAAGTGCCCTGCGCCACGTGGTGGGTTCCACCGCAATGGATCAGGTACTGACGGAAGGTCGTGAGTTGATGGCCAGCGAGATCAAGGAGCGCCTGCAGCGGTTCCTCGACACGTATCGCACCGGTATCACCGTCACCCAGGTCAACATACAGAGCGCAGCTGCACCGCGTGAAGTACAGGAAGCCTTCGATGACGTGATCCGTGCCCGTGAAGACGAGCAGCGTTCGCGCAACCAGGCAGAAACCTACGCCAACGGCGTCGTGCCGGAAGCCCGTGGTCAGGCCCAGCGTATCCTTGAAGATGCCAACGGTTACCGCGACGAAGTGGTCTCCCGCGCCAAGGGTG
Source organism: Pseudomonas spelaei (assembly GCF_009724245.1). Taxonomy (GTDB): domain Bacteria; phylum Pseudomonadota; class Gammaproteobacteria; order Pseudomonadales; family Pseudomonadaceae; genus Aquipseudomonas; species Aquipseudomonas spelaei. The sequence continues at coordinate 32,074 of NZ_WNNK01000006.1, read as the reverse complement.
AGGCTGATCGCTTCACCAAGCTGGTGGCCGAGTACCGCAAGGCACCGGAAGTCACCCGTGAGCGTCTGTACCTGGACACCATGCAGGAAGTCTTCACCAACACCAGCAAGGTTCTCGTGACCGGCAACAAGGGCGGGCAGAACAATCTGCTTTACCTGCCGCTGGACAAGATGATCGAAGGTGGTCGTAGTGGCAGCAGTACGCCGTCCAACGGTTCGACTGCCGCTGCCAATGAAGCGAGTGCCCGTGCGGCCGCTGACTTGCAGCAACAGCAATCACGTACCAGGGAGAGTCGTTGATGAGCAATAAATCGCTGACCGCCCTGATTGTGGGCGTCGTCGTGGTCATCGCTGCCTGGAACTGCTTCTACATCGTGTCTCAGACCGAGCGCGCGGTGTTGCTGCAATTCGGTCGTGTGGTCCAGGCGGATGTCCAGCCGGGCCTGCATGTGAAAGTCCCCTACGTTAACCAGGTGCGCAAGTTCGACGCCCGCCTGATGACGCTGGATGCACCGACACAGCGCTTCCTGACCCTGGAAAAGAAAGCTGTCATGGTTGATGCCTACGCCAAGTGGCGCGTCAAGGATGCCGAGCGCTTCTACACCGCGACCTCCGGCCTCAAGCAGATTGCTGACGAGCGTTTGTCGCGCCGTCTGGAGTCGGGCCTGCGTGACCAGTTTGGTAAACGCACCCTGCACGAGGTGGTGTCCGGTGAGCGTGATGCGCTGATGGCGGATATCACGGCTTCGCTGAACAAGATGGCTGAAAAGGAACTGGGCATCGAAGTGATCGATGTTCGGGTCAAGGCCATTGATCTGCCGAAGGAAGTGAACCGCAGCGTGTTCGAGCGTATGAGCACCGAGCGTGAACGTGAAGCGCGTGAGCACCGCGCCAAGGGTAACGAGCTGGCCGAGGGTATCCGTGCGGATGCCGATCGTCAGCGTCGTGTACTGTTGGCAGAGGCTTATCGCGAGTCTGAAGAGGCTCGTGGTGATGGTGATGCTCAAGCGGCGGCGATCTACGCCAAGGCTTATGGCCAGGATCAGGAGTTCTACGCGTTCTACCGTAGCCTGCGTGCCTACCGTGAAAGCTTCGCGAACAAAACCGACGTCATGGTGCTGGACCCAAGTAGCGATTTCTTCCGCTACCTGGAAAAGTCCAAGTAACCCGCACTTGACCTGAGAATCGCTCCGTCTGGCGGCTAAAATGCCGGGCGGGGTGATCCTTTGAGAAAACGGGTGTATGATGCGGCAGCCGGGAAATTCCCGGCTTTTTTGCGTCTGCATGTTTGATTGTTATTTTGTGTCCGCGGACGCGACAGGTTTTTCGAGGAAAGTGCCCGACGAGGCCGATTAGTGGTCGTTCGTCACGTCGCTCTTGCGCGTGGTTTATGCAAGAGCCGGGCATTTTCTGCTTCACTCAAGGCACGCCTGAGGGCTGGCCGCCCGGATCATAGGGGAATGGCGTAATGGCAACGGTAGACCGCTGGCTGCTGCCAGATGGCATCGAAGAAGTACTGCCACCGGAAGCTGCGCGCATTGAAGTTGCGCGTCGCCAGGTGTTGGATCTGTTCCAGAGCTGGGGTTACGAGTTTGTCGTGACCCCCCATATCGAGTACCTGGAATCCCTGCTGACCGGCGCGGGCCAGGACCTGGATCTGCGCACCTTCAAGGTCATCGACCCGCAATCGGGCCGGCAAATGGGCTTTCGTGCCGACATCACTCCGCAAGTGGCGCGCATCGATGCGCATACCTTGCGCCGTGAAGGTCCGAGCCGCCTGTGCTATGCCGGCAGTGTCCTGCATGCTCAGCCGCGGGCCTTGTCGTCTTCGCGCAGCCCGATCCAACTGGGCGCCGAGTTGTATGGCGATGCCAGCCCGAGCAGCGACGTGGAAGTTATCAGCCTGATGCTGGCGATGCTGCAACTGGCCGATGTGCCGGATGTGCACATGGACCTGGGGCATGTCGGTATTTACCGTGGCCTGGCCCGTGCCGCTGGTTTGTCCGGTGAAGTGGAGCAGCAGTTGTTCGATGCCCTGCAACGCAAGGCTATCGATGAAGTGATTGCCCTGACCGAGGGCGTGCCGGCTGATCTGGCGGGTATGTTGCGTTCGCTGGTGGGTCTGTGTGGTGGTCGTGAAGTGCTGTCCGCTGCCCGTGATCGCCTGGCCAATGCGCCGGCCCCGGTGTTGGCGGCTCTGGACGACGTGCTGGCGATTGCCGAGCGCCTGTCGGCGCGGTTCCCGCAGTTGCCGTTGTACTTCGACCTGGGTGAGTTGCGCGGTTACCACTACCACACCGGTGTGGTGTTCGCAGTGTTTGTCCCGGGTGTTGGCCAAGCCATCGCCCAGGGTGGTCGTTATGACGATATCGGCGCCGATTTTGGCCGCGCCCGTCCGGCGACCGGTTTTTCCACCGATTTGAAAACCCTGGTGACCCTGGGGCGTGCTGAGGTCGAGTTACCGTCTGGCGGTATCTGGATGCCCGACAGTACGGACGCGGCACTCTGGCAGCAGGTTTGCCAGTTGCGCAGTGAGGGTCAACGTGTTGTCCAGGCCTTGCCTGGGCAGCCATTGGCCGCCGCCCGTGAAGCGGACTGCGACCGGCAATTGATTCAGCAGAACGGGCTTTGGCAAGTATCGCCACTGGCTTCTTGAGTTTTCCTGCCGGCCGTTGCCGGCACCAAGTTTGCGCGAATGAGGACAAGTGTTATGGGTAAGAATGTCGTAGTCCTGGGCACCCAATGGGGTGATGAGGGCAAAGGCAAGATCGTTGATCTGCTGACCGAACATGCTGCCGCCGTAGTGCGCTACCAGGGTGGCCACAACGCTGGCCACACCCTGGTCATCGATGGCGAAAAAACCGTCTTGCACCTGATCCCCTCGGGCGTACTGCGCGAAGGCGTGCAGTGCCTGATCGGTAACGGCGTGGTGGTTGCACCTGACGCCCTGCTGCGCGAGATCACCAAGCTGGAAGAGAAAGGCGTACCGGTGCGTGAGCGCTTGCGTATCAGCCCGTCCTGCCCGCTGATCCTGTCCTTCCACGTAGCGCTGGACCAGGCCCGTGAAAAGGCCCGTGGCGAGCTGAAGATCGGTACTACCGGTCGCGGCATCGGCCCGGCATACGAAGACAAGGTTGCGCGTCGTGGCCTGCGTGTTGGCGACCTGCTCAACATGCCGCGTTTTGAAGACAAGCTGCGTGAGCTGGTGGAATACCACAACTTCATGCTGGTGGGTTACTACAAAGAGCCGGCCATCGACTTCGAGACGACCCTGGCCGAGTGCAAGGAATACGCTGAGCTGCTCAAGCCGCTGATGCTGGACGTGACTGCCGAGTTGCACGATCTGCGTCGCGCTGGCAAAGACATCATGTTCGAAGGCGCCCAAGGTTCGTTGCTGGACATCGACCACGGCACCTACCCGTACGTGACCAGCTCCAACACAACCGCTGGCGGTGTTGCTACCGGTTCGGGCGTTGGCCCGATGTTCCTGGACTACATCCTGGGCATCACCAAGGCGTACACCACGCGGGTCGGTTCGGGTCCATTCCCGACAGAACTGTTTGACGATGTGGGTGCTCATCTGGCCAAGCAAGGTCACGAGTTCGGCGCGACTACCGGTCGTGCTCGTCGTTGTGGCTGGTTCGACGCGGTTATCCTGCGTCGCGCTATCGATGTGAACAGCATCTCGGGCATCTGCCTGACCAAGCTGGACGTACTCGACGGTCTGGAAACCATCAACATCTGCGTCGGCTACAAAGATGCAGAAGGCAAGGACGTTGCCCCGACTGACGCTGACAGCTACGTGGGCCTGCAGCCTGTGTACGAAGAAGTGCCGGGCTGGACCGAGTCGACCGTAGGTGCCAAAACCCTGGAAGAGCTGCCAGCCAACGCCCGCGCTTACATCAAGCGCGTTGAAGAGCTGATCGGCGCGCCGATCGACATTATTTCGACGGGCCCGGACCGCAACGAGACCATCGTTTTGCGCCACCCGTTCGCGTAATAAGCGGTTGATGTAAAAAGCAAAGGGTCCCTTCGGGGGCCCTTTGTCGTTTCTGCCTTGGGTACGGCACGACCCTTGCTATGTTTCTCTCTTTCGCGGTGCCATCAAATTAATGGCACCCTGGGTGGAGGGATTTCCAGTGTCTGCCGTTCTCTCGCTGTTACAAAGCCGTCTGTTGCGGCCGGTGTTCGTTACCCTAGGTATCGCTCTTCTGGTGCAGGTGCTGGTGGCCGTCGCTCTGACGCGGAGCACGGTGACTGCCCTGGAAGCCGATTTGGGTAATCGCCTGGGCGTGGACAGTCAAAAGTTGTCGGGTGAACTGACACAGGCTGGAAAGGAAGTCACCTCAAGTCTGGACAACCTGTCTTCCAGTACGCGACAGCGTCTGACGGCGGGGCTTTCCTCCCGATTGCAGGAAGAGCAGCAGCAACTGCGTGCGACCCTGGAAAAAGACTTGAAGGACTCGGCCAATGACATGGCCCAGTTGCTGGCTTCAGTAGCACCGCGTGCGATGTGGGACAGCGATGTGCCGACACTCTCTGAATTTGCCCGGCGCGCCCAGCGCAACCCCAATGTGTTGTTTGTGGTGTACGACGATGCCGCCGGCCAGCATCTGACCCGTTATTTGAATCGTGATAACCCGATCAACCAGGCGCTGCTGGACAAGGGCAAAGGCGAGCGAGCGTTGGATAAGCTGCTGGATGCCGCGAAGAATGATCCGTCGGTCTACTACCTTGAATCGTCCATCAGCCCTAATGGTGTGGAGATCGGTAAGGTCGTCATGGGCGTTTCGACTGCCTCGGTGGACGCTGATCTGGCTGCCCTTGATAAGCGCTTCGCGGCGCTGATCGCCAGCAGCGATCAATTGGTGGGCGATAGCCTGAAGGGTGCGGCTGCGGACAGCGCGGCGGCCATGGGCGCACGCTTGCAGTCGGCACAAGCCACCGCAACCCAAATGACGGCCAATACCAGCAGTGCGGTGCAGGAAGCCGCCGGCACTTTGCGCTGGCGCATCGGCATGGGCCTGGCGGTCGTTGGTTTTGGTGTGTTGCTGCTGATTGCCGTGGTGCTCGGACGTCGGGTGGTCAATCGCTTGAAGCTGCTGATCGCCGCCATGGATGACCTGGCGGCCGGTGAGGGTGACCTGACCAAGCGTGTGCAGATCAGCAGTCGGGATGAAATCGGTGACATGGCCTCGGCGGTCAATCGCTTTGTGGATAAGTTGCAGCCTATCGTGCGTGAGGCGGGCGATGTGGCCCAGCGTACTGGCGTGGAAATCGGCGCCATGACCCTGCGCAACGCGGGCGCCGATGCGGCTGCCGGCTTGCAGCGCGATGAAGTTGCCGAAAGCCTGCGGGCATTGTCGCAGATGGCCGATGAGGCCCAGGCGGAAAGCCATGCCATGCAAGCGGCGTTGCAGCAGGTGGTGGATATCCGTCACGCCACCGATGAGAACTCGCGTACTTCCGCTGAGGTTGGCAGCCTGATCGAGGCGCTGGCCGGGCAAGTGGAAGATGGCGCCAAGGTCATCGAGCGCCTGGCGCAGCAAAGCGAGCAGATCGAAGTGGTGTTGACGGTGATCCATGGGATTGCTGAGCAGACCAACCTGTTGGCGCTCAATGCGGCCATCGAAGCGGCCCGTGCCGGTGAGACCGGGCGCGGTTTTGCGGTGGTGGCCGATGAGGTGCGGGCGTTGGCCAGCAAGACGCAAAGCTCTACCGGTGACATTCAGGCTCATATCGTTGCCTTGCAGCAGGGTGCCCGTGAGGCAGTGGCGACGATTGACAAGGCTGGGCGTCAAGCGAGTGAAGGTTTGCTGGTGCTGCGCGACAGTGTGCGCTTGCAGCAATCGGTGCAGGCATCGGTGGAGCAGGTGCATGCGGCGATTGGCCTGGCGACCCGCGCGGCGGAGCATCAGGCCAAGGGGGCTCATGCGGTGCGTGGGCGGGTGGAGATCATCCATGCCCAGGCTGAACGTGCGGCCTTGGCGGTGGTGGAGACCACGGCGAGCGGCAAAGTGCTGGATGGTTTGGCGGCGCAGTTGAAGGCGAGCCTGGGGCAGTTCCGAGCCTAGTGTTGTCTGGTCCGGCGTCATCGCAGGCAAGCCAGCTCCCACATTTGGAGTGCGTTCAACTGTGGGAGCTGGCTTGCCTGCGATAGCGATCTCAGCGGCTCAGATACATCCGCGTCGTCAGCAGATAAACCGGCAGCCCCGACACCAGAATCAACAACGCCGCATAAGGCGCAGCCGCCGCAAATTCCACATTCGAGGTGTGTGCCCAGACGGCCGTGGCCAATGTATTCAGTCCCGTCGGGCTAAGCAGCAACGTCGCCGTCAGCTCCTTCATCGCATCCAAAAACACCAGTGCAAACGCCGCCCCCAGTGCAGGGAAGATTATCGGCAGGGTCACCCGACAAAACGCACTGAATGACGACGCCCCCAGCGTTCTTGCGGCTTCCTCCAACTGCGGTGCCGCCTTGTTCAGCGCCGTACGAATCGGCGCCTGGGCCAGCGGCAAGAACAGCAATGCATAAGCGATCAACAGCAGCGCCGAGGTCTGGTACAGCGCCGGCACGTAATGCAGGGCGAAATACACCAGCGTCAACGCAATCACCAGGCCGGGAAGGGCATGCAACAGATACGGCAAACGCTCGGCCCACAGTGCCAATTGGCCCTTGTAGCGCACCACCAGCAGGCCTACCGGCACCGCCAGCACCAAACACAGCGCTGCGCCGCCCAGGGACAGCGCCAATGATGAAAGCAGCGCTTCGCTGATCTCGGCCACGGGAAACGCCGCCGACGAGCCAACCGCCAGCCAATAACCAAGCATTCCCAGTGGAATGCCGCTGCCAATAATCGCCAGCATCAAGCAATACAGCTGTCCCAGTGGAGCCCACTTACCCAGTCGAACTTGCTCGGCATGCCGCGCCGCGCCCTGGCCGGTACGCACGTGTCGGCCCTTGCCGCGTACGCGCAACTCCAGCCACAGCAAGGTCAGGCACATCACCAGCAGTACTGCCGAGAGCATCGCCGCATTGGCGTTGCTGAATTCCAGTTCGAACTGCTGATAGATCGCGGTGGTAAAGGTCTGCAGGCCGATGATCGACAAGGCGCCGAACTCCACCAGCATATGCAGGGCGATCAGCAGTGAGCCGGCCAGCAACGACGGCCATAACAGCGGCAAGGTGATGCGAAAGAATACGCCCCAGCGACTCAGTCCCAGGGTGCGGGCCGATTCTTCCAGGGAGGGATCAAGGTTGCGCAGGGTCGCTGCTACCGGCAGAAACACCAGTGGGTATTTGGACAGGGTCATCACCAGGATCGCCCCGCCCAGCCCTTCGAAATTCGCGCTCAGGGATACCCAGGTAAAGCTGCTGACAAATGCCGGTACCGCAAACGGCAGGCACAGGATCACTCCCCAGATACGCCGTCCCGGCAGGTTGCTGCGTTCCAGCAACCAGGCCAGTGACAGCCCAATCACGCCGCAAGCCACGGTGACGCCGATCATCAATGCAAGGGTGTTGCGCAGCAGTCCGAATACATAGGGCCGCCACAGCAGATGCACGGCCTCAGTCCAGCCTGCCTGCCAAGCCTTGAGGCCGACATACACCAATGGCAACAGGCTTAGGCCCACCAACAGCAATACCGGCAACAGCAGCCAGATCGAAGGGCGTTTGCGTCTTGGAATAAAACCCCCGCGAGAGGCGGGGGCGGGCAGCGATGGGTTCATCAGTTCAAGCCAACGTCACGTTCCAGGTCCAGAGCTTCTTCGGCGTTGCCCAGGTCGGCAGGAGTGACTTTCGGCGGTTGCAGTTCGCTGAAAGGCTTGAGGCCTCGGTTGGACTCCATGCCTTTGCGTAGTGGGTATTCAGCCGAGGTATTGGTGATCACCCGCTGGCCTTCTTCGCTGGCCATGAAGGCCAGCAGTTGCTGGGCTTCTTTCGGGTGTTTACTGGACTTCAATGCGGCAGCGGCGGATACGGTAATCAAGCCGCCCGCATCACCGTCGGTGAAGTAGTGCAGTTGCGAATCCAGATTGGTTTTTTCTTTCTTCAGGGCGAACCAGTAGTAGTTGTTCACCAGGACGGTGGCGACTTCACCGTTTTCCACGGCTTTCAGGGCGACCATGTTGTTGCTGTAGACCTTGCCGAATGCGCGCAGGCCGGTCAGCCATTCTTCAGCGGCTTCGCGCCCGTGCAGCTTGATGATCGCCACCGCCTGCTCCTGGAATGCGCCGCTGGTAGGCACAAAGCCGACCTTGCCTTGCCACTCGGGGCCGGCAAAATCCAGTACCGACTTGGGCAGGTCTTTCTCGGCAATCAGTTTCGGGTTGAAGGCCACGACGCGGGTGCGTGCAGTCACGCCCATCCAGGCGCCGTTGCCGGCCACATATTCCTTGGGCAGTACGTCGAGGGTGCTGGCGTCGATGGTCGCTAGCAGGCCTTGCTCGCCGAGTTTGTTCAATGGCGGTGATTCTTCGGTGTAGATCACGTCGGCAGGGGAGCGGTCGCCTTCTTCGACGACCTGGCTGGCCAGTTGATTGCTGCTGCCCTTGCGTACATTGACGTGGATGCCGGTCTTGGCTTCGAAGGCCTTGGCGAGTTCATCGCCGACCTCCTTGTGTTGGCCGTTGTACAAGGTCAGTGCAACCTTGTCGGCAGAATAAGCAGCGGGCGAGAGCAGGGTCAGGCCGAGCAGAGTGATGGTCAAGCCACGCAGAAGGGATGTCTTGAGACGGGTATCGCGGATCATCATTCGCAGGGTTCCTCACTTAAGTGCAACAAATCGTGAGCAGGATAAACGATAAAGTTTCTCAGGTGCGCCTTCAGGGCGGAATTGCGGGTGAGATTTTCAGCGGACAGAAACGCAAAAACCCGCTTTCGCGGGTTTTTGTGAGACTCGAGGCTTAACCTTGAGTTTGGAATTGGTGCCCAGAAGAAGACTCGAACTTCCACGACCTTGCGGTCACCAGCACCTGAAGCTGGCGTGTCTACCAATTTCACCATCTGGGCAGTATCAGCAACGTTGCCGCTGTTGATGGAGCGAACTATACGGAGCGGCTTTTGATCTGTAAACCCCTGATTTGAAATTATAAATCAAGTTTTTCGTTAAAAATCAAAGGCCTGTAACGCAAAAACCCGCTTTCGCGGGTTTTTGTGAGACTCAAGGCTCAGCCTTGAGTTTGGAATTGGTGCCCAGAAGAAGACTCGAACTTCCACGACCTTGCGGTCACCAGCACCTGAAGCTGGCGTGTCTACCAATTTCACCATCTGGGCAGTATCGGCAACGTTGCCGTCGTCGATGGCGCGCACTATACGCAGCGCACTTTTGACTGTAAACCCCCGTCATCAAAAAAGCCTGGAAAATTTCGCAGGCGGTCGCGCAAGGTGCATTCCGGGGGCTGCAAAGTGCTTTTACGGGCTTGTTGACACCTGAAATTTCCCGTTTCAATACGCGTATGCCAAACTAACCCGCATATAGACAAGGTGAAAACTCTCTAATGGCCGATTGGCAGTCCCTCGATCCCGAGGCCGCTCGTGAAGCGGAAAAATATGAAAACCCTATTCCTAGCCGTGAACTGATCCTGGCGCATCTCGCCGATCGGGGTTCGCCTGCTAGCCGCGAGCAGCTGGTCGAAGAGTTTGGTCTGACCACAGAGGACCAACTCGAAGCCCTGCGTCGCCGCCTGCGCGCCATGGAGCGCGACGCTCAACTGATCTACACCCGCCGCGGTACTTACGCGCCGGTGGACAAGCTTGACCTGATCCTGGGTCGCATCAGTGGCCACCGCGACGGTTTTGGCTTCCTGATCCCGGACGACGGCAGCGACGACCTGTTCATGAGCCCGGCGCAAATGCGCCTGGTGTTCGATGGTGACCGTGCCCTGGCCCGTGTGTCCGGCCTGGATCGTCGCGGTCGTCGTGAGGGTGTGATCGTCGAAGTGGTGTCCCGTGCCCACGAGTCCATCGTTGGCCGTTACTTCGAAGAAGGCGGTATCGGCTTCGTTATTCCGGATAACCCGAAGGTCCAGCAGGAAGTGCTGGTCACCCCGGGCCGCAATGGCGCTGCCAAGGTCGGTCAGTTCGTCGAGGTGAAAATCACCCACTGGCCAACCCCGCGCTTCCAGCCACAGGGCGATATCGTCGAAGTGGTCGGCAACTACATGGCGCCGGGCATGGAAATCGATGTTGCGCTGCGCACCTACGATATTCCTCACGTCTGGCCTGAGGCGGTGCTCAAAGAAGCCGCCAAGCTGAAGCCGGAAGTCGAAGAAAAAGACAAAGAGAAGCGCATCGACCTGCGTCATCTGCCGTTCGTCACCATTGACGGCGAAGATGCCCGCGACTTCGACGATGCTGTCTACTGCGAAGCCAAGCCCGGCAAACTGCGCCTGTTCTCCGGCGGCTGGAAGTTGTTCGTCGCGATTGCCGACGTGTCCAGCTACGTGAAGATCGGTTCGGCCCTGGATAACGAAGCCCAGGTGCGCGGCAACTCGGTGTACTTCCCTGAGCGCGTGATCCCGATGCTGCCTGAGCAGCTGTCCAACGGCCTGTGCTCCCTGAACCCGAAAGTCGACCGTTTGGCCATGGTGTGCGAGATGACTATCTCGAAAACCGGCGAAATGACCGACTACCAGTTCTACGAAGCGGTGATCCACTCCCAGGCGCGCCTGACCTACAACAAGGTCAGCACCATCCTGGAACAGCCGAAAACCAGTGAAGCCAAAGCGCTGCGCGGTGAGTACGGCCATGTCGTGCCGCACCTCAAGCAGCTCTACGCGCTTTACAAAGTACTACTGGGTGCTCGTCACGTACGTGGTGCGATCGATTTTGAAACTCAGGAAACCCGAATTGTTTTCGGCTCCGAGCGCAAGATCGCCGCAATCACCCCGACCACGCGTAACGATGCGCACAAGCTGATCGAGGAGTGCATGCTGGCGGCCAACGTGGCCACTGCGGAATTCCTGAAAAAGCACGAGATTCCTGCGTTGTACCGGGTGCACGACGGCCCGCCGCCGGAGCGTCTGGAGAAGCTGCGCGCGTTCCTGGGTGAACTCGGCCTGTCCCTGCACAAAGGCAAGGACGGCCCGACGCCGAAGGACTATCAGGCACTGCTGGCCAGCATCAAGGATCGTCCGGATTATCACGTGATTCAGACCGTGATGCTGCGCTCTCTGAGCCAGGCGGTGTACAGCGCTGATAACCAGGGCCACTTCGGCCTGAATTACGAGGCGTATACCCACTTCACCTCGCCGATTCGCCGTTACCCGGACTTGCTCACGCACCGCGCGATCCGCAGCGTGATCCATTCCAAGCAGAACACCCCGCACGTCAAGCGTGCTGGCGCCATGACCATTCCGAAGGCGCGGATTTATCCGTACGACGAGGCGGGCCTGGAGCAGTTGGGCGAGCAGTGCTCGATGAGCGAGCGTCGTGCTGACGAAGCCACCCGTGACGTGGTGAACTGGCTCAAGTGCGAGTTCATGAAAGACCGTGTGGGCGAGTCGTTCCCGGGTGTGATCACCGCCGTGACCGGCTTTGGTCTGTTCGTGGAGCTGACCGACATCTACGTCGAGGGTCTGGTGCACGTCACCGCCTTGCCGGGTGACTACTACCACTTCGACCCCGTGCATCACCGCCTGGCGGGCGAGCGCACCGGTCGCAGCTTCCGCCTGGGCGATACCGTGGAAGTACAGGTCATGCGTGTTGACCTCGATGAGCGCAAGATCGACTTCGGTATGCCTGACAAGCCCGCGGAACCGACTGGCCGTAAAAAGCGTGGTAGCGAAACCGCAGCGCCAGCCGCCAAAGGCAAAGGGGCTCCTGCGAAAGCAACTGCCGCCGAGCCTGCGCCAGCCAAGGCTGGTCGTCGTTCGTCTACCAAGGAAAAAGCCCCCGAGGCTTACCGTCCAAGCGATGCCGCGGCAAAAAATGCCGAGCTGCGTAAAAGCCGTGAACTGAAACAGGCACTGCTGAACGAAGCGAAAAGCGGTGGTAAAGCGGCGTCTGGGGGAAAGTCCCACGGGGCGGAAAAGCCGTCGAGCAAGCCAAGTAAACACCGTAAAGGCCCGCCCAAAGCGGGTTCGGCTCCCGCGAAAAGCGGCGGGTCGCGCAAACCTAAGGCAAAACCATGAGTCTGGAAAAAATCTACGGTGTGCACGCCGTAGAAGCATTGCTGCGTCACCACCCGAAACGCGTCAAGCAGGTGTGGTTGGCGGAGGGTCGTAGTGAGCCGCGTGTACAAGCGCTGGTCGAGCTGGCCAACGAAAACCGTGTGGCGATAGGTCAGGCCGAGCGTCGGGAAATGGACGCTTGGGTTGAAGGCGTTCACCAGGGCGTAGTGGCGGATGTGAGTCCGAGCCAGGTCTGGGGCGAAGCGATGCTCGACGAGCTGCTCGACCGTACCGAGGGTGCGCCGCTGTTGTTGGTGCTGGATGGGGTGACCGACCCGCATAACCTGGGTGCCTGCCTGCGTTCGGCGGATGCTGCCGGTGCATTGGCGGTGATTGTGCCTAAAGACAAATCGGCGACCTTGACGCCTGTGGTGCGTAAAGTCGCCTGCGGCGCTGCGGAAGTGATTCCGTTGGTGGCCGTGACCAACCTGGCTCGCACCCTGGAGAAACTCCAGCAGCGCGGCCTGTGGGTTGTGGGTACGGCGGGGGAGGCCGAGGTCAGCATTTATGACCAGGACCTCACCGGCCCGACCATTTTGATCATGGGTGCTGAAGGCAAGGGCATGCGTCGCCTGACGCGTGAGCATTGTGATTACCTGGTGAAACTGCCGATGGCCGGTAGCGTCAGCAGCCTCAATGTGTCCGTGGCAACCGGTGTTTGCCTGTTTGAAGCCTTGCGTCAGCGTGGCGCCAAGGCTAAGGCCAAGAAGTAAGGCCCAAGAGCGCCGCAGACCCTGTGGGAGCCGGGCTTGCCCGCGATGACGGTGTGTCAGTCAGCAGAGATGTTGCCTGTGCCATGGTCATCGCAGGCAAGCCAGCTCCCACATTTGTTTTGTGTTTGCCTTGATCCTGCATTGTTCAAATAATCACCAATTGCCTTGCGCCCTTCCTCCCCCTTCTCTACAATTGCGCCCCTTGCCTTCCTGGCGGGCACCTATGTGCCTCCCTTCGGCAAGATCCATAAGTGTCATTCACTCCTTGTCTGACCGTTTTTGAGCGGCAGGCTACAACCCGTAAGGAGCATTCATGCGTCATTACGAAATCATCTTTTTGGTCCACCCGGATCAAAGCGAGCAAGTCGGCGGCATGGTTGAGCGTTACACCAAGCTGATCGAAGAAGACGGCGGCAAAATCCACCGTCTGGAAGATTGGGGCCGTCGTCAACTGGCCTACGCAATCAACAATGTTCACAAGGCTCACTACGTGATGCTGAACGTTGAGTGCACTGGCAAGGCCCTGGCCGAGCTGGAAGACAACTTCCGCTACAACGATGCAGTGATCCGTAACCTGGTCATCCGTCGCGAAGAAGCCGTTACCGGCCAATCCGAGATGCTCAAGGCTGAAGAAAACCGCAGTGAGCGCCGTGAGCGTCGCGACCGTCCTGAGCACGAAGGCGCTGATAGCGTTGATAGTGATGACAGCGACAACAGCGATAACGCTGACGAGTAATCCACGGACCTTTTAAGGAGCCTATCAAATGGCACGTTTCTTCCGTCGTCGTAAATTCTGCCGCTTCACCGCTGAAGACGTGAAGGAGATCGATTACAAAGATCTCAACACTCTGAAAGCCTACGTATCCGAGACCGGCAAAATCGTTCCAAGCCGCATCACCGGTACCAAAGCTCGTTATCAGCGTCAGCTGGCCACCGCTATCAAGCGCGCCCGCTTCCTGGCCCTGCTGGCCTACACCGACAGCCACGGCCGCTGAGACCGGGCAGTCGACAAGTAGTAAGGGATTGAATGCATGCGCGCCTTAGCTGAGTTCATCATGCGCGGTCGTGTGCAGGCCACTCTGGTAGTGGCTGGATGTGCAGCATTGCCGTTGTTGTATTGGTTGGGTGCTGCCGCAGGTTGCCTTGTGCTGCTGCGGCGCGGTTTGAAGGATGCCCTTGGTGTCCTTGCCCTGGGGTTGCTGCCGGCCTTGATCTGGTGGTTGCAATTCGACGATCCACGGGTACTTCTGGTACTGCTGGGGTCTTCGAGCCTTGCGTTGGTTTTACGCGCAAGTGAGTCCTGGAACCGTACGCTGCTGGTCAGCGTGGCATTAGGAGTGGTGTACGCGGTGGTGTTAGGCGCGGCTTTCCGCCCGCAAATCGAGGCGCTGGCGCAGGAGTTGGTAAAAATCCTGCCGCTGGCCCTCGGGGATCTCTACCAGAAGTTGTCGGTAGAGGAGCGAGCGCGCCTTGCATCACTGATTGCACCGGTACTGACCGGCCTGATAGCGGCACTGTTGCAGATCGTCAGTGTGCTGAGCCTGATTCTTGGGCGCTACTGGCAGGCGTTGTTGTATAACCCGGGTGGTTTTGGTCGCGAGTTTCGCAGTATCAGAATCCCCGCAGGCCCGGCGATGTTGCTGCTGGCGCTCATGCTTGTAGGGCCGAACTTCGGTCCACAAATGGCCATGTTGACGCCGTTGTGCAGTGTACCGCTGGTGTTTGCCGGACTGGCCCTGATGCACGGGCTGGTGGCGCAAAAGCGCCTGGCCAAGTTTTGGCTGGTGGGGTTGTACGTGACGCTGTTGCTGTTTATGCAACTGATCTATCCGTTACTCGTGGTTTTGGCCATTGTCGACGGCCTGATTGATTTTCGCGGACGTTTGGCGCCGAAAGACGCCGACAATGCGAACGGTGAAGGTTAAAAGTTAGAGGATTTTCACATGCAACTGATCCTTCTGGAAAAAGTCGCCAACCTGGGCAACCTGGGCGACAAAGTGAACGTTAAGGCCGGTTACGGTCGTAACTACCTGCTGCCATACGGCAAAGCCACCGCTGCAACCGCTGCCAACCTGGCTGCGTTTGAAGAGCGTCGTGCTGAGCTGGAAAAAGCAGCAGCAGACAAAAAAGCTTCGGCCGAAACTCGCGCTGCCCAACTGGCTGAGCTGGAAGTGACTATCACTGCCACCGCCGGTGACGAAGGCAAGCTGTTCGGTTCGATCGGCACCCACGACATCGCTGATGCACTGACCGCCTCCGGCGTTGAAGTGCAGAAGAGCGAAGTTCGTCTGCCGAACGGCACCATCCGCAACGTTGGCGAATTCGATGTAGCTGTGCACCTGCACGCTGAAGTCGAAGCAACCGTACGCGTTGTTGTGGTAGCAGCTTAAGCAGCACTTAACTGACTGGCACCTCGCGTGTCAGGCGGTTAACATCGGGCACGATCCTGTTTACAGGTCGTGCCTTTTGTTTTTCTGCCTTTTGTTGTTTTCCTATAGTTCCTGATTTTCCAACTATTCCAAGTGGCCATGAACGATATCTCCGCTCCCGAGCAATACGATCTGCAAACCGCTGCCCTGAAGGTGCCGCCGCACTCCATCGAGGCCGAACAGGCCGTGCTCGGTGGTCTGATGCTGGACAACAACGCCTGGGAACGCGTGCTGGATCAAGTCTCGGACGGTGACTTCTATCGCCATGACCACCGCCTGATCTTCCGTGCCATCGCCAAACTGGCCGATCTGAACTCTCCCATCGACGTCGTGACCCTTGCCGAGCAATTGGACAAGGAAGGTCAGACGTCGCAAGTGGGCGGTCTCGGTTACCTGGGCGAACTGGCGAAAAACACCCCATCGGTAGCCAACATCAAGGCCTATGCGCAGATCGTTCGCGCACGGGCGACCTTGCGGCAACTGATCGGTATCGCCACGGAAATCGCCGACAGTGCCTTCAACCCGGAAGGGCGCACGGCGGAAGAAATCCTCGACGAAGCCGAGCGCCAGATCTTCCAGATCGCCGAAGCCCGGCCAAAAACCGGCGGCCCGGTGAGCGTCAACGACCTGCTGACCAAGGCCATCGACCGGATCGACACCTTGTTCAACACCGACAACGCCATCACCGGCCTGTCCACCGGCTACACCGACCTCGATGGCATGACCAGCGGCTTGCAGCCGTCTGACCTGATCATCGTCGCTGGCCGTCCGTCCATGGGTAAGACCACCTTCGCCATGAACCTGGTGGAGAACGCGGTACTGCGCAGCGAGAAGGCCGTACTGGTTTACTCCCTGGAGATGCCAGGTGAGTCGTTGATCATGCGTATGCTTTCGTCGCTGGGCCGCATTGACCAGACCAAGGTCCGGGCCGGCCGCCTGGAAGACGACGACTGGCCGCGCCTGACCTCGGCCGTCAACCTGCTCAACGACCGCAAGCTGTTCATCGATGACACCGCTGGTATCAGTCCCTCGGAAATGCGCGCCCGAACCCGTCGTCTGGTGCGTGAGCACGGTGATGTTGGCCTGATCATGATCGACTACCTGCAGCTGATGCAGATCCCCGGTTCCGGCGGCGACAACCGGACCAACGAGATTTCCGAGATCTCCCGCTCGTTGAAAGCCCTGGCCAAGGAATTCAATTGCCCGGTGGTTGCGCTGTCGCAGCTCAACCGTTCCCTGGAGCAACGGCCGAACAAGCGCCCGATCAACTCCGACTTGCGGGAATCCGGAGCGATCGAGCAGGATGCTGACGTGATCATGTTTGTATACCGGGACGAGGTGTATCACCCGGAAACCGAGCACAAGGGCATCGCGGAAATCATTATCGGTAAACAGCGTAACGGCCCCATCGGCACCGCGCGCCTGGCGTTTATCGGCAAATACACCCGTTTCGAGAACCTTGCGCCGGGCAGTTATAACTTCGACGACGAGTAAGGTTTAGCGCCTGTTCGGTCCCCATCGCGGGCAAGCCCGCTCCCACAATGGAATGCGTTCCCTGTGGGAGTGGGCTTGCCCGCGATGGGCTTCCCACAATTGCGACCGCTACCGTCGGAATTGGTCAAATTTTGTGCTATATTCCGCGCCCGCGATTTTTCATCTCAACACCGGTCATCGTCATGCAAACAGCCAAGCCGTTATTTGACTATCCCAAGTACTGGGCCGAATGCTTCGGTCCTGCGCCATTCCTGCCGATGAGCAGGGAGGAGATGGATCAGCTTGGCTGGGATTCATGCGACATCATCATCGTCACCGGTGATGCCTACGTCGACCACCCCTCGTTTGGCATGGCAATCATTGGCCGGCTGCTGGAGTCCCAGGGCTTTCGCGTCGGGATCATTGCCCAGCCCAACTGGCAGTCCAAAGACGACTTCATGAAGCTCGGCGAGCCGAACCTGTTTTTCGGCGTCGCGGCCGGCAACATGGACTCGATGATCAACCGCTACACCGCCGACAAGAAAATCCGCTCCGACGACGCCTACACCCCAGGTGGCATGGCGGGTAAACGTCCGGATCGCGCGAGCCTGGTCTACAGCCAGCGCCTCAAGGAAGCCTACAAGCACGTGCCGATCGTGCTCGGCGGCATCGAAGCTTCCCTGCGCCGTATCGCTCACTACGACTACTGGCAAGACCGGGTGCGTAACTCGATCCTGATTGACGCCTGCGCCGACATCCTGCTGTACGGCAACGCCGAGCGGGCCATCGTCGAGGTCGCCCAGCGCCTGTCGTGGGGCCACAAGATTGAAGACATCACCGACGTGCGCGGTACTGCGTTCATTCGCCGCGACACGCCGGCAGGCTGGTACGAAGTGGACTCCACGCGTATCGACCGTCCGGGCAAGATCGACAAGATCATCAACCCGTATGTGAATACCCAGGACACCCAGGCCTGCGCCATCGAGCAGGAAAAGGGTCCGGTTGAAGATCCGGAAGAGGCCAAGGTCGTACAGATCCTGGCCAGCCCGCGCATGACCCGGGACAAGACGGTGATCCGTCTGCCATCGGTAGAAAAAGTCCGTGGCGACTCGGTCCTGTATGCCCACGCCAACCGTGTGTTGCACCTGGAAACCAACCCAGGCAACGCCCGCGCCCTAGTGCAGAAGCACGGTGAAGTGGACGTGTGGTTCAACCCGCCGCCCATTCCCATGACCACCGAAGAAATGGACTACGTGTTCGGCATGCCATACGCACGTGTCCCGCACCCGGCGTACGGCAAGGAAAAGATCCCGGCCTACGACATGATCCGCTTCTCGGTGAACATCATGCGTGGCTGCTTCGGCGGCTGCACTTTCTGCTCGATCACCGAGCACGAAGGCCGGATCATCCAGAACCGTTCCGAAGAGTCGATCATTCGCGAAATCGAAGAAATCCGCGACAAGGTCCCGGGTTTTACCGGTGTGATCTCCGACCTCGGCGGCCCGACCGCGAACATGTACCGCATCGCCTGCAAGAGCCCGGAAATCGAATCCGCGTGCCGCAAGCCATCCTGCGTGTTCCCTGGCATTTGCCCGAACCTGAACACTGACCACTCCTCCTTGATCCAGCTGTACCGCAGCGCCCGTGCGTTGCCGGGTGTGAAGAAGATCCTGATCGCTTCCGGCCTGCGCTACGACCTGGCCGTCGAGTCGCCGGAATACGTGAAAGAGCTGGTGACCCACCACGTCGGTGGCTACCTGAAGATCGCCCCGGAACACACCGAGGAAGGTCCGCTCAACCAGATGATGAAGCCGGGCATCGGCAGCTATGACAAGTTCAAGCGCATGTTCGAGAAGTACACCAAGGAAGCAGGCAAGGAGCAGTACCTGATTCCTTACTTCATCGCCGCCCACCCGGGCACCACCGATGAAGACATGATGAACCTGGCCCTGTGGCTCAAGGGTAACGGCTTCCGCGCCGACCAGGTGCAGGCGTTCTATCCGTCGCCGATGGCCACCGCCACCGCGATGTACCACTCGGGCAAGAACCCGCTGCGTAAGGTCACCTACAAGAGCGACGCGGTGACCATCGTCAAGAGCGAAGAACAGCGCCGTCTGCACAAGGCGTTCCTGCGCTACCACGATCCGAAAGGCTGGCCGATGTTGCGTGAAGCATTGACCCGCATGGGCCGCGCCGACCTGATCGGGCCGGGCAAGGAGCAACTGATTCCGTTGCACCAGCCGGCTACCGACAGCTACCAGAGCGCCCGTCGCAAGAACTCGACGCCGGCCGGCAGCCATAAGGTCGCCAAGGAAACCACCACCAGGATCCTCACCCAGCACACCGGCTTGCCGCCGCGTGGCAGTGATGGCAGCAACCCTTGGGACAAGCGCGAACAAGCCAAGGCCGCGGCCATGGCCCGCAACAAGCAGGCCGCCAAGGAACGCACCGACGCGGCCAAGGGCAAAGGCAAAAAGCCAGCCCGCAAGCCGGTAGTGCCGCGTTGATCGGTGCCTGAACCACAAAACGCCAGCCTTCGCGCTGGCGTTTTGCTTTCTAGCAGGTGGGTAGCCTGTTTGTTAAGGTGGCGCCCATTCAATCGCCATCGCAGGCAAGCCAGCTCCCACATTTTGATTTGTGAACACAGTCAAATGTGGGAGCTGGCTTGCCTGCGATGAGGCCTGTCCGGATACCCGACCCTTTCAAGGAAGAACACCTCTATGAGCAACCCTCTGCTCAGCATCGGCATGGACTCCAACCGCTCCCAGTTCATGGCTCGCCAGCGCATCGAAAGTCAGCTCAACCTGCCGCGTTTATTTGCCGCCATTGATGCGGACCCCGGCATTGTGGGGGCCGGTGTGGTTTATATCGATGCTGACTTCAACATAGTGACCCTGCGTGAATTCAAGCCACTCTGTAGCATTACGCCCAAGCGCGTTATTTTACGGGAGGCGCAGAAGTACATTGCCCCTACGCAATTTGCTGAACACGTTGTCAGTAATCCTCGCGAGTCCCGCCTGATTGGCGAGGCGATGAATACCACTATTTCGTGTGTAGGTGCTGTCATCAGTTGGGCTGCTATTGCCAGCGGAACCATTTTGGTTCCCTTCAGCGCCGGCGCGAGCTCCGTCATCGTTGTGGTCGGATACGCGGCTGCCGGTGCAAGCGCACTCCAGTGTTTCAATGGCATTACTCGAACGGTACTCGAGGTCGCCAGGCCAGAAGGAAATGATTGGCTCGACAGCGAGGCGTGGTATCAGAACACCTCAACTGTTTTGGACGCAGTATCGTTAGCTGGAGTAGGCGCATCCGCCCTCACGACGATTAAACTCGTCAATGTCGCTAAGGCGGCCACAGGCAAGACCTTGCGCGAAGTGCTTCGTGGCTTGAATCGACAAGAAAGAGCGAAGCTCACAAAAGAACTGCTGACCATCAATGATCCCCGGCTGACATCGAAGATGCTCAAGCTCAAGCAATTGTCGGGCGAGTTGCCCAAGCGTTTTACCCCGACTCAACTTAAACACAGTACCAAGACCCAAATTAAAGACGCCTTAGGCGCAACGGCAGGCTTTGTTGGGAGTGCTTATACGGGCAACGTAAAAACCATCGCATTGGGGCTGTATGAGGAGGTGGGCGAATGAGCGAGTTGATGACACTTCGTGATTTTTTCAGGCATTACTTCCTTACTTTTATCGGTGGTGTATTTGCGGCCTATTTTTCTTTGGGTTTCACTACAGCGCTTTCCTTAGCGACCTATTTTCGTGATGCGCCTCTCGCTGGCGGATTGGGTTTTTCGATCATGCTCACCGGAGCGTTTCTGATCCTGCTGACGGTCCATAGCAATTTCATGATTTTGCGTGGGCGACCGTCGTGGATGTGGGTAATGGTGGGCATTTACTTCGCTTGCCTTGTGTTTGTGCTTCCAATGATTCAGTACAACCCACACGCTGTTCTTTATGGTCTCGCGCTGGTTTTTCCGCTGTTTGGCCTATTGATACTCAACAGTGCCGTTCAGCGAGAGATGCGTATTAAACTCGTGGAAATCCGCCGTCTTCGCCAGGCATTAAAAGCCTCGCATAAAAACCGATAGGTACCACGGCACGGCTTGTCATCTGGGTAGATTCACCACCCACCCCCGCACTCCCGCCACAAATATGTGCAACCCTCGCACCACGACGGCAGTCATCGCGCCGTTTTGGTGCTGTACTGCACCGGGTCCATTGATAAAGCGCAACAGCTCCCGCACTGGCATAAGTCTTGCGCGCTTTGTTTCATGCTCTGGCTCGCAGGAGGCCGCCGTGTCGATTCATGTCGCGTTGCACCATGTTACGCACTACCGCTACGACCGCTCGGTCGAGCTCGGCCCGCAGATTGTGCGCCTACGTCCGGCAGCCCATAGCCGTACGCGGATTTTGTCGTATGCGTTGAAGGTTTTGCCCGAGCAACACTTCATCAACTGGCAACAAGACCCTCAGGGCAATTACCTGGCGCGGTTGGTGTTTCCGGAAAAGACCGATGAGTTGCGCATTGAAGTTGATCTGGTCGCCGAGATGGCGGTGTTCAATCCCTTCGACTTTTTCCTTGAGCCCTATGCCGAGAAAATCCCGTTCAGCTACGCCGCCGATGAACAGCGTGAGTTGGCGCCGTACCTGGAAACCTTGCCGCTGACGCCGAAATTCGCCGCCTACCTGGCCGGTATCGACCGCACACCGTTGCCGGCCGTGGACTTCCTGGTAGGGCTCAACCAACGCTTGGCAGCCGACATTGGCTACCTGATCCGCATGGAGCCCGGTGTACAAACCCCGGAGTTCACCCTGGAAAACGCTTCCGGCTCCTGCCGCGACTCGGCTTGGCTGCTGGTGCAATTGCTGCGCAACCTGGGACTTGCTGCGCGGTTTGTGTCCGGCTACCTGATTCAGCTGACCGCCGACGTCAAAGCCCTCGATGGCCCGTCGGGCACTGAAGTGGACTTCACCGACCTGCACGCCTGGTGCGAAGTGTATTTGCCTGGCGCCGGCTGGATCGGCCTTGATGCCACCTCCGGCCTGTTCGCGGGCGAAGGGCATATCCCGCTGGCTTGTAGTCCCGATCCGTCTTCAGCGGCACCTATCAGTGGTCTGGTGGAACCTTGCGAGTGTGAATTTACCCACGAAATGTCGGTAGAGCGGATCTGGGAAGCCCCACGGGTGACCAAGCCCTACACCGAAGAGCAATGGCTGGCGATCCAGGCCCTGGGCCGCCAGATTGACGGCGACCTGATCAAGGACGATGTACGCCTGACCATGGGCGGCGAGCCGACCTTCGTCTCTATCGACGATCCTGACGGTGCCGAATGGAATACGGCTGCCCTGGGCCCGGACAAGCGTCGGCTGTCCGCCGAGCTTTTCCAGCGCATGCGCAAGCACTACGCGCCCAAGGGCCTGGTGCATTTCGGCCAGGGCAAGTGGTACCCCGGCGAGCAACTGCCGCGCTGGTCCCTCAACTGCTATTGGCGTCGGGATGGCGTGCCGATCTGGCATAACAGTGCATTGATTGCCGATGAGCAGCAGGACTACGGCGTTGATGGTGTGATGGCTGGGCGTTTTCTCGCCAGCGTCGCCGAGCGCCTGAAACTGCCGGCGCGCTTTGTCTTCCCGGCCTACGAGGACAACTTCTACTACTTGTGGCGCGAAGGCGCGCTACCACAAAACGTTACTGCCGAAGATCCACGGTTGGGCGACGATCTGGAGCGTGAGCGCCTGCGCAAGGTATTCAGCCAAGGGCTGGATAAAGTCATTGGCCAGGTGCTGCCATTGGCGCGCACGGCGGCCAATGACCGCTGGCAGAGCGGGCGCTGGTATTTGCGGGAGAACCATTGCCGGTTGGTGCCGGGGGATTCTCCATTGGGTTATCGCCTGCCATTGGCCTCGCAGCCTTGGGTGACGGCGGCGGAATATCCGTTCGTGCATCCCACTGACCCCAATCAGGATTTGCCCGAACTGCCCAGCGCCTCGCAGCTGCAAAGCCATGGCGAACCGGCTCTGAGCGCAGACCGTGAGCCGAAGATTGACGAGTCCGCCGACTGGCTGACGCGCACCGCCTTGTGCGCCGAAGCGCGGGAAGGGCGGTTGTATCTGTTCATGCCGCCGCTGGAGCGGGTCGAGGATTACCTGGAGTTGGTGGCGGCCATTGAAGCCACTGCCGAAGAACTGCATTGCCCTGTGCTGCTGGAAGGCTACGAACCGCCAAGCGATCCACGCCTGAGCAACTTCCGGGTAACCCCGGACCCGGGTGTGATCGAGGTTAACGTGCAGCCGTCCGCCACCTGGGACGAGTTGGTCGAGCGCACTGAGTTCCTCTATGAAGAAGCCCGGCAAACCCGCCTGACCACCGAGAAGTTCATGATCGACGGCCGCCACACCGGTACCGGTGGCGGTAACCACTTCGTCCTCGGCGGTGCCACGCCAAAGGACTCACCGTTCCTGCGTCGTCCCGACCTGCTGCGCAGCCTGATCAGCTACTGGCATAACCACCCGTCATTGTCCTACCTGTTTTCCGGATTGTTCATCGGCCCGACGTCTCAGGCGCCTCGGGTCGATGAAGCCCGTAACGATGCGCTGTATGAACTGGAAATCGCCTTCGCGCAGATGCCAGCGCCCGGTGAAGAGTGCCCGCCATGGTTGGTGGACCGCCTGTTGCGCAACCTGCTGATCGACGTTACCGGCAACACCCATCGCGCTGAATTCTGCATCGACAAGCTTTACTCACCGGACGGCGCTACCGGTCGCCTGGGGCTGCTGGAATTGCGCGCCTTTGAAATGCCACCCCACGCGCGGATGAGCCTGACTCAACAGCTGCTGCTGCGGGCGCTGGTCGCACGATTCTGGCGTGAACCCTATGCGCCGCCGAAGCTGGCGCGCTGGGGCACTGAGCTGCACGACCGTTTCCTGCTGCCACACTTTATCGAACAGGATTTCGCCGACGTCATCGTCGAGTTGAACGCCGCCGGTTATCCGCTGCGGGCCGAATGGTTTGCGGCGCACCTGGAGTTCCGTTTTCCCAAGGTCGGTGACTATGCCGTCAGCGGCATCGAGCTGGAACTGCGCCAAGCCCTGGAGCCCTGGCATGTATTGGGGGAAGAGGGCGCGGTGGGCGGCACGGTACGCTATGTCGATTCGTCCCTGGAGCGATTGCAGGTCAAGTTGAGTGGTTTGCCGCCGCAACGCTACCTGCTGACCTGTAACGGTATCCCGGTGCCGCTGCACCCCACCGGGCGAGTCGGTGAGTTTGTCGCCGGCGTGCGTTACCGCGCCTGGCAACCGGCCAACTGTCTACAGCCGACAATCCCGGTGCATGCGCCGTTGGTGTTCGATTTGTTGGATACCTGGATGCAACGCTCATTGGGCGGCTGCCAGTACCATGTCGCCCATCCGGGGGGGCGTAATTACGACAGCCTGCCGGTGAATGCCAACGAAGCGGAGAGCCGGCGCATGGCGCGGTTTTTCCGTCTGGGGCACAGTCCCGGGAAATTGCCGGTGCCGACGGTGGTGATCAATGATGAGTTGCCGATGACGTTGGATTTGCGGCGGTTCCCAACAAAAATAGAGGATTGAATGTACATAATCCCCAACGCAACAAATTTCTAATGTGGTAGCTGGCTTGTGTGGGAGCTGGCTTGCCTGCGATAGAATCACCTCGGTGTAACAGATACACCGAAGTGCCTGCATCGCGGGCAAGCCCGGCTCCCACATAAGCCCGGCGCCCCCATACTGACTTCCCTTGCCTCTGCCGAGCGTTCCATGTCCGACTTGCTCGACCGTTACCCGCTGACTGCGGGCACCTATCACGAACTGCTGGACGACAGCGGCGCGGTCCGTGCCCATTGGCAGCGCTTGCTCGACCACTTGCAACGCAGCACACCGGCGCAATTGGCCCAGCGCCAGGCCTTGCTGACCCGGCAGATCCAGGAAAATGGCGTGACCTACAACGTCTATGCCGACCCCAAGGGTGCCGATCGGCCATGGGAGCTGGACCTGTTGCCCCACGTGTTGGCGGCGGATGAGTGGAAGCACTTGTCGTCCGGCATCGCCCAGCGGGCGCGGCTGCTCAATGCGGTGTTGGCGGATCTCTACGGCCCGCAACGGTTGATCGCCGAAGGTTTGCTGCCGGCAGAGCTGGTGTTTGGCCATAACAATTTCCTGTGGCCCTGCCAGGGCATCCAGCCGCCGGACGGGGCTTATTTGCACCTGTACGCGGTGGACTTGGCGCGCACACCGGATGGTCGCTGGTGGGTCACCGCCGACCGCACCCAGGCACCGTCCGGGGCCGGTTATGCCCTGGAAAACCGCACCATCGTGTCCCGTGCTTTCCCGGATCTTTACCGCGACTTGCAGGTCCAGCACCTCACCGGCTTCTTCCGCACCTTGCAGGAAACCCTGGCCCGCCAGGCACCCGGCGACGACCAGCCACCGCTGATCGTGCTGCTGACCCCAGGCCGTTTCAACGAAAGCTATTTTGAACACCTGTACCTGGCCCGCCAGCTCGGCTACCCGTTGGTGGAAGGTGGCGACCTCACCGTGCGCGACGCCACTGTGTACCTGAAAACCCTCAGCGGCCTGCGCCGGGTGAACGCCATCATGCGCCGGCTGGACGATGACTTCTGCGACCCACTGGAGCTGCGCACCGACTCGGCCCTTGGCGTGCCCGGCCTGCTCGACGCCGTGCGTCAGGGTAACGTGCTGGTGGCCAATGCCTTGGGCAGCGGTGTGCTGGAGTCTCCCGGCTTGTTGGGTTTTCTGCCGAAGATCAATCAATACCTGTTTGGCGAAGAACTGATTCTGCCATCCATCGCCACCTGGTGGTGCGGCGAAGCGCCGGTGCTGGCCGAAGCCCTGGAAAAACTGCCGGAGCTGTTGATCAAACCCGCATTCCCGTCGCAGAGTTTCGCCCCGGTCTTCGGCCGCGACTTGAACCACGAACAACGCCAGGCCCTGGCCGAGCGTATGCAGGCACGGCCTTACGCTTACGTCGCCCAGGAGCTGGCGCAATTGTCCCAGGCGCCGGTCTGGCACACCGTTGATGACCATTTACAGCACCGAGCCATTGGCATGCGGGTTTACGCAGTGGCCAGCGATGAGGGTTATCGGGTATTGCCCGGTGGCCTGACCCGCGTGGCCGCCGAAGCCGATGCCGAAGTGGTGTCGATGCAGCGCGGCGGCGCGAGCAAGGACACCTGGGTGCTGGGGGAGCGGGCGCCCGGCGGAGAACAATGGCGTGCACAACGTTCGATTGGCGCCCATGACCTGGTGCGGCGTGATCCGTATCTGCCGTCGCGGGTGGTGGAAAACCTGTTCTGGTTCGGCCGCTATTGCGAGCGTTGCGACGACAGCGCGCGCTGGCTGCGTGTCGTCCTGGCCCGTTATGTCGACGGAGACGACCCGCTGGCGCTGCAGGCGGCAGTAGAGCTTGGCGAAAGCCTGCGCCTGTTGCCGGAGGAGGGCACGTTGCCTGAGCGGCTGCAAGCGGCGTTGCTCGGTGATGACTGGCCGTCGAGCCTGCGGGCCAATCTGCAGCGCTTGCAGTGGGCGGCGTCCCAGGTGCGCGGCAAGTTGTCCCGGGAGAACTGGCAGGCGTTGGTGGAGTTGCAGCGCGAAGCCATGGAGCTGGAAAGTGAAGCGCCGGACTTTGGCGAGTTACTGGATTTCCTCAACCGTCTGGTGATGTCGCTGGCGGCGTTGTCCGGTTTTGCTCTCGATGACATGACCCGTGACGAAGGCTGGCGCTTTTTGATGATGGGCCGGCGTATCGAGCGTCTGCAATTTCTCAGCAGCAGCCTGGCGGCGTTTTTGCGCGGCGTAGCGGTGTTCGATCAGGCGGGGCTGGAGTGGTTGCTGGAATTGGGCAACAGCAGTATCACCTACCGCTCGCGCTACCTGGCGGTGCCGCAACTGATCCCGGTGCTGGACCTGTTGCTGCTGGATGAACAGAACCCTCATGCGGTGTTGTTCCAACTGAAGCTGGTGAGCCGCACCCTGCGTCGCCTGAATGATGACTTCGGCGTGCCTCGGGAGACCGGGTTGGCGCCGTTGGTGGAGCGCCTGGCACGGTTTGACCTGGGTTGCCTGGAGAACCCGTTGTTCGGCGAAACCAGTGTGCGTGCAGCCCTCGATGGCCTGGCGGACCTGCTGCAAGCGGTCGCCGATGAAAGCGGGCAAGTCTCCGATCGCCTGGCCTTGCGCCATTTTGCCCATGTGGATGATGTCAGCCAGCAAACGGTGTCTGTGTGATGAGTGCCCGCTACCAGATTTTCCACGATACCCATTACCACTACGACAGCCCGGTGTCCCTGGCTCAGCAGCTTGCTCATTTATGGCCACGGCCGTGTGCCTGGCAGCGCTGCACCTCGCAGCAGCTGGATATCAGCCCCGAGCCGACGTCGCGCCGGGATGAGCTGGATGTGTTCGGCAACCCGATCACCCGCTTGGCGTTTGAACGGCCGCACGATGAGTTGCTGGTCAACGCCGGGCTGACGGTTGAGGTCATGGCACGACCGCTGCTGGATTTCAGCCAGTCACTGCCCTGGGATCAGGCTCGCGAGGGCTTGACCTATAGCAGTCAGCCCATGTCCGCTGAAGTGATCGAGGCATGTCGGTACCGCTTCGAATCGCCCTACGTGCATTTGAAGAAAAGTTTCGTCGAGTTTTCCGAAAGCTGCTTTCCGCTGGGCCGCCCGCTATTGCTGGGGACTCAGGCGCTGATGGAGAAGATTTTCAGCGAATTCACCTTCGATGCCGAAGCCACTCAAGTGGCTACGCCGCTGGTGGAAGTGCTGGAACGCCGGCGCGGCGTGTGCCAGGACTTTGCCCACCTGATGCTCGCCTGCTTGCGTTCCCGAGGCCTGGCAGCGCGTTATATCAGCGGCTACCTGCTGACTCAGCCACCGCCCGGCCAGCCACGGCTGATCGGTGCGGATGCGTCCCATGCGTGGGTTTCGGTGTTTTGTCCGGTGTTGGGGTGGGTGGATTTTGACCCGACCAACAATGTGCAGCCGGCACTGGAGCACATCACCCTGGCCTGGGGCCGGGATTTTTCCGATGTCTCGCCGTTGCGGGGGGTAATTCTGGGGGGAGGGAGCCATGACCCGGAGGTGCGGGTGACGGTGATGCCGCTGGAATAACGGTGTGAGCACGACTCCCGTGGGAGCAGGCTTGTGTGGGAGCGGGCTTGCCTGCGATGGCATCACCTCGGTATCACTGAGACACCGAGTCGCCTGCATCGCGGGCAAGCCCGGCTCCCACATTAAGCCGGTTCCAACAGGTGTTATGCCTCAGGCGTCAGGCGCCTGATCTTTCGGTGCTTCGGTCTCGTCAGTCGCAACTTCACCTTCTGCATCCGGGTTCAGTGCACCGGCTTCTTCATCGGCTGCCGCTTTCTTGCGTTGCAGCTTTTCCTCTTTCTTCTGTTCCTTGGCCAAGTCTCTCTGACGTTTGGCGAAGGAGTAATTAGGTTTTGCCATGGGCGATCCTCTGGGGTCGAAGGTGAGGTTGAGCGGCGCGTATTCTGCCTTTAATCGCGTCCCAAGGGTTAATCGGGTTTCTTGTCCACCCATTTGGGCAGCGCCAGCGGTTGCCAGGCATCGAGCGCGTCGAGCAACTGCACGGGCGATTCGTTGACTTGCAGCATGGCACGATGCGGCGCACGGACGAAGCCTTCACCGACGATATGATCAAGAAACGCGGTAAGTTTGCTGTAGAAACCGTTCACTTCCAGCAGTCCCAACGGTTTGCCGTGGTAACCGAGCTGGCCCCAGGTCCAGACTTCGAACAACTCTTCCAGGGTGCCCAGGCCGCCGGGGAGTGCGATAAACGCGTCGCTCAGCTCCGCCATCCGCGCCTTGCGGGCGTGCATGCCGTCCACCACTTCCAGACGGGTCAGGCCCTTGTGGCCGATCTCAAGGTTTTGCAGGCTTTCGGGAATGATTCCGACCACCTCGCCGCCTGCCGCCAGGGCTGCGTCGGCCACGATACCCATCAGGCCGACCGCGCCACCGCCATACACCAGGGTCAGCTTGCGCGCAGCCAAAGCCTGCCCGAGGGCAATAGCCGCTTCGCGATAGGCCGGGTTAGTGCCACTGCTGGCACCGCAAAACACACATACAGATTTCAAGGACATACCTGACTCCATGCTCAGTAATGGCTAAAGAGTAAAGGTTGGCCGGCGTCTCTTAAAGAATTAAACCTCGCGTTGAGGCTTTTCGTAGGTACCGCTGGCGCCACAGGCGTAAGCAGACAGCAGGCTGCGCAACAGGCTATTTAAATTCATGGCTCGGACTCCGTAAGGGATGACGAGCCGATCATAGGCGGGCAATCAACGCTAGGCTGTTTGATTGTCTCGATCAGTCTGATAGCCTAAAGTTGTATACAATTTATTGATGCAGATCATGAGAAGTTCGGCCTGCATCAGGCAACCTTCCCGTTATTCGGATTTTGTTTAACCCTGCCTTGGAGATTCACCATGTTTGCCAAACTTGTTGCGGTATCCCTGCTGACATTGGCCAGCAGCCAATTGATGGCTGCCGAAAAATGCTCGATCGACGTCGACTCCACCGACCAGATGTCGTTCCAGGTCGACAAGAAGCCAGTAACGGAAATCGCCATCGACAAGAGCTGCAAGACCTTCACAGTGAACCTGGGGCACTCGGGCAGCCTGCCAAAGAATGTCATGGGCCATAACTGGGTGCTGAGCACCAAAGCCGATATGGCCGGTATCGCTGGCGACGGTATGGTCGCCGGTATCGACAAGAACTACCTGAAAGACGGCGACACTCGCATCATTGCCCACACCAAAATCATTGGTTCAGGTGAAAAAGACTCGGTGACCTTTGATGTGTCGAAGCTGGCTGCGGGTACTGAATACGAGTTCTTCTGCTCGTTCCCAGGCCACAACTCGATGATGAAAGGCGCTGTTGTCCTGAAATAATCAGGATTGCGGTCATAAAAAAAGCGCCTTTTCAGGCGCTTTTTTGTGGTCGGTCAGTAACTCCCAGTCATCGTTCATCGCAGGCAAGCCAGCTCCCACAAGGGAATGCATTCCAAATGTGGGAGCTGGCTTGCCTGCGATAGCGATCTACGGGGAAAACGGCATCACCCGTTTGTGATGCGTCTTGCGATAGGTCTCGCAAATAATCCGGAACGCTTCATCGCGCACCGGCTCACCGTGCAGGAACGCATCGATCTCGGTGTAGGTCACGCCGTGGGACGCTTCATCCGGCTTGCCTGGAGAGAGGTCTTCCAGGTCGGCAGTCGGGATTTTTTCTACCAGCGATTCCGGCGCACCAAAGTGCCGTGCAATGTCCCGCACCTGATTTTTCACCAAGCCGCTCAACGGTGCCAGGTCGCAGGCGCCATCACCGAACTTGGTGAAAAAGCCCATGACCGCTTCCGCTGCATGGTCGGTACCGATCACCAGCCCACTGGCAGCGCCGGCAATGGTGTACTGCGCCACCATGCGCATCCGCGCCTTGGTGTTGCCCAGCACGAAGTCTCGAGAGACGGCGTGTTTGCCTTCGAACGCCGCCACTTCACTGGCCAGGGATTTGACCGCCGGGCCGATGTTCACCGTGTGGCGCTCGTCAGGGGCGATAAAGTCCACCGAGGCCTGGGCATCGTGTTCGTCAAACTGGGTTTCGTAGGGCAGGCGCACCGCGATAAAACGGTAGGCCTGGTCACCTTTGCGTGCGCGCAACTCTTGCATCGCCCGCTGGGCCAACAGGCCGGCGGTCAGGGAGTCGACGCCGCCGCTGATGCCCAGCACCAACGTCTTGAGCCCCGAGTTGAGCAGGCATTCCTGGATAAAGGTAATCCGCCGGGCAACCTCCGCCTCCAGGGCGGCCTGGTCTTTGAAGGGCGGTTGGACCTTGAGCTGTTCAGCAATCTCGCGCTGTACGGCTTGCATGATTCACTCCTTGCTGGGTAGGGCAGGTACTTTGAAAACGTGGCGCAAATAGGCGACGAAGTTCGGGTCCGTGCAGTGGGTCTTGCCCGCTTCATCGGAAATCTTCGCGACGGGCTGGCCATTGCAGGCGGTCATTTTAAGCACGATGCTCATCGGTTCCACACCTGGAATATCGCAGGTCAGGTTGGTGCCGATGCCGAAGCTGACATTGATCCGACCGCGCAGCGCCCGGAAAATCTCCAGGGCCTTGGGCAGTGTCAGGCTGTCGGAGAACACCAGGGTCTTGCTCATCGGCTCGATCCCCAGTTTGTGGTAATGGGCAATGGCTTTTTCCGCCCACAGTACCGGGTCACCAGAGTCGTGGCGCAGGCCGTCAAACAGCTTGGCGAAGTACAGGTCGAAATCGCCGAGGAAGGCATCGGTGGTGATGCAATCGGTCAGGGCGATGCCCAGCAGGCCACGGTATTCGCGCACCCAGCAGTCGAGGGCGGCCGCCTGGCTGTCGATCAGCCGTGGGCCCAGTTGCTGGTGGGCCATGATCCATTCGTGGGCCATGGTGCCCAAGGGCTTCATGTTCAACTCGCGGGCCAGGTGCACGTTACTGGTGCCGACAAAACGCCCGGGGAAATCGTGCTTGAGTACGTTGACCACTTCTTCCTGGACTCGATAGGAAAAGCGCCGGCGAGTGCCGAAGTCAGCCACCTGCAACTCTGCCAGTTCATCGCTGCTGGCGTTGGCGGTCAGCCAGTCAAACTTGCGGTATAGCTGCTCGCGGGCCTGTTCGAGGATCACCGTCTGGTAGCGGTAGCGGTTGCGCACCTCGCTGACGATCGCGAGCATTGGTACTTCAAACAGAATCACATGCAGCCACGGCCCGCGCAGGCGAATAAACAACTCGCCGTTTTCGATGCCGGTCTGTACGTAGCGCAGGTTGAAGCGAAACAGGCCGAGGAAGCGCAGAAAATCCGGCTTCATAAAGCTGATGCGTTCCAGGAAACCCAGTTGATCAGGGCTCAGGCTCAGTTCGGCCAGGCGCTCGATCTGGTAGCGAATTTCCGCCAGGTACGGGCGCAGGTCTTCACTGTTGCGGCAACGAAACTCCCATTCAACTTCCACATTGGGATAGTTGTGCAGCACCGCCTGCATCATGGTCAGCTTGTAGAAGTCGGTGTCGAGCAAGTTCTGCACGATGCGATCGGCAAACACACTCTCGCTCATAACGGGAATCTCCAGACGGGTCGGCGATGGGCGCCGACCTTTACGCACTATTAAGGAATGGTGCTAGTGGCGCATAGACGTGGGTTGGTTTGCCAGTGATTTTTTTGGGTATGGCCACCGGCGTCATCGCAGGCAA
>NZ_WNNK01000069.1 GCF_009724245.1 Pseudomonas spelaei | reverse complement strand
TCGGTCCGTCGCGCAAGGCAACGGCTTTGACTTCAAGCAAACCGGCGACAGTGAAAACCACCAACTGCGTGCCGAGCGGGTGATCCACCGCGATGCCCTGAGCAAGACCTCGGTCAACGTCGGCCTGTCCCATCTGCGCACCAACAACTACATCGAAGACAGTCGCCTCAAGGAAAGCAGTAATCGCTTGAGCGAACTGCAACTGGGCATCAACCACGGTCGACGGGTCGGCAGCGCCTTCGTCAACTTTGATGTCGGCATGCAAAACGGCACCGGCGCCTTCGACGCCCAGGGCAATCACAACCCGCGCCCTGGCGTGCCCGATGCGCGCTATCGCAAATACACCGCCACCGTCAGCTACCTGCAACCGTTCAAGGTGTGGGGCGAGTCCTTCAGTTTTACCAGCCTGGCCACCGGGCAGCGCAGTGAAGACGTGCTGTTCAGCCCGCAGCGCATGAGCCTGGGCGGCTCCTCGTCGATCCGCGGCTACAAGGACCAGCAGTTGAGCGGCGACAGCGGCGGCTACTGGCGCAACGACCTGCGCTGGAGTCGCCCGATAACCCTCGATTGGCTGCGCCCGGTGTTCGGCGAATACGGCGCCAGCGTGGGCTATGACCAGGGCGTGATTCGCAACGGCCGCTACAACGGCGAAGTGCACGGCCGGGTCTCGAGCAACTCACTTGAGCTGTTCGCCCGTGGCAAATACCTCAGCACCAGTGTGACCTTCGCCCACTCGCTGGAACGACCGGCTGCGCTGCTTGAGCGCGAAGCGCCGATCTACTTCCGCATGGATTTTTTCCTGTAATTCAACGCCTAGTTGCATCGAGAATTTAATATGGACGTTCGCCACCTCGCCTTCATGGCCCGCCAACCCTCTGCCCGTGTGCAACCACGTGAGCATTTTTGGGGTTTGCCCAAGCGTGGCCTGGCGCTGATTTTGGCGAACGCTCTGTTCTGGCAGCCCCTGTTGGCCAATGCCGACGGCATCGTGGTCAGCGCGCCGGGCACTAGCCTGGGTGCGGCGGGCAATGGCGTGCCGATCGTAAACATCGCCGCGCCCAATGGCAGTGGTTTGTCCCACAACCAGTTCAAGGACTACAACGTCGGTGCCAACGGCGTGATCCTCAACAACGCCACGGGCCGTACGCAATCGACCCAACTGGGCGGGATCATCCTCGGCAACCCGAACCTGACGGGCGGCGCCGCCAAC
>NZ_WNNK01000068.1 GCF_009724245.1 Pseudomonas spelaei | reverse complement strand
GGTTCGTAGACGTAACTGCGGTGCTGATCGGCGCTGTGTTCGGCAATCAGGGTGTCGCCTTGCCAGAAGAACTCGGTGGTCTTCCCATCAACGGTTTTGCTGATACGCCGGCCAAACGGGTCGTAGCGGTAGCTGGCGGTTCGGCCCTCCGGTTGAGTAACAGCGATCAGCCGATGTTGGCAGTCGTAGCGGTACTCGGTGACCCGTTGCTGCGCACGTCCTCGCCGTTCGCGAATCAGGTTGCCGAAGGCGTCGTAGTCGTAATGCCGGTCGCCTTGTTTCAGCAGCCGGTTGCCGACGACCACGGCGGGGCCGACACGGTCTTGCATCAACAGGTTGCCCGCCGGGTCGTGGACGAAGCGTTCTTGCAGGTCTTGCGAGTGGTTGGCGCGGGTCAGGCGGTCGAGGGGATCGTAGTGGTAGTCGTGCTGGCCTTTGCGGGTGTCGAGCAGGCGGCTCAGGTTGCCGCGTTTGTCGTAGTCGTATTGGCGACGGTAGTGGTGGTGTTCTTGTTGGGTTAAGGCATGGGCATGCAGGCGGCCTTGGTCATCGTAGTGGTAGTGACTAAGCAGTTGACCTTGCTGGCGCTGGTGTTCGCGGCCTGACTTGAACAGGTGCGAGGTGAGTGTTTTGCCATTGAGTTCGACGGTGGCGAGGTGGCCGCCTTTGTCGTGATGAAAGGCCAGGCGGTTGTTGTCCGGCAGGCGCAGGTGTTTGAGCTGGCCGCAGTGGTCGTAGCCATAACGCAGCGTGCCCCAGCCTTGGTGCTCGGCCGTCAGACGGTTCTGAAGGTCGTATTCGTAGTTGAGGGACCAGTGGCCGTCGTCGGCACTGAGGAGATTGCCGAGGCGGTCGTAGGTGTAATCGACAGCGCTGTCGTCGGGCAGGTTTTTTCGGACCAGGCGACCGGCGTAGTCTCGCTCGTAGCCGGTCACTAACTGACTGCCGTCATCACCGTATTCGGTCTTTTCCAGCAGATGGCCGTTGAGGTCATAGGCGTAGGCCGTGCGCCGCCCATCAAAGCCGGTTTCCTGCTGGATCAGGCCATTGGTGTGGTAGTCGAGTTGATAGGTTTCGCCAACCTCGTTTTCGATCTCGGTCAGCAACAGCCGCGTGTTGTCGTAGCGGTACTTGAGTTGTGTGCCATCCGGGTTGATCCGACGGCTGATCAGGTGCAGACCGTCGGCGTACTCGTAGTGTGTAACGCGCCCCAGCTCATCACGCTCGGCGGTGA
>NZ_WNNK01000067.1 GCF_009724245.1 Pseudomonas spelaei | reverse complement strand
TGTCCCGTCCTGAATAAGGTTTACACCTTCTGATCTATTTTCAGGAGGGCGTAATGGAGACAGGAAAAAGGCGTAGCCAGCGAGACTACACGCTGACCTTTAAATTGTCGGTCGTCGACCAAGTCGAAAAAGGCGAGCTGAGCTATAAAGAGGCTCAGGAGCGCTACGGGATTCAAGGCAAAACGACCGTTCTGACGTGGTTACGCAAGCATGGTCGGCAAGATTGGAGCCCAGGCACATACATTGGCTCGCCGAGGATGGGGTCTATGCCCGACAAAAACCGACCACTAACGCCAGAACAACGCATTAAAGAGCTTGAAGAACAGTTGGCGCAGTCCAATCAGAAAGCGCAGTTTTTCGAGGCGGTCGTGGATGTCTTGAAAAATGACTACGGTCTCTCTGTCGTAAAAAAGCGTCCCGGCAAGTCCTCGCGCAAAAACGAATCCAAAACCTGAGCATCAGCAGGGCTTGCCAGTTCATGGGGATAAGCCGACAGGCTTACTACAAACGCAATCGCGCTGATGCAACTCGTCTGGTTCTGGATCAGAAAGTTGCCGACTTCGTTCAGCAAAAACGTCAGCGTCAGCCGCGTCTGGGTACCCGAAAGCTGCACCACTTGCTGCATTGCCAGCCTCAACTTGAGCTGCAAGTGGGGCGAGATCGGCTGTTTTCGATCCTGCGCGAAAGGCGGTTACTGGTGGCCCGCAAGCGGGCGTATCACAAGACGACCGACAGCCATCATCGCTTTCGGCGCCATCCGAACCTACTCAAACCGGGTCCTGATCAGGTTATTCCAACCGGCCCGGAACAAGTCTGGGTAGCAGACATTACCTATCTGCCCACTCAGGAAGGTGTGGCCTATCTGAGCCTTGTGACGGATGCTTTTTCGCGAAAGATCGTGGGTTACCACGTCCATGAAAGTCTGCACACCGAGTCGGTAGTGCAGGCGTTGCGTCGAGCCGTGAGTCAGCGTCAAACCGCGCAACCACTGGTCCATCACTCGGATAGAGGCAGCCAGTATTGCTCGGGAATGTACCAGGAACTGCACGCGAAACACGGCATCCGGTGTTCGATGACGGACGGCTATGACTGCTACCAAAATGCTTTGGCAGAGCGGGTCAACGGGATCTTGAAGACAGAGCTTCTGCTTGAGCGACCACACGATTTAACGCAGGCGAAGAAGATGGTGAGTGAGTCGATATCGATCTACAACGGCGAGCGTCCGCACCAGTCTTTGAAATACAAAACGCCCGATGCAATACATCGGGCGTTGGGGTGAAACAGGTGTAAACCTATTTCAGGACTAGACA
>NZ_WNNK01000066.1 GCF_009724245.1 Pseudomonas spelaei | reverse complement strand
AAACCAGTCGAGCGGCACTGTCTCCGTTGTGGCTCCGGACGATGTGTACAAAGGCGACCAGACCGTCACCACCGCCATCAAAGGCGTGACCGGTGGCGAGCACTTCGAAAATCTGGTTCCAGGTACCACGCCGGTCAGCACCACCGTCACGGATACTCCGGGTACCGATAACACCACCACCGTGACCCTGACGGCTCCGTCGGAAGTAAGCGAAGGTGGCCAGATTACCTACACCGCGACCTTGAGCAACAAGGCCGGCACTGATGTGACGCTGAAGCTGGACAACGGCTCCACCATCACCATCAAGCAGGGTGAAACCGTTGGCTCGGTCACCGTGGCCGCTCCAGGCGATGACGTGTTCATCGACAAGAGCACCCAGACCGTCAAGATCACTGACACCACTGGCGGCAACTTCGAGAAGCTGGAAGTGGCTGGCGACGGTGCGACTACCACCATCAACGACACCATCGACAAGGTTGATGTGGTCCTGACGGCGACCACCACCGTGGGTGAAGGCGGCCAGATCGTTTACACAGCCTCCTTGGTCGACAAGTCGGGTAATGCGGTGACCAACATCACCAACCCGCTGACCGTGACGCTGGACAATGGCCAGACCATCACCATCGGTGTGAATCAGTCGAGCGGCACGGTTTCGGTTGTGGCGCCAGATGATGTGTACAAAGGCGACCAGACCGTTACCACCGCCATCACCAAAGTAACCGGTGGCGAGCACTTTGAAAATCTGGTGCCAGGCACCACGCCAGTCACCACCACCGTGACTGACACACCGGGTACCGATAACACCACCACCGTGACCCTGACGGCTCCGTCGGAAGTGAGCGAGGGTGGCCAGATCACCTACACCGCGACCTTGAGCAACAAGGCCGGCACCGACGTCACCCTGAAGCTGGATAACGGTTCGACCATCACCATCAAACAAGGTGAAACCGTTGGCTCGGTCACCGTTGCGGCGCCTGGCGATGACGTGTTCATCGACAAGAGCACCCAAACGGTCAAGATCACCGACACCGCTGGCGGCAACTTCGAGAAGCTGGAAGTGGCGGGCGACGGCGCAACCACCACCATCAACGACACCATCGACAAGGTCGATGTGGTCCTGACCGCCACCACCACCGTGGGCGAAGGCGGCCAGATCGTCTACACCGCCAGCCTTGTGGATAAAAATGGCGCGGCGGTGACCAACATCACCAACCCGCTGACTGTCACCTTGGACAATGGCCAGACCATCACCATTGGCGTGAACCAATCGAGCGGTACCGTCTCTGTTGTGGCGCCGGACGATGTGTACAAAGGCGATCAGACCGTCACTACGGCTATCACCAAGGTAGT
>NZ_WNNK01000065.1 GCF_009724245.1 Pseudomonas spelaei | reverse complement strand
GAATGGCACTTACTTAACGGCTAACCGGCTGATCTGACTACAAAAAAATGAAAAAAGGCCGCCCTTGGTCTACGGTGATAGTTGCGAACACACACCACTAGAATAAGGACAGCCCGCGTGAATCGTAGACGTCAAATCGTCAGGCATCAACAGCAGCGCATTCAGCAGCACGCTAAAAACAGCAATGCCCATGCGTTCTTTAAGCTGCTAGCCGATCCGGCGCTGCTACAGCGTGTCGAGTCAGTGATGCCCAAGCATCGTCAACGGTTGTTCCCGCCGACTGAAACGCTGTCGATGTTTCTGGCTCAAGCCATGAATGCCGACCGTTCTTGTCAGAAGGCCGTGAATGATTTTTCGATCAAACGTTGCTGCGATGGGCTAAGCCCCAGCAGCGTGTACACCGGCGCTTATTGCAAAGCACGGGCGCGGTTACCGGTAGAGATGGTTTCAACATTGTTGCGCTCCACGGGATCAACGATGAGTAACAACGCGTCACCATCCTGGCGCTGGATGGGGCGTCCGGTGCGCCTCGTAGATGGCACCACAGTGACCCTGCCAGACACTGCGGCCAACCAAGCTGCCTATCCGCAATCGCGTGGTCAGAAAGCAGGACTGGGTTTCCCCATCTGCCGTTTGGTAGGAATCATTTGCCTGGCCAGCGGTGCTGTTTTAGATGCCTCGCTGGGACGTTTTCGAGGCAAAGGTGGCGATGAGCAGACGCTGCTCAGGACGATGCTCGACACTCTGAATCAAGGCGACATTGTGTTGGGCGATGCCTACTACGCAACGTACTTTTTGCTGTGCGAACTGCAACGTCGTGGGATCGACGGCGTGTTCGAACAATATGGCGCTAGGCGACGCAGTACCGACTTTCGGCTCGGGCAATCGCTGGGGCCGGAAGATCATTTGGTTGAGCTGACAAAACCTAGGAATCGACCTTCCTGGATGAGCCAAACTTATTACGACGATGCGCCTGAAACACTGACAGTACGTGAACTGAAAACCGGCGGAAAAATCCTGGTAACCACCTTGAACTGCCCGCAGCAAGTACCCAAAGCTGGGCTCAAATCACTGTACAAAGACCGTTGGCATGTTGAGCTGGATCTACGCAATATCAAGACAACGCTGGGGCTTGAAACGTTGAGCTGCAAGACGCCTGGCATGGCTGTAAAAGAGTTATGGGTGTATCTGCTGGCGCATAATTTGATTCGGATGATCATGGCCAAATCCGCGCTATTAGCTGATTGCTTGCCACGCGAGCTTAGCTTTAAACATAGCCTTCAATTATTCCTTGCGATGCGGCAGTACAGCTGCGACGAACAAGACGATAGGGTGCAGGATTTACTCAAGTTGATCGCCAGGAAACGTGTCGGAAACCGGCCGGGACGGATTGAGCCTCGCGCCATAAAACGAAGGCCCAAGCCTTACCCGATGTTGATGCAGACGCGCTCGGCGGCAAGGGCCGAGGTCAGGAAAAATGGACACCCGAAGAAGGTTAAGTAAGTGCCATTC
>NZ_WNNK01000064.1 GCF_009724245.1 Pseudomonas spelaei | reverse complement strand
AGTAAAAATATCGCTGTATCATCACTGATATTCCAAATGATTTTATTTACAACTTAAGCCAGTATGAGAGCTACACAAAAATAAATATCGCGTACTGACTGGTGGCATTACAATCTCAAATATTTGCACTTATGGCGCAATCTTAAACAATAGGATTCATCTTATATTCAAATAAGATAAATCCCTTTTAATGCTCGGCGCATGACACTACATACTACTTCAGGTCACTTGAAGAAAATGTGGTGCGCGCACTCATCCGGTGTCAGTATTGCGGACCAAACACCGACAACCAAGCGACGGTGTCAGCATCAATCCAAAACCTATCGTCATTGAATGCACCGGCGAAGGTATTGGAATGACACCATCTAACAGGTAGCAGACTAGTAGGTGTGTCCGCCGGAAGCGGTCAGAGGCTTGACCGCCTGGCCATTCTCCAAGCTACGCATGAGGAAAGAAGCACCGCGTATAACCAGTGTGCTGATGCGTGGCGGATCAGTCCAAAGAGTGGGGGTGTCGCTGAAAATCTCTTAAATATTTAGCTTTGAACCACGTCATCTTAAATTAACCGTCCCACCTAAAGGCTGGATCACACGCATGAACCTCAAAATAAAATCCATTGCTATCAGCGCAGTCATTTCTACAGTGGCTACATGTTCGGCTTTTGCTGACGACCCCCTAGCATTAAGAATTTTGAAAAATATTGACGTAACCTCTTTACCCGGTTCTTTTGCCCTCAAAGATGTATCAAAAGGAACAAGGCTAAGAGAGACGCAATTCAACAATTATACAACTGATCCAGATCGTCCTGGAGTTTACCTAGCAACGGACAAGTCCAATAGTTTTATATATAGCGTTGAAATTTTAACCATAAATAGCAAAGGGGTTATAATCTGCTTTGGAGATTTCGCCATGGAAGGAACAGCCAAAACCCTGACC
This sequence comes from Pseudomonas spelaei, assembly GCF_009724245.1. GTDB lineage: Bacteria > Pseudomonadota > Gammaproteobacteria > Pseudomonadales > Pseudomonadaceae > Aquipseudomonas > Aquipseudomonas spelaei. Next base: position 665 of record NZ_WNNK01000064.1, on the reverse strand, counting down.
GCGTTACTTGTAGAAAAAAACAAAAAAGGAGCGTTTGTTGCAAAAAAAGAGGTCGATATGGGTGATGAATGCATAATCACACGTTAAAAGTTGCATCACGATAAATCATCGTGATGCAGCAACACAATCACTTCAAGAAACCAAATTCAAGATCCAGACTAATCAACTTACCTTCCGACACTCTGCGTCGAGAAGAAGATTTCCCGTAATGATTTAGCTCGTTTACAGCGGCCGCCCATTTTTTCTGAGTGATCGCTGACCAAAACTTAGGAGAATTCGCCGCCAAATTATCCCCCGACTGGTATGCCAAGCTAATAATTGCAGTTCTTGTATAGATAGGAATTTCGCGAAATGCCCCCTCACCGACAACTGAGTTATATCGCGCCTCAATCGATTTCGAAGTTTTATCCATATACACTTTAGAGAGCAATGCTGCCTGCTGCTCGGTAATGGTCAGAGGCTTTTGAGCCAGTTTATTCGCAGCTTCCTTGCCTTTAAACCCCGTATATTCTGCGAGCTGTTGCACAAGGTCGCTAGAAACACCATCTTTAGTCAAAGACTCGCGCGTCTTACTTCCCAGATCAACACCTATGCCTATGGTCACACCCGACGCTGATGCTGGACCATATTTATCATAAGGAACATAGCCCTTGAGAAGCTGTCCT
>NZ_WNNK01000063.1 GCF_009724245.1 Pseudomonas spelaei | reverse complement strand
TATAAAAATATCGCTGTATCATCACTGATATTCCAAATGATTTTATTTACAACTTAAGCCAGTATGAGAACTATACAAAAAACAAATATCGCGTACTGGCTGGTGGCATTACAATCTCAAATATTTGCACTTATGGCGCAACCTCAAACAATAGGATTCATCTTATATTTAAATAAGATAAATCCCTTTTAATGCTCGGCGCATGACACTACATACTACTTCAGGTCACTTGAAGAAAATGTGGTGCGTGCACTCATCCGGTGTCAGTATTATGTACCAAACACCGACAACCAAGCGACGGTGTCAGCATCAATCCACAACCTATCGTCATTGAATGCACCGGCGAAGGTATTGGAATGACTCCATCTAACAGGTAGCAGACTAGTAGGCGTGTCCGCCGGAAGCGGTCAGAGACTTGTACCGCCTGGCCATTCTCCAAGCTACGCATGAGGAAGGAAGCACCACGTATAACCACTGTGCCGGTGACTTGGTGGATCAGTCCAGATTATGGAGGTGCCGCTGAAAATCTCTTAAATATTTGGCTTTGAACCACGTCATCTTAAATTAAACGTCCCACCTTAAAGGCTGGATCACGCATGAACCTCAAAATAAAATCCATCGCTATCAGCGCAGTCATCTCTACAATGGCTACATGTTCGGCTTTTGCTGGGGATCCCCTTGCATTAAAAATCTTGAAAAATCTTGACATTACATCCTTTTCCAACTCATTTTGGCTCAAACACCTACCAAAGGGGACTAGGCTAAAAGATACAGACTTCAACAATTTTCATATAAACCCGCCAAGTAGCGCTGGAATTTACTATGCGATAGACAAAGACGAAAACTTTGAATACAGCGTATGGATCATGTCCAAAAATAGTCGGGGAGTTATAATTTGTTTTGGAGATTTTGCCCTAAAAGGAACAGCCAAAACCCTCACACCATTACTTGTAGAAAAAAACAAAAAAGGAGCGTATGTTGCAAAAAAAGAAGTTGATATGGGCGATGAATGTCTGAGCACACACTAAAGGCTGCATCACGAAAAATTATCGTGATGCAGCAACCCCATCAATTCAAGAAACCAAATTCAAGATCTAAACTAATTAACTTTCCTTCCGACACCCGACGACGATGAGAAGATTTCCCATAATTATTTAGTTCATTTACAGCGGCCGCCCATTTTTTCTGTGTAATCGCCGACCAAAACTTAGGAGAATTGGCCGCCAAATTATCACCTGACTGGTATGCCAAGCTAATAATTGCAGTTCTTGTGTAGATAGGAATTTCGCGAAATGCGCCCTCACCGACAACTGCGTTATATCGCGCCTCAATCGATTTGGAAGTTTTATCCATATACACTTTGGAGAGCAATGCTGCCTGCTGCTCGGTAATGGTCAGAGGTTTTTGAGCCAGTTTATTCGCAGCTTCCTTGCCTTTAAACCCCGTATATTCGGCGAGCTGTTGCACAAGGTCGCTCGGGACACCATCTTTAGTCAAAGACTCGCGCGTCTTACTCCCTAGATCAACACCTATGCCTATGGTCACACCTGATTTTGATGATGGAGCACCTTTTCTATTTTGAGGAACGTAGCCCTTGAGAATCTGACCG
>NZ_WNNK01000062.1 GCF_009724245.1 Pseudomonas spelaei | reverse complement strand
GGTCGCGGTAGGGACGGCAGTTACCTACCGCCCCCCGCCCAGATCCGTACGTGCGGAACTACCGCATACGGCTCCTGCCTTGGGTACGTGACGCAAAGCGATCCTCGGGATAAGGATGTGCATTTCTGGGTCTTGGTATATAGAGGTCGGCAAGGCGTCCGTAGCGTGACCATTGAAGCCGATGACGCTGGCTGCGACGTTTGAGGGCGTGCCGCCATAGACGGCATACCGCCAACCGAAAACCGCCAAGACGTATCAGGTTTCCCGGCACCGCGTGGTAATTGAAGTACCCACCGACAACCCGGTTAAGCCACTGACCCACGACCCGAACAGGCTCATGACGTCGGCGTTTCAGCTCATCCCGGATAGCCAGTAGCGTTGCACGCATTCGCTTCTTGACCGTCAGTCGCAGTATTTGAAACCCACCGCTTCTGTTGGTACTACAACAGTGCGTGAAGCCCAGGAAGTCAAATGTCTCCGGTTTACCTAAGCCTCGCTTTCTACGATTTCTCGCAGCAAAACGACCAAACTCAATCAGCCGTGTCTTCGAAGCGTTGAGCGATAAACCGAACCTGGCCAGCCGTTCCCGCAATTGCTCCAAGAACTGCTGAGCCTGCCATTGCGTCCTGAAACCCACCACACTGTCGTCCGCGTAACGCACGACAATCACATCGCCACGGGCGTGGCGCTGGCGCCACTGCCTTGCCCATAGATCCAGCACGTAGTGAAGATAGATATTCGCCAGTAACGGCGATATCACTGCGCCTTGGGGAGTCCCCTTGGTCGCAGCCACCCTACAGCCATTCTCCATAACACCCGCTTGAAGCCATTTGCAGATCAGTCCGAGCAGGCGCTGGTCTGCAATCCGGTGTCCTAGAAACATCAGCATCCATTCATGGTCGATCTCATCAAAGAACGACGTGATATCCGCATCCAATATCCAGTTCACCTTCTGGCCCTTCAGCGCGACCGTCAACGCATCCAGCGCATCGTGCTGACTACGTCCCGGCCGAAACCCATACGAGAAACCTAGAAAGTCTTCTTCATAGATCGCATTCAGAACAGTGACAACTGCCTGCTGTACGATCTTGTCCTCCAGAGAGGCAATGCCCAGCGGACGCTGCCTGCCGTCGGCTTTGGGAATGTAGACCCGCCGCGACGGCGTTGCTCGATAGGCTCCACTGTGGAGCCTTGTGTGCAGATCGGTTACCCGCTGGAGAAGACCGTCCTCATATTCTCGCCACGACATGCCGTCCACGCCCACCGCCGCATCGCGGCGAAGCGCATAAAAGCTCTGCGCCAATAATTGCGGTGTGATGTGGTGCAGCAATGCCGTGAACTGCATGCCCTTATCCCTTCGGGCTGCTTCACGTACACCTTCAAGTCCCATCGACGCGCAACTGATCCGGCTCTGTGTTCGGGGCGCGGGGGACGTGTCGGTGTTTCCCTTGGCTACGTCCCTTTCCTCCACCATCTCCGCAGGGCTAAGCCCCTTGTTCGATGGCTTCTCAGGTACTACGGACGTATCCGACTTCTCAGCGACGTAGACAGCAGGGTTACGGCTTTTGGCCTTTCCTACTCCGCCCGGTGCTTGCGCACCGGGCATCGCTGAGATCTCCCAGTTTCTGTGCGAAGGACTTCCCGACGTGCACAGGGTCTCCGACCGCGCGGGATCAGAGCATGACTGGCGTATAACGCCATGCTCCATATTGCCTTCTGCTTCGCATAACAGCATCGGCATCCCGGATTCCTGATTACGCGGCTCAATGGCTGGCCCATCGGTTTCCCCTGTCAACGCTTCACCCTGCACCTTACGGTGCAACATGCATGACTCGGGGTCTGGTTGATTCGCCATTTCTTACCAGTATCGAACTTTCATCGACTATCCTCCGCCAGCTTTAACTGGCGCACTATGCGTCCGG
>NZ_WNNK01000061.1 GCF_009724245.1 Pseudomonas spelaei | reverse complement strand
ACCGGGAATGCCGGTCCAGCAGGCACGCACCCGGTCTGAGGGGCGCATTTGCTGGAAGCTTACCCAGATGGTTGCCCCCGCCTCGGCGGCTTCCGGGGGCAGTTGATCGGGGTTGCGGGAGGCTTCCAGCACCTCGGGCCTGATCAAGTTGCCCAAGGCCGGTCCCACGCTCACCACCAACACTTCAGAGCGCAAGATCGGCCCGCCGTTCGCCGGGATCAAGGTGTAACTCAGGCGCAGTTCACCATTGTTGTTCAGGTCGACATAGACCTTGTCCACCGGAAACTCAACCGGTTTACCGGCCGTGCCGCCATTGAGGATGATTTCATCGCCGGTGCTGCCACCGACCCCCGTGCCCACCCAGCGCCAGATAAACACATCACCGGGCACGGTCCGCACAAAGGACAGCGTGACAATCGCAATGCCGATCACATCTGCCGGATCAATGTTGCCATGCTCGTCGACGTGTTGAAGCAGTGGTGGCGGCATGTCAGCCACACGCTCACCGAACTGTACCGTCAGGTGTTCGGACTCTCTGATCGCCAGCGCCCCAACGCCGCCCAATGCACCGATCAGACCATCATCCACACGGTAGAAAATCTTCACATTACCCAGGCCAATAAAACGTCTGAACTCGCTATTGACCACAATCCGAAAGCGCGTCGGTGGCGGTGGGTTGCCTGCCAGCAAGGTCTGCTCATAAAACTCCACGCCACCGCCAGGCCGCACGGCTTCCATACGCAGGGTCACGCTGTAGTTACGGTCGTAGGGGGTGTACTCCGGGAACTCCACGGTGATGAAGTCCAGGGTTGGGTCGATCAAGCCGGCGTCGCTCTCCACTACGTTGACCGGTGGCATGGTCGAGACCGTGCCAAACACCGTGACCGTGAGGCGGCGTGAAGTGCCGATCACCGTCCCGAGAGGGAACTGCAACTCATAGCTGATTTGCATCGAACCGTTGATCAATTGCTTGAGAATGCTATTGGCCACATCGGTAAAAGACGAGCGGTTGATGCGGGCCGGGAACGCTGGCAACTCAACGACCAACGCGGAGCCGTCGACACGGGTACCGGTCAGCGTGACGACGATCTGAGTCCCGGCCGGGGTGACGGAACCATCGGGCAGCCGGCTGGGCACATAGACTTCGACCTCAAAGTGGTCTTCCCCTTGGGTATCGAAGTTGACATCGGTGATGTCGATGCCATTCCACAGAAAGTACGCACGCTCCAGCAGAGCAGGATCCAGGTCGGCTTCCAGGTGAACGGCCCGGGACCACTGCTGCAATTCGCCAGAGTAGTTCAGCACCTCGTCCTGGACCCGAAAGCGGATAGTCAACAGACCGCTGCCGTTGGGCCGGAAAATGATCTCCGGCTCCACCACTATTTCGATGGGTTTAACCCCGTCGACGTGATCTTGATCCAGCCGCAGCAGCACCAGGTGACCATTCCAATACAGTTCAATGGTGTCACGCACCCGTATATCCGGATAACGCTCAACCGTGAGCACCACCCCCAGACTGGCCCGATCCGGGTCCAGCACGGCCCCAGGCCTTTGCAGGTCGGCGGGCAGATGCACCTTCAACTCCGAATGGTAAGGCAGCCCAGGGTCTTGATCGACGCCTCCTGGGCGGGTGTCCTTGATAAGCCAGGTCTGCGGAGGGGAGGTGCTCTCATTGTTGCTGCCCACGCGCAGTACACGCCCGAAACAGGGGTAGATAAACCCCAACGGCACCAGCTCACGACGGATCGCCAGTTGGTAACGCGATTGAGTGTTTTCACCTGGCCGGATTTCATCCCAGGCCAAAGGGAATCGTGTGCTCCCCATGAAAAACTCGAACACATCACCGACGTTCAGGTTGAACCAGCGTTCAAAGGTCACGAACAGGCTGTTTTCAATATTGCGGATACCTAGCCCGACATCGGCATTCACCACGGGCTGGACCGCGTTGTTGACATAAGGGGGTTCGAGGTCCTCAACGAGAACGCCTCCTCCTTCGCGCCCGGAGCAGAAAGAGCGATCAGGCAAACCAGGCTCGGAGGAGGGAAAAGACTCGGTGACAATTGGTTCGTCAGACATGGCAAGAGTTCCTTGCGAGGAAGCGCCGGGGGGG
>NZ_WNNK01000060.1 GCF_009724245.1 Pseudomonas spelaei | reverse complement strand
TCATCGCGGGCAAGCCCACTCCCATAGGGATTAAAGGACATTGGGAAGAGTGTGTGAGGCCTTGGGTTGCAGGCGATCCAGCGCTCGGTCTCCAGGATTTTGACCATGCCGATCAAGTACACGGTTGCGCACCCCATGTGGCAGTGATCGTCCGCACTAACGTATTGATGGGCAACGAAGGCAGGGTGAGAAGAGCGGGTGGATTGCAGATCGTTCAAGTAAAGCGGGGCAGAACTGTTAAAAATAGTTCTGCCCCGCTTATTATAGGGAGTGGATGTTAAATTTATGCTGGTTGGTATTTGACATGAAGATTGTCAATCTCCAAATAAGAGTATGGTTCTGTGTCAATAGTGTAGATTCTTAACCAAAATTCAAAGAGGCCAGAAATTGTCGGTATGTACTTACCGGAGTATGTATGCCACTGTCCATCCGCAGGTTGGGTCGGGATGCTCGTGTGGCTTCCGGCAGGAGCGCCCATGGCAGTTATGAGAATTTCAGTGACAGCGGTGGTTGGGTAAGTGCGCATGTCGAACTTGAACGTTAACTCTTCTCCTTGTTTGAATGGTATCTCATAGCGCTTTCTCATGTCTGTGTTGTTATGGGAAATATTTGCCCTGTAGCAAGTGTTCCCTTTTCCCAAGCCATCGACAGTTCCGATAGCACCTAAGTCATCAGTGGAGAACCATTCATTAAAGTTGGCGTTGAATTTTGTGTTGTCTTTGATGTCGTCCGAACTGCTCATTTGAAGCTCCTTGAATGTGCGGTATTTATGGGTCTATTTAACTAGCGCGTTTGTTGTCTGCTGCTGGCTGGTAAAATGGTTGCGTGATCAGTTAATCAATGTTGAGGGGGGTTGTATACTGTCAAAATTAACAGGTTTTATATTGATTTAATACCGTTCATCGGGTCGTAATCTCCAAGTTGATGGTGTGGAAAGAATAGGCGGCCACGATGGCAGGTGGCATCAATGATTTCGCAACGGGTCTGGTTACGGGACTTTCGAACAAATGCTCAAGGAACTTTAGTTCTGAACGAAAGAACACGGCTTGACCGGCCTGTAGAGCGAGAGAACAAAGTAGAACGGGACAGGTCTGATAAATAGATCTGTCCCGTATTTTGGTCTTTTCCAAAGTAGGGAAAATTATTTAGGTAGTATTTCCCCAGCTTCTCTGGCGCCAATCGCCTCGGTGATTAGATTACTCGATAACATACTGTTTCTCTTCTGTCTGTAGCTTGCCCAACACCGAAACTCCAACCGGACAATAAAACGTTTTCCGACCAAAAAGGGTCAGGGCTATTTGAGCCCATGTTGTAATCATCTGATATTCCAGGTGAGTACTGCGCCCTCAAATCGTTAAGTGTGTCTGATGTTAAGGGTAGATAGCTTCCTCCAACCGAAGCAATCCAAGTTCGAGACTCGCTGCCAATTAGACGTGATGAGTTATGCAGAACCTGATGGACTACAATTGATGAGCGAACAGTGTAACTTATTGTTTGGGCTGGGCTGGAAGAGTCGGTAACGGTTATAGTCGCAACCCCCCCACGTAGACCTCTGACTACTCCTTGAGATGTGACGGAAGCTACTGAGGGGGTGGATGACTGGTAGTAGTAGGGTGAGGTGCCGCCAGAGGCCGGTCTAAAATTCCGGAATTCTATATCCAGGTCATTCCAGCGCAGGGAAGCTACTGGGGAAAATTTCCGACCACTAAATATCATATCGGTTTGATCTATAGTAAGCCTTGGGGTGGTCCTGACTATATAGTTTGTGCTTTGAAACTGTACTGCTCTCGAGTCAGTTGCGCTGCCGTCAAAGGTAACTTTACACGTCACAGTAATCTGACGGCCTGTAGGCAACGCCGCCAACCAACTACGCAACACAGCCTTATTCACCAACCCATTCGCCGCTTCCCCTGACGTAATCGGATAATTCGCCAACACTACCAAGTCCGCCACACCACTGCTGCTACAGGTCAACCACACCCGTTGGCCGGTCGCACTCAGGCGCCACTTGCCCACGGCCGCTGTTGCGTTGCCGGCAAAGGTACTGAGGTCCAGCGTGCCACTGTTGGCGATGCCGTTGATCAGCGGCCGGGGAAAATTGGCGGCCGCAATGGTG
>NZ_WNNK01000005.1 GCF_009724245.1 Pseudomonas spelaei | reverse complement strand
TCAAACTGGATACACATCAATGTGGGAGCGGGCTTGCCCGCGATTGCGGTGGTTCAGTTAAAGATGTATTGACTGACACACCGCAATCGCGGGCAAGCCCGCTCCCACATTTGATGTGTATTGCCTAGGCGCTGGGTTGTAGGGTCAGCACTTCAAAACCATCAGCCGTCACTGCCACCGTATGCTCCCATTGCGCCGACAAACTGTTGTCCCGCGTCACCACCGTCCAGCCATCGTTCAAGCTGCGAACCTTGGCGCTGCCCTGGTTCAACATCGGTTCGATGGTAAACACCATGCCTTCACGCAGTGTCAGGCCAGTGCCCGGGCGGCCGAAGTGCAGGATTTGCGGCTCCTCGTGCATCTCCTTGCCGATGCCGTGCCCGCAGTATTCGCGGACCACGCTGTAGCCGTTGTTCTGAGCATGGGTCTGGATGGCATGACCGATATCCCCCAGGCGCGCGCCTGGTCGGACCTGGTGGATCCCGGCCCACATTGCCTCGAACGTCATCTCTACCAGGCGCCTGGCCTTGGGCGTGACGGTGCCGATCATGTACATCTTGCTGGAGTCGGCGATAAAGCCGCCTTTCTCAAGGGTGATGTCGATATTGACGATATCGCCGTCCTTGAGCACCGCCTTGGCATCCGGCATGCCATGGCACACCACTTCGTTGATGGAGGTGTTGATGCAGAAAGGGTAGTCGTACTGCCCCAGGCTAGCCGGGCGGGCTTGCAGCTCGCCACGGATGAAGGCTTCCACGGCGCTGTCCAGTTCCAGTGTGGACTGGCCGGCGCTGACAAAACCGTCGAGCATGGTGAACACCTTCGCCAGCAGGCGACCCGACTCACGCATCACGGCGAGCTGTTCGGCACTCTTGATCATCAACTGCGCCCCCGAATCAGGTCGGGCTTGTCCAGCAACAGCTTGTTGATCAGGTCGTTGTAGGCCAGGTGGGGATTGAGCTCAGCCAACAGGCCGATCTTGATCCAGAACTCGGCCTGGGCGTTGATGGAGCGGTCCATGGTGGCGCTGGCCAGGCGGACTTGTTCATGCAGTTGGTCGGTGATCTTGACGATGCCCATAAGCTTCACTGTGTCGTTTTATATACGAAGCGTATACGTTTCGTATGTCTCTCGTAAAGTCTTTGGGCCAACAACGCTTGGCCATTGACTTGCCACAGTCCTCCCGGTTAGTTTTGATTCATGACATTTCAAGCCTTCCGTTCCCAGCCAAGCATCATTATTACCGCCATTCCTCATTTGGCGGGATAGCGCACGGCTGTACCCAAACCCGCCCTAGAGGCGGGTTTTGTTTTTCCGTCTCCAGGGCCCTGCAAAGCCAGGAGACATCGATGAGCACTTGCCAGCCGCACACCCTGACCCAGACCTCTGACCTGGGACTGCTTGAGCACTACGTGAAAAAGATCCTGGCCGCGCCGGTCTACGACCTGGCGGTGCGGACTCCGTTGCAGGTGGCACCGGCGCTCTCGGCATTGCTCGGCAACCAAGTCCTGCTCAAGCGCGAAGACTTGCAGCCAACGTTTTCCTTCAAGATTCGCGGGGCCTACAACAAACTGGTACAGCTCACGGAGGCGCAAAAGGCGCGAGGTGTAGTGACCGCCTCGGCGGGCAATCATGCACAAGGCGTGGCACTGGCGGCGCGACAGTTGGGAATCAAGGCCACCATCGTCATGCCCTGTAGTACCCCGGAGCTGAAAGTGGTGGGGGTGCGCTCGCGGGGAGCCGAGGCGGTCCTGCACGGTGTCAGCTTTCCCTTTGCCTTGGCCCACGCATTGCAATTGGCCGAGGCGTCGGGTTGCACCTTTGTCTCTCCATTCGATGACCCGGACGTGATCGCAGGGCAAGGCACCGTGGCCATGGAGGTGTTGCGCCAGCAGCAAGGGCCGTTGGACGCGATCTTCGTGCCGGTGGGCGGTGGGGGCCTGATCGCCGGTATCGCCGCCTACGTCAAATACCTGCGGCCGCAAGTGCGCATCATCGGTGTCGAGCCTGAGGGTTCCAGTTGCCTGTTGGCCGCATTGCAAGCGGGTGAGCGCGTGGTATTACCGAGCGTCGACCCGTTTGCCGATGGCACGGCTGTCGCACAGGTTGGTGCCTACGGTTTTGAAATCTGCCGGCAGTACGTCGATGAGGTGATCACCGTCAGCAACGATCAACTGTGCAGCGCCATCAAACTGATCTACGACGACACCCGTTCCATCACCGAGCCTTCCGGTGCCTTGGCCGTGGCGGGAATCCGCAACTATGTGGCGCAAACCGGTCTCCAGGGCCAGACACTGGTGGCGATTAATTCCGGGGCCAATATCAACTTTGACAGTTTGCGTCACGTCGCCGAACGGGTGGCGGCGCAAGTAGTGTCGTGATAGCGGATTAATCGTTCAAGTCCACTTATTCGGCGACGGCGTTATTGACCGTGGCCGAGGCTGACCAGACCCGATAACGAACTTCGACATCTTTTGGTACATATACAACGATGGGCAACTTGCTGTTGTAGTTCAGCACAAAGCCATCACCGACCACCGGCACGAAGGCTTTTTGGGTCTTGCTGTCAGGGCAGCCCATCATCGTGCTCATGGGGCCGCTGACCTTCTCCAGTCGGTAAAAGGAATAGCCCCAGCCTTCGAGGTTTTTTTCCTCCAGCATGCCACCCAGACGCTGCAGGTTGCAGTCCACATCCAGGGTCTTGCCTGCGAGGATTTCGACCTTGAAGTCCGCTTCGTTGGTTTGCGCCGGCAGATGGATGACCTGGCGGACGAACCCCGCGTCTGCCTTGGGGTAGGGCGCGACATCTTCAAGTTTGGCCGCGTTGGCCTGGGCGCACAGGCCGGTCAATGCAAGGCCTGCGATAGAGAAACGAAGGGAGGAAATCATGATGCATCCTTGTAAGAATTTACGGATAGAACATTAGTACATGACAACAGCAGGGGTATTAGAACTTATATAAGTATCGTTGTCGCTTATGAGAAAAGGGTCCAACGGGTTTAGACGTAGCCGAGTAGGCTTCATGAATGAAGGCGCTTTCCAGGGTAGGCAAACCGCCTCAGGTCACTATCAAACGTTATAAAAACCCATTGGCAGTCTCAAAAAAGGAGAGGTTGGCCATGCTTTCGGATCTAGAGTTACGCAGCATTATTGAAGGAAGTTTCCTGCCTAAGCGTTGTGAGTGCATCAAGGCTGAGGACGCGTCGTTGACGGTCAAGGTCTATGACGAAAAGGACCGTGATCGCGTCGACCTGGAGGTGAAAGGCATTTGCATCGACAAACTCGATAGCAGCCGGGCCCTTTGCAACCTGATTACCGGGTTGCGTGAGGACCTCAAGCATCAACATGCACCGGCGCTTAAACGAGTAGGGGAGCGTCCCTGGCACTAGCTAAAGGGACGGCTGAGGTTGCGTCAACGATGAACTCAGGGCCTGGTAAATTCCAGGCCCACTGTTGTTTCACAGACCCTCAATTCTGAAAATCGCAGGCTTCTGACAGTTTGTGATAACTGACGTCTTCGACTTTCCCGGCCTTGTCCAGGAACTTCATGTCCGCCTTGATCACCTTGCATTCATTGGTCGGGGTTTCGTTCATTGAAATCACCTTGGCGATATTCAACGGCATGCCGTAGTGATAAGGCACTACCGGCGTGGTATCCGCCTGCGCCATCCCCGTTACAGCAGTCAGGGCAAGTGCACCACCGAGCATTAACGTACGCAGTTTCATGGTGTTTCTCCGCGAGTGTTCGGCCATCCATCAACGTGATGGAGGAGCGACCGCCCAAGGCACAGGAGCTGCGCGAGTGCGGTTGATTTCACTTTCTGCGTGGGGGATTAACCATAGATTAAGTCGGGCTTTGCTGACAAAACCTTCATCTCCGGTCAATACCGCACCCATCGCAAGGGCCCGCACTGCTGGTTTGGAAAACCATCGTGCATATCGGAAAGGTCTGATACGTAGAGGGCATTTACGTTGTTAACGTCCCTGCCGGGCCCTTCAGCGAGAGGGCATGGGCAATGCGTGGGGTTGACTGTGCAACAAAAAATCGCAGCAGAGTTTCTCGGAACCTTCTGGCTGACTTTCGGCGGGTGTGGCAGCGCTATTTTGGTGGCGGTGTTGCCTGCGTCAGGAATTGGTTATTTCAGCGTAGCCCTGGCGTTTGGCCTGGCGGTGTTGACGATGTCCTACGCAGTGGGCGGCATTTCCGGGGCGCATTTCAATCCGGCGGTGACCATTGGCCTATGGCTCGAACGAAGGGTTGCAGGGATTGATGTGCTGCCCTACATCATTGCTCAAGTGGCTGGTGCTGTAGTGGCGGCGGCTGTTCTGGCGCTGATTGCCAGTGGTCGACCGGGATTTGAAATGGGCGTGTTCGCGGCGAACGGTTATGGCCCGTTGAGCCTGGACCGCTACAGCCTGTTGGCGGCACTGGTGGTCGAAGTCGTGGCGACGCTTTTTTATGTCTTCATCTACATGCGGGTCACAGCACCGGGCGCACCGGTCGGGTTTGCGCCCATTGCCATGGGCCTGACGCTGATGCTGATCCATCTGGTGGCGACGCCTATCACCAACACGTCAATCAATCCGGCCCGCAGCACGGGGCCGGCGTTATTCGCCGGCACCGCCTACCTGTCACAGCTCTGGCTGTTCTGGTTGGCTCCGCTATTGGGTGGCGCACTGGGGGCCTGTCTGGCCGGGGCGCTCAAGGAGAAATAGGCAGGGTTCAGCCCAATTGATGTCGATACGGCAAGTCTGGCCCAGTCTTGCCACACGTCAGCGCCGCGGCACGGATGGCGAAGTTGAGCAGGCTGTCTATCTGCTCCCGGGAGAGGTTTTGCAACCCGTCGACCGAGTCCAATTGCTGCTCGGTCAACCAGGCAATCAATGCAGCCTGGAATGTGTCGCCGGCGCCTACCGTATCGGCCATCACTACCTTGACCGCCGGCGCCGACCAATTGCCGTATTGACGGCTGAATACTGTAGCGCCGGTACCTCCGCGCGTCAGGAACACCAATTGGCAACGGTGCTGCAACCAGCCTTGCAGGACGCTTTCGGGCGACTGGTCGGGATACAGCAGGTGCAGGTCCTCATCACTGACCTTGATCAGGTCGGCATGTTTGACCAGCTCGGCCACGCGCTGGCGCCACACTTCAATATTCGGCTCAGGGTTCAGGCGTACGTTGGGATCAAGGCTGATCAGGCGTTTGCCACTTTCCCGTCGGATCAGAGCCAGCAAAGTGTCGGCAATCGGTTGCACCACCAGGGAGAACGAGCCGATATGCAGGCCGCGAATGTCGGCGCCAAGGGGCGGCAAATGCTTCAGTTGCAATTGCCGATCCGCGCACCCTTCACCGCGAAAGCTGTACTGCGGTGAACCATTGGCGCCCACCGCGACCATCGCCAGGGTGGTGGGGGCGCTGAACTCCAGCAGGTAGTCCTCACGTACACCTTCGTCCTTGAGTACCTGCCGCAAGCGTCGTCCCAGGTAGTCATCGGACAACCCGGCAAACAGTCCGGCATCGATACCCAGGCGGCGCAGGCCCACCGCCACGTTGAACGGTGAGCCACCGGCAATGGCCTTGTAGTTGACCTTCGATGCCTGACCGCTGGCATCGTCCTCGCTGAAAAAATCAAACAGTGCTTCGCCACATACCAAATACATATTCGTTCGCTCTTAAAGGGATGCCACGTGCTCTTGATAGCGTTCATAGGCCAGCTGGTAGGCGTTGACGCTGGTTGCGTCCGGCAGGGTGCGGCTGGTCGGGTCGACGCTGACACAGCGCAGGCATAGCGCTGCCAGGCTTTCACCAGACTGGCTCCACGCTGCCTGGATCGCCGCGCCCAAGGCTGCGGCTTCGCTTTGTTCGGTACAGATGACCTCGGTGTTCATGATGTCGGCGACCATCTGTCGCCAGACGGGGCTTTTCGAGCCGCCGCCGATCAGGCGGATGCTCTGACTTTGCAGACCGGTCTCGCGCAGCAGGTCCAGGCCATACCGCAAGCCGAAGGTGGTGCCCTCGACCACTGCCCGACAGAGATTGGCGCGTGTCAGGTTGGTCATGGTCAACCCCAACAGGCTGCCGGTGGCGTGGGGCAGGGCAGGCACCCGTTCGCCATTGAGAAACGGCAGCATGCTCACGCCGTCAGCCCCGATGGGCGCTTGGGCGACCAGGGCATTGAAACGGGCCAGGTCGAGTTCGAACAGCTCGCGGATAACTCCGCTGGCGTTGGTCAGGTTCATGGTGCAGATCAGCGGCAGCCAACCGCCGCTGGACGAGCAAAACGTTGCCACCTCAGCCTGGGGGCTGACGTTGGGCTGATCATTGAAGGCATAGACGGTGCCGGATGAGCCCAAACTCATGGTGATCACCCCCGGGGCGATATTGCCGGTACCGATAGCGCCCATCATGTTGTCGCCACCGCCGCTGGAGACTTGGGCGTCAGGGTTGATCCCCAGGCGCTCGGCGATGGCCGGCAGGAGGGTGCCCACGCTTTCGTTAGCCTCGATCAACGTCGGCAACGCCGCTTCCAGGCGTCCATCCGGGTCGATATGACGCAGCAGCGGCAGGTCCCACTCACGGGTTCGTACGTTGAAATAGCCGGTGCCTGACGCGTCACCGTATTCCGCGCAGGCTCGGCCGGTGAGCCAGTAGTTGAGGTAATCATGGGGCAGCAGGATATGGGCGATGCGAGCGAAAACATCCGGGTGCTGTTCGCGGGTCCAGAGCAATTTTGACACAGTGTAGCCGGGTGCAATGGCCACGCCGAGGCGTTCCAGGGAGCCGCTTTCGCCGCCCAGATGCTGTAACAGGCGATCGTTTTCTGGCGTGGTTTCAGTGTCGCACCAGAGTTTGGCCGGGCGCAGGACCTTGCCTTGGTCATCCAGCAGCACCAAGCCGTGTTGCTGGCCGGACACGCCAATGGCGAGGATATCCTGGCCGTCGACCCCGGCCTGTTGCAAGGCGCGGTGGGTGGCCTCGGTAAAGGCGTCCAGCCACTCTTGGGTGTCCTGTTCACGGCGGCCGTTGGCGCCGCTGATCAGTGTGTGGCCGGCGGCGCCGAGGCCCAGGACCTTGCCGGTGGTTGCGTCGAGGACGATAGCCTTGGTGCCTTGGGTGCCGCAGTCGATGCCGAGGTAAAGGTTTTGCTGGGTCATGGTGGGTTGCTCAGCGCATTTATAGATATGGAATGCGGTCAATGTGGGAGCTGGCTTGCCTGCGATAGCGGCCATTCAGTCAGCAAATAGGTGACTGATACACCGATATCGCAGGCAAGCCAGCTCCCACAGTAGAAGGGCCGGTTCCGTCAGTGGAGATTGGCCAACAACCGCTCCAGTGTCTGGCTCACACCCACATCGCGCAAGCTCTCATAGCACCGCTCAAACGCTGCCACAAACGCCGGGGAGTTGGGAATGGCCGTACCAAAAATCTCTTCCACCCCCAGCAACCGTCGACTGAGTACCACTTCGTCAGTCACCAGTCCCTGGCAGAAATCGGCGCGGGGATCCGGAATCCGATAGATCACACCACTCTCATCCACCCCTTTCAAATACAGTGCCCAAGCCGCCACTACCAGCGCTGCACGCTCGGTCTCGCGCCCATCGGCGATCAACCGGTTGATGGTCGGCACGGTGAATTTGGGAAACTTCGACGAGCCATCGGAACACACCCGTTCCAACTGGTCGGCAATCGCCTGGTTGGAGAAGCGATCCACCAGCGTCTGTTTGTACTCAGTCAGGTCTATACCCGGTACCGGTGCCAGATTCGGGGTCACGTCGAGGTCCATGTAAGCCCGCATATAGGCCACGAACAGCGGGTCGTTCATGGTCTCGTGGACAAAGCGATACCCCTTGAGAAACCCCAGGTAGGTCAAGGCCAGGTGACTGCCATTGAGCAACCCGATCTTCATCTCTTCGTAAGGGGTCACGTCGTCGGTGAATTGCACACCGACCTTTTCCCAGGCCGGCCGGCCATTGACGAACTTGTCTTCCAGCACCCACTGCACAAAAGGCTCGCACACCACCGGCCAGGCATCATCGATCCCATGGTCATCGTGCAATTGCAGGCGATGGGCGGTGCTGGTCATCGGTGTGATGCGGTCGACCATCGCGTTGGGGAAGGTGACATTGGCCTTGATCCAATCATGCAGATCGGTGTTGTTCAGTGCGGCGAAGGCCAGCAGGGCCTTGCGGGTAACAGCGCCGTTGTGGGGCAGGTTATCGCAGGACATCACCGTGAAGGCTGGAATGCCCGCAGCCCGACGCTGGGTCAGCGCCGCACAGATAAAACCGAACACGGTTTTCGGTGCGTTGGGGTGCGCCAGGTCATGCTGGATCTGCGGCAGGTGGGCCATGAACTCGCCGTTGCTGTCATCGATGCAGTAGCCGCCCTCGGTAATGGTCAGCGAGACAATGCGGATCTGCGGGCTGGCCAGCTTGTCGATCAGCACCTGGGCGCCGTCTTCGGCCAGCAGCATGTCACTGATGGCGCCAATCACCCGGACTTCAGTGTCGCGGGTATCGCCCAGTTCATACAGGGTGTAGAGATAATCCTGGCCGGCCAGGTCGTCCCGGGCCTTGCGGTCTTCCGCCCGCAGACCGACACCGCAGATGCTCCAGTCGAGGCCTTCGCCCAGGTTCATCAGCGCATCGGTGTAATACGCCTGATGGGCCCGGTGGAAACCACCGACGCCGATATGGGCAATGCCCTGGCGGGTATCGGCAATGGCGTAGGCCGGCAGTTGCACTTCAGGCGCCAGTTGCGTGAGGGTTTGCTTGTTCAGTTTCATTAAAAGGTTCTCGCGAAATCAGGCGGCAGCGCGCAGTGGACGGGCTACGGCCACGCCGTCGGCATCGAACAGGTGGCACTGGGTCGGGTCCAGGTGCAGGTGCAACGTCTCACCGTACTGGCTGGCCATGTCGCCACGGATACGCAGGGTCAACGGCTCGCCGTTCGAGGTGATGACGTGGCAGAAGGTGTCGCTGCCCAGGCGTTCGCCGACGTCGGCGGTGACGGTCAGGCTGGTGTCGCCGGGGGAGGCGATTTCCAGGTGTTCCGGGCGAATGCCCAGGGTCACTTCGCTGCCAACGCTCAAGGTCGCGTTGCTCAAGGGCAGGCTGATACGGGTGCCGGCGTCCAGTTGCACTTCGCAACCCTGGGCCTCAAGACGGGTGACCTTGCCTTTAAGGAAACCCATTTTCGGTGTGCCGAGGAAGCCTGCGACAAACAGATTCGCTGGCTGGTGATACAGCTCCAGCGGCGAGCCGACCTGTTCGATGCGGCCACTGTTAAGTACCACGACCTTGTCGGCCAGGGTCATGGCTTCAACCTGATCGTGGGTCACGTAGATCATGGTCGCTTGCAGTTCTTTATGCAGGCGCGACAGTTCCAGGCGCATCTGCACCCGCAGGGCGGCGTCGAGGTTGGACAGCGGTTCATCGAACAGGAAGATCTTCGGGTTGCGCACGATGGCACGACCGATGGCCACTCGCTGACGCTGGCCGCCCGACAGTTGCTTGGGCTTGCGCTCCAGCAACGGGCCCAGCTCCAGGATGCGTGCCGCTTCGCTGACTTTGCTTTCGACGATTTTTTTGTCGATACCTGCCAGGTCCAGGGCAAACGACATGTTTTTGCGCACGGTCATGTGCGGGTACAGGGCGTAGGTCTGGAACACCATCGCCAGGTCACGCTTGGCCGGAGTCACTTCGGTGATGTCGCGGCCATCCAGTTCGATGGTGCCGTCGGTGACTTCTTCCAGGCCGGCGATCAGCCGCAGCAGGGTGGATTTACCGCAGCCCGAGGGGCCGACGAAGACCACGAATTCCTTATCGTTCACTTCCAGGTCGATGCCCTTGATGATGGAAAAGCCTTCGAAGCCTTTTTGCAGATTCTTGATTTTCAGATTGGCCATGATGGGCCTCCGCTTTCAAAGAGTTAAATAGAGGCCGTTACTTCACGGCGCCGAAGGACAAACCGCGAACCAACTGCTTCTGGCTGATCCAGCCAAAGATCAGGATCGGCGCACAGGCCAGGGTCGACACGGCGGACAATTTGGCCCAGAACAAGCCTTCGGGGCTGGAGTAGGACGCGATCAACGCGGTCAACGGCGCGGCGTTGGAGGAGGTCAGGTTCAGCGACCAGAACGCCTCGTTCCAGCACAGGATCAATGACAGCAGCACCGTGGAAGCCAGGCCGCCCTTGGCAATCGGCAGCAGCACCCGGACCATTTCCTGCCACAGGGTGGCGCCGTCCAGGCGGGCGGCTTCGAGGATGTCCTTGGGGATGTCCTTGAAGTAGGTGTAAACCATCCAGACCACGATCGGCAGGTTGATCAGGGTGTAGATGATGATCAGCGCGATGCGCGTGTCCAGCAGGCCAAAGCTCTTGGCCAGCAGGTAGATCGGCATCAGCACACCGACTGGCGGCAGCATCTTGGTCGACAGCATCCACAACAGCGTGCCTTTGGTGCGTTTGGTCTCGTAGAAGGCCATGGAGTAGGCCGCCGGTACCGAAATCAGCAGGCACAAAGCCGTGGCACTGAAGGAAATCAGCACCGAGTTCCAGGCGTAGCTGAAGTAGTTGCTGCGCTCGTTGATGTGCAGGTAGTTCTCAAGGGTCGGGGTGAAGATGAACTGTGGCGGCGTGGCGAACGCGTCGATTTCGGTCTTGAAGCTGGTCAACACCATCCAGAAGATCGGGAAGAAGATCAGGATCGCGATAGCCCAGGCCAGGGTGCCGAGCAGCACGCTTTGCAGGCGGCGGGATTGTTGAAGCGTCATGGCGCGGCCCTCAAGGCTTGTCAGTCAGGTTTTTGCCGATCATCCGCACCAGGATGATCGCCGCGATATTGGCAATGACCACGGCGATCAAGCCGCCGGCCGACGCCATGCCCACATCGAACTGCACCAGCGCCTGGTTGTAGATCAGGTAGGCGAGGTTGGTCGAGGCGTAACCCGGACCGCCGTTGGTGGTGGTGAAAATCTCCGCGAACACCGACAGCAGGAAGATGGTTTCAATCATCACCACCACCGCAATGGGGCGCGCCAGGTGGGGCAGGGTCAGGTGCCAGAAGATCGCGATGGCGCCGGCACCGTCCAGGCGTGCGGCTTCTTTCTGTTCCTGGTCCAGGGACTGCATGGCGGTCATCAGGATCAGGATCGCGAAGGGCAGCCATTGCCACGACACGATGATGATGATCGACAGCAGCGGATAGTGGGCCAGCCAGTCCACCGGCTGGGCGCCAAATAACTTCCATACGGCTGCGAGAATCCCCGACACCGGATGGAAAATCAGGTTCTTCCAGATCAGCGCACCGACGGTGGGCATGATGAAGAACGGCGAAATCAGCAACACCCGCACCAGGCCTCGACCGAAAAACTCGCTGGCTTCCAGCAGGGCACTGATCAGTACGCCAAACACCACGCTGATCAGCAATACGCTGCCCACCAGCAACAGGGTATTGGTGGCACCGGGCAGGAAGCCTGAATCGGTAATGAAGTAGGTGAAGTTTTCCAGCCCCACGAATTGGTTTTCGCCGGGGTAAAGCAGGTTGTAGCGGATCAATGAAAAATACAGGGTCATGCCCAGTGGCACGATCATCCACAGCAGCAACAAGGCCACTGAGGGGCTGACGAGGAACCAGCCGGGGTTGATCAGGCGGCTTTTACGCGCCTTTTCCGGTTGAGCAGTTTGCACGTGGGCAGTGGAAGTATTCATGGTGATCAGAACCAGTTGGTGACAGGCAGAACGAGGGCCGGAGCGCGGTCAAATGTGGGAGCTGGCTTGCCTGCGATGCAATCGCCTCGGTGTCACTGACAGACCGAGTTGTCTGCATCGCGGGCAAGCCCGGCTCCCACATAAAGCGGGGCCCCACACTCAGTGGGATGAGCCCGTTTTACTTGGGATAACCCGCCCGTTTCATTTCGCGCTCGGTGGTGGTCTGCGCGGCGGCCAGGGCCTGGTCCACCGTTTGCTGGCCGGTCAGCGCACCCGAGAAGAACTTGCCCACTTGCGTACCAATCGCCTGGAATTCAGGAATGGTCACCAACTGGATACCGATATACGGCACGGGCTTGAGGGTAGGCTTGGTCGGGTCTGCGACTTTCAGCGATTCCAGCGTCACCTTGGCGAACGGCGCAGCCTTCATGTATTCATCGCTGTAGGTCGACTTGCGTGTGCCAGGCGGCACGTTGGCGACGCCATCGGTCTTGGCGACCAGGGCGCTGTATTCCTTGGAGGTAGCCCAGGCGCTGAACACCTTGGCGGCGTCCTTGGCCTTGGAGCTGGTTGGGATCGCCAGGGACCAGGAGTACAGCCACGAGGTGCCTTTATCCGTGACCTGATGCGGGGCGAAGGTGAAGCCGACATGCTCGGAAACCTTGCTCTGGGTCTTGTCGGTGACAAACGAGCCGGCAACGCTGGCATCCACCCAGATAGCACACTTGCCGCTGTTGAACAGCGCCAGGTTTTCGTTGAAGCCGTTGCTGGAAGTACCCGGCGGGCCGGATTTTTTCATGTTGTCGACGTAGAAGTTCAGCGCGTCTTTCCACTCAGGGCCGTTGAATTCCGGCTGCCACTTCTCATCGAACCAGCGCGCACCGTAGCCGTTGGCCAGGGTCGTGATCAGCGCCATGTTTTCACCCCAACCGGCTTTGCCTCGCAGACACAGGCCGTATTGTTCCTTGTCCTTGTTGGTAAGCTTTTCGGCGAATTCGCCGATCTGCGTCCAGGTCGGATGTTCAGGCATGCTCAGCCCCGCGTCCTTGAACAGGTCGGTGCGGTAATAGGTGATGGAGCTTTCGGCGTAAAACGGCAGGGCGTAGAGCGAGCCCTTGACCGAAAGGCCGTCACGCACGGAAGGGAACACATCGTCCAGGTCGTAGGACGCAGGCAGATCCTTCATCGGTTCCAGCCAGCCCTTGGCGCCCCAGAGTGCAGCTTCGTACATGCCAATGGTCAATACATCGAACTGTCCGCCTTGGGTGGCGATGTCGGTGGTCAGGCGTTGGCGCAGGACGTTTTCTTCGAGTACCACCCAGTTCAACTTGATCTCCGGGTGCTCGGCCTCGAAGGTTTTCGAGAGCTTTTGCATGCGGATCATGTCGCTGTTGTTCACGGTGGCAATGGTCAGGGTTTGCGCGCCAAGGCTGACGGCGCTGAGGGTCATGCATGCTGTGAAGCAAGTAGAGGCAAGCAGTGCTTTAGCTGTGAACTTCATCGCGCACTCCGTTTCTGCGCCCAAGGGCTACAGAAGGACAGTTATTGTTGTTGTGTCTTCCTAGGGCAACTGGAAGAGTGTGCGTTGATTACAGCCTTCAAATGGCGTGGTGACAAATCCTTGGGAGCACTGGGACTGATACTTTTTTGCACTGCCAACGCCTACGCGAGATTCTGCTCCGTCAATCGCTGTACCGCCAACCGCCGATAATGCGAAGGCGTCATGCCCTTGAGCTGCTGAAAGCGCCGATTGAAATTGGAGATATTGTTGAACCCCGATTCAAAACACACATCGGTCACCGCTTTATCGCCATCGGCCAGCAGCTCGCAGGATTTGCTGATCCGCAGCCGATTGACGAACTCAACAAAGGTGCGCCCGGTTGCCTGCTTGAACACCCGGGAGAAGTAGGTGGGCTTCATCCCCAGATACTCAGCCACTTCCTCCAGGGGCAATTCTCGTGCGTAGTGAGCAAAGATATAGTCCACCGCCCGGTTAGTGCGGTCGATGCTGTGTTCGTCGGCCAGTTGCGGCGTGGTTACGCCGGACAGCAACTGATAATCCTCACAGGCGCTGAGCACTTCCATCAGGATAAAGAAGTGCCCGAGGCGCGCCATGCCCCTGGCGTCCTCAATCTGTTGCATCAAGGTCATGGCCTGGGCGATGGTGCGTTTACAACGAAACTCAATACCGTACTGGGCCCGATCCAGCAGCGGGGCCAAGGTCTTGAGTTCGGTAAAAATATGACTGCCGCCTTCCAGCAACTCATCGGTGAAGTTCACTAACATGTCGCGCTTGGGCACCACTTCATCTTCCGCCACCTGGCTGATCCAGTTGTGGGGAAGGTTGGGGCCGGTGAGAAACAAGCTCTCCGGATAGAAGTTGCCGATGTAGTCGCCGATAAATACCTTGCCCGAGCTGGCAACGATCAAATGCAGCTCGTATTCCTTATGGAAATGCCAGCGCACCAACGGGCATGGGAAGCCATGTTGGCGATAGATGATGGACAAACCGTTGTGATCGTCCATCAACTCGTAGGAAGGATCGGTGATTCTCGCTGCTCGGGTCATGCTGCAGTCGCTTTATGGTGGTTGCAAAAAGAATAATGCCCCCTTTGCCTGCCACCTCGCCAGCGTCGGCTGTTTAAACTTAAACGCTGCGGTTCTTCGCCTCGATCCACTGCGCCATGTACTGGGTGCTTTTGTGCAGGTGATGGCGCAGCATGCTGCCGGTGAAGTTATTGCGTCGGTGTTCGGCCAACTGGCTGCGGCATTGCTCCAGGCGCTCGACCAGCGCCGGGCCATGGATTTCCTGGGCGTAGCGGCGAGCCAACAGGCGGCGGCCGTTTTCCTGGGCCCGGGCCCAGCCTTCCGGATCCTGATACAAGGCCACTGCCGCGGCCGCCAAGGCACTGGCACTCCGTTCGATCACGCCCGGCCATGGCTGGTCATCGCCCATGCCTTCGGCGCCGATCGGTGTCGTGACACTGGGCGTGCCACAGAGCATCGCGTCCACCAGCTTGCCCTTGATTCCAGCCCCAAAGCGCAACGGCGCCAGGCAGATACGTGCAGCGGTCATCACCTGCAGCGCATCTTCAGCCCAGTTCATCACATGAAACCCCTGGGCCGGGTTGTGCAACGCCGTGGCCTTGGGCGGGGTATAGGCCCCATAAACATGTAACTGCGCACCCGGCAGTTGCTGGCGGATCAACGGCCAGACGCTGTTCTTCATCCACAGCACGGCATCCCAGTTGGGGGCGTGGCGAAAGTTGCCGATACTCAGGAAGTGCGCTCGATCCTCAAACGGCGCGAAGGCAGCGGTCGGGGCTTCAACCATCAGCGGGCACCCGTGGAGGAGGGCGGCAGGCACCTTGAAGTGTTCGGTGAGCAACTGGATTTCCACCTCGGAGATCATCAGGCTGATGTCACAGCGATAAATGGCCGCGATCTCGCGTTTGGCCAAATCACTGTCCGCCATCAACTGAAACTCTTCGTCCAAAGCGTCACAAAACACAGCGCCAAAATCATCCGCTTCGGGCTTGCGTTTAAGGTACTCCTTGAGGCGCTGCTGACGGGCATCCCGCAGGCTTTGCAGGTCCGAGGTTTCCAGCACCCTTAACGCGTCAGGGCAGTGTTTTTCCACCCGCCAGCCGAACTGCTCTTCCATCATGAAACGGTCGAACAACACGATGTCCGGGGCCAGTGTGCGGATAAAATCGTCAAAGCTGCTGTTATTAAGCTCGATGGCGCATTCGTGAATGCCCAGCGACGGTAAGTCGGCCTTGTGCTCACCAAGGGTCGCCGGGCTGCTGAAGGTGATGTCCCAGCCTTGGTCCAGGAAGCTCTGCAGGATCTGCATCATATGGCCACCCGCTGCCGAGGAGCGGGGTTCTGGCCAGACATAACCAATAACCAGGACTTTGGTGGCGGGCTGATTCATCAGAAAGCGTTCCTTGATAGGGGCAGGCAAAAAGCGCCGCAATTAAACCACAGCGGCCCGGTCCTCGCCTTGCGTCATAGACCATGACAATTTGTGTTTGACCGTAGGTCCGCGCATTACTTTGTGTTTAACTTCGGCCTCTCGAATTCGTTCTAACAAAACCCATATGAGGAATCCGTCCATGGCTCAAGTCACCCTTAAAGGCAACCCTGTCCAAGTCAACGGCCAACTGCCACAAGCCGGTTCCAAGGCGCCAGCCTTTTCCCTGGTTGCCGGCGATCTGTCCGACGTCACCCTGGCCAGCTTTGCCGGCAAGCGCAAAGTGCTGAACATCTTCCCAAGCGTCGACACCCCGACCTGCGCCACCTCCGTGCGCAAGTTCAACACCCAGGCCAATGACGTGGCCAACACGGTTGTACTGTGCATCTCCGCTGACCTGCCATTCGCCCAGGCGCGCTTCTGCGGTGCCGAAGGCCTGGAAAACGTGAAGAACCTGTCGACCCTGCGTGGCAGCGAGTTCATCGAAAACTACGGCGTGGCCATCGCTGACGGTCCACTCAAGGGCCTGACCGCTCGTGCCGTTGTTGTGCTGGACGAAAATGACAAGGTGCTGCATAGCGAACTGGTCAAGGAAATTGCCGAAGAGCCAAACTACGAAGCGGCCCTGGCTGTTTTGAAGTAACGATTACTGCGCACGACTGTCGTTTTGCAGTAACACGTTTGATGCATGATTGCGGCCTGGCCTAGTCCAGGCCGTTTTTATTTACGGTTCAGCGGCTTAGCCAGGACACTGAAGTTTTAACTGTAAAAGTGAAAAGTTGTAAGTCCAAAGGTAAATAGCCGGTAAAGGCGCTTTTCTTACAGCGCTCCAGTGCTTATCTTTCAGCCTCCCAAAGAAGAAGCTCTCGCGCCCAATGGTTGATCAATCCATGCAATCCACCCCCCGCAACTCCCGCCGCTGGCTGTTCGGCTTGCTCGTTCTGTTGGTTATAGCCGGCCTGTGCTGGAAGTTCTGGCCGGCTAGCCATAAAGAAGGCGCCGAGCAGAAGCCTGCCGGCCGCACAGGAAAGTCGGGAATGATGCGCCCGGGCTTCGGCGGCTCGACCGGCCCGGTGCCGGTGCGCGTGTCGCCCGCAGTGCTGGGGGAGTTTCCGGTCTACTACAAAGCCTTGGGCACCGTGACGGCGTTGAACACCATCAACGTGCGCAGCCGCGTGGCGGGTGAGTTGGTCAAGATTGCCTTCGAGGAAGGGCAGATGGTCAAGGCCGGTGATCTGCTGGCAGAGATCGACCCACGCAGTTACCAGAACGCCTTGCTCCAGGCTCAAGGTACGCTGTTGCAGAACCAGGCCCAGTTGAAAAACGCCCAGGTCGACGTTCAGCGTTACCGCGACCTGTATGCGCAAGACAGTATTGCCAAGCAAACCCTGGACACTGCCGAAGCGTTGGTCCTGCAATACCAGGGCACGGTCAAGACCAACCAGGGCGCGGTGGATGACGCCAAGCTCAACCTCGACTTCACCAAGATCCGCGCGCCGATTTCCGGACGCGTAGGCCTGCGCCAACTGGACGTCGGCAACCTTGTCGCCGCCAATGACACCACAGCCCTGGCCGTGATCACCCAGACCCAGCCGATCAGCGTGGCCTTCACCCTGCCGGAAACCACCCTGGGCGTCGTGCTCGCGCGCTACCGTGGCGGCAACAAGCTGCCGGTGGAAGCGTGGGACCGTGGCGATGTCAAGCGTCAGGCCACTGGCGTGCTGCAAAGCCTGGACAACCAGATCGACGTGACCACCGGCACCCTGAAGTTCAAGGCGCGCTTCGATAACCAGGACCAGGTGCTGTTCCCTAATCAGTTCGTTAATGTGCACCTGCTGGCCGATACCCTGCATAACGTGGTGCTGGCACCTTCAGCGGCGATCCAGTTTGGTAACAGCGGCACCTTCGTCTATGCCCTCGACGGCGACAAGAAGGTCAAGATCCGCCCCTTGGTGATTGGTGACAGCGACGGTGAAAACACCGTGATCAAGGAAGGCCTGGCCGCTGGCGACCGGGTGGTGCTCGAAGGCACCGACCGCTTGAAGGACGGCAGCGATATCGAAGTGGTCAACGACAGCACTGAAGCCCCGACCACGCCGACTGAACACCTGCAGGGCCAACCGGCAGCCAAGGCACCGCAAGGCCCGGCTGATGCCGGCAAGGCGCAAAAGGGCGGCGCATGAACCTTTCGCGGCTGTTCATCCTTCGGCCGGTAGCCACTACCCTGAGCATGCTGGCTATTGTACTGGCCGGTGTGATCGCCTATCGCTTGCTGCCGGTTTCGGCCTTGCCTCAGGTCGACTACCCGACTATCCGGGTCATGACCCTGTACCCCGGCGCCAGCCCGGACGTAATGACCAGTGCCGTAACCGCGCCGCTGGAGCGCCAGTTCGGGCAGATGCCCGGCTTGACCCAGATGGCGTCCACCAGTTCCGGTGGTGCGTCGGTGTTGACCCTGCGCTTCAACCTCGACATCAACATGGATGTCGCCGAGCAACAAGTCCAGGCTGCGATCAACGCCGCCACCAACCTGCTGCCCAAGGATTTGCCGGCGCCGCCGGTGTACAACAAGGTCAACCCGGCGGACACCCCGGTGTTGACCCTGGCCATCACCTCGAAAACCATGCTGTTGCCCAAGCTCAATGACTTGGTCGACACCCGCATGGCGCAGAAAATCGCCCAGATCAGCGGCGTCGGCATGGTCAGCATCGCCGGTGGCCAGCGCCAGGCGGTGCGGATCAAGGTCAACCCCGAGGCCCTGGCGGCCAATGGCTTGAACCTGTCGGATGTGCGCACCTTGATCGGCGCGTCCAACGTCAACCAGCCCAAGGGCAACTTCGACGGCCCGACCCGGGTCTCGATGCTCGACGCCAACGACCAGTTGGTCTCGCCCCAGCAATACGCCGAGCTGATCCTGGCCTACAACAACGGCGCTCCTCTGCGCCTCAAGGATGTGGCGCAGATCGTCGATGGCGCCGAAAACGAACGCCTTGCCGCCTGGGCCAATGAAAATCAGGCCGTGCTGCTGAACATCCAGCGCCAGCCTGGAGCCAACGTGATTGAGGTGGTCGACCGGATCAAGGCTTTGCTGCCGAGCATTACCGACAACCTGCCGGCCGGCCTGGACGTGACGGTTCTCACTGACCGTACCCAGACTATTCGCGCCTCGGTCAAGGACGTCCAACACGAATTGCTGATCGCCATCGCCCTGGTAGTCATGGTGACGTTCCTGTTCCTGCGCCGTTTCAGCGCCACCCTCATTCCGTCCATCGCCGTGCCACTGTCGCTGGTGGGCACCTTTGGCGTGATGTACCTGGCCGGCTTCTCGGTCAACAACCTGACGTTGATGGCCCTGACCATCGCCACCGGTTTTGTGGTGGACGACGCTATCGTGATGCTGGAGAACATCTCGCGCTATATCGAGGAAGGCGAGACACCGCTGAATGCCGCGCTCAAGGGCGCCAAGCAGATCGGTTTCACCCTGATTTCCCTGACCCTGTCGCTGATTGCGGTACTCATTCCGCTGCTGTTCATGGCGGACGTGGTCGGGCGGTTGTTCCGCGAGTTCGCCATCACCCTGGCGGTGGCGATCCTGATTTCCCTGGTGGTGTCACTGACCCTGACGCCGATGATGTGCGCCCGTTTGCTCAAGCGCGAACCCAAGGAAGAAGAACAGGGCCGCTTCTACAAGGCCAGCGGCGCCTGGATCGACTGGCTGATCGAAGCCTACGGACGCAAGCTGCAATGGGTACTCAAGCACCAGCCACTGACCCTGTTCGTGGCCATCGCTACCCTGGGCTTGACGGTGGTGTTGTACCTGGTGGTGCCCAAGGGCTTTTTCCCGGTGCAGGACACCGGAGTGATCCAGGGTATTTCCGAAGCGCCGCAATCGATCTCTTTCGCTGCCATGAGCCAGCGCCAGCAAGAACTGGCGAAGGTGATCCTCGCGGATCCATCGGTGCAGAGCCTGTCGTCCTATATCGGTGTCGACGGCGATAACGCCACCCTCAACAGTGGCCGCTTGCTGATCAACCTCAAACCCCACAACCAGCGGGACTTGAGCGCGGCGCAGATCATCACCCGCCTGCAACCGGAGCTCGACAAACTGGTGGGGATCCGCCTGTTCATGCAGCCGGTGCAGGACCTGACCATCGAAGACCGCGTCAGTCGTACCCAGTACCAGTTCAGCATGTCCTCACCGGATGCCGAACTGCTGGCCCTGTGGAGCGGCAAGCTGGTGCATGCCCTCAGCCAGTTGCCGGAACTCACCGACGTGGCCAGCGACCTGCAAGACAAAGGCCTGCAGGTGTACCTGGTGATCGACCGTGACGCCGCCTCGCGCCTCGGCGTTTCGGTGTCGACCATCACCGATGCGCTGTACGATGCCTTTGGCCAGCGGCAGATTTCCACCATCTACACCCAGGCCAGCCAATACCGCGTGGTGTTGCAGGCCCAGTCCGGGGAAACCCTGGGGCCGGATGCGCTGAACCAGATCCATGTGAAGACCACTGACGGCGGCCAGGTGCGGCTGTCGAGCCTGGCTCACGTGGAACAGCGTCAGGCGCAGTTGGCGATTGCCCACATCGGTCAGTTCCCGGCGGTGATGATGTCATTCAACCTGGCGCCCGGCGTGGCGCTGGGCAAGGGCGTCGAGCTGATCAACCAGACCCAGAAAGACATCGGCATGCCGGTGGGCGTGCAGACCCAGTTCCAGGGCGCGGCCCAGGCATTCGAAGCGTCGCTGTCGAGCACCTTGCTGCTGATCCTCGCAGCGGTGGTGACCATGTACATCGTGCTGGGTGTGCTCTACGAGAGCTACATCCACCCGATCACCATTCTGTCGACCTTGCCATCGGCTGCGGTGGGTGCCTTGCTGGCGTTGCTGCTCAGCGGCAATGACCTGGGGATGATCGCGATTATCGGCATCATCCTGCTGATTGGTATCGTCAAGAAGAACGCGATCATGATGATCGACTTCGCCCTTGACGCCGAACGCAACCAGGGCCTGGACCCGCAAACGGCAATCTACCAAGCGGCGCTGTTGCGCTTCCGGCCGATCCTGATGACCACCCTGGCTGCATTGTTCGGTGCGGTGCCCTTGATGTTGGCCACTGGCTCCGGCGCAGAATTGCGCCAGCCTCTGGGTCTGGTGATGGTCGGCGGGTTGCTGCTGAGCCAAGTCCTGACGCTGTTCACTACCCCGGTGATCTACCTGTACTTCGACCGCCTGGGCCGTCGCTGGGGCAAACAGCCCGAGCGTCTGGAGCCGGTTGAGCCATGAACCTGTCCGGACCTTTCATACGCCGGCCGGTTGCCACGATGCTGCTGAGCCTGGCGATCATGCTGCTGGGGGGCGTCAGCTTCAATTTGCTGCCGGTGTCACCGCTGCCGCAAATCGACTTCCCGGTGATCGTCGTGCAAGCCAGCTTGCCCGGGGCCAGCCCCGAGGTGATGGCGTCCACGGTGGCTACGCCGCTGGAGCGATCCTTCGGCGCAATCGCCGGCATCACCACCATGAGCAGTTCGTCGAGCCAAGGCTCGACCCGGGTCATCCTGGCGTTTGATTCCGGACGGGATATCAACGGTGCCGCGCGGGAAGTGCAGGCTGCGATCAACGCCTCACGCAACCTGTTGCCCAGCGGCATGCGCAGCATGCCCACCTACAAGAAGATCAACCCGTCCCAGGCGCCGATCATGGTGCTGTCGCTGACATCGGACGTGCTGAAGAAGGGTGAGCTCTACGACCTGGCTTCGACCATCCTCTCCCAAAGCTTGTCCCAGGTACCGGGTGTCGGTGAAGTACAGATCGGCGGCAGCTCCCTGCCGGCGGTGCGTATCGAGCTGGAGCCCAAGGCCCTCGACCAATACGGCGTGGCCCTGGATGACGTACGTAATACGATCGCCAACGCCAACGTGCGCAGGCCCAAAGGTTCCCTGGAAGACAGCCAGCGCAACTGGCAGATCCAGGCCAACGACCAGTTGGAAAAGGCCAAGGACTACGAGCCGCTGTTGATTCGTTACCAGAATGGCGCGGCCTTGCGCCTCAGCGATGTGGCGAAGATCAGCGATGGCGTTGAAGACCGCTATAACAGCGGTTTCTTCAACAACGATTCGGCGGTGCTGTTGGTGATCAACCGCCAATCCGGCGCCAACATCATCGAGACCGTCAAGCAGATCAAGGCGCAGTTGCCGGCCTTGCAGGCGGTGTTGCCGTCCAGCGTCAAGTTGAACCTGGCCATGGACCGCTCGCCGGTGATCACCGCCACTTTGCACGAAGCCGAGATGACCCTGCTGATCGCCGTGGCCCTGGTGATTCTGGTGGTCTACCTGTTCCTCGGTAACTTCCGGGCCTCATTGATTCCGACGCTGGCGGTGCCGGTGTCGCTGGTGGGCACTTTCGCGGTGATGTACCTGTTCGGTTTTTCGCTGAACAACCTGTCGCTGATGGCACTGATCCTCGCCACCGGCCTGGTGGTGGACGATGCCATTGTGGTGCTGGAGAACATTTCCCGGCATATCGATGACGGTATTTCGCCGATGAAGGCGGCTTACCTGGGGGCCAAGGAAGTCGGCTTCACCTTGCTGTCGATGAACGTGTCGCTGGTGGCGGTGTTCCTGTCGATCCTGTTCATGGGCGGGATCGTCACGAGCCTGTTCCGCGAGTTTTCCATCACCCTGGCGGCGGCGATCATCGTCTCGCTGATTGTCTCGCTGACCCTGACGCCGATGCTCTGCGCCCGCTGGCTCAAGCCCCACATCAAGGGCGAAGAAACCGGCTTGCAGCGCTGGAGCGAGAAAGTCAATGACCGCATGGTCGCCGGTTATGCCCGTAGCCTGGACTGGGTGCTGCGGCATCGGCGCCTGACCCTGCTCAGCCTGCTGGTGACGGTAGGCGTCAATATCGCGCTGTACGTGGTGGTGCCGAAAACCTTCATGCCGCAGCAGGACACCGGCCAACTGATCGGTTTTGTCCGGGGCGATGACGGCCTGTCGTTCAGCGTCATGCAGCCGAAAATGGAGATCTTCCGCAAAGCCGTGCTGCAAGACCCCGCGGTGGAAAGCGTGGCCGGGTTTATCGGTGGCAACAGTGGCACCAATAACGCGGTGATGCTGGTGCGGCTCAAGCCCATCAGCGAGCGCAAGATTTCTGCCCAGGCGGTGATCGAGCGCATGCGCAAGACCGTGCCACTGGTGCCCGGCGGCCGCCTGATGCTGATGGCCGACCAAGACCTGCAATTTGGCGGTGGCCGCGACCAGACGACCTCGCAATACTCCTACATCCTGCAAAGCGGCGATCTGGCGGCCCTGCGCCTGTGGTACCCGAAAGTGGTTGCCGCGCTGCGTGAGCTGCCGGAGTTGACCGCGATCGACGCCCGCGAAGGCCGTGGTGCGCAACAGGTGACGCTGGTGGTCGACCGCGACCAGGCCAAGCGCCTGGGCGTGGACATGAACATGGTCACGGCGGTATTGAACAACGCCTACAGCCAGCGGCAGATTTCCACCATCTATGACAGCCTCAACCAGTATCAGGTGGTGATGGAGGTCAATCCGAAGTACGCCCAGGACCCGATCACCCTGAATCAGGTGCAGGTCATCACGTCCACCGGCGCGCGGATTCCGCTGTCGGCCATTGCTCACTATGAAAATAGCCTCGCGGACGACCGGGTCAGCCATGAAGGCCAGTTTGCTTCCGAGAACATCGCGTTCGACATGTCCCCCGGGGTAACGGTAGAGCAGGGCACCGCCGCCATCGAACGGGCGATTGCCAAGGTCGGTCTGCCGGAAGACGTGATCGCCAAGATGGCCGGCACCGCAGACGCCTTCGCGGCGACCCAGAAAAGCCAGCCGTTCATGATCCTCGGCGCACTGGTGGCGGTGTACCTGGTGCTGGGGATTCTCTATGAGAGTTACATCCACCCCTTGACCATCCTGTCGACCTTGCCATCTGCCGGGGTCGGCGCCTTGCTGTCGATCTACGTGCTGGGGGGCGAGTTCAGCCTGATCTCGCTGTTGGGGCTGTTCCTGCTGATCGGGGTGGTGAAGAAAAACGCCATCCTGATGATCGACCTGGCGCTGCAACTGGAGCGCAAGGAAGGCATGGATCCACTGGAGTCGATTCGCAGCGCCTGTCTGTTACGGCTGCGGCCGATCCTGATGACCACCCTGGCGGCGATCCTCGGTGCCGTGCCGCTGCTGATCAGCAGCGCCGAAGGCGCGGAAATGCGCCAGCCCCTGGGCCTGACGATTATCGGTGGCTTGGTGTTCAGCCAGATCCTGACCCTTTACACCACGCCTGTGGTTTACCTTTATCTCGACCGCCTACGCCACCGTTTCAACGGCTGGCGCGGGGTGCGTACCGATGCTGCCTTGGACACTGCGCTATGACCGATTCAACGTTTCCTACTGTCCAGCGTCTGGCCATGCCCCGCGGCTCCAAGCTCCTGAGCCTGGTGCTCTGCGGGGTGATGCTCAGCGCCTGCGCCGTCGGCCCGGACTATAAGCGTCCGCAACTGACCGAGCCGGCCCAGTACAAAGAGGCCCAGGGCTGGCGTCAGGCAGCACCCAGCGATTCCCTGGCCCGTGGCGCCTGGTGGGAGCTGTACGGCGACAAGCAACTCAATGAACTGGTAGATAAGCTCAACACTGCCAACCAGACCGTGGCCCAGGCTGAAGCGCGCTTTCGCCAGGCCCAGGCGCTGGTGCGCAGTTCCCGTGGGGCGTTTTTCCCAAGCGTTGACCTGAGTGTCGGGAAAACCCGTGCCAGCCAGGGTACCGGCAGCAGTAACTCTGGGCTGAGTACCTCCAGCAGTGGTATCCGTGACACCCTCAATGCCCAGTTGGGCGTCAGTTGGGAAGCGGACATCTGGGGCAAGTTGCGTCGCGGCCTGGAAGCCAATGAAGCCAGTGCTGAAGCCAGCGCGGCAGATTTGGCGGCCATGCGCTTGAGCCAGCAGTCGGAGCTGGTACAGGACTATCTGCAATTGCGGGTCATGGATGAACAGACCCGCTTGCTGCAAGCCACGGTGGATACCTACCAGCGCTCCTTGCAGATGACCGAAAACCAATACCGCGCCGGTGTGTCGGGTAAAGACGCAATCGCCCAGGCCCAGACTCAGCTGAAAAGCACCCAGGCCAGCATGATCGACCTGATCTGGCAGCGGGCTCAGTTGGAAAATGCCATCGCGGTGTTGGTCGGTGTGCCACCGGCCAACTTCAACCTGGCGGTGAGCAAGGATATTCCGGCGCTGCCACAGATTCCGGTCAGCCTGCCATCACAGTTGCTCGAGCGTCGTCCAGACATTGCCTCGGCGGAGCGGGCCGTCATCGCGGCCAACGCCAATATCGGCGTGGCGAAAACAGCGTATTACCCGGACCTGACCTTGAGCATGGCAGGTGGCTATTCCAGCAGCACGTACGCCGACTGGATCAGCCTGCCCAACCGTTTCTGGTCGGTGGGGCCGAAACTGGCCATGACGCTGTTTGACGGCGGCCAGCGCTCGGCGGAAGTTGATCGCGCCGAAGCGTCCTACGATGAAACTGTGGCCAAGTACCGCCAGACCGTGCTCGATGGTTTCCGCGAAGTGGAAAACTACATGGTTCAGCTCAAGGTCCTGGAGGACGAGGCCGGCGTTACCAATGAGGCCCTGGAAGCCGCGCGGGAATCCTTGCGTCTGACCCAGAACCAATACAAGGCCGGGTTGATTGCCTACCTTGATGTGGTCGTTGTCCAGGCAACCGCCTTGAGCAACGAACGTACTGCCCTGACATTGCTGCAAACACGGCTGGTAGCCAGTGTGCAACTGATCGCGGCACTCGGCAGCGGCTACAAGGGTAGTGGCCTTCTGATAATTTTTCGGTGTCCGAGAATTATTCTCGCTACAATCGCGGACTTTTCCACCCGGCACGGATGCCGTTCGGCCCTCTGGCCACGAGAAGTCCCATGCTCACCGGTAGTTATTCCCCCGTCCTGGTCTTGATCTCGCTGTTTGTCGCGATCCTCGCTTCCTATACCGCACTGGATTTGACTGGGCGTATCGCCACGTCAAAGGGCCGTGCCGTGTACCTCTGGATGAGCGGCGGAGCCCTGGCCATGGGGATCGGCGTCTGGTCCATGCACTTTATCGGGATGTTGGCGTTCCGCTTACCCATCAACCTGGGTTATGACATCGGTATCACGTTCCTGTCGCTGCTGATTGCCGTGTTCTCCTGCGGGTTTGCCTTGTGGCTGGTCAGCCAACCGCGCCTGCCGGCCTGGCAACTGGCGTTTGGTGCGCTGATCATGGGGGGTGGCATCAGCGCCATGCACTACACCGGCATGGCCGCCATGCGCATGACACCGGGCATCGACTACGACCCCACCTTATTTGGCGCATCCTTGCTGATTGCCGTCGGTGCTTCGGCCGCCGCGTTGTGGATCGCCTTCAACCTGCGGCGCAATACGCCTTATGTACGCCTGGCCCGAGGCGGAGCGGCGATTGTCATGGGCGTGGCGATTGTCGGTATGCATTACACCGGCATGGCCGCCGCACGGTTTGCCGATGGCAGTTTCTGTGGCGCCGCGCTGGACGGCCTGAGCGGCAAGGGTCTGGATAATCTGGTGCTGGTTACCAGTCTGGCAGTGTTGACCATCGCACTGCTGACGTCGTTGCTGGATGCTCGCCTGGAAGCGCGCACCGCCGTGCTCGCGGACTCCTTGAGCCTGGCCAATCAGGAACTGACTCACCTGGCCTTGCATGACACCTTGACCGGTCTACCCAATCGAGGTCTGCTTGCCGACCGCATTCAACAGGCCATGCAGGTGGTGACGGAGCAGGGCGGCTGTTTTGCCCTGATGTTTATCGACCTGGATGGTTTCAAGCCCGTCAACGATGCCTTTGGCCATCACATGGGCGATCAGTTGTTGCGCGAAGTGGGCCTGCGCCTGCGGGAAGACCTGCGTAGCCAGGACACCTTGGCCAGAATCGGCGGTGACGAGTTCGTGTTGCTGGTGCAATTGACTCAAGCCGATGACGCGATGCGCCTGGCCGAACGTCAGGTGGGGTTGATCAATCAGGTATTTCACGTTGCCGAACATGAGTTGAAAATCTCTGCCAGCGTGGGCATCGCCATGTTCCCGGGCAACGGCGCTACACCGCAGGAACTGCTGATGAACGCAGACGCCGCGATGTATCACGCCAAAGGCATGGGCAAGAATGGCTACAGCTTTTTCGATGTCTCGATGAACACCAACGCCCGCAAGCAACTGCAGTTGCTCCAGGACTTGCGCAATGCCCTGGAGCAAGGGCAGTTCCAGCTCTATTACCAGCCTAAGTTCGACGCCGGCACGGGGCGACCAGTAGGCGCTGAAGCGCTGTTACGCTGGGAGCACCCGCAACAAGGCTTGTTGATGCCAGACAAATTCATTGAATTGGCGGAAAAAACCGGGCTGATCATTCCCATTGGTGAATGGGTACTCAATGAAGCGTGTCGCCAGATGCAAGTCTGGTACGCCCAGGGTTATCGGGATTGGCGCATTGCCGTGAACCTGTCGGCGTTGCAGTTTTGCCATGCAGGGCTGGTCAAGAGCGTCGCCAGCGCTCTGGAGCGTCATCAGTTACCGGCCAACAGCCTGACCCTGGAAATTACCGAAACCACCGCCATGAGCGACGCCGATGCGAGCATGACGGTGCTGCAGAAGCTCTCGGACATGGGCGTCGACCTGTCCATCGATGATTTTGGTACGGGTTACTCCAGCTTGATGTACCTCAAGCGCCTGCCGGCCAATGAGTTGAAAATCGACCGTGGTTTTGTCCGCGACCTGGAGCATGACAGCGATGACGCCGCCATCGTCTCGGCCATTGTTGCCCTGGGCCAGGCCCTGGGGCTGCGGATTGTGGCGGAAGGCGTTGAGACCGATGTGCAGCAGAGTTTCCTGACACGCTTGGGCTGTGACTCTCTGCAAGGTTACTTGCTGGGGCATCCGATGCCCGCGGATGGCTTTATGGTGGATATCCAGCAGGCCGAACTGAAGCGAGTGATCGGTCCATGACGTGAGTCCATGCAAAACCCGTCCGTCAAAGGTATTCTTGGATCCAACCGTTTTCAGGTGAACCAGGAGACAGCACGCATGGACAAAGTCGTCATCATCACCGGTGGCAGTCGTGGGATCGGTGCCGCCACGGCGTTGTTGGCTGCCCGTCAGGGCTATCGCATCTGCATCAACTTTCAGTCTGACGAAGACGCTGCTCAACAGGTGCTGGATCAAGTCCGCGCCCTCGGTGCCCAGGCTATTGCCGTGCGCGCCGATGTCAGCATCGAGGACGAAGTGATCAGCCTGTTCAACCGCGTCGATGCCGAGCTGGGCCGGGTCACGGCGCTGGTGAACAACGCCGGCACCGTGGGGCACAAATCGCGGGTCGATGAAATGTCCGAATTTCGCATCCTGAAGATTCTCAAGACCAATGTATTGGGGCCTATCCTGTGCGCCAAGCATGCCGTGCTGCGCATGTCGCCCAAACATGGCGGGCAGGGTGGCAGCATCGTCAATGTTTCATCCGCTGCTGCGCGTATCGGTGCGCCAGGAGAATATGTGGACTATGCGGCGTCGAAAGGCGCGCTGGATACCTTCACCATCGGCCTTTCCAAGGAAGTGGCCGGTGAGGGGATCCGTGTCAACGGCGTGCGTCCCGGCTTCATTTTCACCGAATTCCACGCCCTGAGTGGCGACCCTGATCGAGTCAGCAAGCTTGAGCCCGGTATTCCCATGGCCCGTGGCGGGCGGGCGGAGGAAGTGGCGGAGGGGATTATCTGGTTGCTGTCGGACAAGGCGTCCTATGCCACCGGGACCTTTATCGACCTGGCCGGCGGTCGCTAGTGACGAATACCGTGCGGTAAGACGCCAAGCGTCTCACCGCACGCCCGCTCAGAACGAGCGCACAATCTTGCCCAAGGTCTCCATGGCCTTTTCACACGTCTCATCCCATGGACTGCCATAGTTCAAACGGATGCAGTTCCTGAACCGCTGTGTCGGCGAAAAAATTGGCCCCGGGGCGATGCTGATGCCCTGGGCCAATGCCATCTGGAACAACTTCAACGAGTCCATCTGCTCCGGCAACTCCAGCCACAGGAAATAGCCGCCTGCCGGCTGGCTGACCCGGGTCTGCGCCGGGAAGTAGCGGGCGATGGCCGCGAGCATGGCGCTTTGTTGCTCTTCCAGGGCATAGCGCAACTTGCGCAGGTGCCGGTCATAGCCGCCATGTTGCAGGTAGTCGGCAATCGCCGCCTGGGCCGGCATTGAGGCACACAGCGAGGTCATCAATTTCAATCGCTCGATTTTCTGTGCATAACGCCCGGCGGCGACCCAGCCGATGCGGTAGCCGGGGGCCAGGCTTTTGGCGAAGGAACCGCAGTGCATTACCAGGCCTTCGGTGTCGAAGGCCTTGGCCGGTTTTGGCGCCTGCTGGCCGTAATACAGCTCTGCGTAGACGTCATCCTCGATCAGCGGCACCTGATGGCTGCGCAACAGCTCCACCAACTCCTGTTTCTTGGCCTCGGGCATGGTGGCGCCCATGGGATTCTGGAAACTGGTCATGCACCAGCAGGCCTTGATCGGGTAACGCTCCAGGCTTTGGGCCAGCACCTTCAGGTCGATACCGTCCCGTGGGTGTACGGGGATTTCCACGGCCTTGAGCTTGAGACGCTCCAGCACTTGCAGGCTGGCGTAAAACGCCGGGGCTTCGATGGCCACCAGATCGCCAGGTTCGGTCACGGCTTGCAGGCACAGGTTCAGCGCTTCGAGGGCGCCATTGGTGATCAGTAGTTCTTCCATGGGCAACATCAGCCCGCCAACCATGTAGCGCAGGGCGATTTGCCGGCGCAGTTGCGGGTTGCCCGGCGACAGGTCGGTGACCACCATACGCGGGTCCATTTCCCGGCTGGCGCTGGCCAGGGAGCGGGCCAGACGCTGCAGCGGGAACAGTGTCGGGCTGGGGAAGGCCGAGCCGAACGGTACGGTTTGCGGGTCCTTGATCGAATCCAGCACCGAGAACACCAATTCGCTGACATCCACTTCGGTGGACTCATGCACGTGTTCACTGACGGCCGGCTCTGAAAACGGACTCGGTGCGTGGGTGTTGACGAAATACCCGGAGCGGGGACGTGCGCGGATCAGGCCTCGGCGCTCCAGCAGGTAGTACGCCTGGAATACGGTGGACGGGCTCACGCCATAGGTCTGGCTGGCATAACGCACCGACGGCACGCGCTGGCCGGGGCCGAGGACGCCGGAGCGGATCAGTTCTGCGATGTCGTCGGCGAATTTTTCGTAGCGTTTCATCGGGGGCCTAGT
Organism: Pseudomonas spelaei; assembly: GCF_009724245.1. GTDB lineage: Bacteria > Pseudomonadota > Gammaproteobacteria > Pseudomonadales > Pseudomonadaceae > Aquipseudomonas > Aquipseudomonas spelaei. The sequence goes on along the minus strand of NZ_WNNK01000005.1, from coordinate 301,841 downwards.
GTGTTAAGTACATTGTGTCGCCGCTGCCGAGGTACGAGGCTGCGATGCGTGTCCGTAGGACCGCCGCTCCCACATTTGATTTTCGGTGTTTCTGACATTGTATTTCTCAGCGATTCAACGGCGCCACAAACCGGCTATCCGCCACACTATGAATGCCTGGCTCATCGACATCCGACACCTTGAAACGGATGGTCTGGGAGCTGCTGCCCGGTTTATCCGCCGTCATCGCCACCGACACCGGTACATCCGTAATCTCCCCGGGCGCCAGGCTGATTTCGGTCTTGCCCTGCAACTGGAAGCCATCACCGTCCACCAACGCCAGGCGATAATCCTGACGCTGCTGGGTCTTGTTGATGACCTTGAGGCTGTAGATGTTCTCGATCAACCCTTCACTGTTCTCACGAAACATCCCACGGTCTTTGGTCACGTCCAGCGACACCATCGGCCGCTCTACCAACGCCACCCCTAACGCGCCAATCATCACCAGCAGCACGGCACTGTAGCCGATCAGCCGTGGCCTGAGCAGGTGCGTCTTGCCGCCTTGCAGTTGATGTTCAGAGGTGTAGCTCACCAGGCCACGGGCGTAGCCCATTTTGTCCATGATCGAGTCACAGGCATCGATACAGGCGGCGCAGCCAATGCATTCCATCTGCAAACCGTCGCGGATGTCGATGCCGGTAGGGCAGACCTGCACGCACAACTGGCAGTCGATGCAATCGCCCAGGCCAACTTCAGCGGGCTTCACGTCACGCTTACGTGGGCCACGGTGCTCACCGCGAGCCACATCGTAGGAAATGGTCAGCGTGTCTTTGTCGAACATCACGCTCTGGAACCGCGCATACGGGCACATGTGCATGCACACCGCTTCGCGCAGCCACCCGGCGTTGAGGTAAGTAGCCCCGGTGAAAAACAGCACCCAGAACAGGCTGACACCGCCCATTTGCCAGGTCAGCAGTTCCTCGGCCAAAGGACGGATAGGGGTGAAGTAACCGACAAAGGTCAGCCCCGTCAGGAGGCTGATCGCCAGCCACATCGTGTGCTTGGCCGAACGCCTGATCAGCTTGTTCAGCCCCCAGGGCGCGGCCTGCAGCTTGATGCGCTGGTTGCGCTCGCCCTCGGTGACTTTTTCACACCACATGAACAACCAGGTGAATGAGCTTTGCGGGCAGGTGTAGCCACACCAGACCCGTCCGGCAAACACGGTGATCGCAAACAAGCCGAAGGCACAGATGATCAACAACGCCGACAGCAGGATGAAATCCTGAGGCCAGAAGGTTGCACCGAAGATGTGGAATTTGCTCTCGGCCAGGTCCCATAACACCGCCTGCCGACCACCCCAGTTCAGCCACACGGTGCCGAAGAACGCCAGGAACAGAAACCCAGCACCGCTGAGACGCAAGGTACGAAACAGCCCGGTGAAGCTGCGGGTGTGGATCAGGCTGTTACTGGGTTTGGCCTTCTTCTGTTGAGCAGGCTCGAATGTTTCAACTAATCGGACGGGGATTCTCTCGCTCATGGTCTTTCGCTCATCAGCCTCCATCAGGCGGATGAACTATGCCCGGCGATCTGTTTGCATAACAGACTCAGGTATTGCGATAAAAAGCGGATCAGATGGGCTGCTGAGCCGCGCCTGCGACAATGTGCTGCACCCCATCTCTCTGGGGCTTGCGGCTGTATCAGAGCGCTCTGCGGCGTGCTGACACAGATCAATCAAATCACCGAATCACCCGTGTGGCCTCCTTTATGCTTTGCTGTATCGGTGGGCAACCGCTGGGTGGATTTGCCTCCCCGCTCGACGGCGGCCTATCCACCTGAACTTTTCAGCGGGCATCAGGCTCGGAACTTAAAGGGTCCGCTTCAGGATGGACCTTTGCGTATCAAGCACAAGAGCGTCCATGGGGCGTAGGGGGACATGCTCGATGACTGCTGAATCACCGACGACGCAAGACGAATCAACGCCAGTGTTACCACTGTCCCAGGCACTGTTGCTGCCCAGGATTGCCATTGAAAGCACCACCCCGGTGATTGACGGCGGCGAGTTCGCTGTAAAGGCCGTGGTGGGGCAGCGCATCCACGTCAGCAGCAAGGTATTTGCTGACGGTCACGACAAGCTCGCAGTACTGGTGCGTTGGCGGCCATTGAGCGAAGAGAATTGGCACAGCGTGGCTATGATCGATGTCGGCAACAATGGTTGGGAGAGCGCATTTACGGTCAACGCCCAAGGCCCTCATCAATTTTGTATCGAGTCCTGGGTCGATCACTTCGCCAGCTTTTGCTACGAACTGGGCAAGAAGCATGAGGCCGGCGTGCCGGTCAGCCTTGAACTGCAGGAAGGTCGCAGCCAGGTGCTGCAAGCTGCCGAACGCAGTGAAAATGCATTGCGCGACCGCTTGATACAGTTGCACCACCAGCTCTCAGGGTTGCTGGAAACCGAACAAGTGGCGATGTTTATGCACGAAGAGAGTGCACGCCTGATGGCCCAGGCCGATCATCGACCGTATTTGAGCATCAGCCCGGTGTACCCGATTGATGTGGAGCGCCAGGCTGCGCAATTTGCCAGCTGGTACGAGCTGTTTCCCCGCTCGATCACTGACGATCCGGCTCGTCACGGCACCTTCAACGATGTGCACTCACGCTTGTCGATGATCCATGACATGGGCTTCGACGTACTGTACTTCCCGCCGATCCATCCCATCGGCCGCCGCCACCGCAAGGGCAAGAACAATGCCCTGACGGCCGGGCCCGATGATCCGGGCAGCCCTTACGCCATTGGCAGCGAGGAGGGCGGTCACGACGCCCTTCACTCGCAGTTGGGTACCCGCGAAGACTTCCGGCGCCTGGTGCAGGCCGCCGCCGATCACGGCCTGGAAATCGCTCTGGACTTCGCTATCCAGTGCTCCCAGGACCACCCCTGGCTTGTGCAGCACCCTGGCTGGTTCAACTGGCGCCCCGACGGCAGCATCAAATACGCCGAGAATCCACCGAAGAAATACCAGGACATCGTCAACGTCGACTTCTATGCCGCTGATGCTATTCCAGGCCTGTGGGTCGAGCTGCGGGACATCGTGGTGGGCTGGGTCCTGGAGGGCGTCAAGACCTTTCGGGTCGACAACCCGCACACCAAGCCGCTGCCGTTTTGGCAATGGTTGATCAGCGATGTCCGGGCCAAACACCCGGACGTGATCTTCCTCGCCGAGGCCTTTACCTCCCCGGCGATGATGGCGCGCCTGGGCAAGGTCGGTTACTCCCAGAGCTACACCTATTTCACCTGGCGCAACACCAAGGCCGAGCTGACCGAATACCTGACGCAGTTGAACGAGTCGCCCTGGCGCGAATGCTTTCGCCCCAACTTCTTCGTCAACACGCCGGATATCAACCCAGGGTTTCTCCATGGGTCTGGCCGCGCGGGTTTTTTGATTCGTGCCGCCCTGGCCACTATGGGGTCGGGGCTGTGGGGCATGTATTCGGGCTTCGAATTGTGCGAAGCCGCCGCGATACCCGGCAAGGAAGAATACCTGGACTCGGAGAAGTACGAGATCCGCCCGCGGGACTTCAACGCGCCCGGCAACATCATCGCCGAGATCGCCCAATTCAACCGGATCCGCCGACAGAACCCGGCCCTGCACAGTCACCTGGGCTTGAAGCTCTACAACGCCTGGAACGACAACATCCTGTACTTCGGCAAGCGCAGTGAGGACGGCAATAACTTCATTCTGGTGGCCGTCAGCCTCGATCCGTTCAACGCCCAGGAAGCCCATTTTGAATTGCCGCTGTGGGAGATGGGCCTGCCGGACGACGCCCAGACCCAGGGCGAAGACATGATGAACGGCCACCGCTGGACCTGGTACGGCAAGACCCAGTGGATGCGGATCGAGCCGTGGCACCAGCCGTTCGGGATTTGGCGGATCAGCGTTTCCTGACCGGACCCTGATCTCCAACACACCGGAGATCAAATGTGGGAGCAGGCAAGCCAGCTCCCACATTGATTGTGGTTGTTCAGGCAGATTTTTTGAATTCTCCAGGAGTATCCAATGGCGAAGAAACCCAAGGCTGCCACCTTTATCAAAGACCCGCTCTGGTACAAGGATGCGGTGATTTATCAGGTTCACGTCAAATCCTATTTCGACTCCAATAACGACGGCATCGGTGACTTTCCCGGGCTGATCGCCAAGCTCGACTACATCGCCGACCTGGGCGTGAACACCATCTGGCTGCTGCCGTTCTACCCCTCGCCACGCCGCGATGATGGCTATGACATTGCCGAATACCGTGGCGTGCACAGCGATTACGGAACCATGGCCGACGCCAGGCGTTTTATCGCCGAGGCCCATAAACGCGGGCTGCGGGTCATTACTGAACTGGTGATCAACCACACCTCCGACCAGCACCCGTGGTTTCAGCGCGCGCGCAAGGCCAAGCCAGGTTCCAAGGCCCGGGATTTCTACGTCTGGTCCGATGATGACCAGAAGTATGACGGCACCCGCATCATCTTTCTCGACACCGAAAAATCCAACTGGACCTGGGACCCGGTCGCCGGCCAGTACTTCTGGCACCGTTTCTATTCCCACCAGCCGGACCTGAACTTCGACAACCCGCAGGTCATGAAAGCTGTGCTGTCAGTGATGCGTTACTGGCTGGACATGGGCATCGACGGCCTGCGCCTGGATGCCATTCCCTACCTGATCGAGCGTGACGGCACCAACAACGAAAACCTGCCGGAAACCCATGACGTCCTCAAGCAGATCCGCGCTGAAATCGACGCCAACTACCCGGATCGCATGCTCCTGGCCGAAGCCAACCAATGGCCGGAAGACACGCAGCTGTATTTCGGCGACACGCAGGGCGATGACGGCGATGAATGCCACATGGCCTTTCACTTTCCGCTGATGCCGCGCATGTACATGGCCCTGGCTCAGGAAGATCGCTTCCCGATCACCGATATCCTGCGTCAGACTCCGGAGATCCCCGCCAATTGCCAATGGGCGATCTTCCTGCGCAACCACGATGAACTGACCCTGGAGATGGTCACCGACAAAGAACGCGACTACCTGTGGAATTACTACGCGGCCGACCGTCGCGCGCGGATCAACCTGGGTATTCGTCGTCGCTTGGCACCACTGATGGAGCGCGACCGCCGTCGCGTCGAACTGCTCAACAGCCTGCTGCTGTCGATGCCGGGCACGCCCACCTTGTATTACGGCGATGAAATCGGCATGGGTGACAACATCTACCTCGGCGACCGCGACGGTGTGCGCACGCCCATGCAATGGTCCATCGACCGCAACGGCGGCTTCTCGCGCGCCGACCCGGCGAGTCTGGTACTGCCGCCGATCATGGACCCGCTCTACGGCTATCAGTCAGTCAACGTCGAAACCCAGGCCCAGGACCCGCACTCGCTGCTGAACTGGACCCGGCGCATGCTGGCAATCCGTAAACAGTCCAAGGCATTCGGTCGTGGCAGTCTGAAAATGCTCTCGCCGACCAACCGGAGAATCCTGGCCTATACCCGTGAATACACCGGCGATGATGGCAAGCAGGAAATCATCCTTTGTGTGGCCAACGTCTCACGCAGCGCCCAGGCCGCGGAGCTGGACCTCTCGGCGTTTGCCGGTATGGTCCCGGTGGAGATGCTCGGCGGCAATGCCTTCCCACCCATTGGCCAGCTGACTTTCCTGCTGACCCTGGCGCCGTATGGCTTCTACTGGTTTGTGCTAGCCGCGGAAAACCAGATGCCGAGCTGGCATGTGGAGCCGGCGCAAAGCATTCCGGACTTCACCACCCTGGTGCTGAAAAAGCGCATGGAAGAATTGCTCGAAGCGCCATGTCGCACCACCCTGGAGCAAACCTCGCTTCCGGCCTGGCTGCCCAAGCGCCGCTGGTTCGCCAACAAGGACTCGGTTATCGACGGCGTACACATTGCCTACGGTGTGCGCTTTGGCGACCCGCAGCACCCGGTGTTGCTCAGCGAGATCGAAGTCACCACGGGCGGGCAGGTCAGTCGTTACCAACTGCCGTTCGGCTTCCTGGCCGAAGAGCAGTACACCAGCGCCTTGCCGCAACAACTGGCACTGGCCCGGGTACGCCGGGTGCGCCAGGTGGGCCTGGTGACCGACGCCTTCAGCCTCGACACCTACATCCGCGCGGTGATCCATGGCCTGCAAGCCACGACGGTGCTGCACTCCACCGACGGCGACATTCGCTTCGAGCCCACGGCGCAACTGGCCCAACTGGAACTCACTGACGAATCGGAAGTGCGCTACCTGGCCGCCGAGCAGTCCAACAGCTCCGTGGTGGTGGGCGGTAGTCTGGTGCTCAAGCTGATTCGCAAAGTCAGCGCGGGTGTGCATCCCGAACTGGAGATGGGCGCTTACCTGACCGCCGCCGGTTACGAGCATATTTCGCCGCTGCTGGGCTCGGTGATTCGTCGCGATGCCGAAGGCGAGGACAGTTTGCTGATGATTGCCCAGGGTTACCTGAGTAACCAGGGCGACGCCTGGGGGTGGACCCAGAACAACCTGGAACGGGCGATTCGCGATGAGTTGGCCGAGGCGATTTCCGAACAGGAACAGCACTACAACGCCCTCGGCGAACTGGCGGATTTCGCCGGTTTGCTTGGCCAGCGCCTGGGGGAGATGCATCAGGTGCTGGCGGCGCCCCCCCCCCATAAAGAGTTCAAGCCCGAGGTCACTTCCCTCAAGGACAGTCAGGGTTGGGCCAAGCAGGTCGGCGCACAAGTTGACCGCGCGCTGCAGTTGCTCAAGCACCATCAGAGCCACTTGAGCGCTGCTGATCAAGCGCTGGTCGGTGCTTTGCTCGACCAGAAAAAAGCCATCACCGGTCACGTCCAGGCGCTGGCCAAGGCCACGGTCGGTGGCTTGCGAATTCGCGTGCATGGCGACTTGCACCTGGGCCAGGTGCTGGTGGTCAAGGGCGATGCCTACCTGATCGACTTTGAAGGCGAACCCGCGCGACCACTCCATGAGCGGCGTGGCAAACACAGCCCGTACAAGGATGTAAGTGGCGTGTTACGGTCGTTTGATTACGCCGCCGCCATGGCCCTGAATGTGCAAGGGGTAGATCACTCGGCTGAAGCCCATGCGGCACGGCAACGGGTAGCTGATCGTTACCTGCATGAAGCGCGGCAGGCATTTATCCAAGCCTACCATGAGGCCACGGCTACAATGGCCCATGACTGGCAGGATGCCAAAGGCCAGGACGCCGCGCTGATGCTGTTCAGTCTTGAGAAAGCCGCGTACGAAGTGGCCTACGAAGCGGAAAATCGCCCGACCTGGCTGCCGGTGCCATTGCAAGGTTTGCACGGGCTGCTCAACGGGCTAAAACCTGTATCCAACAGTGCACGCGGTGGGGAGACGTCATGAGTTTTACACACAAAGAACCGCTGCAACCCAAGTTGACGACGATGCCTGCCTCCAAGGATATCGAAGCGCTGGTACGGGCCGAACATCCTGATCCATTCTCGATGCTCGGCCCTCACGATGACGAGGCAGACGGTCAGTTTATCCGCGCCTATTTGCCCGAAGCCCTGAGTGTTCAGGTACTGGCTCGAGACGGTGGAGAACAGATCGGCGACCTGGGTGCGACACACGTACCGGGATTGTTCGTCGGTCACTTCACCACGCGCCAGGGCTATTTGTTGAAGATCCAATGGGCGGGCGGTGAACAGATCACCGAAGATCCCTACAGCTTCGGCCAGTTGCTCGGGGAGATGGACCTTTACCTGTTTGCCGAAGGCAATCACCGTGACCTGAGCAGTTGCCTCGGTGCCCAGGTGATGAGCGTTGACGGTGTACAGGGCGTGCGCTTTGCGGTGTGGGCGCCGAATGCCAAGCGGGTTTCGGTGGTAGGCGACTTCAACATTTGGGACGGTCGGCGGCACCCGATGCGCCTGCGTCATCCCTCAGGCGTCTGGGAGGTTTTCATCCCGCGTCTGCAACCCGGTGCGGCCTACAAATACGAGATTCTTGGGGCCAGTGGCATCTTGCCGCTCAAGGCCGACCCGATGGCCCTGGCCACTCAGTTGCCGCCGGACACCGCGTCAAAAGTCGCCTCACCCCTGCAAGTGGACTGGCAGGACCACGCGTGGATGCAAGCCCGTAGCAAACGGCAAACGCCCAGCGCGCCCTTGTCCATCTACGAGCTGCATGCCGGCTCCTGGCAGTGTGAGCTGGATGAAGTCGGTGAAGTCTTGCGCCAGTACACCTGGCGTGAGTTGGCAGAGCGGTTGATTCCGTATGTGCAGCAGTTGGGGTTTACCCATATCGAACTGATGCCGATCATGGAGCATCCATTCGGTGGTTCCTGGGGCTATCAGGCGCTTTCGCAATTCGCCCCCAGTGCGCGCTTCGGTTCGCCGGAGGATTTCGCGTTCTTCGTCAACGCCTGCCACCAGGCGGATATCGGTGTGATTCTGGATTGGGTGCCCGCACATTTTCCTACCGACGCCCACGGTCTGGCGCAATTCGACGGCACCGCGCTGTACGAATATGGCAACCCGCTGGAAGGCTTTCATCAGGATTGGGACACACTGATCTACAACCTGGGGCGCACTGAAGTCCACGGCTTTATGCTGGCCTCGGCGTTGCACTGGCTCAAGCATTTCCATATTGACGGCCTGCGGGTGGATGCCGTGGCGTCAATGCTGTACCGCGACTATTCACGCAAGGCCGGTGAATGGGTACCGAACCGCCATGGCGGTCGGGAAAACCTGGAAGCCATCGACTTCCTGCGTCACCTCAATGACGTGGTAGCCCTTGAGGCGCCCGGTGCGCTGGTGATTGCCGAGGAGTCCACGGCCTGGCCCGGGGTCAGCCAAAGTACCCAGCAAGGCGGCCTGGGGTTCAACTACAAGTGGAACATGGGCTGGATGCATGATTCGCTGCACTACATCCAGCAGGATCCGGTCTACCGCGCCCATCATCACAATGAGCTGAGCTTCGGCCTGGTCTACGCCTGGTCCGAGCGTTTTATCCTGCCGATTTCCCACGATGAAGTGGTTCACGGCAAGCACTCGTTGATCGACAAGATGCCCGGCGATCGCTGGCAGAAATTCGCCAACCTGCGGGCCTACCTGAGTTTCATGTGGATGCATCCCGGCAAGAAGTTGTTGTTCATGGGCTGTGAATTTGGTCAATGGCGGGAATGGAATCACGATCAACAGCTCGATTGGTACCTGCTGCAATACCCGGAGCACCGGGGTGTGCAAAAGCTGGTGGGCGACCTCAATCGCCTGTACCGCGAAGAGCCGGCCCTGCACGATCAGGACGACGTGCCTCAGGGCTTCCAGTGGCTGATCGGCGATGATGCCATCAACAGCGTCTACGCCTGGCTGCGCTGGAGCAGGGAAGGCCGGCCGGTGTTGGTGGTGGCCAACTTCACGCCGGTGCCACGTCAGGATTACAAGGTCGGCGTACCGTTTGCCGGGCAGTGGAGCGAGGCGATCAATAGCGACTCCGCCACCTATGCCGGGTCCAACTATGGCAACGGTGGCGGGGTATTTACCGAGGATGAGCCGCAACATGGGCAGCCGGTATCGTTGTCGCTGAACCTGCCGCCTCTGGGGGTGCTGATTCTACGGCCGCAGGGCTGAAGCGGCCCCTCAACCCGGCGCCGGCGTTGGGTTGAGGGCTTTCACGGGCTACAAGAAAACAATCTCATACGGCTCTCGCATCCGCTCCAGCAGCACCTGCGCCATCATGGGGGGCAGGCCGATCTCCGGATCCCCCGCCAACTGGCTGGCATAGGCATGGGCAGCATGCAGCTTGCGTGCGACGCTCCAGGTGTCGAGGCGAATCTTGCGTGCCTGCCGCCAGGGGATGTTGATGGCTTCGCGGGCGGGCCAATGCCAGGCCCAGATCGGCAGTTCGTGCAGACGGGCACCTACCAGCAGGCAGGCCTTGGCGGCGGCGCGACCAACAGCGTCGTGATCGTCGTTGCCATCAGAGCGCCAAGTGGTGAACACCACATCACCGGGTTGCAGGTAGCGGGCAATGAATTGGCTCAGTTGCTGCTCCCGAGCCGGCAGCGCGTTATCGGTAAAACCACCGCGAATCCACTTCAGGCTGTGCAGGGGCACGCCCAGGCGTCGCAGCGCTTCGACGCTTTCCTGGGGGCGAACCACGCTCAAGCGTTTGACCGGCCAGACGTTGGAGCCCGGATGGCTGGCACTGCCGTCGGTTACGGAGATCAGTTGCAGGGAGTAATCGAGGGTGCTCAACAATTGCAGTAAACCGCCACAGGCCAGCACTTCATCGCCGGGGTGCGGGGCAATGACCACCACGCGTGTGCCGGGGGGCACCAGGGTGGTCGGATTGATAGCAGGGATTTGCGCCAGTTGCGGCGCACTGTTCCATATTTGCGCAGGGCCACGGCGGCCTTCAACTAAGGGGGCGGGCTTCATGGGTATCACGTCCTTGTTCTGGTAATGCCTGGTCGTACCCCGTTGACGGGACGACTCTTTTTGGTAGCGCGAGAACCGGGTTCGCAGGAACCGTCAACCTGACCCTCGCACCGCGCCGACGCTCCAACCTTGGATTGCCGTGCGAAGAGTATTGATCATAGTCAACGATTCGTCGCGTTTAGGGCGTTGAATCTCGCTATTTTTTACGAGGCCAGCATCAGATGCGTCAAAAATAGTTACTGCCGTTCAGTTAAGGAATGGAGATCCGGCAACCGAAGCAAATTCAGTGTGGGAGTTGTCGAGCCCCAGCGAGGCTACGATGGCGTCGGTACAGCAAACATTGATGTTGCCTGACCCGCCGCCATCGTAGCCTCGCTGGGGCTCGACAACTCCCACAGTTGATCTTTGTAGTCTTGAGCAGTGCGTTCGCTTAACTGAACGGCATTAGGGCCTGTCCCCTCGCCACAGGTTCAGTGCTCGCTCTTAACTATCGGCATTACCCAACCGGCTCTCATTTTCATGCTGCAGTTCAAACAGCAGCAACGAGCGTGCAGTCACCGCGTACTCGTGCCCGAAATCGAAGCGCTCCTGGCCGTGCACTGCTGGCTGATTGGTATCAAGCATGCACGTCCAGAAGCCGCCATCGGGTACTGGCGGCAGACGGAAATTGACCGTGTCGTGGTGGGCGTTCACCACCAGTAGCAAGGTGGCGTCAGCCCCTGGGCGGCGGATGCCGGTTTCCTGGGCTCGGCCATCCATCAACATGCCCAGGCAACGGCCATGGCTGTCTTGCCATTTATCGGTGGTCATTTCATTGCCATCGGGGGCCAGCCAGGTCACGTCTTTGACGCCGATGTCTTCGTTGTAGTCGCCCACCAGGAACCGCCCGCGCCGCAGAATCGGATAGGCCAGGCGCAGCTTGATCAGACGTTTGACGAACTTGAGCAGAGCCTTGCCATCGTCATCCAGGTCCCAGTTGACCCAACCGATCTCGCTGTCCTGGCAATAGGCGTTGTTGTTGCCGTGCTGAGTGCGGGCGAACTCATCCCCGGCTACCAGCATCGGCGTGCCTTGGGCCAACAGCAGAGTGGCGAAGAAGTTACGCATCTGACGCAGGCGCAGGGCATTGATTTGAGGATCGTCGGTGGGGCCTTCGACGCCGTGGTTCCATGACAGGTTGTTATTGCTGCCGTCCTGATTGTTCTCGTCGTTGGCTTCGTTGTGCTTATCGTTGTAGGACACCAGGTCGTGCAGGGTGAAACCGTCGTGGGCGGTGATGAAGTTCACCGAACTGTAAGGCCGCCGTCCACGGTGGTTGAACATCTCGCCCGAGGCGGTCATACGCCCGGCGAAGTCGGCGAGCTGGCCATCATCGCCTTTCCAGAAGGCCCGCACGGTGTCGCGGAAGCGGTCGTTCCATTCCACCCAACCGGGTGGGAAGTTGCCCACTTGATAGCCACCGGGGCCGATGTCCCAGGGCTCGGCAATCATCTTCACCTGGCGCAGCACCGGGTCCTGGCGGCAGGCAACGAGGAAGCTGTGGCGTTCGTCGAAACCGTCGTGGTAACGGCCGAGAATGGTCGCCAGGTCGAAGCGGAATCCATCCACGTGCATTTCCGTCGCCCAATAACGCAAGGAGTCGGTAACCATTTGCAGCACGCAAGGATGGCTCAGGTCCAACGTGTTGCCGGTGCCGGAGTCGTTGATATAGAAGCGTTTGTCATCGGGCATCAGCCGGTAGTACGACGCGTTGTCGATGCCACGCATGGACAGCGTCGGGCCTTGTTCATTGCCTTCGGCAGTGTGGTTGTAGACCACGTCGAGGATCACTTCCAGCTTGGCTTCATGCAGGTGCGCGACCATCTCCTTGAACTCGGCGATCTTGCCGCTGGCCAGGTAGCGCGGGTCCGGTGCGAAGAAGGCAATGCTGTTATAGCCCCAGTAGTTGGTCATGCCTTTTTGCAGCAGGTGCTGGTCGTTGACGAAGGCGTGTACCGGCAGCAACTCGACCGACGACACGCCCAACTGGCGGATGTGTTTGAGCACATCGTCGACCATCAGCCCGGCGCAGGTTCCGCGCACGTCTTCGGGGACCGAAGGATGACGCATGGTGATGCCGCGCAAGTGGGTCTCGTAAATGATTGTGCGGTCCCACGGGGTGCGCACCGGTTGATCGTGGCCCCAGGTGTGCGCCGGGTCGATGACCTTGCACTTGGGGACGAAGGGCGCGCTGTCGCGTTCGTCAAAACTGAGATCGGCGTCGGGGTGGCCGATGGTGTAGCCGAACAGCGCTTCGGACCATTTGAGTGCGCCCACCAGTTGTTTGGCATAGGGATCGATCAGTAGCTTGTTGTGGTTGAAGCGGTGACCATTAGCCGGATCGTAGGGGCCGTACACGCGGTAGCCGTAGATCAGCCCGGGATGAGCATCGGGCAGGTAGCCGTGGAAGGTCTCGTCGGTGTATTCCGGCAGCTCGATGCGTTCGAGTTCTACCTCGCCGCTGTCGTCGAAGATACACAGTTCCACCTGGGTGGCGTTGGCCGAGAACAGGGCGAAATTGACCCCCAGACCGTCCCAGGTCGCGCCAAGGGGGAAGGGCAAACCTTCACGAATCCGCGACGGCTCGTTGTCGAACGTCGGTTTGGCTGGGTCAGGCTTGCTCATGTGGGTGCTCCTGCAATGGTTTTTTCAGGCCGAACGGGGCTGTGCTGAAAAGTGCTCAGTTGAAAGTGTTCATGAGTGACCCGGCAGAAGCGGACTTCTGCTGGGGTACGTGATCAGTTGGCGGGCTTGCGCGGGGCCTTGGGCTTAGGCTTGGCCGCGGACTTTTCCACCGCCGCAGCTTTCGCTGGCGCAGCAGGTTTGGGCTTGGCCTTGGGTTTTGCGGCGGCCTTGGGCTTGCTCGGCGTCAGCGCCTCGGCTTCCGCCAGCTTGCGCGCCATCTCCCAATGGCGGGCTTCTTGCCCTTCGGGTTTGCCTTCGGACTCCCAGATCTGATACGCGAATTCGCGAACGCGTTTGTCTTCGGTACTCATCGCATTGCTCCTCAGAGAAAATTTCAGCTTTCTTGATGATCAGGATTGATAAAGACGTTGACCGGGCAACCCCCCAAGGCAGTACTGATCGTCAGCTCCTTGTTGGGTGTGACTGCGCCTGTCTGGAAAAGTCCCTTCCAGTTTTGCGTTGGTGCGGCGAACGGTAATGTGACCCGGGTATCGCCCCAAATCTGCGCGTTGACCTGCGGATAAACACCGTTATCAAGCAGGTGAAAGGGCCAGCGCGGTACCACCACTAACAAGCGCGTACCCTGATATTCGCGGCAGAAAGCGACCACCCGATCGGCGTGTTCGCCCACCACGTCCAGGGGCTCATAGCTGCCCAGCCGGAACACCTGCGGATGTTCCCTGCGCAGGTTCAGCACCTGGGCGACAAGCGCCTGCTTAATGCGCCCATCACGCCAGTGCAACATCAGTTCGCCGATGTCGGTCGGCGATTCCAGTGCTTGTTGCCGGGCACTGAAATCCACCGCACGCCGGTTGTCCGGATCCACCAGGCTGAAGTCCCAGAACTCATTCCCCTGATACACATCCGGCACCCCCGGCACGGTGAGGCGAAGCAAGGATTGCGCCAGGCCATTCAGCGCGCCCGCCGGGGCGATGGCTTGGACGGCAGCGGCGAGGGCCGTGCGCAACGGCAGGCCTTGCTCGTCGAGTATTAGCCGCGAGAGGAACGCTTGCACACCGTGCTCGTACAGCTCGTTCGGCGCGCTCCAACTGCTGTGCAGCTTGGCTTCGCGCAGGGCCTTTTGTTGCCACTGCCATAGACGCTGGTGATAGTTGCCCAGCGCCTTGGTGTCATCACTGCGCAGGTCCAGCGGCCAACTGCCCAGCAGCACTTGATAGAGGATCAGTTCATCGCCCGCCGAGGGCGTGCTGGCATCACTGCGCAGGAACACGGCCAGGCTACGCCAGTGTTCCACCTGTTTGGCATACCAGTCGGCGCATTCACTGAGTACCGCCAGGCGTGCACGGGTGTCTTCGCCGCGCTTGTGGTCATGGGTGGCGCTGGCCAGCAGGTTGTCGGGAAACGTGCGCAGACGCTGTTGGTTGGCGGCATGGAACTCGGTCAGGGGCGCGCTGAATTGTGCGGTGCTGAAGCCGACATCGTTGCGTGACAGCAACACTGCCGAGCGATAGAGCGCGGTGTCTTCCACCGCTTTGGCCGCCGTCGGGGAGGTCAGTTGCTGGAAGCGCACGCAGGCGTGCTTGAGGATCTTGCGCTCACGGCCCAACGGCCGGTTGCGCCAAGGCTCGCCGCCGAGCCATTGCTCCAGGTAATCGAGCACCGGCCAGTCGGCTTCGCCCAAGGTGCTGCGGGCACCGGCCAGGGCCTGCTGGAAAAACACATCGTCTTGTTCGCTGCGGCCACGGGCGCTGATATAGGTGCGATACACCGGGAAGTGCACGATCAGTTCCTCCAGGGCGCGGCGGATCGCGCCCAGGGTCAGGTCGCGACTCATCACATCGTCACGGGCCACTTGCAGCAGGGCCTGGGCGACGCTTTCAAAGTCACCGGCGAGGGAACCATGGAGGATTTGCTGGCGGGCCAGCCAGGCTTCCTCGATAAAGGCCGACGGGCGTTCGGTATAGCGGGTCCACAGCTCGGCCAGAGGTGCACAACCTGCGGGGTCGTGTTGCAGCAATGACAGCTGGTTCATGAATTCGTAGCCGGTGGTGCCGTCCACCTGCCAGTCTTCGCGCAGGGCTTCGCCTTCACCGAGGATTTTTTCGACGAAGATCGGCAGGTGCCGTCCTTCTGACAGTGAGTCCACCCGACGTCGCAACTTGCGGCAGTAACCTCCAGGGTCGGCCAAACCGTCGATATGGTCGATGCGCAGGCCGTCCACCAGCCCCTCGCTGATCAGCTGGAAGATTTTGCCGTGGGTGGCTTCGAACACCGCACTGCGCTCCACCCGCAGGCCGCCCAGCTCATTGACGTCGAAGAAGCGCCGCCAGTTGATGTCATCTGCCGCCGTGCGCCAGCTGGCCAGGCGGTAGCTTTGTTGCTCCAGCAGGTGATGCAGGCGCGCGAAGCCGTCTGGCTGGCGGGAGTCGTAGAGGCTGAGGTTGTGTTGGATGGCGGCGAAAGTAGCGGGATCTTGTGCCCGTTCAACCAATTGCTGTTTCAGCGCCACGGCCTGGAGGTAGGCGTCCGGATGGTAGGCGAGGCTGCTGAAGTCGTCGGCCAGGGCCTTGAGGGGCGTGTGAGGGCGCAGGATGTCGCCATAGTCGCTGGGGTTGATCGGGAAACGGTGTTCGTAATGCTTGATGAAAAAGCTGCCTTGCTGGGGGTCAGCGCGTAACGCAATGCTGCCGGTTTGCAGCGCTTCACCGTAGTCACTGCCCAGGAAGGGCATCAGTAACTGGCCCTTGAGCAGCGGGTCCGGCGAATGCCACTGGATGTCGAAGAATTCGCTGTAAGGGCTCAAGCGTCCCCACTCCAGCAGGTCCAGCCACCAAGGATTATCGGCGCCGCCCACCGCCATATGGTTGGAGACGATATCGAGGATCAGCCCCATGTCGTGCTCACGCAACGCCGCCACGAGCCGCCGCAAAGCCGCTTCGCCGCCCAGTTCCGGGTTGACGCTGGTGGGGTCGACCACATCGTAGCCGTGCAGGGAGCCGGCGCGAGCGCTGAGCAGCGGCGAGGCATACAGGTGGCTGATGCCTAGCCGGGCAAAGTAGGGCACCCACGGCACTGCGTCATCCAGGGTGAACCCTTGATGAAATTGCAGACGCTGGGTCGCCCTGAGGGTCGACACTTTCATCGGTCACGCTCATGGGCCTGAAGGCGGGCTACCGCCAGCAATTCCAGGCGTCGGGCGGCGTTTTCGTCGTTGAGCAAGGTGCTGGCGTTTCCCGGAAACCGGCGGCGCCAATTCGGGTGAGTGTCGGTGGTGCCCGGGAGGTTGGCCTGTTCTTCTACGCCCAGGGCGTCTTCCAGGGGCAGCAGCACCAGCGGTGCGCGGGTGTGGCCCAGGTAACGGATACTGGCGTCGAGGACGTGGTCGGTTTCGTTACGGATTTCATCGCGAAAGTTCTGCGGGTCCTGGCTCAAGGCCTGGCGCAGTGCCTGGCGTTCCCGCAGGCGATGTTCGCTCCAGTGCTCCACGGTCGGCCCATCAATCAATCCCAGCTGTATGTTCCAGTCGATGTCGCGGCTGTGCCACCAGCCATTGAGGGTGGGCAAGTCATGGGTGCTGGTGGTCGCCAGGGCATTGTCGGGCCAGTCGAGGATCGGCTTGAAATGGCCGTGTTCCTGTTCGAACAACAGCACGCGCATGCCGAGAATCGAGCGGGCGATGAGTTTTTCCCGCAGGCCATCGGGCACCGTGCCCAAGTCTTCGCCCAGCACGATGGCCTGGTGGCGGCTCGACTCCAGGGCCAACAGCCGCAGCAGATCATCCACCGGGTAATACAGGTAGGCACCTTCCCGAGGCGAGGCGCCCATGGGAATCACCCACAGCCGTTGCAGGCCCATCACATGGTCGATGCGCAAGCCGCCGGCATGGGCGAAATTGGCCCGCAGCATTTCGATAAACGCCCGGAAGCCGTTGCGCTGGAGGCCTTCGGGGGAGAACGCGGAAATGCCCCAGCCCTGGCCGGCTCGGTTGAGAATGTCTGGTGGGGCACCCACGGTGAGGTCGGCGAGCAATTCGTCCTGGCGACTCCAGGCCTGGCTGCCGCCGCCATCGGCGCCCACCGCCAGGTCGGCGATAAGACCAACGCCCATGCCACTGCCACGGGCCGCTTGTTGGGCACGTTCCAGGCACCGTGCGATCAACCATTGGCTGAACGCGAAGAAGCCGATTTCCTGCGCGTTGTCCTCGGCAAACTGCACCAGCGCCGGGTTGCTTGGGTCGCGCCAGGCCTCGGGCCAGTGCCGCCAGTCGAGGCTTTCGCCGTTGGCAGCGCGTTCAGCCTGCACGGCTTCAAAGCGGCAGTGGTTTTCCAGGGCTTCGCCACCGGCCTCACGGAAACTCAGGAAGTCGGCGTGTTGCGGGTGATTGCCCTGGCGGAAATCGTCGTACAGCGCTCGCAGCAAGCGTTGTTTGGCTTTGGCGGCGGCAGGCCAGTCGATCAGGCGCAGTTGCTCCAGCGCCCGGCGTTCATCGGCCAGGCCGCAGGCGTCGATGGTGTCCTGTACCAGCCGATCACCGAGGATGCAGCCGGGGGAAGCATAAAGACTGTTGAGGAACAGGCGGCTGGAAGGCGAGTAAGGGCTGTAGCGCTCGGTGTCGGTGCTGAACATCGCGTGCATCGGGCTGATTGCCAAGGCGTCGGCACCACGTTCAGCGGCGGCGCGGGCCAGGTGCTCCAGGGCTTGGGTGTCGCCAAAGCCGCCGTCGCCACTGCGGCGCAAGGCATAGAGCTGGGCGCTCAAGCCCCAGGCGCGGGCGGGTTGACTGTCCACGGCCTCGTCAACGCGGTAGCAATGCGTCGGGGCGACCGCCAACGTGAAATGCTGGTCGGCGATCTGCACCTGCTGGTAACCCACCGGAATCGATCCCGGCAGAGTGGCGCTGGCGTCCAGGCTGAGGTCCAGCACGCTGCCATCTTCCAGGTGGACCTGGCATGGCGTACCGGGCGTGAAAAAGTGCGCCAGGTCCAACCCGGCGCCGTTATCGACGGTCATCAGCGGTGGCAAGTGCTTGTCTTGCTGCACACGCTCAAGGTCTCGCAGGCTGGCCTCGATGGCGGCATCGCTGTCGGCCGGATGGCCCAGGCCTTTAAGCACGGCGCGCAGAGCGTCGGCGTTGACGTGTTGGGGGCGGCCGTTGGCGTCGATCCAGTCGACGGCCAGGCCCGCTCGACTGGCGAGTAGTTCCAATTGCGCTTCGCTCAAGGGTGCTCTCCAGTAGGGGATAGGCTGACGCGGGCGCTGAAGGGCGCCAGGGTCTGGTCGGTATTGGCCGGGGTCACGAAAAGGGTGCGACCGGCTGCCGGGTGGTCAAAGGTGGCGGCACTCAAGTTCAGGTCGATTTGCAGCAGGCTACCGTTGCCCAGCCGCCAGCGGGCAGACACCGCACCGTTACCGAGTACTTGAGCGCCCATCGTCTCGCTGCCAGGCAGATGCGGCACGATGTGCTGATGACGCAGGCTCAGTAGTTGTCGATAGAACGGCGTGTTGCCGCACTCCGCCAGGCTGGGCACCGATCGGCGGAACGTGGCCAGGGCGTTGGGGTCCGGGATGTGCTTGCGCCGCTCGGGGTCGGCAAAGGCGGCAAACTCGGCAAACTCGTTGCGCCGCCCCTCACGTACCGCCTCAGCCAATTCACCGTGGTGGTCGGTAAAGAACAGAAAAGGTTCTTCGGCATTGACTTCATCGCCCATGAACATCAGCGGGATCATGGGCGACAGCAGCAACAAAGTGGTCGCGGCCTTTAAGGCTTCAGGCGAGCAGAGTTGATGCAGGCGTTCGCCGAGGGCTCGGTTGCCGATCTGGTCATGGTTTTGCAGGAACAGTACAAAAGCGCTCGGCGGCAAGTGCCCGCTGGGTTCGCCACGCTCGCGGCCATGGCGGGTGGTGTGGCCCTGGTAGATGAAGCCTTCACTCAGGCAACGGGCCAGTTTGCCGGTGAGGTCTTGTGCAAAATCGGCGTAGTAGGCGTCGGTTTCGCCGGTCAGCAACACGTGCAAGGCGTTGTGCCCGTCGTCGTTCCACTGCGCATCAAAACCTTGTTCCAGGAGGCTGGCCTGGTTGAATTCGTTTTCCAGTACCAGCCAGGTGTGGCGTCCCGGGTCCACCTGTTGGCGCACTCGTTGGGCCAGCGCCTGGAGAAAGTCGGGATCGTTGATGGCGTGGACGGCATCCAGGCGCAGGCCGTCAAAGCGGTAGTCCAGTAGCCACATCAGGGCATTGTCGATAAAAAAGTCCCGAACTTGCCGGCGACGAAAGTCGATGCCGGCGCCCCAGGGCGTGTGGGTGTCTTCACGAAAAAAGCCCTTGGCGTATTGGCCGAGGTAGTTGCCGTCGGGGCCGAAGTGGTTGTAGACCACATCGAGGATCACCGCGAGGCCGTGATGATGGGCGCTGTCGATCAGTTGTTTCAATTGCTCGGGAGCACCATAGCTTGCGTGCGGAGCGTAGGGCAGGACCCCGTCATACCCCCAATTGCGCTCGCCGGGGAATTGCGCCAGAGGCATCAATTCGATCGCCGTGATACCTAACTCCGCCAGGCGCGGCAGTTGCCGTTCGACTTCGGCATAGCCTCCCAGCGCGCCGACATGCAGCTCATAAATCACCGCTTCGTGCCATGGCCGGCCGCGCCAGGCGCTGTGGCGCCAGTGATAGGCCAGGGGATCGACCACCACGCTGCAACCATGGACATCCGTGGCTTGGGCCCGGGACGCCGGGTCGGGAACCTCTCGTTCACCGTCGATGTTGTAGCGGTAGCGAGTCCCCGCCGGGCAGCGCAGTTGCACCACGAACCAGCCATCTGCCTGGGACAGCATGGCCACTGACTTGCCTTCTTCTTCAAACTCAACGCTTACGTAAAGCGCATCGGGCGCCCACAAGGCGAAACGGGTGTGTTCCGCGTCCAGCATGATTGCGCCGTGGGGCCGGGCTTCCAAAGTCCGTAACGGCATCTATGCAGACCTCTTTGACTACTTCGCCGATTTTCCCAGCGCTTTCGCCACCAGTTGCTCGTAAAGTTCGGCGTAGGGTTCCACCGCCTGGCACCAGTTGAACGGTGCAGCCATGGCCCGGCAACGCATGGCGTTGAGCAGGCCCGGGAAGGCGAAGACCTTGAACGCACGGCTCAAGGCTGCCTCGTAACTCTCGACCGTAGATTCATCGAACAGGAAGCCGGTGATGCCATCCTCGATGGTGTCCGCCAGGCCGCCGGTATTACGGGCGACCGGCAACGAGCCGAAGCGCTGGGCATACATCTGGCTCAAGCCACAGGGTTCATAGCGCGATGGCATCAACAGAAAGTCGCTGCCGGCGAACATGCGGCGCGCGTCGGTTTCATTGAAGCCGATCCGCACACCGACCTGCCCGGGAAAGCGCAAGGCGAGGGCGCGCATGGCCTGTTCTTCTTCTGGCTCACCCCGACCGATGATCGCGATCTGGCCGCCGGATTCGACGATAAAGCTGGCCACCGCTTCGGTCAGGTCCAGGCCTTTCTGGTAGACCAGTCGCGAAACCACGGCGAACAGTGGGCCGGTGGAGTCGTGCAGGCCGAACAAGTTGCGTACATGGGCCGCGTTGACCGCCTTGCCTTCCCAATCACCGATGTTGAACGGGTGGGTCAGGTGCGGGTCGGTGGACGCTTCCCAGCTCTCATCAATACCGTTGGGAATACCGCTAAGCAACCCTTGCTGGGTCTTGCTGGCCAGGAAACCGTCCAGGCCGCAGCCGAATTCCGGGGTGGTGATTTCCCGGGCGTAGGTGGCACTGACTGTAGTGATGTGGCTGGAATAGGCCATGCCGGCTTTCAGGAACGACAACTTGCCGTAGAACTCCATGCCTTCCTGTTGCAGGGCATGTTCGGGGATACCCAACTCCGGGCACGAGGCCAGGCTGACCACGCCCTGGTAGGCCAGGTTATGAATGGTGAACAGCGTGGGCGTGCGTGAACCACGCCAGTGCATATAGGCGGGTGCCAGGCCGGCTGGCCAGTCGTGGGCGTGCACCAGGTCCGGGCACCAGTGGATCTGCGCCAGGTTGGCGGCGATGTCGGCAGCCGCCAGGCCCAGGCGGGCGAAGCGGATATGGTTGTCCGGCCAATCGCGGCCGTTGTTGGCGCCGTAGGGAGTGCCTTCGCGCTCATACAGTTCGGGGCAGATCAGCACATAGATGACCAGGCCGTCCTTGAGGTCCATGCGCCCGATCTTGCACGGCGGCAACGCCGCATGGCCGCCCAGCTCGCCGATGATGTGAATGGGATTGTCACTGTCCAGCACCTGCGGGTAACCGGGGATCAGTACGCGTACATCGTGAAGATGGGCCATGGCCCGGGGCAGGGCGGCGGAGACGTCACCCAGGCCGCCGGTTTTCACCAGATCAGCCAGTTCCGACGTTACAAACAGGACTTTCTTGCGGTTAGGGTTCTGGGTGGAGACCGGCCGTACCGTGTTGGGAATGTCCGCCAATGAAGTCGGCCCGCCAACCGGCTGACTGAAACGCTCTCCCTGAGTATCTACGGCAGCACTGATCATAGTTCTCTCCCATTTTATTGGTCGGTTAATGGCTTGCTGCCATCAACGAGGGTTGACCGCATCCTGCGGTCAGGCGCACAAGCGCTACACAGACTGGCAAGCCTTATGCCAGTTGCGCTGGAGTCTTGATTTGAATGGATAGACGGGCATTCGGCGTAAACCGGCTGCGCTCGCCTTACCTTAAACCTGACCTGCGGCAGAGTTCGAAAGTTTCGATTTTTTGCGGGGCTTTTGTTTTGATTGGGACCCATCAGTCATGAGTCTAGGCCAGATCCCAGAGCCTGTAAGGCGTGTTGGAGGTTTTTGTAGGACAAAATTTTTTTCATGTGGGGAAATCAGTGGCGAGCGGGGCGGTTAGCTTGATTGCTTGCCAAAGAAACCCTGCGCTTCATTTAAGGGCCAGAGGGGGCACAGGTTATGTGCGACTGGGAGGTTGTCCGGCCGCGACGCACAATTATGGTGCGCTGGAGCGCATCGTTCAGGCCGGAGCAAGAGGCATGTTGGAGTTAATGTGATTTATCAAGAGTAAGTAACTTTTAAAAAACAATTAGATAGGCCGATTTTATAAAGTGAATTATCAATAGTTCTATAAAGTGTTATTGGGCTCAGCCCAGAACCCGGATGGGCGCACCGCTGGCCCAAGACTGGATATCTTCAATCATCTGGGCATAGAACTGCCGGTAGTTCTGCTCGCTGACATAACCCACATGCGGTGTCGCCAATACATTGGCCAGTTGTCGAAACGGATGATCGACCGGCAACGGCTCCTGATCAAAGACATCCAACGCGGCGCCCGCCAATCGCCCGCTGACCAGTGCAGCGATCAAGGCCGTTTCATCAACAATAGGCCCGCGCGCGGTATTGATCAGTTGCGCCGTGGGTTTCATCCAACTCAGGGCCTGGGCATCTACCAGCCCACGGCTGCGATCACTGAGCACCAGGTGAATCGACAGCACATCGGCCTGCTCGAACAGCTCGCGCTTGCTGACCCAGTCCACACCCGACTCGGCCGCGCGTTCAGGCGTGAGGTTCTCGCTCCAGGCAATGACCCGCATTCCGAATACCTTGCCGAACTGGGCAATACGCTGGCCAATGCTGCCCAGCCCGAGAATACCGAGGGTCTTGCCATACAAGTCACTGCCCAGGCCTTGTTGCCACTCTCCGTCGCGTAGCGAGTTGGCTTCAGCCAACAGGTTACGGGTGGAGGCCATAATCAATGCCCAGGTCAGCTCGGGAGCGGCGTGCTTGTAACTGTCGGTGCCGCAGACCTGAATACCCAAGGCCTTGGCCGCCGGGATATCCACCGCAGCGTTGCGCATGCCGCCGGTGACCAGCAGCTTCAGATTGGGCAAGCCCCGCAGCAGGGCCTGATCAAACGTGCTGCGCTCGCGCATCAGGCAAATCACGTCGAACGTCTGTAAACGCTCGACCATCGTGGCGGTATCTGCCGGATAGTCATGAAGAAAACTGACTTGGCCCACGGCCTCGAGCACCGACCAATCCACCACGTCGCTG
This sequence comes from Pseudomonas spelaei, assembly GCF_009724245.1. Taxonomy (GTDB): domain Bacteria; phylum Pseudomonadota; class Gammaproteobacteria; order Pseudomonadales; family Pseudomonadaceae; genus Aquipseudomonas; species Aquipseudomonas spelaei. Next base: position 278,684 of record NZ_WNNK01000005.1, on the reverse strand, counting down.
GCAACGTTCTGCCAATCATCAATCACTGCGATCCGTACCGACATTCAATAGAACCTCAATAGAGTGGATTCAAAGGGCATTGAGCCCCTGCAACAGCGCCTTGTGAAACTGCGCTGGCTCTTCCATCTGCGGTGCATGGCCCAGCCCCGGGAACTCCACCAAGGTGGCATGGGGAATGAGCCCGGCGATTTGTTTGCCCAGGACTGCGTAATGGCCAATCTTCGCCTTGACCGCCGGTGGTGCGATATCACTGCCGATGGCCGTGGTGTCGGATGTACCGATCAGCAGCAGGGTTGGCATCTGCAAATCCTTGAATTCGTAGAACACCGGCTGAGTGAAGATCATGTCGTAAATCAGCGCCGAGTTCCACGCAACCTGAGTATGGCCCGGGCCTTTGTTCAGGCCGGCGAGCATGTCCACCCAGCGGTCGAACTCGGGCTTCCAGTTCCCGGCGTAATAGGTGTTGCGCTCGTAGGTGCGGATACCGTCGGCCGTCAGCTTCAGCTCGCGCTCGTACCATTGGTCAACGCTGCGATAGGGCACGCCAAGGGCTTTCCAGTCTTCCAGGCCGATGGGATTGACCAGGGCCAGTTGCTCGGTTTGTGTTGGATAGAGCAGGGCGTAGCGGGTAGCCAGCATCCCGCCGGTGGAATGACCCAGCAGGGTGACTTTCTGGATACCGAGCTTTTCCAGCAGTTGGTGAGTGTTGATCGCCAGTTGCTGGAAACTGTACTGATAATGGTCCGGCTTGCTGGAGGTACAAAAACCGATCTGATCCGGGGCGATGACTCGGTAGCCAGCATCGCTCAACGACTTGATCGACGCCTCCCAGGTCGCGCCGCAGAAGTTCTTGCCGTGCATCAACACGATGCTGCGGCCGTTCGCCTTGCCCTTGGCCGGCACGTCCATATAACCCATTTGCAGGCTTTTGCCTTGGGATTGAAAGCTGAAGTGCTCGACGGGATAAGGGTATTCGAAGCCTTGCAGTTCGGGGCCGTAGGCCGGGCCTTCCGTGGCGGCGAAGGCGGGAAGGGCAGCGCTGGCTAACAGGCCGACGAGACAGAACGATCGGGATAACATCATAAGGAAGCTCCGAAAAGAGTGTCCGGATGCTGTGGTGGGGGGATTAAGCGAAAATTAAAGCAGGGCTCAAATCCATTGCAGCGTGAGACCTATCAATACGCCATAACGCGTCGCTTTAGCCAGGGTTACCAGCAATAAAAAACGCCACAATGGCTCCCGCATCACGCCGGCTACCAGCGTGAGCGGATCACCAATTACCGGCACCCAACTAAGCAGCAGCGTCCAGTGTCCCCAGCGCTGGTAATGGGCACCGGCCTTCTCCAGCTGTGTTGCGCTGACCGGAAACCAGCGGCGCTCCTTGAAGTGCTCAACCGAACGCCCCAGCAGCCAGTTCACCACCGAACCCAGCACGTTGCCGAACGTTGCGATGACCAGCAGCAGCCACAGGCTGTAATGCCCGCTGAGCAGCAGGCCCACCAGCACGGCTTCCGACTGCAGTGGCAACAGCGTTGCTGCCCCGAACGCGGCGAAAAATAGTCCCAGGTAACCCGCCAGCATCAATCAGTATGCCGGGTAATCGGCGACCACTACGTCTTTGCCCTCACGGGTCAGGCCGATGACCTGATAGGCGTCGCTCCTGCCGTCGACTTCCATGCCCGGCGAGCCCATGGGCATGCCAGGCGCCGCGACACCCAGCAGGTCGTCGCGTTTGCGCAGCGCCAACACCTGCTCGGCAGGTACGTGGCCTTCAACAAACTTGCCGTCGATCACAGCGGTATGGCAAGAGGCCAGACGCGGAGCAACGCCGAGGCGTTGTTTGACTTCGCTCATATTGGCTTCGACATGGTCATTGACCTTAAAACCGTTGCTTTGCAGGTGGGTGATCCACTTTTTGCAGCAGCCGCAGTTCGCATCACGGTGCACATCGATCGGGATCAATTCGGCGGCCTGGGCCAGTGTGCTCATGAATAAGGCTGACAGCAGGGTCAGGCGGAGGGTGGCTTTCATCAGTCATCTCATCAGGCGCGGGGCAATAGGCAGGCATTCTCCCTGCTTTTGACAAGCAAGTTTTTCCGTTGTGTTTCGAAATTATACGAAGGCTCGACAACTCTGAAACGTTGGAACTTAACGTCCAGAGCTGTCGACAAGTTGAGGGGCAGATGACGATTTTGTCAGATGGAGGGCGTTTCCAGGCGCTGTTTGAGCTGGTCCAGGGCCTTATTCGATAGCTCGACGATGCGCTCATGCAGGGTCGTGAGTTGTAACTCTGTTTCATAGGAAAGGACACGCCTGAACAGCGTGCCGCCGCCCTGTTCCTGTAAGAGGTAGTGAATACAGCCATCCACTGCCTGGGAGGTGAAAGCTGTCTTGAACTCCCTGGGGCGTGAGGCGACTTGCACGCGGTAGCTCATGGGCATGCGCACGCCCAACAGGTCGATGATTTCAGTGAAGCGATGGCCAGCGGGCAATGAACCACTGACACCCGTCTCGGCACTCAGTGACGTCGGATGCCACTCATGCCAGCGATCCGGTTGGGTCACGTAGTCGTAGACGTCTTCGATGGGGGCCTGGATATAACGTTCCTGAGTGATCCGCTCAAGGCGGATCGGGTGCTCAATAGCATGCATGACACACCTCCTGTGTGGCGAGACTGGGCACTAGGATCTGTCAGAATAGTCGTACTCCCGAACAACGCACGGGAGTCTCCAGGGTATTTCTCAGCGGACCTCTTACAACTGATAGTTCTTTAACTCTCTGGCAATCACCATCCGCTGAATCTCGCTGGTTCCTTCATAAATCTGGGTAATTCGTGCATCCCGGTAGTAACGCTCCACCGGATAATCTTCCAGATAGCCATATCCGCCATGAATCTGCATCGCCGACGAGCAGACTTTTTCTGCCATTTCCGAAGCGAACAACTTGGCCTGTGAGGCTTCCGACAGGCAGGGTTTACCGGCACTGCGCAGTCGTGCCGCATGCAGGATCAGCAAGCGCGCGGCGTTCAGGCGGGTTTGCATGTCGGCCAGCAGATTGGCCACGCTCTGGTGCTCGATAATGGCCTTGTCGAACTGGACACGGTCTCGGGCGTAGGCGAGTGCCGCTTCAAACGCCGCGCGCGCGATGCCCAGGGCTTGGGCGGCAATCCCGATACGGCCGCCTTCCAGGTTGGACAGGGCGATGGCCAGGCCCTTGCCGCGCTCTCCCAGCAGGTTGGCTTCAGGCACTGTGCATTGATTGAGGGTAACGGCGCAGGTATCCGAGGCGCGGATGCCCATTTTGTGCTCCGTGCGGTCCACCACGAAGCCCGGGGTGTTGGTGGGCACCAGGAACGCGGAGAGGCCTTTCTTGCCCAGCTCCGGGTCGGTGACCGCAAACACGATGGCCAGCTTGGCCCGTTTGCCGTTGCTGACAAATTGCTTGGCGCCGTTGATCACCCATTGGCCGTCCTTGAGTTCGGCGCGGGTGCGCAGGTTATGGGCTTCGGAACCCGCCTGGGGCTCGGTCAGGCAGAAGCAGCCGATGGCTTGCCCGCTGGCCAGGTCCGCCAGCCAGGTTTGTTTCTGCTCTGTTGAGCCGTAGTTAAGGATTGGCCCGCAACCCACTGAATTGTGGATACTCATCAGTGCGCCGGTAGCACCATCGCCCGCAGAGATCTCCTCCACGGCCAGTGCATAGGCCACGTAGTCGACGTAGGTCCCGCCCCATTCTTCGGGGACAACCATGCCCAACAGGCCCAGCTCACCCATCTTCGACACCAGGGTATCGTCAATCCAGCCGGCTTTTTCCCAGGCCTGGGCATAAGGCGCGATTTCGCCACGGGCAAAGTCTCGGGCCATGTCGCGGATCATGACTTGTTCTTCAGTCAGTTCAATATCTTGCATGGCTTAGTTCCCGTTCTGGTCGAAGGCGCTGAAGAAGCTTTCGACATGGGCGGCGTCCAGCGCCTGGAGTGTCGGTGGGTTCCAGCGTGGGGTTTTGTCCTTGTCGATCAGCAGCGCGCGTATGCCTTCGATAAGGTCGCCCCGGTCAAACCACTGGCGGTCCAGATGCAGCTCCAGTGCGAAGCAGTTTTCCAGGGGCAGGTGACGCCCGCGCCGAAGCATTTCCAAAGTGACAGCCATGGCCAGAGGGGAGCGGGTTTGCATCAATCTGGCGGTGCTCAGTGCCCATTCATGGCTGTCGGCAACGGTGACTTGTTGCAGCTGTTCAACGATGCTGGGGACATCAGGCAGGGCAAAAAAATGATCAATAGACGGGCGCAGCAGTGCCAGCGGAGCATCGGGCAGTTGCTGTACGGCGAGTTTGGCCAGGAGACCCTGCAAGTCCTTGAGGGGAGAACCCTGCCATTTCAGATGATCGAGTTTGTGGTCCAGGTCAACCAGCCTGGCGCTGTCCAGGTACCAGTCCGCCAATCCACAGTACAACGCATCGGCGGCGCGGATCTGAGCGCCGGTCACGCCCAGGTAGGTCCCCAGTTCACCAGGGATGCGCGACAGGAAGTAACTGCCACCGACATCCGGGAAATAACCGATGGCCACTTCCGGCATCGCCAGGCGGCTACGCTCAGTGACTAACCGCAAGTCCGCGCCTTGCACCAGGCCCATCCCGCCGCCCAGGACAAAACCGTCCATCAGTGCCAGTACGGGCTTGCGGTAGTGATGAATCATCAGGTCGAGGGCGTATTCCTCGACGAAGAAGTCTTCATGCAGGCTGTCACCGCTTTTGTAGCTGTCGTACAACGAGCGAATGTCGCCGCCCGCGCAGAAGGCTTTCTCACCGGCGCCCCGCAGTACAACCGCATGCACCTTTGGGTCATCGGCCCAGGTTCGCAAATGCCTGGCAAGGCTGCGGACCATATCCAGTGTAATGGCGTTCAGGCCAACGGGACGATTGAGGGTCAGGTGACCAATATGGTTGCGGACCTCGGCCAGGACGTCGTCCTGAAGAATCCCGGGGCGGCGAGTTGCCTCGGATGGAACCTGAGCAGTCATCTCTAACTCCCTGCTTTTATTGTTCTTTATCAAGATGTTCGCGGACGAACTATCTCGCGATCGTACCAGTGCAAATTTGCCAAGTACAACGCTGAAATGTGCAGGTCAGGTGTGCATTTTTGCAGTGCCCGCCGTACCGGTTTTTTCCGGGCTAACGGTGCTCAGGCGCACCTGCCAGTACGGCGCTGATGCTTCTGCGGCGGGCATGACGTTCACTGGCCTGGATCAATTGTTCCAATTCCTGTGGCGTGACGTCAAAGAACTGCTCCATCTCTGCCAGTGCCTGTTTCAGGTCGTCGGCGCAGATGGCAGGGTTTTGCGCCGAGGTGGAGACGAAGGCTTGCGCAGCGGGTTCAGCCACGCCTTTAGGGTAGCGGGTACGGGTCAAATTGTTATAGGCGAGGGCTGTCAGCAGTAACGTACTGGCGCCGAACATGACAGGGCCGATTTCCCGCCATTGCAAGGCGATGGTTGCGGGATCCGCCAGTACCAGGGTCAACGCCAGCGCTCCGGCCGGCGGATGCAGGCAGCGCAGCCAGCACATCAGGATCAGCGCCATGCCGGCTGCCAGACAAGCACTGCCCAGTGTTCGGCCCAGGACCTGTGCCACCAGCAGCGCAGTCACACCTGCGCATAAATAGCTGCCGATGATCGACCAAGGCTGGGCCAGCGCCCCGGACGATACGGCAAACAGCAGCACCGCCGAAGCCCCAAGGGGCCCCACCAGGTGCAAGGCGACATCCATGCCAAACACCTGGGCACAGACCCAGACACTGAACAGGGTGCCCAATGCCATGCCCAGGGCGGCACGACTCCATTCGGCGGGACGGGTGTTGATAGCAGCGGGTAACCAGCGAGCAAGCATTAAAAGACGATCCAGACGGTAATAAAAAGCGGGCAAAAAGAAGGGCTCATCTGGTTTCCCGGAAAGCCCTTCGAAAGTTCCTGCATTTGGGGGAGGAACCAGCGCAGTGTGCCGATCTGATCGATACCTCGCCAATGCATATTAATGCAGGTTGAATACAGTAATTTTGCAGTTAATTCGTTCGGGTAAGAGAGCTGTCGGGCTTTCCCAGGACCCGGTCATCGGTGTCAGCGTTGAACAGCCGCTCAAGAAGGTTTTCACGCCAGCCAGGCTCATTGGCCAACGGTCCCTTCAGCGCGACCAGCGCATCACGCAGCTCCATCAAGCGGTCCATGTCCGGAACGGGGATCGGCAAGTAGCCTGCGCGGGCAGGGTCAGGCGGTTGCTTATCAGCCACGAACTATTCCTCTGATCAGCATCGGTATGTGGAGTGGCCAGGCGGCAGGTGCCAATTAAATAGATGCAGTGGAAGAAGAGTCTACAAGTGGGATCCAAATGCAGGAAGAGGGGGGCTTACGGGCGATTACGGATAGATGCGTAGGAGTATTCCCGGGCTTGCCACCACTGGATGCAAGAAGGGGAACCCGCAGAATTCGGAAAAATCGCGCTCACCGTACTTAACCCCATTTCGGGCGCCGTCTGAACCTGCCGAGCCACCCACTCAATACCTGACGGCAGGGCTTGACGACTCAGGCTTATTAACTATGATTATGTTTGAATCGTAGAGGTGCCTGGAAAAAAGATGAAGCGCGGATATATGTGTGGCTAAACAAACCATACTCCTGCTCCAGGCTAATGCAGGGTGTCCCATTACCCTGTTTTTGGGCCATGCCTGCCTCTGAAATTGATAGGCAACGGTCTATGACGCTTGCGAACGCCGCACCCGTTTGGCGCCCGCGTTCACACAAATAGCATTTCACAGCGTTGGAGTAATGATCATGGCTACTACCGCCAAGACCCGATCCGTCACGGCTCACGTCCCTGTGCAACTGGCTGAGAAGGTCGATTTGATGGCAGAGCGTCTGGAACGCTCCAAAAACTGGATCGTCAAGCAGGCTCTGTCCGCCTGGATAGACCAGGAAGAAGAGCGTAGTCGCCTGACCCATGAGGCCTTGGCCGATGTTGACGCGGGTCGGGTGATTGACCACCAAGCTGTCCAGGCCTGGGCTGATAGCCTCAGCACCGACACTCCGCTGCCGGTACCGCGCGGATGGAGTTGAAGTGGACAAGCAGGGCGCTTTGCGACATTGCCCGGCTTTACGAGTTTCTTGCGTCGGTGAATCAGCCCGCCGCCGCACGAACAGTGCAGCAACTCACAGCCGCGCCTTCCACGCTGCTGGCTAACCCGCGTATTGGCGAACGGTTGGAAGAGTTCGATCCACGTGATGTGCGTCGAATTCAGATCGGCCACTACGAGCTACGTTACGAAATTCAGGGCTCCACCCTCTATCTACTGCGCCTGTGGCACACACGCGAAGATCGATAATGCATGGGTTGGACAAGGCCTGCCGTGTCAATGTCCTAAATTTCCTTCATTTCGGCGTACCGCAGAGCCCGAGGATCAGCCCCTGTGACTGATCGAAAAACCTCAACGTACGGTTTTTATGAATTCGGCGGGCTCCCTCAGAAGATCCAGTGACGACAGGCAATGGCATTAAGGCTGGGAAGCCTTGACCAGATGCACAAGCACATAAGGGTTCTTGTCAAACTGCCCAATCAGCACCGGAGACAACGAACGCAGGCGCGGATCGGTCAAGGCTTCAAAGTCAGCCTGACTCATCACCAACCAGGCGGGTGCCTGTATCGGCGCCAGATCGCCAGGCTGCTGGGTAAACAGCGGCACTCGGTCACAATCAAGGTTAACCATGAACTTGATCGCTTTCGCGTCTTTGCCCAACGCATGCAGCACGATTGGCGCCGGTTGCTCCTTGATCAGCGTATGCGCCTGAACCGTAAAGGTGCGAGTGTCATACAGACTGCGCTGCAGCGGCTCGACCATCACGATATAGGTGGCCCATACCGCCAGCACCGCAGCGAAGGCCGGGCCCAGGTAGCGCAGGCGCTGCTTGAACAGCAACCCCAGGCTCAGGACCTGAAGCGCGATCAGTATCCCGAAGATCGGATTGAGGCTGCCCAAGTCCTTGGCGAAACGATTACGAGCCACGAACAGGCCCACGATCAGCAATCCCGGGATCAGCGTCCAGAGCCCCAGCATCAGGACTCGCAGACAGGCGAACAACCGTCCCCGAGTCACCTGGAACGGATACGCCGCAATGATCGCCGCCATGGGCAACATCGGCAGCACGTAGCGGGCTTTTTTCGCCTGCGGAACCGACAGGCCAATCATCACGATCAAACCGGCAGCGGCGCAATACAGCACCAGTTGCAGGGCAGGATCCACCGGACGACGACCACCCACCAGTATGGCAACCAGCACCAATATCGCCATGGGATAGGCCAGGGCATAGTTGCCCATGGAACTGGTGAAGTAATACAGCAACGGGCTCGCGCCTTCGGTGCCATCCATGCGGCCGAGGAACTGCATGCGGATGACTTCCTGCATGAACGGTTCACCGCCGCTGAGCTTGGCCAGCAAGAGCAAGAGGCCGATACACGCCACCAGCAACGCCAGGGCCAACAGGCCGAAGGTGAACAGTTGGCGCCACTGCCGATTGATCAGGTAATAGCTGCAGAGCATGCCCGTCGGAATCACCAGGCCGATGGGGCCCCGAATCGCAAACCCCAGAATCACCAGCAGCAATAGCCAGTGCAGACGTTTGCTGGCACCGAAGTGATCATGGGCATAACCCAGGTAAAACACGGTCAGGGCCACGGCGGCCAGCATCTGGTCGAGCGACACCGCACGGGTTTCGCTGATGAAGGTACTGCTGAGCAATAGCAATGCAACGCTCAGCAACGCCCAGCGCTGGGAGTAGGGCGCCGTCAGCCGGTAGATCAGTATCACGATCACGGCCGAAGCGATTGCTGTCGGCAACCACGCGGTGAAGCTGGTTACTTCACCCAACGGCAGTGACAGTAACCAGACCAGCAGAGTCGAAGTCGCCGAGTAGTCGGCATAGGGCTGCCCATAGGTGGTGGGGAAAAACCCCGGCCCATGGCGCAGCATTTCCTGGGCGAAGAGCACGAAGCGTGAATCAAAGCCGATGATCGCCTGGTGCCAATTGCCGGCCACAAACAGGACCAACGCCAGGAGCCCCAGCCCCAGCGAGTGTCGGCGAATTGTCGGACTGAGCAGGGGCTGGAGAGCTTTATCCACGTTTTACGCTTCCTTGACCGCAGATACCCATTGTTGTTGAGGAATAGGCAGGTTGCACGAGTCGCCACGGCCCATCGGGAAGTACTGGAAGCCTTTACGCGCCAGACGTTCGCCGTCGTACAGGTTGCGCCCGTCGAAGATCACCGGCGTCTTGAGGCGTTCGTGAATCAAGTCGAAATCCGGCGCCTTGAATTGCTGCCACTCGGTGCAGACGATCAAGGCGTCGGAACCGCTCAAGGTCGATTCCGGCGTGCCCATCAGCATCAGGCGTGGGTCATCACCGTACAAACGCTGGGTTTCCTGCATCGCTTCCGGGTCAAACGCCCGCACAGTGGCGCCGGCCGCCCACAGGGCTTCCATCAGCACCCGGCTGGGCGCGTCGCGCATGTCGTCGGTGTTGGGCTTGAACGCCAGACCCCACAGGGCGAAGGTCTTGCCGCGCAGTTCGCCCTTGAAGAAGGCGTTGACGCGCTCGAACAGCTTGCTCTTCTGCCGCTGGTTGATGGCCTCGACCGCTTCCAGCAGGTCGCTGGAGCAGTTGGCTTCCTTGGCACTGTGGATCAGCGCGCGCATGTCTTTGGGGAAGCACGAGCCGCCATAGCCGCAGCCCGGGTAGATAAAGTGGTAACCAATGCGCGTGTCGGCACCGATGCCCAGGCGTACGGCTTCGATGTCGGCACCCAGGTGTTCGGCCAGTTCGGCGATCTGGTTGATAAAGCTGATCTTGGTGGCCAGCATGCAGTTGGCGGCGTACTTGGTCAGCTCGGCGCTGCGCAGGTCCATGAAGATGATGCGGTCATGGTTGCGGTTGAACGGCGCATACAGTTCGCGCATCACGTCGCGCACTTCTTCGCGCTCGCAACCGATGACGATACGGTCTGGACGGCGGCAGTCGGCGACAGCCGAACCTTCCTTGAGGAATTCCGGGTTGGAGACGATATCGAACTCAAGGCTGCGCCCGGCCGCGTGCAGGGCTTTTTCCATATGCGCACGCAGGGTGTCGCCGGTGCCGACGGGCACGGTTGATTTTTCCACCAGGATGACGGGTGCGACGCGGTGACGGGCGACGGCATCACCCACCGACAGCACGTATTTCAGGTCTGCCGAACCGTCTTCATCCGAAGGCGTACCCACGGCAATGAACAGCACTTCACCATGTTCGACGGCCAGTTTCTCGTCATAGGTGAAGTGCAGGCGCTTGCTCTCCAGGTTTTCCTTGACCATGGCGGCAAGCCCTGGCTCGAAAATGCTCACGTGGCCTTGCTGCAGCAGCTTGACCTTTTTCTCGTCAACATCCATGCAGATGACATCGTGACCAACTTCGGCCAGTACGGTGGCTTGTACCAGACCGACGTAACCACTACCAAATACACTGATTTTCATGGGGCATTCCTGGGACTTGTGGTGCTAGCACGACGAGAGTTGATAGTCAGGACACCGAGAATGACCAAGGCCACCCCCGCTGTTTTAGAAAATGAAAAGTGTTCGTTGAAGACCGGCAGGCTGGCCGCCAGCAGGTACACCAGCGCATAACTGATGCTCAGCAGCGAATAGGCACGGCCCAGGGGCAGATCCCGCAGGGCGCCCAGCCAGCAGAGCATCGACAGGGCATAGGCGATGATCGCCAGGATCACCACCCCCAGTGCGCCGAGGTCGATGGAGCCGCTGTTGAGGGCATTCAGCCATTCGGTGGGCAACGGAAGGCGGGTCATGCTCCAGCGCATGCCCAACTGGGCACCGCTGACCAACGCGACGCTACCCAGTGCCAGGGCAAAACCGCGACCCCGGCTCATACCTGGCGCCCCAGCAACACGACGCCGGCAATCACCAGGGCTACGCCCAGCCAGTGCCGACCGTCAATCTGTTCATGAAAGACAAAGCGCGCCACCAGGGTCACCAGCACGAAGTTCAGGCTGAGCATGGGGTAGGCGACGCCGACTTCCAGGCGTTGCAACACCAGTAGCCAGACCAGCAAACCCAGGCCGAGGCAAACCAGTGCCGACCACAGCCACAGGGAGCGCAGTTTGGGGGCCCAACCGTCGGGCTGATCACGCCAGCTCTCGACGGCAAACTTCTGGGATACCTGGCCCATACAGGTCAACAGGCAGGCCGTCAGTAACAGGAGCAGAGAGGTCATGGCGCGCTCTGCGGGAAAAACAGGATCACGAGATTGCCTTGCTCGTAGCGCTTGCCATCCTGGGGCAGCAAGTCGACTTCGCGCTGCTCATCGTCACCCTTGACCCGCATCACTACACCCACCGGGCCTTGTTTGCGGGCATCCGTCATCCATTGCTGGACTTCGGCGATGTCGATCTTGCGATAGGCGGTATCCGGGAAGGCAATGCCGTACTTCACTTCGCCGACAGTGTTGTAGAGCATGATTTGTGGGTAGGCCAGACGCCAGGACAAGGCGGAGGCGGCCCCCAGATCGTTGCTCAGCAGGTGCTTGGCCTGCTTGAGTTCCGGGATGTGATCAATGATGAACTGGTCGGGAGTCTTGTTATAGACCACCGAGTGAGGCAGCGCGGCCGGGACCAATGCCACCAGCAGCCAAGTGCCTACCACCGGTGCAGCCCACAGGCGCAACGGGCGTGCCGCTTGCAGCAGGTTGGCGATGATCCAGCCGAACAGGAACACGAACACCAGCACCAGGCTCAGCAGCTCTTCGTTGTGTTCGTACACCGGCTTCTTCAGTTGGAACCAGGTCAGGGCCAGCAACGCCAGCACCCCGAGGGCCAGGTTCAGCCAACCATTGATACGCAGCACACGACTGCGAGCCTGGGCCAGCTTGTCCGCGAGGGTATTGCCCATCAACAAGGCCAGGGGCAGCAGGCACGGCATGATGTAAGACGGCAGTTTGCCTTTGGCCAGGCTGAAGAACGCCAGGGGCATCAACAACCAGAGCAGCAGGAACGCGGTTTTCTGCGTACGTTTTTCCTGCCACGCCTGTTTCAGGGTCGACGGCAGCAGGGCCATCCACGGCAGACAGAAGGCAACCAGCAGCGGCAGGTAATACCAGAACGGTTCTGCGTGCTGAGCGTCGTCGCCGGCAAAGCGCTGGATGTGCTCGTGCCAGAAAAAGAAGTTCCAGTAATCCGGCTCCTGGGCATGCACGGCCAGCGCCCACGGCAGGCTTACGACAATCGCCACCACCACGGCCACCAAGCCATAGCCCAGCAACTCACGAAAGCGCTTTTGCCAGATTGCGTAGGGCAGGGCGATCAGTACCGGCAGCAACCAGGCCAGGAAACCCTTGGTCATGAACCCCATGCCACAGGCAAAGCCCAGCAAGGCCCAGGACCACAATTTGCCCCGACGTGTCGTGCTGTCGAAACAGAACCACAAGGCGGCGCCTGTCAGGTTGACCCAGAAGGTGAATTGCGGATCCAGGTTGGCATAGCCACCCAGCAACGCCACGCTGACAAAGCTCATGTACAGCACGGCGCTGGTCAGGCTCTTGCGCGGGTCGTTCCACAACCGCCGGGCGACGAAGTACACCAGCAGGATGCTCAAGCCGGTGCTCAAGGCCGAGGCGAAGCGCACACCGAACAGGTTCTGGCCAAAAATCGCCTGGCCCAGCGCGATCATCCAGTAGCCGGCGGCCGGTTTTTCGAAGTAGCGGATGCCCATGAAGTGCGGTGACGCCCACTTGCCGGTCAGCAGCATTTCCTGGCTGATTTGCGCATAGCGGGTTTCGTCGGGAATCCACAGGCCATGGGTGGCCAGCGGCAGCAGGTAGAACACACCAAAGGCCAACAGAAGCAGGGGCAGGGCCCAGCGGCGAATCATGCCTGTTGTACTCCCAGCCAGCCCTCACGGCCGTTCAATGCACCACGCACCAACTGTTGCTGGGGCAGGGTGGCAAGGTCGGCGGGCAACAGGTTACCCAAGGGTTGGAAGTTGATGCCGCGCTGTCCGGCCTGGGCCAGCAACTGACGAAATTCATTGGCCATCAGAATCCCTTCTACTTCTGCGTGGATCGTATAGACGTTCAATTTCGACTCGGTAAACCGGTCGAGGATGTAGGCATTGAAATCTTTGGCGGCCACCACCGGCCCGACGATTTCGTCGAAGGTCGGCAGGTCCACCGGAATTTGTGGGGTGCCCGCGCTGCCATCGGCCAGGGTTGGCCGAAACAGGCTGTCACCACGGCAATCACTGTTGTAGCGGAAATTGAAACCTTGCTTGGCTTGCACCACGCGCTCATCGGCACGCCAGCCGGCGGCCGCCGAGCAGTCCACGCGATCGCCCAGAATGTCGCTCAAGGTGTCGACGCCACGGCGAATCTGCTCGATCAATTGGGCATCGCTCCAGCGCCCGGTGTTGGCTTGCCAGCCGTGGTGATCCCAGGCGTGCAGGCCCACTTCATGGCCGGCCGCCTTGGCCTGGCGCATCAGATGCCCCAGGTCACGGCCAATGGGTTTGCCTGGCCAGGCGGTGCCGGCCAGCAAAATGTCCCAGCCATACAAACCGGCTGCATTGGAGCGCAACATCTTCCACAGAAACTGCGGGCGGATCAGGCGCCACAAGTGGCGCCCCATGTTGTCCGGCCCGACGCTGAAGAAAAACGTCGCCTTGATTCCGGCTTCATCGAGCAGTTCCAACAACTTCGGCACCCCATCACGGGTGCCTCGGTAGGTGTCGACGTCAATGCGTAGACCTGCCTGCATCAGCGCTTGTCCGCGATTTCGAGCATGGCTTCACGCAGGAAGAAATCCAGGGTGTTGCCGATGGTTTCGCTCATTTCCACGGTTGGCGCCCAGTCCAGCAGGCGCTTGGCGTTTTCGATGCTTGGCTTGCGGTGTGCCACGTCCTGGTAACCGGTGCCGTAGAACGCCTTGCTTTCCACGTCGCGGAAACCGGCGAACGGAGGGAAGTTGGCGCGCAGCGGGTGAGCTTCGAACTGACGCAGCAGCTCTTCGCCCAACTGGCGGATGCTGGCTTCGTTGTCCGGGTTACCGATGTTGATGACCTGACCGTTGCAGACGTCATTGTCGTTGTCGATGATCCGCGCCAGCGCTTCGATACCGTCGGCGATGTCGGTGAAGCAGCGTTTCTGCTCGCCACCGTCGAACAGGCGGATCGGCGTACCTTCCACCAGGTTCAGGATCAACTGGGTAATGGCACGGGAGCTGCCGATACGCGCCGAGTCCAGACGGTCCAGGCGTGGGCCCATCCAGTTGAACGGACGGAACAGGGTGAAGTTCAGGCCCTTGGCACCGTAAGCCCAGATCACGCGGTCCAGCAGTTGCTTGGAGACCGAGTAGATCCAGCGCTGCTTGTTGATCGGGCCGACCACCAGGTTGGAGGTGTCTTCGTCGAAGTTCTCGTCCTGGCACATGCCATAGACTTCGGAAGTCGACGGGAAGATCACGCGCTTGTTGTACTTGACGCAGTAGCGAACCAGTTTCAGGTTCTCTTCGAAGTCCAGCTCGAACACGCGCAGCGGGTTACGGGTGTATTCGATCGGGGTCGCGATGGCTACCAGCGGCAGCACCACGTCGCACTTCTTGATGTGGTATTCGATCCACTCGGAGTGAATGCTGATATCGCCTTCCACGTAGTGGAAGTTCGGGTGGCTGCGCAGGCGCTCGATGGCGTCGGAGCCGATGTCCAGGCCGTAGACTTCGTAACGGTCGTCACGCAGCAGGCGCTCGGACAGGTGGTTACCGATAAAACCGTTGACGCCCAGGATCAGTACGCGGGTACGACGTGGCTTGCGACCCGACTCGGCGCCGCGCAGGACGGAACCGTCCACCAGGCCCAGTTCATCGGCCAGGGAGGGGCCGGCCAGGTACAGGCCGTTTTCGTTGCGTTGACCGAAGGTGATCACCAGCGAGTCTTCACCGCAGGCGATACGCAGCGGGTCGACGCTGATCACACGGCCAGGGGCCTGGCCTTCGTTGCCTTTGACAACTTCGGCGCTCCAGACGATCAGCTTGTGCTCGCCCACGGCGCAGAATGCACCCGGGTACGGTTGGGTAACGGCACGAACCAGGTTGAACAGCTCTTCAGCCGGTTTTTTCCACTCAAGCTTGCCGTCGGCAGCGGTGCGGCGACCGAAGTAGGTGGCTTTGCTTTCGTCCTGGGCGGTTTCCGCCAACTTGCCTTGGGCCAGTTGTGGCAGCGCATCACGCAGCAGGTTGCTGGCGGCTTCACGCAATTTGGCGTGCAGGGTCAGGCCGGTGTCGGTGCGCTCAATGGCGACTTTCTGCTGAGCCAGGATCGCGCCGGCATCGGCACGCTTGACCATACGGTGCAGGGTCACGCCGGTTTCGGTTTCGCCCTTGACCAGTACCCAGTTGGCCGGTGCGCGGCCACGGTATGTCGGCAGCAAGGAGCCGTGCAGGTTGAACGCGCCTTTACTCGCGGTGGCCAACAGGGCCTCGCTCAGCAGGTTGCGGTAATAGAAGGAGAAGATGTACTCAGGGTTCAGCTTGGCAATGCGCTCGATCCACAGCGGGTGGTTGGCGTCTTCCGGTGCGTGTACCGGGATGCCATTGCGTGCGCACAGTTGTGCGACAGAACCGTAGAAGTTGTTTTCCTTGGGGTCATCGGCATGGGTAAACACGGCGGCGATGTCGTAACCCGCGTTGAGCAGGGCTTCAATGCCTGCACAGCCAATATCGTGGTAGGCGAAGACAACAGCTTTTGGATTCATGACGAAACCTGATCGGAAGGAGAAGTGGAAGTATGAGAGGTGCTCAGGCCGTCGACAATGACGGTAGGAGCGGGTGCTGCCGGTTGGTTGCGCAGCACTTTTTCAATAAAGAACCGTGGACGTGCGCGCACGTCACTGTACATGCGGCCCAGGTATTCACCCAGAAGGCCCATGCCGATGAACTGGCCGCCGGTAAACACGAACAATACGGCGAACAGTACGAAGGTACCGTCGCCCGCCCAGCCGGCACCGAAGGCCAGGCGCATCACGATCAGCGCAAAGGCAAAGAGCATGCCCAGGGCCGCGAGGCTGAAACCCACGATGCTCAGCAGGCGCAATGGCGTGGTGGTCATGCAGGTCAGCAGGTCGAACATCAGGCTGATCAGGCGCATCGGGCTGTATTTGGACTCGCCGTGTTCACGCTCGGCGTGATGCACCAGGATTTCCGTGGTGTGGCGGGCGAAGCTGTTGGCCAGGATCGGGATAAAGGTGCTGCGCTCGCGGCAGGCCAGCATCGCGTCGACGATGGTGCGGCGGTAAGCGCGCAGCATGCAGCCGTAGTCACTCATGGCCACGCCGGTGGAGCGCTGCACAGCCAGGTTGATCAGGCGCGAAGGCCAGCGGCGGAAGGCCGAGTCCTGGCGGTTGTTGCGCACGGTGGCGACCACGTCATAGCCCAGGGCCGCTTGCTCCACCAGCCGCGGGATTTCTTCCGGCGGGTTTTGCAGGTCGGCGTCGAGGGTAATCACCACGTCGCCGCGGCAGTGCTCGAAGCCCGCCATGATGGCGGCGTGTTGGCCGTAGTTACGGTTGAGGATCACCGCCACCACGTTGCTGTCGGGTTCGGCGGCAGCGTCTTCCAGCAGTTGGGCGGACGTGTCACGGCTACCGTCATCCACCAGGATGATTTCGTATTCATAAGCCAACTGCTTGCAAGCCGCGCTGGTGCGCCGCAGCAGTTCAGGCAGGCTCTGTTCTTCGTTGTAGACCGGGATAACGATCGACACGCAATGAATTGGGTAGGGTTTCAAAGATTCATTACCTCGGGTTTAGAGCAAGTTAGAGCTTGAGAACAAGGGCAATCAACAGGCATGGCTCACCCATGTTGATTAAACATCGAGAGGGTTCATGGCGATCATGGAGGGTTCCTGGTGGGGCTGGTAACGCCTTCCGTGAGTACCAAGAGTAAAGCTGAAAAAACTCAAAGGTAAAGCTGAATCAACAGGTTAGTCCTCAAAATGCGGTTGTTTCTCAAAAACTGCGGCCAAGATTAAGCTCAAAAATGTATAACGAATATGAAACGCAGATGAAAAACTCGTTTATTTTGCGAGTAGACAGCTAGTGTTCAGCTAAACCAGCACTAGATTGGCAAACGAGAACCTTTTCACACTGTAAGTCTTCCTTGTGAATGCCGTGTTGCAGTCTGGGTTAGAGCGTTCTGCGCTGTGCAACTTCTCGTTGTACTAAGGCTGCATCCAACGCAACGACCTTGAGCGGTACCTCTCCCACGGCCAGCGCCCGCTCGATACTCAGGTCGTCGCCCCGGGAGGCCAGCAGCGCCTGCAGTCGCTGGAACTCGCCGCACCAGATTGTCTCGATGTCGCGGTCCCGGCGGGCATCATGATCGGCACCGAGGGCCACGGCGCGCACTTGCAGGCGGCCACTTTCGGCATTGCCGCCAACTTCCACGCCCACTCCCGGTGTCGCCGTTTTGCGCAACACTACGCGACCTTCGTTGGCCCACGCCGTGGCCATGCCCTCGCGCACTTCATAACCCAGGCTGCCCAAACCCTCCAGCACGGCCTGACGCCGGGCCAGTGCTGCGCGTTGGCGCAGTTCAAGGGCAATCTGCGCCTGGCACTGCTCCGTCAGTTGAGCAAGGGTGGCCAGGTCCATAGTGGTTTCGCTGGCGACCACCTGATTCAACAGTTCAGCGCTGCCCGCTGTGCTCAAGGTCTCGACTTCTGCCGCCAGCAACTGCAACTGTTCAAAGGCCTGGCGTCGCTGTTGCTGTGCCAGGGTAGCCTGGGCCAAGTCCAATACCAGGCTGTCCAGCAGCAAGTTGCGTGGGTTTTCGCGGGTTTCGGTTTCCAGGCGGCTCAGTTGCAGCAGGAAAGGCGCAGCAATTGCCGGGCCGTCCAGGGTTTGCAGGCGGGCGATATGTTGATCGATCCGCTCCAGCCGTGGGTCGCGTACGGCTTTTCGCGTCTGGTCGGCCAGCCACTGGCTGAACTGAACTACAGGCTCGCCGGTTTTCAGCTGCTGGGCCAATTGCCGTTGGCGCTCAGTCAGTTGTTCGGTCTGAGGCGCGGCATTCAGCAGGGCAAACCCCTGGGCCAACAAGGCCTGGGCTTGGCCCACGAGCTTGCCGGCGCCTACTGCGTGCAATTGGTCGAGCAGGGCAGGTGCTGCGTTCTTGCCTTCCAGGGCCTTGACCAGCGTTGCGGCGCTTTCCTGCAGGTTGCGTTGCTGTTGACGAAGGTTAATGGCTTTGTTCACCGCTAGCTCTTCACGCTGAGTCATATCACGGGACAAGAACTCGATTTCAATCGGCACACGTTTTTGCAGCTCCAGCAACTGGTCGTCAGCGAGTAACTGGCTCAGTTGGTCACGTCGGGCGCGGGTGGCCACGCACTCACTGTCGCTCAACTCGCCGATCTTCAGCCCCTGGGCTTCCCAGCGAGCCACGGCCTTTTCCAGGCGATGCAGATGCCCTTGGCAAATCGCGATGATTTCTTCGCGGGTGACGATCCGTACCACTTTAGGGCCACTCATTGTGCAGGCTCCACGTCCAGCAGCGGTTCAACCGGCTGCACGACCTTGAGGGCTTGTTCTATCGCCGCCTTGAGCAGGGACTTCTCCCCCTCGACGTCCTGGTACCAGCCCTGGGACGAAACCCGGTGAATATGCGGGATTGCCCGGCGCAGAACCGACGGGCGCCAGATCTCCCGGGAGCGTGCCTTGGCCAACAGCGCATGTCGTGGAGTGTCGCATTCGATACCCAAGGCGTAGAGCCCGGTTTGCGGGTTCTCAATGGCAAAATCCAGGCCGAAAGCATCGCCTTCATTGGCGGGCGCGGCAATCCAGCCGAGGGTTTGCACGTACGCGGCCACGGCCTGAGTGAAGCCGTCGCCCAGGATTGCCTGCTGCTTGCGGGTTTGTGTGCGCTCCGTCAGCAGACGGCCCAGCACACTGTGGCTGGTGTCGAACTCGCCGGCGGAGAGGGCACGGGCGTATTCCAGGTAGCCTTGCAGGTAATCCCGCGGGCTGGCCGGTGGGCGCTGGGTGCTGAGCATGTCCGAGATATCACCAATCGGCATCGAGGTGATCATGACCACCTTCTTGCGCGCCCGGGTTACTGCCACGTTCAAGCGCCGTTCGCCGCCGGTCTGCCCCAGCACCCCGAAGTTGCGGCGGAAGGTGCCCTGAGTGTTACGGCCGAAGGTCGAGGAAAAGACGATGATGTCGCGCTCATCTCCCTGTACGTTCTCGACGTTCTTGACGAACACCGACATGTCTTCACCGTCTTCGCTGCGCTCGCGTTCCTGGCTGTAGGCGGCACGGAAGGCTTCATCCTGCTCGGCGCGCAGTTCCAGACGCTCCTCGATCAAGTCTGCCTGCTTGCGGTTGAAGGTCACGACGCCTACCGACGGGCGTTCGGCATACGGTTTGAGCCACAACTGGGCCAAGTGATCGACGACGCGCTCGGCTTCTTGCTCGTTGGTCTGGTTCTGGTATACGCCGTCGACGCGGATCAGCTCCAGGGGCTTGATGCTGAGGATGTTGGCCTGCGGGTGACGTACCGGAATGCTCAGGCGGTTACCGTAGAACGAGGCGTTGGAGAAGCCGATGAGTTCGCGGTAGGCCGAGCGATAGTGAATCTGCAAGGTGGTGGCCGGCAACGAACTGCGGGCCAATTGCAGCAGGTCCGGGCAGTCTTTGATTTCCCGGCGGTTCCAGGTGTCTTCAAAGGCTTCGCGTTGTTCTTCATCGGCCTGGTCTTCGGGCATGTCGCCGTCGAACATCTCGGCTTCGTCGCTTTCAATACGGCTGGAGAAAAACGCGGTGGGCGGCATTTGTTTCTCGTCACCACTGACCACCGTAACGCGACCGCGATACAACGTCGGCAAGGCGAACTCCACCGGCATCTGCGAGGCTTCATCGTAGATCACGGTGTCGAACAACCCGGCTTTCAAGGGCAGGACGCGGCTGGCCACGTCCGGGTTCATCAACCACACCGGGCGTACGCTCATCAGGCCGAGGTTGGCCCCCAGCTCGATAAACTCGCGCAAACGCCGGGAGCGCTTGCCGGTGAGGCGGGTAACGTCTTCCCATTCCTTGCGTGTGCCGAGACGGCTGAGGTCGATGCCCTCGCTGAGCAACTGGCGGTTGAGCCCACGCATCTGGGTGTCGGCCTCGGCGAGGCTGGTGATTTTGTCCTGGGTTTCGCTTTGCTCGAGCATCAACTCGGGGTTTTGCTGTTCCAGGTTGCGCTTCCAGCCCAGGCGCGCTTCGCGGTTGAGCAGGCGGCGGATCACCGCGTCCAGTTGCTCCAGTGGATAACCTTCAAGTGCCTGCTGGTACTCACGCAGCAAGGCAAACAGCGCCTTGTCAGCCTCGGTCAACTGCCCGGCGCGGGCGCGGAACTGTTGGTAGGCGCTGACGTGGGGCAGGGCCTCGGCCAAAGGGTTGAGCGCCAACAGGTTGCTTTGATTGCGCTCGACGGCGTGTTGCAGCGTTTGCACCAGGCCAGCGTCCAACCAGTCGGCCAGGCGCTTGAGGGTTTCCAGGCTGTTCTGGCGCGCGTTGTGGCGGATGAAGGCAGCGTCGTATTGGGCCAGCAGGGTTTCGAAGGACTGGCGCTCGCCGGTTAATACGGCAGCGTCTACCTGATCAGCACGAGGCGCTTGGCGCAGGCCGTCGGCAAGGCTGCGCACTTCGTTCAGGCGATTGAGGTCGGTGATGCTTTGGCGATGCAGCTCCGGACCACTGTCGGTGGCGATGGCCGGCAGCCCCAGCTGTTGATGCAGTTTTTGCAGCTCGGCCCGCAACGGGCGCCATTGGCTTTCCAACTGCGCGGCGGCCAACAGGACCGGCAAGCGCTCGTCGCCGGCCACATCGCCGGATTCGCTGATAAAACCCAGCAGTTTGCGGCGCCGCACAAAACGCACGGGGCTCAGGCGGGCCAGCCAGGAGGTGCCCTTGATCACGCTGGTCGCGTTGTTTTGCAGCGTATGCAACTCGGCGCTGGCCAGCGCGGACAACGGCGGGGACAAGGTTGGGCTGTACTGATCGACGGTGCATTGCTGCAACTGGCGCTCAAGCCCGGCGACTTCCTGGATCAGGCTTTCGCCCTGGTTGTCGGCACGGAACAGCGGCAGCCAGCGAGCCAGCAGTTGTCGTAGCTCATCATTCAGGGCAAGCAGCGTTTGCACATGGCTGTCGAGCCAGGCGCGATAAGGCGCTGGGTCGTCGACCTCAAACGGTGCAGGGTGGGCTTGCAGAACGTCCAAGCGTGCGGTTTCACAGGCGGCGAAGCGCTGGAAGCTGTCGTCGAACGCAGCCAAAGTGGCCTTGTCCGTGGGGAATGCCTGCAACTGGGCCAGCGGGCTACCTTCGTAACGGGCCGGCAACCAGAAGCGGGCCAAAGGCGCACAGTTTTCTTCCAGGCGCGTCAGGTCGGTGATGTCCAGGGCCGTGAGGCGTTGGCGCAGGGCCGGAATCTCCAGCGGCGGTTCACCGCGCTCCAGTTCGATCAATTCACCGATCAGGCTGCGATAGCTCAAGCCGCTGTGCTCATCGACCTTGTGCAGGCTTTGATGGAAACGGTCCAGTTCACCTTCCAGCGCCTCGATGCGCGCGGCCAGGCGTTCGCGCTGGCGCTGCCAGGGCTGGGTGATCAATTCGGTCTTGAACAGTGTTTCCAATTGCTCGCGCACCCCGCGAATCACCGGCTCACGGTCGCGGTTGACGTCGTTGAGCATGACGATGCGGTTGCTCAAACCCTCGGCCACCAGGCGCTTGTGCACCACTTCCAGGGCCGCGTGCTTCTGGCAGACGATCAACAGGCTGCGTTGGCGGCCAATGGCGTCGGCGACCATATTGACGATGGTCTGGCTCTTGCCGGTGCCGGGCGGGCCTTCCACCAGCAAGCCGGGGGCCATGCGCGCTTGCAGTACGGCGGCTTCCTGGGATGGGTCGCTGGCGACGGTGAAGAAGCGCTGCAACTCCGGCACGTGTTCCTGATCCGGCGCTTCAGTGCTGCTGCCATTGAGGCGCAGCGCGGTTTCCAGGCCGGTGCCGCCGGGTGGCAGGGCCTTGAGCTGGCGCAGGTCTTCGCCAATCGCTTGCCCCATAAAGGTCACGTGGAAGAACACTGCCGCACAGGCCAGTTCATCCTGATACGCCACCACTTCGGTGCCCACCGGGGGCAGGGCGCCCAGCACCCGGGCGCGGCTGGTCGCGAGCATGCCAAAGGCATCCATCACATCGGCGGCTTTCAGCGACGAGCGGCCCAGCACTTCATCGGCGGCCTGGCGCCAGGCTTTGCAGCCGTCGATGCCAAGCATGCCTTCCAGGGCCGGGTTGAGGCGCACTTCTTCGCGCTCACTGTCGAACACCAGCGACACCTGGCCACGGCTGCCCACTTCCAGCTGCAGCTTCACCGGCCATAACAGCAACGGTGCAATGCGCGTGCGGGTGGTGCCGCGCGGGTCGCGGGTCAACAAGAACGGGAAGCCCAGGTACAGGCCGTCGATGCCGGTGTCGCGCTTGTACAGCGAGCTTTGCCGACTGAGGCTGTTAAGGCGCTGCTCCAGGCCGGGATTGTCGGCAAAGATCGCCGCGTCCAGCGGCACCGACTGGGCATTGCGTTGCAGCAGGTGATCGAGCAAGGCTGCCGCCGGGCGGCGCTCGCTGTGCAACTCCTGCAGGTCAACCCGGGCAGTGGTCTTGCCAATGCTCATGCGCACCAGCGGCCCGCGCATCACCGCGCTGGAGACCTTTTTCTCGAAGAAATCGAGGATCTGCGCCACATAGTGCTGTTTTTGCGGCTCCAGCCATTGCTCGGCCGGTACCGCCAGCAACACCAGTGCGCGGGCCAGGGGCATGCGTCGTTCCAGACGAAACTGTTCCGCCCATTCGTCCACGGCCGGCACGCCGCAGCGGGCAAAACCGGTGATGCGTTCATCCACCTGGCGATAGATGTCCTGGCGTGGCAACGCCAGTAAGGCTCGAGCGGCGTCCTGATCAAACAGCAGCACCTCGACGTCTCTGGCGAGGCCCGCAGCCTCTTCGAGAATGCCGTCCACGGAGCGGAACTGGCCGATAGCAGCGCTCAGCAGCACGATCAGGTCTTCTTCGCTGATCAGGCGACGGTCGGACAAGGACAGCAATCCGGCATGATCGCTGTCCGGCAGCAGGCGCTGGCGTTCTTCCCATTGCGCGGCGAGGCGTGCCCGGGAGGTGGAGAGCAGGTAGATGCGCAGTTGTTCTTCGTCCAGTTCAATGCTTTGGTGCAGCGCCCGTTGACGCACCTGCTCGGCGCGATTTTTCAGGCGCGACAGCCAGTTTTCGCCGCTGTCGCTGACCAATTGGCCAAGGCGCTCCAGCAGGTCCGGCGCGGGGCCGGTGATCAGTCGGTAGCCTTCCAGTGGATGTTCCAGCAACCAGCCCGGGGTGACGATTTCGCCGCGCTGGATCAGTGGCATTTCCGGGTTCAGCAGTTTCAGCGCGAGCATCAGCCGCACGTCATCTTCGAGGCCATCGTGCTGGGCCACCTGACGCAGGCCCGCCAGCAGCTTGGGTGACAGCCCGACCTGTTCGGCCCAGGTCACAATCACCCCACGCAGCAAGTGATCCAGCGCTTGCGGCCAGTGTTCGGTTTCAGCTGCGGCGAGGGCAAACAGCGCCGGCTTGCGCAAGCGCCGCGTACCGAGGGCAATGGTTGCGCCTTCGACGTCATCCTGTTCGGCGACATGGGACGCCGGGGCGGTCACGTCCTCACCGGCCAACCACGCCTGGACTTGCGGCCACTGCCAGCGTTGATGGCGGTCACGGGCCAGCAGCCCGCGCAACAGCAGGTCGAGGCGCGGATCGAGGTCTTCCGGCAACGGCACGCCGCTGGCCAGCACATGAATCAGGTAAGCGTTGGGATTGATCCCGGCAAAACACGCGCCTTGGGTCAACTGCTCCAACAGGATCATCCCCAGGCTCCACCAGTCGGACGCGGCGGCGACGCCACCGGCGATGGCTTCGGGGGCCATGTAGCGGCTGGTTTCCAGGGGCGAGACGATGTCCAGGTCGAACTCGGATAAGCGCGCCGAACCAAAGCCGCTGATCACCAGGTCCAGCGGTTCGCGGCTGCGCACCAGCAACGTGCCCGGGCGCAAGTCTCGGTGGCGCAGGCCGGCTTCGCTGAAGGCGTGCAGGGCCTGGCCCAGCTCACGCACGATATGTTCGACGGCGGTCAGATCGGTGACGATGATGCCCAGCTCGGACAGGGTGCCGCCGGTGAGCTCTTCGGCAATTTCATAGGCGCGCTCGTCCCAGCGACCGGTGGCGATGATCTCTGGCACATGTTCGCGGGGCAGGCGACGCAGTACTTCGTAGACAGCGGGGTCGGGTTCGGAGCCGGCACGGTACAAGGTCAGCACCGCCTGATAGCCGTCGCTGACCTGCTCGCCCTGGTAGCGCTCACGTATGCCATCGGTGCTGCTGATCTGGCGCAACAGGCGCCAGCCGTCGATCAGGGTTTCGCTGCTGGTGGTTTCAACCGGCACCTCTTCGACTGGCGCGTCCGTGGCTGGCTCGGCGTCGCAGACCATGCACATCAGGTCGCCGGCATCCATCGAGTGACCATTGCGGCACTGCAAGGCGGTTTGTTGCTCGGCCACCTCCACGGTTACCACTGGCTGCGGGCGCCAGCCGGCTTGCTGGATGGCCACGCTGGACAAGTCCCAGCCACAGGGCTGGTCGTGGACGCTGCCTTCGCAGAACAGTTCGGCCAGGGAGCGTTCGGTCTGGCAGTTGGGGCAAAAACGTATCATTAAGGCAATTCCGGTAAACGGCGGCGTGAAGTGTGGGCGCTGGTCTGGAGCTGGTGACCCTGGGACTGCAACAGGTCGCGCAAGCGCAACACATCATCGCGTCCCGGGATTCCAGCCATCCAGATGCTGCCATCGTCATCGAACATCAAATCCAGAGCCCGGTCGCTGGCATTCAGCGGGCGTTCATAACCCGCGAAGCGCTGGCGGCCCAGCTCGCTTAAAAGTATCAGGCGTTGGTTGTCGCTGCCCCGCAGGACCAGGGTTTGCGGCTGTTGTTGCTCAAAGGGGTCGCAGATCAAGGCGTCGATCAAACCGTCGGCCTGGGCCAGCCAAGGCTCAAGCTGTTCCCGGGGATGGCCGCTGTACACCAGGATATCGACGTGGGTGCGTTGACGCAGGCCGGCAAGCAAGGCCAGCAGGGCGTCGGGCTGGTCGAAGGGTTCGCCACCGGAAACGGTGATGCCGTCGGCCTGTTCCAGCCACGGCGCCAAATCCGCCAGCAGTGTCTCCAATTCGATCGCGTGTTTGCCCGGTCCCCAGGTGTCGGCAGAAATACAGCCGGGACAGCGGATGCTGCAGCCCTGAAACCAGATGCCCAGGCGATTACCCGGCCCCAACGTGGTGACCGGAAAATGCACCCGGGACAGTTTCAACGACGCTCCAGGGACAACCCCTGGCTGTCGAGTCGGGTCAAACTGAAGTGCTCACCGGGTTGTGCATCCTGATCGAACAGGGCACGGGCCAATGGGTTGAGCAGGTGCGCTTCCAACTGGTTGCGAATCCCGCGGCCACCGTTGGACAGGTCGTGCAGGCACACTTCGCGCAAGGCTTGCAGGGCGCTGTCGGCCAAGTCGATATGCAGTTCCTGAGCGGCCAGGTCGCCCAAGGTGGCGCTGACCATCTGGGTAAAGATCTGCTCGGCCACGTCAGGGCGAATGAAGTCGAAGACGATGATGTTCTCGCCGATACGGTTGAGGATCTCCGGGCGGTTGAGCACCAGCTTGAAGTAGCGCTCGATCTCGCTCAGGACCTTGCCTTGCACCTGGTCGTAGGCATCGCCGGGCAACACGTTGGCGACCCGTTCGCCGTTCTCGCCCTGGCGATAGATGCCGAGGTTGGAGGTAAACACGATCAAAGCTTCGGAAAAGTACACCCGATCACCACGGCCGGAGGTCAGCACGCCGTCGTCGAGGATCTGCAGGAACTTGTCGAGGATGCGCGGGTGGGCTTTCTCGATTTCATCGAACAGCACCACGCTGAAGGGTTTTTCGCGGATGGCGTTGGTCAACTCACCGCCCACGTCATAGCCGACATAGCCGGGCGGGGCGCCGATCAGGCGTTGGTCGGCATGTTCGGCGCTGAATTCCGACATGTCGAAGCGGATATAGGCGCCTTCGTCACCAAACAGCAGGCTGGTGATGGTCTTGGCCAGTTCGGTCTTGCCCACGCCGGTGGGGCCGGCGAGGAACGCCACGCCACGGGGGCGGTTGCCCTTGCGGCTGGCACCGACACCGGTCATGGCGCGCTTGACGATGTCCAGCATATGGGTCACGGCGTGGGTCTGGCCCTTGACCCGTTGGCGGATAAAATCGTCGGCTTGGCGAATGCGCTGGCGGTCGATCTTCAACCACGGGTCTTCGGTAACGCCGACCTTGTAGCGGCGCACCGCATCGGCGATGCGCTCCATGGCCACGGCTTCGACCCGGGCCAGTTGGGCGATGGCATTGAGGTCCAGCAGCAACAGGCCTTCGGTGTTTTCGACAAAGGCTTTGGCGGCTTGCTCCTGGGCTTCAGGGGTGGCCTGCTGGGCGCCGGGCAACCCCCGCAACAGAGCCGGGGCCAAGGCCTGGCGGGCTTGCAAGTCGGGTTTTGACACTGGGATGTGGCGCAGGCGCGGGTTGTCTACCAGCAGCCAGTCCGGCAAGTCGCCTTCCTTTTCCACCACCCACAACACGCTATTAAAGAAGGGTTTGCGTTGCTCGCCGGCGGGTCGGCTGGTGGCTTGATGGGACAGCACCAGAGCTTGGGTGAAAAGCTGGTGTTCCGCCGCGGTCAACGAATCGTTGCGTACCACCAGGCGGGAGGCGAAGTCGATGATCAGGGCAACAGGTTCGCCCGCGCGGGTAATCAGACGCTGCAGGGTGGCGCTCAGCAAGTCGATGCCGGCTGGGGCGTGACCGTCTACCGGCGTCAGGCCCAGTTCACGCAGCAGGGTCTGGCCGCTGGCGGGATCGGTGCCCGGGGCATCCAACACACTGAAACCGGCCAGCGGGTCCCAGATCAGCACTTGGCTGAAACCACCTTGAAGCAGTGCGTCCCGCAGGTTGAGGTTGAAACTCTGGGCGGTAATCACCCCTGGCGCGACCTCGCTGGCTTGCAGGTCGCGGACATTGCCGGAGAGCACAAACTGGCTTTTGAGGGGCAAAAAACGCAGCAGGTCGCGCAGCCAGCGCGGCTTTTCGAAGGCGGCAGTCCGTGGCATTGAAAAAAACTCGTCGTAGGAAGCAGGATCGGACATTAGCATAGGGCCGATTTTGCTGACGAATCTTCTCTCCATTGTCCTGCAAGTGTCGGTAAAGTAAGCCATCTCCCGCCTGGATAAACGAATGAACAGCGTGCAACGGTTACGTGGCCAATTACGGCCGGCCCTGATGGTGATGTGGATGACGGTGGCCTGTGCCACCACCGTGTGGGCCGATGACCGAGTGGCGCTGACGCCGCTGGACCAACTGCCAGACGGTGTCGAGCTGCGCGGCAAGCAGGTGGGCGCTTATACCTGGACCGATCGGCAAGGCAAAAATCTGTTGGTGCTGGGCGAACAAACCAGCGAACGCGACGACGATGGCACGCAATCGGCCTTCGTCTATGCCGCCCAGTACTTGCTTGATGGCGGCCGACCCAAGCGAGTATGGATGCTCTACGACGACGTCCAGCGCTGTGAGTTTGATGCGGGCGTGCACTTCAACCCGCAGGCGACCCAAGTCACCGACCTGCTGGGGGACGGTGTCACCCAGGCCACCGTCGGCTATTCCCGCACCTGTACCAGTGATGTCAGCCCCAATGAGTTCAAGCTGATCATGCACGTGGGCAAGACGCAGCGGTACCGCTTGCGCGGCGTTGATCGCTATGGCGCCAGCTGGTGGGATGAAGATGCCGGAGCGCTCCAGGGCATGCCGCTGCCCAAGGATTGCAGCGCGGCAGGGCAACAGGCGCTGGTCAGCCAGTTCAAGGAGCAGGGCACCGAGCTGCCCTTGCCCGGGTGTTATGGCGATGAGGACGATTTCGCCAAGGCGCC
Organism: Pseudomonas spelaei; assembly: GCF_009724245.1. GTDB lineage: Bacteria > Pseudomonadota > Gammaproteobacteria > Pseudomonadales > Pseudomonadaceae > Aquipseudomonas > Aquipseudomonas spelaei. The sequence goes on along the minus strand of NZ_WNNK01000005.1, from coordinate 250,524 downwards.
CCAGCCGTACCTGGACTTTATGCGTCAGCAATGGTTTGCGCTGATGGCCAAGCAAGACACTACCTGGAGCCAGACCCAGGAGCCCTCTGACGATCAACCGGACGATCAGTAATAAGCCCATGGTTTGGCGGGCGCGCAAAACCTGCGTTAGACTCAGCGCTCGCCAAACCACTAAATATATCGATTAAACAATTGCTTAGTCGCTGTATTTAATCCAAAGGCTGATCTACCTTGACTGAGTCTACCCGTAACCCGTTGACCCTCTACCTCACCCGTCTGGCCCCCTCAAGCCAACTGACCATGCGCTACGTGCTGCAAGATGCCGCCGACCGTCTGGGCTTTGAAGAGGTCAACCTGGAAGACATCCCCTGGCACTTGCTGCAACCCGAGCAGGTCATGGCCCTGGTGGCTGTGCTGCGAGAGGACGGTTATGCGCCCAATACCTCATCGTTGTATGTCAACGCGGTGCGCGGGGTGATGAATGAAGCCTGGCGCATGAGCTTGATCAGCCAGGACCACTTATTGAAGATGCGCTCGGTCAAGGCCGCGCCCGGTACGCGTCTGAGTCAGGGTCGCAACCTGCGGCGCTCACTGATTCGCGAACTGATGGACGTCTGCGCCGCCGACCCACGCCCCCAAGGCCTGCGGGACGCGGCAGTCATCGGGATTCTGTACGGTTCCGGGATGCGCAAGTCGGAGTCGGTCAACCTTGACCTGGCCCAGATCAACTTTGACGAACGCAGCCTGCGGGTGATCGGCAAGGGTAACAAGGAGTTGATCAAGTACGCTCCGGCCTGGGCCTTTGCCAAACTGCAGGCTTGGCTGGCGTTTCGTCGCGAACAGCTCAAAGACGGGGAGCAGGACGATGGCTTTCTGTTCAATCGCATCCGCCGGGGCAGCCACATCACCCGGGAACGCATCACCAAACACGCGATTTACTACATCGCCCGCCAGCGCGGGCAGCAGGTGGGAGTGAAGATCATGCCCCACGATTTTCGGCGCTCGTTTATCACTCGGGTGATTGAAGAGCACGACTTGTCCATTGCCCAGAAGTTGGCGCACCACACTAATATTCAGACCACGGCCAGTTATGACGTACGCGATGATAATGAGCGGCGCATGGCGGTGGATCGGTTTGATCTTTGATCGGGTGGCCCCTTTTGCTTTTCTGTGGGAGCTGGCTTGCCTGCGATGGCATCGCCTCGGTCTTACTGAAAAACCGAGTCGTTTGCATCGCAGGCAAACCAGCTCCCCCACAGGGGAACAGTGTTCGCTTCAGAGAATGGGTCGGCTACCAGGCCGCCTCGGCCCCCATCAACCATGCTGACAAGCATCCCCCAACCGCACATAGTCCAACTCGTGCCGTACGCCATGACTGTCAACGTAGACCATATGCCCTTTGACCGGCCCGCACTCTTTCGATGACTCACTGCTATCACGCACCACCTTGGCAATGTCCAGGTCCAGGGAAGAATCATCGGCGTCGCTGGCCTGAGCAGTCGCGCTGGCGTTGGCTGCGGGCACTTCTCCCTGGGCCATGGCCAGGGTGCTGAACACACTCAGCAGGGCAACGAATAAGTAACGCATGACAACCTCCATCACCACGCCTGTGGCGATTTGACTGTGGTTGCCATTCTATAAAGCGGCCACCGAGAGGCTGAACGAGTGCGCGGCAATACTGTTTATCAGCCAAAACGATAAGCCCGCTTTCTTATATCTATTTTATAGCTATCTCATACTTTTTATTACTTCCAAAGCTGATCATCTCTGCTGCAAAGTCGCCCCTTCGACCCTGAGCTCGTTTCGAGCCAGCGCTAATAGACGATTTCTGAGACCGGTGAGATGTCTCGTAAGGGAGCAAGGCATGGGTGTCCAACAGCCCCCCAGTCACGTGTTGATTGGGCAAATGTTCCAAAAGGATTATCAGTGGTTGTGCGGTTCCGTCAGCCGTACGCTGGGCTGTCATCACAGTGCTCAGGACATTGCTTCGGAAACCTTCCTGCGGGTGTTGTCGCTGCCGGATCCGACGGCCATCCGCGAGCCCCGGGCATTGTTGACCACCATCGCCAGGCGCCTGGTGTACGAAGGCTGGCGCCGGCAAGACCTGGAACGTGCCTACCTCGAAAGCCTGGCCCATTCGCCTGCGCCGGTACATCCCTCTCCGGAGGAGCGGGCGCTGGTTATTGAGGCGTTACTCGCGCTAGACCGGCTGCTGGATGGCCTGTCAGCCAAAGCCAAGGCGGCGTTTCTTTACCACCAACTGGACGGCTTGACCTACAGCCAGATTGGCGAACGCTTGCAGGTGTCTACCAGCCGGGTGCAGCAATACATGGCCGATGCATTCAAGCGCTGTTACCAAGTGATGGCCCAGCCATGAGGCTATCGCGCCCCGATGATGCCGTGGTGGATGAAGCTGCGCTGTGGATGGCGTTGTTGCAGTCGGAACACGTGACGGACCAGGAACGCGAGGCATTCGAGACCTGGTGCGGGGCTGATGTCCGCCATCAACAGGTCATTGATCAAATGAGCGGGGGCTTGAGGTTGCTGCGCACCAACGCCTTGCGCCGGGTGCCAAGCCAGAGCGTCTTGCACAGCGTGAACGCGCCCTCGAGCCGACGGCGCTTTGTCGTTGGCAGTCTGGTGGTGGCGTTGGCAGCGGTGCTACTGGGACGCCGCGAGGGTTGGCCAGGGGCTTTCGGTGAACTGTACACCGGCACGGGCGAGCGTAAGCCATTTACGCTGGAAGATGGCAGCCACCTGACGCTGAACGCTCGCAGCCGCGTGATCAACCTGTTCGACGCCCGCCAGCGGTTGCTGGAACTGCGTGCAGGGGAATTATGGGTGGACGTGGCCAAGGAGGCGGCGCGGCCCTTCGTGGTACAGACCGAGCACGGTCTGATCCGCGCCCTGGGTACGCAATTTCTGGTACAGCACGGCGAAGACTCCACCCGTTTGGTGATGCTGCATTCGCGGGCCGAAGTGCTCACGCGCGGGGGCGTCCGGCAAGTGGTCGAGGCTGGCCAGAGTGTGTGCTTCGATGCACACGATATTCTTGCCACGCAAGGCACCAAAGGCGATGAAAATGCCTGGACCCAGGGCCGCCTTGAAGTGCATGACCGTACCTTGGCCGAAGTGATCGACCGCCTGGGCAACTATCGCCAGGGGATCCTGCGCCTGAGTCCGCAGGTGGCCGGGTTGCGCCTGAGCGGTATTTATCCGCTGGATGACACCGACCGCACCTTGCTGTTGCTCCAGCATTCGTTGCCGATCCGCGTGACGTATCACAGTGCGTATTGGGTCAGCATCGACCCTCGTTGACCGAGTTATAACGCCATAACTTCTTGGCCTATCGGTAGCCCTATAAAAACCATTCGGCCGCTGCTCATTCCCTGTAGACGCACTTAACAGGGAGGCCCTCGATGCACGCATTCAAACAACAATTACCCCGGCTGACGCTGGCCGCAGTCCTGGCGATGGGGATCTGTCCGCCACTGGTTCTGGCCCAGGAACCTGCCCAAAAGGTCTTCACCTTTGATATCGCCAGCGGCCCGCTGGACGAGGTGCTGCTGGATATCTCACGTCAGACAGGGGTAATGATTTCCTTCAGCCAACCCCTGGTGCAAGGCAAGCGCAGTGGCGCCATTCGCGGTGCGCTGGACAGTCAGCAGGCAGTGGACAAGGCGCTGCAGGGCAGTGGCTTGCAAGTGGATGACAGCGAACAGGGGCTGACGGTGCGTGCCGCCCCCATCAAGAGCAATGACAGCCCGCCCGTGCAGACAAGCGCCGACTACCGCATGGAAAAAGTCACGGTGACCGGTTCGCGCATCGCTCGCGCGCAAACCGACGGCGCGACCCCGGTGAACGTGATCACCCATGAAGAAATGGAAGCCAAGGGTTATCGCAACGTTTACGACGCGCTGGCCAGCCAGACGCAAAACACCGGCATGAGCCAGGGCGAAGACTACGGCAACACCTGGCAACCCGCTGCCAGCGCGCTGAACCTGCGGGGCCTGGGGCCCAACCACACGTTGGTGTTGATCAATGGCCGGCGTGTGGCCGATTACCCGACGCCCTACGACGGCAAGGTCAACTTCACTAACCTGGCGAATATTCCTTCGGCGATCATCGACCGCATCGAAATCCTCAGCAGCGGTGCCTCGGCGGTCTACGGCTCGGATGCAATTGCCGGGGTGGTCAACATCATCCTGAAGAATAAGATCAGCGGCATCGACGTCAATCTCAAGGGCGGCACCACGGAGCGGGGCGGCGGTGACAATCAGCGCCTGCAACTCAGTGGCGGCGGCAGTTGGGGGGACTTTGACGGGTTGTTCGGCCTGGAGTTGACCCAGCGCGACCCGATCTGGGCCAGCGATCGCGGGTTCATGAAGGGCGGCGCGCCCCTGGCTGATGTGGGTTATCGTCGCGATTTAAGCAGCGGTCATTACCTGGGACCTGGCTGCGGCGGCTATCAGGGCGTGTTCGGCAACAAACTGGTCAACGGCGGTGGTCGCTGCCGTACCGACCAGGTCTACAACGACTACTGGACGATCCAGACGCAAAAGGAAAACTACGACGGCTACACCCGTGGCACCTGGCATTTCAGCGACAGCGGCCAGGTATTCGCCGACCTGATGTATGGCCTGGACCATATCCAGAACAACACCCGCGGCCCGACCTTTACCTCGCCGGACTTCATCAACCAGAACACCGGCAAGCTGGAGCGTTGGTACCGGCGTTTCGGCGAAGAAGAAATCGGCGGGCGCAGCACCAACAACAGCAAATGGACCGACACCTCATGGACCGGCACCCTTGGCCTGTCGGACAAGATCGCTGACAGCAGTTGGGGCTACGAGTTGGCGGCCAACCGTTCGGTGTATCGCAGCGTGCGCACCAGCCGCTACACGCCGCTGTCGAGCATTCGCGACTTTTACCTGGGGCCGCAAGTGGGCCAGCAGGATGGCCATCCGGTGTTTGCGCCGGACCCGGCTCGGCTGGACCGCGCCTTGACCCCTGAGGAGTGGCAGCAGTTTCGCACCAACCAGACCCAGACCAGCCGTTCGGTGTCGCAGAACTACACCGCGTCCCTCAATGGTGAACTGTTCGACCTTCCCGCTGGCCCCGTCGGGTTTGCCGGGGTACTGGAGTCGGGTAAACAGGAATACCGTGTCGACCCGGACGGTGGCCTCAATGACGGCGAGTTCTATGGCCTTGCCCCGGCACAAAGTTCGGGAGGCTCACGCAAGCGTTACGCAGCGGGTGCAGAGTTCAGTATTCCGGTCACCGACACCTTGCTGGCGACCACCGCCGGGCGCTGGGACCAATACAAATTCAGCGGCCGCACCGAACAACAGACCACCTATAACCTGGGCCTGGAGTGGCGCCCGGTGAACAGCCTGCTGGTGCGTGGCAGCTACGGCACCAGTTTCCGCGCACCGGACCTCAACTACATCTACCAGTCCGACAGCAACGGCTACTACCCGTCGCAGATCGACTACTACGGTTGCAGCAAGGGCGTGGACGGCGCCTGTGACAAGGGCATCGTCAACTACACCCAGAGTGGCAGCAGCGACCTGAAGTCCGAACGTGGCAAATCCTGGACCTATGGCTTCGTGTGGTCGCCTTCGCGCAATTTCGACTTCTCTGCTGATTACTGGCGCGTACAGATCGACGATCTACTGACCAACGTTGACGAAAACCGCCTGCTGCAAGATGAAAACGCCTGCCGCAGTGGCCAGCAGGACATCAACTCGGCCAGTTGCCAGGCGACCCTGGCACGCATTGACCGTAATCCGGGCAACGCGGCGGTGGATCCCAACAAGTTGCAGCGGGTGCGGGTCAATGCGATCAACGCGGCCAGCCAGCGGGTCAGCGGGTTGGACTTCAAGAGCAATATTCGCTGGGGTGCGGGGCGTTACGGCGCCTTCAATGCCGGGCTGGGCTACACCCTGGTGCTGTCCAGCTTCTACAAGGAGTCGGACGACGCGCCGACCCAGGATTGGCGCAGTTCGCGGACCGTGTTCGACTGGCGCAGCAAGGACAACGCCAGCTTGACCTGGGACTACGAGAAGACCACTGCCACCATTTCCGGTATCCGTTATGGCAGCGTCACCAATGCGGCAGGCGATGGGCGTTTGTCGCCGTGGACCGTGTTTAACGCCAGCGCTCGTTACCAACTGAGTGACCGGGCGAGTGTAGGGCTGACGGTGAATAACCTGTTGAACCAGATCAAGCATGACGATTCGGCGGGATGGCCGAATTATCCGACGGGTAACTATGACCCGTATGGGCGGCAGTGGTGGCTGGATGTGAGTTATCACTTTGGGGGGTGAGGGTCAGTCTCAAGCAAACACATAAGCTAAGCACCCAACGGTCTAATCCCCACCCTATAAAAACCCCACGCCCAACGCACATCCCTGCATAACCACACCGCAGGGATGTCGCGATGACACGATTCAGACCACTTGAAGCACCACTGGGCATGGCTTTGCTGCTGGCCATCAATGCCATGCCCGCGCTGGCCGACGACACCTCAGGCACCGAACCCCAATTACAGCGAGTGGAAGTCACCGGCACCGCCATCCGCCGCGCCGATGCCGAAACGGCTGTACCCGTGACCATCCTGCGTGTCGAGCAACTGCGTGAGCAGGGCGTCACCACCACCGAAGAACTGATCAACCGCATTTCCGCCAACCAATCCTCGGTCGGTTCAGGGCGTTCCGTGGGTTCCAGCAGCGGTGGCGCATCCTTTGCCGACCTGCGGGGGATCGGCGCGAACAAAACCCTGGTGCTACTCAATGGCAGGCGTTTGGGCAACAACGCCGTCAGCAATTCCAACGGCTCCGGGGTGGACCTGAACACCATTCCTTTCGCCGCCATCGACCGGGTAGAAGTGCTGCGTGACGGCGCCTCGGCGCTATACGGCACCGATGCCATCGGCGGGGTGATCAACTTCATCACCAAGAAAAGTGTGACCGGCGGCCAGCTCTCCACCGGTTACGACACGCCCACTCACAGCGGTGGTGGTGACAGCCATAACTTCAGCGGCAGCTATGGTTTTGGCGACCTGGAAGACGACCGCTTCAACGTGTTCGGCGTGGTCAGCTACGACAAACAAACCCGCCTGGCCGCCAAGGATCGCGACTACACCTACAACTACCAGCCCGGGCGTGGCCTGGATTACACCTCGGGGACAGCGGCACCGGCCAACTGGAGCCAGGGTCGCAACGCTACCAACCCTTTAGCCGGTTCCGGCTGCAACTCGCCGGGGTTGTTATCGCGCAACGGCATCTGCCGTCAGAGCCTGTGGAACTACCTGGACCTGGTGCCGGAAACCGAAAAGACCTCGGCCTTTGCCAAAGCCACCGGCAAGCTCGCCGATGATCACTCGGTCAGCCTGGAGTATTTCTGGGCCCGCAATGAAAACCGCACGCAAATCGGCCCGGGCACCTTGATGGGCAATCAGGTCAACCCTGGTACGCCGTTCTATCCTGGCAACGGTATTACGCCGGGGCCCAGCGGTTTTACCCTCGATCCGACACAACCGGTCGACGTGAACTGGCGCGAAACCGACGCCGGCGCCCGCAAGCACGAAGATGACAACGTCAGCCAGCGCCTGTTGCTGAGCTTCGATGGCACTGCCGCCGGCTGGGACTACAACGTCGGTGCCTCGTATAACCAGAACAAAGTGGTGCAAACCATTCTCGACGGCTATGTGAACGACCAGTCCATCAGCCAGGGGATTGCCAACGGCGTGATCAACCCGTTCGGCCCGCAGACCGAAGCGGGCAGGGCGCTACTGGCATCCAGCCGCGTTGACGGCGACTACGCAACCGCTGTGGGCCGGGTCAAGGCCATAGACGGACGCGTCAGCCGGGAAATCGGCGACTGGTTTGGCGCAGGTCCCTCGGCCCTGGCGTTGGGCGGTGAATACCGCAAGGAAGATTTCCACCAGGACTTCGCCCAGTTTGCCGAAACCGTGCAAAGCCTGGGTGTCGACCCGAATGGCGCGGTTCACGGTAATCGCAGCATCTCGGCGCAATACGCCGAGGTCAATGTGCCGGTGCTCGACAGCCTGGAACTGTCCGCCGCCGTACGCCACGACAAATACAGCGATTTTGGCAACACCACCAACCCGAAATACTCGTTCCGCTTCCAGCCGTTCAAGGAGTTGGTAGTACGCGGCGCCTACAGCGAAGGCTTCCGCGCACCGTCACTGTATGAGTTGTACAACCCGACCTACACCAGCTACACCGTGGCCAATTACAACGACCCACGGATGTGCCCCGGTGGTAACCCGGCCAACGGTGGCCTGGCCAACCGTGACTGCGCCCAGCAGTTCCGTCGGCAAACCGGCGGCAATGGCAGCCTGAGCCCGGAAACCGCGCGCAACGTCACCTTCGGCTTCGTCTATCAACCCATCGAGCGCCTGACCGCCGGGCTGGACTTCTGGTGGATCACCATCGCCAACCAGATCGCCGAGTTTCCTGAGTCATCGGTATTTGAAGACCCGGACCAGTACGCCGGCCGCCTGATTCGCAAGGCCGATGGTTCCATTGATCACATCGTCACCGGCCTGGCCAACCTGGGTAAAACCAAGACCAATGGCGTCGACGTGAATTTCGACTATCGCTTTCCGAGTACCGCCTTTGGTGATTTCGGCCTCGGCCTGCAAGGCACCTACGTCAACCAATACAAATATCAGCAGGAGCTCAAGGGCGAATACATCGACAAGCTCGGTGATTTCCGTGGCGGCGAGTTCTCCACGGCAGGCGCCGTGGCGCGCTGGCGCCATAGCCTGACCGGCACCTGGAACTACGGGCCACTGGGCGCAAGCCTGACCAACCGCTACACCAGCGGTTACCACGACTCCGACCGTGACACCCACGACTCCGTCGGTTCCTACAACGTCTGGGACCTGGCCGGCACCTACACCTGGCGCAAGACCCTGGCCTTCACCCTCGGCGTGAAGAACCTGTTTGACCGCGAGCCGCCGTTCAGCAACCAGACCTACACCTTCCAGAGCGGCTACGACCCGAAATACGCCGACCCGTTCGGACGGATTCTCTATACCCGGCTCAGCTACAACTTCTGATTTTAAGAAGCAATGGATCTAAGACCCACCCTATAAAAAATGCCGGCCCGCTGCACATACCTATAAGTGCAGCGGATCGGCGCCTTGCATGAGGATCAACCCGATGCTCCGCCGATTAACCACCCTGGCGCTGTGCTTTTGGTTAAGCCCGGCCGTCTACGCCACGCCGCAATCGGCGCTGACGGTGTACGGCGATGCGCCCAAATACGGGCCCGGCTTTACCCACCTGGACTACGCCAACCCGAATGCACCCAAGGGCGGCAGCCTGAGCCGCTCATCCCTGGAAAGTGGCCAGTACGACCATATTCTCCCGTATATCGACAAGGGCACCGGCGTGGCCGAGATCGATGGCTGGCTGTACTCGCCACTGGCCTATCGCTCGTTTGACGAGCCTTACAGCGTCTACGGCCTGGTGGCCCAGCAGATGGAGCTGGCACCGGACCGCAGTTGGTTGCGCTTCTACCTCAATCCTGCGGCACGTTTTGACGATGGCAGCCCGATCACCGCCGAAGATGTGCGCTACACCTTCGAGCTGTTGACCACCCAAGGCAGCCTGCAATATCGCGTGCAGTTCGCGGACGTGGCCGAGGTGATCGTGGAGTCGCCGACGCAAGTGCGCTTCGTGTTCAAGAACAACGAGAGCCGAACCCTGCCGCTGGACCTGGCGACTTTGCCGGTGCTATCGGAACACTGGTGGCGCAACCGCAACTTCGCCGACGGTGGTGGTTTTGAAGCGCCGCTGGGCAGCGGGCCGTATCGGATCAGCCAGGTGGATGCCGGGCGCAGCGTGCACTTCGAACGGGTCAGGGATTGGTGGGCCAAGGACCTGCCGGTGACACGTGGCCTCTATAACTTCGATCGCCTGAGCGTCGAGTTTTTTGCCGACACCAGTGTCTCCCAGCAAGTGCTCAAGGCCGGCGCCTTTGACTACAACCGCGAGTTCTCCGCCACGGCCTACACCATCGGATACGACGGCCCCGCCTTGAGTGACGGCCGCCTGGTGCGTGAACACCTGGCACCTGGCGCAGCACGCGGGTCACAGGGGTTTGTGTTCAACCTGAAAAAACCGTTGTTCCAGGATCGCCGTGTACGTCAAGCCATTGCCTTGCTGTGGGATTTTGAATGGAGCAACCGGCAGATGATGCGCGGCATGTACCTGCGCCAACGCAGTTTTTTCTCCCACAGTGAACTGTCGGCCACCCAATTGCCGGACGCCGAAGAGCTGAAAATCCTCGAGCCCTGGCGCGGGAAAATTCCCGATGAAGTCTTCACCCAAGTGTTCCAGCCGCCCCATACCGATGGCAGCGGCAATATTCGCGGCCTGCAGTTGCAAGCACTGAAGTTGCTGAAAGAGGCGGGCTGGAAACCCCAGGGCGATCAGTTGGTTAACGCTGAGGGCCAAGCACTGCACTTCACCTTCCTCAATGGCCAGAAAGGCTTCGAACGCTTGCTGCTGCCGTTCAAGCGCAACCTGGCGCAGATTGGTATCGGCTTCGATATTCGCCAGGTGGACACCGCGCAATACGCCAACCGGGTCCGCAGCCGTGACTACGACATGATCGTCAATGCCTACCCGGTCTCTCAGGCGCCAGGGCGCGAGATGTTCAATTATTTTGCCGGCGAAAGTGCCGATGACCCGGGCTCGAACAACTACATGACCCTGCGCGACCCGGCCGTGGATGCCTTGCTCACCGGGCTGATCCAGGCCGACAGTCGCACGACGATGTTGCATTACGCCCATGCGTTGGATCGCGTATTGCAGTGGGGTTACTACTGGATCCCCAACTACTATCCGCCGGGCATTTCCACCGTGTGGTGGAACCGTTTCGGCCGCCCGAAAGTGGCGCCGCTGTATGACGCCGGCCTGGAAACCTGGTGGGAAATCAGCCCCAGCGCCTTGACCCAGAGCCAACTGCAAAAACGCACCGGAGATTATTCCCATGTGGGGTTATAGCTTGCGGCGCTTGCTGCTGATTGTGCCGACGTTGCTGTGCATTCTGCTGGTCAACTTCGTGATTGTGCAGGCCGCCCCCGGTGGCCCGGTGGAGCAGGCCATCGCGCGCTTGCAGGGCATTGGTGTGAGCGGTGCGGTGGGGGGCGGGCATGTCGAGACCGTGGGCGGCGAGTCCCGTGCCACGCGCGGCCTGGACCCGAAACTGCTGGCCGATATCGAGCGCCAGTACGGCTTCGATAAACCACCGGGGGAGCGCCTGTGGCTGATGCTCAAGCAGTATGCGCGGCTGGATTTCGGCTCGAGTTTCTTTCGCGGCGCCAAGGTCACCGACCTGATCCTGCAAAAGTTGCCGGTGACCTTGTCACTTGGCTTATGGGCCACGCTGATCACCTACCTGGTGTCGATTCCCCTGGGGATTCGCAAGGCCGTGCATAACGGCACGGCTTTCGATGTGTGGAGCAACGCGGCGATCATCATTGGCTATGCGCTGCCGGGTTTTCTGTTTGCGTTGTTATTGATCATCACCTTTGGCGGCGGTTCGGCCCTGGACTGGTTTCCCGTGCGCGGGCTGGTCTCGGAAAACTTCGCCCAGCTGTCGCCGTGGGGCAAGGCTGTGGACTACTTCTGGCACTTGGTGTTGCCGGTCAGCGCGCTGGTGATTGGCGGGTTTGCGACCCTGACCCTGCTGACCAAAAACAGCTTCCTCGGTGAGATCTCCCGGCAATACGTGGTAACCGCACGGGCCAAGGGCCTCAGCGAGCACCAGGTGTTGTACGGTCATGTGTTTCGCAACGCGATGCTGCTGGTGGTGGCGGGGTTGCCCCAGGCGCTGGTGACGGTGTTTTTTGGCGGCTCGTTGTTGATCGAGGTGATTTTCTCCCTCGACGGCCTTGGACGCATGAGCTACGAAGCGGCCGTCGCCCGGGATTACCCCGTGGTATTCGGCTCGCTGTTCATCTTCACCCTGTTTGGCCTGCTGATAAAACTGCTGGGGGACCTGTGTTACACCCTGGTGGACCCGCGTATCGATTTCTCCCAGAGGGCTGCCTGATGTTGACCTTGTCTCCCTTGGGCCGTCGCCGCTGGGCGCGTTTCAAGACCCATCGCCGTGGCTGGTGGTCGCTGTGGCTGTTTCTTGGCGTGTTTGCCCTGAGCCTCGGCGGCGAGCTGGTGGCCAATGACAAACCGCTGCTGGTGTCGTATCAGGACCAGTGGTTCTTTCCCGCCTTCAAGCGCTATGTCGAACAGGATTTTGGCGGTGAGCTGCCGTTTCAACCGGATTACCGCAGTGCCCAGGTCAAACAACTGATCGAAGGGCAGGGTGGCTGGATGCTGTTCCCGCCGATAGCCTTCGGTTTCGACACCGCCAACTTTGACCTGACACAACCGGCGCCCAGCCCGCCAAGCGGCGAGAACTGGCTGGGGACTGACGACCAGGCTCGGGACGTGTTGGCGAGGGTGATTTTCGGCACGCGTATTTCGCTGCTGTTCGCCCTCGCATTGACGGCGGTCAGTGCCGTGATTGGCATCGCCGCAGGCGCGCTGCAAGGCTATTACGGCGGTTGGATCGACTTGCTCGGGCAGCGCTTGCTGGAGGTCTGGTCGGGGCTGCCGGTGTTGTACCTGCTGATCATTCTGTCGGGCTTTGTCGAGCCCAATTTCTGGTGGCTGCTGGGCATCATGGCGCTGTTTTCCTGGCTCAGCCTGGTGGACGTGGTGCGCGCCGAGTTCCTGCGCAGCCGTGGCCTGGAGTACGTCAAGGCGGCCCGGGCGTTGGGCGTGGGCGATGCTCAGGTGATGTGGCGGCATATTCTGCCCAATGCCATGAGCGCGACCTTGACCTACCTGCCGTTCATCCTCACCGGGGCGATTGCCACCTTGTCGGCCCTGGATTTCCTGGGCTTTGGCATGCCCGCCGGCAGCGCGTCACTGGGCGAGTTGATCAGCCAGGGGAAAAACAACCTGCAAGCACCCTGGCTGGGACTGACGGCGTTTTGTGTGCTGGCACTGATTCTGTCGTTGCTGGTGTTTATCGGCGAGGCCTGCCGTGATGCGTTCGATCCGAGAACCTGAAATGACCGAGAGCCTGATGGAACTGCGCAACCTGCGGGTGGCGTTCAATGGCAGTGAAGTGGTGCACGGCATCGACCTGGATATTCGTCCCGGCGAGTGCCTGGCATTGGTGGGAGAGTCCGGCTCCGGTAAATCGGTGACGGCTCATAGCATTCTGCAGTTACTTGAGCCCTCTACCAGCCGCATCCAGGGCAGCATTCGCTATGCCGGTGAAGAGCTGCTGGGTGCCTCACCCCAACGTCTGCGGCAACTGCGGGGTAACCGCATTGCGATGATCTTCCAGGAGCCGATGAACTCCCTCAATCCGCTGCACACGGTGGAGCGGCAACTCGGCGAGACCCTGGCCGTGCACAAGGGACTGGCGGGCGATGCGGCGCGGCGACGGATCATCGAGCTGCTGGACCTGGTGGGGATTGCCCAGGGCAAAAACCGCTTGAAGGCCTACCCACACCAACTCTCCGGCGGGCAACGCCAGCGGGTGATGATCGCCATGGCCCTGGCCTGTGAGCCACAGCTGTTGATCGCCGATGAACCCACCACAGCGCTGGATGTGACGGTGCAGCGCAAGATTCTGGTGCTGCTCAAGCGTTTGCAATTGCGCCTGGGCATGGCGTTGCTGATCATCAGCCATGACCTGAATCTGGTGCGCAGCCTCGCCCAGCGGGTAGCCGTGATGCGCGGCGGAGTGATCGTTGAGCAGGCGTCTTGCGAGGCATTGTTCAGTGCGCCGCAACATCCTTACAGCGTCGAGTTGCTTAACGCCGAGCCGGGAGGCTGCGCAGTGCCTGAAGGCGACGGCGAGACACTGCTGGCGGTCAGGGACTTGAGCGTGCGGTTTGCCCTCAAGGGCAGTTGGTTGCGCACGTCGTATCTACAGGCGGTAAACCGTGTCGACTTCAGCCTGCAACGAGGCAAGACCCTGGGCATTGTCGGTGAGTCTGGCTCAGGTAAATCTACCCTTGGCCAGGCGATCCTGCGGTTGGTGGATGCCCGTGGCAGCATCGAGTTTCAGGGGCAAGCGCTGGAACGTTTGAACGGCAAGGCACTGCGGCCGCTACGCAAGCGCATGCAGGTGGTGTTCCAGGACCCGTTCGGCAGCCTCAGCCCGCGCTTGAGTGTGGAGCAGATCATCGCCGAAGGCTTGCTGGTGCACAGCGACTTGAATGCCCGGCAGCGTGAACAGGCCGTGATCGAGGTGCTGGGGGAGGTGGGCCTTGATCCGGCGACCCGGCATCGCTACCCCCACGAGTTTTCCGGTGGGCAGCGGCAACGCATCGCCATCGCCAGGGCGCTCGTGCTCAAGCCGGAACTGATCCTGCTGGATGAGCCCACCTCAGCCCTGGATCGCACCGTGCAGCGACAGATCGTCGATTTGTTGCGACGCTTGCAGGCGCAACACGGCCTGACTTATCTGTTTATCAGCCACGACCTGGCGGTAGTCCGGGCGCTGGCCCATGACTTGATCGTGCTCAAGGATGGCCAGGTGGTGGAGCAGGGGCCCGCAAACACCCTGTTTGAATCCCCACAGCATCCCTATACCCAAGAACTACTGGCCGCCTCGTTCTAAAAATCCCCCCAACCTGTAGCCGCTGCCGAGGCACGAGGCTGCGATGCGGTTCGCAGAACCGCCTTTGGGGGCCGCTGCGCAACCCATCGCAGCCTCGTGCCTCGGCAGCGGCCACACCTTTGATCAGCGCTCGTCAAAAATAGATTGAATAATCACACATAATGTTATTTAAATAACAAAACAACAGCGCCACGACCTGCCCGGTCGTGCTCGCAACAAGGTGGGATAGCAATGAGCAAGATCGCAGTCATCGGCAGCAATATGGTGGATCTGATCACCTACATCGACCGTATGCCGGCCCAGGGTGAAACCCTGGAAGCGCCGGGCTTTGCTCTCGGGTGTGGCGGCAAGGGCGCCAATCAGGCGGTGGCTGCAGCCAAGCTGGGGGGCGATGTGCTGATGCTGAGCAAAGTCGGCGACGATATGTTTGCCGACAACACGCTGGCCAATTTCCAGCGGTTTGGCATCGATACCCGCTATGTACAACGGGTGCCGGGTGTCTCCAGCGGCGTGGCGCCGATCTTCGTCCAGGCCGACTCTCACAACAGCATTCTGATCGTCAAAGGTGCCAACGCCCATTTGTTGCCGGCAGATATTGACGCGGCGGCCGCCGACCTGCGTGATTGCTCGCTGATCGTGCTGCAACTGGAGATCAACCTGGCCACGGTCTACTACGCCATCGAGTTTGGCCGCCAGCACGGCATTCCCGTACTGCTCAATCCGGCGCCGGCGTTGTCGGGCTTGAGTGCCGAGCACTTGGCACAGTTGGATTTCCTGGTGCCCAACGAGTCGGAACTGGCGCTGATTACCGGGCAGAACGTCGACTCTCCAGACTCGGCCCGCACGGCAGCCCGAACCCTGGTGGCCAGCGGTATTCGCCACGTCATCGTCACCCTCGGCCAGGAAGGCGCGCTGTATGTAGGGGAGGAGGGTGAGTTCAAGATCAATGGCCTACAGGTTGCAGCCCGGGATACCACCGGCGCCGGAGATGCCTTCATCGGTTGCTTCATCCAGCACTGGACCCACGACGGCGATATTCGCCGGGCAATGGAGCAGGCCGTGGCCTATTCCGCCTGCTCGGTCACAGCCCTCGGCACCCAGACGTCCTACCCCGATCGCAAGGCCTTCGCGCGCTTCCAGCAACAGCGGTAACACCTTCAATCCAGCCGGAGAACAATAATGAACAAACCTGCGCTGCAACAGACACCCGACGGCTTCTACCTGAATCGCACACCCTGGTTCGCCTTTATCCTGCTCTGCAGTATTTTCGCGTTGTGGGCGGCGGCCGCGAGCATGAACGACGTGCTGATCGCTCACTTCAAAAAGGCCTTCCTGCTCAGCGATTTTCAGACCGCCTTCGTGCAGTCGGCGTTCTACCTGGGCTACTTTTTCGTGGCGATTCCGGCGGCCATGGTGGTGCGGCGGTTCAGCTACAAAAGCACCATCCTGATCGGTTTGTTGCTGTACATGCTGGGTTGCCTGTTGTTCTTCCCGGCGGCATCCACGGCCAAGTACGGCATGTTCCTGCTGGCGCTGTTTGTGATTGCCGCCGGCCTGTCGTTCCTGGAAACCGCCTGCAATACCTACTCGACCTTGATGGGCCCACGGGAAACCGGGACCCGGCGTTTGAACATCTCCCAGACCTTTCACCCGTTTGGCGCCATGGCCGGGGTGTACGTCGGCAGCTTTGTGATGTTCAAGGACACCGACGCCACCACCGATCAACTCAAGCAGATGAGCGTTTCGGATGCAGCGGTCCAGCAACTGCAAATGATCCAGTCCACGCTGTTGCCGTACAAATGGATGATCGCAGTGCTGGTGCTGATGTTCATCCTGATTGCCTTCACCCGTTTCCCGGCCTGCAAAGGCAACCAGAAAGACGATGGCAAGCGCAGCAGCGTGCGCCAGAGTCTTGCACGGCTGTGGCGTAATCCGCGTTTTACCTTTGGCGTGTTGGCGCAGTTTCTCTACGTCGGCGCCCAAGTGGGCGTGTGGAGCTTCACTATTCGCCTGGCGATGCAAATGGGCGGCATGAACGAGCGCAGTGCTTCGTGGTTCCTGCTGACCACCTTTGCCGCGTACTTCGTCGGCAAGATGATTGCCAACCTGTTGATGCGCCGGTTGCATCCGGCCAAGGTCCTGGCGATCTACGGTGTGCTGTGCATTGTGCTGCTGGCCTACACGATCCTGGTGCCGAATATCTCGGCGGTGTATGCGGCGGTGGGCGTGAGCATATTCCTCGGGCCGTGCTGGCCGACCATCTATGGCCTGACGATTGATGGCTTGGGTGAGGACACCGGTGTTGGCGGCTCGCTGCTGGTGATGAGTATTGTCGGCGGCGGGGTGATTCCAATCTTCCAGGGCCTGCTGTCGGATGCCAGCGGCGGCAATATGCAACTGGCCTATAGCGTGCCGTTGCTGTGCTTTATCGTGATAGTGATGTATGCCCTCAAGTGCCTGCGCCAGTCGGACAAACTGCCGGCAGGTGCCGCGGCGGAGGCCTCATGAGTACACGTATCCCGCTGTATCGGGCGCTGTTTGGCGAACAGGAAAAGACCTTGCTGCAGTCGGCGGATTTCAAGGTCAGCGCCTGGGCCTATCCATCCGGCGTCCTGGCCCTGAGCCTGGAAAACAGCCGAGGGCGGCTGGTGGTGTTGCCGTATCAGGGGCAGATGATCTGGTCAGCCGTGTTCGACGGCTGTGATCTGACCATGACCAACCTGTTCGACCAGCCACGGCCGAGCCCCACGGTGATCGGCACGTATGGTTGCTTCATGTTCCACAGTGGCCTGCTGCGCAACGGCTGTCCGGCACCCGCGGATGATCATGCCTTGCATGGCGAGATGCCGTGCGCACCGATGGACACGGCCTGGCTGGAAATCGACGACGGCTGGCTGCGCCTGGGCGGGGAGTATGAATACGCCCAGGGCTTTGGTGATCGCTACCGGGCTCGCCCCAGCGTTACCTTGCGCAGCGGATCGGGGCTGTTTGATATCGCCATGGACGTGACCAACCTGGCCGGCAAGCCCATGGACCTTATGTACATGGCCCACATGAACTATGCCTACGTCGACGGCGGGCGTTTCGTCGAACCGTTAGACATGGAAAGCCTGCGCTTGCGCAGCAGCGTACCGGATCACGTCAAGCCGACACCGGCCTGGAGCGCGTATATGGCGCAATTGGCTGTGTATCCGGAGCAGTTGACGCAACTGGATCAGCCCGCGCTGTATGACCCGGAGATTGTGTTCTTCTTCGATGGCGTGGGCACCGATGCGCTGGGGCAGGCGCATTTTCTACTGGATCATCCCGGCGGCGAAGCGTTCTACACGCGCTATCGGCCTGAGCAGTTCTCACATGCGGCGCGCTGGATCCTGCATAACCCGGATCAGCAAGTGGCGGCGTTTGTGCTGCCATCGACGTGTGAGCCAGAGGGTTACAACGCGGAAAAGGCCAAGGGCAATGTGCGAACCCTGGCGGCCGGCGCCAGCGCTGCGTTCAGCGTGACCACCGGCTATTTGAGCGTCCGGGAGCGGCAAGCCTTGCTGGGTTAAACCAGCAACTGCGCGCCGCTGGTTTCGATGGCATCTTTGTAGGCGCGGGGGATTTTCTTGTCGCTGACCACATACTGGAAGTCCTCCAGCGTGGCGAAGTGAGCGGTGCGCACAGTGTCGAACTTGCTGAAGTCGGCCAGCAGTACCCGCTGCTGGGCTTGGCGCAGAACCTTTTGCTTGACCTGCACTTCGTTGAAGTTAAAACAGGTCACGCCGAATGCCTGGCTGATACCGGCGGCGGAAACAAACGCCCAGGTCAGCCGTACGCTGTCGAGGATGCTGCTGTCGGCGGTGCTTTCGAACACCTGGTTCTGGCGGTGAAAGGTGCCGCCGCACATCACGATGTGGCAATTGGGTTTGTTGTACAGCTTGAGCAACACGTTCAGTGAACTGCACACCGCCGTGAACTCCAGCTCGTCAGGCAGGAAGTCAATGACAAAGGGCGTGGTGGTGCCGCAGTCGAAAAATACCGTGTCACCGGGCTGGATCAGCCGGGCGGCCAGTTTGCCGATGCGGCGTTTTTCCTCGACGTGACGGGTGTCCTGGTCGGCCACGCGGTAGTCACCGGCCTCACTGCCAACCCGAGTGATATAGCCGCCCAACAGCCGCAGATGATCGCTGAAGTGGTTCAGGTCGCGGCGCAGGGTCATCTCGGAAACATCCAGCAGGGCCGCCATTTCCCGCAGGTGAATGGCGTTCTGGTTCTGCAGGGCTTGCTGGATAAGCTTGAGTCGCTCGGCTTTTTTACTGTCCACGGGCATTCCAGGGCTTGATTGTTTGTGTTGTATAAGTAACATTATATGTGAATATTGTAACGCATTTGTGCGGTCACCCGATACGGCGACGCATGACCATTGGCAACATACAGGCAAGGGCACGCTAAATGAAGAATCTTCAACCTGCAGCATTGGCCAGCTACATCGATCACACCTTGTTGGCGCCAGATGCCTCTCGGCAGCAGATTCGCACGTTGTGTGAGGAGGCCCAGGAGCACGGCTTTTATTCGGTGTGCCTGAACTCGGCGCAGGTGCCTTATGCCGCGTCATGCCTGACCGGTGATGCAGTGGTGATTTGCGCGGTAGTCGGCTTCCCATTGGGTGCCGGCTTGAGCGATACCAAGGCCTTTGAAGCCGAGCGTGCGATAGCCGCCGGGGCAGGGGAGATCGACATGGTGCTCAACATTGGCTGGCTGAAAGAGGGTTTGCTGGACCTGGTACGTGACGATATTGCCCGGGTGCATCAAGCGTGTGGTGGTGTGCCCTTGAAGGTGATTCTGGAAACCTGCTTGCTCACCGATGAACAGAAGACCCAGGCCTGTGAAATTTGCCGGGAACTGGGGGTCGCGTTCGTCAAGACGTCTACCGGATTCAGCCGCAGCGGCGCGACGGTTGAAGATGTAGCGTTGATGCGCAAGGTGGTGGGCGCGGGGGTTGGGGTCAAGGCATCGGGAGGAGTACGGGATTATCCGACCGCGGTGGCGATGATCGAGGCGGGTGCTACGCGGCTGGGTAGCAGTTCGGGGGTTGCGATTGTGGCAGGGAATGCTGCGGCTGGCAGTGGGTACTGAACACCAGGCTCTAACACCGGTCAGTGCCCGGCTCGTGTCGTTACCGTCATATCTGGTAGCATACCTGCGACCTATTCGCATGTTACTTGCATACTTCGACACGATCCGCGCAAAAGAGCCTCATGAATAAACCTGACTGGATCATCTGCGAGCACTGCGACTCCGTTTACCAGCCCACACCGCTGGTGCGTGGGCAAAAGGCTTTTTGCCTGCGTTGTGGTGCGGTCCTCGATCGCGGCGGGCAGTTGAGCACCCAACAACTGCTGGCGCTTTCCATCTGCGCCGCGATTGTTTTCTGTTTCGCCAACGCATTCCCGGTGATGTCCATCAGCCTGCAAGGCTTGGGCAATGAGGCCACGTTGTGGCAGTCGGTGGAGGCGCTTGCCCAGGGGCGTATCAGTGTCATCGCCGCCGTGGCCGGCCTGACCATCATCCTCGCGCCCATGTTGCAAATCATCTTGTTGTGTTGGGTACTGAGTTTTGCGGTGGCGGGCGTCGCCGCACCCGGCTTCAAGGCCTGCATGCGCGCGCTGGAACACCTGCGCCCCTGGAGCATGCTGGAGGTCTGTCTGCTGGGCATCCTGGTGGCGATCATCAAGCTGGGGGGGATGCTCGATGTGCATCCTGGCCTCGGCCTGTGGGCACTGGCGATGCTGACGGTGCTGATCATCATCATTTCGGGCAAAGGCATTCGCCGCCTCTGGCATGACCTTGAAGGGGTCATTCCATGAGCCTGCCACCGTATGCCCGCGATCTCCAGCTGACGCTGTGCCATACCTGCGGCCAGGCCTGCACCGAGGGCAGCCACAACTGCCCACGCTGCAATTCAGTGGTGCATTGGCGCAAGCCACAAAGCCTGGCGCGCACCTGGGCGTTTCTGCTGGCCAGCCTGATTTTCTATATCCCCGCCAACCTGCTACCGGTGATGTACACCGACATGTTCGGCAATGGCAGTGAAAACACCATAATGAGCGGGGTGGTCGAGTTTTGGGAGGGCGGCTCCTGGGATATCGCCTTGTTGATTTTCATCGCCAGCATCGCGGTGCCGTGCCTGAAGTTTCTGGTACTGGGGACGCTGCTGATAACGTGCCAGCTGCGCAGCCGATGGGCCATGCGTGAGCGCTCCAAGCTGTACCGCCTGATCGAGGTGATCGGCTACTGGTCGATGCTGGATGTACTGGTGGTAGCACTGATCGCGGCCCTGGTGCAGTTCCGCTCGCTGAGCAGTATCGAGCCGCGCCTGGGTATCCTGTTTTTTGGTTTGGTTGTGGTACTGACGATGTTGGCTGCCATGAGTTTTGATCCCCGGCTTATCTGGGATGCAGAGGTTGAAGATGCCTGATCACCCACGTTCCACTCCTACACCTTCGAGCCCCGAGGTCCGGAGCCGACGGTTCAACGTTTCGCTGGTCTGGCTGGTGCCGATCGTGGCGGCCCTGATCGGCCTGTCGATGGTGGTGCACAAGGCCATGTCGGTGGGGCCGCAGATCGTCGTCACTTTTCTCACTGCCGAAGGGCTTGAGGCCAACAAGACGCAGGTCAAGTACAAGAACGTGGTGATCGGCAAGGTCACCTCGATTGCCTTGAGCGGCGACCGTGCCCACATCGATGCGACTATCGAGCTGGACCAGTCAGCCGCGGCGTTCACTAAGCGCGACACGCGTTTCTGGGTGGTGCGCCCGCGCATCGGCGCCGGCGGCGTGTCGGGGGTCGATACGCTGTTGTCAGGCGCTTTCATCGGCGCCGACCCGGGCGAGGCAAAGGACACCGAACACAACTTCGTTGGCCTGGAGAACCCTCCGGCCATTACCTATGGGCAGAAGGGCAAGCGTTTTACCCTGCACACCGCTGACCTGGGCTCGCTGGACATCGGCTCCGCGGTCTACTACCGACGCATTCAGGTCGGGCAGGTGGTGTCCTATCAGTTAGCCAGCGGCGGCAAGGGCGTGGACGTCGACATCTTCGTCAATGCCCCTAACGATCAGTATGTGCGCAAGGACAGCCGGTTCTGGAACGCCAGTGGTGTGGACGTCAGCCTTGGCGCCAACGGCCTGAAGGTGAACACTCAGTCGATGGCCTCTATCCTGGCCGGCGGCGTTGCCTTTATCGAGCCCAACTACAGCGTCGACAAGTCCCTGGCCGATGAGCGTGCTGAGTTCACCCTGTTCGATGACGTGGAAACCGCCTTGGCGCGCCCGGACGGCGATGGGCGCTATGTGCAGATGCGTTTCGACCAGTCCCTGCGCGGTCTTACCGTGAACTCGGCAGTCGAGTTCCTGGGCGTCAACGTGGGCCGTGTGGTCTCGGTGGACCTGGATTACGACGCCAAGGCTGAGACCTTTCCCACGATAATCGGGGCCGTCATCTATCCCAACCGCCTGGGTAAGGCATACGACAAATTGGCCCTGATGGGGGATGACGATGAGGTCAAAGGCGCGCACTTGATGGATCAGATGGTCAAGCACGGCCTGCGGGCCCAGGCCCGCAGTGCGAACCTGCTCACGGGGCAGTTGTACATTTCCATGAACTTTGTGCCCAACGCCAAGCCGGTCGCCTTTGACCTGACTGCACGGCCAATGCTCATCCCCACCGTGCCCGGCAGCCTGGACAAGGCGCAGGAGCAATTGCAGGCGTTTGTCGACAAGCTCAGCAAGATTCCGATCGACCAGATTGCCGACAACCTCAACGGTAGCCTCGGCCAGTTGAACAAGACCCTGGCGAACGTCAACGGGCAAGTGCTGCCAGAGATGCGTGACACCCTGGTGCAGACGCGCAAGACCCTGGCCACGGCCAACGACAGTTTTGCCGAAGACTCGCCACAGCGTCAGCAGTTGGGCCAGGCCATGGATGAAGTGCAACGCACAGCGCGCTCGGTGCGCGTGCTCACCGACTTCCTCGGACGCCACCCGGAAGCCTTGATTCGTGGCCGTCTCAAGGACGGCAAACCGGACGCCTATCAGCCGACGTCTTCAACCTCCCGTGAAATTGATCAGGAATGACCGCCATGACCCTTCGTTCCCTGGCCCTGCTGGCCACCCTGGGCCTGGCGGCCTGCAGCTCGGCACCGACCCATTACTACACCCTGGTGCCCACGGCGCCTGTACAGCGACAAGCCGTGACGGCGCCGGCCTTCCAGTTCGAGATGCTGGGCGTGCGCATGCCGGTCCAGGTCGACCAGCCACAGATGGTGGTACGCCAGAGCGCCGGTGGGCTGATGATCCTGGAGACCGAACGCTGGGGCGCCCCCCTTGCCGACGAGTTCCACGATGCCTTGGCCGGGCAACTGGAGTTGAAACTGGGGACGCGTAATTTGGCGGGGCTGCCCAAGGCTGCCGACAAGCCTGTGGTGTCGTTGCAGACGGACGTGCGTCGCTTTGATTCGTTGCCGGGGCAGTACGCCTTGATCGATGTGGTGTGGAGTTTGAGCCAGCGCAGCGAAGGTCAGAAACGCCGCAGCCTGACCTGCGCCAGCGTGATTCAGGAGCCAGCCGGCGTGAGCATGGATGCCCTGGTGCTGGCGCATCAGAAAGCCATTGGCCAACTGGCTGGCCAGATCGCCCGGGCGGCCAATAGCTGGGCTTGCCCAAACTAACGCTTTTGGGCGTTTGGTTGTCTGTAGCCGCTGCCGAGGTACGAGGCTGCGATGGGGTTGGGCGGCATTCCGACGTAGCGGCCCCCGGCGGCGGTCCTGCGGCCCGCATCGCAGCCTCGTACCTCGGCAGCGGCTACAGAGTTACCTTGCAGGCTGCTCGTCAAGCTCTGGCTGTTCCTGCTCCTTGTGGTGAGTCTCGCCAATAAACATGTACATGGCCGGTACCATGAACAGCGTCAGCAAGGTGCCGATCGACAGGCCGGCGAAGATCACCAGGCCCATGTCATGACGCCCCGCGGCACCGGCACCGCTAGCCCAAACCAGGGGCACCACGCCCAACACCATGGCCGCCGTCGTCATCAGGATCGGGCGCAGACGCACCGCAGCGGCTTCCTCAATCGCTTCACGTTTGCTGTGACCGGCACGCTGCAGTTCATTGGCGAACTGGACGATCAAAATCCCGTGCTTGGTGATCAGCCCGAGCAGCGTCACCAGACCCACTTGCGTGTACACGTTGATGGACGCGAACCCCATGGTGATGAAGGCCAGTGCGCCAAAGAGCGCGGGGGGCACCGAGAACAGGATGACCACCGGGTCTCGGAAACTCTCGAACTGGAAGGCAAGGGCCAGGTAGACGATCAGGATCGAGAACAGCAGCAAGCCGACGAACCCACCTGATTCCTGCATAAACTGACGCGACTCTCCCGAGAAGTCAGAGGTGTATCCCGACGGGGCAACGTTATTCAGAATCGTCTCCAGTTTCGTCAGCAGCTCGCCCTGGGACACGCCGCTGACACCTGACAGCGTGGCCGAGTTGAGCTGTTGGAAGTGGTTGATCGATTCCGGCTGGGTGGAGGTCTCGATGTGCGCCACCGTGCGTGCGGGAATCATCGCGCCTGAGGGGGTGCGAATGTAGTAGTCGAGGACTTGTTCCGGGTTGAGGCGGTCAACCTGCAGCACCTGGGGAATCACTTTGTAGGAACGCCCGGCCGTCGAGAAGTAGTTCACGTAGTTACCACCCAGCGCCGCTGACAGTGCCGCGCCGACATCCGCCTGGGTCATGCCCAGCGCTGCGATTTTCTCCCGGTCAACCACCAACTTGGCTTGCGGTTTGTCGAGTTTCAGATCCATGTCGGAGAACCAGAACAGCTGTTGCTTTTGCGCTTCGGCCATTACGGCTTGGGCCACATCATTCAAGTTGTCGATTGAATCGGTGGTGGTAATCACAAACTGCACCGGCAGGCCTTGCGCACCCGGCAGCGACGGCAGTGGAAAGGCCGCAATCGTCGCGCCGGGCACTTGGTTCCATTGCTGCTGGAGCTGCTTGATCAGGTCAGCTTGCGATCGGCTCCGATCCCCCCACGACTTGAGCAACACCCCGCCCAGGCCTTGATTGAGTGCCGGCAGCCCCGTCAATTGGAACATCTGTGCGTACTCAGGCTCTTTTTTAGCGATCTGGAAGGCCTGGTCGGCGATCCTTTCCATTTGCTGGGGCGAGGCGGTCGGAGGGCCTTTGATCTGCATGAACACCAGACCCTGGTCCTCGGTCGGCGACAGTTCGCTTTTGGCGGTCATGCCGCTGGCGGCCACCAGTAGGAACAGGATAAAGCCAAAGGTCACCAGCACCGGCCAGACGTTCAAGCCTGCGGACAACACCCGATGGTAACGACCACGCAACCAGTCGAAATACTGATCGAGCCGACGGGCAAAGCGGCCTTCCTCCTGACCTGACTTGAACAGCTTCGACGTCATCATCGGCGAAAGGGTCAACGCCACGACGGCCGATACGGTCACCGCACCGGCCAACGAGAAACAGAACTCCTTGAACAGCGCGCCTGTGAGGCCGCTGCGCAGGCCGATAGGCACGTACGCGGCAATCAGCACCACGGTCATCGCGATAATCGGGCCGCCCAACTCTCGCGCCGCAACCAACGCGGCCTCCAGTACGCCTTTACCTTCTTCCTTGATATGCCGGTCAACGTTCTCGACCACGATAATCGCGTCGTCGACCACCAGCCCAATCGCCAGCACCAGCGCGAGCAAGGTCAGCAAATTGATGGAGTAACCCAGCAAATACATGATGAAGAACGTCCCGACCAGCGACAGCGGGATCGCCACCAAGGGCACAATCACTGCGCGGAACGAGCCGAGGAACAGGTAGATGACCACCGAGACAATCACCATGGCTTCTACCAGGGTCTTCACCACCTCGTAAATCGAGGTGTTGATGAACTCGGTGGAGTCGTAGACGATCTCGCCGCGCACCCCCGCCGGCAGTTGGGACTGCAGCTCGGGGAAGGCTTTGCGTACGTTATCGGCGACGGTCAGGATATTCGCATTGGGCGCAGCCTTGATGCCGATGAACACCGAGCGCTTGCCGGAAAACGCCACACTGCTGTCGTAGCTTTCCGCGCCCAGAGTGACTGTCGCCACGTCCTCCAGGTACACCAGTGCGTCGCCTTTCTGCTTGATCACCAGCCGCTTGAACTCATCCACCGTGTGCAAGTCGGTGCCGGCGGTCAAATCCACCGTGACCATTTGCCCTCGGGTCGAGCCGACTGCCGACAGGTAGTTGTTGTTGGCCAGCGCCGTGGAAACGTCCTGCGCCGAGACGTTATGCGCCGCCAGCTTGTCCGGATCCAGCCAGGCACGCAACGCGAACTGGCGCCCGCCGAGAATCTCGGCGGTTTGCACACCCTGGATCGAATCCAGCTTGGGCTTGACCACCCGCACCAGGTAGTCGGTGATGTTGTTGGTGGGCAGTGTGTCGCTGTAGAAACCCAGGTACATGGCGTCCGTGGTTTGCCCGACCGCTACGGTGAGGACCGGCTCCTGGGTTTGGGCCGGCAACTGGTTCTTGACCGAGTTGACTTGCGTATTGATCTCGGTCAGCGCTTTGCTGGCGTCGTAGTTGAGCCGCAATGTCGCGGTAATGGTCGACACGCTGGTAATGCTTGAAGACGACAGGTAATCGATACCTTGCGCCTGAGCGATGGCCGATTCCAGCGGCTGAGTGATAAAGCCGGCAACCGTGGACGCGTCTGCACCGTAGTAGGTGGTGGTGATGGTGACGACCGTATTTTCAGTACGTGGCCACTGGTTGACCGGCAATTCGAAAATCGAGCGCAGCCCCAGAATCAAGATGAACAGCGAGACGACGATGGCCCAGACCGGTCGCTGGATGAAGGTATCGGTAAGTTTCATGAGACACCTTAGTGTTCTTGAGGAGTCGGGGCGGCGTCGTTCAAGGGGGCGGCATGGTTATCAATCTTCACCGGCGAACCGTTCTTGAGCTTCATCTGCCCACTGGTGATCACCTGGTCGCCTTCTTTCACGCCGGACAGGATCGCAACCTGATCACCCCGGGTCGGCCCGGTCTTGATGAATGTTTGCGCCGCCGTCAGCACGTCTTCACCTTTGTCGTTCTTCGTCGTCGCGGCAATGAATACGGTGGTCCCGTAGGGGTTGTAGGTGACCGATGTCTGTGGAACGGTGAGGTAGCGCTGCGTCGCGCCAGACTGCACCACGGCGCGGGCAAACATGCCCGGCACCAGGCTTTGCTTGGGGTTCTCGACGGTGGCTTCTACCGTGACGTTACGTGTGGTCGAATCGAACTGGGTATCGACGGTAGTGATCTTGCCGGCGAAGGTCTGATTGGACAGGCCGTCCGCCGTCACCGAGACCGCCTGGCCGATGCTGATCGACTCTAGTTGGGCCTGGGGCACGGTGAAGTCGATGTAGATCGGATCGAAGGTTTGCAGCGTGGCGATTTTGTCACCGGGGTTGAGGTATTGGCCGGGGTTGACGCTGGTAATCCCGATGCGCCCGGCAAACGGTGCGCGAATGGCTTTTTTCTCCACCAGCGCCCGCTGTTGCTCGGCGGCCGCGAGTTTGGCTTTCAGGTCGGCGCTGTCCGTATCCACTTGCGCTTGGGACACGGCGTTCACCGCCAGTTGGGCCTTGTCGCGCTTGAGGACGATAACCGCCAGATCGGCCGTGGCCTCAAGTGAATGCAGTTGGGCGATGTCCGAGTCGGCATTCAACTGGACGAGGAGGGCCTGGGCCGGCACCTGCTGCCCGGGCTTAAAGCCCAGGGTACGCACGATGCCGCCTACCTCCGTGGTGACGTCGACCCCACGCACCGCTTTCATCGACCCTACGGCGGAAACACTGGGCTGCCAGTCGGAGAACTGCGCGGGCATGGCCGTGACCACGGCCGCGGGCAGCGGGACTTTGGCTTGTGCGATCAGCGCCGAGATCTGGGTGAACTTGACCCCGACGATGATCGCGACGATCACCAGCACCACCACCATCATGAGCAGCATTGGCCGCCACAGGCGACGCTTGGGGGCCGTCGGCTGTGGGGGCAGGGGAGAGTCGGTGTTGACGTCAGCCATGGGTGTTCTCACTGTTGAAAGGGTTCAATTCAGTTGAGTTGCGACGTATCGGCAGCGGCATCCGTTCTGTGGGCCGGCATGACCTCGCGCCAGGAAGGCAGGCCGAAACGGTCAGGCTTGCCCGCCGTGGCAGGATCGACATCGGTGCGGTTCCACCAGCCGCCGCCCAGCGCCTGGAAGAGCGCCGCGGTGTCACTGTAACGGGCGGCCTGTGCCTGGACGCGTGTGACCACGGTGTTTTGATAGGTCTGTTGGGCTGTCAGCAAATTGATGTACGCCACGGCACCGAGCCGGAACTGTGCCTGTACCAGGGCCAGGCTCGCTTGAGCAGAACGTTCGGCGGCCACCTGCTGATTGAGCGCGTCGGCATCGGACTCCAGCGCCCGCAGCGCGTTGGCCACATCCTGGAAGGCAGCCACTACGGTGCTGCGGTAACGGGCTGCCGACTCGTCATAAGCCGCTACGGCGGCGCGCTTGCGGTGTTCCAGCGCCCCGGCGTCAAAGATGGGTTGGGTGATCGAGCCCGCAAGGCTCCAGACCCCGCTGCCGGATGAAAACAGCTTGGTCCCGCTTGCCACCGTGGAGCCCAGGGAGCCGGTGATGCTGAACTGCGGCAACTGATTGGCGATGGCTACCCCAATGTTGGCACTGGCCTGATGCAGCTGCGCTTGTGCGGAACGCACATCGGGGCGCTGACCTACGATTGCCGAGGGCAGGCTGACCGGCAGTTCTTCCGGTAGATGCAGGGAAGCCAGAACGAAACGTTCGCCCTGGTCCTGATTGGGAAACCGACCGAGGTAGGCCATCAACTGGTTACGGGTCTGTGCCAGCTGTTTTTGCAGGGGCGGCAAGGTGGCGCGCGTTTGTGCCAGCGCTGTCTCTTGAGTGAGTACATTGGTGTCGCCAATGGCCCCCAGTCGCCGTTGGGCTTGTAGAACGTCAAGTTGGTCGCTCTGCAGGCGAATGATTTCCTCGGTGGCCGCTATTTGATCGCGCACCGACGCCAGGCTCACGGCGGTATTGACCACATTGGAGGTCAGCGTGAGGTACGTGGCCTCCAGCTGGAAGCGCTCGTACTCGGCCTGTGCCGTGGATGACTCGATCTGGCGGCGGGTGCCGCCGAACACGTCCGGGGCATAGGAAACGCTCAGTGAGGCTGAGTTCACGGTCAGAATCGGTGACGACGGAGTGCCCGTACTGACCCCCGATACCTTCTCTCGGGTTTTCGACGCCGAGCCGCTCACCGAGG
Organism: Pseudomonas spelaei; assembly: GCF_009724245.1. Taxonomy (GTDB): domain Bacteria; phylum Pseudomonadota; class Gammaproteobacteria; order Pseudomonadales; family Pseudomonadaceae; genus Aquipseudomonas; species Aquipseudomonas spelaei. The sequence goes on along the minus strand of NZ_WNNK01000005.1, from coordinate 221,483 downwards.
GAAACAGCGAGGCCTGGTCGGCATACACCAGTTCGTTGGCCTGGCGCAGCGCCGCTTGGGCCGCGCTCACATCCGGGTTGGCCCGCAGCGCCTCCTCGACCAGGGCATTGAGTGCCGGTGAGCGGAACAGCGTCCACCATTGCCCGGGAATATCCATCCCGGCAACCAGACGCTGTGCCGTACCGCCGGCGGCCACATCCGCCGAGGCGGTAATGGGCAGTTTTTCCTGTGAGTAGTCGGCGCCGGCAGGAACATCGGGGCGGGTAAAGTTCGGCCCAACAGTACACCCCGCGAGTACAGCAAGACACAGTAGGCTGACCGGAACATGCTCTTTCATATTTACTCTAATTAATCAGTTAGTTAACTTCTTTGTTGAGTAGTGAAAGCAGGGGGCATTGGCCGGTCCTCCATAAAGAGAGGAAGTGGCAGCTGGGGTCAGGCCGGATGGATGCATGGATTGAACGTTAATTCATGAGTGGGTTAATCGCCAATAGAGGAAATGTTGCCCAACCGACCTTTTGCAGGGCTTAGCACTATTTTGCCCTCCCTCAACGTGCTGAAGGCGTTTGAGGGGAGGGCGCCGGCACGAGTGGAGGCCACACGTTGGTCCGTTTTCGGTCGTCGGTCACGGATGATCGCTCCAGTGGCTGTAGTCCAGCGTCAGTTGTTCCAATACCAGTAATGGCATTGGCGGCAGACCCGCGCCTTGGGTACTGGTCATGATGGTCAAGTTGAAGATCAACGTACCGTTGGGCTTTGGATTGTAGGCGTTCCACCAGGCATAGATGCCGTCCCGAAGCACCGCGATCAGTTGTTGCTGTGTCAGCACGCCCTGTGCGGACGACGTCGCGTGCAAGGCGGCCTGTTCCGGCTGCATCGCGGTCGGCGGCAGGAAAGAGATCGGCACCGGCAGCGTACCGACGATAGGCAGCGAACTGTTGAGCGAGATCGCATAAGCGGTTGAGACTTGAATGGTCTGCGGGCCGGCAGGGGCTTTGGCGAACAGTACCGTGAACAGGTTGGTCAGTTGGTCCGCAAATGTCCGGGCCACCGGGGTGTTGCCGCCGAATGATGCGACATCGATCGCATCGGGAATGTCGATGGTCGGCCGTAGCGCGGCAGGGAATGCCACCGACGCGGTCTGATAAACGAAGGGATCTACCGTGGTGCGTCCGTGGATCAGATCCTGGTTGCGTTCGATATAGCCGCAGGTGAGCGCGCTTTGCGCCGACAGGATGTTGAGGCCCGGCAACAGCACGGTTCGCTTCGCGATCGCCTGGCCAATCGCGTCGGTCAGATACCCCTGTGCCGTGGTGTAGCAGTAGCCAAGATCGAAATCCGGCGGCGGCGCCTGTTGTTCGGTCACGTAGCCGCTGATGTTGATCGACGGTGTATCGATCCCTTCGGGCGGCAGGGGCCTGAGCTGGGTCAGCAACGCGATGACGTTGTTGCCGTTGTCGTTGGGATTGATCTTATCGGTGCGCGATTCCGAAATGACGTAGGTGTAGGGCAGTTGCCCGCGCTGCGCAACGACGGCAAGGGCACGCGTGGCAAAGGCGTCCTTCGGTGGCGGGAGGAACAGCGCAAGTGTGCTCGATACGTTCTGCACCAGTTGTACGAAGGCACCCAGCGCTATTGCGGCCTTGGCGACATCATCCGCACTGGATTGCTGGGTAATGCCCGCGAGCGTCCCCGTCAGGTCGGCCTGCACCTGCGGATACACGGTAATGAACTCAAACAGATCAGGTACCGGATCGGCGGTCACCGCAAAATTCGCCAGCGCCGGATCGGGAATATTGAACGTCGTGGTGAAGTGGGTCTGGTCCTGCGGATAGTGGAAGCTTTCCGAGTAGGTGAAGCTGTAGCCCCACTGCATGGCCTCGACGATGTTCTCCCAGTCGATCGGCTTGCGCAGCGGCGTAATAATGGCGTCTTGGGAAACCATTGAGGGCGGCGCAGGGAAAATCCGCAGCGGCAAGGGCACCTTGAACGGGCCAAGATGCACATCCAGCGGCAAGTTGACCGCATCGTGATCGGGTTGCGTGACGAACGATAGCCACGAAGAGGCTTTGTAGTGCTCGATATTGGGTAATTGCCCGATCTGGTGCTCGATTTGGCTGCCGTGGTAGGTCAGGTCGAGCGTGACCACGCTCTTGACGGCGCCTTGTGAGTCTTTTGGATCCTTGGTGGCGGTGACCAGAAAGGTCAGCGGCGTGGTGGATGTGTCCTCAGTGGTGCTGAGCGCGACCTTGGCGGCGGTCAGGCTGACACCGGGGTCGGAGTTCGGGCCGGTCAGCAGTGTGCCGTAAAGCTGCGGCGTTTCCTGCTCCAGCGCAGTGTTGATCCTGGCGGTGACGGTGGCGGCGAATTGCACGACGGCATTGGTCGAGTAGACATTCGACAATGCGATCAGCGCCTGCTGCTTGAACGCTTCCTGGGCGGCATCAGTCTGGCGCTTGGTCGGGGCCTCGTCGGTGAAGAAGGCAATCACCAGGTGGGACAACGATGTCGCCAGTTGTTCCTTGATGTCGCGCAGTTGTTTCTGCAGCGTGTTGCTGCGGTCGACTAGCGCCACTGGCGCAAGGTATTCCGGCGAAAAGATCGTATCGACTGCCGCGAGATAGTCGCGCATCCAGCCGTCGACATCGACGGCGGTGACCGGCCGGTTGCCGCTCGGCGTGGTGAAGTCGATGCCCTTGCCGCTGACGTAATTGTAGTAAGCCACTAATGGCCGCGATTGCAGCGTGTTGTAAAGGGGCTTGGGAGCAAAAATCAGCGGATCGATCGTGTTGGCGACCCGGTAGCTGATCCCTTGGTCTGGTGCGAGGCCGAGCCTCACCAACCAGAGCGGCTTTGTCGCACCCGCCTGCATGGCCTGGGCGCGATCGGCGCCGCTGGCAAGCTTGCAGGCCCAGGCGCCCGGCTGCGTCAGGCACGCTTCGAGCTGGCCGGCAAACCAGGTAAGGCTGTAGGTACCGTCGGCGGCCTTGACCTGATGTGGCATGAGTGCCGTGGTCGCGCTCACGAACCCCGGGGTGTCGGCGAATGCTGGGTCGACCAGCGTCTTAGGCCGTGACAGCGTAAAGGTCGTCGTAAGCTCGAACAGTTGCTCGGGGTTCATGTCCGCGAGCGTGAACGCCATGCCGATCGGATGGTCGGCGGGCGCCGGGAACGTTGTATCACCACCGCTGCGTGCGACCAGGAACGGATAGAGGCCGCCCTGGCCAAACAGCCACGTCATCAAACCTTCGCGCGTCGCTGCGCTGAGTGTGAGGTCGGTCGCGGGTAACAAGCTGGTGGCCAGCGCCAGCGTGACCGCCGGGACCGGATTGTTTTTCGGGCCCAGGGTCTGGCTGAGCTGCTGGTACATCAGGTTATAGACATGCAACGCCTGCGTGGCATTAACCTGCCACCCCGGCGGATTGGTCTGTGGCGACGGGTCGTTCGGGTCTGGCGAATAGCCACTTGGATCGAAGTGCAGCCCGAGGCTAATGGTCAGTCCGCTGTTGTCCTGCACGCTGTAGTCCACGCTGACACTGGGCCATCGCCCAAGCCCGACCAGAGCATCGACATAGTTGAGCGGCAACGGCGAACGGTTGCGCGTCGGGCTACCGTCCGGGTTGTTTCCGATGTCGCTTTTTGCCGTATTGCCGAACGCATCGACCCAGCCGAGATCGAGCTGCGCGAGGCCACCGACGCCCATGTAGGGACTCTTTGACGGATCGGGCAGGCTCGCAAGCGTGTTTTGCGAATTCGGCTTGGCGTTTTGTGCCGCAGGAATTGCGCGCTGAAAATTCCACGGCAGCGCGTCGCTATTCAGTGCAGCGGCCATCGGCGTCCGGGTGCGGTCGGCCGCGAGATGGGCGGGTGGGTCGTCGCTGTGGCTGATCGGCAACCCGGGATTGGTCTGCTTGAACCAGGCATTGTCGAACAGGCGATAGCCCAGCAGTACGATCTGGTTCTGCATATAAAGCCGGGCAAAGGTCGCATCGGTCGGCGGTGGGACCGGTTTGGGCACGTCGCGGCTGGCCGCAAGCGCGATGCATCCGGCCGGCACCGTTGAGGAATGCGACATCGGACCGCCGGGGACGGTCAGGTCCTGGACGGCAAGCAGGCCAACCCTCTCGGCATTGTCAGCAGCGATCTCGGAGACATTGCTGCCGTAATACGCGGCGATCGAGGACAGCGTGGTGCCGCCTGCGCTGGTGCCCACAGTGAGCTGCAGGATCGGCAGCCGCAACACCGTATCGAGCGCAAGTGGCGTGTTCCAGGTGGTGATCTGCGGGTTGGCGGCCTGCAGCATCGCCAGTGTCGTCGCAAAATAGCTGGCGATGGTGTTGGGGTCACCGCCAGGCTGACCTGCGTTGACCTGATAGACGCCACGGGCGAGCGTCAGCGGTGTCGCCGCCAACCTTGCGTTGGGATTAGCCTCGGCGAGTGCGACCGGATCCATGTAGTAGCGGTAGGCGAAAGCGGCGAGACTGTCCGTTGCCAACGGCTGGTACGTGGTCTGGGTTGCCGCCGATTTGGCATACACCGCCGATTTCGTCGCATCGAAGGAGTCGCCGGTCGCCATGCAATTGATGAAGCCGCCGACGAGATCTTGCTGGCTCGCATCGTTTGGCTTGGCTTGCATCACCAGCAGCGTGAGGCTTGCTTCGCCCTTGTCGTTGAAGATACGGCTCGGGAAACCATTGCCGGCGGCACTCTCGAAGTAATACAGATAGTAGCCACCCGAACGGGTAATGCTGCACTCCCACAGGAGCTTGACGAAGTCGTAGGCGGTGTTGAGACAGCCCCCGGGTGGGGTGTCCTGCATGCGCTGTGCGGCGATTGCGTTGGGCGGGTTGGTCACCGTGCTCAGATTGGCCTGCAAAATACCGAGTGTGACCGTGGCGCTGTTGTCTGATTGCAGGCCAGTGGGCGTACCGGTGCTGGCGTCCGGCGAATACAGCAGGGTCAGGGACTGGATCGGGTCGCTATGCCCGCACAATTTCGCGAGCAGCCGTTCCAGCAAGACGATATCCGCCTCGCCGCTGCCGATCAGTTGGTAAGTGAAGGCGCCGGACGGAGAACCCGTGCTGGGCGGAATCTGCTTGATGGTAAGACCGACTTTGGTCGCCCAGCCGTGATAGTGCAGTTCGGTCTCGACGGTCTGTCCACTGCCTTCGTCATATTCGCCACGCATCGCTAGAGCGCAGGGTGGCGCGGCGCGATTTGCGTCGTCGAGATTAAGCAGCGTGGCCGGTAATCCCCACAGCCGCAGCGCCTGTACGCCGGTCGGCGGCGCACCGTAAGGCAACGTGACGCTGCCGGCACTCTGCCAATGGGTGAGCCCGGTGGTCGGCCATGTCGTAGGCTGATCGCGATAGACGGGGTCCGGGCCGACTGTCGTGCCGGGCGGGGAGACCACATACTGATTGCTGGCCACGAACGATTGCAGGGCCACCACTTTGAGCCAATTCTGGTCGTCGTTGGCCGTCGGGTTTTTCGGATCCTTCGGCGGCTTCAAGGTCATGGTCAGTTTGGGGCCACCGAATTTGACCCATGGCAGGTTGTCAGGCACCACCAGCGAGAAACTGAAGTCCTGTGTTGCCAACGGGGGCAGGGCGAACTGCTGGCCGGTCAATGAATAAAGGCCGCAGTCGGCGGCAGTACCACACAGCGAAGCAACGGTCTGTGTCAGGCCCGCAGTCGGCAGGCGCAGCCCATGCAGTGCGTAGCGCCCGGTCATGCCACTGATACGTGACAGCCCGTTGGTGCGTTTGATCTCATCGATCAATGCCCCGACCTTCAACTGCGCAAGGTGCGGCAGATCCAGCGTCGTCACCTTGACCTGCTCGAACGTGACGCCTGCGTTCGCGGCGATGCCGAGTGCGCGGACGGTCACACCGAAGCGCTGGGCAACACTGCCGGGCGTATCGGAATCCGTGGCCGCATAGGTGAAGTTGGGCAACGCCAGCGTCGCGAAGGTGGGGATCAGGCCGGCGTGCCCCAGCACACTGAGGTGATCCGGCGCGACCGTCGCGTGTTGCAGGAGATCCGTGAGCGCAACACCGAACTGTGCCGCGACACTGTTGAGGCTGTCGCGCGGCAGCACTATGTAGGTGGGTTTGTTCGGGTATTCAATCCCAAGGCCGGGTGTCAGAAGATTGATCGATGCTGCGTTGGCGATGGCCAGCGCGGTGCCCGAGAACAGGTTTTGATACGCCGAGGCGATTGCGTTGAAGGTGGCGTTTTCGCTTGCCTGGCTGCTGGCACCACCGGGCACCGTAAATGTCGCACGGGTTGTGATCAGATCTGCCTGGGTGAGAAGGGCAGGCGCCTGGGTGAACAGCTCGCTCAGTGTAGTGCCGGCCTTCGCCGCGATATCGTTAAGGCTGTCACCCGCTGCGACGGTGATCGGCTTGCCGTTGCAGGTAATGACGGCGTTGGCCAGGAGCAGGTTGGAGGTGGCTGCGTTAGCGGTGGCGAGCACCAGCGGCGTGAACAGGTTGTTGTAGTCGGCCGCAATCGAGGTAAAGGTGGCGTGCGCACCCGTCTGTGCTGCGGCACCGTAGACGAACACGCTCTGTTGGGCCGCGAACGCGTGAGCGGGATTGGCGTCGAACAGATCAGCAAGGCCAAATTCAGGGGCGCCCGCCAAATTGATCCAGTGCACCGCAGCACCGGCGCTTGCGCCGTAATTGGGCGGATCGGTAAGCGGATATTTGAACGACCGCAGCGCATCGCGCGCGGCTTCGATCATTTGTTGGCCAATCAGACGGAAATAATCCGAGAACACGAAGCTTGCTACCGACATACCTGCGTCCGCCACGGCGGCGAGGGACTTTTTCTTCGCCGTCTCCTTCTCGACCTGCACGGTAAGGTCATCGAAATAGGTGCGCAGCATCTCGATATAGGTGCTGCTGGCGCTGTTGAAATTGGCGAAGGCATAGCTCAGTGGCGGCGTGGTGCCATAGCCCGGCACGTCGAGCACCAGCTTCGGCGCCACCGGGAACGGCGCGGCGTTGAAGGTACCGCTGCTCGGCAGGCTGATGTTCAGGGCAAACTGGTTGGTCATGAAGCTATCGGCATCGTCGGCCGAGATCGGCATTGCACCGGTGGGATTGGTCAGCGCCGTCAGCAGCGCACTGAGATCGTCCGGTGACACCACGACGCTGTTGATGGCGTCGACGCTGTAAAAGCCTTGTTTCTGCGGCTGTGCCGCGGCGACGATCCAGCGCAGTATCTGCTGCGCCAGCAGGTCGAACGAGGTGTCGGTGTCCGTTGGTTTGCGCGGTACTGTCGGGTCGCTCGACGCGATGGCGAGCATGTTGACATAGCAGACCTTCTGATCGCTCGCCTGCGCCGCCGCATCGCCGGAAACGGTCAGCGCAGGCCCCCAGTAACCGGTGAGCGCGACCTGGGTCATTGGCGCGAGGTTGTCCCAGTAGAATTTCACGTCGGCATTCGATGCCAACATGACGCGGCGCAGCTCATTTGCGGCGCTGAGCCGGCTCCGATGCCTGGCCGTCAGCTGGGCTGGACGGGAATCGGCGGTTACATGCCACGGCGCGTTCTTGTTGGGGTTCTGGATCGTGAAGGTCTCCTTGATGGTCATCGAAAAGGAGAAGTGGATCGTGATCGAGAATATGCCCAGATCAATGCTGAGCGAGGCGGTGACGTCGACCGATGCAATCAGCGAAATAGGAATGTCGTGGTAGCTGATGTAGGTGATCTGGGCCATCACTTTGATTGTGATGCTGACCGACGCCTTGATGATCACGAAATCGACGCTGCCATACAGCCCGCCAATGATGCCGAAGGTACCGTCGAGTTCGAAGTAATAGCCGTTCTGCAGTTGGGCAGGGGTCGCGGGCAGGTTGGTGTTACCGGGATACGGGCAGAATTTGGCGATGACACCCTGGATGATGCCGAACACCGTGAGCGAGAAACCGGCCTTCAAAATGCCGTAATCGACGTCCTTTCCGATGCCGATGGTGACGCCGAAACCGAAGATGATCACCGGATCGAAGCGTCCGTTGTCGATGCTCGGAACCTGGGTCGCGGTGTCGTGGCTCAGCTTGCCGAAATAGAACCCGGCGGCGCCCAGTACCGGAATACCCGGCGGAATAATCCCCTGCACCATGAAGGAACGACTGAAGTCCTGGTTCCAGGGGAAACCGAAATCAACCTTGAAGTCGCCGTTGGTATAGATGTCGAGTGCGATCATCGGCAACGTCAGCGAATAGGCGCCGACATCGAACTTGCGCATCCTGTCGGGCAGCGTCAGGTTGATCTGGTAGACGCCGATGGTGTCGCTGATTCGCCGGTACAGCACCTCGAATACAAGACCGCCAAGCACTTTGGCGGGCGGACCGGCCAGCGCGATGCGCGCGCCATAGAGGTTCGGGTCGTTGAAGATAATCGACAGGTTCACCACGTAGTCTGGCGTGGGATCGTCGTCGAGCCGGATCAGCGCACGCCCATTGTCCGGCTTTTCCTCATCCTTGATCTTCATCACGCCGAAATCGGCGCCCACCAGCCACGAATTGTTGGGGTTGAATCTAACGTTGCCGTTAGGTCCTGCGACCGGTGCGCCATCGGCGTCAAGATTGCGCAGCGCCTTGATCACGGCCTCGACGGTGGTGAACGGCTCTGTGCTGGTGACTTCGACATGCTGGCCGAGTGCGAGCAGCCGAAGGTCGAGGAGCTCGTTGCCGCCGCCCGGAGGCGCCGGTGTTTCGTCGGGATTGGTCGCATTCCAGCTCGGTGCTTCGGTGGTCCAAGGGAACGTGCCGTCGAGCGTAACCTGCACCAGGGGTTTTTGGCTCGACCCGTCGTAATTGACCGTGATGCCATTGATGCTACAAAAGCCAAGGTCGATAGAGCCGATGGCTACGTCGAAGCCGATCGCCTTGGTGGTGAAGTTGAAGGTGAGCTGAAAGTCATCAAGGGGAACCGAGTCCAGCAGATTCCAGGGCGCGCCGAGGCCGTAGCGGCTGCCGGTGGCAAACGAGATGAAGTCCTCAATGAGGCCGCCCAGCGTTACGCCGCTCAGCTTACCCTTGGCAACCCATTGCTCCTCGTCGTTTTTCGCGATCTCGGCATGGAAGGCGCCCCAATCGATGGTGTAGGTGGACTTGCCCTCGCCGAAGACACAGGCGAGGTCGATCTTCATCAGGCTCCACTGACTCCAGGTGACCGTGGCGGCCAGGTTGCCCGAATAGGGTGAACCCTCCTGTGCCGGATCGTAGGAAAGCTCCATGCTCGCCGAGACCGTCAGCGACGACATGAACGGCAGCGACCACGGCTCTGCGGTTTTGCCGGCGATTGAATAGGCGTGAGTTGACGGTGTGGTGGTAAAGCTGATGCCGTTGATGCCGTAGTCCTGCGGCGCGTTAAAATTGATCAGATATTTAGCGATCAATGCGAGCAGCGAAAGCTGTTGGTCGTCGGAAGTTTGTTGCGCGGAAAACTTCCAACCGGCGTCTTTACCCAGATAGTCGGCGGTCAGCGCCAGCGTCAGCATGTTTTTCGGATCGTTCGGCAGCAAGGTAACCGAACCCGTCAACTGGCCGGTGGTTTCACCGCCAGTACGGTTGGCCATCAGGCCGATATCCTTGAGTTCGAGCAGCGCCAGGTCGTTGCTCGGGACTTTCCATTCGAACCCGAGCTGGCAGGTCAGCAGGAAGTCGCCGGTCTTCTGCACGCCGCTCAACGAGAATTGAGTGATCGCCGGTTGCGACGGCGGATCAATCGTGATTCCTGGGACAAACATCCCGATCAGGTCGGTGAGCTTGATTTCGCCGGTTGTGAGCTGTGCCTCGTAGGTCAGCTCGGGGGCAGTCACGCTGACCGAGACTTGCGCTGCGTCGGGGTCGGTCTTATTACCGATCCGGAAGTTGCCGCCGATGTTGGCCTTGAGGGCGTTTTCGCTGCCGGGTACCGGCAGCGAGATTCCGATAACGATATCTTCCAGCGTCAAGTTGGGCAGGAGTTCCCAGCCGGCGTTCGGGCCGGCAGGCTTCCAGGCGAGCTCGAAGAAGAAATACTCGATACTGAAAGACAGTGGGCTGCCGCTGGTCTGGGTTGCGAACTCGACATGCGTCAGTTCCAGTTGGGTAATGATGCTCAGCGGCGGCGGTAGCGAGGCGACCAGGTTTACGCCACCGGCCACCTGGAACAGTTTTGTGATACTCGGCGGTGAGACGAAATCCCCGGCGAACAGCAGCGCGCCATTGTTCGGCGGCAGCACCGCGTAGAAATCGATATCAGCGCCGAGCAGCCGCCCCCCGACCTTGCCGGCTACCACAAGGTCGGCATCGACTACGGTGAATTCGATGAAGGGCCCGCCGAATCCGATCCACGGCACGCCGTCCGGCCGCCAGGCGACTTCGCCGGTGTAGCGGCATGTCAGGCTGACGACGCCGTCGGGCGCAGTGAAGTCGGCCTGGAGCGCAGCGACCACGCCGGAGCCGAACATCGCGGTGGTGCCGGTCACTGTTACCTGGGTGATGTCGCCGCTGCTCGGGTCTCTGGTGACCGCCGTATTGTCGGTGACAAAGGTGCCGAATTTCTCCTCCAGCGTCGCGATGAACGTCGCAATCTGGCTCGACGCATCGAGCTGGTCGAGAAACACAACGGGCTTGCCGTCCTGGACCGCGGTCGAAAATGCCGTGTAGATCGAATCCAGGGTATCGCCGTCATCGGCTTCGGCCCTGGCGCCGCGCAATCGCGCCGCTTGCTTGCCGTTGATGATGTAGTTCGTAAAGCACAGGCTGAGGTTGAACTTGTCTTCGACCGGATTGCGATAGAACGTGCGCATACCCGCAAAGTAGTCGGTGTATTTGGGCGTGTGGCGATTGGCGATGAAGTCACGCACGATCGTGATCGGACCAGGTTGCGTCAGTGGCCATTCAATAAATCCGGTCGCAATCTGATCGGCGATGTTTTGCAGCTCGGCCCCGACCGCAGAGCCGCCGTGCACCGACAATATGTCCCCGGGATATTGCTCGGTCCCTCGGCTGGATGGGCGATTGACGTGGAAATACGGACTGCCGATATTGAGACTGAGGTTGGCGCTGTTCTGCCCCTCGAAGACCGTCGGCAGCGTCGCTGCACAGAACGCATAGTTGAAAACATCCGGCGATATCGTCTTATCCTTTCGCGCCAGCTGGACGAACAAAACCTTGTTGCTGTCTTGCGTCAGCAGCCAGTTGGCAACCTTGGCCTGCAAGGTAGCCAGGTAATTGTGATCAAGGGGATCGTAAATCAGGAAGTCAAAACGCTTGCCTGCGTCCAGCGGCTTGAAGGCCTGTTGGCGTGCCGCAGTCGCCGTGGCGAAGACCTCATCGGACGCCAAGCCTGATGTGTTAGCAAGCATCCCCGCTATTTGCGTCAGTCCGAATTGCGAATTGTCGAGCGGTGCATCGTAGACATCGAGGTTGACCACAATGGCGGGCTTACCCGATTGCTGTTGCGCCGCCAACGTTGCCGCCAGCACGAAGGTCAGGCGCTGGTCGGCGCTATTGAGTTCGCATTTGGCGGGATAACGGATGCTGTAGATCGGTTGGAAGTCGAACTGCTTCAACTGCGGCGCATCGGTCAGCCATTGAATGATCAGGGCCTGCTGGCTGTCTGCATACTTGCTCCAGTCCGGTGCCGTGATCGGCTGAACATAGGCACGCTCGACGAACATGTGATAACCGAGCACATACTGGTTATCAAGAATGACGTAGGGGTACTTGTTATCGATAAACTGCAGTTGATTGTCGGCTGCCCAACGGTACGGCTGGAGCCTGAGGAAATAGGTGACATTGAGTGCCGCTGCGTAATGATCGTCCGGGTCGGCGCCACCGGTAAATCCGAGATTGACCTGGGCTGCCGGCGGTTGTGCCTGGTTGTAGTGAAAAAACTCGATCGTCGCCTGATAAAAGGCGTATTGGCTGGCGCCTTTCTCCACCTTTTCGGGCAACAGCAGCAGCATCTTTTGGAGCGTAACGTCATACGACGCGAAACCCGCACTGTCATCGATATAGACTTGGATTGTTCCGCCGTAGTTGTAGCCGGCAGGGTCGTCGGTGACCGGCTGGCACAGCCGGCGAATGAGGTTCGCGCTGGAGGCCTGGTGCCCCATGCCGGTGGTGCCGGCAATATAGAAGCGAATGGTTTCGTTGCTGCCACCGTTGAGATAGGTTCGAAACGCCTTGATGCCGGCCTGGCCGCGCGTCATCCGCGCGCCGGACAGGACATCGTACCAAGCTGAAAGTAAAAAGCCCGGAAAGCTCATGACGTTCTCCCTGTCGGCAGCATTGATTGCCTTTGCGCGTCGTTCTGTTTCTCCTTGTCCTTGTCCTGGTTGTACACCGCGTACCAGCCCAGCGCACCGGGCTGGCCGTTGGCGTCGGGATTGCCGAAGCAGGCGAAGCTGATGGCGCCGTTCGGCGGGATTTTCAGCAGGCCCAAAAACTTCAGCGCGATGTCACTCAACCACAGCACCCAGTAGCGCTTCGTGCTGCTATCGTCGGGCGGCGCGTAGGTGAGCCGGATGTCGCCGATCGACAGTTGCAGCACACCTTCGAGGCTCAGGAGCTTGCTCTTGGCGGTGACGCCCGGCAGCCGCAACCCGGCCATGACATTGAGTGCGGCCAACTCGCCGGAGGGCGCCGCACCACCCGGCGCCCACGCCGCAAGCATGCCCGCATTAAGCCCGACATTGCTTGCCAGTGCGCCGACGCTGCCCAGATCAACGCCGAACTGCAGTGCGTACCAGGGACCGCCGGCGACGCCGGAGAGCGGCGCGTTGGTTGGCATGTTGAGGTAGTTCAGCGATCCGGGATCGGTCTGCGAACTCGCATCGCTGGAGTCGTCTCCGCTCAGCAGTCCTTTGAGCGAAAGCGCGAAATCGGTGTAGAGGCTGCCTTTGCGCGGGGTAGAGCGCGAGGGGTCGAAGGTGATCGTCGAAACGTCGAAGTTGAACACCCAAGGTGCCGTGCCGCTATCGAGGTCGATCGATAACCCGCTGAAACTCAGGCCTTGACGCGCCGCAGTTAGATCGTCAGCGGTCGAGCCGAAGCTGAACAGGTCGAAGGTAAACGGCACAAGCGTCGTGGAATCGACTGCCTCCAGCAGCGTGTAATCGAAAAACCCCCAGAGGTCGAAGCTCAGGCTGGTGGGGCCAACGGTATTGAATTGCGCCTTGGTGATTTCGACCTTGTTGAGGGTGGCACTGTCGAGGAAAAACAGATTGTCGTCGATGCTGTCGAGCATGAAGGTGCCGACCCCGCCATTTTGCTGATAGGCGCCCTTGAGCATGATGGTGTTGTAGATGTTGGTGTCATCGCCCATATGGCTGACGCTGTCGCCGAAGAAGGCGCCGAGTGTGAGCTGCGCGTAGCTGTCGAACGATTTGACTGCCGTATTCTTGAACAGCGCCTCCAGCGTCAGCAGCTTGAAATCGTATGGCGAGCTGGACGGTGGCAGAGGCTGCGGGTGGTTCTGGTCGAATTCCGGATCCACGTAGTAAACCAACTGGAAGATCGAGCTGGAATGGGTGATCGCAACCTTCGGATTGGCCTGGGTTCGGTCGATACCCACCGGCGTGATGGTGATACCAAAGTGATGGGCGAAGCACTGCGATTTGTCGATCACCGACAATAGGCCGGAAAGATTGCTCGGCAGGTCCGTCAACGATGCCTTGAGGACCAGGATGCCGGTCCAGTTATCGTCGTTGATGATCGATTTGAAGTGATCGAAATACGGACTGGTCTGATCCTGTGCCTCCTGGATATAGGTCGCGATCCACTGGGCCAGGATGACGGTCTCGGTCGGGTCGATGCCCGGTACCGAGAAGTCCTCGCGCTGGGTCCAGACATCGGGCTTGGCGACCAGATCAACCAGCTTGCCCTTGCAACCCTTGATGATCAGGATGTTGTTGTAGTCGTTGTAGACGTTGGACTGCCCGACATTGGCGCTGATTTGCCAGCCCTGAATCGACATGGTGTTGTAGAAAGCCGGCGTGCCGTCCGGGGCAGGGGGCTTGGCTCCGGCTGACGTCGGAGTGAGCGTGCCGAGGTGGGTTGCATTGGCCGCGACCAGGAACAGGTCGGCGGTTTGCAGCGCCTGCTGCAGTTTGGGCGGCGGATTGTTGAACGCCATCCACATCGGTTCGGCGTCGTTATTGACCCCCAGCAGCACCGAGTTCCAATGGCCGGCGGCCTGGTCGAGTTCGGCAAGCAGGCCCGCAGGCGTGGTGACCCAGTCGGCATTGCCGTCTGCCGCTACGGCATCCAGCATGCGCAACGCACGCCGCGGTTGCGAGACGCCGGGCGCGCCGATCAAGGTGCGACGTGTCGCCGCCGCCGCGAACTGTTCAATCCCGCCGATTTCATACTCGCTAAAGTTTACGCCGCCGCTTTCAAGCGGTACCAGCCCGTACGGCATCATCGGAAAAGGATCGGGCCGGGTCAGCGCGTAGCCGGGGTCGACAAAACCGAGCAGTGCTTCGTTCGAGGGCGCCACTACCTTGTCGAAGCCAAACAGCGGCGAGCCCTTGGGCTGGGCGCTGTATTGACTTGCATCGCCCTGCGGTCCAGGGATCACAGTCGCCCACGCAGTGCGATAGCTGTCGTTCATCTTGGGAGCATTGGGGTCGACCGGAATCCCAAGCGATGACGATGTCGGCGGCGGATACGAAGTGGCGAATGCCTTGCAATACGCCGTGAAGCGCAGCCGATTGCCCGCTGCCGGGTTCGCCGTGGTACCGGCGGTAAAGCTCAGCGTCTCGGTGGGTGTCAGCCCGCACAGCATGTGCGACGACGCGCCGTCTTTCGGCGCCGCGAGCATCATGATGAAGTCGCCTTGGGGGCCGAAACTGTAGTCCGGCGGGTTCGGCGTATTGGGATTGCCGGTGGCGATAACCAGCTTGGCGGCCTGCTCATCGCCCTGCGGTTGGGTAATGGGCTGCAGGTGGATGATGTCATTGAAGGTGGTGCGAAATCCGGAGACCAGCACGGCTGCCGGATCGGTAAAGGCGAAGTAGGTCCGATCTGCAATCCTGGCGCCGGTCTTCGCATCGACGCGCGCATTCGTCGGGTCACAGGTATCAATCGAGACCGCAAAGCCGAGCATGTCGGCCCCATCGGGGGCGGAGCCGTCGGCAAGCGGATACCACTGCGAATGCACCGGTTTTGCTGAAACCCCGGTGTCATAGAGCAATTGAAATCCCCAGCGCAGGCGGGTGTAGAGTTCGTCGCGCTTGATCGCGGTGGTGAACTGGAGAGTGCCCGCCGAAGGGCCGGAAAATGCCAGCGTAGCCGACGCAATGATCGCGCTTTGCGGAGCACCATCACCGAAGAAACGAAGATTATTCGACGTCGGCGTGAACGTCATAACGCCGCTGGCGGCGTCCAGCGATACGGCGCAGCCGCTGGTGATATACAAATACAGTCGGTTGTTGACGAGTTGCGCTGACAATTGAGCGTTGACGTACAGGTTGGCGCTGTTGTTGATCCCGAGCAGGTTCACATTGGCTGCGTTGATTTGGGTGGGATCGAGCAGCCAGCCGATCGCCATCGGGCCGCCGGAATAGTTGGCCAGCGCGCCGGTGACGGCGACAACGAGGTCGGCTGCGGCTGCATTGATATCGAGGCCAGGTGCCGTGGCGAACAGAAAGGCCCCGGGACCGGTCATTGCCTGGTCGAGCGGTATCGGCTGTGTTGGGGGAGCCTGACCGGTTGGCGGCCAGCAATACGCTACCCAGACGTTATCGACTGGAGCAGCAAAAAGATGCGGTGACGACGTAGGATTAAACTCAAGCATCGCTCATTCCTTGTGCGAAACGTGGTACCGCAAAATTTCAGACGGGCCGAAGTCATACCGGCCCGTCTTGGCGCTTGAGATCAGGTCGAGAAGTTAAACGAGGCAGCCAACGTGGTCTGCTTGGGGCCCATGAAATAGCCGATGCAATACGAGGTGCCACGCAGCAGCGTCACCGGAAGCCCGATTTGCGAGGTGGCGTTGTTGTTGCCGATGGCCACCTTAGAGAGCGGGGTAACCGTGTAGGAGGGCGCCGAACCCTGCCAGATACCGAGCCACTGGCCCGCCGATTGCGGCTGGTTTCCGACCGGAGTGTCGTAGCTTACCAATACGACGTCGGGCTGGATCCCGCCCGGCGGTACCGATATCGAGGTCTGAAACGTGGTGTTTGGCCCCATGCCCGCTGGGACCAATACCCAGGAGCAGATTTGCGTCACATCCGGGCCGGTTGCATAACCGATGATGTAGGGTTTGTTCTGAACCTGCAGGCCACTGAAGTCCATGCTGCCACTTTGCGAGTTGGTCGGCACAGCTTGGGAGGCTTGGGGTTTTTGATTGTATGGGATAGCAGCGTCGGCCTGATAGAGAAAGACCGTGTTGGAGCAGGTGCTTGGCTGATTGCCGGGCATGGTGTTGTAGACGACTATGATGTCGGTTCCGGTGACCGAGGGCGCGTCAACCGTGGTTCCGGTCGAAGTCGACGTCACCAAGCTCAGTTTCGATACGGCGTGTTTAGTTGTCATCTGGCACGTTCCTCCATGATTAGAAATGTCAGCACTGGAGAGGTTAGCCACTACAACGAAACTTGCATTATTTATTTTTTGCTCAGTACTTTATTGATTTTTTGTTGTTTTAAATGGCCGCATAATAGCCGTTAGGACTAAAGGATCTAAAACAATCCGCAGGATTACCAAGCTGTTTTCGGGGTGTTCGCCACCGGCGATATAAACACTTAACTACGGTTTACCTGTGTCTAATGGAACACCACTCGAAAGTGGTGCGCCGATCTTGCCGTCGAAGCTCTGGGGCAGCCTGTCATGGAGGCCCCGGTTAAAGTAACGTTACGTAGAGTATTCTGTTTTCAAGAGGTCTCGGAGGCACAAAACATAAATAGTCGCGGGCAAAAAAACCTGAGTCGCAAGTTAATCCGTCATCTTGTTTTTATAACGAATGACTGTAAATAAGACGCACGCGTGTGGAGTACATTTATTTGCGATTCGGGGAGGAGGGCAATCAGGTACCTCATCCGTATCGGACTGGTGGTCGATGGCGGTATGACGCAGATTTGACATTATGTAGGCACGAAGCTGTTCAGTTTCACTTATCTCCGGCCATCCAGTAACGCCCTGAAAACCAACACCCCCCAAAAAAGTTGCACAAATCTCCTTGCGCTCAGGTCAACGACTCACCCCGGCGTGTGACGATGGGTTGGGCGTTATCCAGAGCGGCAATCCGTGCGGCGGACTCGGCATCGACCTGGTGCAGCGACTTGCCGCGGGTTTCTCGCGCCAGGCCGACAGCGGCAATGGAGATCAGGGCGGCGCCGACCAGATACCAGGCGATAGGTGTGGAGCTGTGGTACTTGTTCAGCAGTGTGAGGGCGATCAATGGCGCTAGGGAGCCGGCGAAGATTGGCGCGACCTGGTAACACAGGGACAGCGCGGTGTAGCGCACATGGGTCGGGAACATTTCGGCCATCAGCGCCGAATAGGGTGCGTAGGTCATCGACTCAATCGCCAGGCCCAGGGTGATTGCCCCGATGATCAGCCAGTTGTTGCCGGTGTCCATCATCGGGAATCCGATGAAGCCCCAGAACGCGGTAAGGATCGCCCCGGTCAAGTACACCGGTTTACGTCCGACCAGGTCCGACAGATAGCCCATCAGCGGGATCAGGAAGAAGTGCAGCAAGTGCGCGCCGAACATCAGGAACAGAATCTCGGTGGTGTCCTTGTGCACCACTAACTTCAGGTAGGTAATCGAAAAGGTTACAACCGTGTAGTAAAGGATGTTCTCGGCAAACCTTGCCCCGATTCCGACCAGCACCGCACGCCAGTGATGGCGCAGTACTTCGATCACCCCCAGCTGTTGTTGCTTGTTTTGCGCCTGACGCGCCTGGGCTTCTTTGAAGATCGGCGCGTCGTCGACGCTGGTGCGAATCCAGTAGCCAATCAGTACCACCACCGCCGAGAACCAGAACGCGACGCGCCAGCCCCAGGCCAGGAATTGCTGCTCTGACAAGTTCGATGACAACAGCAGCAACGCGATGGTCGCCACCAGGTTACCGGCCGGCACGCCGGCTTGCGGCCAACTGGCCCAGAAGCCCCGGCGATTGTCCGGGCAGTGTTCGGACACCAGCAGAATCGCGCCACCCCATTCGCCGCCGAAGGCGAAGCCCTGGATCAGCCGCAGCAACACCAATAACACTGGCGCCGCATAGCCGATGGTGTCGAAACCGGGCAAACAGCCCATCAGGAACGTGGTGATGCCGACTACCACCAGGCTTAGTTGCAGCAGCCGTTTACGGCCAAATTTGTCACCGTAGTGACCGAACACCAAGCCACCCAATGGGCGTGCGAGGAAGCCAACCGCATACAGGGCGAAGGCGGCGAGGATGCCGTCAATCGGGCTGTCGGTCTGACGGAAAAACAATTGGCCAAAGACCAGTGCCGAGGCGGTGCCGTAGAGGAAGAATTCATACCATTCGGCGACGGTGCCGGCCATGGCGGCCGCCACGACACGCTTGAGTCCCGAAGGTGTAGTTGCGCGAGAGGTGCTGTGAGGATTGGACATGCTGACGTTTCCTGTAGAGACGCAGAGACAGGCAGCCGGGCGGGTGTTTAAGGACCCACCCGGCAATCACTCAAAGACCGACGTCCGGCAATAGCGGGCGATTGGCCAAAGCCTTGGCCATGATTTGCTCGACGTAGGCACGATCGGCGTCCGGCAGTGCCAGGCGGGGCGGACGGGTCAGCGCGCTGCCGCGACCAGCGATGGCCTCGCACAGCTTGATGCACTGCACCAGGTCGGCGCGGGCGTCGAGGTGCAGGATTGGCATCAGCCATTCATAGATCGGCATGGCTTCGGCAAAGCGTCCGGCCTTGGCCAGGCGGAAAATGGTTTCGCCTTCTTTCGGGAACACGTTGGACATGCCCGACACCCAGCCTTCAGCGCCCACGGCGATGCTCTCCAGCACCACGTCATCAAGGCCGGCAAACAGCACGAAACGGTCACCCACCTCATTGCGCACGTCGATGAAGCGGCGGGTGTCGCCCGACGAATCCTTGAAACACACCACGTTGTCGCAGTCGGCCAGGGAAATCAGGATGTCCGGGGTCACGTCGTTTTTGTAGATCGGCGGGTTGTTGTAGACCATCAGCGGCACGTCGGCGTTTTTTGCGACGTAGCGGTAATGCTCGGCGGTTTCGAACGGCTTCGAACCATAGACCAGCGCGGGCATCAGCATGACACCGTCGACGCCAGCCCGGCGCACAGCGTTAGCGACCTTGGCCGCTTGCACACTGGTGAACTCGGCCACGCCGCAGATGACCGGCACACGACCACGAGCAGCGTCGACCGCGACCTCAGTCACAGCGATTTTTTCTTCGGCGGTCAGCGAAGTGTTTTCCCCTACCGAGCCGCATACCACCAGGCCCGACACACCGTCGCGGATCACGTTGGAAATCACCTGGTGGGTTTTATCCAGGTTGATGGAGAAATCATCGTTGAATTGAGTGGTCACCGCAGGGAAGACGCCACTCCAGTTAATACGCTTGCTCATTGTTACCTCCAGTGGATTTATTGTATTTCGTATACGATATTAATAATGAAAGAAATAGGCCAGTGTTTTTCCAGGGTTAAAGGGGGTTTTATCAGCCGTTGGTCGGGGTGTTCAGGGCGTCAGCGTTCAGGCCCCGGGCCAGGTGTCTGAGAGGCGATAGCCTTGCGGCCATGGATCGCCGGGATCGAGCAGCCATTGATGGGTGCCGGTGATCCAGGCCCGGCCGGAAATGCATGGGTAGATGGCAGGGCGGCCGGCTACGTCAGTCAGTGAGTCAATGCGACAGTGGAACTCGGAGCCGATGATCGAACGACCGATAAAGCGCTCCCCGACCTGCATCAACCCCTTGGCCTGCAAGACCGCCATGCGTGCCGAGCAGCCCGTGCCCGTCGGCGAGCGGTCGATCTTGCCCGGCTGAATCACGACCGCATTGGCGCCGGTGGCGATGCCGTTCTCATGAACGACCGGCGCGGCTATCTGGCAAAAGGAAATGTGCGACCACTCAGGGTTCAGTGGATGTACAAAGCCCAATTGCTCGTTGGCTGCACGGGTGATTTTCAGCCCGACACTCACCAGATCGGCGGCCTCATCGGGGCTGATTGCAAAGCCCAACGCCTTGGCATCGGCGATCACAAAGCTGTCGCCGCCATAGGCGGTATCGACTTTGAGCGAGCCAACCCCTGCCACTTCGACAAACGCGTCGAGGCGATCGGCAAAGGATGGCACGTTTTTGACTTCCACCCGTTCGACCTTGCCGTTGCGACAATTGGCTACGACCTCGATCAGGCCGCCGGG
Source organism: Pseudomonas spelaei (assembly GCF_009724245.1). Lineage (GTDB taxonomy): Bacteria > Pseudomonadota > Gammaproteobacteria > Pseudomonadales > Pseudomonadaceae > Aquipseudomonas > Aquipseudomonas spelaei. The sequence continues at coordinate 201,109 of NZ_WNNK01000005.1, read as the reverse complement.
TGCTTCAAGCACTAGCCGGGTTTGCGGTTCGGTCATCGGCACAATACCGGTGTCGAGCAACACGGTGGCCACGCACAATGAATTGGAACCGGACATGGGCGGCGTATCCGCCGGTTCCATGATGATCCAGGCCATCTGCGCCCGAGGGTCCTTGGCCGGCACTAGCAGGTTGACGTGGCGGAACACCCCACCACGTGGCTCATTGAGCACGAAGTTGCGCAGGGTTTCATCCCTGGCAATCCAGCGCGATTGTTCCCACACTGTAGCGCCGGGCGGAGGTGCAACACCGCCGACAATCACATCGCCGACTTCACCTTCGGCGTGGCAGCTAACGACATGAATGACTTTCGATGAGCGCATGGTCTGCTCCTTATTTCACCCGTCAGGGGTTTATCAGTTATCTCACTGATTTAAGAAAGTCTGCGGTTTCGGCGTGCACCGGGCTGCCGATGACCTGGTCGGGCGAGCCGATCTCATGGACCAGGCCGTTGCGAAAGAACGCCACGCGGTCGGACACGTCCCGCGCAAAGCGAATTTCGTGAGTCACCAGCACCATGGTCATGCCGTCTTCGGCGAGCATGCGCATCGTGTCCAGCACTTCGCCGACCAGTTGCGGGTCGAGGGCCGAGGTGGCTTCGTCGAACAGCATGTAGTCCGGTGACATGGCCAGAGCCCGGGCAATAGCCATTCGCTGTTGCTGGCCACCAGAAAGTTTGCCGGGGAACACCTTGAGCTTGTCACCCAGGCCGACGTGAGTCAGTTGCTGCACCGCCAGTTCCTCGGCCTCGGCCGTGCTTTTGCCCAGCACCTTGCGCGGCGCCAGCATCACGTTTTCCAGGACGGTCAGGTGCGGGAAGGCGTTCCATTGCTGGAACACGATGCCGATCTTCTGCCGCAGGCGATTGAGGTCGGTAGCATGATGGTGTACTTCGACCCCATCCACCCGGATGCTGCCTTTCTGGATGGGCTCCAGGCCATTGATGCACATCAGCAGGGTCGATTTGCCCGAGCCGGACCCGCCGATAATGGACACCACTTCGCCCTTGTTCACCGTCAGGCTGACCCCTTTGACCACATCCAGGTTTCCGAAGGATTTATGTACGTTGTCGATCTCAATCATTTTCTTGCCACCTTCTTTCCAGACGAGCGCCGAGGCGTGCGACCACCAGGCTCATGACGTAGTAGATAAGGCCCGCGATGCATAGCACCAGCAACGGTTCCTGAATGCGTGTGACGATGGTTTGCGAGGCGCGCAGCAGTTCGACAATGCCGATCCACATCACCAGCGCGGTGTCTTTCATGACGCCGAGCACCAGGTTCAACCAGCCGGGGAAGGCCACACGCGTGGCCATCGGCAGGACGATCCAGCGCAGGTCCTGGAAGAAACTCATGCCTAGCGAACGACCGGCCCGGCGCAGAGTCAGCGGGACCGACAGCACACCGCCGCGCACGATCTCGGTGAAGTACGCCGCGGCGTAAACCCCGAGCACGATGCAACCCACCGTGAACGCGCTGATGTTCAGGCCAACGATGCTCTTGAGTGAATTGAACAGCACGAACTGGATCAGCAGCGGTACGCTGCGAAACACATCCAGTACCCAGGCCAGTGGCAGGCTGGCCCGTGGCAGCAAGGCGCGCAGCAGGCCGAACAACAGCCCCGCGAACGTACCGAGCAAAATTGCCCAGCAGGTCAGTTGCAGGGTGATCCAGGCGCCGCTGAGCAGGAACAGCAGATCGTTCCAGGAAAAACTCGTGGATAACATAGTCACGTCCTCAGTAACGGAACAACCGCCAGGCCATCAGCCGGGCCGTCGCGACGATCGCCTTGGCAATCAGGTAATACAGCACGGCGGCAATGGTGAAATATTCGAAAGTGCGGAACGTCTTGACGTTGTAGTCCTGAGTGACGCCGGTGAGGTCATTGTTGAGTCCGACGATCACTCCCAGCGATGTCATCAATACCGCCCAGACCATCTGGTTGCTCAGTGGATAGAACACGATTCGCAACAGCTGCGGGACAATGATCATCCGGTAGGCTTGAAAGGCACTCATGCCCAGCGAGCGCGCGGCACGCACTTGCGTGGCTGGCACCGCCTTGAGCCCGCCGCGGAAGTTTTCCGCGAGATAGCCGGCGTTGTTAAAGGTGATCCCGGCGAGCAGGGCGAGCCAGGAACTGACGTGCAAGCCCAGTGAACCCAGGCCGAAGTACAGAACGTAGATCTGGAACAGCGACGGGGTGTTACGCGCAATCGACACCCAGCCGTTACCCACACCGCGCAGCAGCGGGTGCCTGGCTTCGCGCATGACCGTCAGGGCCAGGGCGATCAGTACCCCGAAAATCATCGACAACGCGGCTGTCTCGAAGGTGACCCAGGCGCCGGCGAGCATGTCCGGCAAGGCACGCAGGGTCGCACGCCATTGGAAGGTGTAATCAAACATGCACGGGGCTCTCCATCAGCAAGGCAGGTTGCAGCCAGGTCGGCAATCGCCCACTGGCACTGGCGCTGCAAGCGGTATCGACGCATTCAGTGAGGCTGGTGAAGTGCACCTGTCGTCCCACCAGGCCGGGGGCGTAATGCGCGTACTTGCCCGAGTTGGTCATCAAGGTGGTGGCGGTTGGCGGGATCACCGGCTCGCCGAGCATGCACCAGCAGGTGTCGGTCACCAGGGTGGCGCCGAAGGCTTCAATCACGGCGATATGCCCGGCTGCACGGGCCTGTTCCAGCACGGCCCGACCGCAGGTGATAGCCAGCACCACCTCAGGGTGTTTGTGCCGGCCACGACACAAGCGTGCCAGGTGGGCGAACTCACTGAGGGAAAAGTGCGGGTTGCCTAGAGAAACCACATCCACGTGGCTTTCACGAGCGCTGTTGAGTTCACGCCAACTGAGCAGCAAGTCCTTCAGCTCGATGGTTTCCACTGGCACCTGGGCGTCCGGTTCCAGCACCTGTGCCGGGTCGAGTGCTTCGGGTGTCACCCCGGCGATATGGAACAACGGCGCGGCCGATGTGGTGGCGAATGCGGCGCCGAAGGCTTTCAGGTCGTCCAAGCCTGGCTGGTGCGGCTTCAGCCCGAGCACCAACGGAATCCGGCTGCCCGCGAGGGCGCCAATGTGGTAACCGAGCAATGGGTAGAACGCATCATCGAGTTCAGCCAATACCGGTATTTCAACCAGCAGGCGGGCCTTGCGCTGGGCGTCCAGATGGCAGCCGATCAGGGGTGCACGGCCGGTGAGGGCGATGCAGATATCCAAGTAATCCGGGTATTTCAGGGTGCGTGCGCCGAGCACACTGTTGGCGTAGACCACCGCGTTGGACTCAGCCCAGACAATCTGCTCGCCGGCCTTCGGTGCGCTGTCGAGCAAGTAAGGGGCACAGGTGAAACTGAGCTGCGCGCCCATTGCCATATAGGCATCACCCAAGGCACTGGCGGGCTCGCCAAGCGCCGGGGCGACGCCCAATTCACGCCAGCGGCGCTGGTCAACGGAAATGGCGTTGAGGGTGGTGGGCACCCGTACCTGTGCGCCCCACTGCACCAGTTGCTCGGCAAAACGCAGGCTCGCGGGGCCGGTGTAAATGCAACCGTCAATGTGTGCCTGCGTGACATCCAACAGACAATGGGCGCCTTGTAGTTCGGCCATGCGCAGCACGATCTGCATCGCCATCTGTGGGGCTTTACCTTGCTTGCCATCAAGCAGTGAACGGTCGAACTCGGTGAGCTCGATCAAGGCACCAGCTTCGTTTATCGGCAGCGGCGTCTCGGCGGCCTGCCAGGCATCGGCGGGCACGTGATCGAACACCACCAGCGAGGCGCCTTCGACGCGGGCGAAGGCTTGGCCGCGCAAGGCGGCGAAAGCCTCCTTGCCGATGCACAGCACCGGCAAGGAACGCTCAAAAATGAGCTGTGCCACGAGCACGCCCAGGGTCAAGATCTCATCGGCTTCGGCCAGTACCAAAGCGGCCGGTGCATGACCGTTGCTGATCAGTTCCATCAGCACACTGCTGCCGGTACACGAACCACGACCACTGGGAATGGCCAGGATACGCCCAGCCAAGTGCTCGCCGCTGAGGGGATGGTGACGATCAATGACCTCACCCGTGCAAGGGTCGACTCCGCCCCAGAAGCTCAGCCCGACATCGGCAAACAGCAAGGCTCCCTGGGCGGCGCCCGAAATCAGGCTGCGGCCGGTCAGAGCAATAGACCTAGGCATGCAGGACACCTCAGTAGTAGACCTTTGGCACGGTCAGATCGGTCGGCGGGATCTCGGTGCCTACCCATTTGACGAACAGCTCTTTATAACGACCGCTGCGCACCTGCTGATTGACGAACAGGTTCAGGTAGTTGATCAGGCCGTATTCGTTGCGTTTGGCACCCAGGGACACATAGTCGATGGTGTAAGGCGCGTTACCGGCGATTTTCAGATTCGGGTATTTGCCCGACTTGACCGTTGCGGCGGCCACGGTGTTGGTGACCACGGTGGCGTCGATGTGTCCCTGGGCCACCGCCAGCAGCGTATCGTTTTGTGACTGGTAGGCGCGGAAGGTACCCGTGCCCCACTTTTTCACATCGTTTTCCAGGGCGATGGCTTCAAAGGTGCCGCTGGTATCGCCCAGCGCTTTGCCTTTGATGTCGTCGAAGCTGTTGATGCCGGTATTGTCACGGGTCAGCACGACCATCTGGAACGCGAAGTAGGGCACAGAGAGGCCGACGGTCTTGGCCCGTTCGAGGGTGTCGGATGTCGAGGCGACGATCACGTCAGCGCGCCCGGAGATCAGCGCTGGAATGCGGTCCGGGAACGGTGTTTCCACCACTTCGGCCTCGACCCCGAGAATCTTCGCCAGATCGTTGCAGTAGTCCACGTCGAAACCGGCTGGTTGATTGCTGGCATCGCGAAACCCCATGGGCGGGAAGTCCAGGGTCACAGCACAGCGCAGCTTGCCCGAACCGATAATGTCATCGAGCTTGTCGGCGTGCGCGGTAGCGATAAAAGAGGTACTGAGAACAGCGCTGAGCGCTACGGCAAATGCGGGGTTTTTCATAGAAGCCTCGTCATTGGGAAGTGCTGACAGATAACGTATAGAGGATTTCGTATACGATATTAGTCGCTAGCAATGGACGTGCCGAGTTTGCTTTTCTTGTGTCGAATGTTTACCAGCCCTTGAATCAGACCGACCCAGCGGTCGTCAGCGAGGCAACGGCGCCATGGCGCCTGTCAGGGAGGTGTTACGGAAGGGAGCACAGCAGGGGCAGGGCGCCCCTTAACGGAACATTCTAAGCCGCTGAAGTGATCAGTGGCTGTGGGGCAGGTGCTCGAACAGCGTCTTGCAGACGCCGGCGATGTGTTCGTCGAGTAATTTCACCGCCAGGTCTGTATCGCCGGCACGACAGGCGGCGAGGATTTCCCGGTGTTCGTGATCAGCCCGCTCCTTGCCGGCCGAAAGGCTCATCTGCATGCGCAGGTAGCGCTCCAGCTTGTCGTTGACCGAGCGGATCAGGCCGACCAGAAACGGCCGCTGCGCCGGTTCGTAGAGGCAAGCGTGCAGTTCCCAGTTGAGCTCGGCCCAGCGTCCCACGTCATCCTCGCCGATGAACTCCTGGCAGATGCGTTCGGCACGGGCGAAGGTTTCTTCGGTCATGTTCGGAATGGCCAGGCGCAGTACCTTGTCCTCGAGCAGCATGCGCACCTCGAACATCTGCGCGAGTTCTGCATCGGAAACCCGGGTGACCATTGCCCCGCGATTGCGCTGGAACAGCACCAGGCCTTCGGCCTCCAGGCGCTTGAGGGCTTCGCGCACGGGAATCTTGCTGACGTTGAACTGACGAGCGACATCGTCCTGGCGAATCGGCTCGTCTTCGGCGAAATGCCCGGCGACGATGGCGTCACGCAGATGGCGGGTGATGATTTCCGAGGTCGAAGGCGAATTGCCAAGGTCGGGAGCGTTGAGTTTTGTCAGGGTCACGGTGGTGATCGTTCAGAATGATTTGCAGATATGGTATACGAATTTCCCCAAGTCTTCCTTCCAACGCACCGCGCCAGCGGTCAGTCGAATGAGCCTTGTTGAGGGTGATCGCCTAGCGGGATCAGCTAACTGTGGCGTTCGGCGTCCCCCAGCAGCCTCTTTTGCCGCCAAGCCGGTGCACTGGTAGGGAAAAGCACTTCGTCTGGCCGAAAACGGGCAATCCCGCAGGCAGCGGCAATCCGCTGGCGTTGCTGGCCTTGGGCAAGTATTTGTCGAAAACTGCTTTCGCTCTGGCGCAGGCCCAGCGTATAGGCGATACCCGCCTGGAAATGGCCACCATGGGCCTGCCACCAGGCGGCGATCCGTCGTGGGTCTGGCCAGGGCAGATTTTCATCGGGGTCCATGTCGATATTGGCGTCCTCAGGGTCGTCGTTCGGGCCAGCATCGAAATCCGGCAGATCCTGCAATTCCAGATTGAGCAATGCCAGGTCAGCGCCGCTAATCAGGCTGAAGGCTTCGCCGGCGACGCGAGCATAAGGCAAGTCGCTCATCTGCTGGATCAGCCAGGGTACGTTGGCTGGGTCGCCCAGCAGGCCAATGGCCTGGATGCCGCTACGCCGCTGCTCGGTGTGCTGTGTCATCAGGCGTATCCAAGGGATGCTGTGTTCACGAGGTTGCCAGGCCAACACCACGCAGAGCGCAGGGTACTGAAACTCGCCCGGTTGCTCGGCGAACGGGCGTAATGGCTCCAGGGCTTGCTCATCACCCATCTGTGCCGTGGCCCAATTGGCCCAGAAGCGCGTGGCGGGGTCCGTGTGCAGACGATGGGCACCAAGGGCCAGCATCAGGTCGCGTCGACGCAATTCGCCGGCAGTGCGGGCGGCCCGTGCCAGTACGTTTGGATCGGCACGGGACAGTTCGGTCAGCAGGGATGGGCCAGGATCCTGGCGATGCATACCGCAGGCGGCCAAACCGAGGCGGCGGAACAGCGGTTCGGAGGAGGCGAGCAGGCGCTCGATCCAGGGCGCTACCCGCTGCCAGTCGAGCCAGCCCAAAGCCATCAAATAACCCTGTTCGGTTTGCGCCGCACGTCTCAAGTGCTCGCTGAGTTGCGACAACGCTTGCGCATTGTTCCCCTCAACGGCCAGCACCACACTGGCGAACATCTCGCCGACAGTGTGCGGGCCGAGCTGGGCCAGCAGGAGTTCCAGGCCGCTTGAGCCGGCGATGCGCAGGCCGTCGAGATGGGCGTCGATGCGTTCGTCCAACTTGCCGAGATCATCCAGGTTGTAATGGGGGCCGCGCACCGCGTAATGGTGCAGAAGGATGAGGAAGCAAGCTTCTTCGGCGTGTTGGTCGAGCATGGATGGGATTGGGACCATGATGTCTCTGTCGTGCTCGTGTGTTACGCAACCCGGTTGCCAAAGAAGTAACGCTCACCGGCTTCAAAGGGCTGGGGAGCGGCCATGTATTGATCGAGAACAGCGGCGGCATTGAGGGGTTGAAACTCGCCGTTTTTTCCATAGAAGCTGGAACAATCAACACCGGAGTAGACCTCGAATTTACGTCTCCAGAGCAGGAAGTTGCTCCAATCCATCCAGTCGTCAGGGTCTTTGGGGATCAGGGATTTTCGCATGAGCCAGACCTGTCTGTTCATATCAACGGGCAGGCCGCTCAGGATCGAGCATCTATCGTTCCCACAGGTGTTCTTCAACTGGCCCAGGCGCGAATCGATAGCTGCTCGGTATTCGATTGGGCTCAGGTTGTGACCGTAGAACTCAGGCTCGTCTTCCAGGGGATCCAGCAGGTTTGACAGGTTCGCTTCTATGGCTTCTTGATCCGCTCGACGCTCAAGCGCGCGCCAAGCTTCAACCATGAAAGGTACCAGCCACAGAACCCCCGACCACTGAGCGGCCAGACTGGCTTCAATACGCAGGTAGTCGGGGCCTTCGATCAGGAGTTCGGCAAGGAAGTCCAGGTCGGCATCAAGCCCCGTATCAGCTGTCAGCCCCAGGCAAGCCGATACCAATGTCGGCGCGCTGTCTTCGTCGAGAATAAACTTTCTCAATTGGGAAGCATGGCGGTAGTCACCCTGTTTTGCACTTTCCATGACCGCCGCCAATGCCATCCAGGGGTCGTTGCTCAGCCATCCACCAGGCGCCAAGACTTCTTTAGGCGCGGCGCTGGAGTAGTGGTATCCACGTCCTTTCCAATAGAAACAGCCCTGGAGGAAGTCGGGTCTGAGGGAGTACTTGTAAGGGGAAGTGTTCATCGTCAGGACCCTCGGAAGCTACTGGCGCGTTTTTCTTGAAGTGCGCTCAATTCGGTTTCGAGCTTGGCACATTTACGACCGGTAGGCGCGAGGTTTCCCTGTCCGGCAGGGCAACCCCCGGCGGCCTTAGGCACTCGGTGGGCAACAGGTTCTCCCTGTTTCACGCCTTTCCACTCCATATAACCTGGTCGATTCATTGCCCAGTCATTTTCGATGTTCTTTTTCTCCCGGATCTCGGTTTTATAGTATTTATTGCATCCTCCCGGTTTTTTTCCGGCGGGTGGCAACAGGTGTTTGCACTTGGGGCTTTTACGAACTTTGGCGAGTAGGGCCCCGTTCTCGGGGCTTTGCGCCGTGTCGTAGAACTCACCTTCCGACATATATTCCCCGTTTGCCTGAGCTTTGCTATGGGCCGCGCCGCCACAACATTCACACTTGTGTTTGCCCGGCACCTTGGAGTCTTGCTGCACCGGGGCATATTTGGCGGTATTAACCATGGGGACCGCTGCATTAGCCGCAGGGCTGGCGTGGTTTGAGGTGGTGAGATCGGTATGTCGGTCTACGTTCTGGCCTTCGAAAAGCACATCCATGGACCATGAAACAAAATAGGTCTTGCCGGTGATGACGTGAGTGATAACACCAGCGCCTTGGCTTCTGGTTGCCGCTTCATCCCCCAAGGGTGAGGTTTTGTAAAATGAGCGGTTCTTTAACATGATCTCTTTGTTTTCGATCTTTACCGTCTTACTGCCTTGCTGCATGTCCTTGGAATATGAAGTGTCGGGATAAGGTACCGGGATCGGGCCTGCCGGAGGGGGAGGAGGGGTTAAACAAACATCCGGGAACGCCGCAATGACCTTGCCGCCACCGGCTTTGCAGGCAATCTCATCGCCATTTGCATAGACATCGCAGCTCATAGAATGCCCTCGGAATGGTTGATCCCACGCACGACAGCAACGGCTCGCGCGCCGTCCAAAGCACTGCTCAAGCAGATCGCGTTTTTTCCGGGTGCATAGCCTTTGCGAAAAGCCTGATCCGCGAGGATCCATTGGGCGATTCCGGCAACCGCTCCGGTGTCACCAATGGCTTCTGCCCAATGCCAAAGGGGTTGATCCTCTTTGCGCACGGTGCGCAAAAGCCGGGCCTCCATCAAGGGGATTTCCTTGAACCCGTACTGTTCTCCTGTGACATCGGACAGGCGCAAATCAATCTGGTGAAAACCCAGCTGTGCCTCCGTCAGTGCCGTGCGAGCGGCTGTTGTCAGCCCACCTGCGCGCAGCGGCTTGCACGATAAAAGCGGGGCATCCTCTTGGCCAATGCCAAGGCCTGATATCTCCAGGCAGGTGCCAGGTTGCCGGCTTGCCTGGATCAGCACGGCCGCAGCCCCTTCGCCAGGAAACAAGCCGTCACCGTGGGTGCTGGTTTTCAATCGGCGATGGTTATCCAGCCACTGAAGTGTCGAAGCATTGAGCAAGGAGTCAACTCCACCCACCAGGCAGGCGGGCGCCCGTGTTTCGTAGATTAATCGACGGGCTTCATGCAGAGCCTGTATGCCAGCAACCTGTCCGGAAGGGATGATCCTGGATTGGCTGGGGTGGAAATGTAGGCCCAGCTTGGCAGATACGTCTTGTATGACGCTCTGGGCCAGCGCCCTGATGTTGACGCCGGGACGCTCCGGCTCAGCCAGGCACAGGAGAAAAGGAACGGCTGTCCAGTCCAGTGGTGGCGCGCCCTGGATGAGTTCAGCCAGGGCCTGAGTCATGAGTTCAGCCAGACGCACTGAGGCTGGGAGCGCCAAGTCAATCGTGGCTACCACCGCGCCAATGATAGGTTCGCAAGCATTGTCCAAAAAGGGCAGTTCTTGCAGGGCTGAAAGCCCGGCCCGTTTGGCCGCGCAGGCACTGGGCACGGACAAGCCAACGGGGCAAACCATGCCCATGCCGGTCATGAACAGGGACTGAGGGTGCATAGGCCTCACAGCTCCTCGTCAGACGGCGGGTAGGCTTCTTTTGTCCATTCGATGAGTTGCTCCAATGACGTGAAGCAGTACTTTGCGCGCATGCGTTCTTCGCTGGCCTTGGCCTTTTCGAACTGATCGGCGGTTTGCCCGACGATGACTTTGGCGACTTCCCTGATGTTGCGTCCAAGCGGCGAAGAAGCTCGCCATGTCAGCATCACTCGATTCGCGTCAGGTTCAAGCAGGACCGTATCGACAACCGCAGCCAATTCCCGGATCGTGTCATCGTGAAAAATCATGAGCACCGCCAGTTTCAGGTTTGCCGGAAGCTTGAATGTCGACAGACCTTTAGCGCTGAGATTGAGCAGTGCGACTTCTTCACCGCCTTGGGGATAGTCAATGTGCTGATCCTCCGGCGCACACTGGAAATAGCGCAAATCAAAATCCTCTGGAAGGAATGGAAATTGGTGATCAAGCCACGCTTGATCATAAGTGCCGGCCCACTGGATGCGCTGCTGCCAGGCTCGACCGATCGGGCCAAATGCCATCGGTTTGTAATTCCCGTTGGGCGTGGTGATCGGCCTGTCCAGTTGTTCGGTATTCGGCAGCGGCAGGCCATTGATCACCAGCGGATCTGCCCCTGGGTGAAACCCGACGCCAGCGTGGTTCCAGGGGTACCACTGATGTTTTGTCGAGTCGGCCTGGGTCCGATCCACTCCACCAAAAGCCTGTGCGTAGGTAATGGGCAGGCTTGTGAAGGGCGCCGGTCTGCTGATGGCGCATGAGAAGGCACCAGCCTCATAGACCCGTGGCCCAACGACTTTGAAGGCTTTGACAAGCGTCGCTATTTTCAGCGCCACCGTCACCTCGGTGGCGGGTTCACCATGGGGAGCGTAACAGTGCCCATTCAACAGGACATCGCAACGTGGCTTGTGCAGGGCAAATTCGTTTTCGTAGAGCGCAGCCGACTCTCCAGGTTCACCTGGGAAGACATCGGCCATGATCAGCGGGACCTGTTGTTCGAGCAGTCGAAGGTCATGCCGGGGATGATCAGGTATTCCATAAGTGCCTTTTGCCACCACCACCAGCCATTCGCGACCGATTTTATCGGTTGCGGTCGTGTAGCCACCGATGAGGCGGGTCTTGTTCATCAATTCCATGGCGTTACGGCCTCAATTGATCTGCACTGAACCACCCTTGACGCGGTTCACCCCGGATGAACGACTCGATAGGTAGGTCCCACGGATTAGCACCTTGCCCTCACGCGTGAGGGTAATGCTGGCCTTGCCGCAGCGCAGGACGATTTCCCGCTCGGCGGTGAACTCCAAGCGCTCGCCATCCAGATGGGCGATAGCCGGGGGCGTGGTTTCCAGCCGCTGGATGCGACCGATCACCAGTGGCCGGCCGGGGTCGCCAGCCTCGAACATCAGCGCGACCTGGGCGCCGATGTCCTCGCGGTTGAGGACGGTGGTGGTGCGTGCGGCGAGCCCCGTGTCTCCTGGGCAACCGGGAAAAGCCACCACCGGGGCGTCCACCTTGGGCACATCCAGCAACAGACCAATCACAACGCCATCCAGGCGTACAGGGGTGGAGGAGGCTGGGGATTCGACGGTCATAACGCACGCTCCATGGCTAGTTCTGCAAAATTTTCTGGCCTTTGACGACCACGTTCCGGTTGGCCTTGATGTGGATGGCGCCAGAACCGTCGAGGGTGATGTTCTTGCCGCTGATCACGATGGTGCCGTCCTTCTTCAGGGTGATGCTGGCATCACCCGTGGTCAGGCTGATGGAGTCGCCGGCGGTGAGGGCGAAATGCTTGCCAACGTCCAGGCTGTCGTTCTGCTTGATATTCGTGCTGCGGTTCTGGCCAACGTCGCGGGATTCGTTCTGGCCGATCTGGGTGCTCTGGTTGCCGTTGATCTCGATACCTTCGTTGCCTTTGACCGTTTCGTTACGGTTGCCGGTAATGTCGATGGTTTCGTTGCCGCCAACGTCCTCGGTACGGTTGCTGGCAATGCTGATCTTTTCGTTGGCGCCGACCTTTTCCGTACGGTTCGCCCCGATGGTGATGGTTTCGTTGCTGCCCACTTGCTCAGTGCGATTGACGCCGATGGTGATTTTCTCGTTGTTGCCCACATCCTCGGTACGGTTCACACCGATGGAGATGGTTTCGTTGTTGCCCACGGTTTCCTTGCGGTCGTGTTTGACGTGCACGGTTTCGTCGTTGTCGATGGTCTTGCGGCGGTCATGGCCAACCCAATGAGTCTCGTCGTTCTCAACCTCGATGTCCTGGTTCTTCTCGGCATGAATAAACAGTTGCTCCGCGCCTTTCTTGTCCTCCATGCGGATTTCATTGAAGTTGGCCGGTGAGCCGTCCTTGCTTGAACGGCTTTTCACCCCACTTTGGGTGGCATTGGCCGGCAGCTTGTAGGGCACAGTCTGTTCAGCGTTATAGACGCGCCCGGTAATGATCGGTCGATCCGGGTCGCCCTCAAGGAAACTGACAATCACCTCCTGACCGATCCGTGGGATCTGCACCGCCCCCCAGTTCTTACCGGCCCAGGCCTGGGACACGCGAATCCAGCAGGAGCTGTTTTCATTGGATTGGTCATGGCGATCCCAGTGGAAATGCACCTTGACCCGGCCGTACTGGTCGGTCCATATCTCTTCACCACCAGGCCCCACCACCACGGCGGTCTGCGGCCCGCGAACAATGGGCATGGGCGTCAGGGGGAGGGGACGGAAGGCCTGGCTGGCATCCATGCAATCCAGCTCGCTGGTGAACTGCTCGGCCAGCTCCAGCGGCCCACTTTCATAGAGTTCCTGGCGGATCTGATAGCGTGCGACCACCACCAGGTATTCGCGGTTCTGATCGGCCCGGTCGTAGCCTGTCAGCGTGAACAAATGACCAGAACCCAGCCCACGAGTACAGCCGCGCAACTGCACCCGTTCGAACTGACTATGAATGGCTTCGATGCGGGTCCGCGCATAGTGTTCGCCATCGTTGCTCTGCAAGTACTCACCTGGGTAATCGTAGAGCGGATGGTCGCCGTTGCTGTGGTTGCGCGGCACGCTGGAGCGCACCTCAAGGCTGGCACGGGGCCGCTGGAAGTCATAGTCATTCAGTGCCAGCGAACCGGGTTGTACTTCCCGTGCCAGTTGCCAATCGTAAAAATGGTCGCGTTCGCGCGTTTGCCGATCGGGGGGGAAGAAGGGCACCGAGGCGTAGTCTGCCGCCGTGGAATGGGCACCATAGGCGTCGGCCAACACCAGGACATGGCGAGCCTTTTCATGGCGGAAGTAGTAATAGATGCCTTCCTGCTCCATCAACCGGCTGACGAAGTCGAAACTGGTTTCGCGGTACTGCACGCAATATTCCCACTCGCGGTAGCTGCCGCTCAGGCTGTCTTCGAAATCAGAGAAGCCGAGGTCGCGGAACACCTGCTTGATGATGTCCGGCACCGTATGATTCTGGAAAATCCGGCAATCTGAAGTCCGCGTGAGCAACCAGAACCAGGGCCGCAGGCTGACACGGTAACCCGCGAACTGGCCGTGACCGGTCAGTTGCCGGCAGCTGCCGACAATGCCGTGAAAGTAGCGTTGGCTCCCACCGTAGAGCTCCAGGGCCAGCCCCATCGGTTTGCCCAGCAACTGGTCGAATTTGATCGCCCGGTCTTCGGAGGTAAGGTCCAACTCATAATGAAATAAACGCCCAAGCTCTTCACTGCCTTCCATGCTTTGCAGCAACAGAACATCGCCGCCAAGGGGGCTGTCGACCTGTACCCAACGGGTGTTTTGCGTTATTGCCATAAATTGCCTTCCAAGGTGGCATAGCACCTAGAGTTTTAGCGTATCTGGCCGCAGAATCAAATGCTCGGTTGCGATTTAAAGGTGGGACAGGAGGGTTCAGGACTGATCTGAGGGAGATGCGTCGAGACGAATCTGTTACGGGCTGGGAGATCATCAGGCTCCGGTGGGAATACGATCTAATCAGCTTGTAATAAGTAACAAAACGATCTTAAAAACTGTCATTTTTAACAGTTTAAACGTCAGCGCCTATCAGAAATCATGGAGGTGGATTGTGCACCACGGGCTGCGATGCACAGATTCACTGTCCTTCATGGAGGTATGAGAAATGGGCGTCACTGTAACAACGACATTGCCTGGCGATGGGGTTAATTATCCGAAACAAGGGGATACGGTTACCATTCATTACATCGGCTGCCTCGAAAATGGTAATAAGTTTGACTCGAGCCGTGATAGAGGCACTCCATTCAAGTTCAAAATTGACGTAGGCCAAGTCATTCGTGGGTGGGATAAGGGGATTCCTCAAATGAGTCTTGGCGAGAGAAGTACGCTGATAATCACTGGAGATTACGCCTATGGAGCAAGAGGAGTTGCAGGGCTGATACCGCCAAATGCGACACTCGTGTTTGATGTGCAACTGCTTCAGATCAATTGATAGTTGTCGAGCCTCATCATGGTGAACACGAAGCCTGGATCAGTTTCATCGGCAGCCACCTGATTCAATGACTCGCCATGAACACGGAGTACATGGCCCGTTGAAAGAGTGGACGTCAGAAGTAGGTTTGCCGAATCAGTGGCTTAGGTGGCTCATGAACATCTATGACATGATCTTTAATTTAACATAATATACATTATGCGAACCGCCATATACGGACGTGGGAGCGTCTGGTCAGATTTGGAGCCAGCTCACTGGCTCCTCGGAACAGTCACGAAAATGAAGAAACCTTTTGAGCCTCAAAATTACCACTCTTCAAAATGGGCTCCAGATAATCCTGGTATTCCTGCCATGTACTGAACACCTCAACCTCGACAGACGGAGCCTCTGGCTTGCCAGTGAGCTTGGCCAAGAAAACCCCACCGCCATGAATCAGTGCCTGACGAACCTTTTCGCCTAGGGCATGACGTGACAACAAGTAACCCAGCGCAGCAAGGCCCAACACTGAACCCTTCTGTGCAGCGGAAGCTTTGAGTAAAGGATCGACCGGGGCGTCAGACAGGAGCAGCATTAAAGCTTTCAAATGGTCGCCATCGGTATCAAAACCATCGGCAATCTCGTTGCCCATACGTACAGCATCAGCAGCACGAGACTTAGGGATCTCATTTTCATGAGCGAAGGCACCATACGACGTCAGTATGATCGACCCAACAGATGGAGGGTTTTTCGGGTAGTGGCGGTTTTGCATAATATAGCCTCCTTGAAATTTGCCTGCCGATCATAGCTGGTTTCGGCAAATAGCCCGCCTAGATCGGGGCTCAAATTAGCGTGAAAGTCTGCCTCTTAGTTTTGATAATTATGACAAAAACATATAACTAAACTAAATAACTGTTTAGTTTAGTTATATTTGTGGCGATGCCGGAAGTTGTTGGAATCACTCATTCGCCCTCTTCTCGTCTTACAGAGCAGGTAGGAAACCTCCCAAAAGACGGTAAGGGTCATGAATCAGGGTCAAGATCAAGGGTAATCGAGGTAACGTCAGCCTTGGTAATCAAACGTTTGAGATCAGAGGATCTGCTCACCATAAGTAGCACTTGAGCTTACTTTTTAGACAGTTAGATAGGGGGATATATTGAAAATCATACATTTTACTCTGATGTCTCTTTTTTCCTTGTCTGCCAATGCACAGACTATTTCCATGGCGGAAAAGCTCACTGCGTTGAGTCTGGATAAAGCGGTTAATCGCAGCTCTCCGGAAGTGAAGCGCACGCAGGCTGCACTTACTCGAGGTCTCACCGTATGCAATATTGAGAAAGAGGAGAAACTTGCCAATATTGCATGGTCTATCACCGAGAAAATTCGTGCCGAAGGCCAGCATGCGGAGACCACGGATATCATTGAAGGGCTCAATGCTGTGCTTTCAGGTGCAAGGGCGAAGCAGAACTGCACTGAGCTTCTGTCGCTGTATGCGGCAAACCGTATCCTGGGCAGTACGCACTCGGATGCTGTGATAGGTGCCCGTAGAATGTACCGCTCAACCGGAGTTGTTGACTGAGTACATAGAGCCGCTTGTTGTAACGGGTGCAAAAGAAACGAAGTTCATTTACCTCACGCCAGCGCGCTGATTCTTCGTGCCCGGCATCCAGTATGATCCGATTTCTAGCAGCCCCCTGCCCCCTCCAACCAAGAGATTTTACATGGCAAACCAAGACCTCACCTTCACCCCCGACCTCGACCCGGACTCCATCTCCAGCGACGTTATCGGCTTCAACGGCATCCTCGTCTCCACCCAAATACCTACACGCGCGGACGGCAGCCTGGAACTGGGCGACATCACCCTGCAAAGCGAATGCACCCTGCAAGCCCTCAAAGTGGCGTTGGAACGTGCCGGCAGTTCCATCGACCGGGTCATGCACCTGACCATCTATCTGACCGACATGGCCGACCGCGCCGCCTTCAACGAAGTCTACAAACGCTACTTCGCCAAGCCCTGGCCGGTACGCGCGGCGGTTGGCGTTGCGGCGCTGGCGGTGGAAGGCATGCGCGTGGAAGTCACGGCGATGGCGGCCAAAGGCTGAACAGGTGCCGGTCAGGCAATTCACGGCTACAATGCGCACCTCCGTGACAAGCCTGACTAAAAAAACTATGTCCCTGCCCAAGCATCACCTGGAATTGCTCAGCCCTGCCCGTGACGTGGCCATTGCCCGTGAAGCCATCCTGCATGGTGCCGATGCCGTGTACATCGGTGGCCCGAGCTTCGGCGCCCGCCACAACGCCAGTAACGAGGTGAGTGATATCGCCCAATTGGTGGAGTTCGCCCGTCGCTATCATGCCCGGGTGTTCACCACCATTAACACCATCCTCCACGACAACGAGCTGGAGCCGGCCCGCAAGCTGATCCACCAGTTGTATGACGCCGGCGTTGATGCGCTGATCGTCCAGGACCTGGGAGTGATGGAGCTGGACATCCCGCCGATCGAGCTGCACGCCAGCACCCAGACCGACATCCGTACCCTGGGCCGGGCGAAGTTCCTCGACCAGGCGGGGTTCTCCCAACTGGTACTGGCCCGCGAGCTGAACCTGCAGGAGATCCGCGCGATTGCCGACGAAACCGACGCAGCCATCGAGTTCTTCATCCATGGTGCGTTGTGCGTGGCGTTCTCCGGCCAGTGCAACATCTCCCACGCCCAGAATGGCCGCAGCGCCAACCGTGGCGACTGCTCCCAGGCCTGCCGCCTGCCCTACACCCTCAAGGATGACCAGGGCCGCGTCGTCGCCTTCGAGAAGCACCTGCTGTCGATGAAAGACAACAACCAGAGCGCCAACTTGCGTGCACTGGTGGAAGCAGGCGTGCGCTCGTTCAAGATCGAGGGTCGCTACAAGGACATGGGCTATGTGAAGAACATTACCGCCTATTACCGCCAGCGCCTGGACGAAATTCTTGAAGATCGCCCGGACCTCGCCCGCGCGTCCAGCGGCCGTACTGCACACTTCTTCTTGCCCGACCCGGAAAAAACCTTCCACCGAGGCAGCACCGACTACTTCGTCAGCGATCGCAAGATCGACATCGGCGCCTTTGACACCCCAACCTTCACCGGCTTGCCGGTAGGTGTGGTAGAGAAAGCCGGCAAGCGTGACCTGCTGGTGGTGACCCACGAGCCGCTGTCCAACGGCGACGGGCTGAATGTGCTGATCAAGCGTGAAGTCGTCGGGTTCCGTGCCAACATCGCCGAGCCTAAAGGCGAGTTCGACGAGGACGGTGAAAAACGCTACCGCTACCGTGTCGAGCCCAACGAGATGCCGGCCGGGCTCCACAGCCTGCGACCGAATCACCCGCTGAACCGCAACCTGGATCACAACTGGCAGCAGGCCTTGCTCAAGACTTCCGCCGAGCGCCGGATTGGCCTGTCCTGGGTCGCTCGCCTGCGCGAAGACCGTCTGGAACTGACCGCCACCAGCGAGGAAGGCATTAGCGCCAGCGTCGCCCTGGACGGTCCGTTCGGCGTGGCCAACAAGCCGGAACAGGCCCTGGAGCAACTGCACGACCTGCTGGGGCAACTGGGCACCACTCAGTACCACGCCACGGCTATCGAACTGGATGCACCGCAGGCCTTCTTCATCCCTAACTCACAACTCAAGGCCTTGCGCCGTGAAGTGATCGAAGCGCTGACGGTTGCCCGCATCCAGGCCCACCCACGGGGTGGCCGCAAAGCCGAGACCACGCCACCGCCGGTGTACCCGGAAGCCCACTTGTCGTTCCTGGCCAACGTCTACAACCAGAAGGCCCGGGAGTTCTATCACCGTCACGGGGTCAAGCTGATCGATGCGGCCTTCGAGGCCCATGAAGAAACCGGCGAAGTGCCGGTGATGATCACCAAGCACTGCCTGCGTTTCTCCTTCAACCTGTGCCCCAAACAGGCCAAAGGTGTCACTGGCGTACGCACCAAGGTCGCGCCGATGCAGTTGATCCACGGTGATGAAGTGCTGACGCTGAAGTTCGACTGCAAGCCGTGCGAGATGCACGTGGTGGGCAAGATCAAGGGGCATATCCTTGGCCTTCCGTTGCCGGGTAGCGGCGTGCAGCAGGTCGTGGGCCACATCAGCCCGGCCGACCTGCTCAAGACCATTCCTCGCGGCACCCACTGAAAGACGGGCGCAGGCTGATCAGGCCTGCGCCCTTACCAACCCCTGCTCCTCCAGCAACCGCACCAGCATGGTCAAGCTCTGGGACACCGTGCCCCGGCGCCAGATCAGCCACGTCTGCAAAAAGCGCAAGTTGTCCGACAGCGGCCACACACTCACTGCCGTAAACCCCGGCATGCTCTCCAGCATGCTGCGGGGCATCAATGCCAACCCGGCGCCAGCACTGACGCAGGCGAGCATGCCGTGGTACGACTCCATCTCGAAGATCTTGCCGGGCACCGCGCCATCCTGGGTGAACCAACCCTCGAAGTGGTGCCGATAGGAGCAATTAGGCCGAAAGGTGTACAGGCTCTCACCGCCGACATCCTGCCCGCGGGAGATAGGCGGATGGTGCAGCGGTGCGATGATGACCATTTCTTCCTCAAACACCGGGACGCCTTCCAGCGCCGGGTGCAGCACGGGGCCGTCGACGAACGCGGCGGTCAGGTGCCCGGCGAGCACGCCGTCGATCATGGTGCCGGATGGGCCTGTGGCCAGGGCCAGTTCGACCCTGGGGTGCTTTTGGTTGTAGGCGGCCAGCAGCGCAGGAATCCGCACGGCGGCGGTGCTTTCCAGGGAACCGAGGGAGAACGGTCCCTGGGGCTCATCGCCGGCGACGGTCATACGCGCTTCTTGTACCAGTTCCAGGATACGCCGGGCATAGCCAAGAAAACTCCAGCCGGCCGGCGACAGACGCAGGCGGCTCTTCTCGCGAATAAACAGGTCCACGCCCAGGTCCTGTTCCAATTGTTTGATACGGGTGGTGAGGTTTGACGGCACCCGGTGAATCAACTGGGCAGCGGCGCTGATGCTGCCCTGCTCCGCCACCGCCTTGAAGATTTCCAGCTGGACCAGATCCAAGTCATTCTCCAATCGTGAATGAAAGGCTTAGTATTATTCAGTTTCCGGAAAAGCAACAGCGCCGTAACCTGAGCCCATTCTTCACTGAGCAGGACGGTGCCATGACTCCCCTTCCCCACGCTGTTTCCATCAACCCCGCCAACGGTGAAACGCTGGGCCAGTACCCTTTTGAAACCCAGGCCCAGCTGGACGCGGCGTTGACACGAGCCACCGTTGGCTTTGCCGCCTGGCGTCGGATCCCCGTGGAACATCGTGCGCAAAAACTGCTCGACCTGGCCCGGGTGCTGCGCGACAGCCTCACGCCCATGGCACAGATGATCACCCTCGAAATGGGCAAACCCATCACCCAGGCCCGCGCCGAAATTGAAAAATGTGCCCAGCTCTGCGAGTGGTACGCCGCAAACGGTCCGGCAATGTTGCTGGCCGAGCCCGTGCAGGTGGACAACGGCCACGCCCGTATCGAATACCGCCCGCTGGGACCGATCCTGGCCGTGATGCCGTGGAACTTCCCGGTCTGGCAAGTGCTGCGCGGCGCGGTACCCACGCTACTCGCGGGTAACACCTACGTGCTCAAGCATGCGCCAAACGTGATGGGCTGCGCCTACCTGCTGCGGGATGCGTTCCAGCGTGCAGGATTTGCCGAAGGCCTGTTCGAGGTGATCAACGTTGACCAGGACGGCGTCTCCAACGCCATCGCTGACCCGCGAATTGCCGCCGTGACCCTCACTGGCAGCGTGCGTGCCGGCATGGCGATTGGTGCCCAGGCCGGTGCAGCCTTGAAGAAGTGCGTGCTGGAACTGGGCGGCTCCGATCCGTTTATCGTGCTTAATGACGCTGACCTCGACGTCGCAGTCCAGGCGGCGGTGATTGGTCGCTACCAGAACACTGGCCAGGTATGCGCCGCTGCCAAGCGCCTGATCGTCGAACAGGGAGTAGTGGAAGCCTTCACCGCTCGTTTTGTCGCGGCAACCCGCCAATTGGTCATCGGTAACCCGCAGTCCGCCGAAACTTACGTCGGGCCCATGGCGCGTTTCGACCTGCGTGATGAGCTGGATCAACAAGTCCAGGCCACCCTGGCCGAAGGCGCCACCTTGCTGCTGGGCGGCAACAAGGTGGACGGTGCCGGGAATTACTATCAGCCGACCGTGTTGGGGGATGTCACCGACCAGATGACTTCCTTCAAGCAGGAACTGTTTGGCCCGGTGGCGTCAATCATCACGGCCCGTGACGCCGAGCACGCCCTGGCGCTCGCCAATGACAGCGAGTTTGGCCTGGCGTCGACGATCTTCACGGCCAACCTTGAACAGGCACAACACATCGCCGACCAATTGGAAACCGGCGGTGTGTTTATCAATGGTTATTGCGCCTCGGACCCACGGGTGGCCTTCGGCGGCGTAAAGAAAAGCGGGTTCGGTCGAGAGCTGTCACATTTCGGCGTACGCGAATTCTGCAATGCGCAGACGGTGTGGCTCGACCGGCACTGATAGATGCTGTTGATTCATCCTCAGGTGACTGGATGAACACGCCGTCACCTGAGAAAAAACCATTGTTCAGTCAGGCGAGTCCGTCACTTGCAGCGCAAGACTATTCTTGCCCAGCTCGACCAGTCTTACGTAGTGCGTAGAGTCATCGCGGCCAAAAAAAGCGTCTGCCCGGTGGCCAGCCAATCGGTCTTCGAATTTGAAAGGTATCGTGATATTGCGTTTGATATCCGCGCAGAAGCTGACAGCGTGTG
Organism: Pseudomonas spelaei; assembly: GCF_009724245.1. Lineage (GTDB taxonomy): Bacteria > Pseudomonadota > Gammaproteobacteria > Pseudomonadales > Pseudomonadaceae > Aquipseudomonas > Aquipseudomonas spelaei. Next base: position 179,683 of record NZ_WNNK01000005.1, on the reverse strand, counting down.
TGTCGATCCAGTCAATGGCCGCGCGACACTCCTTCAAGGGTCGTCTGACACCCGTGATTTTTGCCGGCAGGTTCGTGGAGTACCGGGTGAGCGTTGAACTGTTGTACGTCATAAACACATGACACAACGCTTGCTCAGCGGCGTTAAACACGGTGACTCGCAAGTTGGCTGCACCCTGTGTTGACTGCTGGGCGACATCCGACGAATCAACCCTCGCCGTCCACTCAGGCCGCTTGCGAATATCGCCTGCGTCGAGGAGTAGCCGATCTCCGACAAACGAATAGACGGTACTGTTTACCCTTACCCAGCCGATTTTCCCTTCCTTGGAAATACACAAGTAACGGTGTTGGGGCACCAGGAAATGTTTCGTTCCTTTGATGGACCACTCCAATAGTTTCTGGCCTTTAAGGGAATACAGATCCTCTGGCCTGCTCTCGTCATACGGCCGATGGACGAGGCCGACAGTGCACGGACGAGGGTTTGATTGCGGCTTTTTCCCCAGTGCCGACATCACTTGGCGACCGACCTCCCGAGCTTTCTGCGGGCCTTTCTTTCTTGCCGAAACCAGTTGCTTTTCGGCTTGATCGACATCGTTTTTCAATTTTTCATAGCGCGCCGAAAAACTGTCTGCCTTCTGTTTTACCAACTCCAAATACTCAGGCGTGATCTTCTCGGCCGTCGCCTCCAGTTTCGAGACAATCGAACGAGCTCGAGTGTTCATTCCACTAAACAGGAAGCTGACCTCTTTGCTCCGGGTATTCCCATTATCCGTAAAGTTCTGGCTGCCCACCGTGATGAACGACCCATCGGCGATAATCATCTTGGCATGCAGGTTGGGAACCGAATAAACCTCGAACTTCGCCTCCATAAGCGCTTTTATCGTGCAATAACAGGAGGAACCGAACGCGAGTACCTGCACATTCAACAGTGTGAATACTTTCGCGCTCTTGCCGAGCTTTGCTATGCCTAAAGCGACGTCCCCTGTCAGGTAGGGGGAAAATATTTTCAGGTCGACTGTGTTGTTTTTCAGTTTGCCCGTGATCAGCGGCACAATATTTTCAGTAAATTCCAATGCCCGTCATCCTTGTCAGTATCGCCTCGGTTTGTGCGGCGGCAGAGTATCAGACGTTAGGGTTTCACTCATGCAACGCCTGCGCCGCCGTCAACAATCCCTTGAAGTTGCGATAGCGAGCCTGCAATCCTGGCCGTTGTGCAGCATCCGGAACAAAACGCACCTTGACCGGAATGCCCGCCGACAACAGTTCGGCGCCGAGCCCCATGGCTTGAAACCCCAGCTTCGCCGCACCAATGCACGCACTCAGTTCACTGCCCTGCAAGGTATAGATCTCCCGATCGAGGATGTTGGCCAGCAATTGCGCCCAATACGCACTGCGGGCACCACCGCCCACCAGGGCGCAGGCCTGTACGGTTGCGCCGGCGGACTCCACCGCATGCAACGCATCCAGCAACCCGAACCCGACCCCTTCCATCACCGCATAACCGAGCATCGCCGGGGTGCAGTCGTGGCCCAGGTTCATGAAACCGCCGCGCAACAAGGGATCGTTGTGAGGCGTTCGCTCACCGGCCAGGTACGGCAAAAACAATGGGCTGGACAGCGGCACCGGATGCCCGATCGGCAACGTTGCCTGTACCTGATCCAACAACGCCGGTTCATCGGTGAACCCCGTCAGCCGTGTCACCCAGCGCAAACAACTGGCCCCCGCCAACATGGCACCCATGGTGTACCAACGATTGGGCAACGCATGGCAAAAACTGTGCACGGCACTGGCAGGATTGCCGGCCGCATGGTCGGTAATGGCGACGATCGCGGCGCTGGTGCCCAAGGTGATAAACCCGTCACCGGCATTGATTGCGCCAATACCGACCGCTGCCACCGGGTTGTCCCCTCCTCCCCCGGCGATCACCAGGTCGGGTGGCAAACCCAGTTGCGCTGCTGTCGTATGGTTCAAGCGCGCGCTGGCGGCGCCACCTTCCACCAACGAAGGCATGTGCGACAGTTTTAGCCCTGTGGCACGCAGCATTGGCTCGAACCAGCAACGGTTGGCCACGTCCAGCCACAAGGTACCGGCCGCATCGGAAACATCGCTGATGCGCTCGCCGCTCAAGCGCAGGCGCAGGTAATCCTTGGGTGACAACACACAGTCGATGGCGTTGAACACCTCTGGCTCATGCTGCTGCATCCATAGCAACTTGGGCGCTGTCAGCCCCGCCATTGGCAAACTGCCGGTGACCTCGGCAAAGTCTGGGTAATCACGCCCCAGGGCTTGAGCCTGGGCCACCGCCCGAGAGTCATCCCAGAGGATCGCCGGGTACAACACGCGGTTGTCATCCCCCAGCAATACCGCGCCATGCATCTGCCCCGACAGGCCCATGCAGCACACACGGGAGAAAGCCTCGGGCTGCTCAAGGCGCAATTGATCCAACGCACTCAGGCAAGCCTGCCACCAGTCTTGCGGATCCTGCTCGGACCAGCCGCTGTGCCGCCGCGATACCGTCAACCGGGCACCGGCATGGGCCAGGACGCTGCCGCGCTCATCCAGCAAGATAGCTTTGAGTTCCGAAGTGCCGAGGTCGATTCCGAGGGAAACAGGGCTGCTCATACCAATGCTTTTCCGATCAAGGACAGCCACATGAATGGCGAATCCGCAAAGTGGGGGCCAGGCGTACGCTGTGTTTTTTACGTTTGGGCGAGGCCATGCGCTCCAGCAGCAAACTGACCGCGTGTGCACCCAGTTCCTGGAAGGGCTGGGCAATCAAGGTCAGGCGCGGCACAAAGAAATCTGCCCAGTCAAAGTCATCGAAACCCACCAGCGCCATTTGGCCTGGGACCTCGATCCCGGCATCGCGCAATGCGTGCATCGCGCCGAGGGTCATCAGGTTGTTGCCGGCCATGATTGCCGTGGGTGGCGATGGCAGCGCCAGTAACTGCCGGGTGGCCTGCCGCGCGGGTTCGCTGTCGGAGCCGCCATTGACCAGCAATCCCGGATCGAGGGGCAAACCTGCTGCCTGTAACGCGGCCTGATAGCCCAACACTCGCTCGTCAGTGGTGCCTAGCCCTGCGCGCCCGGCGACGAAGCCGATACGTCGATGCCCATGCTCGATCAGGTGCGTGACCAGCGCCTGAGTGGACTGGGTGTTCTCCACCCCGACCTGATCAAACCTGTCGTCGACCATACGGTCCACCAGCACCGCCGCGATCGCGTTGGCTTGCAGATACGCCAAAGCCCGCGACCCGCTGGCCGGCGCCAGAATGATGCCGTCCACCCGTCGATGATGCAGCGCCGTGATTACCCGCAGCTCCTGCTCGGGGTCGTCATGGGTGTCGACGAACAGCATCATGAAGCCATGCTTGGCGCATTCGGTTTCAATCGCGTGCACGGTTTCGCTGAAGTAATGGTTGGAGAGCGCCGAGATCGCTACGCCAATGGTGTTGGTGGTCGACCGTGCCAGCGAGCGGGCCAGGGTGTTGGGGATGTAACCCAGTGCCTGGATCGCCCGTTGCACCGCCTGCACCGTGTCCGGGCTGACCTTGCGCGTGCCATTCAACACATGGGACACCGTCGACGTCGACACGCCGGCGATCTTCGCCACATCATCCATGGTTGCCACGTTGCTCTCCCCTTACTGCATCAATGTTTGCTCGACCAACCGCTGTAGGTTGCGACGTTATCGCGGGTGATCAGCTTTGGCGTGAGCAGGGTAACCGCTTCAGCCGGGGGTTTGTCATTGAGAATATCGTTGCCGACGTTCACCGCGGTCTGGGCCATGGCCCACGGGTCCTGGCTGGATGAAGCCTGGATCGACGATTCGGTTTTCAGGGCGTTCTCGATGTCCGGTGCGCCGTCCACGGAAGTAATGATGATGCCGCTGCGTTTCAACTGGCGGGCGGCCAGGTCGCTGCCGATGGCTTGCGGGTCGTTGATAGCGAACAGTCCGTCGATTTTCGGGAAGCGCGTCAGGTAGCCCTGCATCACGTTCAGCCCGCCCTCACGGGAGCCCTTGCCGTCCTGGTCATCGGACAGCACCTTGATATCCGGTGCGCCAGCCAGCGCCGCTTTACAGCCCTTGACCCGGTCAGTCACCGCCGTCACTTGCGGGCCGTTCTGGATGATCACATTGCCCTTGCCCGCCAGTTTGTCGACGATGAACTGGCAGGCCAGCTTGCCGGCCTCGACGTTATCGGTCTGCACCGTGGCATTCACGCCCTTGGCATCGACGTCCACCGCCACCACCACAATCCCGGCGTCCCGGGCTTTCTTGATCGCGGAGGCCATTGCCGAGGGGTCGACGGCATTCAACAGAATCAGGTCGACCTTGGACGAAATGAAGTTATCGATCTGCGAGAACTGTTTGCTCAGGTCGTAATCAGCCGAGACCGAGGTGACTTTGACCGCCGGGTTCAGCTCCTTGGCCCGCGCCGTGGCACCGTCGGCCAGGGTCACGAAATACGGGTTGCCCAATGATCCCATGCTGATACCCAGGGCTTTCAGTTCACGGGCCTGTACGGCTTGGGCCATCAGCACGGCCAGGCTCAAGGAGGCGACAACAGGAAAGATGCGTTTGAAGTTCATGATGGCTCTCTTATGATTGTTGTTGAGAACAGCATTGAGAAATCAGGTCCGCACACCGGACTGGCGATAACGGTCCAGCGCCACTGCGCCAATGATCACGATGCCCTTGATGATGTACTGCCAGATGTCCGACACCCCAAGCAGCACCAGGCCATTGGTCAGCACCGCAATGATCAGCGCACCAATCAGGGTGCCGCCGATGGTGCCGACACCACCGGTAAAGCTGGTGCCGCCAAGGATCACCGCTGCAATCGCATCCAGCTCATAGGATTGGCCCAATTGCAGGCCGTTGGCCGCGAACAGTCGCGAGGCGCTCATCACTGCGCCCAAGCCGGCCAAGGCACCGGACATGGCATAGACGAACAGCAGCACTTTCCACACCTTGATCCCGGACAGCCGCGCCGCTTCCGGGTTACCGCCCACGGAGTAGATCTGCACCCCCATCACCGTACGCCGCAGGATGAACCACGACAGCCCGATAACGGCCACGGCGATCACCACCAGCCAGGGCACGCCGAGGATCGAATCGTTGCCGATAAAGGCAAACGGCAGGTCCGGGTTGAACACGGTCTTGTCGTCGGCCAGCAACCGCGCCAGGCCACGCATCGCGGTGAGCGCACCGAGGGTGACGATAAACGGCGGCAGCCGCATGAAGGCGATCAACCCGCCGTTGACCAGGCCCAGTAACAGGCCGAAGCCAACCCCGGCGAAAATCCCCAACATGCCGTACTGCGGCGACATTGACGCTTGCAGCGCAACCACCGCAGACGCCGCGAGAATCGCCCCCACCGACAGGTCGATGCCGGCGGTGAGAATCACAAAGGTCATGCCCGCCGCCAGCACCACATTCACCGAGGCCTGCTGGGTGATGATCGACAGGTTCTGCACCGTCAGGAAGTTCTCACTGGCCAGGGCAAAACCCACCAGCAACAGCACCAACACCGGCAGCATGCCCACGGTGCGCATCAGGTCTCGAATACGCTCGCGCTTGTTGACCGTTGCAGGCGTGTCCAGGCTCATCGCATTGCTCTCCATCTTGTTGGGATTAGCCATGGGCGGCCACCTGCTCGCCACCGGTGGCGAGGTCGATAATGCGTTCCTGGGAGATTTCATGGCCGGACGCCCCGCCCACTTCGGCCACCAACTGCCCCTCGCGCATGATCAGCACGCGGTCGCAGGTACCGATGATTTCCGGCAGCTCGCTGGAGATCACCACGATGCCGACGCCGGCCTTCGCCAGTTGATTGATGATCCGATAGATTTCCGACTTGGAGCCGATGTCCACGCCTCGGGTGGGCTCGTCGAGGATCAGCACATGGGGCTTGACCTCCAGCAAGCGTGCCAGCAGCACTTTTTGTTGATTACCTCCCGACAAGGCGCCGACATTGACCTTGCCCGAGGCGACGCGGATCGACAGCGACTTGATAGCGTCAGTGGCCCGCTGCGCGCCGTGGCCTCGGTCCAGCACCCCGCCCGCATGGGCATCCGGCACACAGGCGCAGACGTTGATGTTGTCGGCCACGCTCATGTCGAGGAACAGTCCCTGGGCCTTTCGATCTTCGGTGAGGTAGACGACGCCGGCCCGGATCGCATCCGCCGGATTGCGCAGTTGCGTCACGGTCTTGCCCACCACTTCCAGGGTGCCGGAGGTACGCGGGTCGGCGGCAAAAATCAGGCGTGCCAATTCGGTCCGTCCGGCGCCCACCAGGCCGGCGATGCCCAGCACTTCGCCGGCGTGCACGTCGAAGCTGCACTGGCGCACGCGTTTGCCGTCGGCCATGTCGCGCACCCGCATCACCACGGCGCCGGGGTCGTAAGGCGCGTGTTCTTTCTTGTAGAACCCGGAAAGGTCGCGGCCCACCATCATTTTCACCAGCACCTCGGCGGACAGCACGTCCCGGGCCAGTTCACCAACGTATTCGCCGTCACGCAGCACCGACACGCGGTCCGACAGTTCATAGATCTCGGCCATGCGATGGCTGATGTAGATGATCGCCAGGCCTTGGCTGCGCAGGTGTTTGATCAAGGCGAACAGCCGGTCCGTCTCGCGGGACGACAACGGCGTGGTGGGTTCGTCCATCACCAGGATTTTGGCGTGGGCATGCAGGGCGCGGGCGATTTCCACCAGTTGGCGCTCGGCAATCGACAGCGTGCTGATTCGGGTTGACGGTTTGAACCCGGCCCCCAGCCGCGCCAGTACTTCAATACAACCGGCCTCCATACCCTTGCGGTCGATGGTCCAGCCACGGCGCAGTTCACGGCCCAGGTAGATGTTCTCGGCCACGCTCAGGTTCGGGCACAGGCTCAATTCCTGATAGATCACGGCGATGCCAAGGGCTTTGGCGGTGCCAGGGGTGTAACGGGCGACAGGCTGGCCTTCGATGCGGATTTCGCCGCCATCATCGGCCTGGTAGGCACCGGAGAGGATTTTCATCAGGGTCGACTTGCCGGCGCCGTTCTCACCCATCAAGGCGTGGATTTCGCCGGGGAAGACTTTCAGACCGACGTTTTTGAGCACTCGCAGGCCGTTGAAGGTCTTGGAGATGGCGCGCATTTCAAGCAGTGGAACTGCAGTGGTTTCAAGGTGCATGAGGACCCCGATATTTTTATTGTTGTACCTGGGCCATCACCGATAACGCTGTACCGGGTGACCTGATCGGAGTTGACTCTAATCAGATAAATTTACTTACGCAAGCGCTTGCGTGTGCCTTTTATCGGTTGATGAAACGTTTCATCACCTATCAAAAAAGATAAGCACACACAATCACTCAGGCCACTGCCCCACTCACCTCAAACAACCCCACCAGCTTCTGCAATTTATTGGCATTGACCCGCACCGTCTCTGCGCTGGTCTGCAACACCCCTACCGTCAGGCGCATTTGCTCGGAAGAATGACTGACTTGTTTGATGGTCTTGCCGTAGTCGAGGCTGCGGGCGTTGAGCTGTTGGATGATGCTGAACATGCTTTCCACCGCTTGATGCAGGTGGACGTTTTCCGAAGAGGCCTCCTCCGCCAGGCGCAGGCTGTCATCGACATTGGTCACGCCGTTTTCCATGAAACTCACGGCCTGCCGGGTTTCGCCTTGCAGGCCTTCCACCATATGCCGAATGTCTTCGGCAGCTTTTGATGTCCGCGAGGCCAGGCTCCGCACTTCATCGGCCACCACGGCAAAACCGCGCCCGTGTTCCCCGGCTCGCGCGGCTTCAATGGCGGCGTTGAGGGCCAACAGGTTGGTCTGGTTGGTGATGTCGCTGATCAACCCGGTGATGTTGCTGATCTGCGCCATGCAGTTGTCCAGGCGCTGCACACTTTCCGAGGAGCGCTGCACCACGTCACGAATCGACTGGGTGCCGACCTGCACCGCGAGAAACTGCTCCCGGGCGCGGCTGACCACTTCGTCCATGGCTTGCTTCATTTGTTCGGCGCTGACCGAAGCTTGCTGGATTTCCCCCAGTTGCTCTTCGACGATAATCATCATGCGGTGGGTAGCGTCGGCTACTTCATGGGACATCAGCCCGGCTTCCTGGCTGCGACCCAACATTGTCTGGTTGGTATGGCCCACGCTATGGCTGGCTTTGACCACCTGCCCTACCACCGAGTCCAGGCGGTCGATGAAACTGTTGATCCAACGGCTCATGTCGCCAGTCTCGTCATTGACCATGCGCCCACTGTCCAGGCGTTGGCGCAGGTTGCCTTCGCCTTCGGCAATGGTACGAATCACGTCGGTCATTTCATTGAGCCGCGCAGCCAGCCGCCGGGGTCCCAAACGGCTGAACAACACGGCCGCCACCAACATGCTCAAGACTTCACAAGCATCCATCCAGGGCTGAGGCAGGCCGCTGTAGTGCTGGACGACGAAGTTGCAGGCAAACAGCCCGCTCATGGTCACCAGGTAGGGTTTCATCAGGCCATGGCTCAGGGAACGACGGCGATAGACCTCTTCCAGATCGGCTTCGCACATCATTCCCCAGCGGTCCGGTGAGCCGGGCAGTTCAAAGGTCACGCCCTTGCCCACCACCGGAATGTGGCGGTAGTCCGAGTAGCCGGGATAGGTGACAAACAGGTTCGAACCCTTGCGAATGGTTTCCCGTACACCGGGGTGCAGTTGTTGGGTGGCGGGATCGATAAAGCGCAGTTCCAGCTCGGTATGACGCTGGATTTGCACGGTTTTCCAGGGCGTGTGCACACCGCTCTTGAGGTTCTCGCCATGGGTGAAGGCGCCGTCTTCGAAGCGTGAGCGTGACAGGGCGACGCCGGGCTGGATGGCCGGATCGAAGCGCGACTGCACCATAAACAGGTAGTTGTCACCAGACTCGGGGAAAATATGCCCGGCTTCGCGCTGGATCAGATCACCCAGAATATCGTTGGGCACCCGCCCGCAGACGCAACCCAACACCCGCCCCTCGCTGATCAGCGGCTGGTAGAACATCAGCGTGACTTCATCGTGAAAACGCGAGGATGACGGGCCGATCTGCAAGGTCAGCGGGTCGCTGTAGGGGCCGTGCAGAAACGGTGCTTTCAGGCCGGCGGCCAGGGCTTTCGGATTGAGGGCGTGGCCGCCGGGCGGGTTCCAGGTTGACGCCAGCACCTTGCCGGCGGGATCGGTGATAAACAGTTCGGAGAAATCGCTGGCCTGGCGCAGCTTGTCCTGCAACAGGCTGTTGTCGCTCAACTGGCTGTCACGGGTAATGGCCGTGGCCAGCTCGGCCAGGTGCTCCCATTGTTCGCGGGTCCAGGTTTGCAGGAGCTTGACCCGGGTGTCGGCAATGGCTTCGAAGGTCTGTTCCATGACCGGGTAGATAGAGCGATTAACCCGGCAGGACCAGCCCATGGCGAACTTGCCGGTCTTGCCCAGCCAGGGCAGCCAGGCCTTCTCGGCGGAGGATAACTGCATGGTGCTGCTCGACAGGTTCATGGCGCACTCCGGGAGTGATGTCTAATTGCCATAATCCAAGGCAATTAGTGCGCCAGCCAGCCAACCTGGCTCCGATTACTTGCCACCCGCTCTTTTAGCGTGGGCTTGGGACGACATAAAACGGTGCAAAATCAAGAAAAGGCACCAAGATATGACGATGAAATGCCTTCGGGTATTCACGCGATCAAGCCTCGGATGCCTTATGACTCCTGCAAGACCGGGGACAGCCACTCTTCCAGGAAGCCGCCGGATATCAAGTAATCTCTTTGTTTCACCAGAACCTGTGGGCGCCGGCTGCCACGACCTACCGCTAATACGCTGTTCCATGCGTTCGGTACGAGCCGGGCGAGGATGTCCTGCAGCGCATCGTTGTCTTCAGTACCGTAAGTTTGCATCTGTTGCCAGCGCAGCCTTTCAAGATAGCTGATGACATTCGCGGTAAAAATCAACTGCTGGGAATGCTCCAGGCTGGAGATATCGAAAGCTTCACACAGTGCTTTCAGGCCTTCTTCTGCATAAAGCGGCGAGCTCAGTTCGGTCAGCCGGAGTCGCCTCATCTGGTTTTTCTCACTGGTGTCGGTATAGGCCTTCTCTATCGCGCCCTGAAGACTGAAACACAACAGAATATCCTTAACTGCAGCAGCATCCATTAAGGCGCAGATCGCCTCAAACAACACCAACGTTCGTGCTCTGACCGAACCGATATTCTTTTTCGACTCTTGACGAATAGCTTGACCGTAATCACACACCAGGACCGGCGACTCACATTTTTTGGCAGCTTCTTGCACCAACTGGTCAATACAACACAGCAATGCCTCATTCTCCAGTTCGCCTTCGCTCTCGTGAGCTTTCGTGGCAAAAACCGCAGCTTCGCGCCACAGGGAGAAACGTTCGGAAACTATCTGGATAACAGGCACCTCACACCTGCACCACAGGTACTCCAACAACTGCAAATGGCTCTGCGCTTGCCGGACCAGCCGGTCATGGATATTGCGGTCCCCTTCCCGCGCGGCGTTGGCGATGGCTTCGGAACAACACAGCATTGAAGTAACAAACAGTCGTCTCGCCACATTGTCGGCCGCGTCATGGGATGCCTCGGTGCCCCGTTTCAAGAGAGCGTTTACCAATCTGTCGTCGGGAGCGAGCAGCCATTGCTCAAGAAAGGCCGCGTACTCACGTAGCGTGATGCTCGGCTCTTTGGTCAGAAGATCCGTTTCGTATTTGATTCGCTGCTTAAAATCGTGCTGACGTAGCATCTGTAGCGCCAGGACCTTGTTTTCCAATGACTGATAGCCTGGCGCTTTTTCGCCCAGTTTCTTATCAAAGGACAGTGCGACAGCGGCTTTAACAGCAGCAGCCCGTTGCTCACGCGTTACGTTGTCAAACGTCATCTGAACCGCTATCTGCTCCCTGCCAAGTAACTGGCTGTTCACCACCTCAAAGGTCTTGGGCGCTTCATGCTTGAGGATCGTCTGCAGGACAATAGCCTTCCAGTTCAACTCTCCGGCGTCGTGACGTAGAGCGGCAGTTTTCAACAGTGCCAGCTCACGAACGATCACTTTGGCCAACCGCGGGTTGGAAGGGAGCCAGCGGATCACATCTTCAACAGCTTCTTGCGGAATAAAGGCGCAATGGGCCTCAAAAAGAGTGCGTCCCATCGCCTGCTTCTCCTGCTCCGTTGGATCGGGCAGGGTCAATTGCAGGTCGATGATCTTCTCCAGAAAGCGTCGGGCGTCTTTGCCATAGATTGGCGAATAGCCGCCAAGGGCTGCCGAAATGACGTCCAGATCGAAGGCCAGCACAAACGCAAATTTTGGCCAGTCAAGCAACTCCCGAAGCGCAAGCATGGTCTTGGGGATAATCGTCGGGTCGGCTCGATCCAGGTCATCGATGAATACCACGACCCGATACCCATTTAGCTCATGTTGCAGGCGGGCCAGATCCTTTTTGTTGAAAGCGCTCCATGCCGTTACCTTGTCCAGGGTTTTGCGCAGCGCGGCCACAGTACCGGTGCTCACTGGTTCACCTGTTGACCCGAAGCTGGCGGCCACTGCCGCCCAGAGCGTCTTGATGACGCTCAGCACGCGCTGGAAGAGACGCTTGCCTAGACGAAAAAACGTCGGATAGGCTTTTTTCTGAGTGGGAAGTTGATCCAGCAACGCGTTATAGAACTGTTTGATTACCCCGTCTTCACCCGCTGCGTTCCAGGCCGAAAAGCGCACGATCACCACTTTGGTGCTGTCGAGTTCTGACGAGATTCGTTGATTTTGCTCTTTGATTTGCGTCTCTATGAAATTGAGAACGCTGGTTTTGCCTGCCCCCCACTTTCCATAAAGGGCAATTCTGATTGACCAGTCATCCGAGGTGTTTTCAATGGCTCTTAACACTGACTTTGAGAGAGACCAACGGTTGAGCTCATCCTCATCTCTGCCTGACGCTGGCGCGTCGTAACCGCCAGTGCTGGAGACGGGAACGGTATAGGCGTCATTGAGCACATCGAGATAGGCTAGAAACGGGTGATGAAGATAACTATAAATGTGACCCAGCATGAATGGCCCTTAGGCTTGCGTTGGTTCCCTTGGCAGGGGATGGCGATCGGCCACCCTACCTCGGGTGCAGCCACCAGGCAAGCCATCGTCAGCCTCAAGGATCCAATGTTCCACCACTCCAGTTCTCCGACAAACGACTGCCGGTAAACTTCGCCACCACCGAGCCCTGGGACACCAGGCGCTCCCGATGCCGGGTCACCAGGCGCCCGGTTTGCGCGGCATGCATCACGACCTCAGAGCCCGGATCGCCGGGGCGCCGGATAATCCTGGCAAAACGCTCGCCCTCCTCGACCTCATCACCCAAGGCTTTTTCAAACACCAGCACCCCCGCACAGGGCGCGAGAACGGTCTCCATGCAGCCCATGTCCACGACCTGCCCAAGCCACTCGGAAATAACCGCAGCCTCGTCGATTACCCCGCTCACGCAGAGCCAGGCCCAAAGACCGTCGGCGTCCTGTTGTGCCAGCGCGTCGCTCACATCTGCCTGGCCGCGCAGTTCAATGGTTGCCGCCAAGCGTGGGTCGGCATGGGCAATGATGGTTTCCTCAAAAGATCCATCGCCGCCCTCGTCCCAGACAATCACCAGGTCTACCTTCAACGCCGCCGCCAACGCCAAGCCGTCGGGCCAGAAGTTGCGATGGAGGTAGAGATACGGCAAGGCCTCGTCATCAGTGTGCAGGTCCAGCACCAGATCGGCATCGCCGGCCAGTTGCACCAGGCTCTTTTGCCAGTGCGCGAGGTTGCTGGCCGGCCGTTCCATCGCCAGTGAATGGTCGAAAGCGCGGTTGAAATTCTGCCCGGTAGCGTCGTGAAAACGCCCCAGCAACCGCCCCTGGCGAAACTGGCCGATACCGAACGGGTTGGCCTGGGGCACGACCGTCACGCTGCCCCTGAGCCGCCCTTGGTCCTGGCACGCCTGCAAACGAGGCAGCAGTTGATGCAACACCAGCATCCCGGCGATTTCATCGGCGTGTACCCCGGCTTGCAGGTGCACCTTCGGTCCACTGCCGTCGCCTTCGAAGCGCCAGGCGCCAATCTGCAGCGTGTTGCCCGAGTCTCCGGTCACTTGCCAGGAAATGTCTTTTGCCATGCCGCGCCCTCCTCTCATCATTTGCGGGTAGAGATTGAACATCCGTTCAACTAACCTGATTGCTCTGGTATTTCATCAAGGCCACTGCCGTGACTGTCGACCCTCCTAAATTGCGCCGTGCCGACCCCGACGAGCGCCGCGACTTGCTGATCGCCGCCACCCTCACCAGCCTGGCCCGGGATGGCCACGCCGGGATTTCCGTGCGGCGCATTGCGGCTGAAGCCGGAGTTTCCGTGGGGTTGCTCAATCACCATTTCGGCAGCATCAACGCCTTGATTGCCGAGACCTATCACAAACTGGCCAGCGAGCTGACCGCAGTCCTGTTGCAGGAAGTCGAGCAGGCCCAAGGTGCTGGCGCACGACTGGATGCCTTTCTGGCGGGTTCGTTTTCCTCGCGGGTCATGGACCCCAAGCTGCTCGGTGTATGGGTGGTGTTCTGGAGCCTGATTCGCCACTCGCCTCACGTGAATGATTCCCATGAAAAAAGCTACCGCGCCTACCTTGAACTGATCCGCCAACTGCTGGACGACCTTGCCGCCGCTGAAGGTTTGGTGATCCACGACACTCGCCTGGCGGCCATCGGTCTATCGGCGATGCTCGACGGACTCTGGCTCGAGGGATGTCTCAACCCCGACACCTTCAGCCCCGCCAACGGGTTGCACATCTGTCGCTGCTGGGTACAGGGGCTGCGTCACGGCGCATTCGGCGCCGACCACGTCCTGTGACGCCGGATGCCGGGCGCTGAGCATGGCCAGCGTGCCGCTGACGGCAATCAGCACGGCACCGATGATCAACGAGACGTCCATCGAGGTGTCCCAGATCAGGCTCGACAGCAGGAACGCCCAGATCAACCCGGTGTATTCGAACGGCGCCAGCAAGGTCGCAGTGGCGCGGCGGAAGCTGGCAAACAGCAGGAACTGACCCATGCCGCCCACCAACCCCGCGACCAACATGCCCAACCAGGCCGGCGTGGGTGATGGCGTGTGGGTCCAGGGCAGCGTCACGGCCATGCACAGCACAAACACGACGTTGGTGATCAGCATCTGTTCCAGCACCGAGGTACCGGGGTCAACCTGGCGCAGTTGGATATAGGTAAAGGCCCAGCACAACGCCGCCGCCAATGTCAGCGCGATCGGCAGCGGATCGACCATGTGGCTGGGCCGGCAGGCAATCACCACCCCGACAAAACCGATGATCAGCGAGATCCACTGCCCACGGCTGGCGCGTTCCTTGAGAATCAACGCGGCCAGCAGCGTGACCATGATCGGCGCGGAAAAATACAGGGTAGTCATCTCTGCCAGGGTCAGGTCCTTGGCGGCGGTGTAGTACAACAACCACGCCAGCAACGACAGCAACCCACGCACGACCAACAGTTTGCGGCTGCCGGATTGCCAGGCGCGGCGCAACAAGCCCAGGCGCCCGGCAATCACACACGCAACCACCACCACGAGGCTGCGCCAGAACAGAATGGTGAACACCGAATAGTCGGCCACCAACCACTTGATCGCGGCGTCCTGCAACGCCAGGAAGGCGTAGGCCAGGGAACACAGGGCAATCCCTTGTACAGAGCGGTCGGCGTTGCTCATCCCACGGACCTGCGCAACGGTGTGCCGCGCCGTTCAGCAACGGCATACACCGCCTCGATCAGGAAGGTCAGGCACAGGTAAACCCCGGCCACCAGCAGCAGCGGCTGGTAGATCTGCAAGGTCTGGGCACGCACCACGTTGGCGGCGCCCAACAGGTCGACCACTGCAATGGTCGACGCCAGGGCGGTGGACTTGAGCAGCATCACCGTCTCCCCTGCCAAGGTCGGCAACAACAGGCGCATGGCCCGCGGTAAACGCACCCGCAACAGCGCCTGGCGTGGGGTCATGCCGAAGGCCGAAGCGGCCTCCATTTCACCCTTGGGCACCGCCAGCAGGCCACCGCGAATCACTTCCCCCACATAAGCACCTACCGACAACACCAGGGCAAAGACGATGTACCAATAGCCGTCCCGCAGGAATGGCCAGAGGAAACTGCCACGTATCAGTGGGAACTGGGCGAACAGGCTCCCCAAGCCGTAGTAAAAAATATAAATCTGGATCAGCAACGGCGTACCTCGCAACGCACTGGTGTAGACCACGGCACAGCGGGCCAGCCACTTGCGCCGGGACAAACGAGCCAGCGCCACCAGCACCGCCAGGGCAAAGCCCAGCACCGCAGACACCACCAGCAGCGACAAGGTGGTCTGCAGGCCTTTGCCGATCAGCCCTGCGTAATACATTATCCAATCAGGCATGGGGTTCACTCGACCACGGGCATCCAGCGACGAATACGTCGCTCCAGGCGCCCGGACAGGTAGTTGGAGGCCAGCGTCACCAGGTAATACAGCGCGGCGGCCGTGAGGTAGAACAACAGGTAATGCCGGGTCGAACCCGCCGCCTGCTTGGCGGTGTACAGCAGCTCATTGGTGCCGACCACGCTGATCAGCGCACTGTCCTTGATCAGGTTGATCCACAGGTTGGACATGCCGGCCAAGGCGTAGGGCGCCATGATCGGCAATGTCACCCGACGGAACAGGCCAAAACCACTCAAGCCAAAAGCCCGCGCGGCTTCGATCTGGCCGTGTGGAATCGCCAGAATCGCCGCGCGAAAAATCTCCGAGGCATACGCGCCCTGCACCAGCCCCAGCACCAGAATCGCCACCAGCGGCCCGCTGATGTTGACCTGGGCAAAACCCAGCCACAGCATCAGCGCGTTGAGCCCCATGGAGCCTGCGTAATACAGCAGCAGGATCAGCAGCAACTCGGGCACCGCCCGAAATACCGTGGTGTAACCGCGCATCACCAAGGCAATCGGGCGTGGCGCGCTGAGCTTGGCGCAGGCCACCACCAGGCCGATCAGCAGCCCGACCACAAAGGATCCGGCCGAGATCTGCAGGGTCATCCATAACCCTTTGAGCAGCGCGTTACCCCACCCTTGATCACTGAAGTTGAGTAGATCGAACATCGCCGGCATTTCAGGCTTCCTTACTGGGCGTAGGGGCTGTCGCAGACGTTGCTCACGTAGGGCGGTGTATCCGATCGTTTGCAGGGGCTGACAGACAGGCCGAAGTATTTCTCGGACAGGTCAGCGTAGTCCTTGCTCACCAGCAACTCGCCGATGGCCTTGTCCAGCCGGGCTTTAAGTTCGGTGTCTTCCTTGCGCAGGCCGGCACCGACGCCGCGGCCGATAATCGGGTCGTACGGCACACTGGCAATGTGGGCCAGGTCCTTGGCTTCCGGGGTTTTCACCATCATCGCGATGGCGGTGTCATCAGCCATCATGTAGTCAATGCGCCCGGCAATCAGGTCAGCGTTGGCTGATTCCTGGGTGTCGTAATACTTGAGGTCGGCGATGTTCTCGTAGTACTTCTTCAGGTAGTTGGCGCTGACGGTTGAGATCTGCACACCGATCAACTTGCCCTTGAGGCCCGCCGGGGAGATTTCCACTTCGGCGCCCTTGGGCCCGGCCACACCCAGCAGCGAGTCATAGTAGGCACGGCTGAAGGCGATCTGCTTTTCACGCTCGTCGGTGACTGACATCGAGGAGAAAATCACGTCGATCTTCTTCGCCAGCAACGAAGGAATGATCCCGTCCCACGCCACTTCCTTGATCTGACAGTCGGCTTTCATGCCTTCACAGAGCTTGTGGATCAGGTCCACCTCAAAACCCGACCATTGGCCGTTGCCGCCCTTCACGGTGAACGGTGGGTAAGGTTCTGCCGCCACCGCAAACACGATAGGCTTCTCCCCTGCCAGCGCCGTCCCGGCCGCCAACATCAACACCGCACTGCTCAACCACTTTGCCAGTCGTTTGGAAGTCATGATCTTGCCCCGTCTTTTTATTATGGAGTTAGCGAGTTTGATGCGCGTTGACGAACTGTCGGCAACGCTCACTGCGTGGATCGATAAACACCGCGTCCGGCGAGCCGGTTTCCTCGATCAGGCCTTGGTGCAGAAACGCGACTTTGCTGGAGACATCCCGGGCGAACGCCATTTCGTGGGTCACCAGGATCATGGTGCGGCCCTCTTCGGCCAGGGAGCGAATCACCCGTAGCACTTCGCCCACCAGTTCCGGGTCGAGCGCCGAAGTGGGTTCGTCGAACAGCATGACTTTGGGGCGCATGGCCAGGGCACGGGCGATGGCGACGCGCTGTTGCTGGCCGCCGGAGAGAAAGGCCGGGTATTCGTTACGCTTGGCGGCCAGGCCCACACGGTCGAGCAAGGCTTCAGCCCGTTCGATAGCTTCGGCACGGCTTTCGCCCAGGACCTGGGTCGGTGCTTCGATCAGGTTCTCCAGCACGGTGCGATGGGGCCACAGGTTGAAGTTCTGGAAGACCATGCCCAGGGTCGAGCGAATCCGCACCAACTGCTTGGCGTCAGCCACCAATGGTGCGCCGGGGCGGCCGTAGTTGAGCTTGATGCTTTCACCGTCGACATGAATGCTGCCCTGGTCTGGCACTTCCAGCATATTGATGCAGCGCAGCAAGGTGCTTTTGCCCGAGCCACTGGCGCCGATCAGTGAGATCACCTCGCCTTCGTGGGCCGTCAGGGAAATGCCCTTGAGCACGTCGATGTTGCCGAAGCGTTTGTGCAGGTCGATGACTTCGATCATCTTGCGGGCTTCGGCAGGTTGTGGCGTGATGATCTTGGCCATCGGGGCCACCCGTGGTTCCCCCGCCAGCTTGCCGACAAACCGGGTGATACGCTGGCAGGCCTCGGTCAAGCGGGCTTCACCCAAGGTGAATGACAGCCGCACAAAGCCCTGGGCCGGTTCGCCGAACGCTGCGGCATCCAGCACCGATACGCCCGCTTCACGAAACAGCCGCCAGGCAAAGTCCAGGGAGCTGAGGCCGGTGTCACGCACATCCACCAGTACGAACATCCCGGCCTGGGGCGCTTGTACACGGATGCCCGGGCAACCGCTGAGCCCGTCCACCACTAAGTCACGGCGTCGGCGGTAGGTTTCGCGCATGCCCTGAGTGACGTGGTCATGAGCCAGCACCGCAGCCAGGGCGGCTTCCATGATAAATCCAGGCAAACCATAGAGCATGCTCAACACCAGGGTTTCGGCGTGGGCAACCATCGCTGGGGTGGCGATGATCCAGCCGATGCGCCAACCCGTCATGGCGTGCGACTTGGACAGGCTGCCAATCACGATGCAACGCTCGTCCATGCCCGGCAGCGCAGCCAGGCTGTGGTATTCACCGTCGAACACCAGGCTTTCGTAAACCTCGTCGACGACCACCCACAGGTCATGGGCGATGGCCAGGTCGGCAATCGCCTGGAGCTCGTCGCGGTTGAGTACGACGCCGGTGGGATTGTTCGGGTTGGAGAAGAAAATCGCCCGGGTCCGCGGCGTAATCGCGGCGGCCAGCAACTGCGGGTCAAGGCGAAAGCCTGACGCTGCCGAACACGGTACCCGCACCAACGTGGCGCCACTGGCCTTGAGCGTGGCTTCGTAGGTGACGTACATCGGATCCAGCACCAGCACTTCATCCCCGGCCTGCAACAGGCACAGCGAGGTGACGAAGAGCGCGTTCTGCGCCCCGGCAACGGTGATGACGTTTTCAGCACTCAGGGTACGGGCCAGGGAGCCGCTGTAGCGTGCCGCGATGGCTTCGCGCAGCGCCAGGCGGCCAGGAATTTCGGTGTAGTGGGTGTCGCCCTGGCGCAGGGCGTCGATGGCGGCATCGGTGATAAACGACGGTGTGGCGAAATCCGGATCACCCACACTGAGGATGATCACATCTTCACCCTTGCTGCTGGCTTCGAAGGCCGCGTGGTGAATGTCCCAGGCCGCAACGCCCTGTCCTGCAATTCGCTCAACGAAGGGTGAAAACCGCATGCCAGTGCCTCTCGTTCAATCAGAAAAAGCGCAAGCCCGACTGTCGCCAGCCGGGGGGTGCAGCCAACATAATTGAAACTGAACACTCGTTCAACGGTAAATTTCACGAGGTGTCGCTTACAGCTAAAACAGGTCGTTGTGGTGGGTTACCGCGTGCAGACACCGTAATCAGTGACTGCCCTCAGCGTCCCCCTCCTCGGGATCGATCAGAGGCACTTCAGCGTCGTCCATCAGCGAACCCGGGTCTTCGTTGCCTGGGTCGTTGATCTTCTCTTCCTCCTCTTCACTCTCTGTTGCACTCATGGCTAGCCTCCTGGGTTGTCCACCTGATAGAGAAAGCATAGGCCTCCAGCAGCTTCCAGCACACCCTCAACAGCCAGGCCGTTCGACAACGCACTGACTTGGCGCACCCACAGCGACGTTCACGCACCGAGACTGGGCGCCCACGGCCAAAAGCCCGCCGCCAGAGGGTTTTATCCGGCCAATCGCGGTTTAGGCACAGGCATTGCTTTACCCCTTCAATACCCTGTTGCCACTCGCCACTGAAGGAGCAATCGTTACCCCCCGACCCAGAGCCCACCCCAAAAGAAAGTAAGGACCAGGCCCAGTGGCACCATCAGCCACGGGCTCATAAAAAATGCGTTTTTAAAAGCGGCAGTGCCAACCCAGGTATCACCCCCGGCACTGACAAGGTACTGGAATGGCTCGATCTTTCTTTGATGAAATGAATGACGAACAAGGCGTTTGCCGTGCGCACTATCAGGAATTCTCCCGCTGGCTGGCCAATACGCCGCCGGAACTGCTGGCCCAGCGCCGCCGTGAAGCCGACCTGTTGTTTCACCGCGCCGGGATCACCTTCACCTTGTATGGCGATGAGCAAGACACCGAGCGCCTGATCCCCTTCGACATCATTCCCCGCAGCATCCCCGCCAGTGAGTGGAGCATCATCGAGCGCGGCTGCATCCAGCGGGTCAATGCGCTGAACATGTTCCTCGCTGACATCTACCACGACCAGCGCATCATCAAGGCCGGGATCATCCCCGCCGAACAAGTCCTGGCCAACGAGGGTTACCAGAAGGCCATGGTCGGCCTGGACCTGCACCGCGATATCTACTCGCACATCTCCGGCGTCGACCTGGTGCGCGACGGCGACGGCACTTATTACGTGCTCGAAGACAACCTGCGCACGCCCAGCGGTGTCAGCTACATGCTGGAAGACCGCAAGATGATGATGCGTCTGTTCCCGCAAGTGTTCGCCAAGCAGCGCATCGCACCGGTGGACCACTACCCCAATCTGCTGCTCAAGACCCTGAAAAGCGCCAGCCGCCTGGATAACCCCAACGTGGTGGTACTGACCCCCGGCCGCTTCAACAGCGCGTTCTTCGAGCATGCCTTCCTGGCCCGGGAAATGGGCGTTGAACTGGTGGAAGGCGCCGACCTGTTCGTCCACGACCTCAAAGTGTTCATGCGCACCACCGACGGCCCGAAAGCCGTAGACGTGATCTACCGGCGCATTGACGACGCGTTCCTCGACCCGCAGGCGTTCAATCCCGAGTCGATGCTCGGCGTACCGGGCCTTGTGGCCGCCTACTGCGCCGGTAATGTAGTGCTGGCCAATGCCATTGGCACTGGCGTCGCGGACGATAAATCGATCTACCCTTATGTGCCGCAGATGATCCGTTTCTACCTGGATGAAGAGCCGATCCTGCAAAACGTGCCGACCTTCCAGTGCCGCAAGCCTGAGGAGTTGTCCCACGTCCTGGCCAACCTGCAGGACCTGGTGGTC
Source organism: Pseudomonas spelaei (assembly GCF_009724245.1). Taxonomy (GTDB): domain Bacteria; phylum Pseudomonadota; class Gammaproteobacteria; order Pseudomonadales; family Pseudomonadaceae; genus Aquipseudomonas; species Aquipseudomonas spelaei. The sequence goes on along the minus strand of NZ_WNNK01000005.1, from coordinate 158,879 downwards.
AAGGAAACCCAGGGTTCCGGCGGCTACGGCATGCTGGTGGGCCCCGCCTCCACCGCCGCTGAAATCGAGGACTTCCGCCAACGGATCAAGGCTCGACCCCATGCCTACATCGCCCAGCCGACCTTGAGCCTGTCCACCTGCCCGACCTTCGTCGAAAACGGCATTGCGCCCCGGCATATCGACCTGCGGCCCTTCGTGCTGTCGGGCAAGGAAACCCGCCTGGTGCCTGGAGGCTTGACCCGGGTGGCGCTGCGCGAAGGCTCATTGATCGTCAACTCGTCGCAAGGCGGCGGAACCAAGGACACCTGGGTGGTGGAGGGCTGAATATGCTGAGTAGAACCGCCGCAGATCTGTATTGGATGTCCCGTTACCTGGAGCGCGCCGAGAACCTGGCGCGCATGCTGGAAGTCAGTTATTCGTTGTCGTTGATGCCCCAGGCCGGGCGCAGCGACGGGCTGGATGAACTGGCGATGTCGTTGCTCAGCAGCGGCACCCTTGAGAGTTACCTGGAGCGCCACCAGCAACTGGATGCCGAACGCATGTTGCACTTCTTCGCCCTCGACGAAGAAAACCCGGCCAGTATCTACAACTGCCTGCGCGCCGCCCGCGGCAACGCCCACGCGGTGCGCGGGCGCATCACCGCCGACATGTGGGAAAACCTCAACGCCACCTGGCTGGAAATGCGCAGCATCGCCGGCGGCGGCCTGGCTCGCCATGGCATCAGCCACTTCTGTGAGTGGGTCAAGGAACGTTCGCACCTGTTCCGGGGCGCGACGTCCGGGACCATCATGCGCAACGACGCCTACCGGTTTATTCGCTTGGGGACGTTTGTCGAGCGCGCCGACAACACCCTGCGCCTGCTGGATGCACGGTATGAGATGTTTGGCGAGGAGTCGGAAGAAGTCAGCGACCTCTCGGCTCGCGGCTATTACCAATGGAGCGCCCTGCTCCGGGCCTTGTCGTCGTTCGAGGCCTATACCGAGCTGTACCCCAATGCGTTGAATGCCCGTTCGGTGTCGGAGTTGCTGCTGTTGCGCAGCGACGTGCCGCGTTCGCTGCATGCCTGCATCGAGGAGTTGAGCCATATTCTTGCGGATTTGCCGGGCAGTTACGGGCGCACGGCGCAACGCCTGGCGGCCGAGTTTGAGGCGCGGCTGAGGTATACAGGGATTGATGAGATTCTGGAGGCCGGGCTGCATAGCCGGCTGACGGAGTTTATCGACACCGTGCGGGAGTTGGCGCGGGCGATTCACAGTTCGTATCTGGAAGTTATCTGAAATGTGGGAGCGGCGGTGCGACGATTCGACTTGCTCGCGAACGCGGTTGTAGCCGCTGCCGAGGTACGAGGCTGCGATGCGTGTCCGCAGGACCGCCCTTGGGGCCGCTGCGCAGCCCATCGCAGCCTCGTACCTCGGCAGCGGCTACAGCATTCGCGAGCAAGCCCGCTCCCACATTGAACCGATGGCGCCTGGACTGTTTGTTCAAGGCATATAACTGTCAATTCGGATCATTGATCCGTCTTCAGTGCTGCTCTTATCGTGGTCGAGCTTTCATAAGAACAGGAACAGACCATGTCCGAACTCAGCTTGAACCTCCACGCCGCCCACAGCCTGCAACGCTGGCACGCCATGCTGGCCGCTGCCGATCTCAGCGCCTTGCCCGAATTGCTGGCTCCTGATGCCGTGTTCCGCTCGCCCATGGCCCATACGCCCTACCCCGGCGCTCCGGTGGTGGCGATGATCCTCAACACCGTGATCAAGGTCTTCGAAGACTTCACCTACCACCGCGAGCTTGCCACCGCCGATGGCCTGAGCGTGGTGCTGGAGTTCAGTGCCCGGGTCGGCGACAAACAGCTCAAGGGCATCGACCTGATCCGCTTCAACGAGCAAGGGCAGATCATCGAGTTTGAAGTGATGATCCGCCCCTTGAGTGGGTTGCAGGCTTTGGGCGAAGAGATGGGCCGACGCCTTGCGCCCTACCTGGCTAAAGCCAAGACCTGACGCTCACTGGTTTTTCACCAGTACCGGCTCTGCTCGATATTGCTCGGGGAACAGTTTTTTCAACTGGGCCACCTTGGGCAAATCGTTGATCACGATGTAGGGATAGGAAGGATTTTCCGTCAGGAAGTCCTGATGGTAGGACTCCGCCGGGTAGAACGCTTTGTCCCTCTCAATCCGGGTCACGATCGGTTTACCGAACGCCTGGGTGTTGTCCAATTGCGCGATGTAAGCCTGGGCGACTTTCTGTTGCTCGGCATTCTGGGCAAAGATCGCCGAGCGATACTGGGTGCCGCTGTCCGGGCCCTGGCGATTGAGTTCAGTGGGGTTATGGGCCACCGAAAAGAAAATCTGCAGCAGCTTGCCGTAGCTGACGGTGGCCGGGTCGTAGGTGACTGACACCGATTCCGCATGCCCGGTGTTGCCCTCGCTGACGGTGTCGTATTGAGCCGTGGTAGCTGCGCCGCCGTCATAGCCGGAGACGGCGTTTTTCACCCCTTGGACATGCTGGAATACCCCTTGCACACCCCAGAAACAGCCACCGGCGAACACCGCGGTTTGTAGACCGCTGGAGGTGGCCGGCATGTCCAGGGCTGGCGGCGCGATGACCACGGCGTCGTCGCTGGGGCCAAAGGAGAAGGCTGCACATTGACCCACGAAGGCTGCGACGGCGAGAACAGGCAAGTATTTGAAAAACCTCATGATGTTTTCTCCTGATCAGCCGAAGGTGAAGGCATACGCCGCGACGTGCGGGTCAAGAAACTCGATGGTGAATGTCCGGTCCTTGATCACCCCCGACTGGCGTACCAACTGGTACAAGCGCTGATCCGTCACCGTACCGCTGCCATCTGGCGCTACATCGGTACCGTGAGCGTCTCCCGGCGCCTGGCCATCAACCGTGACCTTGAATCCCACAGGCTTGCCATCCGCGCCCGGCCCCAGCACCAGGTGCAGGTCCCGGGCATGAAAGCGATAGACAATCCGCCCATGGGAGGCGGCCAGCGTGGCTTGCTGACCGCCGACGTTCCACTGGCCCTCCAGGGTCCAGTCATTGAGTGCCAGGTTGCCGGCCACCGGGTAATTCACCACCTTGTCGGTCGCCAACGTACCGGTAGACACAAAGTGCTCGGCCCGCTGAAAGCCCAGGTAGGTTTCCGGCGACTGCACTTCATTCATGTCCGGTGCCTGCTCCACACCCTTGGCATCCGCCTCGATCAAACCACCGGCGACCTGGGTCGCCCCGGCTTCGCGCAGCAGTTGCTGAATCACCCGCTCGGACTCGGCGTAATCACCCTCGCCAAAATGGTGATAGCGGATCTGGCCCTTGGCATCGGCAAAGTAGTGCGCCGGCCAATATTGGTTGTTGAACGCACGCCAGATCTTGTAGTTGTTATCGATCGCCACCGGGTAGCTGATCCCCAAATCCTTCATGGCCTTGGTGACGTTGTTCACGTCCCGCTCAAAGGCAAATTCCGGCGCGTGTACGCCAATCACCACCAACCCTTGATCACGGTACTTCTCGGCCCACGCCTTCACGTAAGGCAAGGTGCGCAAGCAGTTGATGCAGGAGTAAGTCCAGAAATCCACCAGCACCACTTTGCCTTTCAGCGCTTCGGCCGTCAGTGGCGGGGAATTGAGCCACTGCACGGCGCCATCCAGCGACGGCAGCGTGCCTTCCACCGGCAAGGTATCGCTGTGGTTGGCGGCCATCATCATCGCCCCGTTCTTCTGCGCAGGCGGCGCACTCAGTTGGTTGACCAGGCTTTGTTCCAGGCCACCGGTGGAAGCGCTCGACAACCGCGCCAGGATCCCGGTGTCCAGCCCCAGTGCAATCGCCGCCACGCCCGCGAGCATCAGCGCGCCCAAGCCACGACGCAACCACTCACCAGCGCCCAACGAGCGCTTCATCAGCCCGAAGACTTTACCGCCGACCAGCAGCGCCAGGGCCAGGGAGGTTGCAGCCCCGGCGGCGTAGGCCAGCAAGAGCAAGGTAGTGCCGATACTCGCGCCTTGCAGCGCGGCGCCCGTCAGCACCAGGCCCAGGATGGGGCCGGCGCACGGTGCCCACAACAGCCCGGTGGCCACGCCGATCAGAAACGAAGCGCCGGGACGCGGCTTGGCGTCGGCCCCGGCGGCTTCCGACAGGCGACTGCCGGCAGCCACCAGCGGCCGTGTCAGCCGTTCGGCCAGCCTTGGCAGCAGCAGCGTCAGCCCGAACAGTGCAACGAACAGCAACGCGAGCCAGCGCCCGTACTGATTGACTTGCACCACCCAACCGCCGCCCACCGCCGCCAGGGAGGCGACTACGGCGAAGGTCAGGGCCATCCCCGCCAATAGCGGCAAGCCACTGCGCAAAAACGGCTGCCCGGTGCGAGCGAAGACAAAAGGCAGAACCGGCAGGATGCACGGACTGACAATCGTCAGCACACCGCCCAGGTAAGCGAGAACCAGAAGCCACATGGTATGAACCCTTATAAGAAGACATCGAACTAAGCCGCAACAAACGTCATGGCCGCGCCGTTCATGCAATAGCGCAGGCCGGTACGAACACGTGGCCCTGATGACCACCGCAACGCCAGCAGCAACTGTCGACGTGAATACATGGGTTTCTCCTAGGGTGGTTTCACGTGTAGGAGCAAGCGTGTTCCTACAGTAGACAGGGTTAAGCCTACGCGCTGGCAGGTCGCAGAATCCTCACGCAGAGTTAAACAATTCGTGATAACTACACTGTTGCAAAACCCGCACAATGCGCGGACTGCCAACTCAAAGGCTTCTTCAATGGACCAGCCCAAACGCGTTCTCGTGGTCGAGGACGACGCTCATATCGCCGACTTGATCTGCCTGCACCTGCGGGACGAACAGTTCGAGGTCGTCCACAGCGCCGACGGCAACGAAGGCCTGCGCCTGCTGGAGCAAGGCGGCTGGGATGCCTTGATCCTTGACCTGATGTTGCCCGGTGTTGACGGCCTGGAGATTTGCCGTCGCGCCCGGGCCATGACGCGCTACACACCGATCATCATCACCAGCGCCCGCTCCAGTGAGCTGCACCGCATTCTTGGCCTGGAACTGGGCGCCGATGACTATCTGGCCAAACCATTTTCCTTTCCGGAGCTGGTGGCACGGGTCAAGGCCCTGTTACGCCGTGTCGAAGCCATGGCGCGCAACCTGAAAATGGATGCCGGCAGCCTCGACCTCGGCCCGTTGTTTATCAACCCGCTGACCCGCGACGCCAGCCTCGACGGCCAGCGTCTGGACCTCACGCCGCGGGAATTTGACCTGCTGTATTTCTTCGCGCGCCAGCCCGGCAAGGTGTTCTCGCGCATGGACCTGCTCAATGCGGTGTGGGGTTATAGCCACGAGGGCTATGAACACACGGTCAACACTCACATTAACCGGCTGCGAGCCAAGGTCGAGACCGACCCGGCCAACCCGGCGCGAATCCTCACCGTGTGGGGCCGCGGTTACAAATTTGCCGAGCCGCCGCCATGAGATTGACCCTGACCCAACGACTGTCCCTGGTGTTTGCCCTGTTGCTGCTGATCTGCAGCGGCACCTCGGCCTGGCTGCAGGTGCGCTCCAACCGCATGCATGAACTGGAAGTGGTGCAAGGCCTGTCCCGCGACCTGGCGACTCACATCGCGCGCGACACCCAACTGATGGATGCCGACGGCCTCAAGCCGGAGGCGGTGCGCAACCTGTTCAGCCAGTTGATGTTGGTCAACCCCAGTGTCGAGGTGTACTTACTGGATATCGACGGGCGCGTCGTCGGCAACGCCGCCCCCAGCGGCCACTTGCGCCGGGATCAGGTCAACCTGGAGCCGATCCGCCGCTTCCTCAGTGGTGCCATGTTGCCGATCCTCGGTGATGACCCGCGCAGTGTCGACGGCCTCAAGGTCTTCAGCGCCGCCCCGTTGCGAGTCAACGGCAAGCAGGCCGGTTATCTGTATGTGGTCCTGCTGGGCGAAGCTCACGACCTGTTCGATGCTCGGGATGCCACGAGCCTGGCACTGAACATCGCCCTGTGGTCTATCGCCCTGGTAGCGCTGCTGTGTTTGCTTGCCGGGTTGACCGCCTTCGCCTGGATCACCCGGCCGCTGCGCCAGTTGACCGAGAAAGTCGGTGAGTTCGATATCAACGGCGTCCCAAAAACCTCAACCGTCGTGACACCTGCCGTGTCCAGCCAGGACGAAATCGCCGTGCTGGATCAGGCCTTCATCCAGATGGAAAACCGCCTGGGCGAACAATGGCGCGCCCTCACCCACCAGGACCAGGAGCGTCGGGACATGGTGGCCAATATTTCCCATGACCTGCGCACGCCATTGGCGTCGTTGCATGGCTACCTGGAAACCTTGTCCCTCAAGGATGCCAGCCTGAGTCCTGAGGAGCGTCGACGCTATTTGGGGATTGCCCTGGACCAGAGCCGTAAGGTCGGCGGCCTGGCCCAGTCACTGCTGGAGCTGGTGCGGCTGGAACATGGATTTGTGCAGCCGGTGATCGAAGGGTTTTCACTGCCCGATCTGGTACAGGACATTTTCCAGAAATTCGAATTGACGGCACAAGCGCGCGGCGTCTCCCTTATCGCCAGCCTGCCGCCGGTGGTGCCTACGGTGTTTGCGGACCTGGGGCTGATTGAGCGAGTCCTGACCAACTTGCTGGATAATGCGTTGCGGCATACGCCGACCCGTGGCGATGTCGAGGTTATCCTGGCGCCCAAGGGTGATCGGGTCGAAGTGACCGTCAGCGACAGCGGACCGGGGATTGATGTCGAGTTGCGTGAGGGCTTGTTCCTGCGGGCGTTCACCATTGGTGGCGCCCGGCGGGATGGCGGGCTGGGATTGCGGATTGTGCATCGGATTCTGCAATTGCACGGGCAGACGATTGGTTTGGTCGATGTGCCTGGGCGCGGTGCAACGTTTATTTTTTGCCTGAGAACCAGCCCTTTCAAGGTCGTTGAAAAATCAGTCGCATCAGGCCTGGGATGAAGATCTAACCAGCGACGTGAAACCCTTGTGGGAGCTGTCGAGCTTTAGCGAGGCTGCGATAGCGGTGGGCCAGACACCCTCAATGTTGGCTGTGCCGGCGTCATCGCAGCCTCGCTAAAGCTCGACAGCTCCCACCGTTGATCTTCACTACTCTGAGCGGGGCGTTTCAAGCGTATTTGGCTGCGTTCTCAAAGACCTTGAAAGGGCTGTACCTAAGAACCCAAGCAACAGCGCGTTGACCTTCTGCCCTTGCTCGTTCTGAATCCAGTGACCGCAATTTTCCAGCACTGCCTGCTGTAGATTCGGTACCACCTCGGGCATACGCTTGAGCGTGTGCGCTTCAAGCACGCCCACCGGGTCGCGGTCGCCGATCAGAAACAGGGTCGGCTGTTGCACCTGCTTTCCGGCAAGGAACTCGGTGCGCTGCCAATTGCGCTCAAAGTTGCGATACCAGTTCAGCGGCCCGCGAAAGCCACCGGCAGCGAGGGTTTTCACGTACACCGCCAGGTCTTGCGGACTGCACCAATCCGGCAGCTTTCTCGGCAGCACAACGCCTTCGAGCAGCGTAGCGGTCACGGGTTTTTGCTGCAGGAATACGTCCTCGTCCTGCATGAACAGCCGCAAGGTGCGCTCGATATCCGCGCCCAATTCCCTTTCCGCCACGCCGGACTCCTGAAAGTACAGGATGTAGTTGAACCGATCGGCATACAGCTGCCGCATGATCTCGACGACCGGCCGCTTGGCCCGCCCGGCATAAGGCACCGACATCGTGACCAGCGAGGTAATGCGCACAGGCTCCAGCAACGCCAGGTGCCAGGCCACCACAGCGCCCCAGTCATGACCGACCATGACCACATCACGATGCCCGAACAGGTCCATGGCGCGCTGAATATCGGCGCATAAGGTCAACAGGTCATAGTCGGCGATGTCAGGCGGTGCACTGGTCTGCCCATAACCGCGCATCTCAGGAACAAACACCCGATACCCGGCGGCGGCCAGTGCGGGTATCTGTTCGCGCCATGAATGCCAGCACTCCGGGAAACCATGGAGCAACCATACCGGACGACCACGCTCGGGGCCTGCGATGTACAGGCTTAAATCAATGCCGTTGACCGCGACTTGCTGGTGCTGGATTTCGCTCATCACTCAATTCCTTACGTAGAGGGTTAACGTCCAGCGTCGAGCTGATGCGGCGAGGGCCTAGCCGATCCCCCACCAACGCGGCAACAGGTGCCTGACCCGTGACTCGCCGAAGCGATCATCGATCAACATTAGCACCCCGCGGTCCTGTTGGCTGCGGATCACCCTGCCCGCAGCTTGCACGACTTTCTGAATGCCGGGATAGAGGTAGGTGTAGTCATAACCACCACCGAAGATCGCGCCCATGCGCAGCTTCATCTGCTCGTTGACCGGGTTCAATTGTGGCAGGCCCAAGGTGGCGATAAAGGCGCCGATCAAGCGCGTACCCGGTAAGTCGATACCCTCACCAAACGCCCCACCCAGCACGGCAAAGCCAACGCCTTGGCTGTGCTGGGTGAACTGGTCGAGAAAACCCTGGCGCTCGGTTTCACTCATGCCACGAGATTGTTGCCATAACGGTATCCGCGGATACCGCTCGGCCATTAACTGGGCCACCTGTTGCAAATAATCGAAGCTGCTGAAGAACGCCAGGTAATTGCCGGGTTGCTGCGCAAACTGTGCGGCGATCAGCTCGACTATCGGCGCCAGAGAGGCCTGGCGATGGACAAAGCGGGTGGATATCTGGTCGACGATGCGTACCTGCAGTTGTTCGGCCTTGAACGGTGATTCAACGTCAATCCAGGCGGTGTCTGCCGGTAGCCCAAGCAAGTCGGCGTAGTAATGCCGGGGGCTCAAGGTGGCGGAAAACAGTACGCTGCTACGGGCCGCGGTCAAGCGTGGACGAATGAATTCGGCAGGCACCACGTTGCGCAGGCACAGTTGGGAAGAACTGCGCTTGCCGCTGAATTCGCGCTTGCTGATGTCGAAGATGAAGTGTTCGTTGAAGAGCTCCGCCACTTTGGAAAACTGCAGTGCTTCAAAGTAGAAGACTTGCAGGTCACCGTTGAGGCTTTCGGGATGCTCGTTGAAATAGTCACCCATGGCGCCGGTGCACAGGGCCAAGGCTTGCAGCAACTTGTCCGGTTTGTCGGCATAGGCCTGGTACGGCGCGATCTGCTCTTTGTGCAAGGCATTCCACTCGCGGTTCAAGCGCTGCAAGGGTTTCTTCAGCGGCTCTGGCGCACTGTCGCGCAAGCTCTTGAGGCTGTATTGGTCAAGACTTGCGCTGTACATCGAGCGCCCTCGCTCCACCAGGTTATGGGCTTCGTCCACCAACACCGCGACCCGCCACTGGTTGAGCTGCGCCAGGCCAAACAGCATGGCGCCGAAATCGAAGTAGTAGTTGTAGTCGGCAACCACCATGTCGGCCCAGCGCGCCATTTCCTGGCTCAGGTAATAAGGGCATACCTGGTGAGCGAGGGCCACTGCGCGCAGGTTGCGCTGATCGAGTAAACGTACCTTGGAGGCGGCTTCCCGAGCGGCCGGAAGGCGATCATAAAAACCCTTGGCCAGCGGGCAGGAATCGCCATGGCAAGCCTTGTCCAGGTGTTCGCAGGCTTTGTCCCGGGCTACCAGTTCAAGGACCCGCAGGGGAAGATCAGGGCGGCTGTCATACAAGACCTGCGATGCATCCAGCGCCAGCTTGCGGCCTGGGGTTTTCGCCGTGAGGAAAAACACCTTGTCCAGTTGTTGAGGGGCCAGGGCCTTGAGCATCGGGAAGAGAGTGCCGACGGTCTTGCCGATACCGGTGGGTGCCTGGGCCATCAGGCAACGCCCGGTGCTGACCGCCTTGTATACCGACTCGGCAAGGGCGCGTTGGCCGCAGCGAAATTCGGCATGGGGGAAAACCAAGGCTTGAGCCGCCGTGTTGCGGGCTTCTCGTTGACGCATCTCCTGCTCGGCCCAGTCAAGAAACAGCGCGCACTGTTGGTTGAAGAACTGCTCCAGATCGGTGGCCTGGAAGCGTTGATTCAAGAGCGTTTCCTGCTCGCCGACGATATCGAAGTACACCAACGCCAGGACAATCTCGGCCAGCCCCAGCTTTTGGCACATCAACCAGCCGTAGACCTTGACCTGAGCCCAATGCAATTGCCGGTGGTTGGCCGGTTGGGCGTCGAGGTCACCCCGGTAGGTTTTCACCTCTTCCAACTGGTTGCGGTCCGGATCGTAGCCGTCCGCCCTGCCCCGGACTTTCAACTGCCGGTATTCGCCCTCCAGCGCCACCTCGTTCTGGTAGTGGGCACTACGGCGCGAGGCCACGGTGCGATGGCCGACGATGCCTTCCTGAGCGCTGGGAGACGGGGTAAAGCGCAGGTCAAGATCGCCCACCTTGGCCGTGAATTCGCACAGCGCACGCACGGCCACGGTGTAGCTCAAGCCCCCTGCTCCGCCCAGCGCACGTAGCAAACCGTCACCGGCATTTGGTGCTCGCCGCAGAACTCCAGCCAGCGCAGTTGGTTGTCCTGCAAGCGATCGCCGGGGCCTTTGACCTCGATCATGCGGTAGGTCTTTTGTTCGGGCCAGAACTGGATCAGGTCCGGCATACCCGCGCGATTGGCGCGGATGTCCAGTAGCAAGCGCTCGAACCAATGGCGCAGATGCTCGGCGGGCAGGCAGTCGAGGGCCTGGTCGAGGAGTTCTTCAGTCAGCACGCTCCAGAACACGAACGGAGACTGGATGCCCCATTTCTCGGTGTAGCGCTGGCGGATGGTGGCTTTGTAGCGCTCATCCTGCAGTTCACCCAGGCAGGCGCTGAACAGCTCGATGCGCCGCTGATGAAAGTCCTCGCTGTGCAGGTCCACAGGGCCGCGTTGAAACGGGTGGAAGAACGACCCTGGCAACGGTGCGAAAATCGCCGGCCAACACAGCAGGCCAAACAGTGAGTTGATCAGGCTGTTCTCGACGTAATGCACGGGGGCGTCATGTTCACTCAAGTACGCCTGGACGCTGTACTCCACCGAGATCAGGGGCTCCGGGAGCGGCAGTTCAAGGTCCAGGCGCTGGATATCCCTGGCCTTGGGTTTGGGTTGTGCCGGCTCACCCAGTTTGCGTCTTAGCCTGGGCAAAACCCGTAACAGGTGTTGTTCTTCGGCAGCACTTTGCGGTGCCTGCTGCGCCTCGCACGCCAGTGCCAGTGCCTGGGAAAAGCGTTCCTGGCGTTCCAACACCCGAATCAACCGCGCCCGCGCTCCTGGGTAATCGCACCCTCGGTAAACGGCTTCGGCCAGGGTCAGTTCGGCCATGCGCTCGCAATGTTGGCCAACCTGGAACAACAGCTTGCCCCGGCGCTTTTCCAGCCAGGGATTGTCGGTGTCCAGGGTCGCGATCTGCTCCAGTACGGTGTTCAGCGCCTCCCCTGCTTCAAAGGCCTGTTGGCATTGATGCAGGAACAGGAACCCTTGAATGTCATCACGGCTACGCAGCCCACGGGATTGGGCACAGAACTCGACTTTTTCGTAGGTGTAGATTCCCAGATCCGCCAGTACGAACTCCGACCAGTCCTGGTACAGGTTGCCGAAAAACATTAGCCGCAGGCGGTCGCACAGGTCCATGACCGTAAGGCTGTAGAGCGCGTCGTCAACCTGTGGGCACCACTGCTGGAAGCTGCGGTTTTCAACGAACTGTGCCGCCAGCCCGGGTAACCAGTCGGTCTTCTTGCCCTTGGGTTGATCGATCCAGGGCTTGAACGTCGCCAGGACCTCGCCCTTGGGCAAGAGCGAGAACAGCTCTTCAAATGGCAGCAGGCCATGCGCATCCACCCAGCCCAGCGCCAGTAACGGCGCGACCGCTGTTTGCGTCGGGCCGATCTCGTCATAACTGAGCTTGCTCGCCCGGAAATGCACCCCCTTGCGCATCACCATGCGCACCAGCAGTGCCTGGGACACGTGCGGCAACCTGTCGAATTGCTGAATGAAATGCTGTTCGTCGTGGTCCAGCAAATCGGCATAACGCTGCCCCAACCAGTCGAGCACCTGTCGGAAGTTATGCAAGTAATAGAAGGGGTTTTCCAGGGGATTGGACATTCAGGACACTTGAAAAATACTGGTTATACATACAGATTGCCGTCTCCGAACCTCTGTTGCAATCAGTAATAGATCAGCGGCGCACGCAACTTTTCGCATAAAAGTGATCAGATGGTGGGCGATGGCGTAACATTTGTTTTCCGTAGCGGCTCAAGCGCGGGACTTTTGAAGAGTAAAGGTAAAGTTATGAACATGAAAAACTTGGGTCTGCCACTGGTTGCGTTCACTTTTCTGGTATTGGCCGGTTGCTCGACGCAGACCGTCGTGACCTTGCAGAACGGTACCCAGTACCTGACCAAAGACACCCCGAACGCCAAGACTGCCGATGGTTTCTATGAGTTCACCGATATCGCCGGCAAGCGTGTGCGGGTCAAGGCTGCGGATGTGGCGACAGTCATCAAGGAAAAGTGATCCGCTACCAACACAGGTTAAGTGTGGGAGCGGGCGTGCTCGCGATACAGGCACCTCGGCATGTCAGATACACCGAGGTGAAGCTATCGCAGGCAAGCCAGCTCCCACATTGACCGCGTTCCAACCTCTGATCAGCTAATGACGATCCCGTCCGCCGACAGGCTGTTAAGCCCTACCCCCACCAGCGTCACCGAATCCCCACCAAAGCTGAGCACCGTATCGGCCCCCACCGCTTTGGCATGCTCGTGGAAGTCGTACTGCCCGTTTACCCCGTCCACGCCCATGAACACCAGTTTGTCCGTCGCCTGGTAACCGATGATCTTGTCCTGGCCAAACTGGCCAGTGAACAGGAAGGTATTCTTTCCGCCACCCGACTCCATCAGGTCATTGCCGGCCCCTCCCACGAACACATCGTTGCCCTTGCCGCCGATCAAGTGATCATTGCCGTCCAGGCCAAACAACCAGTCACCGCCCGCGTGGGCCTTGAGCACGTTGTCGCCGGCATCGCCCTTGACCGATGAGGCATAGGCGGTGAGGTCCTTGCCTGCCAGCAGGCCTTTGTCGGTGACGCTGTGGGTGACGTCCTTGTTGAAGAAAAACAGGTAGCTTTCCTTGCTCACCAGCGCACCGATGTCCTGGGTCATGCTGATGCCGCCATGGCTGTCGCGGATGTACAGGGTGCCGGCACCATCGTTGGCCACATCGACGTTTTTCAACGACTGCTGCAAGTCCAGGGTGTTGTAGCCAGAGCCACCGAGGATGATGTTATAGCCGCCACTGTCGCGGAAGGTGTCGTTGCCGGCGCGCCCTTCCAGGTAATCATTGCCACTGCCGCCCTGGATCAGGTCAGCGCCATCGCTGCCGATGATAAAGGTACTGCCCTTGTGAGCTTCGGCATTGCGGTTGAGGTCCTGTACCCAGGTGTTGGCCTTCGCCGGATCCGACAGGTTGGCGACGACAATCGTCGAATCCCGGGTGGTCAGGTCGTAGAACTTGGACTCCAGGATGCGCGTCATGCCATCACCGTAACCCGTCGGCAGGTGCGTCACCCAGGTCGGGAGATTGAGGATGGAAAACGGCAGCACATTCCACAGCGCCGACGCATAGTAATCGTTGAAACTGACGATGTTATCGGCAGTCGATTCGTGGGGCGTGTCATGTACCCCAAGGGACGACAGGTTGAACGACGAGCCATCCAGGGCGCGGTACACCGGGTCCTGTTCATAGCCGATGTTCAGCACCTTGTCGCTGGGGCTTTGCGTGGGTGAAGCGTAAGCCAGGTAGTTGGCGTCCTTGTAGAACCCCGACCATTTATCGTTGCTCAAGTCGGCCATGCTGTTGACTGCAATCCCCCCAAGGCTATGGCCGCTGACCAACACGTCCTTGCCTGTCAGGCCCTGGCTACCGGCGTAGGCCGCCACGTCCTTGAGCAAGGTGCCGAAGGCTTCACCCGAGTAGTTTTTCGCATAGTCCTTGGGCCCGAAGGCTGATAGCAGGTCGTTGATCAGGTCACCGATGGAGTCGGTGATCAATGTCTCTCGTGGCCCCGATGTGCCGCGAAAGGCAATGCCGATTTCCAGCAGCTTCCCGGTATCATCGTATTTGCCCAGCACCTCCGCCTGCGCGGTGGTGTAGCCCGCTTTTTCGCCAAAGAACGTCCCGCGGGAGTCGACCTTGCCGTCATAGCCCAGGGTGCTGGCGCTGATCGGCGTCCAACCGGCCTTTTGCACCGCGTCGAGGGCGGCCTTTTCCGAGTCGGGGTTCCAGGGAATCCCCGGGATCACGCCCTGGGAGTTGGTGCTGCCGATCAGCGCCTGCACCAGGGTGGCGGGTAGTCCAAGGCCCAGGCCGTTTTGTTGATAACCAACGGCAAAGCCGTTGTCCAGGTTGTGGTAGGAATACAACGTGATCGCCATGGCATCGGCGAACAGTGCTTTGGAGTCCTCGGTCCCGAGGTTTTTGTAATCATAGACACCCATGGTATTGCCTCTCTTTTGTTGGAGTTTTCGAGAAAGCTAAAACTGCATAGATCTACTGTTGAAAAAACTCGAGGCTGTGAAGATTAAATGTGGGAGCCGTCGAGCCCCAGCGAGGCCGCGATGGCGTCGTCACGGCCGGACCGCTTTCGCAGCCTCGCCAGGGCTCGACAACTCCTACAGGTCAGAGATCCAGGATCAGAACGCCCAATCCAGGCTCAACCCCACCCCGTGGATTTTCTCCCGGCTGGCCAACAGGCCGTTGTAGTCAAAATTCACCCGTGCATCCTTGGTCAGCGCCAGGCTGACCCGAGCCCCTACCAATGCCGCATCACGCACCATCGGCGAGCTCTCTACCGAGAACGCCGTGCTGTTTGATGCAAAGGCCAGGTGCCGCTCGGAGTCGGTACCGCTCAGGTTGTGCTGCCAACCCAATGTGCCAGACACCTCCAACTGCTGGTGATCGGTCACGTTGAAGGTTTTCAGCGCCCGCACACCCAGGGTGCTCAACACCACGTCACGGTTGTCATCCCCGCCTTTGAGCGCGGCAGCATCACCTTTCTCGGTGAAACCATCCGTATCCAGATGCACGTAAGCCAGGTTGGCGAACGGTTCCAGGGCCAACGGTTGCAGGTTCAGGCGATAGGCGGCTTCGGTGAACACTTGCGTGGTGTGCGCATCGACCTTGGCTTTCTGCTTGCCGGACACTTCGCCGTATTGCAGCTCGCGTTTCACATCCGCACGGTGCCAGCTGTAAGTCGCACCACCGGTCAGGCGCAAGGCACCGATTTCGTGCCCGGCGTAGGCGCCGAGGTGGTAGCTGTCCACCGACGCCCGGGAGTGGGTGCCATCGCCCATGTTCAGCGACGTGTCGCTGTACCCCCCCACCAGACCGATTCGGGTGTTTTCATCCAGCGCACCGTCTACACCCGCCAGCATGCCGCCGATGGACGTGGTGTAGCCCGCCGTCTCACTGCCGCTGTTGGTCTTGCCCCATGCACCCAGCGCCTTGACCCAGACGTTGCCGCGGGTGTCGATGGTTTGGGTGGAGGTGCCCATTTCGCCTTGCTGCAAGCGTTCACCCACGGCGTCGCGCAGGTAGCGGCTGTCATTGATCAGCGCGGTTTCCAGGGCTGGGTAGATCTCGCCAGTCAACTGTTGAAAGGCCCCTTGGGCCGAGGCGGCGTTGGGCGCCATCAGCAGGCTTTCATAGACACCATTGCCCGCCCCCAATTGCTCGGCAGCCGCCGCCACTGAACGTTGGTTGTCGGTGGCAGCGACGCTGGCGAAGCTGTTGCCATTGCGGCCCACATTCAACTGCACGCCGTTGGCGGCGTAATTGAGCGTGCCACCCAGAAACAGGTAGTTAGGCAACACCGAACCGAAGCTGCCGGTCACGCCGCCAGCGGCCTGGAGAATGTTGTATTGACGACCGATCAAGCTCTGGGCCTGAGTCTGGCTAAGCAAGGTCGGGCTGTTTTCCAGGGCCAACGTCACCGTACCGCCGTTGAGGGTAGCCTTGCCGCCCGCGACGATGCGATCACTGCTGGTGGACGACAGCTCCACGGCATAGGTCGAACCGGCATCGAAGCTGACATCCCCGGCCACGTTCAACGTACCGATGGAGTTGCCCGGTGCCACAGTGCCGCCGCTTTTTGCCGCCAGCGAGCCGATATGACCGGAGCCGCCGACAACACCACTGCCGCTGACGATGACGTCGGAGGTGACCGAGCCATTGATCGCCAACAGGCCTTGTT
The DNA here is from genome assembly GCF_009724245.1 of Pseudomonas spelaei. Classification (GTDB taxonomy): domain Bacteria; phylum Pseudomonadota; class Gammaproteobacteria; order Pseudomonadales; family Pseudomonadaceae; genus Aquipseudomonas; species Aquipseudomonas spelaei. Next base: position 142,654 of record NZ_WNNK01000005.1, on the reverse strand, counting down.
TGACCAGCGTCGGGCCGCTGTAAGTGTTGGTGCCTGTCAGCACCAGGGCACCGATCCCTTGCTTGGTCAAACCGCCATGGCCGGAGATGTTGTTGCTCCACACGTCCAGGCCGCAATGCACGTCATTGCACACCCGTTGGGTCGGCTTGCCGGCGTCCACCACCGCACCGATCCCCGGCAAGTCTGCGACAAACTGGCCACTGCCGTAGGCACCCTCAATGCGAAACTCGGCTGGAATATCTTCGGCGGTGATAAACATCCCCGGGCCGTTGACTGCCTTGCCCAGGTTGATCATGCCCCAGCCGTACAGCGAGTCGATGCCAGGAGCACCGAGGTCAGTGGCGGTGGTTTTCAGAATCGTGGAGATCTGGTCGGCGCTCATGTACTGGAAGCGCTCCATCAGCACTGCCGCAGCACCGGCCACATGAGGCGCCGCCATGGAGGTGCCATTTTTATTTTCCCACTCCTGCTTCATGTTCTCTAACGTGGTGCCGTTGAACACCGAACTGTAGATTTTGGTGCCGGGTGCCGAGACGCAGAAGCTGGCCGCATAACCGCAACGGGTGGAAAAGGTGCTGATCACATAAGGATCGCTGCTGGCCGTGTTGGGGTTCTGTTGCAAGGCCGCCACCGACAGCCAGTTGGGTGCGATGTCCGGCACAAAATACGCCAGGCCCGACATGGCATCCGGGTTGTTGCGGTTGTAGTCGTTGCCGGCAGCGAAGATGGTCAGCACGCCACTGCGGGCCGTGTCGATAGCGCCTTGGTAAGCGCCGCCGGCAATGGTGCCAAGGATCGGCCGGATATTGTTGAACTGTGCCTGGGCTTCCTTGACCGTGAAGTTGGGGTAGGCTGGATCCTTGCCACCCTTGGCGTACTGATCGCCGATACCGATGCCCCAACTGTTGTTGACGATCCGCGCACCGCTGGCCACCAGGGCATCCCAGCCCGCTTTGTACACCGCGCCGTCGTTACCGAGGATGATCCCGTCTTCAGGGCCTGGGTCGCCGTTTTCGGCGCTGATGATCTGGGCGTTGAACGCTACGCCATGCATCGGGCCACCGTCACGGTTACCCGCCGCGATGCCGCCGACGTGAGTGCCGTGGTTGCCCAGTTTTCCATTGGAACCCAACGAAGGCGTGCCGTCATAACGGAAAGCATCGCCGGCCTTCACCGGGATATACGGGTCGGTGTATTGGCGAATGCCTTCAGTGACAATCGTCACCACCTTGTTCTGGCTATTGAACTCCGGATGCTGGGCATACACCGGCTGGTCGAAAATCCCCAGCTTGACGCCCTTGCCGGTGTAGCCGGCGGCATAGGCTGCATCGGCATGCACCGCGCCCAGGCCCCAATCGGCCTTGAACTCATTACTGCGCCAACTGGCAGCATCGCCCAGTTTTCCGGTTTCGACGTAGGGTGCGGCCTGGGCGGTACCCAGGCTTGCCAGGCAACACAGCAGCGCGCCGTATGGCACGCAGCTCAGGGCCTTGAGCGGGTAGCCCGGGCCTGTTGACGGGGCGGTGTGTAACCCTCGGTTTTTTACGTTCACGGTGACCTTCCTTAGTTTTTATTGCATTTGTGGTGAATCACTTCTCTTTCGAACACCCTGTGCCTCGGCAGCGGCTACAGGCTTTACGGGGTTGCAGGGCACATCAGAACTGCCAGTTCAGGCTCAGCCCCACGCCCTGATTCTTCTCCCGGCCACCCAATTGACCGTTGTAATCCAGGTTGACCCGCGTGGTTTTGCTCAACGCCAGGCTTGCCTGTACGCCCACCAGTGCGGCATCGCGCAGCAATGGCGAACTTTCAACGGCGAACGACGGACCACCTGCAACAAACGCCAGGTGCTCTTCAGACTCGACGGCACTCAAACTGTGCTGCCAGCCCAACGAGCCGGACACGTCCAGTTGCTGATGGTCATTGAGGTTGAAGGTTTTCAAGGCACGCAGGCCCAGGGTGCTCAGTACCGCGTCGCGGCTATCACTGCCGCGCTCAAGGGCGGCGGCATCGCCTTTTTCGTGGAAGCTGTCGCTGTCCAGATGCACATAAGCCAGGTTGGCGAAGGGTTCCAGGGCCAGGGCTTGCAGGTTCAAGCGGTAGGCGGCTTCGGTGAAGAGTTGCGCGCTGCGGGCGTCCAGTTTGGTCTTCTGTTTGCCGCTGACTTCGCCGTACTGCAAGTCACGTTTGACGTCGCCGCGATGCCAGCTGTAGGCGCCGCCGACGCTCAAGCGCCAGTTGCCCAACTCGTGCCCGGCATAAGCGCCGAGGTGATAGCTGTCGATGGACGCCGACGAATGTGTGCCGCTGCCCATGCTCAGGGAGCTGTCGCTGTAGCCCGCCACCAGGCCGATGCGTGTCTGTTCATCCAGCGCACCGTCGACACCCGCGAGCATGCCGCCGATGGAGCTGGTATAGCCGGCGGTTTCGCTGCGGCTGTCGGTCTTGCCCCAGGCACCTAGGGCCTTGACCCAGACGTTGCTCTCACCCGTTACCGGCGTATGGCGCAAGCGCTCGCCCACCGCATCCCGCAGGTGACGACTGTCATTGATCAGTACCGCACCGATTGCCGGGTAGATTTCCCCGGACAACTGCTGGAAGCCCTGCTGCGCCGACGCCACCGAGTCCGAGCGCAGCACGCTTTCATACACCGGGTTGCCCGCGCCCAATTGCTCGGCAGCCGCAGCCACATTGCGCTGATTGCGGGTCGCGCCGACGCTGGCGAAACTGGCACCGTTACGACCGATGTCCAGTTGCACGGCATTCGCGGCGTAATTGAGGGTGCCGCCGATGAACAGGTAATTGGGCAGTACCGCACCAAACTGCCCTTGTATCCCGCCGGCGGCCTGGAGGATGTCGTATTGCCGGCCGACCAGGCTTTGGGCTTCAGTCTGGCTGAGCGAGGTCGGGCTATTTTCCAGGGCCAGGGTCACCGTGCCGCCGCCCAGGACGGCCTTGCCACCGGCGACAATGCGGTCGCTGCTGGTCGGCGTCAGTTCCACCGCATAGGTGGAGCCAGCCGCGAGGTTGACGTCACCGGCGACCTGCAAGGTGCCTACCGAGTTACCCGGTGCCACGGTGCCGCCGCTGTTGGCGGTCAGCGAGGCGATACGCCCGGAGCCGCCCAGAGTACCGCTGTCATTGACGGTGACCGCCGACGTCAGCGAGCCATTCACCGCCAGCAATCCACCGTTGACGGTGGTGGTACCGCGATAGGTGTTGTCGCCGGTCAGCACCAGCGTGCCCGCTCCCGACTTGATCAGGCTGCCCTGGTAAATCCGCTGGGCGGCAGCGGCGTCCCGTGCACTGCCGACGGCGTAATCGGTCTTGTCCTGCTGGCTGGCATTGGCAGCGACGCCATTTTCCCAGCCCTTATCCTTCAAGGTCTGCTGCCAGGCCGTGTGTTCGGCACTGTCTTCGGTTTGGCGCTGAATCAGCGCCTTGTCGGAGATCGCGTTGCTCCACACATCGCCCTGCCCGGCCGCCAGGGTGTAATCCGTCGGCCCCAGCAGTTGCCCAGGCCCGTGCATCGCCCGGCCGAGGTCTGGCACACCCCAACCGACCTTGGTGCTCGGCGCATCGGTGATCGAGCCGTCCAGCTGCGTGGCGGTGGTCAGCAGCACCTGCAAGGCCTGCTCGTTGTTCATATACGGGTAGCGCTCCATCACCAGCGCCAGCGCGCCCGTGGCATGGGGTGCCGACATCGAGGTGCCGGACTTGACCCCATAACCGCCATCGGGAATGGTGCTGTTGATCAGCGCGCCCGGCGTGGAAATACACCAGTACTTGGCGATGCCGCACTGGTTGTATTTCTGGTTATTGGTTTTGTCTAGGCCCGACACCGCCAACCAGTGACCTTCCAGTTCCGGCTGAAAATACGGCAATGCCGAGCGCACGCTGGCATTCGCGTAGCCGCTGTTGCCGGCGCTGAACACGTTGATCACGCCCGCCTTGGCCACGTCGGCGGCGGAATCCAGCCAGGTCCCCTGGTTGTAGTGCTGGGCATACGCGGCATGCAGGTCGCCCAACGTCTGGTAGCTCACATCCTTGGGCTGGCTGCCCCAACTGTTGTTGATTGCCCGCACGCCTGAATCCACCAGGGCGCTGTACACCGCCTTGAAGTACTTGGGGTCTGGGGTCGGGCCAAACAGAAAGCTGTCGTTGGCGTTGGTGTTGCCGACGTAGATCTGCGCGTTGTACGCCACGCCGTGCATGCCGACGCCGTCACGGGCCGCGCCCATGGTGCCGGTGACGTGGGTGCCATGGGAATCGTTGTTGGGGTTGAGTGCGCCGGTGGTGCTGAACGGGTTGCCATTGACGTAAGTGCCCGTGGCGGTGACGGCGTGATAACGGTCCTTCGACGCTTCAGGATGGTTGGGGTCAAAGCCCGAGTCCAGGGCGCCGATCTTCACCCCGCTGCCGGTGATGCCGGCAGCGTAGGCTTCGTCAGCCTTCATGCGACCCAGGCCCCAGTCGCTCTGGAACTCGGCGGAGCGCCAACTGGCGGGGTTACCCAACTGACCGGTCTCGGCGTACTGCGCATTTGCCGCAACGGACAACAGCAGCAAGGAGCCTGCGGTCAAGGGTTTGAAGCGACGTGGTTGGATGATCATGAAAAGTCCTTGTTTTCTTATTGTTGAAACACGCTGTGTTACTGGGTTTGTCCTGTGGCAGGCTGCCGTTCAGTTAAGCAATAGCGATCTAACAAACGAAATGAATCCAATGTGGGAGCTGTCGAGCTTTAGCGAGGCTGCAAAGGCATCAGCACTGCAAGCATTGATGTTGGCTGGCCCACCGCTATCGCAGCCTCGCTAAAGCTCGACAGCTCCCACCTTTGATCTTCGCTGTGTGGAGCATTGTGTTCGCTTAACTGACCGGTATTAGGGCAAACCCACCCGGCACAAAATTTCCCTCGTTATTTCCCTGCCATCGGCCCAAACGCCTCATCCACCTTGGCCAAATCGGTATCCCGCAGGTTGCCGGCGTAGTAATGCAATTTGGTCCAGGCCATCAGGTAGTCGTAACGGGCCTGGGCCAGGTCGCGACGGGTGCTGTACAGCTGCTGTTCGGCGTTGAGCGCATCGAGGTTGACCCGCTCGCCGCCCAGAATGCTTTGCTTGGTGGAGACCACCAGGGCCTCGGCCGACACCAGGGCTTTTTGATAGGCCTTGAGCTTGCTCACCCCCGACAGGCAAGCGCTGAACTGGCGGCGCAGTTCGATCAGGGTTTCCCGGGTCTTGCCTTCCAGCTCGTACTCCGCCTGTTCCATGGCGCGACTGGCCTGGCGGGTCGAGGCCGATACGCCGCCACCGGCATAGATCGGCACGCTGATTTCCACGCCGATGGTGTTGGTGTCATAGCGCTGGTTGTAGGTGTTGCCGGTGTCCGACTCCTGTCGCCGGGAGGTGGCGTAAGCCGTCACCCGTGGCAAGTGCCCGGCGCGGTTACGTTCCACTTCATAGCGCGCCACTTCCAGGGACTGGCGCTGGGAGGCCAGCGTCGGGTTATTGGTCAGTGCCAGTTCATGCCAGGTGTCGTAGTTGGCCGGGGCCAGGGTGAAGGTGGCGAAACCTTCGTTGAGCGGCGCAAGGTCGGTGATATTGACGCTGGGCATACCAATCAGTGCACCCAGCTCGCGCAACGAAGCGTCCTGTTCATCCAGTGCCTGAATTTCCTCGGCGGTGGCCAACTCATAACGCGACTCGGCTTCGAGGATATCGGTGCGGGTCCCCTCGCCTTGCTTGAACAGGTGTTCGTTCTGCTGGAACTGCTGCTCGAATGCCTTCTTCTTGGCCCGGGCAATGTCGATCTGGTCCTGGGCAAACAACGCCTGGGTGTAATAGCTCAGCACCCGTACCAACAACGCTTGGCTCTTGTCGCGAAAGCTTTCATCGGCGAACAACGCCTGGGCTATGCCCTTGCGGTAGTTGGCATAGGCTTCGTAATCGAACAGCGGCTGTTGCAGGGTGAAGGTGGAGCCGTAACTGTTGTAGTTGCGGTTGTCGCGATAGCTGCCACCACGGTTGTCGGGCAACGTGGCTTCGGAGTTATTGCGACCCTTGTTGTAGTTGTAGGACAGGCGCGGCAACAGGCCGGCGCGGCCGATGGTACGGTTTTCCAAGCCGGCGTCGCGCTCCTTGATGGCGCCGAGAAACACCGGATCGTTACGCAAGGCTTGTTCGTAGACATCGAAGGGACCCATGGCCGCCTGGGCAGTACCGCACACCAGAAACAGGGAAATGAACACTGACTTCATGCTCATTCCTCAGTCAACGCGGAGCCGGCGCGATCCAGCAGCGGCTTGAACAGATAGTTGAGCAGTGAACGCTCACCGGTGCGCACGAACATCTCTGCCGGCATCCCCGGCTTGATCACCAGCCCGTGGAGCTTTTCCAGGGCGCCGTCACTGACGGTGGTACGCAGCACGTAGTACGGCGCACCGGTTTTCTCGTCGAGCATCTGGTCGGCGGAAATCAGGCTGACCTCCCCCGGCACCCGTGGTGTACGGCTTTGGTTGAAGGCCGTGAACAGAATGTCCACCGGCAGGTGGGTGCCGACCTTGTCCACCAGGTGCACCGGCAGATGGCCTTCCACTTCCAGGCGCGTGCCCTGAGGCACGATCTCCAGCAGGGTTTCACCGGCGCGCACCACGGCGCCTTCGGTATGCACCCCAAGGTTGACCGCAATGCCGTCAGCCGGAGCGTTGATTTCGCTGTGCTGCAAGTCAAACCCGGCGGAGGTCAATTGCTGCTCCAGGGTCAGGCTGCGCAGTTGTGCGTCGGCCAATTGGCTGCGCACTTCCTTTTGATATTCCTCGACGTGCTGTTGCAGCTTGAGTTTCGATTCGAGGATGCCCTGCTCCACTCGCCCGCTTTCCCCGGTGTTCTGCGCCAGGTCCTGTTGCACCTGAGACAGCTGGCGCTGGTACTCCATCAGCCGGTTGCGCGGGATATAGCCGTTGTCGGCCAAGGGTTGCAGGTTGCTCAGTTGATCGCGCAGGGATTGTGCCTGGGCTGTCAGGTCGCTGCGGGCACGGCGCATGCCGCTCAGTTGCGAAGTGGCGCCTTCGATACTGGCGCGGATCCCCGCCTGCTCCCGGGCAAAGGCTTCGCGGCGGCTGCTGAACAGTTGGCGTTGGCCTTCCAGCACCAGGGCCAGGGCCGGATCAGGGTTGCCGCTCAGTTCGGCGGGAAAGCTGATGCTGGTACGGTTGTCACGCTCGCTCTGCCAGCGGGCAACGCTGGCCCAGGCCATGCGGTACTGGGCCTGCAGGGATTGCACATCGGCCTGGCTTTGCGTCTGGTCGAGGCGAAACAGCGGTTGCCCCTGTTTCACCAACTCGCCTTCACGCACCAGGATCCGGCTGACCACGCCGGGGCTCAGGGTTTGCACCGCTTTGCGTTTACCGGAAACCACCACCGTGCCCTGCACCGGAATGCCTTGATCCAGGGGCGCCAGGCTGGCCCAGAGGAAAAAGCCACCGGCGCCGACCACCGTCAGCAGCCAGCCCATCCGAGAGAAAAACCGCGCGTCGCGCTCAGGGTGTGTCTGCTCATAGTCGTGATTGATTTGAATGCTGTTGTCGATGCTCATGCGCCTGGGTTCCTTCCGGCTTGATACTGACGGCTGAGGCTGACCCCGGCCTTTTCACGCGGCGCTTCTTGTTGCTGACCGGACAATGCACGCAGCACCTCCTGGCTTGGACCGAACGCCTGCAAGCGCCCTTCGTTGAGCACCAGCAACTTGTCGGCCTGGGCCAGGGCCGAGGAACGGTGCGTCACCAGGATCACACTGCTGCCCTGAGCCTTCATCTGCACGATGGCACTGGCCAAGGCGGCTTCGCCGACGGTGTCGAGGTTGGAGTTGGGTTCATCAAGCACGATCAATCGAGGATTGCCGTAGAGCGCCCGGGCCAGGGCCACTCGTTGTTTCTGACCGCCGGACAGGCCGCTACCGTCGTCGCCCAGCACGGTGTCGTATCCATGGGGCAAGCGCAGGATCAGTTCGTGCACGCCAGCCTGCTCGGCGGCCCGCACCACAAGCTCCGGATCAGCTTCGCGAAAACGCGCGATGTTGTCGGCAATGCTGCCGCTGAACAGTTCGATGTCTTGCGGCAGGTAACCGATATGCGGGCCGAGATCGTCGCGGTCCCAGCGGTGGATGTCTGCACCGTCCAGGCGCACAGTGCCCGCCAGGGTTGGCCAGACGCCCACCAACACACGAGCCAGCGTCGATTTACCCGAACCGGAAGCACCCAGCACGCCCAACACTTCTCCAGCCGCCAGGCCGAAGCTGACTTGATGCAAGGTCGCCATGCGCCGCCCCGGAGGGCCGGCCGTGACCTGCTCGAAACTCACCTGCCCCTTGGGCGCCGGCAAGACCATCTGCTCACCTTCCGGTGGAAACTCCTGCAACAGGCCATCCAGGCGTTGATAGGCCAGCTTGGCCGAACTCCATTGCTTCCACACGGCAATCAATTGATCGATAGGGCTCAATACCCGGCCCATCAGAATGGAGCCGGCGATCATCATCCCGGCGGTCATGTCACCCTTGATCACCAGCAGCGCGCCCAATCCCAGCACCAAAGACTGCAGGCACAGCCGTAATGATTTGCTCAGGGAACTGATGATCGAACCGGTGTCACTGGCCTTGTTCTGCAACCCCAGAAACCGCGAGTGCACCTGGAACCAGCGTTTGCGCAAGGCGCCGAGCATGCCCATGGCCTGGATGGTTTCAGCGTTGTGCAGGTGGCTGGTCGCCAGTTGCGTCGACTGCTGGGAATAGCCGCTGGCTTCCCCCAACGGCTTTTTCGTCAGGTATTCGTTGAGGCACGCCAGGGCAATCAGCAGCACCGCACCGGCGGTGGCCAATACGCCGAGCCAGACGTTGAACAGGAAGATCACAAACAGGTAGATCGGGAACCACGGTGCGTCAAAGAACGCGAACAACGCAGGTCCCGTGATGAATTGGCGCATGTGGGTCAAGTCCCCCAGGGACTGCCCGGCGTGTCCTTCGCCCCGCTTCAGGTTGCGCTCGAACGCTGCCTTGTACACCCGCAGGTTGAAGCGCCGCTCCAACTGGCTGCCGATGCGGATCACGATAAAGCTGCGGATCACTTCCAGCACGCCGATAAAGGCGAAGAAGCCCACCACCATCAGGGTCAACATGACCAGGGTGGTTTCGTTCTGGGAGGACAGGACGCGGTCGTAAACTTGCAGCATGTAAATCGAGGGCACCAGCATCAGCACATTGATCAATGCGGTGAAGCAACCAATGCTGATCAGAATACTTTTGTAATCGCCCAGCGCTTTGAACAGTGGTGCAACGGGAGTGGTCTTCGCCATGTTGCTTAATTTCCCTGAGCTGAAATGCGCACAATAGTTTGCCGGGCGACCCGGTGAGGGGCGGGCAAACTATCAAGACCCTTGTGGGGCGTTAAAAGTGACAGACAAACCAATAGTCGGGTGCTCTACGCACTCTTTTTAATCCGCCGAGGCGACGGACATTGGTTATAACGATATAACTCGAAAATCATTTAGTCGCACAATTAAGGTGCACGCCTTAGTACAACTGTTTCTCCAGACTTAGTCCGGACTTCGTATTCGCCTTCTTTCACGCGGTTCAAGTGACTAATGCCCGTGCCTTCGGCATTCATCAACCAGATTCCGTCGGGTGTAGGTGACCAACTTGAGGGTGTATCGCCCAGCCAACGGCTGGCGCATTCCACGTCACCGCCCAGGGCGCTGGCGTTTTCAATCAGGTCCAGCGGGCAAACCTGGTCTTGCTGGTGCAACTCCCAGTGCCCCGCCAGTTGTGCGGGGCTGGGTAAAATCAAACTGCTGGCCATGGCTGTGGCTCCTGCCGACATAAGCAACCCCAGGAAAACCCGGCGGGCTGCGGTGTGATATCTGTTCATGGGCGCTTCCTTTCATGCTCCGGCACCATCGCTCGTTTGTAGGACGGATGCAAGGGCAGAGAGCGGCGCGCGCGCACCGCTCTCCTTTACGCCTGAATCAGGCCACGATGTCGTTGACGGCTGCCTGGCCTACGGTAGTGACGAGGAAATCCGCCACGCCATGCCCGGAGAAGTCCACTGCCAGCGTGCCCAGGTTGGTACCTGAGGCATAGCTGAGCACCGCGTCGCCTGCATGACCGGTGAACGAATTCACGAAGGTCAGGCCCGCGCCTTTGGTGATACCGGTCAGGTCGATCTTGTCCGAACCCGAGGTGAAGTCCAGGATCTGATCCGCCGCACCCGGCTTGGAATCGGAGCTGGCACCGAACACAAAGGTGTCCGAACCCGCACCGCCCCACAGCTTGTCCGCCCCGCCACCACCGAAGATGATGTCGTTACCGGCACCGCCTTTGAGGGTGTTGGCCGCAGCGTTACCGATCAGCAGATCGTTGCCGGAGCCGCCGATGGCGTTCTCGATGGTCACACCCTTGGCAATGGAAACGTTGCCAACCAGGCCACCAACGTCTGAGAACGAGGTCTCATTGAGGTTGATTTTCTGGTTTTGAGTGAAGCCAGAGAAGTCCAGGGTGTCGTTGCCGCCACCGTCCCATACCGAGAACACCAGTTTGTCGGAGTTCGAGGTGGCGCTGAGGAAATCACGCCCGGTATTGGAGTTGAAGCCGTAGGTGGTGTCACCCGAACGGGTTGCGTAGTTGGCACCATAGAGCTTCTGGATCGCCGCGATGTCATCGATCAGCGGACCCGACGAGTAAGCCTCTACGCCGCCTTTGGTGAAGTTCTGGCTGGTGTTGCTCTCGCTCCAGTAACTCATGACACTGTAGCCACGTGAGTCTTGTCCGTAATCCGCATCCTTGTAGGATGGGTTGCCAGTCCCGGCGTTGTAATCGCCGGGGTGGGACAGGCCCAGGGTATGGCCAATTTCGTGGGTCAGTGTCTGACGACCGTAGTTGTTCAGGTCCGGCGTCTTGTTCGGTGTGTAGCTGCTATTGGTCAGGTACCAGGAGGTGCCATCAAGGCCACTCTCGTTGTACTTCTCGTTGGTACCCGGCAGATAGGCAAACGCTGCCGCGCCATCCTGGCCACTGCTGTAGTTACCAAACGTCATATGGAAGTCACCGCCCGAGGCTTTCTCGGTAAAGGTGACCTTGGCGACATCCGCCCAGGATTGCATGGCCAGTACGGCCTGTGCTTTCTGCTGGGTGTTGAACTGGCTGAACCCGGAGATACCATGATGGTTCATGGTCGCCGTGGAAGCCGAGGTCAGGAAGGTATAGGTAAGGTCGATCTTGCCGTTGCCGTCGACATCCCGGTATACCCCACCTTCGCGCAACAGGTGGTCAGCTGCCTGGTCGACAGAAAACGAGGGCTTGCCATTGACCGTGAGGTTGCCGCCACGGTCATACTGATGGCTAAAGCTATCAATTTGCGTATAGGCGCTACTTGCTTGAGCCGCCGATACAATAGCTTTGTCTTTTACTTTTGACATAAACGTACTTCCTTGTTTGCAAGTGGAACAGTTTTTGTCCGATAGAGACCATCTCTGGCGAGATCGTCCTATCACTCGCCTCTTATGAAGGCGGTAGAAAAACTGACACAATTCGAAATCAATCGTCCAGCACTTTTTTCACGACAAAAATGCGCTGGATCAACAACTCCTGCAAACACGGGAAAATAACTCTGAATATTCCTTTGTCTTGAGCCTCCATTGGGCCAAACAGGTGCAAACCAATATTTAAATATTAAATACTACTAAAGCTTTAAGTGTTAAGCAGCTCACATTCAGCGACTAAATGGATCCAATATATTGTTTGGGTGCACTAAGAAAGTGCCACCGTGTCATTAGAAAGATTAAAGAGCCACTACTTTTAATAGTATTGACAGCTTGTCCCCTATTACGGGGACAAACTGAACACATGCTTAGTGAGTACGCCAACCTGTTGCGCGCAACGCCCCCAGCAATGTCTGCCCATCGAGCCCTGGCACCAGAACACCCTCCTCGGTATCCATGTCCTCCCCGGCGAGGATCGCATTAACGATCGCCTCCTCCACGGCCTCGGCAGCCGCACTGAACAGCGGAGAAATGTGATCGTTATTGACCATCGCCAGCGGCGTGCTGAACGGCAGGTTCTTGCGCCCATAATCCGCAGGCGGCAAATCCTGGTTGCCGGTGGCGAACGCGAGGAACAGGTCACCACTGGAATCCTCGGTGCCGCCACCCGTGCGGGCAATACCGATGGACGCCCGTTGCGCCAACCGCTGGCACTGATGCGGCAGCAATGGCGCGTCGGTGGCCAGGATCACCACGATCGAGCCCATGCCAGGTGTACCGCGCTCGGCAAACGGTGAAGGAATCTCCATCAAGTGACGACCCACCGGATAGCCATCCACGCGCAACTCCTGACGCTTGCCGTGGTTGGCCTGGACCAGCACACCCACGGTCCAGCCGCCCTGCTCTGTCGATAGCCGACGCGACGCCGTGCCGATACCGCCCTTGAACTCATGGCAGATCATCCCTGTACCGCCGCCGACTGCCCCCTCCTGTACCGGGCCTGATACAGCACCAGCCAAGGCTTCGCGCACATGCTCGGGGCCGACATGCTGGCCCCAGATGTCGTTGAGCAAGCCGTCATAGGTTTCCATCACCACCGGCATGCACCAATACACCGCAGGGTCCGCCAGCTTTTCTCGCTCCAGCGCAATCAAGGTGTCGCGCACGATGCCGAGGCTGTGGGTATTGGTGATTGCCAGTGGCGTGGTCAGCAAGCCCGACTCGCTGATCCATTCCAGACCGGTGGCGTCGCCGTTGCCATTGAGCACGTGGTAGCCGGCAAAGCACGGTTGTTGCCGGGCTTCACCCGATCGAGGCTGGATCACCGTCACGCCGGTGCGGACCTGTTTGCCATCGATACGGGTCTTGAGGGTGCTGTGGCCAACCCGAACGCCGGGGACGTCGGTGATAGCATTCAATTCACCGGGCGTGCCCAGCCCCAACGTGATGCCCAATTGACGTGCGCGCATAACCACTCCTTACAGTTTCTGGAACGCCGGACTCAACCGGCCGCTGATGCAATACAAAATCACCGACAGTGCCAACAAGCCGATAATGATCATGATGTCCCGGGCCGAAGCCTCAAGGATCAAGGTAAACAATAGATAGCCGGCCCCCAGCACCGCCAGCAACGCCGGCAGCGGCCACAGTGGCATGCGATAAGGATGCTCGCGATCACGCAACAGCACCCGACTCATCAGCGCGCTCAAGGCCACCATCAGGTACACCAGCATGATCAGCAGCACGCTGAAGGACGTCAGGTCCGCCAGGTTGGAGCTGAAACTGAGCAACGCCGACGGAATCGCCAGGAACAGCGTAGCCAGCCACGGGGAGTCCCAGCGCGGATGAATGCGGGTGAACAGTTTATTGATGGCGGGCGTCCACAAGGCGTCGCGGCCACTGCTGAACACCACCCGGCCAATCTGGATGACGATGGCGACGATGGCATTGAACACCGACAGGAAAATCCCGGCGCTCACCAGCCGTGACAAGGTCTCATTGCCGTGGCTGGTCAACAGGTAACCGATAGGATCGGGGCTGCTGATCATTGCACTGAGGGAAGGCGCGCCAATCAACAGCGCGGTGATCGGTACCAGCTCGATCACCACCACCAACCCCAGGGACCACAGCACCGCCTTGTGCACGCCCTTGCCGCCACACTTCATGTCTTCGGCCAACAGCACCGCCGGGCCGTAACCATTGAACGAGAACAGACCAATACCCACCGCGCCAATCACCAGCGCCCAAGGCGCCAGGTGCAGCACGCCGTTTTCGACAATTTGCGGTTGGAACAACACGCTGGCCGGCTGCACCGGGTTGCCGAAGCCGATCACCACGATCACCAGCAAGGCGGCCACTTCCAGCAGCAAACAAGTGCCAGTGATCCAGGCGTTAAGCTTGATATTGAGAATGCCCAAGGCGTAGCTGCAGACCACGATCACCAGGGCCACGGTTTGCGAGTCGAATTTAGTGCCCAGGGCGTTGTTGAGATAGGTCGCGGCGCCGGTGGCCAGCACCGGCGGGATAAACAGCAACATCACCAGCACCGTGAGGAAGGTTGCGTAGCCGGCCATGCCGCCGAACACACGCTTGGCGTAAACGTATTCACCCCCGGCGCTGTTATGGGCACGGCCCAGCTCTGCGTAACAGAAGGCGAACATCAGCGCGAGCACCGCCGCCATCACGAACGCCAGGAACACCCCACTGCCGGCCTGCTGGATGGCAAACGGCGCGATCACGAATACGGAACTGGCCGGAGTCACCGCCGAGACGGTAATCGCGACAACGTCGAACACGCTCAAGGTGGGTTTCAATACGCCGTCGGGCGCGGGAGAAGCACTCATATCGTTATCCTCGTAGTTATTCTTGGTTTGAGGCAGAAACGAAAAGGGATAAGCAGTGCGGGATATGCTTCCCGCTGGCTGTCAGCGAATCTAGACCCTGTGTTCCACGCGGCCAATTCCCCTATTGGAGTACTCCCCTTGACGGGAACCGGCAAAAGCCGAAACCTTGCGCAATCTTTTCGCCGTCGGAGCACCGTACATGAGCCTGTTCAGGGAAGTCGGCATGCACACTGGACTGGGTCGAACCGTGGCGCAGCTCGGAACCGAACGCTTCTGGAAGCAGTTGATCCTGCTGTTGCACCAGTGCCTGCCGTTCGATAATGCCCTGGCGATTTTCTACCCCCTTGAGGGCGTGCCCCAGGCACTGGAAGAATACGACGCCCAACCCAGCAACAAGCCCACACCGATGCTGATTTATCTCAATGGTCTGTACTTGATCGACCCGTTTTTCCAGGCGTGTCGGGACGGCTACGCCAACGGTGTGTACCACCTTGAAGAAGTGGCGCCGGATCACTTTCGCCAGAGCGAATACTTCCTCAGCTACTTTCACGACAACGTGCTGGAAGACGAGATGCAGTTCATTCTGCAACTGCCGGGCAGCGGAACCCTGTCCCTGTCCCTGGGCATGCAGCGGCTGTTTACCCCGGATGAAACAGGCCTGATGACCACCCTGTCTGCCTGGGTGTTGCCGTTGATGCAGCAGCATTGGCAACAAAGCACCCAACGGGCGCCGGCACCGGACGCCATGGCCAGCCAGATTCGTGATGCATTGAGTCAATTTGGCAGCGGTGTGCTGTCGGAGCGCGAGCTGGAAATTGCTCGTCTGGTATTGCGCGGGTTTTCTTCCAAGGCCATGGCCGAGCGCCTGAGCATCTCACCGGACACGGTCAAGGTTCATCGCCGGCACCTGTATGCCAAGCTGGATATCTCGTCACAGCCGGAGTTGTTTGCGTTGTTTATCCAGTCGTTGGGGCATGACCTGGAGAATCCGTAGCGCAAAAAAGAGACGCAGCGCGCCTAGTGCCGATCATTTAAGCGAACGCAGGGCCTCGAGACAGAGAAAATCAGAGGTGGGAGTTGTCGAGCCCCGGCGAGGCTACGATAGCGGTGGGTCAGGCAACGTCAATGTTGGCTGTGCCGACGTCATCGCAGCCTCGCTAAAGCTCGACAACTCCCACACAGGATTGCGTTCGTTTACCTGACCCTCATTCCGTCACTGACGGGTATTGCACAGTGCGTCCGAAATAACACTAATTAGCGCCCTGTACGAATCGTGTTCCACACCCGCGTGCGAATCCGGTCGATGTTCAGCGGCATTGCTTCCAGCGCAAACAACTTGCCCATCATTTCCGGGCTCGGGTAGACCTTGGTGTCGCTCTTGATTGCCGGGTCCACCAGGCTGTCGGCCGCAGCATTGCCGTTGGCGTAGTGCACATGGTTGGTGATGCTGGCCATCACGTCGGGGCGCAGCAGGTAGTTCATGAAGGCATAACCGGCCTTTTCATCCGGGGCGTCGGCGGGCATGGCCACCATGTCGAACCAGATGGCTGCGCCTTCCTTGGGAATGTTGTAGCCGATCTTCACGCCATTCCTGGCTTCGTTGGCGCGGCTTTCGGCTTGCAGGATGTCGCCGGAAAAGCCGACCGCTACGCAGATGTCGCCGTTGGCCAGGTCGCTGGTGTATTTCGAGGAGTGGAAGTAACTGACGTAAGGCCGCACCTTCATCAGCAGTGCTTCGGCTTTCTTGTAGTCCTCGGGGTTCTTGCTGTGGTGCGCCAAGCCCAGGTAGTTCAGCGCGGCCGGCAACAGTTCCGGGCCGTTGTCGAGGATAGCGACCCCGCACTTTTGCAGCTTTTGCATGTACTCGGGCTTGAAGATCAGGTCCCAGGAGTCCACCGGGGCACTGTCTCCCAGCACTGCCTTGACCTTGTCGATGTTGTAGCCAATGCCGGTGCTGCCCCACAGGTACGGGAAGCCGTGGGCATTGCCCGGGTCGTTGTTTTCCAGGGCCTTGAGCAGCACCGGATTGAGGTTTTTCCAGTTGGGTAACTGGCTCTTGTCGAGCTTCTTCAGCGCGCCACCCTGAATCTGCCGGGCCATGAAGTGGTTGGACGGAAACACCACGTCGTAGCCGGATTTGCCGGTCATCAACTTGCCGTCGAGGGTCTCGTTGCTGTCATAGACGTCGTAGGTGAAGGCGATGCCGGTTTCTTTCTGGAAGTTCTTTGTAGTGTCCGGGGCAATGTAGTCCGACCAGTTGTAGATTTTTACCGTTTCGGCGGCCTGGCTGAGGGAGGCCACCAGCAGCAAGGGCAACAGGACAATGGGCTTCATGGTTCGATTTCCTGGCGGTTATAGGGCTGTTTTTATGGCAGGCGATCAAGGATCAAAGGTTTACAGAATCAACACGTAGGTCTTGCGCACGGTTTCCTGGATGTCCCAGATACCGGTGCTGTTGGCGGGCAACATCAGTGCGTCGCCGGCTTCGATATGCAGGGTTTCGCCGTCGTCCGGGGTAAACGTGCAGCGGCCCTGGATGAAGTGGCAGAACTCCTGGGCCACGATTTGCCGGCGCCAGCGCCCGGGGGTGCATGCCCAGATGCCGGTTTCGACGCCATCGCTGCGCTCCACACTCAAGGTTGACGCCACGGCCACCGGAGTGCCCAGCGGCACGGCGACGGGGCCGGAATCCGGCAAGTGGGCGTTGAGGGTGTCTTTGAATTGAGTGATGCTCATGGTCATACCTGCAGTAATTGAAACGACTTAGTGCATGAAGCCTTCCATGAACCCCGCAACCCCGCTGGCCAAACGGCGGCGCCAGGGTGCGCTGTCGGGGTTGGCCAGGGTCTGGTCTTCGTGGACAAAGCTGCGGATGATCGCGTTGTAGCCCAGCCAGCGGCAGGGTTCCGGCTCCCAGGCCTTGAGGGCGTCCAGGGAGCCTTGAGGGATAACCCATGGCTGGCTGACCAACGACGTGTCGAGGCCCAGGATCATGTCCGCCAGCGTCCGGCCGCCGAGGTGGCTGGCCCCGACACCCTCACCGCCATAACCACCGGACAAGGCAATGCCCGTCGTGTGATCGCAGAGCATGTGCGGCCTGAAGCGTCGGGACATGCCCAGGTTGCCGCCCCAGGCGTGAGTGATGCGTACGTTCTTGAGTTGGGGAAACAGCTCGCCGAACAGATAGCGGCGCAGTTCCACTTCACTGTCGGTCAAGTCAAAGTTGTGCCGCAGCTTGCCGGCAAACTGATAGCCGCCACGGGCGCCGAACACCAGGCGGTTGTCCATCGTGCGCTGGCCATAAGTGACCTGGCGGCTGCTTTCGCCAAAGGCCTGGCCTCGGTTCAGGCCGATTTCGTCCCAGGTACTGGCGGGCAGCGGCTCAGTAGCGACAATCAGGCTTTGTACTGGCAATTGATAACGCCCCAAAGGCGCCAGGGTCGTGGCATAGCCCTCGACGGCCGGCACCACCCAGGAAGCACGGACCTTCGCCTTGTCGGTGCGCAGGCTACCGGACTGCCAGTGGGTCACCGGGCTGTTTTCGTAGATTTTGACCCCCATTTGCTCGACCACGCGCGCCAGGCCTCGTACCAGCTTGGCCGGGTGAATAGTCGCGACATGCGGGGCGTAAATGCCGCCGTAAGGCTTGGCGATACGAATCTGCTCGGCCAACTGTTGCGGGCTCAACCAGCGATAATCGTCTTCGGTGAGGCCTTGGGCATGCAGTTTTTTCAAGTATTGACGCAGGCTGACTTCCTGCTCGGGATAGCGGGCCGCGCAGTACAGCACTCCGCCCTTGCGGTAATCGCAGGCGATACCTTCGCGCTCGATCACCTGGGCCACTTCATCGGGGATGCCATGCAGCAAGTCGAACGAGGCGCGGCGTTGTTCGGGGGACAATCCCGCCAGCAAGCTGTCTTCTCCCAGCAGATTGCCCATCAACCAGCCACCGTTGCGGCCCGAAGCGCCAAAGCCGGCGGTTTGCGCCTCGATGATGGCGATCTTCAGTTCAGGGGCCTGGCGCTTGAGGTAATAGGCAGTCCACAGCCCGGTATAACCGGCACCGATGATGACCACGTTGACGTCCAGGTCCTGCTCCAGCGACGGTCGAGCCACCAGCGGCTCATCCAACTGGTCCATCCATAAACTGATAGTGCGCCACGCCGGCATACCCAACTCCACCACCCAAAATCGATGGCGTGATCCTAGTGCCTGACCTCAGTAAGCGTCTTGCGCGCGTGCACGCAGGGAAATTTGTTTGACGTAGGCCTTGGGCGACAAGCCTGTGTGCTGACGAAAACAGCTGTAGAAGGCCGACAGGGAATTGAAACCGGCGGCAAAGGCCAGCTCATCGATGCGAATCGGCGGCGTGGCCTTGTCCAGCGTCGCGAGCAAATGCTGTAAGCGCGCCTGGTTGACGTAGCGGTAAAAGCTCTGCCCCAGCACCTGATTCAACAGGTAGGAAATCTGGTTGCGGCTGTAGCCGCACTCCTTGGCCACCTGTTGCAGGTCGAGTTCCGGATCCAGATAGGGTTGTTGATGCTGGAAGTACTGCTGCAAGTCGTTGGCCAGGTAACTCAACTGCTGGGGCGACAGGCCCAGGCGGCTGACGGTCGGGCGCAGCGCCTGGGAGCGGGTACGGCTGGTGGGTTGCTCATGCACCAGTGAGGCATATTCATTGACTCGCCAGATCAGGCCGTCGCGCACGGTGATCGCTTCACTGGTGCGAAACGACACCAGGCCCTGACTGCCCCGCAAGGTGATGCGGTATTGAATGAATGCTGTGTCGCCGTCGACACGGATGCGGTCACTGTGCTCAATCGCTTCATCGGGGCCGCGGGGCATGCTGGCGTGCAGGTACTCGCGCAGCTCGTCAAAACCCACCACGCGGTTCTGAAAGAAATCGTGGTACTGGATTGCCGGGTGGTAGTACGCCATCACCCCTTCCAGGTCCCGTCGCTTCCAGCATAGGTGATGACGCAGGACGATCTCGCCGGTGGCCTGGGTCTGCTGGGAGTCATCGTCTGGGGCGATGTCGGGCATAAAATGCTCTGGGGCTGGCAAACCCCGGAGCTTGCCGAACTTTTCCTGCGCCTTCAATGGTCAATTGACAGTTCTGACTAATGGCCTATCGCCCAAAGTTCTGTGGGATATGACGCACATCAAATGAGTGGATGACAACCGCCGAACGGAGCTAAAAAACTGCCCATGGTGTTGCGAACGAATGCTATTTTAAGTTTTCAACGGCCCTGACCAGTGACGGTCATGGCGCCCCTGCCGCGAGCTAAAGGAAGCGCTCAATGAACAAGGTGGGCAACATGAACAAAGTGACGTTCCCCAACGCCTGCCAGCTGATGCGCTGGCATTTCCATCCAATGGGCTTTGAAGGGAGTATGGACACTCCTGCAAGCATGATTGCCAGGCTGTTTGACCGCGCCAGTGGCGAAACCCTGATCGCCATCGCCGGTATCCCCTGCTCCACGGTAATGAATGCGGCGGATGTGGAGCGGATTATCGAGGCCGTCGAAGACGAGCTGGAATCGTTTGTGCCGCCGCTGTCCCTGCGGGCTTAACATCAACTACAGGAGCGAGCCGCCTCGCTCCTGTGGCTTTGAGCCACGCTGATCATCAAAAAACGCTTTGCCCTGCGCAATACGATCCGACGCCTTCGGCACATTCACCCCTTGGGCGTCCTGCCCTTCGATGTACCAATAGCAATGGCTCACGGCCCGGGTAATGCCCACATAAGCCAGGCGCAATACTTCGTCCTTCTGCGCAGAATCGTACGCTTGGGCATCACCCTCTTTGCCCAATCCCGCCATGCGGTAGACCTGATTCTTATAGGGTGAACTCGTCAGGTGCTGGCAATCCCCAAGCAAGAACACGGCGTCCGCCTGCAGCCCTTTGGCGCTGTGATAGGTCAATTGCTTGAGCCGGCGCGCTGTGGGCGGCAAGCTCGAATCCAGATTAACTACTGACTGAATATGCTCTTGAATCAATAGCTTATCGCTACTTTTTCGATACAACATTAATATTGAATCGCCCTGTTGATAGTGCGCCAACAGCTCCCGGCCCAAGGCCGCATCATCGCGATCACGCACCACCACAGGTACCAGGGCCTTCGGCGCCCCGCTCGCCTTGGCCTTCTTGCCACTGATGGCCGGTGTGGCCCGTACGATATGCTCGGCGGCATCAATCACATGTTGGTGGCTGCGATAATTCTCCCCCAGCATCACCCGGGTCGTGGCCGGCGACGGGAACTCCTTGTTGAACTCCATGAAGTATTTGGGCGAGCTGCCGCGCCAGCCATAGATCGACTGCCAATCATCCCCTACGCACAACAGCGAAGAACACTGCGCGCCACGGCCCACATGCATCGCCGGACCACGGCTGCGGATCTCCCGCAGGCTGGCGCGCAGCCACGAGACGATCTGTGGTGACACGTCCTGGAATTCATCGATCATCAGGTGCGACATCGGCCGTAATAGCCCGTCACTGAGCAACTTCAGGTTTTCCGGGGTGTTTTCGCCAAACAACGAGAACATCCGGTTGTAGGTCATGATCGGCGGCGATTGGTCCAGCAGGTGATCTTCCAGGGCCTTCCAGAAGATGCTCAGGGCTTCAAAGAAGAAACGGTCAGGGTCGTCCTTGGCGAAGCTCATTTGCCCCACGGCGGTGGGTACATCCAGGCCCAGGTTCTCGATAAAGCCGGCTGCCGCGACAAAACTGTCCAGCAGCGGTGCCGACGCCAGTTCGCCCTTGACCTTGTAATCAAAGCCCGGTCCGGCGGTTGCGTCCCCTGCCAGACTGCTCAGCAAACGCTTTGACGACTCATAACTTTCAATCCATATCAATGGCTTGCGACAGAAAGCTTGAAACAACGTGCGTTTGACCGCCCACTCCGCACGCACCGACAGCTTGGAACCTGGACGGCTGATCCGGGCGTTCTCATGCGGATCGAAGCCCAATACCACCCAGGTATCCAGTTCGGCGATGTAACCATGGCAATGGAACTGCGCCCCGTTGATTTGCACCGTCTGCCGATTCGGCTCGATCCCCTTGATTGGCCAGGCGCCGGCACGAAACCACAAGTCTTCGATGGCATCGCAAAGCTCTTCATCGCGCTTGGCCGCCAGCTCGGTCACCGCTACCCGCTTCTGCACGTCCGGGTGGTCGCGCTCCAGCTCCTTGAGTTGCAGGGCATGGCGCGCCAGGGGCGCTATCAGCTCACGAAACCGCTCATGACGACCGTAGAGCCCGTGGTAACAGGCGTTCAGTTGTTGGCGCTGGGTGTCGTTGATGCGCAGTTCGAAGGGGTTACTGTCTACCTCATCAAACCCCGCTTCAGTGCGGGCATTGAGGTTTTCAAACGCTTGCAGCCGTTCAAAGCCTGGCAGGCTGCGGACCATCGGCAAGATACGCGAATGGAAGGTGCGCACCACCGCTTGTGCCTCTTTCATTCCAAGGGGTTGGCCCCACAGGCTGAGAATCTCCATGAGCTTATTGATGAAGTCTCTGCGCGACTCCCGGGTGAACGTCACCACGGTCATTGAACCCAGTTCAAAGCCCAGGTAGTGGGTGAGCAGCAGGATACGCAGCACCAACGAGGTGGACTTGCCCGCGCCGGCGCCGGCTATCACCGAAGTGGACGGCGTATCGCTGAAAATCATCTTCCATTGGGCAACGCTCGGTTGCGCATGGGCTGGCAGCAGGCGCGCCACATCGGCCTTGATGCGTTTTTTCAGCTCGGCAGTGAGGGGCAGGCGCCAATCATCAAACAGGTCATCGTCCACCCCCGGTGCACGGTGTTCATCTGGACGGAAGTCGCGAATCAGCAGAACTTGGCGGCCTTCCTCGAGGCCATCGATCTTGCCTTCCTGGTAGCCATACTCCACGCCTGCCGTGTGTCCACTGCGAAAGCCGTCTGCCTGGCCATGCAGCCAGGAGAAACGGTGTTGGGCACGCAGACGCGTCAGGCCGTGGCCGAAGAGTCGGGCGGCGAGTCGTTTCAACAGAGGCATTTCGGCCAGCGGCCGCAGTTCGGGCGGAAGATCGGGGGTGTGTTGCGGCACGCGGACTCCTGCGATGGGGCGGTAAAAGCGGAGGCCTATGGTCGCCGGAATCCTCCGCCAGTTCCAGCCAATTGCTTTGTGCTCATGCAGTTAGGCGATGAAGTGAAGATTAGGTCTAAGTAGTGGCATCTGCAAAACATCGAACTAACTGATGAGAATCAGGCAGTTTTTACGCTTTTTATCGATCTTGGCCTATTGGATGATGTTGTCATCAACAGGAGACGATCATGCTTGAACTTCGACCTTTCAATACCCTCGGCGGCGCCAACCACGGCTGGCTGGATGCCCATCACCACTTTTCATTCGCCGAGTACCACGAACCCAACCGCATGCACTGGGGCAACCTGCGGGTGTGGAACGACGACATCATTGCTCCGGGCACCGGTTTCCCGAAGCACCCGCACCGGGACATGGAGATCATCACCTATATCCGTGAAGGTGCCATCACCCACGAGGACAGCCTCGGCAACAAGGGCCGTACCGAAGCCGGTGACGTACAGGTGATGAGCGCGGGTACCGGTATCGCTCACAGCGAATACAACCTTGAAGCCACACCCACCAAGCTGTTTCAGATCTGGATCATTCCCAATGAAGCCGGCTCCGCGCCATCGTGGGGTGCCAAGCCGTTTCCAAAAGGCAATCGTGAGGGTTTTGTGACCTTGGCCAGCGGCAAAACCGGCGATACCGAAAGCCTGCGGATTCGGGCGGATGCGCGGTTGGTCGCGGCCAACCTGAAAGCCGGGGAAAGCGCCGAGTACCGGCTGGACAGCGGGCGCCGGGCGTATCTGGTGCCGGCTACGGGGGTCATTGAAGTCAATGGCTTGCGTGCGCAAGCTCGAGACGGTGTAGCGATTGAGGATGAGCAAGTGTTGCGGGTGACGGCGATTGAGGACAGCGAGATCGTGTTGGTCGACCTGGCCTGAGTCCAATCCAGAGAGGGTGGGGAATCAGCAATGCGCTTGAAATACCCGGTTCAGGGCAACTGTGGGAGTTGTCGAGCCCCAGCGAGGCTGCGATAGCGTCGGCACTGCCAGCCTTGATGTTGGCAGCTCCACCGCTATCGCAGCCTCGCTGGGGCTCGACAGCTCCCACAAGGGTTTCACTCTGATAGGTATGTTTTTCTATCAGGCAGTTATAGCCCCATCCACCAATACCTGTGCCTCTTCCACCAACCGCTTGAGGTGATCCTCGCCAACAAAGCTCTCGGCGTAGATCTTGTAGATATCCTCAGTACCCGATGGCCGCGCAGCAAACCAGCCGTTTTCGGTCATGACTTTCAACCCGCCAATCGCCTGGTTGTTACCCGGCGCATGGCTGAGGATCTGCTGAATGCTCTCCCCGGCCAGTTGCCTGGACGTCACCTGCTCAGGCGACAGCTTGCCCAGCAACGCTTTCTGCGCCGGCGTAGCCTTGGCATCAACCCGGATGGCAAACGGCTCGCCCAACGCGTCCGTCAGCCCACGGTAGATCTGGCTTGGGTCCTGGCCTTTACGAGAGGTCATCTCAGCGGCCAGCAAGGCCGGAATCAAACCGTCCTTGTCGGTGCTCCAAACGCTGCCATCCTTGCGCAGGAACGACGCACCCGCACTCTCTTCGCCACCAAACCCCAGGGATCCGTCGAACAAGCCGTCAGCAAACCACTTGAAGCCCACTGGCACCTCATACAAGCGTCGCCCCATGCGCTGGGTGACCCGATCGATCAAGCCGCTGCTGACCACGGTCTTGCCCACGGCCGCATCGGCGCGCCAGTCAGGACGGTTCTGGAACAGGTAGTCGATGGACACCGCCAAGTAGTTGTTCGGAGCCAGCAGGCCACCGGACGGCGTGACGATGCCATGGCGATCGTGGTCCGGATCGCAGGCAAACGCCACGTCATAGCGTTCCTTGAGTCCGATCAAGCCTTGCATGGCATAACTGGAGGACGGATCCATGCGGATCTGACCATCCCAGTCGACGCTCATGAAGCGGAAAGTCGCGTCAACTTCGGTGTTCACCACGTCCAGGTTCAGACGGTAGTGCTCGGCAATCGCCGGCCAGTAGCGCACGCCAGCGCCGCCCAGAGGATCAACACCCAGGCGCAGGCCAGCGCTGCGGATCGCGTCCATGTCGATGACGTTGATCAGGTCCGCCACATAACTGTTGAGGTAGTCATGGCGGTGAGTGGTGTCAGCCTTCAGTGCCTGCGCATGGGTAATACGCTTGACCCCGGCCAGCTTGTTAGCCAGCAACTCGTTGGCCTTGGCTTCGATCCATTTGGTGATGTGGGTATCGGCCGGGCCACCGTTGGGCGGGTTGTACTTGTAGCCACCGCTTTGCGGCGGGTTGTGGGATGGCGTGATGACAATACCGTCCGCCAGGCCGCTGGTGCGACCCCGGTTATAGCAAATGATGGCGTGAGAAATCGCCGGAGTCGGGGTGTATTCGTCGCCTTCGGCGAGCATCACATGCACACCATTGGCGGCCAGGACCTCCAGGGCGCTGGCGCCGGCCGGGGTCGACAAGGCGTGGGTGTCCAGGCCAACAAACAGCGGGCCATTGATGCCTTGGGCTTCGCGGTACAGGCAAATAGCCTGGCTGATGGCAAGCACATGCCATTCGTTGAAACTCAGGTCGAAGGAGCTACCACGGTGCCCGGAAGTACCAAAGGCCACGCGCTGGGTGGAGATCGCTGCATCAGGCTGGCCGGTGTAATAGGCCGTTACCAGTCGCGGGATGTCCACCAGCAACTGAGCTGGCGCCGGTTTGCCCGCAAAAGGACTGAGAGTCATGCATAAACCTCTGAAAGAGAAGGATTCGGAAAAAGTGCAGTTTACTGAGACTTGGACTACTACGCGATGATATCGATCCTACAACAACTAGCAAAACTTCTGGCACCCTCCTCCGAATCACTCAACCTGCGCCTGCTTTAACGCCTGGGCCAGCTCAATCAAGGCAAGGTCCAGGTTGTGTTGCCCGTCAAAGGTATGGCTCAACCGCAGGTGTTGTTGATGCAAACCGCTGACGCTGAACAACTCGCCCGGGGCAATGACTACCTGATGACCCAGCATATGCTGGAACACCTGACGCATGTCCACCGCTTGCCTCGAGGATAACCAGAAGGTCGCGCCGGCCACCGGCATTCGGTAGTTGACCCAATCCGTCAGGTGCTCGTCCAGGCGCGGCCTCATCAAGCTCGCCTGCTCTTTCAATAAGCGCCGTAACGCCTGCAGGTGTTGGTCAACTCGCCCGTTTTGATAGAGCCGGGCAAGGGCTCGCTGGCGGATCGAAGAGAGGCGAAATGCCCGCAGCAGAAACTGGCGCTGCAGCTCGGCACTCAAATATCGAGACAAGAGGTAGCCATAGGGCGCCTCCGGCCCGAGCACCTTCTCGAACGTGGAAAACACCATCAACCGTTCGGGGTTTGCCAGATCCCGCAGCGCAGTCACTGATTGTTCGAAGCCCAGCTCCCCCTCGGTATCGTTCTCCAGTAGCCAGCAACCGTACTGGTCCAGCAGGCGCACCACCTGCAAGCGTTCACCACCAGACATGACCGAGCCCGACGGCAGGCTGACCCTCGATGAGAGCAACGTCAGGTGCACCGACTCATTACGCAGCAGTTGCTCAAAGGCCGTCAGGTCCAGGCTGTCATGACAGTAGGGCAATTCAATGATGCCCACGCCAGACTCTTGCAACAGCCGCAGGATCGACCAATCGCAGGGCGACTCCACGACAACGGTGGCGCCCTTGAGGCCCAGCACTTCAATCAGAATTTCCAGGACGCCCCGCAGGTCGGCGCCAATGTAGACGTCATCCGCCTGCCAGCAACGGGTCGGTGACGAGGTGTAGCGCGCCGCCAGCGCGGCCCGCAGTTCCCAGACCCCGCAGGGCTGTGACCAGGGCTGTAAATGGCGTGGGTACTGGCGCACCAATTCGCGCTCCAGCAGCAGCAACGGGCCGTCCAGAGACAACTGCCGTGCCGGCTCGTCTACGCTCAGCACCAGCATGCCCGGGCGGCGGGTGCCAGCATACAATCGCTCCAGCAAATCGCCCCCCGTACACCCTGTTGGATGAGTGGGTATCGGCCAGGCGTAATAGCCAGACTTGGCGACCGAGTAGATCCTGCCCTCCTTCTCCAGCAAGGAATAGGCGTACTGCACCGTCGAGATCGATACGTTCAAACGCGCCGACAATTGCCGCAAGGAAGGCAACTTGACTCTGGCGTCGGTGCCGACCTCGTTGATCAGATTGATCATATAGCGATAGACCGCCTGGTAGGCGAAGTCCGTTTGCCGATCGCCCTTGAGGGTCATTGCCAGCCCCTTGCACACATCTGCAACGCCAACCGCTTAACACCCTGACTGCCGACAGTCCCGCGCCTCGTCAATGACCGGGGCCGGTGCTTCACGCCGCACCTCGGCAACAGTGCCAGGTCGCTTGCGATACAGATGGAGCACCAACGGCATCGGCAAGCCGCTGATGTGGGTGATCCAGTTCTGGAGCATATCGGCCACAGGCTTGCCTTGAAGTGCCTTGTGCAATTCAGGGAGCGCCACCAGCATGCCTGGGTGACATTGGCGCAAAAAGCTTTCAAGTCGCTCGCCGTGGTGGATAAAGGGCGAAAACAACAAGCAAATCAGTTGGCTTTCGTCCAGTCCAAAAAATTCCTGCGCATAGGTTGCCGACAGGATACGTCCGTCCTGGGTACCCGCTTGGGCGATCAGGTTTGCGGGGATATTTTTATGCGTCATGAACTGACGGGCTTCCTGCACGAAGCCATCGACGCCGGATGCGTAATCAAGCTCGCGCAAACTCTGGGCCTGTAGACCGCGCATGTGTGCCATCAACAGCGGGTTTGCGCAGGCTGGATTGCTGAAGTGAAAACCAAACTTGTCGAATTGGTAACCCAGGAACTCGGCCAGCAAGGGCGTGAACTCTTGATTCAGATCGCTGATCAGGTCGGCGATGCCAATGTAGGACAGATGACGATAGCTTTCCTTGTTCGGTGAGTCAGGCATTACGTAATGCTCGCCATAAACATCCTCGTAATAGCCGGTGCTCCATTCATCCATGCGTGCAAACAAGGTGTTGAGTGCCACCGGCCAGCGTTCAGGCACGGTCAACCCCGCCGCCTGCGCCGTCTTTTTCAGCCATGCCAGGTACTGCCGTTGCTTACGTGATGAGTCACCGCTGACCAAGGCGTGCACGCCGCCGCCCCATGCGGTGACACGTTGATAGAAATCTCCCAGGGCCAGGTAGCCGTCATTGCACAACGTCGCGCGAATATCCCCAGACGTCAGATGACCGATCATCAACATATTGCGTCGGCTGGCTTCATGCCCCGTGCTGGAAGCCGGCCGCAGGGGATTGAATGGCAACACTTCCTGGTTTTCCACCATCAGCAGCTCCACGCGCGGATCATCGTGAAAAAACAGTGCGCTATAGCCATGCTGGATCGTATCCAGCGCGGTCTGCGTCATGCCGGCATGCCTCAGTGTCGCAACACGCAGTTGGAACGTTCTGGGGGATCGACCGGCGATAGTCAGTTGCGCGGCGCGCAAAAACGCCAGGCTATAGCTGCTGCCCTTACCCGCGCCGTGGGCCACGAGCACTTTGTAGTCACCAATTTGTTCAATTCCGCCGGCCGCCACGATTAATCGTTGAATCAGCAATTGAAGTGCCGTGCGTTCAGTTCTGGAAAAATGCCCTAATAAGCGTTGCAGCACTTGTTGATAAACATAGTTCATGGCCTGTTCATGAATAGCGCTCATAGTTTTACTACCTGAGTTTAAGTATCAGTTTCGAGCAACCGTTAACGGAATTTCTCGACTGTTGTATTCATAGAAATAACGCCCGTTGCGAGACGCATGGCTTGCCAAAGATTAGCACCGCACAACCAGACAATAAGTGGATAGCCTCGGGTGACGCCCCTCTGAAGCGCAAGCAAAGCAAGGGACTCGCGCAGTAGCCGCGTTCCGTCGGAGGCCCTAGGAGTATTCCGACAGCCTCCTACTCTGATTTGATTCGCAAACTAAAGAAGTGTCTGACACGGGTAACCAAAACAAGTTGATCAATAGTTGTTGTTCCGTTGGAAATGCCCACCACGCAGATCCGTATCCTTGGGTCTGCAAGTGACTAATTTCGACAGGTATGGGCTGTAATTTGAGGCATGGGTTCATTGCTCAGTCCTTGAGATGAAAATGACTCGGCAATTATCAGCGCCTGAACAATGATTAACAGATACAGAACCGGCACATAAACCAGTTCAGATGAGAGAAAGGAAAAACTATAGAGACCCACAAACAACGACGCCGCACTGGGATTCAGGGCGGCGTCAGGGTCGGGCGTATCATTTACGGGGGCACGCTCTGGATCAGTGGCTCAGCACCCAGGCGGATTCAATCCTTTCAAATGGCGCATTTGCCCCATTCACAGCGCTGGGGCAATAACCGTTTGCGAATTTTCCTACGGATTAAACAGCTTCTACCTGCAACGCCACACGCTCACGGCACGGGCATTCGTCCATATAGCGGTGAGCCTCGACGAACTGGCTGAACGGAAACACCGTCGTCTTCAATGGCACCAGCACCTTGTCAGCGGTCAACTGATTGATATCACGCAGGGCCCGTTGCAGCGCTACCTGGTCCTGGATAATGCCCAGCTCCGGCTTGCCGGTGAAGTTGCCGATGCAGTGTACAAAGAACTGAATGTTCTTCTGGAACGCGGCACAGGCCGGGAACGGCGTCTGGTTGCCACCTTGCAGGCCATAGAGCACCAGGCTGCCACGGGGCGCCAGGACATCCCCCAACAACGACATCTGCGGGCCACCCAAGCCATCGAACACCACATCGACGCCACGGTTGTCGGTGAACTTGTTGATCTGCATCAGCAAGTCCTGCTCTTCGGTGACGATCACCTTCTCTGCGCCCAGGGACAGCAGGTATTCACGCTCGTCAGCGGTCTTGGTCGCAGCAATCACCCGCACACCCAAGGCCTTGCCCAGTTGCACGAACGAAGGACCGGCACAGTGACTGGCGTCCGTCACAAGGGCAAATTGCCCGGGTTTGACCCGCGCCAGGTCGATGTAGGCAAAGTAGGCAATCAGTAGCGGCGTGTAGTGCACGCTGGCTTCCACCGGGCTCAAGACATCCGGGTAGCGGGTCAGGGCCGAACGGGGCAGGACAATCTGTTCACCATACACCGGGTAGTCATTGGGGCTCTCGGCCGGAAAGCTGGCGACCTTGTCACCCACCGCCAAGTCCTCAACACCCTCGCCCACCGCGACCACCACACCGGCCATTTCATGGCCCAGGCCTGACGGAAGACGTGCATGGGACGACGCCAGGTTCTGGCGCCAGAGAATGTCGTACCAGCTGATGCCAATCGCTTCGACACGCACCTGCACTTCGCCCGGTGCGGGCTTTGCGGCTGCATGCTCTTCGCATTTGAGCACCTCGGCCGGACCAAACTTGTGAAAACGGATCGTGCGGGACATCGCAAACCTCGTCAAAGTAACCTCTAATGCCATGAACTTTATCTGGGCTTTGGGAGCAAGGCCATCGGTCGCCGTTAATAGTCGACATGCCTGTCATTGATTCCGCAGATGAGGAAAGCAGCTCTATCTACGTAGGAAATCTCAATTAGCCGGTGCAGAGTAGCAGCCTTTCCCCGTAAGATTCGTGCTGGCCATTGTTCTCATATGGCTGCTCTCGTCAAGTTTGCTGACTCTTCCAGGACACAAGATGAACCGTAACGACCTGCGTCGTGTCGACCTTAACCTGTTGATCGTATTCGAAACCTTGATGCATGAGCGCAGTGTGACCCGCGCCGCCGAGAAGCTGTTCCTCGGCCAGCCGGCCATCAGCGCCGCCTTGTCACGCCTGCGCGGACTGTTCGACGACCCCTTGTTCGTGCGCACCGGCCGCAGCATGGAGCCCTCGGCCCGCGCCGTGGAAATCTTCGCCCTGCTCTCCCCGGCCCTGGACTCGATCTCCACGGCGGTCAGCCGTGCCTCCGAGTTCGATCCGGCCACCAGCACTGCGGTGTTTCGCATTGGCTTGTCCGATGATGTCGAATTCGCGCTGCTGCCGCAGTTGCTCAAGCGTCTGCGGGCCGAGGCCCCGGGAATCGTGCTAGTGGTACGCCGCGTCAACTACATCTTGATGCCAAGCCTGCTGGCCTCCGGGGAAATCTCCATCGGCGTCAGCTACACCACCGACCTGCCGGCCAACGCCAAGCGCAAGGTACTGCGGCGCAGCGTGCCCAAGCTGCTGCGGGCCGACACCGTGCCTGGGGCCTTGAGCCTGGACGACTTCTGCTCCCGCCCCCACGCCCTGGTGTCATTCGCCGGAGACTTGAGCGGGTTTATCGACGAAGAACTGGAAAAACTCGACCGCAAGCGCCACGTGGTGCTGGCCGTGCCGCAGTTCAACGGGTTGGGCACGCTGCTGGCGGGCACGGACATCCTGGCCACCGTGCCAGACTATGCCTCCGAAGCCTTGACCGCTGCCGGTGGCCTGCGCGCAGAAGACCTGCCACTGCCAACGCGCGCTTTTGAGCTGCACATGGCGTGGCGCGGGTCGCAGGATAATGATCCGGGGGAACGTTGGTTGAGGTCGCGGATTCAGATGTTCTTTGGGGATCCTGAGAGTCTTTAGGGGGCGTCTGGCAGGCTGTTAAGCTGATCATTTCTGCCTTTTCATAGACTATGGAGATCCATGCACTTCCAGTGGATTGCTACATTGGGGGCACATCTGAGGGCATACTTTGGATGGTTTGAAAAGGATGCCCCCAGCCTGAGGTCCAACAGTTCCCCTCTAGAAAAGTCACCCGTTGTTGTTCCCACACACCGCGGAGTGAAGGTAGGCCGATGAGATGCTCTCCTCTGCCCAAGTGCGTGAGCAACCGAGTGATACCTCCTGTGCAATTAATATTTCAAGTGTAAGTCGCCAAGCTGAATTCAGGTATCACTCCGACGCTTTTCAAGACGCCGCCAAAAGTCGGCTGCTCACTCCAGGGGGCCAGCAGGCTTTACCAGACCTCTAGCTGGAGAAAGGCTGCTAACGGTAAAGAGCGGAAATTCAGTAGGCGCGGTTCCTTGTCTGCCTTGCTGCGATATCTGACACACAGGCAGTCGTGGTCTGACAGCCGCTCTCAGCAATTTTCCGTCGTACGTGAATGGTTGCTTTCGGCTAGTCTTGTCGACTAGGAGCAGGGGAACAAGATGCAATAGGACGCCTGCATTCGATTGCCTTCAGGGAGTCAACTGCAGCATGCACATCACTTTTGGCCTTTTCTTGGACACCCGCCAGGGTCCGTCCCCGACGAACTTCTTCAACACCCCGATAGTCGGCCGCCTCGGATTCCTGTCCCTACTGGAGACTTACCTTGGTCTAAGCGCGCCAGAAGCGTCCAAGGCCAGACGCGTGGCCATCTATTCTGGCCTGCTGCGGGCCCATGACAACAATTCGCGCTTCTACAGTGAGTCCCTGAAGGCCGACAGTATCGGTACGGCCGCGCGCCTCCTGGCCTGGCGTGACGAGTGGCGGCTTGGCGGTTGGGACGGCAGCGCGAATCCAGAGCATCCTTCGCGAATCCAGGAGCTTGCTTCCATTGAAAAGGCAGCTCTCGAAACGCTGCCGCCCGGAGAGGCCGAGCGCTTGCACCTGGTGATACAGGCTCTGAGTGCGTCCGGCCCCGGCCCCATCAAGTCAGTTCACCTGGTTGACCCGCCCGAGGACTTCCCGCTTCTCTGGCGGCAGGTGCTCGAGCGCCTGCCAGCGGTCGAAGTCCGACTTCCCGAGCCACAGGGAGAAGGCCAACTCCGTGCGTTGCAAGAGCAAGCCCTAACCGTTCTGGCTGGAGGCTCTGCGGGCAATCTGACCGTGCAGACCGATGGGAGTGTCTTGCTAGT
This sequence comes from Pseudomonas spelaei, assembly GCF_009724245.1. GTDB lineage: Bacteria > Pseudomonadota > Gammaproteobacteria > Pseudomonadales > Pseudomonadaceae > Aquipseudomonas > Aquipseudomonas spelaei. The sequence continues at coordinate 110,325 of NZ_WNNK01000005.1, read as the reverse complement.
GCACGCTCTCGCGGCCACGACCGCCGAACACTGGTTGAGCGCACAACACTCGCACCAGCCCGGCGACCGGCTGATCCTGGCTGAGGATGCCGGCGACTCGCTAGATGTGTCGCTGTCTGCGACCGGCGGGGTCAACTGCGGGTTCGAACGCCCTAGTCAGCTCCGCCCAGCCCTACAGGCACTAATCCTTGCCTTGGAAATGTGCTGGGAACCAATAGACATGAACCGACTGCTGGATTTCCTGACGCACCCAGTTGGCCCATTCAGTCGTCCTGCGAGAGGCAGGCTCGCTCGTGCTGTCGCCAAGCAGCCTGGAATTGGGAGCGAAGCCTGGACGGCGGCTAAGGCCAAGATCGCAGCGGGTGACGATGCCCAGGAAGTAGCAGATGAAATTACCTTCTGGCTGGAGTCAGAGCGCTGGTCACGCACCGATGGAGTGCCGGTCGATGCACTGATTGCTCGCGTCGCCCGGATGAAGGAGGCTATGCGGCTTCGCCTCTCAGGTGAATCCGCTGATGCGGCGAGCTTTACGGCGGCGCATAGCCAATGTGCGGCCGTCCATGAAGCATTGATCGAGCTGGCTCGGCAAGGGTTGGCCACGGTGCTGCCTCGGCAAGTCGAGCAGTTGGTCGCCCACGCCACGCCCGCCGGGGCAACCAACCCCGCTGCGGTTTCCCATGTCGGCTGCATGCGCTCCACCAGCACGGCAGCCGCGTGCATCGAAGCTGCTGATGAAGTGATCTGGTGGATGCCATCTACGCCTGCCCTGCCCTCGCCTCTGCCTTGGTCTCCTGCCGAGGTGAATGCTCTGACTCAATTAGGTGTGCAGTTGCGAGACCCGGCGCGTGAGCTTGTATCGTTAGCACTGAAGTGGCTGCGGCCACTACTTGCTGCGAGAAAAAGATTCATCATCGTCTGCCCTCCCCCCGGTTCAGAAGTACATCCGATTCGCCAGCTTCTTAAGAAGCTCGTACCGGATATCGAGTCCGCTTCGCTTGACCTGGACATTGCACTCGACTCCACACTTCTCGGGGTAACCGCCGAGGTGCTTGCACCTCAGCCGCTGCCCGCTACTCCACGACACATCCAACTCCCTCATCCCGTGCAGCTCGGCGACGCTTTACAGTCGTTCACTACGCTCAACGAACTCTTCAATGACGCAGCCCTATTCGTTCTGAAACGAGTGGCGAAGCTGGATCCGACCTCCGTCCTGGCGGTGGATGAGGACAACCGCCTGCTGGGTATCCTCGCTCATCGGGTGCTGGAGAAACTCTTCGATTACAACGATGCCTTGAGTTTGTCAAACTCCGATGCCGTTGCGTGGTTCCGCGCCGAAGCAGACTCGCTCTTGCTGACTGAAGGCGCTGTACTACTCATGCAGGGTGCAGGGGTAACGCAGCAGCACTTCCGGAAGGTTTGCGAACTAGCCATCTGCAGTCTCCTCAATCACCTTAGGCTCGCGGGTGCCGTTCAGGTTCAGACGGAGGTGGAGCTCAGAGGAACCTTGGGAGCAGTCCCGCTGATCGGCAAAATTGACCTCTTGGTCACGCTTGGTAACAAGCGAACTGTCGCCGTGGACATAAAGTGGAGAGGCGATACCTACTACGCCGGGCTGCTTCGCTCTGGCGAGCACCTACAGTTGGCGCTCTACTCCAGCCTCATAGAGCAAACAAGCGGTATCGCACCCGCCGCGCTTGGCTATTTCATCCTGGAAAGTGGCGGGCTGTACATCACCGCTGCCGACATCTTCCCAAAAGCGCAAGTCAGAAGACCGCCGGACGGCGTAACCGTCTCGAATCTACTGGACCGCGCGCGCGCTACCTGGAAGTGGCGCAAGCAGCAGCTGGACGCCGGGACCATCGAAGTCGTTCCGGAAGAGCCGAACGACGAGTACCAGGGCCCTGAGGGAACCCTTCCGGTCAACGGTCCAAGCAAATGGGACCGAGACCACCTTATCTTGCTGGGAGGCTGGAAGTGATGAACAACATCGAATTCATCAGCGCAGGCGCCGGCAGTGGCAAGACCTACAAGCTGACCGAAACTCTCGCACAAGCCCTCGAATCTGGCACGGCACGGCCTCACGCCATCTTGGCCACGACCTTCACGGTGAAGGCCGCTACCGAGCTGCGCGAACGCGCCCGCTCCTGGCTTCTTGAAAAGGGCCGTATCGACCTCGCCACCGCCATAGGCCAAGCCCGCTTGGGCACCGTCAACAGTGTCTGCGGGCAGATGCTCAAGCGGTTCTGCTTCGAGTTGGGCCTGTCTCCCGACCAGACTGTCCTGGGTGAAGGTCAATCCAAGAGACTGCTCAAAGCCACGCTGGCCGAGTCGATGGATGCCGACGCACAAGCGGAACTAGTTTGGCTCACAGAGCGGTTTGGCATCGAACAGGCGGACTGGTCCAAGACTGTTGAGGCTGTCGTCAAGGCCGCGCTCGATAACGACATTGAGCCAGGGGCGCTTCGCGTGATGGGTACTCAGAACGCAGACGCTATGCTCGCGAACTGGCCTGTTCCAACTGTGGGGCTGGACCCGACCATGGCATTGGCGACCGCGTTGGCCAAGGCGCACCAGGAAGTAACCGCCTACGTAGAACAGCAGCAGGCTGTCGGCGCCAAAGTTGCAGACAACCTCTTAAAAGGCCTCGACGGGCTGCAAAAACTGGATCGCCTCTTCCGTGAAGGACGCTGGTGCTGGCCCGACTGGATCGGCGCAGCAGGGTTTGACGCCGGCGCTAAGGTCAGGGATATCGTGGCACCAGTCAAGTCCGCAGCTCAGGCTCACGAGTCTCACCCGGCCTTTCATGCCGAGGTCCGTCGGTACCTTGACAAGGTGTTCAAGCTGGCCGCCGACGTTCTCGACGCCTACGAGCAGGCCAAGAAGGCGCTGGGTGCAGTCGACTTCAGCGACCAAGAGGTGTTGCTGCTACGTGCATTGAGGACAAAGCCAGCCGTCCGTGAAGTGTTGGCGGCAGAACTGGATCTCATCATGGTCGATGAGTTCCAGGACACCAGCCCGCTCCAACTGGCGCTTTTCGTCGAGCTGGCCAAACTGGCTAAGAAGTCGGTGTGGGTCGGCGACCCCAAGCAGGCTATCTACGGCTTCCGCGGAACTGACTCAAGCCTCATTTCCGGCGTTCTCAGCGCCATCAAGGGCTGGGGCGGAGTCATAGGGAAGGCTCTGGACACCTCCAGGCGCTCCACCGAAAGCCAGGTCTTGCTCACTAATAGTGTATTCAACTCTGCGTTCGAGCCCGACCTGACGCCTGAGCAGGTTCGGTTGCAGCCTCTGCGGAAGGACATCCCGGACCAGCCCGCGCTGTTGAACTGGAACTTCGAGAGCAGCCGAAACGACTCGGACTACCTAGGCCTTGGCCAGGCCATCCGCGAGCTGCTCGAGTCCGGGGTTAAGGTCGAAGACAAGGACACCAAGGAGCTCCGTCCGATTCAGGCCGGCGATGTCGGAGTGCTGTGTCGCTACAACGACCAGGTCGAATTTGCCGTCACGTCGCTCACGCGCTGGGGCATCCCGTCAGCCAGCCCACGTTCCGGCTTGTTGGGGACTGCCGAAGCCATCTATGTCATGGCCTGTCTGAGGCGCATGAACGACCCAACCGACACCGTCGCCACGGCGCTGGTTCTAACCCTGGCCGATGGCACTCCGATCGAGACCTGGCTTGCAGACAGGCTGCAATACCTAGCCACCGATGGGGTGAGGTCACACGAGTGGCTGACGAAGGGTGACAGCGCCCATCCGCTACTGGCCCGATTGGAAGAGCTGCGTCCAACGCTAATGGCTTTGACGCCACAGGAAGTACTGCGACTTGCTGCTGCCGAGTCCCAAGTAGTGCGGCTGGTCGGCCAATGGTCCACCTCCCCTCACGAGAGCCGCAATAGGCTGTCCAATGTCGAGGCACTGGTCGAGCTCGGAAAGACTTTCGAGGACGAGTGTGTCGCCGCGAAGCGACCGGCGACCGTCAGCGGCATGCTTCGTTGGCTGGACGAACTCGCCAGCGCAGAGGACGATAACCGGGCCATTTCAGAAGACAACTCGGTCTCAGTCCTCACCTATCACGGGGCCAAGGGGCTGGAGTGGCCAATCGTCGTGCTGACAAGCCTCGATGCGACAGCACGCAGTTCACTTTGGGGCGTGCGCGCGAGGACAGTTGGGGGCTTCGATCCGCAGCAGCCGCTCGCCAACCGCTTCGTACACTGCTGGCTGAAGACCTGGGGCAAGCGGTCCCAGCCCCAAGCCGCCCTCAATGCCGAAGCCAGCGCCACTGGTCAAGCCATGCAGGCAGAAGCCCTGGCGGAGAACAAGCGCCTTCTCTATGTGGGCCTGACCCGCGCGCGTGATATGAACGTCGCAGTGTCGTTCGTTCGCAGGTCAGGGGCGGGGCGCGCCTGGGTCGGCGAAATTCAAGGCGCAGCCGACCTGTTGTTCGGCGACTCAGGAACCATAGCTATACCCGACGGCCAGCAGCTCTCCAGATTATCGAGGTCGTGGAGCAAGGATGACTGCTCAACCGAGCCACCTGCCAAAGCCTCCGAGGCCTGCCGCTGGTTCACAGCTCGTCCGCGCGTGCAGGCCGAGCCGTTGTGGCATCGACCGAGTTCTGCCTCGGGCGGCACGTTCAAGGTAGTCGAGACTGACGCAGTAGGAGTCCGGCTAAGCTTGGCGGGCAAGCCCGACATGGCATCGCTGGGCACGGCGCTCCACCTGTGCATCGCTCGCGCCGGCGTGCTTGGCGGGATTTCAGCCCCTGACGTCGAACGAATCCTGATGGCCTGGGCCGTGGCTCATTCTGTGGATAAGGAAGCCGTTTGCGCCCAGGCCAGAGCGTTCCAAGCTTGGGTAACCAAGCGCTGGCCTGCCTGTCCCGTTTACGTCGAAGTGCCCATCGAAGCCAATGGCCCTAACGGCACTCGTATCCGGGGCCGCATCGACTTGCTGGTTGAACTGCCAGATAGTTGGATTCTAATGGACCACAAGTCGAACCCCGGTGGCTCAGCCAGAGACGAGGACCTGGTGGCTGAGCACGGCCCGCAGCTCGAGTCCTATGGTCATGCCCTTCTCAACGCGACCGGCAAGCCCGTGAGCGAGCGATGGCTCTACATGCCGGTCGCTGCACGAGCAGTCCGCCTCTCCTGACGCTCCTAGAAGCCCACCGGACTTAGTTAAATAGAAACACGAGGAAAAGCAGAGATGGATGTGAAGTTCCTGTCGGCTTCGCAGACGCAATCGACACTCATAGCACTGGTTGAGAACTGCGAGTCGATGCAATGGGCAGTAGCCTGGGCGACCGAGAACGCGGTCTTCGAGGCAGCGATGAAATACAGCTCGAAGTTCGAGCACTTCGTTGTCGGCACTCATATGTTCCAGACGCAGCCCGAGGTGCTTGAGCGGGCAGCAGCGCTAGCGGCCGCAGCCGTCGTTCCTCCTACGGGCGATCTGTTTCACCCGAAGGTCTACCTGTTTCGTAACGGGCAACGCATACGCGGCGTGGTCGGGAGTCCAAATCTCACGAAGGCGGCGATGAGCCGAAACGTCGAGGCGAGCGTGCTGCTTGATGGCTCGCTCGACGATGCAGCGCTGGTAGAGCTCAGTCGCTTCGTCGCAGAAGCGTGGAAGGGGGCGGAGGACATTTCTCACGAGTTCCTCTTTCGGTACCGTCACCAGTACGCAGCTAAGACGGCTGCGCGACAGGAACTGATCAAGTTTGCTGACGTTCGGCCACCTTCTAAGCCGAATACCAAGCGCGCGCCACATGACATGAGCTGGGCGGACTACCTCGTGCAGGTCCGAAGCTCATCACACCCGTCTGCGCACCTGTTTAAGGAGCGCTTGGGAGTTCTGACAAAGGCTCGCGCCCTTTTCGCGACTGGCATACCCTACGCGAAGTGGAGCGAGGACGACCGCAAGCTGGTCGCCGGCACTCTCGGGCGCAAGAAGTCTCAGCAGCCAGGCGTGGACTACGGGCTTTTCGGGAGCATGGGCGCAAGTGGGACGTTCGCGAACCTGGTCATCGAAGCGCCCACAGGTCTCTCCCACGCCCTCGATTTCATCCCGTTGATGGGCGCGGTCATGCAGCGCGACTACGACCGCTACTGCAAAGCGTTCAGAGCAGCCTTCGATCAGGACGGGCGAGTCGGCGGACTACCGACCGCGACTAGGCTCTTGGCGATGAAGCGGCCTGACGCATTCGTGTGCATCGATTCGGCCAACCGGAAGGACTTGTGCGAAAACTTCGGTGTCAGCCCGAGCACAACGAACCTGGAGAACTACTGGCAGCGCATCATTGAGCCGATGCACGGTGATCCGTGGTGGAGACATCCGCAGCCGAGCAATGCGGCTGACACAGAAATCTGGTTGGGACGTGCAGCGCTTCTGGACGCCATCTACTACACGCCCCGTTGAGCCTGCAGCTCTTCGACTTCCTGCGGACGCCGGACACGTCCATCCCCTCTTGAAACCGCCAAGGCTCACCGATGGTGAAGAAGTCGCTGACTTGGTCATCGTCAAAAAAATCTACATCTTGGCAAAGCCTATATAAATTAATAGCTTAAATTTAAATCCAACCCATCAAACCGCCCTTTTCGCGTATCGCAGTATCACTAGACCACCGCGCTTAAACGTTAAAGCCAAACAATAGAACAACTTTCCGGCGTCAGAAAACCAACAAAAATCTCTCCAATCTGCGGTTTACAAGACGACATTTACATGGTGATATCTTTGTGCCATTTATGAGTGTCATATCTATACGTGAAGGGAGTCAACGTGAGCGTCAAGAGCAAAGGCTATCCAGCCACCGCTGTGTCTACGTGGAGCGGCTATGTCTACCAAGGGAAAATTGCACTCTATCACTCGCTCAAGTTAATCCATCAGGGCGACTTAGATTTTGAGCTTCAACTAGATAGCAGCGACGATTTCGCCATTTACAAAAGCGGCGCACTTGTAAGCGCTCATCAAGTAAAAGCCAAGATTGGCACATACAAAAGCGAGTACATCGAGGCACTGGAAAAATCATCTACTGTCGAGTACGATCGAGTTAAAGGCGTATCACGATACTTCCATGTATCGGTCCAACTCAACGATACCGATGATTACACCGGAAACAACAACGAGCTGGTTAAATTCTACTCGTACGGGAACAACAAATATTGTGGTCTAGGCGAAATCGAAAGCCTCACAAAAGCTGTCATCAAAGAAATATGCAGCAGCAACTCCATCCTGCTAACCGACGAACTCTTGCACTACAACTACTGCCTTCTGTCTGAAAAGATAAGCACACAAGCAGTCGCAATTCACCGAATGGTACAGGTCGACCGAGAAAAGGCCAACAAGGCAGCGTATGAAAGCCGTATTACAGCTCAGAGCCTAATAGACGATATTGTTAACAAAAACCCATACAACAACACTGAGTATTATGCGATCGATCTGAAGGCAAAGCTGCACAGTCATCTAGAAGACAGACTCGATCAAGCCTTACCTGGTATGAGCGACGCCTCGTACGGGCGAGCGCGTCGGCTCTTCGAACATATTCGGGATTCAGAAGCCGGCGACATGCAGACGCTTTGTCAACTGATAAAGCCATCAGAGCGTTTCTCCAGCATACAAAAAGCAGATATCCGGCGTTATTCCGGCCTTATCGAGGACATGTCGATTGAGCCGATTTTTAAACAATTCCCGCACTATCTGGACAGTGACAAGCGATTCTATCTTCCGACGGCCCTCGACCTTCCCTTCGTTGATGACCACGAGGGTTGCACTGTAGACCTGCTGGGAGAGATGGATACCAACGGAGATTTACTCAAGCTGCTGTTTGAGTACAACAACCTCATCCCCAGCAGATCTTCCGAGTCTTTCATCATCAACACCAAGTTCACGCACCCCAACGACCTTGACGATCAGCAGGTCAGAGACCGCATTGACAGCAACATTCTCAAATCATTTTGTTTAAGCATCGTGACTAAAGAAGACGCAGAGGCTCGCTTGAATGATAAATAAAATTATTGATGAGGCTCTCATTTATCATGGATTCACCAAAGACTTTGAAACCGACCTTACGAGCTTCTACGTTCGGGAATCCGGCTCCGCCATCCGCTTTGCGATTTTGCACAAGCTGGATCACTTACCCAGCCCCACCGAACTAAATACTCTTATTAATCAATCGGCCCCCGACTCCTTTCTGAACCATCCAACATTCAAGAAAAACTGTGACCTCATCTGCATTCATCACCTGAACCACCTAGCTGAATTCAAAGACCAGGAAGAACAGATTTTTGCGATTGAAGAGGACCCTCACTTTTTCAAGAAATATGTACTTTACTACAGCGATACTGAACAGCATGCCATCCAGGACTATACCTTCAACGAACTAGTGGCCACTGTCTCGGACAAGAGCCAGTTCAGCAACTACAAGGAAGACCCTCTGGCCGCTACGCACTACAGTGTTGCAGCAAAGATTTTCATCAAGCTTCCTTTTCTTGAGCTCCCGTTCACCCGACGTGAGCTTATTTCCTTGCGCCTGCAAGCAGCCGACGCCGTAGCCGAAGCAGGCCTTGATGAAACCTACACAATCATCCAGAAACTCACGTCGAATAACGCTGAAGAATTGATCACGGAGCTGATGAGCAATGAAATGGAAAATAGCGCGGATTGAAGTTTCTCGATTTAAGGCTTTTAAACACATTAATTTGGATCTTGGCACCTCATCGCTGCTAACGCTCGACGGGCCGAACGGGTACGGAAAAACCAGTGTCTTCGATGCTGTCGAGCTGTTGCTCACGGGTCAGATCAAGCGGATCGACAATCTTTTTTCGACATTGATGACGAAGCTCAAAACAAACTATGACGACAACCTCTTCTGGAACCAGCGCACCGATCAAAAAGACCTGAGCATCAAAATCGAATTCCATGATGGGGACAAACGCTTGGTTCTGGCCCGGCATGCGCCAGTAAAAGCGTTCGACAAGAAATCGAACAACCGAGCCGACAAGTTCAAGCACTTCAAGCTGTATGAACTCCCCGATTTCGAATCGAAAGCCTTCACGCCGGCCAACCTCCGTGAGAACGAGTTTCTAGACGAAGTTTTCGGCAGAAACTTCCGGGAAAATTTCACCTTCCTCAACTACCTTGAGCAAGGGCAGAACAAACTGCTTCACACGCGGGTAGACGAGCGTAAAGACCAGCTTGGCAACCTGTTCAACATCAACGATGTTGCAGCTGAGATTGAAAATTGCCGCTCACTCTCGACAAGGTTCACAAAATTCCTAGGGGACGAAAAACGCAAAGCTGATGAAGAAGCGCTTAACAATGAGTGCACAGCCCTGCGCGCGATGGTGCAAGCCGATCTGGGAAATATTGATTACAAAAAGCTGTCCACGGTTGAGGTTGGGCCGGGTTGGGATAAGGAAGATCCCTTCCCTACCTACGACTCGGAGATTCACACCCAGTTCTCGAACGCCATTCGCAAGCTAAATGGCCTGCTCCCTCAGAAAGCAGCCATTCGGGTCAGAACTCAGAATGATGCCATCAATGCGGACATCGAGTCGCACGCGGAGTCGCTGAGCAGCTTGGCACTGCTGGGCACCGACTTGAACAAACTAGATGACCTGGAACAGATCAAAAAGGAGCTCGACGGGCTCGATAAAGCAGCCAAAATCGTCAAGAAAGGTGCTTCCGCCATCACTGCTGAGCAGGCACGAACACTGCCAAGTTGGGCTGCTGGTCGACTTGAATGGTTTGAAGAACAAATCAAAACGCGTAATGACCTGAACATCAAGAACACAGCCAATGACAGCGCCGCTGCCGAACTGGCCCGACTGAAGCAGCAGTTGCTTGATGAGCACGCCAAGCTTTATCCGGACGACAAGTTTTGCCCGTTGTGCGGGAATGACTGGAAAACTCACGTTGCGATGCTCGATGCGATTGAGGTCAGAGCCCAAAAAATCTCTGACACCTTAGGAAAGGATGGGAAGGCACTCGTCGCGTTGACCACTGCGATGACCACTGAGTTGGGCACCATTGATACATTCATTCAGGCGCGCGAAGCGATCCTGAAACCTGGGTACAACGAGGCACTGCATCAGGCACTGGTCAAAGTTAAAAACCGCCTCCCTGCAATCCAGCAGCTCCTGGAACGGCTCAGGGGCGAAGGCATTCTGATCACCTTCACATTCAACAACGACGAAGTGGTGACAGAGGCTCGCCTGGAAGAACTGCGAAAATCGATGCACGCCAAAAAAACGGACGAGACAGTGGTGCTCCCTGACGATTGGCAGCAAACCATCGAAGCAGTCTTCAAGGACTTGCAGGATTTTTACATTTTCGACGCTCAGGATCTGGCAAAAAAAGAGCTCTACATCACGATCAAAGCCAACGAAGCGCAGAGCAGCCGACTTCAAAAATGCCTTGAAGAACTGCAGAAAATGCAACGCGAGACGGAGGCCGCCACCAGAGCAAAGGGCAAGGTCATCCAGCTGCGCGCTACCTTGGAGAAAGCGGAGCAGAAGTATGCAGATCAGACCATCTCGGAGATCGAGCTCATCTTCCACATCTACAGTGGGCGACTGATCCAGAACTACCAACGCGGCCTTGGGTTGTTCATCGAGAGCCGAGATGGCAAGCAGCTCAGGTTCCTGACGGCAGAAAAATCTGAGCATGACGCTGTCATGTCCATGAGCACGGGCCAGGTGTCGGCGCTGAGCCTGGCCTTCTTCCTATCGCTCAACAAGGTCTACGCAGAAGTCCCGCTTATCCTCATCGACGATCCATCCCAATCTCTAGACGAGGTGAACATCGCATCTCTGACCGACCTGCTCCGCTGTGAGCTCAAACATAGCCAGTTGATCGTATCGTCGCACGAGGACGATATCTCGGCGTACATGCGCTACCGCTTCAACCGGGCCGGTCTGACGACGAGCTCGCTCAACATGCAACGCTTGGCCAAGCAAGCGTCCTAATGGTCACCGCGTAGCAATTCAGCGACAGGGGTAACCAGAGCGAGTCATCGATACTGACGCCTTCGAGGTCGGGGTGCATGGAGCGCCCCGGATACGTCAATGCTTCGACATTACCAGGCAAGATCAATGATGGCTGCGCGAAGCCTTCGATATCCAATGCCTATTGTCCGCAGCCGGCACAACGATCATTTTGTCGCTAGCCTACGACTGAGCGGCTGCAGATAAATTATCGATAGAGGCTTTGTTTAAGCCTAGTTCATAAGGCTGGGATAAGAGTTGCTCAAGCCCTATGCCCTCTTGTGGCAGACAGTCGCCCTCCTTCCACACATCGTGAACTTCCTGAGCGAGTTCAGGTATCCACGAAGTAACCGCTTGGTTGTCACCTGCGTAAAGGATGGGCAGTGGCCTGTGGCGACCAATAGTCAGCAGCTTTCGGTAGAGCCAGATCGCCGGGTACAGCTGGGTCTTATGCTTAGAGTTGTATCGCAGCGGTATTGAAACACCCTCGGGGTCCAGATCTCCGAAGTATTCCGCTCCATCACCGTCAACCTCCCTGATGACTTCATCCAGCGCTGTACCCGTCGACGTAATGGCGCTACCCGCGCCATATACGACGGCCGCGTAGCGATGTGCGGTGTCGTTCCATTCGCCAAGGCTGAAGAACGTGTGATGGTTTTCCACGACCAGCACCGGCCGCCCTGGTTTGCCAGGCTGCTGTCGGTAAGGCAAGGGAAGGTCCACCTTTCTGGCACCAATCGCTGACAGAGCAAGCCTGCCGCCAAAAAGTGCATTGGATCGCACCCTGCCATCGAGGTATTTCTCATCCCCGAACATCTCAAGCGATCGCTCACGCAACGGCACCATCATAAAGCGTCCCTTGCGGCGGATGAGCCATTCGTTGATGACCTTGGCCGTCACCTTTTCACTTTCCGTCAATTGCATCCAAAACCCCAGTTCCGGCATCCAGGAAACGGTTGTCCAGTCTGGTTTCAACACCGAGATCGTTTCAACAATCACGGTGATAAACATGGGCATGGCCGGATTGCCAATACGCTCGAAACTGCGGGGAGAAGGAAGTCTCAGGATTCCTTGCTCATCGCCAGCCCTCAGGGCCTCCATGAGTAACCTATCCCGATTGGGATGCTGTTGGAGCTCTGGATGGTGTTCTATCCAGAGGCTCCTTAACTTCAGCAGCTCTATGCGCTTTTTACGGCTGCCGCGCAACGCTTCAAAAAAAGCAATGTTCATCAATTTGTACCTGCTCTTTGCACCGCAGTATTGAAGGTTGCAGTTGCCATTTGAATGTGAGATCGCCCATTTTTCACGCCCTCCTTGCGCAGACGGATCACTCGCTGAAAGCCGGCAAGGATGTTCACATCCTTCATGGCTGTGAAGAAAATCAGCTGCACACCAATGGCCTCGGCCAGCATGATCTGGACATCAATCAACGCCCGGGTCTGTACCTTGGCAAACGGGTTATCAAGAATAAGGGGACACCCGCCACCGCGCTTAGTGACGGCCTGATGGGTACGCCGCAGTTGGCTCATCATCAGGTACATGAACATGGCGATGACCACCCCTTGGCCGCCGGACTTTTTCAGCCGCCCGGCATCCTGGTACTGGTGATCGGCATTCTGCTCCATTTGCAATAATTGCAAGCCGAACGCGCGTTGTGGGGAAAGGTTGATCATGCCGGCCGCGACCAGGTCCGCACCATGTTCAGGAATGACCTTAGTCTCGATCAACGTGTTCAAGTAATGCCGAATAGAAGCCTTCCCGGCTTCCGTCGAAACACCTGTAATCGGGTGACGCATCTTCATGATGACTTTGCCACCGACATAGGGGGCGCCTTTTGGCACCATGACCTCGCAAGCTTTCTTCAGGACACTCATGCCCTCTTCTACCAACTGATGCACTTCGCCCACGCAATTCTCAAAGTCGGGCAGCATGCCGTCCAGCTCAGACTGAGAGGCATCCGTACGCTCAACGATCAGCATCATCAGTCGCTCAAAATCGCTGCAGGTGGTTTCAAATGAGTTGCTCGACAGCTCGTGGGCAAGGCCCGGATCAACGTCCTGCACGGCCTTTGACTTCACCACATCTGTAAGTCCATCGAAGTGCGACTGAGCCAATTTTCGAGCTTCTTCCAGACCGACACTTTGCTGCTTATAGCGGTCGAGCACCTCCATCACTTGCGCTTCGCCGTCACCTTCAAGCTCAATAAACTCAGGAGCGGCAGCCTCATGAGGAACCGCAGAAATGAGCATTTTCTTATGCTTGTTCAGCACCTCGACGTTCTTCTTGCCTTGAGCACGCCTCTGCGATGCTTTCTCGGCTTCGCTCTGATCGGAAACCAGATTTTTCTCAAGCTGATCCGTATTTCCCTGGACCACCACGATGTGTTCTGCAAGCTCATCATCACTGAGTGATAAGACATCATCAGAAGGTTGAGGGGGATCGACCTTGGCGAAGAAGGCCTTTTTATCGCTGCTAGCCACCGCATGTGCGTTCGATGATGATAAAAAAACCTGTTCGTACAAACCGACCTGCGTTATCTGGGCCGTGCATTCATTCGCGAGATCGAGACTGAGTAGGTTGACCACGGCTTCTTCGCGCAGATCGGAAAATTCAGACCTGTATTCTTCGCGAAACGTGGCTTCCGTTTTACGCAATTGCTCAAGGGTTACCCTACGAACTCCCAATCGCTGAGATTCCTCAGTATCAAATACGACTTTGTCGGAGTCGTAGGTCTTGATCAGTGTTTGCAGATCGAAACCAGACTCAAGAGCTGTTCGATAATCGAGACTGGGATCGAAAATCTCGGTGAGGTCTTTGCGATTCAGCAACTGCTGGGCGCGACCCACAAGATCGAACTGCAATTGTTTCGAGTGGGTGATGATATCCGCTTTCGAATCGATCAGTCGCTCAAGGCCTTCACTTTCTGTTTCCGCCTTTTCCCGAGACGCTTGCACCGTTGCCAACTGCTGCTTCCATTGCGCAAGCGGTTGTTCATACTGGTGCGAATAACGCTCCAGACGCTGGATCTTGCTGGTCTGATTGGCGATTTCACTTGGAATCGGATCTATCTCCTTTTCAAGTCCCTTCGCACGCTCTAGCACTTCACTGGCTTCTTCCAGGCACCCTGCCTGCAGACTCGCGAACGCCTGTTCTTCCTCATAGTGAGTGTGAATTTTTTGCTCAAGCTCAGCGATTCGCACAGCACCGAAGCGCCCCTGATATTCTTTGAGTTTGTTGGCTGCATCACGAGCGTCGTTACGGCGCTGAATGTGTGCGTCGCGCGTGCCTGAGATGTCAGCGATTCGCTGTTCAAAATCGAGCAGCGCGGCGGCCGCGGCCTCTAGGTTATAGGCAGAGTCGTCTTCTGCCGGTATCACGACCCGGTCGAATGCAACGACGGTCGCATCCAGGGTGGCAAGCGCGACAGTCACCGGGGTATTCAGGGGTAAGTCAGCACCCGCAACAATCTTGCATGACGTCTCCCACTCTTCGGAGGCCACGCAGACGCCGAGAAACCGGGCTGGGTCGGAGGCGACCAGTCGACGAGCCTCTTCAGCATCGGGGACAACCTTGGCAATGTAGGAATTGGTTGCTCGCGCAGAATGAATGCCGGCGGACCGAAGTAGCCTGACAACTTGATCGACGTCATCACTCTGGCCCGTAAGTTCGGATTCTTCGATGGACTGCCTGGCGCGCTCCAGGTTGGCCAGGCGAATGTCCCGCTCCAGCACTTCACGGTCCAGGGATTGGATAAATTCGTTAACGGTGCCCAGCAGTGTCAGAGAGTCAGGGTCACACAGCTCAGCTTCGACCACCGAACACAGCAACCGATTTTGCTGAAGATCTTCTTGAAGGGTTCTGGCATCACCGACTTCTCTGCTCAGATTTTCCTGAATGTGCGCTTCCGCTTGGGCACGCGATCCGTGCTGCGTCGCCTGATCACGAAGACGGTCAACGTGTTGTAGATAGTCCGCTCGTTCAGTGCGCAACGTGTCGAGGCGACTTTGCGCTTGGGCAATGGCTACCGTGATTCTTTCGATCGCAGCAGCGGCGTCATGATCGAACGCGTCAAGTACCCCGTCGTCCAGCAAACTGGTGCGTTGAGTCTCAGCATTATCGATGTCGGCCCCGGCTTTTGCCTCCTCTTTCTGAAGCGTCCTGATGGATAAGCTCAACGTTTTAATTTGGGCCTTGGCTTGAGCCACTGCCTCAGCAGCCTCCAGCTCAAAATTTTTCTGCGCTATGTGTTTGTCGTCGTTCTGCTTGAGCAGAATATCGATAGCGCCACGAAGCAGCGCTCCCTGTCTTTCGAGCGCTTCCTTGATCGGGCGCAAGCCCTCAACTTCTTCTGCCAGCGACTGCTCTTCAATGAGAACTTGCTCATGAGCGCTGGTGATCTTCTTGTACGAAATGGCACCCTTGAGATGCCTCAGACGCAATTGAGCCGCGTCCCTGCCAACCTTAGCCGCTTCAAACGCCGCTGCTGTGCGATTCACACTGCGCGTGTGCTGCAAAGCATGCATGGAAAACGTGAACGCTCGCTGATGTGCCAATAGCTCCTGGTTTTCCAAAATGCGTGAGTTGAGGGTATCGATCAGGTCACCAAAATTAGTGACCTGCTTTTCTTCACTTAAACGAGACAGCTCCATGGCAGCGGCCAGTCCCGACGCACGGCGTAACAACCCGATGCGCGTTTCAAGTGCAAGCTCAAACGCTTTAGAAGATTCACCCAGGGGCTTCATGGACGACAGGATTCTGGCCAACTGAACAAGCCGCGCTTCAAGGCGAGGTTTATTCTGGTATTTGTCAGCCACATTCACCACGGTGTTGCGTACCGTTTGAGCGCGCTCAGGGTCCATCGTCAGCGCCATGAGCTTACGAACCAGATCCTCTTCATCCTTGAAGGTCAGGAAGCCGCTTTCCAGGCCACCTTCTTGCCCATTGAATTGTCGTTGCATGACCAGAAGATCGAGATCCAACAACCGTGTGGTGGCAAGATGCGTGATCCAATCGTGCTGATTGCGAGTGTGATAAAAGTCTTCAGGACACTTCCTGTACATTTGGGTTAGCCATTGATTGAGCTCTCCCATCGTGCTCACCCCAGGCATGCCAAGCGTGTTAATGCCGGGTGCTGGGATATCTTCAAAAGTTATGCCGTGCTGGGATTCGAAAGCAAAAAACACCCGATCAACGTCGTTACCGCGTTCAATGACATCTCGCGTCGCAACGGCTTGGGCAATGACCAACTTGTAGTCCTTGCCCCCAGGCAGCCGTGATGGCATCGACCATTCGATGATGATGAAAGATGGCTTTCCGTCTTTAGCGAAATAGTCATTGAACTGGTGGTTGGGGTTCTGCATGTGCTGAATGAACAGATCCCGGCGCGGCTCGAAGATGCTGAACACATACGACAGCAACGAGGTTTTGCCACCGGTGTTCTCAAGGTTGACAATTGCGTTGACCGCCTCGTGCGTATCCGGCGCAGTGAAGTCGAGCAAGGTCTGGTCGTACCAGGCAGTGGCAGTACCGTAGCGACAAACATGCATTCGGGTAATTTTTTGCATAAAATCCTCAGGCCGTTGCGCCGGAACGCACATAGTCAAATAGTCGCGGTAGCGTCCGTTCACGTAACTGAATGCGCAGTCGATGGGTGGCGGTGTATTCAACCGCTTCGCCCTCATCCTGGGCCCCCACGTTATTCACCAGCCCGTACTCAATCAGGTAGTTCAGTGCCATGCGCACCAACCCTTCAATCGAGTTTGGCGACGCGCGATCGGCTTGGGGGATCGAAGTAGGCAGGCTGTGAATGTAGCTCCAGCCTGGTCGCAGCTCCTCTCGGGAATAGTTATCGGAATCTTCGAGTGCATTCATGCGCCCGGACAAGCCAGTCAAGGTGTCCCTGAACATGGCCAACGTCGCCGGCATTGGAAACCGGCTGTCATCTTCAATCAAAGCGGTCGTTGGATAAAACACCGCGCAGATGGCCAGGAAGCTCAGCGCCAGCGCGACACGCTGGTCTTCAGACAAGTTTTTGCGTAGATCACCAAGTCGAATCGAGAAGCGACTTTCCTTGCGCGCCGGGGCGATGATCAAACCACGCTCGCTGACATCGAGCACCATCAGTTCCATCCCTTCAGCAATTTGCGCAAGGACCTGCTGCAGTTCTGGGCTAGCACGGTACCGAGCCAATAGCTCGCGATACTCCACGTCATTGGCCGGGGTCGCACTTAGATTAAGTGCCCGATAAATCAGACGTGCTGCGGCGCTGTTCTGGTTATCCAAATGAACCTCCTAAACCTTTGTCTTGACGTCGAATCTGAGGTTGTCGCCTCGGACCACCCAGGTTTCGTATTCACCATCGAGCATCGCATGGTGGTTTTCAAATTCTGATTCGCTGTCGGGGAAGCTGCGGTAAAGGCAGAACGCAATGCACTGCTGCTCAATCGCACTGAAGCCTTCGTTCGCTCCCGCATCAATCAGTTCATCAATCCGCCAAGAACGGTTTTCTTCAAATTTTGCGGATAGCCATTGAGAAATTTTGACAACCAATTGATCTGGAAAAGGATCCGGCCAGACCTGGAACGGCTCGATCTCGTCGTCGTCCTCGTCGTCATCTGCGTCCTTGGTTAACTGACGTCGCTCCAGCAGGATGCTAAGCAGGTTCGATAAATCAGGTGTTTTGGGAAACACTGCCGGGAACAAACTGACAATTAGCTCCTCGGCCGCCACAGCCAACTGCGCGCCTGGGCGGATCATTGCTTGCGGGAGAAGATGTGTCTCAAGATCAGGAATGCCGGAAGATTTTCGGGCACGGAACGCGGCTGTCTGAGCGTCGATGAAACGCCCTTCGGCGCTGCTAACCTCCAGCTGCAGCCGAGCTCTTACGTTGCCAGCCTTCGACAACAAGTCATGCAGGCTTGAAAGCTCTTGCTTGCTCTTGATGTTTTCTACTTCACCAATCTTGTTGCGAATCGCCATGAGCAGCCGCCCCTCTTCCTCCTGGCGAGCTTTAACGTGCTGGCGGGAGTCGTCTAATCGAGGTTTGATATCCGTACTCCATCTCACCGTTCCCGGTGCGCGAATCGCCTGAGTAATATGTCCCTGAATGTGTTGCCGATGCTCAATGGAAAGCACCATGGCGCGCCTGGCGAACTCCGCGGCCTGCTCAAAGCGCCCTCTCTCGATCAAGATCTGCAGCATCTTTTCCATTAGGATCTGCTGATCTTCAACGTCCACATTCAGCATGCCGATCAGAAGCAGATAACCCTCTGGTGAGGGGCGATACCGATAAAAGTCATCAAGATCCGGCTCAAGATTCACCAGGCGAAAGCGGTATACGAGGGCTTGCAGAGTGGGGGCGTGAAAGTAGGTGAATTCGAATTCTTTGTAGTTCTCGGCTTTATTACTCAGGCAGCCAATCACGACATCGGCTGCCTTTGCACACGCTGAGCCGGTTTTTTCTGGCCGGATCCGACTGATCAGTGAACTCACATAGGTGTGCACATCCGCCATGCTGTACCCCGCGCCAACTGCGGATCCCTCCATCATGAAATTGAGGGTGGCCATGCACAGGTAGTGGGTGTCCAGGCCATCAAATAGCGGCTCTCCAGCCTCGTCTTGATGGAAGTTACGAGTCGCATGGAGCTGGTTCATTGGTTCCAGCAACCGCTGATTTCGCAACTGAGGCGATAAGTCGATCAACTCGCTCTTGGGCTCGCCCAGCGAATCGGATGCATCGGGCAACTGTTCGTTTGGCATAGGGCTTTCATCTGCTCAGTAGTGAGGCCAACGCCACTCTTAAATGGTCATCAATTTGATAACCTTGCATGAAGTCTATTGATGATGATGTAGTATGGCAATCCCCTTCACCACAAAAAGTTCGACCATGCTTGAGAACCTCAGTCAGCCACAACGAGACCGCCTCGCCTTCATAGATCTCAGATTGCGCATGCTGGGTGAACTCAAGCGTCAGCACTTGATCGAGCGCTTTGACATTCAGGAAGCGGCGGCCAGTCGTGACATCGCGCTGTACAAAACGCTCAGTAAACACAACCTGGTGTATGACGCGAGTTCGCGCCTCTACAAAGCCAGTGAATCCTTCAAGAGCCTGTTTGACCCCACCGCGGAACACGCGCTGATCTGGATCACCAAGGGGCTCGGTGATGGGGAACCCAGAGACACCACGCCTGGGATTACGGTCGATTTTCCAGATCAGCTGACGTGGCCGAAGCTCGATATCCTGGGCCACGTCACCCAGGCGATTCACCAGAAATGCCCCCTGCAGATTGATTACGAGTCGCTGAACGGATCCAGCCAGCGCGTCATCGTGCCTTTTTCTCTGGTCGACAATGGACTTCGCTGGCACGTCCGTGGGTTTGACAGAAAGTCGGGCGAGTTCCGAGATTTCGTCATCACCCGGATCCGCAAGGCAAGCCCTCTTCTCGATGATGCCGTTGCTGTTCACGAGACGAGCGATCAAGACATTCAGTGGACAAGGATCGTTGAGCTGACACTTATCCCTCACCCTGATCAACCGCGACCGGAAGTCACGCTCATGGATTACGCAATGGTTGATGGGATGCTGTCGCTGAAACTTCGGGCGGCTACGGCGGGCTACACCCTACGTAAGTGGAGCGTGGACTGTTCACCAGATCACAGTCTAAGGGGGACAGAATATAGGTTGTGGTTGTCTGATCCCTTGGCACTGTACGGTGTCAAGAACGCGATCCTTGCTCCTGGTTATGTCGCACCTGACGCGCGCGAATTTTGAATTGGATGGTAGGTGGCTCTGGCGATGGTCTTCTCGTTTAGGTGCTCAATCGGTAGATTTGACCTCGAGCTAATCACCTTATCGCTCTGCAGGTAAAAGCCATTGACGATGATCATTCAGCTACCAGTGTTCTAATCACGGCTATTCCGTTAGCTACCGTTGATGTGTTCGATCAAAACAAAGGCAAGCTCCTATTCCACCGCATCGACACTAAGGCACTAGACGCCCCTGATGTAATCGCAGAGCCAAGGCCGGCGTCGGCATAAGCGGTACCTGGGCACGCGGGCGCTCGCATTCGACCGCCCGCGTGCTGCGCCTCGCTACCCGACAAGTGTCGAAACCGAACCGGTCACTTTGCATTAGCAGGGCCGAACAAGAATTGGGCTGCGCATAACCTGCTTTGGTTTCCAGTTCACCGAGGGAGAACCTCTGAGCGTGCCACTTCCCTCCCCCCCCCAGCTAACCCCAGTTCGGGCGTAAACTCAAAGCCACCCAGAGCCATACTGGATTTCGTCAGGAATCGCCATTCGTGATCGCTCATGTAAGGCTTCTGAGTGGGGGCAAAATTGGGGGCATATTAAGATTTTTTCAAACTGAAACTACCGTGCTAGAGCCCAGTCAAAATGTTCTTTGGAGATCCGGATAGCCTGTAAACCGGAAAGAGCTACCGACACCGGTAACTCTTGCGCCTGGTGTTGCAAGTACGCCTTGAAAAACCTAATCACGTTGCTACCGAAGTTACTCGGCCAGTATTGCTACTGAATCTGCAACCTTGCGCCGCCGACGTTCGAACCACAGATACACCACCGGCGTGGTGTAAAGCGTAAGGATCTGCGACACCGCCAGCCCACCGACAATTGCAATGCCCAACGGCTGGCGCAATTCGGAGCCGGCGCCGTGACCAAAGGCCAGCGGCACCGCGCCGAGCAACGCTGCCAATGAGGTCATCAGGATCGGGCGCAGCCGCAACAGGCAGCCTTCACGTACCGCCTCACGGGGTGACAAGCCCCGCTGCTGCGCCTGCAAGGTAAAGTCGACGATCATGATCGCGTTTTTCTTGACGATGCCGATCAGCAGGATGATGCCGATCATGCCCAGCACCGAAAGGTCCTGGCCGCACAGGATCAAGGCGAGCAAGGCGCCAAAGCCGGCTGACGGTAACGTCGAGATGATCGTCAGGGGATGAATCGCGTTTTCGTAGAGCACGCCAAGCACGATGTACACCGTCAGGATCGCCGCGAGAATCAGCCACGGTTGTGACTTCAGCGAGTCCTGGAACGCTTGGGCGGTGCCCTGAAAACTACCGACCACGGTGTCCGGCATGGCCACCGCCAACTTGGCCTGATCAATGGCATCCACCGCTGCACTCAAGGCCTGACCGGGCGCCAGGTCGAATGACAGGGTAATCGCCGGGAACACGCCCTGGTGGTTGATGATGATCGGCACCTGCTCGGTCTGTACCTTCGCCAGCAGGCTCAACGGCACCAGGCTGCCGGAACTGGCACGTACGAACAGATGCTCAAGGGTGGCCGTGGAGGTCTGCCAGCCTGGATCGAGCTCGAGAATCACGTGGTTCTGGTCCAACTGGGTGAACATCGTTGCGATCTGGCGCTGGCCGAAGGCGTCATACAGCACATCGTCGATGGCTTGCACCGTCACCCCCAGCCGCGCCGCGGTCGGACGATCAATCACCAGCGTCGACTGGGCAATCGCCTGCTGCTGGTCGGAGGTCACGTGCTGCAATTGCGCCAAGGTCTTGAGCTTGTCCAGCAACACGCCGCTCCAGTGGTCCAGTTCGAGGCTGTCCGGGTCCTGCAAGGTGTATTGGTACTGGGTCTTGCTGGCCCGGCCGCCAATCTGGATGTCCTGGTTGGCCTGCATGAACACCTTGACCCCGGACAACGCATCCAGCGCCGGTTGCAAGCGGCGGATCACCTCACCGGCGCTGGCGGTGCGCTCGCTGAACGGCTTGAGGTTGATCATCACCTTGCCTTGGCTGACGGTCGGGTTGGGACCGATCCAGAAATATACCCGCGCCACGGCCGGGTCCTGGCCGATGACTTCGGCGGCACGGTTGACCTGGGCACGCATGGCAATCGGCGAGATGTCCGGCGCGGCCTCCGCAACCCCCTGGATCAAGCCGTTGTCCTGTTGCGGGAAAAAGCCCTTGGGAATCGCCACGTACAACACGGCTGTGGCGGCCAGGGTGGCGATCGCCACAGCCAACGTCAGCCGCTGATGATCGAGCACCCAGTCAAGGCTGCGCCGGTAGCCGTCATGCAAGCGGCTGAAGACGCGCTCGCAGGCCTGGGCGAAGCGCCCTTCTTCATGCTCGGCATGGAGTTTGAGCAGCCAGGCGCAAAGCATCGGGGTGATGGTCAGCGAAACAATGCACGACATGATGATCGCCACGCTGACGGTCACCGCAAACTCGCGCATCAGGCGCCCGACAATCCCCGACATCAACAGGATCGGCAGGAACACCGCAATCAACGACACCGTCATCGAGACAATGGTGAAGGCCACTTCGCGCAAGCCATCGACCGCTGATTGCAGCCGCGACTTCCCCATCTCCAGGTGGCGCACGATGTTTTCCATGACCACGATGGCGTCATCCACCACAAAGCCGACGGCAATCGCCAGGCCCATGATCGACAAGTTGTCGAGGCTGTAGCCCAACAAGTACATCACCCCGAAAGTCGCCACCAGCGACAGTGGAATGGTCAGGCTGGGAATCAGCGTGGCCGTGGCTTTGCGCAGGAACACGAAGATCACCACGACCACCAGGGCAATGGACAGCAGCAAGGTGAACTGCATGTCATTGACCGAGGCTTCGATGGTTTGGGTGCGGTCGCCCACCACTTGCACCTGTACGTCCCGGGGCAAGGAGGCGATAAGTTCCGGCAGCTTGGCCTTGATCGTGGCAATGGTCGACAGCAGGTTGAAACCCGGCTGTTTGTGGATGTCGACGATCACCGTGGGCTCGGCCCCCAGTTGCGCGGCTTGCTGAGTGTCTTCGGCAGCGGCAATCACCCGGCCAAGGTCGCCCAGTTTGATGGGCATGCCACCTTTATAAGCAATGACCTGATCACGGTAATGCTCAGGGTCAAGCAACTGGTCGGTGGCACCCAAGGTAATCGAACGGCTCTGCCCATCCAGGCTGCCCTTGGGTTGGTCAAGGGTGCTGACGCCGATCACGCTGCGCACGTCTTCCAGGGTCAGGCCACGGGCAGCCAATGCATCCGGGTCGATCTGCACACGCACCGCAGGCTTTTGTTCGCCATGAAAGTCCACCAGGCCAACGCCAGGCATTTGCGACAGGCGCTGGGCGATATAGTTGTCGGCGTAGCGATCCAGCTCCGGCAACGTGCGGGTGGGCGATGTCAGCGCCAGCGACAACACAGTGCCTTCGGCCGGATTGACCTTGTTGAAGGTCGGCGCGCTGGACATGGTCTTGGGCAAGTTAGGCGTGGCGGTGTTGATCGCCGTTTGCACGTCTTGCGCAGCACCGTCGATGTCCCGATTGAGGTCGAACTGCAAGACAATCTGGGTTTTGCCCGCCGCACTCGACGAGGTCATCGAGGTGACTTGCGGTACGGCGGCAAACGCCCGTTCCAGGGGCGTGGCCACTGAGGACGCCATGGTCTCGGCACTGGCGCCGGACAACTTGGCGGTGACCTGGATGGTCGGGAAATCCACGGTCGGCAATGGCGCCACCGGCAGTTGGAAGTAGGCAAACGCGCCCAGCAGCATGATGCCGACCGCCAACAGGCTGAGGCCGACACGGCGCTGGATCAGTCCGGCAAGGCCGTTCATTGATTAGCCTCCACCAGATCCGCCGTGGTATCGGTCTTGACCGGCATCACCTTCACCCCCGGCGCGACCCGCGACTGCCCTTGCACTACCACCGTTTCTCCGGCCGCCAGGCCCTGGCGAATCCACTGTTTGCCGTCGACCACACTGCCCGCCTCAACCAGGCGTGGTTGCACCCGCTGATCCGCACCAACCACATAGACAAAGTTGCCCTGGCGGCCGAATTGCACCGCTTCGGCCGGCACTACGGTGACATCCTGGCGGGTCTGCACCAGCAACCGCGCGCTAACCAACTCGCCGGGCCACAGTTGGCCGGAGGCATTATCGAACTGCGCCTTGAGCTGAATCTGGCCGCTGGCGGCGGTGACCTGGCTGTCGATGAAGCTCAAGGCACCCTTGGCGATTTCCTGACGACCGTCGCGGGTCATCGCCACCACGTGCAAGGCGCCTTTGGCGTTCTCTTCGAGGATTTGCGGCAGGTCATCCTGAGAGACCGCAAACGCCACGGAGATCGGATTCATCTGGGTGATGGTCACCAGTCCGGTGGCTTCAGCACCATGGGCAATGGCGCCGACATCCAGCAAACGCTGGCCGGTGCGCCCGGTGAGCGGTGCCTTGACCTGAGTGAATTCCAGTTGCAGGCGTGCCGTGTCCAACGCCGCCTGATCGGCCTGCACCGCGGCTTGTTGCGCGGCCAGTTGCGCACGAAAGGTATCGACGTCCTGGGTCGGGCCGGCCTTGGCGGCGGCCAGTTTGCTCGCCCGGTCAAGGTTGACCCGCAGGTTGGCCAGTTGTGCTTGATCCTTGGCCACCAGTGCCTGGGCCTGGGCGACTTGTGCTTGATAAACCCGCGGGTCAATCACCGCCAGCAGACTGCCGGCGGTGACGGTTTGGCCCTCGTTGAACAGGACCTTTTGCAGCTCCCCATCCACCCTCACCCGCACATTGACGCTGTTAAGCGGCTGCACATTGCCGATGGCACTGATCCAGATCGGCAGGTCCTGGCGACTGACGGGCGACATCTGGACCGGCACCGCCGCGGCCTCGGTTTTCAGGGGTACCGCCTGGGCATGCCTGATCCATTGGAAACCGCTGACGGCCGCTACCAGCGACAACACAACCAGTGCTCCGAGCGCAAGACGATGACGTGGGAGTAAAACATTCATGGCTGAGCCACCTGGACAGAAGAGTTGGAGGCGATGGCGGCGGTAGAAAAGTCCCCGCCCAAGGCTCGAAACAGACCGACGGCGGCCTGTAAATGCTGGAGCCGTACCTGAAGCAAGGTGTCTTCGGCCTGGTATTGAGTGCGCTCGACGATCAGTAAGGTCTGGAAGTCAGTGGAGCCCAGGCGGTAGCGCACCTGTGCCAGGCGCGCGGCTTCCCGCGCCGAGTCCACCGCTGACTGGTTCAAGGCGTAGCTCTTGTCCAGTTCACGGGCGGCGCTGAGTTGGGTTTCGACGTCTTGCAGGGCTTCGAGGATCGACTCGCGGTAACTGTCCGTCAGTTCCTGCACATGGGCCTGGTCGAAATGCAATTGACCCTTGAGTTGACCGCCGGCGAACAGTGGCTGGCTGAGGGTGCCGATGGCGCTCCAGATCTGACCACCGGCGAGCGTATCAATGCCGCCCAGCAGGTCCAGGGACAGGTTGGGCAGAAACGCGGCGCGGGCCACACCAACATCAAAGTTGGCCGACTGCAAGCGAGCTTCGGCGGCTTGAATGTCCGGGCGCTGGCGCAGCAACCCAATGGGCAACCCGGTGGCTGGCTGCGGCACTTGCAGGTCTTTGAGACCGTCGCCGTGCAGATGAAAACCCTCAGGCGGCGCGCCTACCAGCACGGCCAGTTGATACAGCGCCTGATCACGTTGTTGGCGCAGGGGCGGCATGGCGGCTTCAAAGGTCTGCATGGCATTGCGCTGTTGGGCGACTTCCAGGTTGGAGACCGCACCCTGGCTGGCCTGGATTTGCACCAGTTCGAGCACTTGGCGCGCGTCGTCGGCAATCGATTGGGCCAGGCGCAGGCGATCTTCCAGCGACAGCACCTGAAAGTAACTGTCGGCGATGCTCGCGCCTAATGTCATGCGCAAGGTGCCGGCATCGAACACGCTGGCATGGGCCAGGGCATCGGCCGAGTCGGCGGCGGCCCGTTGCTTGCCCCAGAAATCCAGCTCATAGGTGGCTTCGGCAAACACGCTGCGTTTTGGTGTGGTGCCATAGTTGTTCTGGCGCTGGAAATTACCACCCAGGTTCAGCGCCGGGTATTGCGCGGCGCCTACCACCTGGGCTGACGAGCGCGCTTCGTCGATGCGACTGACCGCCGCCTTGAGGGTGTAGTTGGCCGTCAGGCCGCGGGCGATCAATTGATCCAGTTCGGCGCTATGAAACTCGCGCCACCACTGTCCGCCTGCGACTGCCCCGACGCCTTGCCCGGCGCTCCACTGGGCCGCCAGGGGAATTTCAGGCGGTTTATAGTCAGGCACCATTGAACAGCCACTGAGCATCAGCAGCCCAAGGGCGATCAAGGTTATGGAGGTTGGGCGCACCGAGCGCCCGGTTACAACTGACATGGGCAAGCTGTCTCCCGCTTGAGCCGCTGTGGACAGGTCCACGAATGCGTCAAAGATAGCGAGAGGTGCCTGGCAGAGCGTTCGCCGGCAGATAAACTTTTGTTTAATCGCGGCTTGCGGTGCCCTCGAAACTGTAGCCGGCGCCGGGAATGGTCCTGATCAGTGAGTAGTCAAAGCCCTCGTCCAGTTTGCGGCGCAGGCGGTGAATGTGTTTGTCGATCACGTTGTCGTTGGGGTCGAAGTCGTAGTCCCAGGCGCTGTCGAGCAGCATGTCGCGGGTCACCACCTGGCCGCTGTGGCGCATGAGTTTCTCCAGCAGCAGCGCTTCACGGTGTTGCAGGACAATCGCCCGCCCCTGGCGCACCGCGGTGCGGGTCGCACAATCGAGCTGCAGCTCACCCACCTCCAGGGTGCGCGTCGGGCTGCCGGGCTGATCGCGGCCACGCAACAAAGCGTCGAGCCGGGCCAGCACCTCGGCGAAGGCATAGGGCTTGCCCAGGTAATCATCGCAGCCGGCTTGCAAGCCTTCGACCTTGTCCGCCGTCGAGGACTGGGCACTGAGCATCAGCACCGGCACCCGCCGCTGTTGCGCGCGCAAGGCCTTGACCAGCCCGAGACCGTCCAGGCCCGGCAAGCGTCGGTCGACAATCAGCGCATCATGAATACCTTCCAGGGCCATGCCCAGGCCGCTGTTGCCGTCGCTGGCAACATCGACGACATGCCCGCCCTCCGTCAAGCCGCGCAGCAGGTACGCGGCGGTCTGGTCATCGTCTTCCACCACAAGAATGCGCAAGGAGGCGCCTCCAGCAAAAACTAAACTTTAATTTATCCTGCGGGAACGTGGCACCGCAGCAGGCTTTGCCACACTATGCCATCTCTGCCCCGAAGACGTGACCGGTTCCCTTGCCATGACCCATGTTCTGGTCGTTGAAGACGACTTAGCCACTGCCCGCGAAATAGAAGCTGCCCTGTGTGACCACGGCTTCACCGTCACCCTTGCCGACAACGGCCGCGATGGCCTGTTGAAAGCCTTGAGCGAACCGTTCGACCTGATCGTGCTCGATCGCATGCTACCGGGCGGTGTCGATGGCCTGGGCGTGCTCACCGCCCTGCGGGCCGCTGGCACCGCGACGCCGGTGCTGATTCTCAGCGCCTTGAGCGCCCTCGACGAACGAGTCCGTGGCCTGCGTGCCGGTGGCGATGACTACCTGACCAAACCCTTTGAATTCATCGAACTGACCGCCCGCCTCGATGCCTTGAGCCGGCGCCGCGCCGAGCCGTCGGCGCCTGCCCAGGAGACTCGGCTGCGGGTCGGCAACCTGGAAATCGACTTGCTGCGCCGCACGGTGCGCCGTGGTGAACGCATCGTTGACCTGGTACCCCGGGAATATGCCTTGCTCGAACACTTGATGCGTAATGCCGGGCAAGTCATCACCCGCACCATGCTGTTTGAAGCCGTGTGGAATTACAGCTACGACGAGCGCACCAACGTCATCGAAGTACACATCGGCCGCTTGCGGCGCAAGATCGATGGCGAAGGCGACGGGCAGATGATCCACACCGTGCGGGGAGCCGGCTATGTCCTCCGTTCGCCTGAGTGAAATACCGCGCACCATCAGTTTTCGCACCGGGCTGCTGTTTCTGGGGCTGTTCGGCTGCTCGTTCCTGGCTTTGTTCGGCTACATCTATTGGCAGACCGCGTTTTACCTGAAAGGCGAAGCCGACGCCGCGCTCTACCAGCAAGTGGAGAACCGCAGCGCACAAGCGCCCGAGGTTCAGTTGCAGGAAATCCGCAAGCATGCGGTGCAAGACGTCGAAGGTCGCTTGCCCCACAGCCTGTTCGACGCCCAAGGGCAGTACATCGCCGGGGTGATCCGTGAGTTGCCAGACTTCACCACCTATGACAAACCCCAGGAGTTCCGCTGGCTCAAGAGCAACGGCCACCATCGCCCCGTGCGGTTCATCGCGCACCGCCTGGCAGACGGCAGGATCCTGCTGGTCGCCCAGGACATGCACGATATTCGCGAGTTCGACGAACTGCTGATCAACGCGCTGATTTCCGGCGGTGTACTGTTGCTGGTGGTCGGCCTGATCGGCGCGGTGGTGCTGGGGTTTTCCGCCCACCGGCGTCTGGACAAGGTCAGTCGCTCGATCAAGGGCATCATTGAAGGCGACTTGACCGGCCGGCTGCCGATCCAGGGCAATAACGACGACATCGACCGCCTCGCCTCGGTGGTCAACGGCATGCTCGACGAACTGGAGCGCCTGATGAGCGAGGTCAAAGGCGTCTGCGATGACATCGCCCACGACTTGCGCACCCCGCTGACCCGACTGATCGCCGGCCTGGAGCGCGCCCAGCGACGCGGCCTGGACCAGGCGCAGTACGCCGCCAGCATCGACTCGGCGCTCACCGAAGCCAAGGGCCTGCTGCTGACCTTCAAGGCACTGCTGCGTATTTCGGAAATCGAAAACAGCGCCCGCCGCAGTCACTTCGCCCCAGTGGACTTGAACCTGATCGCCGCTGATGCGGCAGAACTCTACGAACCGCTGGCCGAGGAGCGCGGCATCCGCCTCACCGTCGACAACAGCCAGGCCCCAGCGGTGATGGCCGGTGATCCGCAACTGTTGTTTGATGCGTTGTGCAATCTGCTGGATAACGCCATCAAGTTTTCGCCGGATCACAGCCACGTACGCGTGAGCGTGATTGCGGACGGGGCCGCCGTGGGGGTGCGCGTAGAGGACAACGGGCCGGGCATCCCTCAAGCCGAACGCGAGGCCGTGCTGCGCCGCTTGTATCGGGCCGAATCCAGCCGCCATACGCCGGGCAACGGGCTGGGCTTGAGCATGGTCTCGGCGGTGGCACGGCTGCATGACATGAAGCTGACGGTGAGCGATGCGGCACCAGGATGTCGAGTGGACTTACTGGGCAAGGAATAACAAAGGCCGACTGCGCGTACCCGATAATGTTCCTTGCGCCTTGTGCAACAGTCTTTTGCTATCAGCCACATTGATAGCCCCCTAACGAAAGCCCCATGCTAGAGGGCTCGATTCGCGCTTATATCATTCCGAATGATAGTTACCTTTGTTTCATTCGATTCGTGAGACAGCACCTCGCCGAGCATGATCCGCCCATCTCAAATACATTGGCGGATGCACCTCATGGAACAGTCACTCAAACATTTGCGCTATCCCCTGGCCATTTTGGCCGTGCTGGTGATGAGCGCATGCGGCAAAACCCCTGACCAAGCGGCCGCCATGCCACCGAGCAAAGTGAGTGTGGCAAAAGTCATTGAACAACCTGTCAACGAGTGGGACGAGTTCACCGGTCGCCTGGAAGCCCCGGAGACCGTGCAGATTCGTCCGCGCGTGTCCGGCCAGATCGACCAGGTAGCCTTCACTGAGGGTGCACTGGTCAAGAAAGGCGACTTGCTGTTCCAGATCGACCCGCGTCCGTTCCAGGCCGAAGTGCGCCGCCTCGAAGCCCAGCTTGCACAAACCAAAGCCGCCGCGACCCGCAGCGATAACGAGGCCCAGCGCGGCGAACGCCTGCGCCAGAGCAACGCGATCTCCGCCGAACTGGCCGACTCGCGCACCACCGCCGCCCAGGAAGCCCGCGCCGCTGTTGCCGGGATCCAGGCGCAGTTGGACGTGGCCAAGCTGAACCTGAGTTTCACCCGCGTCACCGCGCCCATCAGTGGCCGTGTCAGCCGTGCCGACATCACCGCCGGTAACCTGGTGACCGCCGATGTCACTCCACTGACCAGCGTGGTCTCCACCGACAAGGTGTACGCCTACTTCGACGCCGATGAACGCGTGTACCTCAAGTACACCGAACTCGCCCGCGAAGGTCGTCGTGGCGCCACCACCCCGGTGTACCTGGGCCTGTCCAACGAAGACGGCAACCCGCACCTGGGCCAGATGAACTTTGTCGACAACCAAGTCAACCCGGCGACCGGCACCATCCGTGGTCGCGCCGTATTCGACAACACTGACGGGCGCTTCACCCCGGGCTTGTACGCACGCCTGAAACTGGTGGGCAGCGGTACCTACTCCGCCGTATTGATCAACGACGAAGCCGTCGGTACAGACCTGGGCAAGAAGTTTGTGCTGGTGATGGATGGCGATAACAAGTCGTCGTACCGCGCCGTGGAACTGGGGCCGAAGATCGAAGGTTTGCGCATCGTACGCAGCGGCCTGAACAAGGACGACACCATTATCGTCAAGGGCCTGCAGCGGGTTCGCCCGGGATCGCCGGTAGCGCCGGAAACCATCCCGATGGCCAGCAAGGAAACCCTCGCCGCTTTGGCACAACAACGACAAGCGCTTGAAGCCAGCAACCTAGAGCAAGTGACGCCGGATAAAGCCGCGCCCAAGCTCGCAAGTAGCGCGACTCCACGCGGTTAAGGGACAACACACAAGATGAATTTTTCCCAGTTCTTCATTTCGCGGCCGATCTTCGCAGCGGTGCTGTCGCTGTTGATCCTGATCGCCGGCGCTATTTCGCTGTTCCAGCTACCGATCAGCGAATACCCGGAAGTGGTGCCACCTACCGTGGTGGTACGCGCCAACTTCCCGGGCGCCAACCCGAAGGTTATCGGTGAAACCGTTGCCGCTCCTCTAGAGCAAGCCATTACCGGCGTCGAGAACATGCTGTACATGTCCTCGCAGTCGACGGCTGATGGCAAGATCACCCTGACCATCACTTTCGCCCTTGGTACTGACCTGGATAACGCCCAGGTGCAGGTACAGAACCGTGTCACCCGGACCCAGCCCAAGCTGCCCGAAGAAGTGACCCGGATCGGTATCACCGTGGACAAAGCCTCCCCCGACCTGACCATGGTTGTGCACTTGACCTCACCGGACAAGCGCTACGACATGCTCTACCTGTCCAACTACGCCATCCTCAATATCAAGGATGAGCTGGCGCGCCTGGGCGGCGTGGGTGACGTGCAATTGTTCGGCATGGGCGACTACTCCCTGCGGGTGTGGCTGGACCCGAACAAGACCGCTTCACGCAACCTGACCGCCACGGATGTGGTGACTGCGATCCGCGAACAGAACCGTCAAGTGGCCGCCGGTGCCCTGGGCGCACCGCCTGCGCCGAATGCCACCAGCTTCCAATTGTCGGTCAACACGCAGGGCCGTCTGGTTACCGAGGAAGAGTTCGAGAACATCATTATTCGCGCAGGCGATAACGGTGAGATCACCCGCCTCAAAGACATCGCACGGGTAGAACTGGGCTCCAGCCAGTACGCCTTGCGTTCGTTGCTCAACAACCAGCCGGCGGTGGCGATCCCGATCTTCCAGCGTCCGGGTTCCAATGCCATCGAAATCTCCAATGAAGTGCGCGCCAAGATGGCCGAACTCAAGAAGAGCTTCCCCGAAGGCATGGATTTCAGCATCGTCTATGACCCGACCATCTTCGTGCGAGGCTCCATCGAGGCGGTGGTTCACACCCTGTTCGAAGCACTGATCCTGGTGGTGCTGGTGGTGATCCTGTTCCTGCAAACCTGGCGCGCCTCGATCATTCCGTTGGTGGCGGTGCCGGTATCGTTGATCGGTACCTTTGCGGT
The DNA here is from genome assembly GCF_009724245.1 of Pseudomonas spelaei. Lineage (GTDB taxonomy): Bacteria > Pseudomonadota > Gammaproteobacteria > Pseudomonadales > Pseudomonadaceae > Aquipseudomonas > Aquipseudomonas spelaei. Next base: position 78,621 of record NZ_WNNK01000005.1, on the reverse strand, counting down.
GATGCACCTGTTTGGTTTCTCCCTCAACGCCCTGTCGCTGTTCGGACTGGTATTGGCCATCGGTATCGTGGTGGACGACGCCATCGTGGTGGTGGAGAACGTCGAGCGAAACATTGAGCTGGGCCTGCAACCGTTCGAGGCCACCAAAAAGGCCATGAGCGAAGTGACCGGCCCGATCATCGCCACGGCGCTGGTGCTGTGTGCGGTGTTTATTCCGGCGGCATTCATCAGCGGCTTGACCGGGCAGTTCTACAAACAGTTCGCGTTGACCATTGCGATTTCGACGGTGATCTCGGCCTTCAACTCGTTGACCTTGTCCCCTGCCCTGGCCGCTGTGTTACTGCGCAGCCATGACGCGCCGAAGGATCGCTTCTCGAAAATCCTCGACGGGATCTTTGGTGCCTGGTTGTTCCGTCCATTCAACCGTTTCTTCGATAAGGCCAGTCATGGTTACGTCGGCACCGTACGCCGGGTGATTCGTGGCAGCGGCATTGCGCTGTTCCTGTATGCCGGCCTGATGGTGCTGACCTGGTTCGGTTTCGCCCACACCCCGACCGGTTTCGTACCGGCCCAGGACAAGCAATACCTGGTGGCCTTCGCCCAATTGCCGGACGCTGCGAGCCTGGACCGCACCGAAGACGTGATCAAGCGCATGTCTGACATCGCCCTGAAACAGCCAGGCGTGGAAAGCGCCGTGGCATTCCCGGGCTTGTCGATCAACGGTTTCACCAACAGCCCCAACAGCGGCATCGTGTTCGTGACCTTGAAGCCGTTCGACGAACGGAAAGGTGCGGGCATGTCCGCCGGTGCGATTGCCGGGGCGTTGAACGGCAAGTACAGCGACATTCAGGAAGCCTACATGGCGATCTTCCCACCGCCGCCGGTACAGGGCCTGGGCACCATTGGCGGGTTCCGCCTGCAAGTTGAAGACCGTGGCAACCTGGGGTACGACGAGCTGTACAAAGAAGTGCAGAACATCATCACCAAGAGCCGCACCGTGCCGGAACTGGCCGGGTTGTTCACCAGCTACACGGTCAACGTGCCGCAGGTCGATGCCGCTATCGACCGGGAAAAGGCCAAGACCCACGGCGTGGCGATCAGCGACATCTTCGACACCCTGCAGATTTACCTGGGTTCGCTGTATGCCAACGACTTCAACCGCTTCGGTCGGACCTATCAGGTCAACGTGCAGGCTGAGCAACAGTTCCGCCTGGATTCCGAGCAGATTGGCCAGTTGAAAGTGCGCAACAACAAAGGCGAGATGATCCCGTTGGCGACCTTTATCAAGGTCAGCGACACCTCGGGCCCGGACCGTGTGATGCACTACAACGGCTTCATTACCGCCGAGATCAACGGTAACGCGGCACCGGGCTACAGCTCTGGCCAGGCGCAGATTGCCATCGAGAAACTGCTCAAAGACGAGCTACCCAACGGCATGACCTACGAGTGGACCGACCTGACCTATCAGCAAATCCTCTCGGGCAATACTGCGCTGTTCGTGTTCCCGCTCTGCGTACTGCTGGCGTTCCTGGTACTGGCCGCCCAATACGAAAGCTGGAGCCTGCCGCTGGCAGTGATCCTGATCGTACCGATGACCCTGCTGTCGGCCATCACCGGGGTGATTCTCTCCGGCGGCGACAACAACATCTTTACCCAGATCGGCTTGATCGTACTGGTGGGGCTTGCCTGTAAGAACGCGATTCTGATTGTCGAGTTCGCCAAGGACAAACAGCAGGAAGGCCTCGACCCGCTCGCTGCGGTACTGGAAGCCTGCCGCCTGCGTCTGCGGCCGATCCTGATGACCTCGTTCGCCTTCATCATGGGCGTGGTACCTCTGGTGTTCTCCAGCGGTGCCGGTGCCGAGATGCGTCATGCCATGGGCGTGGCGGTGTTCTCCGGGATGATCGGGGTGACCTTCTTTGGTCTGCTGCTGACGCCAGTGTTCTACGTACTGATCCGGCGCTTCGTCGAACGCGGCGAAGCCCGCAAAGCGACCAAGGCCTTGACGCTGGAGGCACAGCAATGAGCGTGAAAGTGTTCCTGCCGAGCTTGCTGGTACTGGCGCTGAGCGCCTGTGCCGTGGGCCCGGACTATAAAACCCAGACTCCGGCGGCGGCCAATATCACGGCCGCCGCCGACGCCAAGCAGTATGACCATGCGAAGTTCGAAGGCATCTGGTGGCAACAGTTCGACGACCCGACCCTCAACCAGTTGGTGACGCAATCCCTGCAAGGCAACCGTGACCTGCGCGTAGCGTTTGCCCGCCTGCGGGCTGCGAGGGCAATTCGTGATGATGCGGCCAACGACGTCATGCCAGTGATCACCAGCCGTGCCAGCAGCGACGTGGGCAAGGGCCAGGTGCCTGGCCAGACCACCCAGCGTGTCCGCAGTGAGCGCTATGACCTGGGCCTCGATATGGCCTGGGAAGTGGACTTGTTCGGCCGCATTCGCCGTAACCTGGAAGCCAGCGACGCTGACCAAGAGGCCGCCGAAGCTGACCTCTATCAACTGCAAGTCACCATGATTGCCGAGTTGGTGGACGCTTACGGTCAACTGCGGGGTGCGCAACTGCGTGAAAAAATCGCCGTGGCCAACCTGAAAAACCAGGAAGACTCGCGCGGCATTACCGTCAGCCTGCGGGACGCCGGTGTTGGCGATCAGCTTGACGTGGAGCGTGCCGATGCGCGCCTTGCAGCGGTTGAAGCCAGCGTGCCGCAACTGCAGGCCGAAGAAGTGCGCGAGCGTAACCGCATCGCCACCCTCCTCGGCCAGCGCCCGGACAAACTGACCGTAGACCTGAGCCCGAAAGACCTGCCGGCGATTGCCAAGGCTTTGCCGATTGGTGATCCGGGGCAACTGCTGCAACGTCGCCCGGACATTCTCAGTGCCGAACGCAAACTGGCCGCCGCCACCGCGCGGATCGGCGTGGCCAAGGCCGACCTGTTTCCACGGGTCAGCCTCAGCGGCTTCCTCGGCTTTACCGCCGGGCGCGGATCGCAGATCGGCTCGGCCGCCGCCAATGCCTGGTCCCTGGGCCCGAGCATTACCTGGGCGGCATTCGATCTGGGCAGCGTGCGAGCGCGTTTGCGCGGTGCCGACGCTGAAGCTGATGGCGCCCTGGCGACCTACGAACAGCAAGTATTGCTGGCTCTGGAAGAGTCAGAGAATGCGTTCAGTGATTACGGCAAGCGCCAACAACGTTTGGTCTCGCTGATTCGTCAGAGTGAGTCCAGCCGCGCCGCTGCTGATCTGGCTGAGATTCGCTACCGCGAAGGCACCGTGGACTTCCTGGTGTTGCTGGACGCCCAGCGTGAACGCCTGGCCGCCGAGGATTCACAGGCTCAGGCCGAAGTGGATCTGTATCGCGGCATCGTTGCGATCTACAAAGCGCTGGGTGGTGGCTGGCAGCCGAATACGACGATCGCCAGCGCCAAGTGATGTAAAGAGCTCCTTTGGTTGGTCGCATCCAGCCAATTTTTAGCCCCGTGTCTCATTCGGTCGCGGGGCTTTTTTTTGCCTGGCATATCAGTTGGCTTCGTTGAGAATCAAGCTGCGATAGTGCCCCGGATTGGACCCCGACCACTTGCGAAACGCTTTGTAGAACGAGCTGACATCGGCAAACCCCAGGCGGGTGGCGATCTCGACAAAACTGATCTCGGGATCTGCCAGCCAGATAATCGCCAGCTCCTTGCGTACGCTGTCCTTGAGCCCTTGGTAGGTCTGCCCTTCTTCCGCCAGACGACGGCGCAGGGTCGAAGCGGAAATGCACAGGGTGACGGCCAGTCCTTCGGTTTCCGGCCAGCTTTCGGCGGGCATCTGGCGCAGGTCGTTCTTGATGTGCATGGCCAGGCTGTCGGGGTCGCGGTATTTGACCAGGATGTTAGCCGGCGCACGGGCCAGGAAACGCTTGAGTTCCTCGGCGCTGCGCTTGATAGGCCCATCGAGGCAATCAGCGGAAAAAATCATCCGTGTGCGTGGCCGATCAAAGCGCAGGTTGTCGGAAAACATCACTTGGTAATCATCACAGAACGGCGGCTGCGGGCAGCGCAGTTCAATCGCGAGGATTGGAATGCGCCGACCTGCCAGCCAGCACGCGACGCCGTGGACGATTATCCAATAGGCAAAATAGGTGAACGCCCGTTTGGGTTCGGGCTCCGGTTCCAGCAGTACGATTTCAGCCAGGCTTTGCTGGCGCACCAACTGCGCGGGCATGCGTTCAAGCATCAACGAGAGAAACGCCAAGCCGGTTTCCAGACCTGCGCCGACGCTGAGTTGCGCCATGGACGCGCGACACAGGAACGCCAGGCTGCCGGACTTGAGCTTGCGCGGGTCCATGCCAAAAAACTCATCGTCCATGCGCCGTGCCAACAAGCGCCATAGCCGCGCATAAGCCATGGCCGGGACGCGGGCGGCAGGTTGTTCCAGCAACGCAGGATCAATCCCGACCTTGTTCAGGACTTCATCGGTCGCCGCACCGGGTGCACAGCTCTGTAGCAGGGCTTCGCGGACCAGATGGATGGAGATGGTGTCTTTTTCCGCCATAACGTGTGAGGTAGCCCGGTTGTGCTGGAGATGTCGCGCATCATAGTGGGCGCAACGCCTCACCACCACCGTTCAGCCACCGTTCAGTAAATGTCAATAATAGCTGTTTAGTAATGAGTATCATTATGTTACAAATTAGCATCCTATCTAATTACGATTCGGTGCCGAATGCTTGTTCCATTTCTAATCATGTTGCGCGAAGGGATTGAAGCGGCATTGATCGTTGGCATTATCGCCAGTTACCTGAAGCAGACAGGCCGCGGCCAGTGGATGCCCGCCGTGTGGATCGGTGTATTTCTCGCCGCCGCCCTGGCGTTGCTGGTCGGTGGTGGCCTGGAACTGATGAGTGCGGAGTTTCCGCAAAAGCAGCAGGAATTGTTTGAAGGCATTGTCGGCCTGGTCGCCGTAGGCATTCTCAGTTCCATGGTGTTCTGGATGCGTAAAGTGGCGCGCTCCATCAAGCATTCCCTGCATCAATCCCTCGATCATGCGCTGACCGGCTCCAGGCATCAGGTCACGGCGTTGATTGCCATGGTGTTTTTCGCGGTGGCACGGGAAGGCCTGGAAACGGTGTTTTTCCTGCTCGCCGTCTTCCAGCAAAGCGAAGGCCCGGCTGCGCCTATTGGCGCCCTGCTCGGCCTGATCCTGGCAATTATCGTCGGCTTCCTGATCTATACCGGCAGCATGCGTTTGAACCTCGGTGCGTTTTTCCGCTGGACCGGCCTGTTCATTCTGGTAGTGGCCGCCGGCATCCTTGCCAACTCGGTGCAAGCGCTGCACGAAGCCGGGGTCTGGAATCACCTGCAAACCGTGTTGTTCGACTTTAGCGCCAGCCTGCCCATGGACGGCCCGCTGGGCTCCGTGCTGGCCGGGATGTTCGGTTATCAGGATGCGCCGACGACCAGCACGCTGGGTGCTTACCTGATCTATCTGGTGGTGGCCCTGGTGATGTTCTTCCTGCCAGCGGCACCCGCCAAACCTGCCGCCAGCAGCACTTCTTCCGTTTCCAGCCAGTAAGGACCGTCTCTTGTCCAACCAATCCCCTCAACCGGCCTCGCCTCCCCGCGCCCTGCGCTGGGCGGTGGCCGGCTCGGTGGTCGTGATGATCGCCGCCGGTGGCCTGTTCTACTATGCCTCACAACTGGCCGCTGCCAAACGCCAGGTTAACCACAACGAAATCGCTGTGACCATCCACGCCCATAGCTGTGAACCCAACGCGCTGACCGTACCGGCCGGCCGTGCCAGCTTCCGTATCATCAACCGCTCGGACCGGGCGGTGGAATGGGAAATTCTTGACGGTGTGCTGGTGGTTGAAGAGCGGGAAAACATCGCTCCGGGCTTGAGCCAAGTGATTAACGCCAACCTGCTGCCGGGCGATTACGCGATCACCTGCGGCCTGCTGAGCAACCCGCGCGGCACCTTGCATGTGACCCCGACGGCCGAATCGGACGCCCAGGCCAAGGCCAAGCCGTCGATGGTGGCGTTTATCGGGCCGCTATCGGAGTTTCGCGTGTACCTGAGCAGCCAGGGTGGCGCACTGATCAAGGCCGTGGCCGCTCTCGACCAGGCCATCGAAGCCGCAGACCTGAACCAGGCTCAGGCGCTCTATGTGCCGGCCCGCGAGGCTTATCAACGCCTGGCACCCGCCTCGCAACGCCTCGCGGAACTGGATAACGCCATCAACGCCCGTGCCGATTACTTCGAAAAGCGCGAGCAGGACCCAGCGTTCAGCGGTTTCCACCGTATTGAGTACGCATTGTTCCAGCAACGTAGCACTGACGGCCTGACGCCGATTGCCCAGCGCTTGCTGACCGACGTCACCACCCTCAAGCAACAGTTGCTGGCCCAGTCGCTGCCACCGGAACAACTGGTGAGCATTCTGGTGCGCAACCTCAACAGCCTGGCCGACGTTCGCGCCGCCAGCGGTGAAGAAGAGCGCTACAGCCACATCGACCTCAACGGCTTTGCCGCCAACCTGGACGTGACCCGCAAGGTGCTCGACCTGATGCGGCCGCTGCTGACCAAATCAGCCGCTGACCTGCTGCCCGGGATCGACAGTGCCCTGACAGCCCTTGACGCCGAACTCAATGGTTTGAAGGTCGATAACCGCTACACCGCGTACGACAGCGTCACCGCCGATCAGCGCAAGCAGATCGCCGACAAGGCCAAGGCTCTGGCCGTTGCACTCGATGGAATCGATCCCGCCCTTGGCCTCTCCGGCCTACAGTGAAGACCCCAGCTAAATGAGTGATTCAGATCAGTGCTCCTTCAACCCTCAGCGTCGTCGCGTATTGCTGGGTATGGCCGCCACCGGTGCAGCGATTGCCGGCAGCAGCCTGAGTTGCCCGGCAATGGCCGCCGGCGCCGCCCAAGTCACCACGGCGCCGAGCAGTAACAACACCCGGGACCACCACGACTTCCACGGCAAACACCAGACCGGCATCGTCACCCCGCGCCCGGCCTGCGGCATGATCGTGTCCTTCGACGTGCTGGCCAGCGACCGTGAGGATCTTACGCGGTTGTTCCGCACCCTGAACGAGCGCATCAGCTTCCTGATGACCGGCGGCACTGTCGCGCAAGTTGATCCGAAACTGCCGCCTACCGACTCCGGAATCCTCGGCCCGGTGGTGACACCAGACAACCTGACTATTACCGTATCGGTGGGTGAGTCGCTGTTCGATGAGCGCTTCGGCCTGACCGACGCCAAGCCCAAGCGGCTGATACGCATGGTCGGCTTCCCCAACGACGCTCTGGAACCGGCCCAGTGCCACGGTGACTTGAGCCTTCAGTTCAGTTCCAACACCCCGGACACCAACATCCACGCCCTGCGCGACATCGTGAAAAACCTGCCGGACCTGTTGCTGGTGCGCTGGAAGCAGGAAGGCAGCGTGCCGCCCCAGGCCCCCGCCCGACCCGGCACACCTGCGCAGAGTGCGCGCAACTTCCTCGGTTTTCGTGACGGTTCGGCCAACCCCGACTCCAACGACAACAAGACCATGGACCAGATTGTCTGGGTCCAGCCTGGCAGCGACGAACCCACCTGGGCAGCCAACGGTAGCTATCAGGCGGTGCGGATCATCCGCAACCTTGTCGAGCGCTGGGACCGCACCCCCTTGCAGGAGCAGGAAAGCATCATCGGCCGAATCAAGGCCAGTGGCGCGCCCATGGACGGTCAAAAAGAAACCCAGGTCCCCGATTACAGCAAGGACCCGGAAGGCAAGTTGACCAAGCTCGATGCCCATATCCGCCTGGCCAACCCGCGCACCCGCGAGACCCAGGCCAACCTGATCCTGCGCCGGCCGTTCAACTATTCCAACGGCGTCAAAACAAACGGTCAATTGGACATGGGGCTGTTGTTCATCTGTTACCAGGCTGACCTGGAAAAAGGCTTCATCAGCGTGCAGACCCGGCTGAACGGCGAGCCCCTGGAGGAATACCTGAAGCCGGTCGGCGGCGGCTATTTCTTCACGTTGCCGGGCGTTACAGGGCCCCAGGATTTCATTGGGCGCACCTTGCTGGATGCGACACACCCACAAACCACTGCCAATACCTAAAACAAACCCACAGCGGAAACCGTCCCATGAAAAAGTCGTCTCTCGCGTTGTCGTTGTTAATGTCCTTGTCTCCACTGGCGGCCTTTGCCGCTACAGCCCCGCTGGACCTGGTTGGCCCGGTGTCGGACTACAAGATCTACGTCACCGAAGAAATCGGTGAGTTGGTGACTCAGACTCAAGCCTTTACCGACGCTGTGAAAAAAGGCGACTTGGCTACCGCCAAGAAACTCTATGCACCCACCCGCGTGCACTATGAATCCATCGAGCCGATCGCCGAGCTGTTCAGCGACCTCGACGCCTCTATCGACTCCCGGGTCGACGACCACGAAAAAGGTGTAGAGGCCGAAGACTTCACTGGCTTCCACCGTATCGAGTACGCACTGTTCTCCAAGAACACCACCGAAGGTCTGGGCGCCCTGGCTGACAAGCTGAACAACGATGTCAAAGACTTGAAGACGCGCGTCGACGGCCTGACCTTCCCGCCGGAAAAAGTCGTCGGTGGTGCCGCTGCGCTGCTGGAAGAAGTCGCCGCCACCAAGATCTCCGGTGAAGAAGACCGCTACAGCCATACCGACCTGTATGACTTCCAGGGCAACATCGACGGTGCGAAGAAAATCGTCGACCTGTTCCGTCCGCAGATCGAGAAGCAAGACAAGGCGTTTGTCGCCAAAGTCGACAAGAACTTCGCCACCGTAGACAAGATCCTGGCCAAGTACAAAACCAAGGATGGCGGTTTTGAAACCTATGACAAGGTCAAGGAAAACGACCGTAAGGCCTTGGTTGGCCCGGTCAACACCCTGGCGGAAGACCTGTCGACCCTGCGCGGCAAACTGGGTTTGAACTGATCGTTACCCGACTTACCTTTCGCCCGGTTCGCCTGAGCAAAAGGTAAGTCGGTACGCCAGATGTCAGCGTGAAGCGGCCACGGCAAAACCTGCCAGTGGCGTCCCAAAGGGCTGCCCACTGCGCAGATCGATCGCGTACCAATGCCCGTTGTCTCGAGCCGCTCGAGTATCAGTCCCCTGGTATTCGCCAACCTGGCTCACCACCGTCTCCACGGCCCGGACTTTGGGCGTACTGACGCTCTGACCGGCAGCAACCATCCAATAGCAGCGCAATTTCTCCTCGGCTGTCAGCAGGTGTGGAGCCACCTTACCCAACTTTACCGCTCCGCGGGTTATCAGTTGAGGCAACTTGACCAACCCCTTGGTCGCCGCTTTAACCATCGCCGAATAGCCATCAACCGGATTAAATGCGGCGCTGGCAAACAGCACCGTTTGTTTAACGAAATCAAATGCCCTGTCACTAAAGGCTACTGCGGGTTTTGCCCAAGCTATCTTCGGCAACGCAGGGCTGACGGACGACCCAAGTCGGCCAATCATCCGGGTTAACGGATTGGGCACCAAGGCCCTGGCCGAACGTATCAGGGCACGTGCCTGAGCTCCGGCGCCGATGGCCACCCCCACCAAGTCCAGTGCCAGGCTGGTCATGCCGTTGCCTATGTCGCCAGCCGCAAACGCTTGGTAAGCCCCCACAAACGGCACTAGCCCCCGCAAGATTCCATGCTCCCGTGCGATGGCCTCTCGGTGTTTTTCCAGAGCAAGTGGCTCCCTTGCTCTTTCGAGCATGCTGCCTTGGGTCTCATAGAAATTACCCTGGGCAATGTGATTGGCAATGCTTGACGTCTTTTGCGATAAATAGCTGTTTGGCACGAACGTCTGTGGCATTGCATTACTCGGCAACACACGGCCAGAAAGACTGACGCCAAGCCTTTCAACAATGACACCCGGCGAAGAATGCCCCGACCGAGGATCCGATCCGCTGCAATACGCTGCAAAATCAAATGGCTGATCACTGCCCCAATGAAAGGGGATGAAGCGATCCGTCTTGCGCAAATCCGACTCTTGCCGAATGACTCCATTGAGTTTCAGGCTACGAGGCAAATCATCACGCTTGATAATCTTTCCTTTGGCAAAGACCTCGTAGTAGTGAACCTGCCCGTTATGCTCAACACGCATCAGCGTGCATTGGCGTCCTCTGGCGACAGCTCGCTGCTCGCGGGTTTCCTCCAGCGCGTTCTCACCGGTTTCGCTTCGCAGGGTAAACAACTCGACTGTACCCAACTCCAGAGCCTGACGATCAGCCAGGGGCAACTCTGCAATCATGAGTTTGAGCTTGGTGGCATAGGCGCCCTGAAGGCTTTTACGATGATCGTTGACCGCCGCTTCCAGCAAGCCGCCAAGCTTGGGCAAGCGACGGATCAAGGTATCCAGTTCAGTACGCTTGTGCGCGGGAGCTTCAGGTGCCTGGTAGTGTTGCATCGCAGTGGCAGCCGGTCGCCCTTGGGGGATGGGCACATCGCGGGTCAAGATCCACTTCCCTGGTGTCAGGTCGCCTGTCATGTAGGTCTCAATAATGGAGCGCGTCCGGGGCTCGGATACCGCCATGTTCCTGCGTACCTGCGCGTCGGCAATCTGTACGGTCATCGCCTTCAACTCATCCGCAGTGGTTCCGGGAAAAGCCCTGAGCAGCTCCTTGATGGCCAGGGATTCTCGAGTTGGCAACGGGGCAGCGGCCTTGGTGAAGGCCGCGCTGGCTTCCACTCGTTGCTTGAAGAAGGCCTGGCTGGCACTCTGGATATCATGTTGGGAATACTCACCATCACTGCGTTCGCGAATGACCCCGTTAAGCACCCCCCAATCGGCCATGATCTTGAGCCCTTGCAGTTGCATCAGGGTCTGCTGTGCTTGGCTGGCAGGGCTCAATGTGGTCAGAGTGGTGACCTGTTCTTCGTTCATCGCACGGGATGTCCCGGGTGCGTGACTGTCGGCCATTGCACACCCCAAACGCAGTTCCATCCAGGCTGGCGTGCCAATATGCACTGCCTCAGGAACATCCCTGACTAGAAACTCCGGTGCGGCTTGACCCAGGCAAACATGAGCGGCCAGCACCGCCATTTTCGGATCAACACCCTTCTTCTCATGCAGATGCTTTTCAATATCAGCCCGCACTGCATCCAGTGAACGCCCCATGTTGGCGGGCTGATAAATCTCATACCCAGCCACTTCACCCGGCTTGCCGGGCATGTCGGGATCGACATGGAGTTTGATCGCTGCAATGGCCAATTGCTGGCGGACTTCCTTTGAAAGCCCTGGACCGCCGTGAGCTGCGCCATACCAATTCACCGCCCTGCCCAGTTGCTCACCAAAAGCCAATGCGTCCGGGCTATTGAGCAGGTTGTCCAGGTGTTTGGCAGTATCCGTTCGCAGCTCCTGCGGCGTCTTGCCCGACAACACGATGAACCCTCGAGATTGAGCCCCGGCCAACCGGGTCCGAGCCAAAGAGCCAAGGGTGCTTTTGTCGCCCTCGGTCAGTTGGCCTGGCGCCCACTCCCGGCCCATCAGACCGGCGTAATCTCCAAGGGATGGCGCCGGTGGCAAGGCTGTTCGCAACCATTGAATGATATTACGTGCCTCACCGGCAGTGCGGGGCGACCCCAGGCCCTTGAAATCAATGAGCTGACGCATGTCGTAGCGCGGTGTCGAATACAGAGCGTTGCCCAGTGGCACGCTGAGGGCCACCAAGGCATTGAGTTCGTTGTTGAGGGACTCCACACCTTCGACATAACGCGTGAGATTGCGCCAGCCGCCGACAGGCATCAATCGCTCAAACTTGCCCTGAGACACTCGAAAGGGCAGGTCAGACCGATCCGCACCCTCTTGCCTGAGCAACTCGCGCATTTGCGGCAACTCGGTAAAGCGCCGCAGCCGTTCACGTGCGGCCTGATCACCCTTGGACAGAAGCGAATCCGGTGACAGTGAGACGGTCTGTTCAGACCAATCCACAGGCCCCTCATCCGGCAAGTCAGCGGCCAACAGAGAAAGTTGATCGGCCAGCGCCTCGCGCTCTTGCAAATCACCAATGGTCTGCCTGACGCAATCAAGGGCAGCAGCCCGATGGCTGAGGTCATCGGCGGACAGGGACAGACCCTCGGTGCGTAGCCGACTGATGAGTAAATCGATGTCTTGCTGTGAGTCGGGCGCTTGAAGACCGAAGGCCTGTATCACAACGTCGCGGGGCATCCAGTGATCATCATCGCCTACATAGCTCAGCCCTTGATCCGCCGGGTCCAGCAGCTCGCGAATCCCACGCAGTTTCACAGAGGCCTGCCACCATCCTGAATCGTCCGAGGTTGTGAACTTCACGGCGGTATACACACCGTCACGCTTGACGTAACCCTGAATGAAATCCTTGTGCACGGTGAGCGAAGTGGTTTCCAGGCCTGTGCTTTTTATCCAATCCTGCACGCATGGTTGATTCAGCAACTGTTGGTAGACGGTCAGTGCAGGGGACAACGTACTGCCTGCAGGCACCTGCACCATGGAATGCCCGCTTGTCATCGCGGCAGATAGTCGCTCTGCCAAGGTCGCGTCTGCCGCATTGCGGTCAGTAGTCTCGTTGTGCAAGGAGCGCTTGATGCGTGGCATCAGTTGCGGGGAAGACGTCGGTAACGTTGTGCGGGCAGCGGTGCTCGGAATTGATTGCCGGGGGGTGGTCATTATCAACGGCATATTCATGTCCTCTTCGGCTGAGTCCCTGAAAATCGGATCCGTGCCTCCATGAACGGTAAGCGCCAGTGTATGAAGCCTGCCGCCCTACCGCCTGTCATCCCCTTCCGAAAGCAGAAAGGGATGACGGAGCAAGCCCCGTCATCCCCTTTTACCTGCCACTGCTACCTATCGCCCCTAGAGGATTCGATAAAGCAATCGCTCGATCCGTACGCGGCTGACTCGGCGCAAGAACTTGCCCACAGCCTCGGGGTACTCCAGCAGCGTCTGCAATTGCTGATAGCGCTCGATCCGCGAGGTGTGCTGGAAGATTTCGGCGAGTTCAATATGCCGTGGCTCCAACCATTCGCCCTTGGGGTCATCGATCAACAAGCCGTTTTCCAGGTCCAGGCGGAACGCTCGTGGATTGAGGTTGTTGCCGGTGAGCAAGGTGTAGCGCTGGTCGACCCACATCCCCTTGAGGTGGTAGGTATTGTCGCCGTCGTGCCACAAGTGCAGGTTCAACTGGCCGCTGTCGATCATCGACTGGTGACGCTTGGCAAAGCGCCGCAGGCTGATTTCGTACAGGTAGGGCAGCGCGGCGATCACCTTGAACGGCTCGCTGGGCGGGATGTAGAAGTCGTTGGCCGTCTTGTCGCCGACGATGATGTCGATCTTCACCCCGCGCGCCAGGGCGCGGTTGATTTCCCGGGTAACGGGCAGCGGCAGGTTGAAGTACGGGGTGCAGATAGTCAGTTGGTGTTGGGCGCTGGCAATCAACTCGCAGATGACCCGGCTCAACGGGTTGTTCTTGCCGACGCCCAGCAACGGGCTGACCGACAAGTTACCGTTGGCCACACTGCCGGCGCTGGTGTCATAGGCCGCATGCTTGAGGCGGCTACGCAGGTCGCCAATGTCATTGCGCAAACTGCGGGTACTCGGCAGGTTCGGCAGGTCCAGTCGGTGCACCGCCTTGGAGGCCACCAAACCGTGCTCCACCAGGTGCTGCATCGAGTCGGCCAGCGCCTTGTTGTCAATCAGGTGATAGCGATCAAAACGGTACTTGTCGAACTTGTGCAGGTACACATTGTTGAGGCTCGCACCGCTGTACAACACGCCGTCATCGATGACAAAACCCTTGAGGTGCAGAACGCCAAACAGTTCGCGGGTTTGCACCGGTACGCCATACACCGGCACAACACTTGTGTGGGACTGGGTCATGGCCTGATACCAGGCGCTGTTGCCCGGCTGCTTGCCTGCACCGATCAGGCCGCGCTGGGCCCGCAGCCAGTCAACCACTACCACGATATCCAGCTCGGGCCGTGCGGCTTTGGCCGCGTGCAGAGCATCGTATATCTCCTGCCCGGCCTCATCCTGCTGCAAATACAGCGCAACGATGTAGATACGCTGGGTGGCCTGGGAGATTTTTTCCAGCAGGCAACGACGAAACTCAGCGGCGCCGGACAACACGCCGATGGCGTCGGGAGTGAGAGGAAAACCGCGCAGCTTGGGCAACAGGGAGCGTTTGAAGAACGACGGCATAGGGCTCGCAATGGGTCTAATCCGAAGAGCCAGAGAGCTTACACCATGGGCGGACTCAGGTCTTGTTGTTGAAATGTAAAATAGTTAATTGACTAAGAAGAATGATCGTTCTACTGTGTTCACCATGAACAATATGACTAGCAACGAAACTCGCGACATCATCCTGGATGTCACCGAAAAGTTGATCTACAAAAGTGGCATTGCTGCCACGGGCATGGATCTTCTGGTGAAGACCGCCGGCGTTTCCAGAAAGAGCATCTACCGTTACTTCGCCAACAAGGACGAGCTGGTCATCGCCGCCTTGCAGCGTCGTGATGAACGCTGGATGCAATGGCTGCGCGACGAGGTGGAACGTAGCGAAACTACCGGCGGGCGCCTGCTGGCGTTGTTCAGTGCGCTCAAGGCCTGGTTCGGCTCCGCCGACTTTCGCGGCTGCGCGTTCATCAACACCAGCGGTGAAACCGGTAACCCCCAGGACCCTGTGCGCCTGTTGGCCAAGGCCCACAAACAGAAACTGTTGGAATACGCCCTCGAACTGTGTAGAGCACATGGCACCCCCGACCCGGAACAACAGGCCGCGCAACTGCTTATCCTGGTCGATGGCGCCATTACCGTTGCCCTGGTCATGGGCGATTCAACCGCTGCCGATAACGCGCAATACATGGCCAAAACGTTATTGAAACTTTGACGCAACTTTCATCTGAACTGTTCAGGAGTGGTCCTATGTCATCCAACACAGAAGTGCGCCCACCGCTGCCGCCGTTCACCCGCGAGTCGGCCATTGAAAAGATCCGCTTGGCCGAAGACGGCTGGAACTCCCGGGACCCGCAACGAGTATCGATGGCCTACACCCTGGATACGAAGTGGCGTAACCGCGCCGAGTTTGCCAACAACCGGGAAGAGGCCAGGGGGTTCCTGACGCGCAAGTGGGCCAAGGAGCTGGATTATCGGCTGATCAAAGAACTGTGGGCCTTTACCGACAACCGTATCGCCGTGCGTTACGCCTACGAATGGCACGATGATTCCGGCAACTGGTTTCGCTCCTATGGCAACGAAAACTGGGAATTCGACGAGAACGGCCTGATGTCCAATCGTCACGCCTGTATCAACGACCTGCCGATCAAGGAAAGCGAACGCAAGTTCCGCTGGCCGCTGGGACGGCGTCCCGACGAGCATCCGGGGTTGTCTGAACTGGGGCTGTAACCGCTGGCCGATGCACGAGGCTGCGATGGGTATCCGCACGGTGGCCATTGCGCCGCCCATCACAGCCTCGTGCCAGTCAATCCTGATTCAATCCCACTCGATACAGCCCCCCATTATCCTCATCCGTCAGCACATACAAAAACCCGTCCGGCC
The DNA here is from genome assembly GCF_009724245.1 of Pseudomonas spelaei. Classification (GTDB taxonomy): domain Bacteria; phylum Pseudomonadota; class Gammaproteobacteria; order Pseudomonadales; family Pseudomonadaceae; genus Aquipseudomonas; species Aquipseudomonas spelaei. The sequence goes on along the minus strand of NZ_WNNK01000005.1, from coordinate 63,080 downwards.
CCTGTCTTACATCGCGGATTCGCGCTTTCAAACCGCCCAGCAGGCGCTCCTCGTGAATCACCTTGTCACCGTCGAACTGCAGGCGGATCAGCTCCTGACTGGCCAACGCCCCGATAAACAGGTTGTGCTGCCAGGCCTTGAAACGATCGGCGTCATAGAACGCCATACCACTGACGCCCGGCGATTTTTCCCAGACATGGTGAGGCGGCACGGTGCCTTCAACGGTCTTGCCCTTAGCCTCGGGAATCGGCGTCAAGGAGTAGTTGATGCCATGGGTCGCCAACGGCCAGCCGTAGTTTTTCCCACGTTCAATGATGTTGATCTCATCACCGCCCCGTGGGCCGTGTTCGTTTTCCCACAGGGTGCCGCTCCACGGGTTCAGCGCCGCGCCCTGAGGGTTGCGCTGGCCGTAGGACCAAATCTCGGGCCGGACCCCTTCCTGGCCGACAAAAGGGTTGTCTTGCGGCACGCGACCATCAGGGAAGATTCGTACGACCTTGCCTTGCAGCTTGTCCAGGTCCTGGGCGGTCGGGCGGTCGTTGTTTTCTCCCAGGGTCACAAACAGGTAGCCATCACGGTCAAACACCAGCCGTGAACCGAAGTGATTGCCCGTGGACAGCTTGGGCTCCTGGCGCAGAATCACCTGGAAGTCCTTCAGCCCGCTCAGGTCGTCCGCCAGTCGCCCGCGTCCTACCGCTGTCCCGGCAGTCCCTCCCTCACCGCCACCTTCGGCGTAGGACAGATACACCAACCGATCCTGCTTGAAGTCCGGCGACAGCACCACATCCAGTAAACCGCCCTGCCCCTTGGCCCAGACCTTCGGCACGCCGCTCAAGGGTGCGGACAGCTTGCCGTCAGGACTGACAAAGCGCAGGTTGCCGGGACGCTCAGTCACCAGGAAGCCTTGCTTGTCCGGCAGAAAGGCCACTGCCCAGGGATGATCCAGACCCTGGACAATCGGGGTAGCTGTGACGCTGCCTTGCTCGCTGGGAAACTGTTGAATATCGGCAGCGAAAACAGCAGGCGCCAAGGGCAGCAATGCGCTGGCGCAGAAGGTTGCTAGAAGGGTTTTGCGTAGAGACATACCGTGGATTTCCTTCTTCTCTTTACACACTCAATCGCTGCAGCCTTCAAGGCTGGCGGTTGCCATTGGCGTCGCGGGTGGGGGCTTGTGGCTGGATCGCTGGCGGCGTTGGAGAGGCATCACGTTGTGGATAACGGTTGCCGATCCCGCCATTCTCCAGGGTCTGCTGGCGAGGCACAGGCGCGATGCTGGTGCCGCGAACGGTCGGCGTATTGGGCTGAGTACCCTGCATGCTGTTGGGATTGGCCCGGTGAATAGGGCTGTTATAGGGATTGTTGTTGCCAGGCAGGTTTTGCGCCTGAACCAGCGAGGTGAGTGCGAGGCCCAACGCCAGCACTGCGAGATTGCACATACGGATGTTCATGACAAAGCCTCTTTGTAGCGAGTACCTGCTTTCGATAACACGCTACGCCTTGGGTTCGGCTTTGGTAACTAAATAGTTTCTCATCAGGTGTAACACGATCTGTCTGAGCAGGCCGTGCCAGCCCGTCGACAGAATGTCAGGGGCCATCTGGAAAGGAGGAATGGGGGGACGCCAATCGGCTGAGGGTCAGCAAGCAGATGAGGGATAAAGCAGGGAACGAGGCTGGCCCGCTCCCGAGCGGTACTTAGATGAGTAGGAAGATCGCCGCCAATCCTGCGAAAATCGCCCATTTCTCCAAGTAGTAGCGTGCGCGGTTGCGCTTCTTGAGTTCTTTGCCACGCAGGCGAATCTTGTACAGCCGGGTAAAAGCCCGGTTCAACCCACCCGTCTTGTCGCCGGCATCATTGGGCGAACCTGCAGCGGCCATCACATTGCGGCTGAACCAGCGGTTGAATGCCGCCGCCCAGCGATACTTCATGGGCCGTTCGATATCGCAGAACAAAATGATGCGATTGTGCGGCGTGGTGTTTTCCGCGTAATGAATGTACGTCTCGTCGAACATCACCGGCTCACCGTCACGCCAGTAGTAACTCTCACCGTCGACATTGATGTAACAACCGGGATCGTTAGGTGTCTCCAGGCCCAAGTGGTAACGGTAGGAACCGGCGTACGGATCGCGGTGGCGCACCAGTTTGGAGCCCGGTGGCAACTCGGCGAACATCGCCGCCTTGACCGAGCCAATGCTTTGCAAGAGCTCGGTGGTGCGCGGGCACAGCTTCATGGCCGAAGGATGGCTGTCGCCATACCACTTCAGATAAAAACGTTTCCAGCCCGACTTGAAGAACGAGTTGAACCCCACATCGTTGTACTGATCCGAGCGCTTGATCTCCCCTGCCCGCATCAGGTTCTGGCCTTCCTGGCGTATCTCTTCCCAATGCTCCTGTAACGGGCTCAGATCCGGAAAGTCGCTGGGGGACAGATAAGGTCGGCTGGGCAGTTTGGAGAACAGGTAGAGAAAGCAATTCACCGGTGCCAGGAAGGTCGAGTGATCGCTTAACTGACGGCCCAGCTTATGTCGCACCCGGCCACGCAGGTGCACATACGCAATGGAGACAACGTAGAGAGCAACAATAATGAGTTTCAAGGTAATTCGTCACAAGTCAGAAGAGAACAGGCTGCTCCTGCGTGCCCACGACGGCCGAGGATTGAATAAGCAGCACCTGAAATCACATTTCACAAACAGGTAACACGTCCGGCTCGGTGATAATCCGGGCGTGGCCATTGGCTGCTATTTTAGCCACAGTTTGTAACCAAAGGTTAATTAAGAATTGTGAAAAGGTGTCCAAATGCTTGGACCAGGCACCGCAAACAATCAAGAGTAGCAGCGAGGAGAGAGGCCTTTGCCCCCCTCCTGTCTCCCCTTAAACCAGAGGCTCGTCATCCTTTTGCTCACGCAGACGAAGGCGACGATCATCCTCGGATAAGCGGGGTACAACCTCACGCTGGGCCAGGACGCAATGGCGAATCAACGCTGCAATGACCCCCAATACCAATCCGACAACCAGGCTCAAGGCAATAACCAGAACCTTTTTCGGTTTGATCGGGCTCAGGGGCTCTTGCGCACGACGGTCGATTGTTACCAGTTTCACGGTGCTCATATCAATGTTCAAGCTACGCAGCCGTGCCACTTCCGCGCGCAATGGATCAACATCTTTCAGGAAGAGGTCTTCATTCCCACGCTTCTTCAGAACCTCAACCTCACGGTTGGTATTGAGCAACTGCAAGTCTTTGCCGATTTCAGCAATGCGTGGGTTGGTGAAGTCGTCGCTGGTACGCTGCTGCAAAGCCGCACGTTCGGCCTCCAGCGCTTCGGTACCCATGAAATACAGCGGGATTTTCTGGTTGTTGACCTCGGTTCGCATGACCTGACTTGAGCCACTGCGCGACGAGTCAGCCATGGACGATGGTGTGGTAGGCGTTTTTATACCCATGGACTTGGCAATGGAAATCGCCTCGGCCAGTTCCGCCAGGCGATTGGTGCGCTCCATTTTCATCTGCAGGCGCAATGCACTGAGCTCATCTTCCAACTGTGCCCGCTTGAGCTTGTCGCCTTCGAGCAGTTTGGCGATCTTCGACTCCTTATCGGTGTCGTAGTTGGCGCGAGCGGCGTCGATCTTGCCTTTGAGTTCATTGAGACGGTTGTTGACGATGACCTTGAGGTCAGCACCGATCTGATCACGTGCCGAGGCAAGGGCGTAGTCCACGAAACCATTGAGAATCGCCACACCGTCAATGTCTTTGGGGTACTGCAACTCAAGACGCAGATAACTGCTCAGTGAGTCAGCCTTTTTAGGGTCGGGGAGTATCAGGTTGATTGAATTGCGATTGAACTCTTCAAAGCTCTGTTCGAGAGTCTGCCCTGGCTTCTGAAACGGCTTGAACAGTGCTTCGTTGGTTTTGAAGAAGCCCAGGCGGGCTTCATAGGAATCCAGTTCAGACCCCACCTTGGCCAACGCGTCTGCCGGTGGCAACTTGTAGACTTCGGAACGATTGAGCGCATCCAGTTCGTTGATCGCTGCCGGGCGTAACACGCTGCTCACCTGATATTCCCGCGGAGCCAGGAATGCATAGCCGACGCCCACCACCCCGGCAAGAATAGTGCACCCAATGATCAGCTTTTTTTGTCGCCAGATGGATTGAAACAGTTCAAACAGGTCAATTTCGTCTGATACAGCTTGAGCTTGGATCTGAGGAGTTTTATTCAAAATCATTGCATCCTGAAAAGTTGACACTCAACGTCTGGAAAGCACCGTCAACCTGAGTAAATGATCAAAAAAACAGGGGCAACGCCCTGGACATCGAACATGCGCGGTCTACTGATGGCTATCCGACCTCTCAGTCACTAGAAAAATCCCACGCATTGCAGATTGTTTTCACTATTAGGTACGAAAATACTCCCACCTATGTCCGAGAGTAGACGAACATCTGCGCGGCATTATCCCTACGCCATGTCAAAGGTAGGTTAAATACCTGCCAGCAAAGAGAAAATACATACGGATATGCCCAAAACGGGAAGTTTCGCACAAAATCGTTTCAGCCAGCCTGAATCAGCACTGAACAGCACGACACTCTTATCAAAAGGAATGTGTATGCCATCCGTATCGACCTCCGAAGAAATCTGCATCAACGCGCATGACCGGCAGCGGCTCCAGGGGGACTGGGTACAAACTGCCCTGGAAGACAGCGGCGTGCTCAACCCCGTCGATGAACACAGCGCCCCCGGCGCCGTGACCACCATCAGCGGTGACCAATTCCAAGTGGTAACTCTCACTGGGGAAGTGTTGCTGGCAGGCAGGTTCACCCTGGACGCCACGACGACGCCCAAAGCGATTATCTGGGTGGATGCAATAGGGGCTGATGCTGGCAAGCAACTACCGGCGAGCTATCGCCTGGAAGGCGATCACTTCATCTTTATTGCTGCTGACGAAGGTAAGCCAAGGCCCACTCGATTCAGTACTGCCCCCGGGCAAACCATGCGCACCTTTGTGCGCAAAGCGAGTGTCACGTCGAACACTTGATCGCTGTCAGGGTGTAGCACAAGGGCAATTGCGCCGGCTGGTGCTCATATTGGTCGTAGAGGTCCTCGCGGTTGGAATGCGGGTACTCTTTCAAATGACTGATCTGCAAACCGGCCCCAAGAGCGCCGCCCACGATGTCCCCCATCGTATGCACAAACCAATAGGACGCGGCTACCGCGCGCTCTGACAGCCCCTCGTAAACGATAGATTCCTGCTGCACAAAAGGTTCGCGCTGAAAATACGAACTGGCGGGCATCATCGGATTGGCAGCCTGGGGGTCAAACATCTCCAGGTACGGGTGAGTTTCATAAATCACCAGAGTGCCGCCAGGCTTGAGCGTGCTCGCGACATGGGTCATGAACAGGCCAATGTCCGGCATCCAGTTGAGTACGCCAATGGTGATCAAGGCGAGATCAAACCGGTTGTGCAGCTGTTCGGGCAATTGGTGGATATCGGCTTCGATGAATTCCGGGCTGTGGGGCGACCTCTCCGCCAACTCGCGAGCCTGCTGCAGGAAGGCTTCGGACTGATCCACCCCCGTGACTGTTCTAGCCCCAAGACCAAACAGCGACAAGCTTTCACGGCCATTGTTGCAGCCCAGTTGCACCACGTCCTTATCCTTGACTCCGACGGCGAGCAACAAGGCGGTCAGCGTCGGGTCCAGCCGGGAGAAGCCGGCATTGCCAACCGAGTCGAGCAACGCTTGCCAATTGGCGGTGCCTTTATGATGTTTGGCGGATTCGTTCCAGGCATCCTTGTTGCTGGATATCGCCTGTTTGTCTGACAACCTGTCCATTGGATCTCCGAATGATCATTACTATATGAAGAGGTCCGCCCTACACCAATAGCCTCGCCATCCTTGAACCGGTAAAGAGCCATAACTGTAGGGCGAACGGACGAAAAGTATTCCAGGACCTTGAAATGTTCAACTGTCATCCATCATGGGACCAAAGAAAACACTGCACGTACTGATTTTTTCGATGCAACTGCCTTACTTTTGTCGATATTTGAGCGAAATTAGTCGATATCCTGTTGCTGAATGCAGCCCGTTTTCCGCCCTTGCCTTCCCCGCCATACAACTCACGCCTCACATATGCGACAATGCGCGCCAAATTCCAACATGTACCCCAATTTTCTGCTCAGCGACAGGGTTTCACGCCTTGATATCGCTGTTGACGTATGCCCGTTGGCCCAGGTCCAGGCATGGTCCGAAGGTTTTCGGCGCTGCTCGCAACCCATTGATAGGTAAAGTAATTGATCTCCACAGCTAACATCACCATGCAGTTCGGCGCCAAGCCGCTCTTCGAGAACGTCTCGGTCAAGTTCGGCGCGGGCAACCGGTATGGCCTGATCGGGGCCAACGGTTGCGGCAAGTCGACCTTCATGAAAATCCTCGGTGGCGACCTGGATCCTTCCGGTGGCCAGGTCATGCTGGAGCCGAACGTACGCCTGGGTAAACTGCGCCAGGACCAGTTCGCCTACGAAGAATTCACCGTGCTCGACACCGTGATCATGGGCCACGAGGAGCTGTGGAAGGTCAAGGCAGAGCGTGATCGTATCTACTCGCTGCCGGAAATGACCGAAGCAGACGGCATGGCCGTCGCCGAGCTGGAAACCGACTTCGCCGAGATGGACGGCTACACCGCCGAATCCCGTGCCGGTGAACTGCTGCTGGGCCTGGGTATCGGCATCGAACAGCACAACGGCCCGATGAGCGAAGTGTCGCCCGGCTGGAAGCTGCGAGTTCTGCTGGCTCAAGCACTGTTTTCCGACCCGGAAGTGCTGCTGCTCGACGAACCCACCAACCACTTGGACATCAACACCATCCGCTGGCTGGAAAACATTCTGACCCAGCGTTCGAGCCTGATGATCATCATCTCTCACGACCGTCACTTCCTGAACAGCGTCTGCACCCACATGGCCGACCTGGACTACGGCGAACTGCGCCTGTTCCCGGGCAACTACGACGAATACATGACCGTGGCGACCCAGTCCCGCGAGCAGTTGCTGTCGGACAACGCCAAGAAGAAAGCCCAGATCTCCGAGCTGCAATCCTTCGTCAGCCGCTTCTCGGCCAACGCCTCGAAAGCCAAGCAGGCTACTTCCCGCGCCAAGGCGATCGACAAGATCCAACTGGCCGAAGTCAAGCCGTCGAGCCGCGTCAGCCCGTTCATCCGCTTTGACCAGACCAAGAAGCTGCACCGCCAGGCGGTCATCGTCGAGCGCATGGCCAAAGGTTTTGACGGCAAGACGCTGTTCAAGGACTTCAGCTTCCAGGTTGAAGCTGGCGAACGCGTGGCAATCATCGGCCCGAACGGTATCGGCAAGACCACCTTGCTGCGCACCCTGGTCAACGAATTGAGCCCGGACGCCGGTACCGTCAAGTGGACTGAAGCAGCCGAACTGGGCTACTACGCCCAGGATCACGCGTCGGACTTCGAAGACGAGTCCAACCTGTTCGACTGGATGGGCCGCTGGACCAAGGAAGGCGAACAAGTGGTTCGCGGCACCCTGGGCCGGATGCTGTTCTCCAACGACGAGATCCTCAAGTCGGTCAAGGTGATCTCCGGTGGTGAGCAAGGCCGCATGCTGTTCGGTAAGCTGATCCTGCAAAAACCCAACGTGCTGATCATGGACGAACCCACCAACCACTTGGACATGGAGTCCATCGAAGCGCTGAACCTGGCGCTGGAAAACTACCCGGGCACGCTGATCTTCGTCAGCCACGACCGTGAATTCGTATCGTCCCTGGCCACTCGCATCATCGAGCTGAGCCCAAGTGGCGTGACCGACTTCAGCGGCACCTATGATGATTACCTGCGTAGCCAGGGTGTGGTGTTCTAAAAGTACGAATTACCTGTAGCCGCTGCCGAGGCACGAGGCTGCGATGCGGTCCGCAAGACCGCCCCCAGGGGGCTGCTACGCAGCCCATCGCAGCCTCGTGCCTCGGCAGCGGCTACAGTATTAGTTAGCCTGCTTCCTTTTCCCTCCGCCCCACGCCATCATGCGCTCACCGCCCGCCCGCGAACGAGCTCCCATGCCTCCATCCCAGCCTGTAGCCCCCAGCTCACTGTCGATCACCCTGCAAATCGTCTCTATCGTTTTCTACACCTTCATCGCCTTCATCTGCATCGGTCTTCCGATTGCAGTGATTCCAGGCTATGTGCATGAACAACTGGGATTCAGTGCGGTAGTCGCCGGGATCACCATCGGCTCCCAATACCTGGCCACCCTGCTCAGCCGGCCTATGGCTGGGCGCATGTCGGACACTGTCGGAACCAAACGCGCAATCGTGCTGGGTTTGAGCGGGATTTTGCTGAGCGGCGTGCTGACGTTTATCGCCACGTTGCTGGAAAGCTTGCCGCTGCTGAGTTTGAGCGTGCTGCTGGTGGCCAGGCTATTGCTGGGCGTGGCCCAAGGCCTGATCGGTGTCGGGACCATCAGTTGGTGCATGGGGCAGGTCGGCGCGGAGCACACTGCACGCTCGATTTCCTGGAACGGCATCGCCTCCTATGGCGCCATTGCCATTGGTGCACCGCTGGGGGTGGTGATGGTTGCCGAATACGGCTACACCAGCCTCGGCATCGCCCTGTCGGTGTTGGCCGGCCTGGGGCTGCTGCTGATCCGTAACAAGCCGTCGGTGCCGGTGATACGCGGCGAGCGCCTGCCGTTCTGGGCAGTATTCGGACGCATCGCCCCCTTTGGCGCAAGCCTGTGCCTGGCGTCTATTGGCTACGGCACCCTGACCACCTTTATCACCCTCTACTACCTGAGCCGAGGCTGGACCGGCGCCGCCTACTGCCTGACGGTATTTGGTGCGTGCTTCATCCTGTCACGGCTACTGTTTATCTCCAGCATCAGCCGCTTCGGTGGCTTCACGTCGGCGATTGCCTGCATGACCATTGAAACCCTGGGGCTGATACTGCTGTGGCTGGCGCCGTCCACCGGCGTAGCCTTGATTGGTGCCGGGCTGACCGGTTTTGGCTTGTCGCTGGTGTATCCGGCGCTGGGCGTGGAGGCGATCAAGCAGGTGCCCAACAGCAGCCGGGGAGCAGGCTTGAGTGCTTATGCGGTGTTTTTCGACCTGGCCCTGGCGATTGCCGGGCCGCTGATGGGCGCCGTGGCGCTGAATCTTGGGTATGCGTGGATCTTCTTCTGCGCCGCGTTGCTCTCGGTCAGCGGCTTGGGCCTGACCTTGCTGCTCAAGCGTCGAACCTACTGATCCGCGGTCTGCATGCCTGCTCGCGTTTCTTGGCCAAGGGTGTGGCTGAAGAAGCGCCCGGCCTCGGAAATCAAGTCACGGTGAATGCCCTCGCGGTCGACACCATCGGCATCGGTGCACACGGCTGGCATGGCGGCCAGCTGGTCGTTATCGCACGGTGCCATGAAGATAAAGTGCCCTGCCCCGGCCAACAGCTTGAAGTCCGGCGGCTCCGGCAGCTTGCGTGCCAGGGCGGCGGCATTCTTGTCTACCGCCACCAGTTTGTCGCCGTCGCCGCTGTAGAGCAACACCGGCACATGCACGTCCGCCAGGGTGTGGCGGCCGAACATCAGGCTCAAAGGTGCCATCAGCATCAAGGCATGGATCCGAGGATCGGCCTGGGGCTGCAAGTCATCACGGTCGACAATCAGTTCGCCCTTGGTGGTACAGGCATCACGGTCTTCCGGGCGCTGTTGGCAATAACGCCGCAGCCGGTCCAGGTCAGGCTTGGCGCCCGCCAGGATCAACGCTGTCTCACCGCCCGCCGAGTAACCAATGACGCCCACCTGATCAACGTTGACGAACGGTGACAGCATCGGGTCGCCCAGGGTGGCGGTGATCGCTTCGGAAATCTGGATCGGCCGGCCGTACAAATTGCTCAAAGTGCCCAGGCGGCTGTGGTCCTTGTAGTTGTCGCCAGGATGTAACACCGCCACTACCACAAATCCCTTGCGTGCCAGAGAGGTCGCCAGGTCATGCAAGGCCAGTGGCGTACCGGTGTTACCGTGGGACAGCATCAGCATCGGAAAGCGGCCAATGGCAACCTTGGAGTCTTCAGTAGCAGCGATGTGATAAGCCCCCACCTGAGTGGAATGCTCGCGACCGGTAGAGGGATAAAAGGCGATGGCCTTCATCGGCTGCAAATCCAGCGGATCGAGAAAGCTCATGCGGTGAAAGCCCACACTCCAATGAGGGTGCGGCGCGGGCGCGGCGTGCACTGAAACCAGGCCACCGAGCAACGAAAGAACCAAGACTGCACAAAGACGCATCATGGGGATGTCCACCTTTGCTGCGTGACCGCCTGCGTGTCTGTTGAAATTCCCATGATTCATGGTGCTCGGGCTCGGTGATAAACCCATGCGTGCATAACCTGGGCCAAACTGAAGACAGCGCGCCAACGAAAAAACTCCGTACTCCGGTCGCTTTCAGGCCACCAGAATACAGAGTTTAGGCGCCTCGAATCAGATTGATATCGAGGTGCGGCGAACTTTACACAAGTCTTACGCAGCGGCGAACAATTGCTCGCTGATTTGCACGTTGGCATCGCTCATGGCTTTGCTGCGGAACTCGTCACCGTAGGCCAGGCCATGGGCACGGACGAACTCGATGTCGGTGATACCGAGGAAGCCCAGCAGCACTTTCAGGTAGTCTTCATGTGCCACGCCCGTGGCTTGGCCAGCGTGCAAACCGCCGGAAGTGGAGACCACAATCACTTTCTTGTTGCCACACAGGCCTTCAGGGCCAGCTTCGGTGTAGCGAAAGGTCTGGCCGGCCACTGCGATACGGTCGATCCAGGCTTTGAGCTGGGTAGGAATAGTGAAGTTGTACATGGGAGCTGCCAGGACCACGGCGTCAGCCTCGAGGAATTCAGCCAGGGTCTGCGCGCTCAGGTCGGCTTCATGCTTTTGTACAGCATTGCGCAATTCAGCGGCGGTACCGAGGGCGCCCAAAGTAGTGCCGGAAAAGTGATTGATACCTTCGCTGGCCAGGTCCCGGTAAGTGACTTCAACGCCTGGCTCAGCCGCTTGCCAAGCCTTGACTACACCGGCACTCAACTGACGGGAAGCCGAGTTGTCACCAAGAATGCTGGAATCGATATGCAAGAGTTTCATGGGGGGATCTCCAAGTGAGGATCGCCACCGGGCGACCAATTGCTGACAATCCTACAGATGAAACCAATAGCCGATTAGCTGGTTAAAATGCGATAGTTCGTTCCACTGACAGGACAATAGGCGCGCTATGCAAGACCTCAATGACCTTTACTATTTCGCCAAAGTGGTAGAAGCCGGCGGTTTTGCCGCCGCCGGCCGGCTGCTGGGGATCCCCAAGTCGCGGTTGTCCCGGCGCATTGCCGAACTGGAAGAGCGCCTTGGCGCACGCTTGCTGCAACGTACTACCCGGCAATTGACCCTGACCGCCGTCGGCGAACGTTACTTGCGCCACTGCCAAGCGATGCTGCTGGAAGCTGAAATGGCCGATGAGGCTGTCGCCAGCATGTCCAGCCAGCCACGGGGGCGCCTGCGAGTAAGCTGCCCGGTGGGGCTGGCCCAGGAGATTCTGCCGGGCATGGTGGCTCGGTTTCTGGCAGCCTACCCGCTAGTCCAACTGGACATGATCCTGGTCAACCGCCGCGTCGACCTGATTGGCGAAGGCATTGATGTTGCGTTGCGGGTACGGGAACTGGGGGATGAAGACCCGTTGCTGGTGACTCGCCGTCTGCGCCAGGCACAAACCGCACTAGTGGCCAGCCCGGACTTTTTGCGAGCGCACCCGGTCAATACGCCAGATGACCTCAAGCAGATACCCGTTCTCGGAGCCCTGGAGCCTGATCGCATGGTCCACTTGCGCATGATTGGCCCCGATGGTCAAAGCTGCGACCTGGCGCTTGAAGCCCGCTTGGGCATAGACGACTTTATCGTACGCCGCACCAGTGCCCTCGCCGGCCTGGGTTGCACGGTGCTGCCAATGATGTATTGCGAGCAGGAGCTGCAAAGTGGCCAACTGGTGCAATTGCTACCCGAATGGTCGCTACCGGGTGGCTGGCTGCAGGCGGTCTACCCCCATCGGCGTGGCGTGTTGCCGGCAATACGGGCGTGGATCGACTTTCTGAACGAGGGGTTCAAAGGTTGCGGAGACCGACTGCTATGAGCACGAAAAAGATGAACATCGATGATGTCGCCCATTTCTGCCTGAGCCTGCCGGGTGCACGTGAGGACTATAAATGGGGCGGCGTACGGGTGTTCTCGATTGCCACAAACAAGATGTTTGCCTTGCAGAACCTGCGGGGCGAGTCCCTCGCGTTCAAAGTCGACAAGGAACTGTTCCTGGGGCATGTCGATCGCCCCGGCATTCATCCGGCGCCTTATCTGGCACGTGCGCAGTGGATCATCATGAACACGCCCTACCCGCTGGGCGCCGAGGAGCTGCGTGACCTGTTGCAGCGCTCGCACCAACTGGTGGTGAGCAAACTGCCCAAGCGCACGCAAGTCGGGCTGCTGCTAGAACAACGACAGTAACGTGCCGCCAAGAAACAGCTGATCGATCCAGAACACCTGGTGCAACAGCACGATCAGCCAGAACACCACCTGGTACGACACTTTGCGGGTCTTGTGACGGAACACTTGCTGGGCAATCAACGCGCCCGGCCAGCCGCCCGCCAGTTCCACCGCATGCAGGACGTTTTCCGGGGTGCGCCAACTGTCCTCGCGGGCTTTGCGCTTATCACTCCAATACAGGAAAAACGCCACGACACTGACCGCGCCATAGGCCGCCAGTGGAATCAACGAAACCCCGCGATACCAAAGCAACGCCGAGCCGAACAGCGGCACGGCACACAACAGCACGAAGATCAGGGCCTTGAAACGTGGATGCTGGATGCTCATGGTCTTCACGCCTTGACTGCCGCCCATTCAACCCAGCCGAACTGCCAGGTCGCCAGAATCACCAGGCCGAAGGCAATGCGATACCAGGCAAACGCCGCGTAGCTGTGGCTGGCGATGAACTTGAGCAAGCCCTTGACCGCGATCATCGCGAAGATGAACGAGGTGACAAAGCCAATGGCGAACACCGGCAGGTCATCGGGCTGGAACAGCTGGCGGTATTTGTAGCCCGAATACACTGCGGCACCGACCATGGTCGGCATCGCCAGGAAGAACGAAAATTCGGTAGCGGTCTTGCGCGACAGGCCAAACAGCAGGCCGCCAATGATCGTGGCCCCAGAACGAGAGGTGCCTGGAATCATCGCCAGGCACTGGGCCAAGCCCACCTTGAGGGCATCTTTCCAGGTGATCTCATCGACAGTTTCAGCGTGTACTGCATGCTGGCGGCGCTCAGCCCACAACATGATGATGCCGCCCACCACCAACGCTGTGGCCACGGTAATCGGGTTGAACAGGTAGTGCTTGATCAGGTCGGCAAAAATCACCCCCAACACCACCGCAGGCAAGACCGCGATCAGCAGGTTAAGGGTAAACCGCTGGGCATTGCGCTGGGTGGGCAAACCGACAACCACATCAAGAATCTTGCGCCGAAACTCCCAGACCACCGCCAGGATGGCGCCCAGCTGGATGATGATATTGAACGCTTCAAAACGCTCGCCACCGAAACCGATCAAGTCGGCGACGATAATCTGGTGACCGGTACTGGAGATCGGCAAGAACTCCGTCAGTCCCTCAACAACGCCAAGTATCAACGCCTGTACGGCGGTCCAAAGATCCATATTCCCCCCAAAAGGTCATGCTCCGGGCATGCCTCGTTGCTATTTTTTAGTGTTTCACTGACGACGAGTGCGCTGAAACCACTGCGCGAAGAGTCACCGCAGGGCCGCGAAATTTCCTTGAAAAATCAAGCAGGACTCAGGTTTTCTGACTCTCGGCCGAAAGCCTATCAGACAAGCCCGGAGTTCGCTGTGCGATATCGACGGGCAGGCCGATTACAGCACCAACAATTATAAGAACACGGAGTGACAGGACCATGAACAGTTTGCGCACTATGTCGATCAGCCGGCGCCTCTGGCTGATCCTGATCGTCGCCGTGTTGATGCTGCTGACCTTGGGCCTGCTGATGCTCAAGCAGATCCATGACGGCCTTTATCAGGCCAAGAGCCAACAAACCCAGCACGTGGTGCAGACCGCCAACGGGGTCCTGGCCTACTACCACACCCTGGAAACTACGGGTGTGCTGAGTCGCGACGCCGCGCAAAAGCAAGCCTTGAGCGTGGTGCGTGGGCTGCGTTATGACCATGACGATTACTTTTGGATCAACGACCTGACGCCGGTGATGATCATGCACGCGGCCAACCCCAAGCTGGACGGCCAGAACCTGTCGGCGATTCGCGACCCCGACGGTTTTGCGGTGTTCAACGAGTTTGTCATCCTGGCCAAGGCCAAGGGTGCCGGAATCGTCAACTATCGCTGGCCGAAACCGGGCGCCGACGCGCCGGTGGAAAAAACCTCCTACATCCAGCTGTTCGAACCCTGGGGCTGGATCATCGGTTCCGGCGTCTACGTCGATGACGTGCAGGCCGAGTTTCGCAGTCAGGTCTGGAAAGCCTCGGCGATTGGCGTGGGGATTGCTCTGATCATGGCGTTGCTGGTGCTGCTGATCGCCCGCAGCATTGTGCATCCACTGCAAGAAGCGGTTAACGCCATGGCCAATATTGCCAGCGGCGAAAGTGACCTGACCCGTAGCCTCGACACCCACGGTCAAGACGAAGTTACCCAGCTGGCCCAACACTTCAACAGCTTCACTGCCAAGCTGCGCCAGGTGGTTGGCCAGTTGCAGAGCTGCGCCAATGCCCTGGGCCAATCGTCCGCAGAATTGGGCAGCAATGCCAGTCAAGCCCATGACCGCAGCCAGCAGCAGTCGCAGCAAATGGAGCTGGTGGCGACGGCCATCAACGAGGTCACCTATGGCGTACAGGACGTGGCCAGGAACGCCGAGCACGCCGCCAGCGAAATGCGCGATGCCCAGGCCCAGGCTGAGCAAGGCCAGGTCAATATCGATGGCAGCCTGCGGCAGATCGATCAGCTGTCCGGCACCATTAACCAGGCTGTGGAAGTGATCCGCACCTTGTCCAGCGAAAGCACTCAGATTGGCGGTGTGCTGGAAGTAATCCGCTCCATCGCGGACCAGACCAACCTGCTGGCCCTTAACGCCGCCATCGAAGCCGCCCGCGCCGGCGAACAAGGCCGGGGGTTTGCCGTGGTGGCCGATGAGGTTCGGTTGCTGGCCCAACGTACGCAAAAATCCACCGCTGAAATCCAGGCCATGATCGAGCGCCTGCAAGGCCACTCGGAGGCGGCGGTCAAGGTGATCAGCGATAGCCACCTGGCTTCACAACTGACTATCGAGCAAGCAGGCCAGGCCGGAGCCAGCCTGAACGCTATCGGCCAGGCGTTGCGCAACCTCAACGGCTTGAATGCGTCGATTGCCAGCGCCACGTTGCAACAGGCCCACGTGGTGGAAGATATCAACCAGAACGTCACCCAGGCAGCCGGGCTTTCTCACAGCACAGCGTTGGCCGCTCAGCAATCCAGCGAAGCCAGTACGCATTTGAAAGACCTCAGCGAGCAATTGGATGGATTGTTGCGTCAGTTCAAAGTCTGACCGCACTCCTATAAGGGCGCTTGTTTGGGTACAATCGGCGCCCTTTCCCACTCTCCAAGGAACCCCCATGTCCGGGCTTGAACTGTTTGCCGCTGCGCTGGGGGTGATCGCCGTCTGGCTGACCGTCAAACAGAACCCCTGGTGCTGGCCCATCGGCCTGGTCATGGTGCTGCTGTACACCTGGATTTTCTTCGACGTGAAGCTGTATTCCGACATGTTGCTGCAAGTGGTCTACGCCGGCCTTCAACTCTACGGCTGGTGGCAGTGGACCCGGGCCGGTGAGGTCAAGCAAGGCCGCCAGGTCACTAGCCTCGGCGTGCAACCAATCCTCCTGGGCCTGGCCGTCGGCGCCGTGGGCAGCCTGCTGCTGGGGGCAGCCATGGCCCATTGGACCGACGCCGCACAGCCCTGGCTGGACGCAGCGCTGACCGGTTTCAGCCTGGTGGCGCAAATGTGGATGGCACAGAAGCGCGTGCAGTGCTGGCCGTTGTGGATTGCCGTGGACGTGATCTTTGTCGGCCTGTTCCTCTACAAAGGCCTGTACCTCACCGCAGCACTGTATGCCCTGTTCACCGTCATTGCGGTGCAAGGCTGGCGGGAATGGCGCGCTGACCCGGCGTTGCAGGCATGAAGATCGTGGTCATGGCCGGCCCGGAGTCCAGCGGTAAAAGCTGGTTGGCCGCTGAGTTACAGGCACATTTTGGTGGGCTGATGGTTGGGGAATACGTGCGCCATTTCATCGATCACCACCAACGCGATACCACCCTGGACGATATCCCGGACATCGCCCACGGCCAGTTGGCCTGGGAAGACACGGCTCGTGCCGAACAGCCTGCGCTGTTGATCCTCGATACCCATCTGCTGACCAATAAGCTGTGGAGTCTGACGCTGTTCGGCGACTACCCGAAGTGGCTCGACAGTGAGCTGCTGGCGCGGCACTACGACCTGCACCTGCTGCTGTCACCTGAGGATGTGGATTGGACCGCTGATGGCCAGCGTTGCCAGCCGGAACTGGCGGATCGCCTGGCGTTTTTCCAGGCAAGCCGCCGATGGCTTGAGCAACATCGGCAGCCCTTCCTGGTGATTGGAGGGGATTGGGAGGAACGCCGTGCCAAGGCGTTCTCAGCCGTTGAACAACTGCTTACTGGCCCTGCTCGCTGATCACCTGCAACTGATACTGCGGGTCCGCCTTGATCTGCTGCTCGGTAAAGAGCAGCGGGCGCAGTTTCTTCTCGGAAAACGCCTGAGTCTGGTCCTTCGAATACTTCGAGGCCGGGTCGCTGGACAAAGAGAACGCCAACAGCCCTTCTGCCTGCGGCCCCTGATCGTCAAAGGTGACAATCTGCAAGTAGCTACTGCCACTGACCACTTCACGCTTGCCGTCTTCTCGAGGCACGCTCTGCATCGCGTTATAAATGCCCAGCTCTTGCGGGCCACCGTGGAGCGGGATCTTGCCGCTGACTTGAACATCACCCCAACGGCTGTCCTGGTTCAACCCCAGCTTTGCCACGTCAGCCGCTGACGCCAGCATCGCCTCGCGCAGCGCCTTGGCCACGGGCGCCCGATCGATGGCCAACCCGCGTGGCGTGGTGAGCGGCTGCTCCGGATCGAAACTTACTTGCCAGGCCTCAGGTACTTGCTGCAGTTGCTTGAACAGGTTGATGAAGTGCACAAGCCCCAGGCCGCTATCAAGATTGGCTTTCTGGTCCCAGTTTTTCAGGCTGTCGCACACCGGCTGCAAGACGGTAGCGTCTGTACCCAGGTCCTGCTCACAGAATTTCAGCAGATCCGGCATGACCTGGCTGGCAAGGTACACCTGATTGTCCATCACCATATGCTGCAAGTCGGCCGTGGTGATCGGTTGTTTATCCAGCTCGTGCAGGCGCTGCAAGGCAAAGCGCGCACGCGGCCCCAAACCGATCTTGTCCTGGCTGATCACCGGCGAGAACCCGGTCAGCGGCGCCTTGGGGTTGACCATCCACGCCGAGTCATTGGAGTGCTGCACATAATCCGTGCGCTCTAACTGCGGCAACTGGTCAGCAGGGAAAATCCCCGCCTGTGCCGCACGCGGATCAACGTCCCAGGCACAGGCGCTATGGGAGCCGTCGAGCATGATCAATTGCAGGCCCGCGCGAGGATCACTGCATTGCGCCAGTTTCTTCGCGCTGACGTTAGGCACCACCGACAAGTTCATGTACAGGCTCTGACCCTGATCATCCGCTGCCAGGGTGTTGACCCATGGAATGCCTTGCAGGGTATGCACGGAGGTCTGCAGTTCCTTGAGGCTGGCGGCGCGGTTCATGGCGTACCACTGCTGCAGCACTCGGTCGTTACCCAGGTTGGCGTCCCGCAGGCTGAAAGCATATTGGTTATTCCAATCCAGCTTGCCCGGCCATTGCACCACCGGGCCGAACTGTGAGCTGTAGACCGTGCGCGACTCACTCTTGGTACTGCCATCAGCGGTTTTCACCTGCACTGCGAGGGTGGTTTTTTCCATCGGCAGGGACTTGCCGTCCAACAGGTAGCGGGTCGAATCTTTCGGGTCCAGGGTCAAACGGTACAAGGTGAAGTGCTTGGAGGTGTCCACTGTGTGGGTCCAGGCCACATGCTGGTTAAAGCCGATATTGATCACCGGCAACCCCGGCAAGGCTGCACCCATCACGTCCAATTGACCGGGAATGGTCAGGTGCATTTCATAAAAGCGCATAGCGCCGATCCAGGGAAAATGCGGGTTGGCCAATAACATGCCACGGCCGTTGAACGAACGGTCACGCCCTACCGCCACCGCATTGCTGCCGCGATCCAGGGCAAAGCGCTGTTGATTGGCGGCCGCGACTTCAAACGTCTGAGTGTCAGGCTGCACACCAGCGGTGGCTTGAGGGGGCGTGGCACCGACCAAGGCCTCAGCGAACTGGCCTACGCCACCTTCCACCAGCAAACGTCGGGTCAACTTGACCAGATCCTCGGGAGTGATCGCCCGCACCCAGGCCCCCTGGCACTGCTCGGGCAGCCCGGTGGCCGTGCGCTCTTTCAAATAACGGTTGTAGCCCGCGACATAGCCTTCAATCCGCTGCTGCATCTGCGCAGGCTGGGCACTCCAGAATGCCGAAACTGCCTCGGGGGTGTTGAGCCAGGTAAAGAACACATCGCTGGTGAGATTGTTACGTCGCTCCAGGGTCGACTTCTCGGCGCCAAAATACTTGGCGCGCTCGCCGTTCACGGTCACCACTTCGTTGGCCAGCAGGCACAGATTGTCCTGGGCGTAGGCATAACCAATCCCGTAACCCAGTCCGCGTTCATCATTGGCACGAATGTGCGGGACACCAAAACCGGTACGGCGTATCTCGGCCTTCGCCTCGCTGACCTGTACCCGGGCCGACACCGAAAGGCTCAAACCGAGACACACACCCGCTACACACACCCGGCACAATCCGTTGGAAATATTCACGCAGACCCCACACTCAACCCGGAAAAATAGACGTGGCCCAGCAGACCACTGCGACCTTCCAGTAAAGACGTAGAAAGCGGGAATAATTTAGCGGGCACCGGCGTTTATTCGCAGGTGTTCACATGTCACAGACCTGATACCGACAAATTTTCTACATGTTGCGCTTCATGATTTGCGCTGCTCGTTCGTCTTAGTCACTAAGAGCGCCATCATTTTCCTGATCAGGCTCTGAAAAGGAGTTTTTGCATGTACAACCCGCAATTGCCCACGGAAGGTCACCCATCGACGCACGATGCCGCTTTTGGCACCGGCGCCCAGGCATTCGGCAAGGAGCTGGAGCGGCACGGTAACCAGCGCATTCGTTACTTGCTCAAGTGTTTTGGACTGCGCACCAGCCTGATCCGGCTGAAGGTCATCGACGCCCTGCTTACCGCCGCCGACAACCAGCGCAGCCTGGGTGTTCGAGGGGTGCACAGCCATTTGCTGGAGCTGGGCATCCCGCTGTCCTTTCTCAGCGTGCGCGAGGTGCTCAAGCGCCTGTGCAGCGAGGGCGTGATCACCCTCAATGCCGATAAAAGCTACAGCCTGCACGAGCAGGCTGCCAAAGTCCTCGAAGGTCGCGCCTGACTCAAACGTTGGGCTTGACCTTGCGGCGCATGACGCCGTTGATCACCACCACAACCACCGCCACACCAATGGCGATGTACTGGAATGTTTTTTCGCTGATAGCCCCGGTGTTCTGCAAATAGGACAGGCCAAACATCGTCCCCAGGACGACCAGGGCGATCAGAATCGAGTATTTCAAACGTTGTGACTGGGTCATGACAGGTTCCTGAACTTGAAGATATGTATCCACTTTGTATCGACAACCATGCCAAGCGCATACCCGGTTACGGGGATGGCGCGGGGTTGTCAGGGTCTCATGTTACAGGCGATGAAAAGCTTTGGCTTGTCTTGTGCCTGTTTGAATCTTGAGAACCCTACGAGGATTTGGAAATGCTCCGTCGAATCACACTGCTGATTCCTTTGCTGATCATGCTGAGCATGAGTGGCTGCATCATCTTCCCCCATGGAGGCGGTTGGCACGACCATCGCTACGCTGATGCCGGCCCGGGGTACTACCACCGCTGATCGCCCGGGCAGCGTAATTGCTTACACTCCAAGGTGAACTCGCAGAGCCTGCCACACCACGCAGTTTGGACGCCCAGTAACAGGGATGTTTGGGGGGCGCCTACTCAAACAGGTGAGCAGCGATGACCTCAATACAATCCCGGCAGACCTTATCGGCCTCCACGGCAGCGTTAACCTCCCAACAAGCGCCTCCTCCCGACGGTACGCCATTGGCGCTGGTCCAGCCGCCAGCGCGTGAACAGCCGCAACCCAGCCAACCCAATACGGCCGACCTCACGTTAAAACGTGCCCTTGGGGACCAGTGCGACTGGCAGACCCTGGCGCAACAACTCAATCAGGCCGCCCAATGCCTGGCGCCACAAGCGGATGCGCAAGCGGTGGCGTCAGTGCTGGCAGAGACACGCTTCAAGCCTCACCCTGACGCATCGTATTACCAGAAGTACGACCTGGAGGTTGGGGCTACCGTCGATCTTGAGTCGTTCCTGAGCGCGTGGAGGGCAACACTGCCCACCACCCGAACTGAGCTAATCACCCTGGCCCGGGCTGCCACCGATCAATCCATGCAACACCCGTTTGGCAACTTTGGTGGCGCGTTGTCCTGGCCATTACCCCTGAACCTTGAACAACAAGAGGCCACCCACGCCCTGATCGCCTCGAATTCGGCGGGCCTGACAGGCCTTCCACTGATAGACAGCCGCCGTGGCGTGCTGGGTTATTTGATTAACGACCGGCCCTTATCCGAGGCTGAACTGCAAGACCCTGCCAAGGCGCTGGAACGCCTCCTCCTCTCCCCCAGGGCGCAGGCGCTCGGACAGACCCTGCAAACCCGACTCAACGGCATTGCGACTGAAACCAGCGTGAATGATTACGTGTTGGCGGGGATCCAGCTTGGGCTTGATGCAGAATCCATCAGCGCGCCTGACAGGAACAAAGTCGCCGGTTTTGACCTCGCGCAAAAACAACATTGGGGCCAATCACCTGCATCCGTCGTCAGCGCATTAAGCAGCCATCTGGTCAACAACGGTAAGACTTCAGCGGCCACGGCCAAACTGGGTGCCCATCTGTTGCTGGGGCGTGTGGCGCCACAGTTCCTGGTCAAAGACATTCCCGAAAACGTGGTGTATGGCAGCCAGTCCTGGACCAATCTTTGCCTTGCGGTGGCAAAAATAGAGGCCAACACGCCGGGCGCGACACCAAACATGAACTTTGCCCAGGTCATGAGCAGCGCCCATGCATCCGACACACCCATTCCCGAGGAAACCCAAAAAAGTGCATTGATTGATTGGGGGGTTGCCAACGGTATCGTCGAAAGAAAAGACGACAACCTGTACAGCTCCGTTGAAATTGAACAGGTGCGAGATGACTTCAATCGCCAATTGGAGGAACGAGCCACGGCGTCAACCGCGCTGGACAGGCCACTACCCAACCTGAAAGAGATCGCGCTGGCTAAACTTGAAGCGCAATTCGGCAAGGGCGTACCCTTTGAGGAAAAGTGCATCACTGCCGACTACTCCTTTAAAGTCACACGGCATCATCAAGGGACTTACTCAATGCTGGACATCGCCATGATGGGCCAGGAAAACGTTCCAAAATGGAAAACGCCAGACAGCCGTATCCCTATCGACGCGCTTAATAGCCACACCGGCATCAATGTATTCAACACGTTTAAACATCAATTCGATGAAACCATTACTGCAAAGAAGAAAGGCCTGGGAACTACCGTTCAACACCTTATCACTCAGCTTCCGCTGGCCGACCGTGAAAACCTGGAACGTGGCAAGATCGATTTTTATCAGGATAAGGTCTACACACTGGCAACGGATTTTTACTCGCCGCCTGCACTCACCTCAAAAAGCAGCAAGCTGCTGATCAAGACCGAACGCAACGCCGTGACCACCCTGTATGAAATTGATCTGGAAAAAGGCGCCATCCACCGGCTGACAGACCTTCAAGCACGGACCCGGATGCATGACTTTCGTAACGCCAACAAACTGCACAAGACAGAAATACTCAAACCCGCCGAAGGTGCCCCCCCAGGCCTGCAAGGTGAGGCCCCCACAAGCGCGCTGCCACCTCAAAGTTTTTCCAGCCAGAGGACACGCTACATTGCCGACACGTTCATCGAAGCCTTTGACCTGGACAACGCAGACATACTCAAGCAAGCCCGGGGCGTCACGACATTCGATCAGGAGCTCGCTTCACGAGAAAAGGTTCGTGAGTTTCTGTTGAACCTGGTCCCCCTGAGATCGGCCATCGTCAATTTTCGGGACGGCAACTATATCGACGGTGCAATGGATTTGGGGATGGACCTATTCGGCTTCCTCACAGCAGGCGCAGGAGCGGCCACCAAAGTGGGAAAAGTCGTGGCCACGGGCGCCTCCAGCGTTGCCAAGGCGCTGAAAACAGCAAGAATCGTAGGTGTCACCGCCATCGAGTCATTCAACCCATTAAGCGGCGTTGGCGACCTGGCCATAGGTGTCGGACGTCTTGCGATAAAGGGCGCCAAGGGCGCGGCAACAAAAATCCAGACACTGCTCGGTGCGGCAGACAGCTATGGCCTGGTAGCCGCCAGCCAGAAGTATGAGGCCACAGCCTCCGGCACGTTCACGTTTTCTGGCCATTATGTCGAGGGCGCTGCGGTGCGCAAGAATGGTCATTGGTATGCCTACGACGTGGGCAAAATGCAGGCCTACGGCAGTCCCCTCGAAGCCTTCAGCCCCACAAAAATCCTGATGCCACCATCCCCCACCCTACGTGTTTCCAACCGGCACCATGAAGCACGCTATAACCCATTGAGCAGGATTAATCGACCGGCTGCCACTCCCCGAGTACCGTTACCCCTGGATGAATACGTGACGAGCCCCATCACCAATGGGGCGCTGATTGACGACCACTTCACCCCCAATAGAATCAAGTTGACGCGGGAAAAATTCACACTTGAGAAGAACGGCTTTTTTCAAGAGATGGCCGCGGGCAACATGCCGCCACGCCCAACGCTTCCTGATATCACGGATACGGTACCGATCAACCAACTCTTCGCCGAGGCCCTGGAAAAAACCGATGTATTGGTCCTTGGTGAACGGCACACTGACGTAGCAAGCCTGATAGCAATGCGTGATGCCATGAAAACCTTCAAGGAAAGTGGCGTCACCGCTATCTTTGTGGAGGGTGCAACACTCGACGCGTATGGCCTGATAAACGATAGAGCGCTCGCACACGCCATCTCGAAAAGGCCGGGTGGCAGCACACTGTATGAAGAGCTGAAAAAAGCAGCCGACGAATTTGAAATAGAAATAATGCCACTTGAACATCGCTATCTGACGCGACATTCAGACACTCCAAATTATTTCGGCGGACTGGATAAACTTCCCCGCTCTTCTCCTGCCTATGCCGCCTTGTCCAAGCAACGCCTCGAAGAAATGAACTACTACGGTGCAAAGCAGGTTCTGAAAAATGAACTCGGAGGAAAATCGGTTGTTTGGGTAGGCCGAGCACATATGAACACCGCCGAAGGCATTCCTGGCATCGCTGAGTTAACCGGGGGAATCGGCATCGGCATTTATCAAAAAGCAGATATTACGCAGAGTGTGGGCCGCAGGGCAGGCGGGCAAAGAGATACAGCAGCGGCCCTCTCCACAACGGATGACTCTGTGGGCGACCTGCAAATTGACGTAAAAGTGTAAACCCCGGTAAAAACCAAAGGCCCTAGGAGAGTCGCCTCGGGCCTTTATTTGTTGAATTCTAGCTTGCGTGCACCCACCGCTGATGCAGCCACCGTGCAAACGCATCCAGGGCAAAGCCCAGCAGCCCGATCAGCAACACCATCGCCATCAGTTCTGAATAAGCCAGCCGATCCCGGGTATCGAGGATGTAGTAACCCAACCCCGCACTGACCCCGAGCATCTCGCACGGCACCAGCACAATCCACAGGATCCCGATGGCCAGGCGCACGCCGGTCAGCACATGCCCCATCACCCCGGGAATAATCACCCGGCGCAAGGTTTCCCAGCGAGTAGCGCTCAGGCTTTTGCTCAGTTGCAGCCAACGCGGGTCCAACTGACGTACACCGGCCGCGGTATTGAGCAGGATCGGCCAGACAGCGGCAAAGGCCAGCAGGAAATAGATCGGCTGGTCCCCTACCCCCATCAGCATCACCACGATAGGCATCCACGACAGCGGTGAAATCATCCGCAAAAACTGGAACGCCGGCGTGGTGGCCGCCTCCAGGTTGCGCGAACTGCCCACCAGCAAGCCCAACGGCACGCCCACCAGCAAGGCCAGAAACAACCCGACAAAGATCCGCTTGAGGCTGACGGCGATGTGCAAGTACAGCTCGCTACGCCCCAGTAGCTCCCACAAACTGGCCAGGGTGGCCGACAGCGAGAACCGTGCGGACAAACCGCCCGTCTCGCCCAATACCTTCACCCCCAGCCACCAGAGCAACAACAACCCTGCCAATCCGGTGACGCCGAGCAACCAGCCCGGCCACACCACGGTTTTGCCGTTGTTCAAACGCCAATCTCCTCGCTGCGCTCAAAGCTATCGGCCAAACCGAAGGTTTTCATGCCACCCACCGCTTCGATGGCATTGCGCACAAAGCGGTCGTCCACCAGGTCCTTGGCCACGAACGCCGGATCCAGGTCGGCAAGAAAGCGCTTGTCGCCTTCAATCAGCGTGTCTTTCAGGCGGCGTACCAGCTCCTCGGTGTAGCTGGGGAATGGGTACGGCTGGAAGTCGATACGGTGCTCATCCCAATTGGCGTGCTGGATCGCGCCATCGGCCAAGTAGGCGGCACGATCGCTGGCTGGAGGTGCCAACACTTTGCTCAACACCGGTTCGGCGTGTGGGGTGTAGCGATTCGGACCGTCCTTGGACAGCAGCTTCACCGCCTCTTCGCGGTTGTCACGGGTCCAGACCTGGGCCTTGACGATGGCATTGACCACCTTCTGCGACCATTCCGGGCGATTGGTCAGGTCGTGCTCATGCATGAACACCACGCAGCACGCATGATTGCGCCACACATCGCCGGTGAAACGCTGCACGCGCCCCACATTGAGGTTCTCCGCCAGGGCGTTGAACGGCTCGGCGACGATATAGCCGTCGATGCGTTTACTGGCCAGGGCCGGTGGCATGTCCGATGGCGGCAGCACGATCAGGTTGACCTCGTTGGCTGCCAGATTGCTGCCGGCGGCGCGGCTGACCGGGGTCAGGCCGTTATCGCGGAACAGTTGCTGCACCACCACGTTGTGGATCGAGTACCAGAACGGAATCGCCACCGACTTGCCGCCCAACTGTTTCACATCGGTAATGCCTGGCGACACGGTCAGGCCCGAGCCGCCCACATGGTTCCACGCCACCACCTTGGCCGGCACTTTACTGCCATAGCGCGCCCAGATGGTCATCGGCGACAACAGGTGAATCACGTTGACCTGGCCCGAGATAAACGCCTCGATCACCTGGGCCCAACTGCGCAGCAGCACCGGACGCTCGGCCTTGATGCCTTCGGCTTCGAACAAACCGTTGTTATGGGCCACCAGCAGCGGTGTGGCGTCGGTGATCGGCAGATAACCGATACGTACCGGTGCGTCCGGCTCGGAAGCAGCTCGAGCTTGCAGGCTGCTCAGCAGCGGCAAGGCGCCGGCCGCGCTGAGCACAGCCGAGAGTTTGAGAAAGTCACGGCGCGAGTGGGTCAGGTCATCCAGACACATGGTGAGGCTCCAGCAGTTCAGGGGTATGGGGTGAAGGTCGGCTTGCCCGCCGTAGGGTTTTGAGAATGTCGATGCGCAGCGCGCCGATTTCCTCCACCTGCTCTTCCCGCGGTTGCGGCAGGTCGATGCGCCATTCTCCCAGGGTTCGCGCCGGGCGGTCGCCCAACAGCAGAATCCGGTCGGAAAGCAGCAGCGCTTCGTCGATGTCATGGGTGATCAGCACCGCTGCCGAACCTTGCTCGCGATTAACCTTGAGCAGCAAGTGTTGCATGTCGGCCCGGGTCACTTCATCCAGGGCACCAAAGGGTTCATCCAGCAGTAACACCTGCGGTTGGCGCGCCAGGCAGCGGGCCAGCGCCGTGCGCTGGGCCATGCCGCCGGACAATTGCGCCGGAAATTGCAGACGGGCGTGTTCCAGGCCGACGGCAGCAATCGCGTGATCCACTCGGTCACGACGCTCTTCAGCACTCAAGTGGGGTTGACGGGCAAAGTCCAGGCCAAAGGCGACGTTCTTTTCCAGGCTCAGCCAGGGCAGCAGGCTGGGGTCCTGAAACGCCACCGCCACCCGTGGATGCGGGCCGTCCAACGGCTCACCGAGCAGACGAATGCTTCCGCCCTGGGGCGCCTGCAAACCCGCGAGCACCCGCAGCAGGCTGGACTTGCCAACACCGCTGGGACCGAGGATCGACACCACTTCACCGGGCTGCAGTTGCAGGTCGAAACCTTCCAGTACCGGCCCGCTGGCATAACCCAGGCAGATCCCCTGGGCCTGCAGCACCGCCTGACTCATAAGGCGGCCTGACGTGCCAACTCGGTCCGCAACTGCACCAGGCTTGGGGTGACAATCGGCACAAAGGCCGACTCTCTCCAGCGCCGGGCAAAGCCGCTGCCGTGGGCGGTCAGGTAGGCTTTGCCGCCGCTGGCCTGCAGCTCAAGCTGCACTGCGTTGGCAGCAGTTTCCGCCAGCGCGATGCGCAAACGGAACAACGGCGCAGGCTCGGCAGTGAAACGCCCGGACAACAACCCTTGCTTGAGCTCGGTGACCAGATGATCCAGGGTCGCCCGCAGCGCTTCCAGCTCCTCACGCAAAACCGTACGGCTGGACCCCAAGTGGTTGGCGACTTCTGCCAGGGAGCGTCGGGCCAGGCCGATGGCCATGCCGCATTGCAGGCCAAGGAAGGCTGGACGCACCGCCGGCAGGAACTTGCGGGCATCTTCATGCAGCAGCCAGCCGCGACTCAGCTCAACGCCTTCCAGGCCAAGGGCGGCGGTGTTGCTCGATTGCAGGCCGAGTAATTCCAGGTCACGGGAACGTTGCAGCCCCGCCACCGAGTCGGGGATCGCCATGATAAACGGCGTACCACCCTGGTTATGCTCGACGGCGGCAGCCACTACAAAACCGTTCTTGCGCAGGTTGGTCACCCAATGCAAGCGACCATTGAAGGTCCAGCCGTCATCCGTCGGCTCGGCATTGATCTGCAAGGTCTCGATGCCGGAAAGAAATTTCATCGCGTTGGAAAGGCCGGTGGCCCCAGCGAGTTTGCCGCTGAGCAGGTCCGGCAGCAGCTGTTCGCGCAGACGCTCGTTGGGGCTCAACAGCAGATACTCGATAAACGACCGCTGGCCCCAGCAGACAAAGGCCGCCGCCAGGGAATGACTGGCCACATCGGCAATGGCCTCTACAGCGCCGGCCACATCGCCGCCCAGGCCGCCCTGGCTTTTGGGTACACCGATTCGTAATACATTGGCTTCTGCCAGCCGTGGCAGCACTTCCTGTGGATCGCAACTGCCCACATCCAGGGCTTGCGCTTGAACATCGAGCCAGCGGCTCAAGATAGGGTCAAGCATGGGTGTCTCTCCTTGTTACAGCATGTTTACCATCGCTGACGCCAGCGCGCCGCTTCTACCTGAGTACATCGCGCGTCTTCAGCCGGCAGGCTTTTCCCAACGGTATTGCGCCAGTTCCGGGTTCAGCGGCGTACGGGCAAACACATTGGCGAAGTTGCACAGCGTGGCCAGGCTGACACCCAAAATAACTTCCAGAGCATGACCGTCCGTGTAACCGGCGGCACGGAATTGTTCGTAACCGGCGTCGCTGACATCACCCCGGGTGGCGATCACTTCCCGGGTAAAGGCGGCCAGTGTCTCATAACGCTCGTTGGGCAGCTCGCCGCGCTGGCGCAGGGCATCGATGACCTCTTCCGAGAGCTTGGCCTTATTGCGCGCGACCGCCGTGTGCCCAGCGACGCAAAAGTCGCAGCCATGAGTAGTCGCGGCAATCAACTGCACCACTTCCCTTTCCGCCAGGCTCAGCTCGGACTTGGCGTTCAGGCCGGAGACGGTGACGTAGGTTTCCAGCGCGGCCGGAGCATTGGCCAGCACCGCCAGCAAATTAGGGATGAAACCAGAGCCCTTGAGGGCATTTTCGAGGAACGGTTTGGCCGCTTCCGGTGCGGTTTCCAGAGTCAGCATGGGTACACGGGACATGGAGTGGTCTCCTGATTGATTCGTGCTGCAAGTCTGTTGGTTATAAAAAAACCTCTCAATAGTCTAAAGTAGCGATTACTTGCTCTAGAGTCTTTCCATTAGATGAATTCGTCCAATTCGCTCCTCGATTGGTTATTAGATAGCCTCGAACTCGATACCAGCCTGTTCCACGTCGGTCGCTATTGCGGCGGCTGGCACGCCAGTACCCACGGTTTGGCCAACGCCAGTTTTCACCTGGTCGTACAGGGTCAGTGCTGGCTGCATGTGGAGGGTGATGACACCCCGGTGCTGTTGAACAACGGTGACGCCTTGTTTCTGTTGCAGGACCTGGCTTTTCGGCTGTCAAACGAACCCACGTCTGAGGGGGCCCGGAAAAGCCCGCGCCGCCCGATGCTGCCGCTGGATGCCGAAGCCACCGACGGCGTGGGCCTGGTGTGCGGGTTCTTTCACTTTCATTCGGGGTTGTCAGCCATGATCGTGGACGCCCTGCCCAACTGGATCATCCTGCGAGCCGGCGATCCGTCATTGGTGGCCGCGCGCAACCTGTTCGAGCTGATTCTCCAGGAATGCCAGCGCAAACCCGCGCCGTCCTCGGCATTGCTGGAGCGTCTGTGCCACCTGTTGTTTCTCTATGTGTTGCGCCAACAGGTGGTGGACAACACCGACCTCGGCGGCTTGGCAGCGCTGGCTCGGCAACCGGCGTTTGCCGGTCTGCTGGAGCGATTGATCGCCCAACCGGCCGAGCCGTGGAGCCTGGAGAGCATGGCTGCCTGCACGGGCTTGTCCCGTTCAGCCTTTTTCAAGCGCTTCAATGAGCTGTGCGGGCAATCGCCGGGGCAAGTGCTGTTGATGATGCGCATGCGCCACGCTTGCCAGTTGTTCAAGAACAACCAGACGGTGGCGGATGTTTCGCTGGCGGTGGGTTATCAGTCGGTGGCGGCGTTTACTCGGGCCTTCCACAAAGTTACTGGCCAGCAGCCCGGTGCCTACCGGAAAGCTCAAGGCTAACGCGTCAATCCACTGCCCGGACGGGCACAAAGCTCCACCAGCCAATCCACAAAAACCCGCACCCGCTGAGACAACTGGCGGTGCGGCGGGTACAGCGCGGTCAACGGCAATGGCGGTGGCAGCAAGGCCGGCAGCACCTCCACCAGGGTGCCCGCTTGCAGCTCACGCCTGGCGTGATAGTACGGCGTCTGCACCAGCCCATAGCCGGCGACACACGCTGCCAGGTAACCGTCGGCGCTGTTGACCGCCACCTGCTTGGGCAGGTCGACCAGGCGGATGTCGTTACCTATCAGGAACTCCAGCCCATAACGCTTGCCACTGGCGCTTGAAAAATACTCGACGACTTGATGGCCGGCCAACTCATCCAGATTGTTGGGTACACCGATGCGCAGCAGGTAATCAGGACTGGCGCAGGTCACCTGATCCATCATCGCCAATGGCCTTGCCACCAGTGATTCGTCCAGGGCCAGGCCGCCGCGCAAGACGCAATCCACGCCTTCGCGGATCAGGTCTACAGGACGGTCATTGAGGCCGATTTCCAGGTCGATCTGCGGGTAACGAGCCGTGAACTCGGGCAATGCCGGAATCACGATAAATCGCCCTATTCCCGCCGGCATATCAATACGCAACGTCCCGCGCGGGTTGCGACGGCTGGTGGAGAACACCGCTTCGGTTTCCTCAAGGTCTGCCAACAGACTGACGCAGCGTTGATAGTAGGCAGCGCCATCCAGGGTCGGACTGACCTGGCGCGTGGTGCGCTGCAGCAGTTGCACACCCAGATGCGCCTCAAGCTGCTTGATCAGAATCGTCACCGACGCGCGTGGCAGTTGCAGGCTATCAGCCGCCTTGGCAAAACCACCCAATTCGACAATCCGCGTAAAGACCCGCATAGCGTTGAAACGGTCCAAGGGATGGCCTCTCCAAAGGATTATTTAGAATTTACTAATAGTGATAGCGTTTTTAGCCGGTTTATCTTGGTTTTGTCGAGGACAACAATGGAGCCCTTCCCCCTCAACGGAGCTGAACCCATGCACACTCGTCAACTCGGCAAGAACGGCCCCCGCATCAGCGCCATCGGCCTTGGCTGCATGGGCATGACTGATTTCTACACCACCGGCACCGATACCACCGAGGCCACGGCCACCCTGCACCGCGCCCTGGAGCTGGGGATCAACTTCCTCGACACCGCCGACATGTACGGCCCCCATACCAACGAAGCCCTGATCGGCAAGGCCATCGCCGGCAAGCGCGACCAGGTGTTCCTGGCCAGCAAGTTCGGCATCGTGCGTGACCCGGCCAACCCGGCGTTACGTGGCGTCAATGGGCGCCCAGAGTACATTCGCCAATCCATCGACGGCACACTGAAACGCCTGGGTATCGACACGCTGGACTTGTACTACCAACACCGCATCGACCCCGCTGTGGCCATCGAGGAAACCGTCGGTGCCATGGCCGAATTGGTCAAGCAAGGCAAAGTGCGTTACCTGGGCTTGAGCGAAGCCTCGGTCGCCACCCTGGAGCGAGCCCACAAGGTCCACCCCATCAGTGCGCTGCAAAGTGAATACTCATTGTGGAGTCGGGATCAGGAAGACAACGGCTGCCTGGCGGCCTGCCAACGGCTGGGGATCGCCTTCGTCCCGTACAGCCCACTGGGCCGTGGTTTTCTGACCGGCGCACTGAAAAGCCCGGATGATTTTGCGGCAGACGACTACCGCCGTTTCAGCCCACGCTTTCAGGGTGAGAACTTCACGAAGAACCTGTTGCTGGTGGACCAGGTGCAGACGCTGGCCGTCGAGAAAGGCGTGAGCGCAGGCCAGCTGGCGTTGGCGTGGGTGTTGGCACAGGGGGACTACCTGATCCCGATTCCGGGGACCAAGCAGCGTAAATACCTGGAAGAGAATGTGGCGGCACTGACGGTCAAGCTGAATGCGCAAGAGCTGGCGGCACTGGAGGCGATATTCCCCGCCAATGCCACCGCAGGCCAGCGGTATCCGGAGGCCGTGATGCAATTGCTCGATAGGTAGCCTGTAGCCGCAGCCGAGGTACGAGGTTGCGATGGGTTTGGTGCGGCATCCCGACGAAGCGACCCCCGAGGGCGGTCCTGCGGCCCGCATCGCAGCCTCGTGCCTCGGCAGCGGCTACAAGGTGCAAGGTGCAAGGTGCAAGGTGCAAGGTGCAAGGTGCAAGGGTGCAGGGTTATTTATCCTTGAACTCCGGCGTGCGCTTGGCCACAAACGCCGCCATCCCTTCCTTCTGATCCTGTGTGGCAAACGCCGCATGGAACACCCGACGCTCAAAGCGCACGCCTTCAGACAGGCTGACTTCAAAGGCGCGATTAACGCTTTCCTTGACCATCATGCTGATAGGCACCGATTTGCTGGCGATCAACGCCGCGACCTTCAGGGCTTCTTCGAGCAACTCATCCGCCGGCACGATCCGCGCGACGATGCCACAGCGCTCGGCTTCCACCGCATCGATGAAACGACCGGTAAGGCACATTTCCATGGCCTTGGCCTTGCCCACCGCGCGGGTCAGGCGCTGGGTACCGCCCATGCCCGGCAGCACGCCCAGGTTGACTTCGGGCTGGCCAAACCTGGCCGTGTCGCCCGCCAGGATGAAGTCGCACATCAACGCCAGTTCACAGCCACCACCCAGGGCAAAACCGTTGACCGCTGCGATGATTGGCTTGCGACGGTTGGCCACGCGATCGCTGTCACTGAACAGGTCGTCCAGGTAAATCTGCGGGTAAGTCAGCTCGGCCATTTCCTTGATGTCGGCACCGGCCGCAAAGGCCTTTTTCGAGCCGGTGATCACGATGCAGCCGATCTCGGGATTAGCCTCCAGACTGTCCAGCGCCTGGTTCACCTCGCGGACCAACTGCGCGTTCAGGGCGTTCAGCGCTTGCGGGCGGTTCAGGGTAATCAGCCCGACCCGGCCCTGAACGTCCAGCAAAATGGTTTCGTAACTCATCTAGTGCTCCTCAGAGATTGCGTGAGATGACCATGCGTTGAATATCGCTGGTGCCTTCATAAATTTGGCAGACCCGCACATCGCGATAGATCCGCTCCAGGGGAAAGTCGCTTAGGTAACCGTAGCCGCCGAGGGTTTGCAAGGCGTGCGAACAGACCTTTTCGGCCATTTCCGAGGCAAACAGCTTGGCCATGGACGCTTCCACCAATGCCGGCTTGCCGCTGTCACGCAGGGCCGCGGCGTAATGCACCATTTGCCGAGCGACCGCAATCTGGGTCGCCATGTCCGCCAGACGAAACGCCACAGCCTGGTGCTCGATCAGCGCCTTGCCAAAGCTCTCCCGCTCACGGGCGTAATCACGGGCCGCTTCAAACGCCGCTCGGGCCATGCCCACTGACTGCGAGGCGATGCCGACACGACCGCCTTCCAGGTTAGCCAGGGCGATCTTGTAGCCTTCGCCCTCCTCGCCCAGACGGTTAGCCACTGGCACCTTCACGTCCTCGAAGAGGATCTGGCAGGTGTCGGACGCATGTTGGCCAAGCTTGTCCTCGACCCGCGCCACCTTGTAGCCCGGCGAGTCGGTGGGCACGATAAACGCACTGATCCCACGCTTGCCGGCCGCCGGATCGGTCACGGCAAACACGATCACGATCCCGGCGTTTTGCCCGGAAGTGATGAACTGTTTGCAGCCGTTCAACACGTAATGATCGCCGTCCAGGCGGGCACGGGTTTTCAGGCTACTGGCATCGGAACCGGCCTGGGGCTCGGTCAGCGCGAAAGCGCCGAGCATCGCGCCGCTGGCCAACGGCTTGAGGAATTGTTCTTTCTGCTGGTCAGTGCCGAACGTGAGGATCGGCACGCAGCCAACGGAGTTGTGCACGCTCATGATCGTCGAGCAAGCACCGTCACCGGCGGCGACTTCTTCCAGCGCCATGGCGTAGGCCAGGTAACCGGTGTCACAACCGCCCCACTGTTCCGGCACCAGCATGCCGAAGAAGCCCAGCTCCGCCATTTCGCCAATCGCTTGCTTGGGAAAGCGGTGCTCGCGGTCCCACTCGGCGGCGAACGGTTTGAGCCGCTCCTGGGCAAATTGCCGGGCCGCTTCGCTGATTTGCAGTTGTTCGTCATTGGGCAGCATAAAGGCTCCTCAGTACAGGCATTCGACAGCCATCGCCGTGGCTTCGCCGCCACCGATGCAGATGGCCGCCACACCACGCTTCAACCCTTGCTGGCGCAGGGCCGACAACAGTGTCACCAGAATCCGCGCACCGGACGCGCCGATCGGATGCCCCAGGGCACACGCGCCGCCGTGGATGTTGACCTTGCTGTGGGGGATTTCCAGCTTACTCATGGTCACCAGGCTGACCACGGCAAAGGCTTCGTTGATTTCAAACAGATCCACCTCACCCAGGTTCCAGCCGGTCTTTCTCATCAGCTTGCGAATCGCGCCCACCGGTGCAACCGGAAACAGGCCCGGCTCATCGGCAAACGCCGCATGGCCATGAATCACCGCCAAAGGTTTAAGCCCACGCTTTTGTGCCTCGGACTGGCGCATCAACAGCAACGCCGCCGCGCCGTCGGAAATGGAACTGGAATTGGCCGCCGTCACCGTGCCACCCTCGCGGAATGCCGGTTTCAGGGTCGCGATCTTGTCCAGCTTGGCTTTGGGCGGCTGTTCATCGTGGCTGATGGTTTTCTGTTCCTTGCCGACGGTGACCTGCACTGGAACGATCTCCGCAGCAAAGTTGCCTTCAGTGATGGCCTGCTGAGCGCGGGTCAGGGAGGCAATGGCGAAGGCGTCCTGGGCTTCACGGGTGAAACCGTTGTGTTCGGCGCAATCTTCGGCAAAGGTGCCCATCAGGCGGCCCTTGTCGTAGGCGTCTTCCAGGCCGTCGAGGAACATATGGTCGATGACCCGGCCATGGCCCATGCGGTAACCGCTGCGGGCTCGGTCCAGCAGGTACGGGGCGTTGGACATGCTTTCCATGCCACCGGCAATGATCACCTCGACGCTGCCAGCCAGCAGGGAGTCATGGGCCAGGATGGTGGCCTCCATGCCCGACCCGCACATTTTATTGAGGGTGGTGCAACGGGTGGATTTGTCCAGGCCGGCACCCAGGGCAGCCTGACGTGCGGGCGCCTGGCCCAGCCCGGCGGGCAGCACACAACCGAACAGCACTTCATCCACCGCATCGCTGGCAATGCCTGCGCGCTCCACAGCTGCGCGAATGGCGGCAGCTCCCAGTTGCGGCGCGGTCAGGCCCTTGAGGTCGCCCTGAAAGCCGCCCATGGGCGTGCGGACAGCACTGACGATAACGATGGGATCGTGGTTAGTAGTCATGACAAATACTCCTTATTTGGCGGCCATGCGCAAGGCGCCGTCGAGACGGATCACCTCGCCGTTGAGCATGCTGTTTTCAATGATATGCCGGACCAGCGCGGCGTACTCGGTCGGCTTGCCCAGGCGTGGCGGAAACGGCACGCCAGCGGCCAGGGATTCGCGCACTTCGGGGGTCATGCCGGCCATCATCGGGGTCTCGAAAATACCGGGCGCGATGGTCATCACTCGAATGCCGAAACGCGCCAGTTCCCGGGCAGCGGGCAACGTCAGGCTGGCAATCGCGCCCTTGGAGGCCGCATAGGCCGCCTGGCCGATCTGGCCGTCAAAGGCGGCCACCGACGCGGTGTTGATGATCACGCCGCGCTCACCGTCAGCATTCGCCTCAGTCTCAGCGATGGCCGCCGCGCACAGGCGCAACAGGTTGAAGCTGCCAATCAGGTTGACGTTGATCACCTGGGCGAAGCTGCCCAGCGCATGAGGACCGTTCTTGCCAAGGATCTTCTCGCCACGCACCACACCGGCGCAGTTCACCAGCCCGTGCAAACCACCGAAGGCGGCAACAGTCGCCTGCACCGCCGCTTCGGCGGCGGCTTCCTGGCTGATGTCAGCCACGGTGCTGCGGGCCTGATCGCCCAGCTTGGCGGCCTGGGTGGCGACAGCGTCGGCGTTCAGGTCGACCAGCATCACCTTGGCACCGGCCGCTACCAGCATCTCAGCGGTGGCCGCACCGAGGCCCGAGGCGCCGCCGCTGACCAGAAAAACCTTGTTCTCGATTTGCATCACTGTTTCCTTGAAAGATGGAATCAAGCCGTAGTCGAGGAAGCTTGCGCCGCCTGGACCTTGGCAATTTCCTGATTACGCAAAATAAAGCGTTGCAGCTTGCCGCTCGGGGTCTTGGGCAGCTCGCTGACAAATTCGATTTCCCGTGGGTACGAGTGAGCCGCCAGGCGCTTGCGCACGTGTTGGCGCAACTCCTCGGCCAGTTCCGGTTCGGCGCGGTATTGCGGACTGAGTACCACAAACGCCTTGACCAGTTCGGTACGCTCCGGGCAAGGCTTGCCCACCACCGCCGCTTCCACTACGGCCGGGTGTTCGATCAGCGCACTTTCCACATCGAAAGGGCCGACCCGATAGCCTGAGGTGGTGATCACATCATCGCTGCGCCCGACAAAACTAATGCTGCCGTCAGGGTTCAACTCCACGGTGTCGCCGCTGAGGTAGTACTGGCCGACGAATGCCTTGGTCTTGCCCCCTTCGTAGCCGGCAAACCAGCACATCGGTGATTGGTCGCGGTCGATGGCCAGAATCCCAGGCTGACCGGCAGGCAGCTCCTGATGGTTATCGTCCAGTACCACAATACGATGGCCCGGCGAGGCGAAGCCGGCTGAGCCGACATGCACCGGGTGATCCAGGCCATGGTGATTGCACAGGACCATGCCCAGTTCGGTCTGGCCGTAATGGTCGTGGATGGTGACGCCCAGGTTGTCGGCAAACCAGCGGATCACTTCCGGGTTCAACGGCTCGCCGGCACTGCTGACAATCCGCAGTTTGCCCTTGATCGAACCGGCGAATTGTTCGCCACCGGCAATCAGCAGCCGATAGGCCGTGGGTGAACCGGTGAGGTTGGTGATCCCGTATTTATTGATGACCCGGCAGGTGCTTTCCAGGGTGAACGGACCATCGTAAAAGGTGATCGGATGGCCCATGGACAAGGGCCCGGTCACGCCAAAGTAGATGCCATAGGCCCAACCCGGGTCGGCCACGTTCCAGAACGCGTCTTCGGGGCGCAGGTCCACGGCATCGCGGGTGTAGCTCTGGAAGGCAACAATCGCCTTGAGCGGCACCGCCAAGGCTTTCGACGGACCGGTGGTGCCGGAGGTGAACATCAACAGAAAGGGCTCATCAGCGCCCAACAGCACCGGCTCGCAGACGTTGGAATGAGTGGGCAGCTCCGCCCAGAAGCTGAAATCGCCCCGCACAATGCCTTCGCCCTTGGGGCCGGCGACGGTGACAATGGTTGGGCAGTCGGCAACTTCATTGAGTTTGGGCCGGTTGACCGCGTCGGTGACTACCAAGGCCGCGCCCGAGCTGCTCAAGCGGTGCTCGATGGCCTTGGGGCCGAACGCGGTGAACAGCGGCTGATAGACCGCGCCGATACGCCAGGTGGCAAATACCACTACCAGCAATTCGGCAGTACGCGGCAACAGGCCGGCGACTTTGTCGCCACGCTTGACGCCCTGGGCCAGGAGGAAATTGGCGAAGCGCGCCGCCTGGTCCTGCAACTCG
The DNA here is from genome assembly GCF_009724245.1 of Pseudomonas spelaei. GTDB lineage: Bacteria > Pseudomonadota > Gammaproteobacteria > Pseudomonadales > Pseudomonadaceae > Aquipseudomonas > Aquipseudomonas spelaei. The sequence goes on along the minus strand of NZ_WNNK01000005.1, from coordinate 26,087 downwards.
CTGAACGTGGATGTGGCGCTGCGGCCATCCTTGCCCTCCCAGAACAGCGCAATACGCCCCGGCAACGCATGCCGGTCGCAACATTCGACGCAGGCATTGAGCCCTTGCAGGTTGCCGGACAGTGCAGCATCGACCGTTTGCTGGTAGTTGAACTGAGTGGTGGCCGTCGAGTAATCACGCATCGCTTCAAATCCCTGTGTATTTTTGTTTTCAGGATGGGCTACGTAAACCGGTGAAATAGTCGCTCCAGAGCGCTCGGCGGACAATGGTCAAAGCCTTCAACATGGCTGACTGGTTTGGCCAATGGCCTGGGTCATAGAGCTGGCCGATCACTCGGTCGACACTGACGATTGGACGCTGTACCCCCAGGCTTCTAATCTGATGGCCTGCACTCGTGATGAAGCCCTCCGATGATCGTCCGTCCAAAACCCAAGCTGCTCGGCATCCTCTTCTCTCTCAAAGGCTCGATTGCCAAGCGCATCGCCATGCGCAGCCTGATGGTCACGCTGCTGGCGTCGGTGATCGTGTTGGTGGAAACCCTGCACCCGGCGTATTTCTCCAAGGTCAACGCCACACCCTTCACGTTGCTGGGCCTGTCGCTGTCGATCTTCATGAGTTTTCGTAACAACGCCTGCTACGACCGTTGGTGGGAAGGCCGCAAGCAACTGGGGCAAATGATCATTGAGATACGCTCGCTGATCCGTGAAACCCAGGTATTGCACGACCCCGCTGAGCGCGCCGGCGTACTCCGGGGTTTGTGCGGGTTTGCCCACGGCTTGGTTGCGCACCTGCGCCGGGAAGATGAGGCACGCGTTATCCAGCCGTGGATCGCTGTGGATCCTGGTCACCCCAACCTGCCCGACAGCGTCCTGCAAACCATCGGAGCCCGTTGCTCAGGTTGGGCCGAACAAGGCCGCATCAGCGACTGGCGCTACACCCAGCTGGAAAGCCGGCTGGTGGGCCTGAGTCAGGTCCAGGCCGCCTGCGAGCGGATCAAAAGCACCCCGCTGCCCTTCCCCTACACCTTGCTGCTGCACCGCACCATCTACCTGTTCTGCATTCTGCTGCCCTTCGCCATGGCTGAGCCGTTGGGCTGGCTCACGCCGCTCTTCACCGCCATCGTCAGCTATACCTTCTTTGGCCTGGATGCCATCGGCGATGATCTGGAGGACCCGTTCGGCTTCGATGAAAACGATCTGCCCTGCGATGCCATCGTGCGCACCCTGGAACGGGAAATCCTCGCCGCCCTCGGCGAAACCCACCTGCCGCCGGCCCTGGAGCCTATGGACTATGTGCTGACATGATGTGGGTTTGACACATCGAGTGGTCTGACCGAAGCTGATGGCTTTGTAATAGCTGCCCAGCTTTTGGACGCCTGCATGTCAAAGTCTCGCCGTTACTCCATCATCGGCTTGTGCGCCCTGTTGTTTATCGTGCTGATCACTTGGTATTTCACCCGCACCGCTCAAGTGGCGGTGCCGCCAGCCATTGCCCATGGCTATTCCAAGGCGTTGAAACAAGCCCGTAACGGCGAACCAGGGGCCGCACGGGTGTTGTACCAACAACTGGGACGCCCGGACTTGTCCGATGTACGCCGGGCGGCCCTACATGCCGAACTGCCGAACTACCCCAGCCCCCAAGCCCTGAAGCTGGCAGACAAGGACCTGGCCAACGAAGCGCCGTTGGTGCGCCAGGCAGCCATTCACAGCGTTGTCGGGCTGGTGCCCAGCGGCCAACGCACTTTGTTGCTCGGCCCCTTGCTGGAAGATCCCGAACAAAGCGTACGGTTTGCCGCCGCCAACGCCTTGCTGGGTCTTTCACCCGACACCCTGGGTTTGTATTTCGGCCCGCTGCAACGCGTGCTCGACGAATTTGAGAAGCAGCTCAAGGGCCAACCCGAATCTGCCGAGGGCTGGATTCAACTGGCACGCCTGTACATTCACAACGCTCGCCTGGCAGAGGCGCAAAGTGCCTTGGAACAGGCTCTGCGCCTGGAGCCAGACAACCTGCCAGCCGTTGTGGCGCAGATTGAGTTGTTGGACAAACAAGGCAAGGTCGACGATTCCCGCCAATTATTGGCCGCCCAGTTGCAAGCACACCCTGAATCAGCCTACCTGCAACATGCCCTCGGCATGTGGCTGTTGCACCATGGCGAACGCGAATACGCCCTGCTCGGCCTGTCCAAGGCCGTGGAGCTTGAACCCGGCAATCAGGATTACCGCTACGACCTGGCCACCACCCTGCACGCCCAGCAGGAACTGGAAGCCGCCCAGCGTCAGTTGGAAGAGATCGTCCAGCGCCACCCGGAGAACCGCAAGGCACGGGTGTTGCTGGTCAACTACTGGACGGAAAGCGGCCAGCTGCAAAACGTGCAGGTACTGTTGGCGCAACTGGAACAGCAGAATCCCGACGATCCGGCACTGCAACAGGGTCTGTAGCTCTGCAAAAGCGGAAAACTGCTCGCTACCTTGCCTCATTGAAAGAGATCGAGTCCGAGCAACGGAGTGATCTGTTGACGGCGAAGGTACAGGAGATGATTCGGGCGTAATGACATAAGTGTGGCTATTACCTGTCAGGCACGTTGGCAGGGCAAAACGCTGAAACCATTGGTTTTTCGCGAATTGGAATCGCTCATGAGGTTTGGGTACGAAGGTTTACACCGGAGGGGATGAAATGTTCCCCAGGTGTCCCAATAACCAGAATGAGCCACCAATGATTACGTCCAACAGCGTTATTCAGACACCCCGTCAAATGCCCTTGAATGGTGCCTCTGCACAGGTTCCCACCGAACCGCCCCCCCTCACCCGGTACAAGCGCGATACTGCGATCTCTTCTGAACCTGATGAAAACACCCGAGCAGGAGGAGACAGCGCCCTGGCAGTGCTTTATGGGAAAGCGCTGCTTCAAACGACGGGGGTTCCCAGCCAAGACAGCCAGCTCATGCTTGAGAATATCCCGCCGAGCTCGACGTTTGGCCAATGGTGGGCGCAACTGGGACGGGCCATGCAGTCCCCGGATGTTGCTGAATGGATGAGATACGTGAGCGCTGATCCCCGATCGGTGAAAATCGCTCCCGAGTCAGGTCACATCTCCTATAAGGTCCAGCACCACATTAGCTCCAACCCGAAGGTGCAAAGCGTTGGGCAAGATGACAAGCGCTGGTCGGCAGTGAACGGTCCTGTCATGGAGGCCGCAAAAGTCATCGCCGCAGGCTACGGGTTTTCTACCTTTCAGCCACCGTTATCCGAAAGCAGCAGCAGTGCACCGTTATGGCTGGTGAAACGTTTCTACAGGGAGAAGGAGCAACTATCTGTTCCGGCAGCCCAACAGCGGGCGGCTGAGTTGGAGCGCGATAAAGCCTTCCCGGAGCTCCCTATGGCGCATTTTTCAGGTTTGCACGAGGTGCGTAGCGAGGATGCACTCGACAGGCAGAAGGCGGTATTGGGCAACCATAATACCCGGCGCAACGCCGCCAGTGAATTCAAGCATTTAGCCACTCTTCTGGAGAGCGGCGACCTTGTAGAGCCACTGATTCGCGATCATCTGGAAAAGAGTAAGTTCCAGGTTGAGCCCTACAGCACGTATTCGAAAGATAATAGAAACACCTGGGGTGAGATCAGCCTCAAGCAATTCCTGGACGACAACGGTTTGGATATTCCCACCCATCGCCAGGAAGTGGAAAACCTTACCGCTGCCCTCCTCAACCCCGAACCGAAAAGCCCACCTTATGGCAACTATGGTGGTGCTCTGGCATGGCCGACCCCTCTTGACAGCACCAGCCTACAGCAGCTGAAGGCTAATCTTAAGCACGGTAAGTTCGGCGAACTTGATCTGAAACCCTTCAAGAACGTGCTGGAGTATTTGATGCAAGGCACGGCATTCGAGCCTTCAGAGTTGCATAACCCGCCGCGGGTATTTGATAGGCTAATCCAATCGCCTAAGGGTCAGGCATTGGGCAAAGCCATTCAGGCCAAGTTCGAGACGATGTCAGTCAAAGGCAGTGTCAACGACTGGTTACTGGCAGCCCTGAGCGTCGATCAGAGCGATCAGGTGAACACCGTCGGTGCGTCCTCAAAGTTCAGTGTCGCGGGCTTTCCACTGACCGCCCCCAGTAATGACGGCAAGACTGCATCAGCGATCTTCAAAGGCCTGGTTGATGGCTTGGTCTCCACCGGCAAATCATCATCGCCCGAAAAGGCCGCGCTTCAAGTCAACCTATTGCTGTCCACCCGAGCCCCGGAGTTTCTGGTTGAGGGCATCCCCGACAAAGTAACCCCCGGTTCCCATAGTTGGGTCAGCTTTGTCACCGCTGTGGGGCGTCTCGAAGCCAAGGCCCCCGGTTCGACTGCAACGATGACTTACGCCGACGTGATGCTACAAGCGGCCATTGCGCCGATCTCTGCCAAAGAACGCCATATTGAATACGCCGCCCAGCAAGATGCCCTCAAGGATTGGGGGGCTGCCAACGGCCTGCCATACCCTCAGACTGATGCGCAGATGGACACGGTGCGTAACGCCTTCAACGCGCAGATCAGTGAGTTGAAAACAGCTTCCGAAACGCTAAACACTCCGATGCCAAATACCAGAGACATGGCATTGGAACAGTTGAGAAAAGCGCTGCCAGACATGGACCCGGAACTGTTTGATGAAAAACACATAACCCTGCAGCCACCTGTTCGAGATCTTCCTGGGCCTTACTCGATCCTGGATCTGTACAGAGATGGGAGAAGCGCAAGCGGGGCACCCACTGCATCTCACGATGCTTTTTACAGTGCTTTCTTCACCAATGGAGAAAAGCCATATCCCAGCAGATTTACCTCCTCAACAAGGGCGATAAATATCCCTGAGATGTTGAAAGCAATAAAAGAACTTCCAGACATATCAAGCATCTTTAAAAAATGCTTCTCAGAATATGCTCATGCAATGGAAAAAAGCATTGCGACCCAAGCCAAGCACTTGATATCACAACAGCCAATCCATATCCGAAAAAATTTCGAGGAAGGAAAAATCACAATTGTCCGTGAGGACGCCATCGATTACGCAGTTTACTCCATGGCCCCGACAGACATAAGGCGCGCGGATAATAATCTATTGATAAAAACCGAGCGCAATGGCTCGATTCACACCTACGAAATTGACCTAAAACAAAGTCGAATCATTGAACGTATGGACTTAGGGGATTTTCAGCCTGGAACACTCCCACTTAATCACACCCATCCTAATAAAAGGCTTGTAGAAGTAAAATCCAGCACACCTGACCAGTACACGCCTGGTTTAACTGATGAAAAACTCGGGGCCCCATACATCCCTGACAGTTTCAATAGTGAGAGGACGTCCTACATAGCGGACGCACTGGTAAAGAACACTAATATTCGGGAGCTCCAAAGCGAAGCCATGGGATTGACAACCTTTGATACCGAGGTGCCCTTTTACAAGAAATTCAACGAATTCATGCTCAACCTGATTCCTTTAAGATCAGCGATTGTCAATTTTCAACAAGGCAATATCGGAGAAGGCATTCTAGATTTGTCATTGGACGTATTGGGTTTTGTGGTCGGCGTCGGGGCGGCGGCAAAAGGGGCCAAGGTGCTATCAGCTGGGGCGTCAGCGTTTAGCAAACTGGTCCAAGGCGCCAAGATTGTGGGGCGGGCGGCCATCGGTAGCCTTAATCCCGTGGATGGTTTCGTTGACCTCGCCAAAAGCGTTTTCACATTAGGGAAAAAGGGGGTTAATGCGGCCACTCATAAGTTTAAGGCGCTGATTCATTCTGCCGATTATGATCTTTTGTCAGCCAGCAAACGCTTCGATGCTTCCTCAATAGGAACATTCAAGTTTAACAATGAGCTTTTGGAAGGACCTGTTGTTCTTACTAATGGGAAATGGCATACCTATAACCCAATAACGGGCGAAGCCTACGGCCCGGCGCTAAAAGACTTTTTGCCGTCCGCACGAATAAATACGGAGGATTTCGGAAAATGGGCCACGGCGGACGGCCCAGTCAAAAAAGTGGATGAAGCCGTTGTCAACACCTGGAAAAAAACCGTTAACACTCATCGAAACGGGCCTGAAAAAAACGCCTTTGAAAATGGCTATCACTCTGGAAACCCGCAGACGATCAGAGGTTTCTCCAGAAATATGAAGGCCGCAGACGTGATGAAGTTGGCCGGCAATAAAGGTCTCACAGCCGAACAAATAGGGATGCTGGTCAAGAAATACGACGATATCGCCTACGAATTTGGCCGGGTTGGATCAGCCAGGTTTATCGACAATATCGAGCCTCGCTTCGGAGAAGTAATACCCATGCCGCAAGTTGTTTACTTTTCCCAGACAGCACAATTGTCTGACGGACAGTGTGCCGCACTTTCGCGAGCCATGGCCACGGCCATGGCGGAAGGAAAGGAGCAGATATTAATCAAAAACATGTTCACCGCAGCCGCTTTTCCAACGGATCCGGCCTCCAGGGACTTTATAGCCAAGTTGAGCAAGATTCAAACTCAAGTGGGTGGCCAAAGCGCCTTCCATGCGGGGCAACCGATCCGGCAGCTTTCAATTCAAGATATGGTCAAAGAACTGGCCGATGCCACTGTTTCAAAGTCAATAATGATCGACTCTCCAGGTCACGCAATGGCAGCTGGCGTAAAAATCGATGGCACCAGCAAAACCTATTATTTTTATGACCCTAATCATGGCCTTGCAAATTTCTCAAGTGCAGAGGCCATGGAAAAGGGGCTGGAAAGACTTTCTCGCGATAAAAAATTAACCCCACAATATAAAACCCACAGCACTGATTCTAACAAGCTGGAGTTCAAGGTTTTTGATCATGATGACACTTGGCAGAAAAAAAATAGTGTTTTCGGTTCGGACGTTAAAAAGTTGTATGACGCTCCAATCACTCCATCTAGAACGCCGCACCTTTCTAACGCTGAACTGAAAAGGAGCTGGGAGACCTTACAAAAGGCTCCGGGCAATCAAGACCTGATCTGTTACGAGGCCTCTATCCGTGTAGGGCAGGCTGAAAAAAATCTCTTACCCGAAGTATTTGATGCAGTCAAAGCATCCACAAACCGTCGGGGCGGTACAAACTACTCACAAAACTATCTGGATATCATGGGGATCAAACCAGACAGCCTGAAAACCACGTTCAATCCCGCCGACATTACCGAATCGGGGCTCCTCAACTTCAAGCATGCCAACGAAGGCGGCGCGTTTGGTCACACCGTCTACATCCAAAAAACCAACAACAATGAACTGTTCCTTTTCAACACCAATAGCCCAGACCTAGACGTGGCCATGATCAGAAATGGCAATCCACCGCAGATCAGCGGCGCAATGACCGTATATAACCTTAGCGATGGCAAGCACAAAGGCCTACAGGACTTCCTCGGTGGATTCAATGGAAAAGAGGGTTGGCAATTCGCCTATACACCAGCCAGTACGCTCAATGCCAATGTGCAGAATCTAAAACCCTAATCACTTGAAACCAGCGGCGCCCTAGCTGTTAGGCGCCGCCAGTCTCAAGCCAACAACCGCTGAATATGCTCCTGCAACGTATCCAGATCAAACGGCTTGGCCAGGATCGGCGCATCACGGGTAATCGGGCTGTTGCAGTCCAGAATCTCCTGCGGATAGCCACTGATAAAAATCACCTTCAACTCCGGCCGCAGCTTGACCGCCGGTTCGGCAATCTGCACCCCGGAAATCCCGCCAGGCAAACGGTAGTCGGTAATCATCAAGTCGAGGTGCGGCTTGCTGGCGAGGATTTCAAAGGCCTGCTCGCCATCAATTGCCTTCAGCACACGATACCCCAGGCCTGACAGGTATTCGCCCAATACGAACATAATCGACTCGTCATCCTCAACGATCAGTACCACATCTTGTGCATCTTCACTCATGGGAAGCCTTTGTCCGGTCAATTGCTGCTGATACGACCATCGGGTCACGCAGAGGTTGCGTCGGATCTGTCTTAGTGTTCAAACCTCGCCCCCAAGGGGCAGGCACACACGGAACAACGCGCCCTCGCCTATCCGACTCTCGACCTCAATCGTCCCACCATGGGCCGCGACGATCTGCTCGGAGATAAACAGTCCCAAGCCCAGGCCCGCCACCGCATGGTTGGCCGACACCCGCTCGAACTGCTGAAAAATCCGCTTCTGGTTGTCTTCGCTGATGCCAATCCCGCGGTCCTGCACCTCGACCCGAGCCTCGCCGTGTTCAGCATACACCCGCACGTCCACCGGGCTCTTGGCTCCGTAGCGCAGGGCGTTGGTCAACAAGTTGGACACCACCTGTTCGATACGGAACTCATCCCAACTGCCTTCCACCGGTTGCGGCGCATCCAACTGCACCGAGGACTCGGCCGCGGCCACTTGCGGAGCAAAATTCTCCAGCAACTGGCGTACCAACTGCACCAGGTCGAAATGCCCCGGACGAATCGACAACTTGCCGGTGCGGATTCGCGACACGTCGAGCATGTCTTCGATCAGGCGGATCAGGCTCTGGATCTGTCGCTCATCGCGATCGACCATGGCGTGCATCTTGTCCAGGGTAAAGGCTGCGGCGTTATCCCGGGCCAGGTGCATCTTGCGCAATTGGGTTTCCAGGATGAGACCGTTGAGGGGGGTGCGCACCTCGTGGGCAACGATCGACATGAAGTCATCGCGCATGCGTACCGCTTGCTCCAATTGCGCCTGGGTTGCTTGCAGGCGCGTCAGCAACAGCTCCTGCTCGCGACGACTCTGTTCCAGGGCCTCGACCTGCAGCTTCATGGCCTTGCTCTGGCGGTACAGGTCGACGAACACATTGACCTTGCTCTTGACCGCATGGATATCCAGCGGCTTGTGCAGGAAGTCCACCGCTCCGCTCTCGTAGCCCTTGAACGCATAGTTGAGCTCACGGCCGGCGGCGCTGACAAACACAATAGGGATGTTCTTGGTCTTGTCAGTGCCGCGCATCAGCTCGGCCAGTTCAAAACCGTTCATGCCGGGCATTTGCACGTCGAGAATCGCCATGGCGAACTCGTGCTCCAGCAACAGCGACAAGGCCTCGTCAGCACTCAGGGCCTTGTAGACCTGGCGGTCCTCGCGTTTGATCAAGGCCTCCAGGGCCAGCAGGTTTTCCGGCAGATCGTCAACGATCAACAGTTTGGCCTGGATATTACTTAACATGAGGAAGATTCCAGGGAAGCCAGCAAATCGCCAATGTGGCTCAAGGTGAGAATATGGTCAGGTGTGTGCAGTGCCAGGGCGGCCCGGGGCATGACATCTACCCGCGCCTGCAAAGGGTCCTGGACCACGGTGGTACCGCCGCGTTGCTTGACGTGAGCCAGGCCGCGCGCGCCATCCTGATTCGCGCCGGTCAGCAGGATCGCCAGCAGGTGTGGGCCGTAGGCGTCGGCGGCCGACTCAAACAGATAATCAATGGCGGGCCGGGAGTGATGCACGCGCTCCTCCTGACTCAACGACAGGCTACGGTCGTGCTCCACCGACAAGTGGTAACCAGGACCGGCAAAATACAGAGTGCCGGCCTCGATTGCCTCCTTGTCCCGCGCCTCCACCACGGGCATCGATACCCGCCGGGCAAAGACCTCCGCCAACTGACTGCGGTGCTCGTCCGGCAGGTGCAATACGGTGATGATCGGCAGGCCGAAACCCTGAGGCAGCCGGCCATAAATGCTCAGCAACGCCTCGACCCCACCCGCGGATGCGCCAACGACAATGGCTTCGATACCGGGTACAACCACCGGTCTGGCAGCAGCTTCATTCATGATTTTCGGTAGATCCGTTCTTGCTTGACCAAGGGTTCGAACTGCTTGCTGTAGGCGGAGAAATCCAGGGTTTCCTTACTGCCCAACACCAGGAAGCCGCGATGGCACAGCGACTCATGAAACAATCCAAATGCTCTGTCTTGTAATTTTTTATTAAAGTAAATCAATACGTTGCGACATGAAATTAATTGAGTTTCTGAAAAGACACTGTCGGTTGCGAGGCTGTGGTCGGCAAACGTCACGTTTTCCCGCAGGGTCTTGTCGAATATCGCGTAATCGTATGCTGCGGTGTAGTAGTCGGCAAACGAACGTTGCCCGCCGGCCTTTTGGTAGTTATGGGTGTAGGCGCGGACATTCTCCAGGGAGAAGATCCCCTGCTTGGCCTTTTCCAGGGAGCTTGGGTTGATGTCAGTGGCATAGATGATGGTGCGCTCCAGCAAACCCTCCTCCCTCAGCAGAATGGCCATGGAATACACCTCCTCCCCCGTGCTGCAGCCAGCGATCCAGATCTTGATCGACGGATAGGTCTTGAGCAGCGGCACCACTTCCTGGCGAATGGCCAGGAAGTGCGAAGGATCGCGAAACATCTCGCTGACCGGGATGGTCAGGAACTGCAACAACTGCATGAACGCCGTGGGATCGTGCAGCACTCGCTCCTGCAAGGCCGAGATGGTCTTGCAGTCGAACTGGCGCAAGGCATGCGCCACGCGGCGCTTGACCGAGGCCCCGGAGTAGTCACGAAAGTCATAGCTGTACTTGAGGTAAATCGCCTCAATCAATAAACGCAGTTCAATATCAGTACTTCGATCCACTTAGCGTATTTCCACTTAAATGCGTTCCATCTTCGGCAACCACACACGGATCAACGAGAACAGGCGATCCAGGTCAATGGGCTTGGCCAGGTAATCGTTGGAACCCGCCGCCAGGCAGCGCTCCTGATCGTCCTTCATGGCCTTGGCCGTCACCGCAATGATCGGCAGTTTGCGCCAGCGCGGGTTTTGGCGGATCAGGGCTGTGGCCTCGTAGCCGTCCATCTCCGGCATCATCACGTCCATCAGCACCAGGTCGATGTCGTCGACTTCATTGAGTTTCTCGATCGCCTCACGGCCGTTACGGCCAATGACCACAATCGCCCCCTTGTGTTCCAGGGCACTGGTGAGGGCAAAGATGTTGCGTACATCGTCGTCCACCAGCAGCACCTTGCGCCCCTCGAAGACTTTATCGCGGCTGCGGGCGGTCTTGAGCATCTTCTGGCGCTCTTGGGACAACCCGGATTCGACTTTGTGCAGAAATAACGTCACTTCGTCCAGCAACCGTTCAGGTGAGCGGGCGCCCTTGATAATGATGGAGCGCGAATACTTGCGCAGTTCAGCCTCTTCATCCCGGGTCAGGTTGCGCCCGGTGTAGATAATCACCGGTGGGAACGAACAGATGTCCTCGGTGGCCATGCGCTTGAGTAATTCGTTGCCAAGCATGTCCGGCAGTTTAAGGTCGATGATCATGCAGTCATACACCGTGCTGCGCAGCAGATCCAGAGCCTCCTGGGCAAAGCCAACCGCAGTGATTTCGATGTCATCATCGCCGATCAGGCGGGCAATGCTGTCGCGCTGCAGGTCATCGTCCTCCACCAACAGGATTCGTTTGACCTTCTGTGTCAACTTGGCCTCCAGACGTGCAAACACATCCTTGAGCTCTTCGCGGGTGGTGGGTTTAACCGCATAACCAATAGCGCCCATGTGCATGGCGGCTTCGACGCGGTCTTCCACGGAAATCACATGCACCGGGATATGCCGGGTTTCGGCGTGTTCCTTGAGGCGTTGCAGCACGGTCAGTCCGGAGTGGTCCGGCAGGCGCATATCCAGCAGGATCGCGTCGGGCAGGTACTGTTCGGCCAGGCTGTAGCCCTCGTCCGCGCCATGGGCCACCAAACACTGGTAACCCAGTTCATGGGCCAGATCGAAGAGGATGCGTGCAAAATTCGGCTCATCCTCCACCACCAGGATGCAGCGAGTGGCAAACGGCGCTTTTTCGCGGTCGTCGGCAAAACGCGGAATCAGTGTTTCGTCGGCCATCGGCAGTGGTGAAACCTTGATCGGCACTGCAGGCGCCGGGGTGACAACCACCGTCCGAGCGTGCTCTATCGCAGGAGCGTCTTCGTCACGTTCGACATACTGCTCCGGCAACACCAACGTGAAGATACTGCCCTGGCCAGGCTCACTGGTGACGCTGATGTAGCCCCCCAGCAATGTCGCAAGGTCCCGGGAAATCGAGAGCCCCAGGCCTGTGCCGCCATAACGGCGGTTGGTGGTGCCATCGGCCTGGCGGAAGGCTTCGAAGATACTTTCCTGCTGGTCCTGGGCAATACCGATCCCGGAATCGCGCACGGTAAAGGTGATACCCTCCCCCGGCTGGCGGGAAACGGTCAGGCTGACTTGACCCTTTTCAGTGAACTTGACCGCGTTGGACAGCAGGTTCTTGAGGATTTGCTCCAGGCGCTGACGGTCGGTAAACAGCATCAGCGGAGCACCTTCCTGCACCTCCACCTGGAACCCCAGTTTGCGGTCTGCGGCCAACGGTTCGAACATCCCGCGCAAGCCATCCGCGAGCCGCGCCACACTGGTGTTCTCCGGGCGCATTTCCAGCTTGCCGGCCTCGACCTTGGCAATGTCCAGAATGTCGTTGATCAGGTTGAGCAAATCGTTGCCCGCCGAATAGATCGATTCGGCAAACTTGACCTGTTCGGCACTGAGGTTCTCCTCGGAGTTCTCCGACAGCAACTTGGCCAGGATCAGTGAGCTGTTGAGCGGTGTGCGCAGTTCGTGGGACATGTTGGCAAGGAACTCGGACTTGTATTTGCTGGAACGCTGCAATTCGTCCGCACGGTCCTCCAGCTCGACCTGCACGCGATTGAGTTCAACGTTCTTGCGGTCCATGGCGTCGCGCTGGTCGGCCAGGATCTGGGTCTGTTCAGCCAGTTGCTCGTTGGTTTGCTCAAGCTCCGCCTGCTGGGTTTCCAGGTGAGCCTGGGACTCCTTGAGGATGCGCGACTGCTCTTCCAGTTCCTCGTTAGCGGTCTTGAGTTCTTCCTGCTGCACTTGCAGCTCTTCATTGAGCTGTTGGGTCTCGGCCAGCACTTCCTGCAGGCGCTGGCGATAGCGCGCCGCTTCGATGGAGGTGCCGATATTGCCGGCGATCAGCTCCATCAACTCGACATCTCGCTCATCCAGCGAGCGCAAGAAGCCCAGCTCAATCACTCCGTTGACCCGGTCATCGTTGCTGGTGGGCACCACCAGTACGCTGCGCGGTGCACCATCGCCCAGGCCCGAACTGACCTTGAAATACTCCACCGGCACATCATCCAGGCGAATCAAGCGTTGCTGCTGGGCGGCCTGGCCAACAATCCCTTCGTCGTTATAAATAGATTGTTCCTGCTGCTCCTGCTCACGGGAGAAGCCGTACGCAGCCACGCGTTTGAGGCCGCCGTGCTCTTCGCGCACATACAGCGCAGCAACCACCGACCCCATGTATTGGGCAAAGAACTGCAGGATGTTGCGCCCCAGCAGGTTCACCGTCAGTTGGCCCAGAACCTGTTCAGCCAGTTCGGTCTGACCGTTACGCAACCAGGCTTGCTGCTCCAAGCGCTTTGCAATTTTTATTTGTGACGCGAGGGTTGCACTGTAACTGCCTGAAAGTATTAATAGATTCTTTCTTCCTGCATAGGCTAGAAAACCACTCAGGCCGAGTACAAACACTAGGTAAAGCGTCACGCTCAACACGGTGCTGCGGGTAACATCCTCATTACGGTTGATTCGAAACTGCTGTTCCATCGCAATGGCTTCGTCGTACTCCTTGCGAATCTCGTCCGTCAGGCGCTTGCCACGACCTGCCTTCACAGCGCTGCGGTAGTCACCGTTCTCACGTTGCAGATCAATCATCGACTGGGCGTAGTTGTTCCACTCGACCTGCAGCGACTCCAGGCGTTTGAGTCGATCCACCTGCTGAGGGTTATCCGCGACCAACGCCTGCAAACCGCGCAAGTCGGAAATGATCCGGGGCTTGGCCACTTCGTAGGGGTCGAGAAAATGCTCATCACCCGTGATCAAGAAGCCGCGCATACCGGTTTCCAGGTCAACCGTCAGTTTTGAAGTTTCATTGAGGTTATTGATCACCCGGTCTGTGTGCTCCACCCACTGGATCACCGACAACAGGTAGGTAATCAGGCACACAAAAAACACCGCGCTGAGTACCCCAACCCCCAGCGGCAACGCCACGTTGCGGCTCAGGAGTTTGCGGAAACTGTTCTCATCGACTGACGAAGCGGGAGTCATGGGCATGCCTTGGCCGAATACGGAAAAACCGCGAGTTTGCCCCAAAGTTGAGGGTCAGGGCTATGTTTCTGACGTCTTTCAAGGACAAAACCTCCACCTTCCCTCAAAGCGCTTGGTTACATCGTGTCATCTACATAAAGCCTGACAAGTGCAGGCTGCACCAAGTGGAACGTTGCTATCTGTTTTGAACACCCAACAAGACGCCTCGGGTACATGGAAGCTCCTTCAGGACGGCGTTTTCCAGCACACTCAAACAGGTAATCCGTGATGAATGCAGTCAATAGCTTACACCTGACTTCCGCCACTGATCTTCAGGCAATCCCCACGCAAACCCCTGATTCACCTGCTCAACCGACGCCCGTCAACACCCCCGCCGTGACGCTCCCTTCGCCCTTCAAGGGTGCCCAGGCCCTGCAACAGGCACTCGGGGACCAAGGTAATTGGCACAACCTGGCGCAAGCACTGAACACCGTCGCCCAAGCCCTGCCAGAAAACGCCGATAAAAATGCCGTATTGGCGGCTCTGAAAAGCCAACAAATGGATATTCATCCCGTCTCCAGCTACCCCCTGCAATCCTCGCAAGCAAGCAAGCCAACGGCCAGCCTTGAAGCGTTCATCACCGAGAAGGGACTCGCCCTGCCAAAAACCCGTAACCACCTCATTTACCTGGCTGATGCCGTGGCCCAGAGAGCGCTGCAACATCCTCTGGGCAATTTTGGTGGTGGCCTGTCCTGGCCAATCCCGTTGAGTGTCGAAGACCAGAGCAGGATTGGTACCCTCGTGGACAAGAATACGGCCGACTTGCCGGGCCTCCCATTGGCGGATGTACGCAAAGGTGCGCTGGGCTATCTGTTGAATGCCATTGATCCCCCCTTGGCCACCGCCGAACTGCAGGACCCTGCCAAAGCGCTGGAAAAACTTGTCGTCTCCCCCGCAGCCCAGGCCCTGGGGCAAGCTATCCAGACTCAATTGAGCGGCATTCCCACCGCTACCAGCGTCAATGACTATGTACTGGCAGCCATCAACCTTGGCCTCAATCACAGCGCCATACTTGAGCCCCGCAGAAATAGCGTCGCCGGCTTTGACCTGGCAAAGGAACAACACTGGGGCAAGCCGGCTTCATTTATCATCAATAGTTTGGGCTGCCATCTGGTCAGCGAAGGCAAAGCGACAAACGCGACGGCCAAGCTAGCCACCCACCTGCTGCTGGTACGGGCCGCGCCCGAGCTTCTAGTCAGGGACATTCCCGCCTCCGTCGTTTACGGCAGCCAAGCCTGGGCCAACTTCAGCATCGCGGTCGCCAAAGTAGAAGCTGAAGCCCCCGGAACGGCCGCCAATATGACCTTCGCCCAGATCATGAAGGCCGTTGATGGATCCGGTGCAACTGCACCCGAGTCTGCGCAAAAAGCAGCCCTGGTGGACTGGGCGATAGCCAGTGGGGTTATGGCCAAGAGCGGGGACGACACCTACACCCCCACTCAACTGGAGACGGTAAGGACCCTCTTCAATCAACAACAAAGTGAACGGATGATTGCCTCGGGATTACTGGACACACCGACCCCCAGCCGAAAAGAAATCGCACTGGCCAAACTTAAACAACAGTTTGGAGAGACTGTACCGTTTGAAGAAAAACTCTTGCGCCTTGATGAGCCTGGCACCCCCTACGCCGAGCCACTCTACAACCCCCATAGACGGCCCGCCGGCCTTCATTCGATGCTCGATATCGCCATGATGGAGCTGGGTGATACCAAATGGAAAACCACCGACAGCCGGATTCCACTTGAAGCGATAAATGCGCCCCTCAAACTCGAGGTGAACAAGGCGTTCAACCATCAGTTCGCGCAGGCGATCCAAGCACGCCAAAAGGGCATCGGCACGACCATCAAACACCTTATTGCCCAGCTTCCATTGACCGACAGGCAAAACCTGGAGCACGGCAAACTTGAGTTTTTCCAGAAGAAGACCTACGCGCTAGGCATGAACTTTACGTCCAAGACACTCCACGACAAAGACAACACTCTATTAGTGAAAGCCACCGGCGTTAATGGAGAAACCGTTTATAAAATTGACATCCAGAAAGGAGAGATCAGTACGGTTCCAGGCCGTGAGCTAACGAGGAAAAGGGAGCGAGAGGCCAACAAAGAAGAAAAAATAGAACCGTTCACCCCAACCAACACCAACGAAGCAGCCCTGAACCAGACACCGCAAGACGGCGCTTCTACCACACCCTCAAGCTTCTCCTCAACGCGAACACAATCCATCGCCGATGTGTTTGTCGAACATCTTGATATCGACAGCAAAGACGTGGTGAAACACGCCAAGGGGGCCAGCACATTCGACAAACAGAAAGAACACGAATGGGCCGTCGCGGACTTTTTTCTGAACCTGGTGCCGCTCCGGTCAGCCATTGTCAACTTCCAGAACGGCAACTACCTGGACGGCGCAACAGACTTGGTAATGGACGTCCTGGGCTTCTTGACCGCCGGCGCAGCAACAGCAGCAAAAGTCGCAAAAGTTGGGGCCACCGCCGCCAGTACGGCCGTCAAAGCCGCGAAAGTGGCAAAAATCATTGGTGTGGGCACCATCAACGCGTTCAACCCGGCGGGAGGGCTCGGGGATTTGCTGGTGGGTGCAGGACGAGCCATGATCAGCGGCGCAAAGACCACCGCAAGGGGCGTGCGCTCCGTTGGCCGTGCTGGCCTATCACTAGTGTCCGACACTATCAACAACGCCCGTGGCGCATCGGGTAATTATGACCTGTTGAAAGCAGCCAGCAAAGAACATGGGCCAGCACTCATAGGCTCCTTCCAGTCTGCGGGGCGCAACATCGAGGGGGTGGCCATACTCCGGAATGACAATTGGTATCACTACAATCCGATCACGAATCAGCCATATGGCCCCCCAATCAAGGACTTTACGCCTATACGTGGTAGTCGGACTCACGCCATCGCTGCAGGGGGGCAGTACGAAAGGATCCACGCTAAACTCTACGAGAACGTGATTAATGCGCAAACCCCGGAAAAGATTCGCGACTATAATCGCGGTTATATAAATGGAAGTTTGGAAAGCCTTCCAGATTATTACCCCAACATCTCAACTGACGAACTAAAGAAACTCGCCTCAAAGCCAAATAGATCGCCAGAAGAAATCGGTACTCTGTCAAAGGCGATAAAGCAGAGTCAAATCGAGGATGCCAAATATCATTCTTATCTCCTGATGAACGACGTACAAGCGCCAGGCGTTAAGGTGACACCTGTCTCGCAAACTTATTACCTCGCCCACGTTGACATCACCTCAAAAGGCGAATGCGCCGGATTGGTCAATACCATGGCACTCGCTATTCAATATGGAAAGGAAAAGCAACTCATGAAAAATTTTTACAGAGCTGCTGATCTCGCCTCTCCCCAAGCAATCAAGTTCAACCAGGACTTGAGAGACTTTCAGGACATCGTAGGTAGGACTCATACTTTTCATATGGGGAAGACCCCAAAAAAAGTTGACTACCAGGAGATCATTGACGATTTGACAAACTCTCCCACGTCAAAAACAATTAGAATTGCCAGTGAAGATCATGCAATGCTAGCAGGTATAAAAGTCGAAAACGGTAAAACCGAATGGTTTTTCTACGACCCTGACTCAGGATTCGTAGAGTTTGAAACGTTGAGGTCCATGCAAGAAGGCCTGGAAAAAACGTTAAATAGTGGGGGAATTGCCGCCTCGCAAAAAACATCTAAATCTCAAACTGGAGCCCGTGAGTACCATATAAGTGAGTTTCATACTGGCGACATAGTTGCAGATGGCGTAGACGAATTCGCCGTCGCGAACTTGGCTATGGCTACACTACCTTGATTTAACCGGCGGTCCTGTGAATAACCCCAGCCTTGATCCATTATTGAACTCGGCTGGGACGGCCACATACCAGAGCTGTCCGCACTTTCTATTACTGCGCCCTGCCTGATACAAACACCCCATATTGAACGGGACATTTGTGCTCATTATCGTCACAATGCCTGCCCTGTTTCGGGAACTTGTCGCGATCGACCTGACTCGCGAGAGGATGATCCTTCAACGACTTGTACCCTCATTTCTTGGGAACCCTCACCATGTCCACCGCCGCCACCATCCTTGTAGTCGAAGACGATGCCATCGTGCGCATGCTGATCGTTGATGTCCTCGAAGAACTGGCGTTCAAGGTGCTTGAAGCGGCAGACGCCACACAAGCCCTGCAAAATATCGAAAACGCCAATCAAGTGATCGACCTGATGATGACCGACTGGGGCCTGCCCGGCATGAACGGCAAGGAGCTGGCGCAAGAAGCCCGGAAACTGCGCCCCGCCTTACCGATCCTGTTTGCCAGTGGTTATGCCGAGAACATTGAGCTTCCCCCAGGCATGCAGATAATTGGCAAGCCGTTTTCCATCGACCAGTTACGCGATAAAGTCAAAGCGATGCTGGCGAACCACTGACCTCCTTTCTCCCAAGGTTGCCATCACGGTGACATCCTTCAACAAAACCGTGACTTCCCCCGCACAAAGCAACTAATTCATTCGCATGACTAGCGAGTCTGGATTTTGCTGCTAGCTTAAATCGACATGTCCTGCATGATCTTCAAATATGGACAAACTGACAGCCTTTAGAAAAAGGCGCTATCGGGTCAGTGACCACGGAACAGGGGAATTATCATGTTCACCTCATCGTGCACTCCAGCATTTATGTTGGCCGCCCTACTGTTGCCCGCGTTTTCTGCCCAGGCCGATAACGCCGACACCGCGAACAAGAGCAACAACCCGCTCAACCTTGCGCCGGGTGCCAACCTGCAGGACTACTACACCCCCAGGCTGTACAACACCAATGCCCATACCAATGACGTATTGCTGCGCGGCACACTGCCCATTGCGCCGTCGGACGTTATGGGTGTTCCCCAACTGTTGCGCGCCACCCTGCCCCTCAGTACCCGACCCGCCCCCCGCAGCGGCTACAGCACTGGCATCGGCGACCTGAACCTGTTCGACATTTTCCTGCTCAAGACCGAAGGCGTGCAATTGGGCATCGGCCCGCAAATCACAGCGCCCACCGCCGAGCACGATGAGCTGGGAACGGGCAAGTGGCAGGCGGGCCTGGCGGCAGTGGCTATCGACGCCTCTCCCCGTGGCCTGCTCGGGGCACTGGTGCAGTACCAAAGCTCATTTGCCGGTGACAGTGACCGGGCCCGCGTCGAAAGCGCCACCTTCCAGCCCTTCCTCATCCATAACCTGCCCAAAGGCTGGTACCTGCGTTCCACCGGCACCTGGACCTTCGACCTGAAAAACGACACCCATTACATCCCCATCGGTTTCGGGATGGGCAAGGCCTGGAAGACCGGCAGCAATATTCTCAACGCCTACGTCGAACCCCAATGGACCGTCGCGCGTAAAGGTGACGGGCTGCCCCAGTTCACCCTGTTTGCGGGCCTTAACGTGACCTTCGGGAAATAGGGATATGGCTATGCACCTGTTGATTCGTAACGCCGGTTTGAGCCTGCTCGCCCTGGCCATCAGTTATGGCCTGCACGCACAAACCCTCGAGACCCGCATCGGCCCGATCACCATGGACGGTGAACTACCGGCCCATAGCGAGATCGCCAAGCTGTATGGCGAGCTGGATTTTCAACAAGCCACCCAAAGTTTCCTCTGGGCCTTGCCATTGGTGTCCTACGCCCAGTGGCAGGATGAGTTCAGCACCAAACTGGGCGCCCGCAGCGGTGACCTGATGGTGCTCAACAGCTACGAAGACAAGCTCGGCGTGATCACCGCCAATGCCACCACGCCGTATATCCTGGGTTTCGTCGACCTTAATGAGACCGGCCCACTGGTGATCGAATTGCCGCCGGGCCCTACCGCTGGCGGCATTGGTGACTTCTGGCAGCGGGCAATCATTGACATGGGCCAGACCGGCCCTGACCAAGGCAAGGGTGGCAAGTACCTGGTACTGCCCCCAGGCCATAAGCCGCCTGCCGATGCTGGCCAGTATTACCTAGCCAAGTCCGAAACCATGAACGTGCTGGTGGGCTTTCGTGTCCTCGACCCTGATCCGGCCAAGGGCAAAGCCCTGGTCGAGCAGTTCAGGATGTATCCCTACGCCCAGCGCGCCAACCCCGGCAAAACCCGATTGCTCTCGCCCGGTGGCAAGCCCTGGTCGGGCACCCACCCGCGTGGCATTGCTTACTGGGAGCGACTGCACGGGATTATCCAGAAGGAGCCGGTCAACGAACGCGACCGTTTCTACATGGCGATGCTTGCCAGCCTGGGTATCGAGAAGGACAAACCCTTCAACCCCAACGAGCACCAGCGCCAGGCCCTGGAGCAAGGCGCACAAATGGGCGAGTTGATTGCCAAGGCCAACGCCTTTGCCAAACGCTTCCCTCAGGCCCAGTACTGGCCTGACCGTCAATGGGACACCGTCCTGAACATCGCCGAACCGTCCCAGCGCGTGACCTATTACGACCAGTTGTGGGAGCGCAGCGCCTGGTTCTACGAAGCGGTGACCAACACCAAGGGCATGGTCTCGAAAACGCCAGGGCTGGGTCAGACCTACCTCGGCGCCTACACCGACCACAAAGGCCAGTGGCTGGACGGTGGCCAGAACTACACGCTGCACGTGGGGGCCAACCCGCCCGCCAGGCAGTTCTGGTCGCTGACCGTGTATGACATCGAAAGCCGCTGCCTGATCGACAATCCACAGCGCAAGGCCGACCTGTCTTCACGTCAGGATTTGAAGAAAAATCCCGATGGATCCATCGATCTTTACTTCGGACCGCACGCGCCAAAAGACTTCGAGAGCAACTGGGTGCAAACTCTGCCGGGCAAACACTGGTTCAGCTATTTCCGACTGTATGCTCCCACCGAGGCCTACTTCGATAAAAGCTGGAAACTCGACGTCATCACCCCAGCTCCCTAATAGAGACGCAACAACATGATCAGAAAACCGACGCGCCTGCTGTTGGCGAGCCTCTCGATTCTCATGAGCACCGGCGCCTGGGCCGACTTCACGGCCACGCCCAGTGACGCCAGGGCCATTGCCAAGGATGCCTACCTGTATGGCTTCCCGGTGGTGGAAATGTACAAGACCCTCTACACCCAGGCGGTGGACAAGGGCGGCCCGAACTTCAAGGCGCCGTTCAACCACATCGGCAACACCGCTCAGGTCTTCACCCCCAAGGATACAGCGTTCGTCACCCCCAATTCAGACACGCCCTACTCCTTCGTCTGGCTGGATCTTCGAGCTGAACCGGTGGTACTGACCCTGCCGAAAATCGAGGAAGACCGTTATTACTCGGTACAGTTGGTCGACCTCTACACGCAAAACTTCGGCTACCTGGGCACCCGCAGCACCGGCAACAACGGTGGGCACTACATGATTACCGGACCTGACTGGAAAGGTCAGCAACCGGCCAATATCGATCGCGTGGTGCGCAGCGAAAGCAACATTGCCTATGCGCTGTTTCGCACCCAGTTGTTCGATGACAAGGACCTGGGCAAGGTCAAGCAGATCCAGGCCGGCTACAAGGTGGAGCGCCTGAGCCGTTATGTGAACCAGCCCGCCGTCAAGGCGTCGAAAATCATCTGGCCAAAACCCGCACCCCATATGAGCGACAGCCCGCAGCTGTTCCGCTACCTGAACTTCATGCTGGCCTTCGCCGCCCCGCAAGACAGTGAAAAAGACCTGCTCGCACGTTTTGCCACCATTGGCATCGAAGCGGGCAAGCCGTTTGACCTCAAGGCGCTGACCGCCGAGCAACGCAAAGCGCTGGAAGACGGGATCGCCGACGGCAAGGCCGAGTTTGCCGCCTTCAAGAAGGACAAGGTCGACACCCATCAAGTCAGCAGTGGCGACCTGTTCGGCAGCCGTGACCACCTGCAAAACAATTACCTGTACCGCTACGCCGGCGCCAACATGGGCATCTTTGGCAACTCCAGCGATGAAGCGGCGTACATGAGCTATTTCGTCGACAGCGAAGGCAAACCCGTCAACGGTGCCCGGCACAGCTACACCTTGCACTTCGCCAAGGACCAGTTGCCGCCGGCCGACGCGTTCTGGTCCCTGACCATGTACGACGGCAAGACCAAGTTGCTGGTGCCCAACCACAAGAAGCGCTACCTGATCAACTCGCGGATGTTGCCCAAACTCAAGCTCGATGCCGACGGCGGCCTGACCTTGGCCCTGCAACACCACGAGCCACCAAAAGCGGAACAAAGCAACTGGCTGCCCGCGCCACCCGGCCCGTTCTACGCCATTTTGCGTATCTACCTGCCAAAGCCTGAGGTGGGTAACGGCCAGTGGAAGCTGCCACCGCTGACACCGCTCAAGTAACACCCCGTGTCCGGTCACAACAGGCTGAGACCAGACACGTAAACCCCTGACATCAGGCCTATACAAGGAGTAAAGCCATGGTTTCACGTACACGACTAAGTGCGCTCACCGCTGCAACGCTGGCGCTGGTGCCAGGGATCAGTTACGCCGACAACGCCAGGGATTGGCAAAATACCCCGACCAACCTGAACATGGTGTTCGGTTACTACAATCGGATCGACACCAACACCCCCATCGACACCACGCTGCCCATCAACGGTTTATCGTTGAATGCCGATCTCTACCTGTTCCGTTACGCCCGCTCCTTCAGCATCGATGGCCGCAACAGCGCCATCCAGTTTATCCAGCCCTACGCCGACGTCTCGGCCTCCTTCGATAACGCCCAATTTTTCAATGGCACCAAGCGCAATGGCGGCATGGGCGACGCGCAGGTGGTATTCGCCCATAACATCTTCGGTGGCCCCGCGTTGACGGCCGAGGAGTTTGCCAGCTGGAAACCCGAAACCTTCCTCACTGGTGCCCTCTGGGTAACCCTGCCAACCGGCGACTACGACAAGGACCGCATCATCAACATCGGCTCCAACCGCTGGGTGTTCAAACCGGAACTGGGTTTTGGCACGCCCATCGGCCCAACCTGGCTGGAGATCAATACCTGGGTCTCGCTGTTCGGCGACAACAAGGATTACCACGGCAACAGCAAGCTGGAACAAAAGCCGCTGTACGCCATCGAGGGCCATTACAGCTACACCATCAACCGCGCCCTCTGGGCTTCTCTCGACGGCACCTACAGCCGGGGCGGAGAAAGCAAGATCGACGGCGACTGGCAAGACAACAAGCAGGAAAACGCGCTGCTGGGCGCCAGCCTCGGCTTCATGCTGTCACCACAGTTCGGTGGCTTGCTTGCCTATACCGACACGGTCTCTGAACGGCGTGGTTCGCCCGATGTGACCACCTGGACCCTGCGTCTTCAGTACGTCTGGTGAGCTTGACCTTCATGGATTGAACGGAGTGCGCCATGTCCCGTATTCATCGTACCCGCGTGTTGCTGATCAGCCTGTTACTGAGCGCCAACTGCGCCTGGGCCGAAGAAATCGACCCCAAGGCCCTCTCCGCCCTGGAACAAATGGGCAGCTACCTGCGAACCCTGCAGCAATTTCGCATCAATGCCAGCAGCCAGACCGACCAGGTGCTGGACAATGGCCAGGTCGTTGAATTCAGCCACCAGACCCACTTGCTGGCGGTACAGCCCGACAAACTGCAAGTCTCGGTCGAAACCGACGGCTCACGCCGCAGCCTGTTCTACAACGGCAAAGTTTTCACCCTCTATGACAGCCGCAGCGGTTACTTCGCCAATCAGGCGGCACCCTCGAACATCGGCCAGTTACTCGACCAATTGAGCGAACGCTACGGCATCGAACTGCCCTTGGCCGATCTGTTTCGCTGGGCACCCGGCACCGCCAAGGACGTGGGCATCAGCAACGCCGTGATGATCGGCAGCGACCTTATCGAAGGCCAGGCCTGCACGCATTACGCTTATCGCCAACCGGATATCGACTGGCAACTGTGGGTTCGCCAGGGCCCGCAGCCCCTGCCGTGCCGATTAGTCATCAGCCGCCGCGACACGCCCGAACAACCTCGGCACAGCGTCAACTATCAGTGGGTGCTCAACCCTCTGGTGAACAGCAGGGACTTCGAATTTACCCCTCCGGCCGGCGCCCGTTCGGTGCCCTTGCAACAGTTGGAGCCCAAGGGAGACCAGCCATGAAAGGCACGGCGGCGGTCCTCACCGCAAGTTTGCTGCTGACGTTGTTCGACCCGCTGGCCGCCCAGGCCTGGCAACTGCGCGGCGGTGGCGGTGCCCGGACCTTCGTGGTGCCCCATGGCGGTGGCGGGATGCACCCGGTCCAGCCGATGCCGCATCCAACGCCCGCGCCAAGGCCTATGCCGCCTCAACCTCACCCGGAACCGCATCCCCAACCGGGTCCGCATCCCTATCCACAACCTGGGCCTCAACCCTATCCAAGGCCTGAGCCACATCCCTATCCGGTACCACCAGGACCAGGGCCGCATCCTTACCCGATGCCACCGCCGCCACCTCCACCACCGCCTCCGCACCCGGATGACTGGTATCACCCGTGGGCCACCGCCGCCGTCATCGGCGCGACCACCGCTACGGTGCTGGCCATCGGCACCCGGGTCACTACGGTGCCCGTGAATTGCGTCTCGGTGATCGCCAACGGCGTGGCCTATCAACACTGCGGGCCAACCTGGTATCAGCCGCAATACGTCGGCAGTTCGGTGCAATACATCGTGGTCACCGCGCCCTGGTGACCCCTCGATTCAAGGACGATTGCCATGACCGCGCTCAACGATTTAAACGCCCTGCAAGCCAGCATCGCCGAAAGCGTGCTGGGCCAGGACCGGGTGATCCGGCAGATCCTGCTGGGCTTGCTCGCCAACGGCCACCTGCTGCTGGAAAGCCTGCCCGGCCTGGCCAAGACCCGCACGGTCAAGGCCCTGGCCCGGCACCTGGACGCGAAGATGAGCCGTATCCAATTCACTCCGGACCTGCTGCCCTCAGACATCACCGGCGCCGAGGTGCTGCATCAGGTGGACGGCCACAACCAGATCCGCTTCCAACCCGGCCCACTGTTCGGCAATTTGATCCTCGCCGATGAAATCAACCGTGCCCCGGCCAAGGTCCAGGCCGCCTTGCTGGAAGCCATGGAAGAACGGCAAATCACCGTGGCCGGCGCCAGCCATCCTTTGCCCGAACTGTTTATCGTGGTCGCCACCCAGAACCCCATCGAGCAGGAAGGCACCTATCCATTACCGGAAGCGCAGATGGACCGGTTCCTCATGAAAGTACTGCTGGACTACCCCAGCGCCGACAATGAAAGCCAGGTACTGCGCCTGCTGCGCGAAGAAGAACAGGCCGTGGCCGCCCACGCGGTACAGGGTTTTACCCTGGCGCAAGAGGTGATCTTCGCCGCCCGTCACGAAGTCAGCGCGATCCAGGTGTCACCGACCATCGACCGCTACCTGATCGACCTGATCAACGCCACCCGCCACCCCGCCGACTATGACCCTGACCTCGCCCGCTGGATCAGCCTGGGCGCCAGCCCCCGTGGCGGCATCGGCCTGGACCGCTGCGCGCGTGCCGACGCCTGGCTGCAAGGCCAGGCCTTCGTGACCCCGGATAACGTGCGGGCAGTGGCTCATCCGGTGCTGCGTCACCGCCTGCAACTGAGCTATGACGCGGTGGCCGATGGCGTCAGCGCCGATCAGGTGCTGGACCGTCTGCTGGACACCGTGGCGATCCCGGCATGAACACTGACGGGCTGGTCTATGTGTCTTTAGGGCAGTTGATGGCCCTGCAATTCCAGGCGCGGGACCTGAGTTTTGTCGCGCGCCAGCCCCAGGGCAGCCTCCTCGCCGGTAACCATGCCTCGCGGCTGCGGGGGCGTGGTTTGAATTTCGACGAGCTGCGGCGCTACCAGCCCGGTGACGACTTGCGCCACCTCGACTGGCGTGCGTCCCTGCGCACCGGCAAACCGGTGGTGCGCACCTTTACCGAAGAGCGCGATCGTCCGGCGCTGATCGTGGTGGACCAACGCATGTCGATGTTCTTTGGTTCGGTGCGCAGC